>NZ_JBHVTS010000013.1:0-1260 GCF_042884595.1 Agromyces sp. NPDC058126 | reverse complement strand
ACACGCAACACCACAACACGAGCCGCACAGCACCCACCCCGGGCAGCTGGAGCGGCTCAACACCGTTAACCGAACCCACCACACAACCAGGCAGCGCCCGACACCGGGAAGCCGGGCCGGCTTCCTTTGCGTTTCCACGGCATGTTCATGCTGCTGAGGACCCCGGTCATTGGTTCGTCGACGCAGCGCTGCTGCAATTGCGGGCGCCGGGAACCCTGCGACGACGCATGGCGCGATCGCGGCGCTGGTCGAGGAGATCCGGGTGGAAGTCGCGACCGCGCTGGGCCGGGGCGGCACCCGTACGGACAGCCGGCGATCTCCCCGATGATCACGCACCGAGTGGCGCCGTCGCCGCGCGCGAAGCCGAGGAGGAGTTCGTTCACGGAGGATTCTGCGCGGGCGCCGAAGCTCCGGGTCGCCACCACGCTCGGGTTCCTCGCGAGAAGCGGACAGTGCGGGCGGGGTGCTCGACACCGTGCGTTCCTCGAGGTGGAGGGTTCTTCCGCGACGACACCGAGCCCCGACTGGAGCGAACCGCACTCCGAGCTGGTGTCGACCACCGACCACACACTCGTTCTCGAGAGCGGGTCGAGCTCGCGCTGACCACCGGTGCCGGTGATCCGGTGCCGGCCGTCGCTCGTGAGATCGCCCACCTCCTTCGTGCACACGATGGAGCCGGCCGGGCCGCTCCGCCTCGCGCGCAGGACTCCGAGAGCATGGGTGGACGGCGCGCGCACCGAGGTCGGTATGCCACGGGCCATGTCGTCCGGCGCTGCGAGCTCGAGCTTTCGTCGTCGCCGCCGCTCAACGGGACGGACGAGGCTCACCGGTTGGAACGGGCTCGCCGCCGGACCCTCGCGTGCTTCCTGGATCCTCGATCCCCTGGAGGGCTCGCGCGCCCCGACACGCTGCCGACGCCGCACCCTCGATTCCTCCTCGTCGCCGGCGGCGAGGAGGTGTGCCGAGTGGCGCGGACGACGGAGGCATCCCTCGTCGCGATCGTGATCGCCGGCGGAGCAGGAGGGCGGCCTTCGCAGGACACGGGTTTCGAACCCTTCGCCGGGTTCGGTTCGTACCCTGTGCGCACTTCCGCCGACCGATCGATGGCGCTCGAGACGCTCGGACGGTCGATACCCGGGTTGATCGGGGATATTGCCTCGCCACGCCGGTCGTGTGTGGTTGCGACACGCCCGGGTTGCGGAATGGATTTGTGGGGTGGGGTGTGGGTGGCGTAGATTCTTCTCTTGTCGCCGCGGCGGC
>NZ_JBHVTS010000012.1:0-1564 GCF_042884595.1 Agromyces sp. NPDC058126 | reverse complement strand
CAGCAGGCGTTGGCCCTATATGCTGCAATGACACGACTTCGGTGATGTGCTTGAGCCCCGCTACATTGTCGGCGCGGAATCACTTGACCAGTGAGCTATTACGCACTCTTTCAAGGGTGGCTGCTTCTAAGCCAACCTCCTGGTTGTCTCTGCGACTCCACATCCTTTCCCACTTAGCACACGCTTAGGGGCCTTAGTCGATGCTCTGGGCTGTTTCCCTCTCGACCATGGAGCTTATCCCCCACAGTCTCACTGCCGCGCTCTCACTTACCGGCATTCGGAGTTTGGCTAAGGTCAGTAACCCGGTAGGGCCCATCGCCTATCCAGTGCTCTACCTCCGGCAAGAAACACACGACGCTGCACCTAAATGCATTTCGGGGAGAACCAGCTATCACGGAGTTTGATTGGCCTTTCACCCCTAACCACAGGTCATCCCCCAGGTTTTCAACCCTGGTGGGTTCGGTCCTCCACGAAGTCTTACCTCCGCTTCAACCTGCCCATGGCTAGATCACTCCGCTTCGGGTCTTGAGCGTGCTACTCAATCGCCCTATTCGGACTCGCTTTCGCTACGGCTTCCCCACACGGGTTAACCTCGCAACGCACCGCAAACTCGCAGGCTCATTCTTCAAAAGGCACGCAGTCACGACGCACTGAGCAAGCTCATGCGCGACGCTCCCACGGCTTGTAGGCACACGGTTTCAGGTACTATTTCACTCCGCTCCCGCGGTACTTTTCACCATTCCCTCACGGTACTATCCGCTATCGGTCACCAGGGAATATTTAGGCTTAGCGGGTGGTCCCGCCAGATTCACACGGGATTTCTCGGGCCCCGTGCTACTTGGGTGTCTCTCAAACGAGCCGCTGATGTTTCGACTACGGGGGTCTTACCCTCTACGCCGGACCTTTCGCATGTCCTTCGCCTACATCAACGGTTTCTGACTCGTCCCACGGCCGGCAGACCGTAGAAGAGAGATCCCACAACCCCGCATGCGCAACCCCTGCCGGGTATCACACACATACGGTTTGGCCTCATCCAGTTTCGCTCGCCACTACTCCCGGAATCACGGTTGTTTTCTCTTCCTGCGGGTACTGAGATGTTTCACTTCCCCGCGTTCCCTCCACACTGCCTATGAGTTCAGCAGCGGGTGACAGCCCATGACGACTGCCGGGTTTCCCCATTCGGAAACCCCCGGATCAAAGCCTGGTTGACGACTCCCCGGGGACTATCGTGGCCTCCCACGTCCTTCATCGGTTCCTGGTGCCAAGGCATCCACCGTGCGCCCTTAAAAACTTGGCCACAGATGCTCGCGTCCACTGTGCAGTTCTCAAACAACGACCAGCCACCCATCACCCCGCTCTGACAGGCGAGTTCACTTGGTCCGGCACTGAGGAAAGTTCATTCCCTCAGACACCCAACAGCGTGCCCGGCTCAGTCAGTTGATGTGATTCGCGTTCCACGCCGAAGCAGTACTAGCAAACCCATCTAACTCACTGTGCCGAATAGTCAACGGTCCACCCATGAGCTACCACCGTCGGACGTTTGCCGACGAAATGGCTCTTGAAC
>NZ_JBHVTS010000011.1:0-3109 GCF_042884595.1 Agromyces sp. NPDC058126 | reverse complement strand
GTGATGTTTATCATGATGTGATTGAAGTCAGTTGTTTTGTTCTTTGAAAACTAGATAACAGTAATTGCTGAGGAAAAGTGAAACTTTTCTTTAATCAAACCAATAAATAACACAACAGTATGTTGTACCATTTATTCGCTAATGGTTAAGTTAGAAAGGGCGCACGGTGAATGCCTTGGCACTAGGAGCCGATGAAGGACGGGACGAACACCGATATGCTTCGGGGAGCTGTAAGCAAGCTTTGATCCGGAGATTTCCGAATGGGGAAACCCACTGTTCGTAATGGAACAGTATCTTTATCTGAATACATAGGATATTGAAGGCAGACCCGGGGAACTGAAACATCTAAGTACCCGGAGGAAGAGAAAGCAAATGCGATTTCCTGAGTAGCGGCGAGCGAAACGGAATTAGCCCAAACCAAGAGGCTTGCCTCTTGGGGTTGTAGGACACTCTATACGGAGTTACAAAGGAACGAAGTAAATGAAGCGACCTGGAAAGGTCCGTCGAAGAAGGTAACAACCCTGTAGTTGAAACTTCGTTCCCTCTTGAGTGGATCCTGAGTACGGCGGAACACGTGAAATTCCGTCGGAAGCTGGGAGGACCATCTCCCAAGGCTAAATACTACCTAGTGACCGATAGTGAACCAGTACCGTGAGGGAAAGGTGAAAAGCACCCCGGAAGGGGAGTGAAAGAGATCCTGAAACCGTGTGCCTACAAGTAGTCAGAGCCCGTTAATGGGTGATGGCGTGCCTTTTGTAGAATGAACCGGCGAGTTACGATCCCATGCGAGGTTAAGTTGATGAGACGGAGCCGCAGCGAAAGCGAGTCTGAATAGGGCGAATGAGTATGTGGTCGTAGACCCGAAACCAGGTGATCTACCCATGTCCAGGGTGAAGTTCAGGTAACACTGAATGGAGGCCCGAACCCACGCACGTTGAAAAGTGCGGGGATGAGGTGTGGGTAGCGGAGAAATTCCAATCGAACCTGGAGATAGCTGGTTCTCTCCGAAATAGCTTTAGGGCTAGCCTCAAGGTAAGAGTCTTGGAGGTAGAGCACTGATTGGACTAGGGGCCCCCAACGGGTTACCGAATTCAGTCAAACTCCGAATGCCAAAGACTTATCCATGGGAGTCAGACTGCGAGTGATAAGATCCGTAGTCAAAAGGGAAACAGCCCAGACCACCAGCTAAGGTCCCCAAGTATACGTTAAGTGGAAAAGGATGTGGAGTTGCTTAGACAACCAGGATGTTGGCTTAGAAGCAGCCACCATTTAAAGAGTGCGTAATAGCTCACTGGTCGAGTGACTCTGCGCCGAAAATGTACCGGGGCTAAACGTATCACCGAAGCTGCGGACTGTTCTTCGAACAGTGGTAGGAGAGCGTTCTAAGGGCTGTGAAGCAAGACCGGAAGGACTGGTGGAGCGCTTAGAAGTGAGAATGCCGGTATGAGTAGCGAAAGAGGGGTGAGAATCCCCTCCACCGAATGCCTAAGGTTTCCTGAGGAAGGCTCGTCCGCTCAGGGTTAGTCGGGACCTAAGCCGAGGCCGAAAGGCGTAGGCGATGGATAACAGGTTGATATTCCTGTACCACCTCCTCACCGTTTGAGCAATGGGGGGACGCAGGAGGATAGGGTAAGCGCGCTGTTGGATATGCGCGTCCAAGCAGTTAGGCTGGGAAATAGGCAAATCCCGTTTCCATTAAGGCGGAGCTGTGATGGCGAGGGAAATATAGTACCGAAGTTCCTGATTCCACGCTGCCAAGAAAAGCCTCTAGCGAGGCGAGAGGTGCCCGTACCGCAAACCGACACAGGTAGGCGAGGAGAGAATCCTAAGGTGATCGAGAGAACTCTCGTTAAGGAACTCGGCAAAATGACCCCGTAACTTCGGGAGAAGGGGTGCTCTTTAGGGTGAATAGCCCGAAAGAGCCGCAGTGAATAGGCCCAGGCGACTGTTTAGCAAAAACACAGGTCTCTGCGAAGCCGTAAGGCGAAGTATAGGGGCTGACGCCTGCCCGGTGCTGGAAGGTTAAGAGGAGCGCTTAGCGTAAGCGAAGGTGCGAATTGAAGCCCCAGTAAACGGCGGCCGTAACTATAACGGTCCTAAGGTAGCGAAATTCCTTGTCGGGTAAGTTCCGACCCGCACGAAAGGCGTAACGATCTGGGCACTGTCTCAACGAGAGACTCGGTGAAATTATAGTACCTGTGAAGATGCAGGTTACCCGCGACAGGACGGAAAGACCCCGTGGAGCTTTACTGCAGCCTGATATTGAATGTTGGTACAGCTTGTACAGGATAGGTAGGAGCCTTGGAAACCGGAGCGCCAGCTTCGGTGGAGGCATCGGTGGGATACTACCCTGGCTGTATTGACCTTCTAACCCGCCGCCCTTATCGGGCGGGGAGACAGTGTCAGGTGGGCAGTTTGACTGGGGCGGTCGCCTCCTAAAAGGTAACGGAGGCGCCCAAAGGTTCCCTCAGAATGGTTGGAAATCATTCGCAGAGTGTAAAGGCACAAGGGAGCTTGACTGCGAGACCTACAAGTCGAGCAGGGACGAAAGTCGGGCTTAGTGATCCGGTGGTTCCGCATGGAAGGGCCATCGCTCAACGGATAAAAGCTACCCCGGGGATAACAGGCTTATCTCCCCCAAGAGTCCACATCGACGGGGAGGTTTGGCACCTCGATGTCGGCTCATCGCATCCTGGGGCTGTAGTCGGTCCCAAGGGTTGGGCTGTTCGCCCATTAAAGCGGTACGCGAGCTGGGTTCAGAACGTCGTGAGACAGTTCGGTCCCTATCCGTCGCGGGCGCAGGAAATTTGAGAGGAGCTGTCCTTAGTACGAGAGGACCGGGATGGACGCACCGCTGGTGTACCAGTTGTTCTGCCAAGGGCATCGCTGGGTAGCTATGTGCGGACGGGATAAGTGCTGAAAGCATCTAAGCATGAAGCCCCCCTCAAGATGAGATTTCCCATTCCGCAAGGAAGTAAGATCCCTGAAAGATGATCAGGTTGATAGGTCTGAGGTGGAAGTGTGGCGACACATGGAGCTGACAGATACTAATCGATCGAGGACTTAACCATATTTTTGAATGATGTCACACCTGTTATCTAGTTTTGAG
>NZ_JBHVTS010000010.1:0-5539 GCF_042884595.1 Agromyces sp. NPDC058126 | reverse complement strand
GTTCGTGTTAAAGGCGAAGAGCCGCCCACGTGGTGGGCGGCTCTTCGTAATGTTTGTCCGGCGGTGTCCTACTCTCCCACAGGGTCCCCCCTGCAGTACCATCGGCGCTGCGAGTCTTAGCTTCCGGGTTCGGAATGTGTCCGGGCGTTTCCCTCGCGCTATGGCCGCCGAAACTCTAGGACCAACTGGGCCACACAGGGTGTGGGGTTGGTGGTTTCGGTGGACCCCTCACCGTGGTGGGGGTCGTATTGAATTGATGTGTGTTTCCGTCTGAAGGGAACCACAGAGTGGACGCGAGAAATCTTGGGCCACGCACACGGCCTTTACTTGAATGAGTTCAAATCGTGTGAGTGTAGTGATTATCAAGTTATCGGCTTATTAGTACCGGTCAGCTCCGACAGTCTTTAGTCCTGTCTTCCACATCCGGCCTATCAACCCAGTCGTCTGGCTGGGAGCCTCTCCCCCGAAGGGATGGAAATCTCATCTTGAGGCCGGCTTCCCGCTTAGATGCTTTCAGCGGTTATCCATTCCGAACGTAGCTAACCAGCGGTGCTCCTGGCGGAACAACTGGCACACCAGAGGTTCGTCCAACCCGGTCCTCTCGTACTAGGGTCAGATCCTCTCAAATTTCCTGCGCGCGCAGAGGATAGGGACCGAACTGTCTCACGACGTTCTAAACCCAGCTCGCGTACCGCTTTAATGGGCGAACAGCCCAACCCTTGGGACCTACTCCAGCCCCAGGATGCGACGAGCCGACATCGAGGTGCCAAACCATGCCGTCGATATGGACTCTTGGGCAAGATCAGCCTGTTATCCCCGAGGTACCTTTTATCCGTTGAGCGACAGCGCTTCCACAAGCCACTGCCGGATCACTAGTCCCGACTTTCGTCCCTGCTCGACCTGTCAGTCTCACAGTCAAGCTCCCTTGTGCACTTACACTCGCCACCTGATTGCCAACCAGGTTGAGGGAACCTTTGGGCGCCTCCGTTACTTTTTGGGAGGCAACCGCCCCAGTTAAACTACCCACCAGGCACTGTCCCTGAACCGGATCACGGTTCGAAGTTAGATATCCAGAGTGACCAGAGTGGTATTTCAACAATGACTCCACCGACACTAGCGTGCCAGCTTCACAGTCTCCCACCTATCCTACACAAGCCACACCGAACACCAATACCAAGCTGTAGTAAAGGTCACGGGGTCTTTCCGTCCTTCTGCGCGTAACGAGCATCTTTACTCGTAATGCAATTTCGCCGAGTTCGCGGTTGAGACAGCTGGGAAGTCGTTACGCCATTCGTGCAGGTCGGAACTTACCCGACAAGGAATTTCGCTACCTTAGGATGGTTATAGTTACCACCGCCGTTTACTGGGGCTTAAATTCTCAGCTTCGCCTTGCGGCTAACCGGTCCTCTTAACCTTCCAGCACCGGGCAGGCGTCAGTCCGTATACATCGTCTTGCGACTTGGCACGGACCTGTGTTTTTAGTAAACAGTCGCTTCCCACTGGTCTCTGCGGCCTTCAAACGCTTTCGGAGCAAGTCCTAATACGCCTCAGGCCCCCCTTCTCCCGAAGTTACGGGGGCATTTTGCCGAGTTCCTTAACCACGATTCTCTCGATCTCCTTAGTATTCTCTACCTGACCACCTGAGTCGGTTTGGGGTACGGGCGGCTGGAACCTCGCGTCGATGCTTTTCTCGGCAGCATAGGATCACCCACTTTTCATCCGCATCGCGTCTCAGCCTTGATGAGCGACGGATTTGCCTATCGCTCGGCCTACACGCTTGCCCCGGGTCAACCATCGCCCGGGCTGGGCTACCTTCCTGCGTCACACCTGTTAATACGCTCACTCCACCAGATGGGGTCGCATGCCGCCTCACGATCGTCCCCGAAGGGATCCACGCGTCTTGGGATGCTTAGCACTCCTGATTTCATGTGGGCGGTTCTTCGCCGGTACGGGAATATCAACCCGTTGTCCATCGACTACGCCTGTCGGCCTCGCCTTAGGTCCCGACTTACCCAGGGCAGATTAGCTTGACCCTGGAACCCTTGGTCTTCCGGAGGACGGGTTTCTCACCCGTCTTTCGCTACTCATGCCTGCATTCTCACTCGTGTGCCGTCCACGGCTGGTTTCCACCGCCGCTTCACCCGGCACACGACGCTCTCCTACCCATCAACACGGCTGGACCACGAAGGCCTACCACAAATGTCAATGCCACAACTTCGGTGGCGTGCTTGAGCCCCGTTACATTGTCGGCGCGGAATCACTTGACCAGTGAGCTATTACGCACTCTTTCAAGGGTGGCTGCTTCTAAGCCAACCTCCTGGTTGTCTGTGCAACTCCACATCCTTTCCCACTTAGCACGCGCTTAGGGACCTTAGTTGGTGGTCTGGGTTGTTTCCCTCTCGACGATGAAGCTTATCCCCCACCGTCTCACTGCTGCGCTCTCACTTACCGGCATTCGGAGTTTGGCTGACGTCAGTAACCTGTTGAGGCCCATCGGCCATCCAGTAGCTCTACCTCCGGCAAGAAACACGCAACGCTGCACCTAAATGCATTTCGGAGAGAACCAGCTATCACGAAGTTTGATTGGCCTTTCACCCCTATCCACAGCTCATCCCCTCCATTTTCAACTGAAGTGGGTTCGGTCCTCCACGACGTCTTACCGTCGCTTCAACCTGGCCATGGATAGATCACTTCGCTTCGGGTCTAGGACCTGCGACTGAATCGCCCTATTCAGACTCGCTTTCGCTACGGCTGCCCCACACGGGTTAACCTCGCCACAGATCACTAACTCGCAGGCTCATTCTTCAAAAGGCACGCTGTCACCCCAACAAGGAGGCTCCAACGGTTTGTAAGCAAACGGTTTCAGGTACTATTTCACTCCCCTCCCGGGGTACTTTTCACCTTTCCCTCACGGTACTTGTCCGCTATCGGTCATCTGGGAGTATTTAGGCTTATCAGGTGGTCCTGACAGATTCACGCGGGATTTCTCGGGCCCCGCGCTACTTGGGATACCTCTCCGGCCGGCCAGGCATTTCGACTACGGGACTCACACCCACTCCGGTCCGCCTTTCAATGCGGTTCGTCTATACCTGACGCGTCACCGTGACTGCACGGCAGTACAGTCCGAAAGGTCCCACAACCCCGATCATGCAACCCCTGCCGGGTATCACACATGACCGGTTTAGCCTCTTCCGCTTTCGCTCGCCACTACTCACGGAATCACGGTTGTTTTCTCTTCCTGTGGGTACTGAGATGTTTCACTTCCCCACGTTCCCTCTACCCGCCCTATATATTCAGGCGGGAGTCACCAGGTCACCCAAAGGGCCTGGCGGGGTTTCCCCATTCGGAAATCCTCGGATCACAGCTCGTTTATCAGCTCCCCGAGGCTTATCGCAGATTACGACGTCCTTCTTCGGCTCCAGATGCCAAGGCATCCACCGTTTGCTCTTAGAAACTTGAAATCACATGAGTTTGAATCGATCGCGCACCCGAAGGTGCGAGATTGACCAATGATTAGTCAGACACAGCCCCGAAGGACCATGTCATCGAAATCTTTGTGAAACAGCCCCAAAGGGCTGCTTCTAAGATGCTCGCGTCCACTATGTAGTTCTCAACAGACGGCCAGAACCCCCACCCCACCGAATCAGAAACCATCGGCATCGTGAAGGTCTGAAGAAACCATCACCCCCAGGCCGAAACCCGGGAAGTTGTCCGGTCCCTCAGGACCCAACAGCGTGCACGTGCCCGACCGGCCGGCCCCCACCGTTCCAACCCCACAAGTGAGGCGTACTAGGTCTGAACCATTCAGACGAGCACCTATGTCAATGTTCCACCCATGAGCAACCAGCAGACACGTTCGGTCTGATCTGGCGCACTGCGAAAACCCGAAGGCTTCCGAGTTGCTCCTTAGAAAGGAGGTGATCCAGCCGCACCTTCCGGTACGGCTACCTTGTTACGACTTAGTCCTAATCACCGATCCCACCTTCGACGGCTCCCTCCACAAGGGTTAGGCCACCGGCTTCGGGTGTTACCGACTTTCATGACTTGACGGGCGGTGTGTACAAGGCCCGGGAACGTATTCACCGCAGCGTTGCTGATCTGCGATTACTAGCGACTCCGACTTCATGAGGTCGAGTTGCAGACCTCAATCCGAACTGAGACCGGCTTTTTGGGATTCGCTCCGCCTTACGACATCGCAGCCCTTTGTACCGGCCATTGTAGCATGCGTGAAGCCCAAGACATAAGGGGCATGATGATTTGACGTCATCCCCACCTTCCTCCGAGTTGACCCCGGCAGTCTCACATGAGTTCCCACCATTACGTGCTGGCAACATGCGACGAGGGTTGCGCTCGTTGCGGGACTTAACCCAACATCTCACGACACGAGCTGACGACAACCATGCACCACCTGTTCACGAGTGTCCAAAGAGTTGACCATTTCTGGCCCGTTCTCGTGTATGTCAAGCCTTGGTAAGGTTCTTCGCGTTGCATCGAATTAATCCGCATGCTCCGCCGCTTGTGCGGGCCCCCGTCAATTCCTTTGAGTTTTAGCCTTGCGGCCGTACTCCCCAGGCGGGGCGCTTAATGCGTTAGCTACGACACGGAAACCGTGGAAAGGTCCCCACATCTAGCGCCCAACGTTTACGGCGTGGACTACCAGGGTATCTAATCCTGTTCGCTCCCCACGCTTTCGCTCCTCAGCGTCAGTTACGGCCCAGAGAACTGCCTTCGCCATCGGTGTTCCTCCTGATATCTGCGCATTCCACCGCTACACCAGGAATTCCATTCTCCCCTACCGCACTCAAGTCTGCCCGTACCCACTGCAGGCTAGAGGTTGAGCCTCTAGTTTTCACAGCAGACGCGACAAACCGCCTACGAGCTCTTTACGCCCAATAATTCCGGACAACGCTCGGACCCTACGTATTACCGCGGCTGCTGGCACGTAGTTAGCCGGTCCTTTTTCTGCAAGTACCGTCAAGGCCGAAGCCCCTTCTTCCTTACTAAAAGCGGTTTACAACCCGAAGGCCGTCATCCCGCACGCGGCGTTGCTGCATCAGGCTTGCGCCCATTGTGCAATATTCCCCACTGCTGCCTCCCGTAGGAGTCTGGGCCGTGTCTCAGTCCCAGTGTGGCCGGTCACCCTCTCAGGCCGGCTACCCGTCGACGCCTTGGTGAGCCATTACCTCACCAACAAGCTGATAGGCCGCGAGTCCATCCCAGACCGAAAAACTTTCCACCCCAGATCATGCGATCCGAGGTCCTATCCGGTATTAGACGTCGTTTCCAACGCTTATCCCAGAGTCCAGGGCAGGTTACTCACGTGTTACTCACCCGTTCGCCACTAATCCACCAGAGCAAGCTCCAGCTTCATCGTTCGACTTGCATGTGTTAAGCACGCCGCCAGCGTTCGTCCTGAGCCAGGATCAAACTCTCCAAAAAAAATGGTTCCCAACACCCGAAAGTGCCAGGGAGTTCAATCTCTGACAGAGAAACAACTGACTCGAAAATCAAATTGTCCATCAATCAAAGGAATCCCACC
>NZ_JBHVTS010000009.1:0-36836 GCF_042884595.1 Agromyces sp. NPDC058126 | reverse complement strand
AGGATGCGTAGCGCGGTCCTCAGGGAGCAGGGCGCGGCCCGGCCCTACGCCGTGAGCCGTCCGCTCGAGATCGAGTCGCTCGCCGTCACCGCCCCTCGGGCCGGCGAGGTCGGCGTGCGGATCGAGCGGGCGAGCCTCTGCCACTCCGACCTCTCGGTCGTGAACGGGTCGCGGCCCCGCCCGCTGCCGATGGCGCTCGGCCACGAGGCCGCCGGCGTGGTCGAGGCGGTCGGCGAGGGGGTCGACGGCATCGCGGTCGGCGACCACGTCGTGCTCGTCTTCGTGCCGAGCTGCGGGGCCTGCCGCGAGTGCCGCTCCGACCGGCCGGCGCTGTGCTCGCGCGCCGCCGCGGCGAACGGCTCGGGCGAGCTGCTGCACGGACCGTCGGTGCTCTCCGACGCCGAGGGCGGTCGGGTGCACCATCATCTCGGGGTCTCGGCCTTCGCCGAGCGCGCCGTCGTCGCGGCGGAATCGCTCGTCGTCATCGACCGCGACGTGCCGTTCGACATCGCCGCGATGTTCGGATGCGCCGCGCTCACCGGCATGGGCGCCGTGTTCAACACGGCCCAGGTGCGGGCCGGTCAGTCGGTGATCGTCTTCGGCCTCGGCGCGGTCGGGCTCGCGGCGGTCATGGCGGCCGCCCAGATCGACGACGTGACGGTCATCGCGGTCGACCCGAACACCGACAAGCACGAGCTCGCGCTCCGGGCGGGGGCGGATGCGGTCGGCACGCCCGAGGGTGCGGCGGAGCTCGTCGCGGGGCTCACCGACGGTGGCGTCGACGTCGCGATCGAGGCCGTCGGCAGCGCCCGCGTCATGGCCGCCTGCCTCGAGCTGCTCGCGCGGGGCGGTGCGCTCGTCTCGGTGGGGCTGCCGCACCCCGAGCAGGAGCTGTCGGTGCCCGCGCTCCAGTTCGCGGGTGCGGGCAAGCGGCTGCTCGGCTCCTACATGGGCGACGCCTCGCCCGCGCGAGACATCGCCCGCTACGTCGAGCTGTGGCGAGCCGGGCGCCTGCCGATGGAGCTGCTGCACACCGACACGGTGCCGCTCGCCGAGATCAACGAGAGCCTCGACGCGCTCGCCGACGGGCGGGTCGTCCGTCGGCTGTTCGTTCCCGGCGCCGCCTGAATCGGCGCGCCTGAATCGGCCGGCGGCCCGTCGACCGGGCCGCCGCAGAGTGCTCAGCCGAGCAGGAGCGAGCGCAGCTGGTCGGCCGAGTGCACGACGGCCATCGCGTCGCCGGCCTCGGCGGGCGAGCCGTAGCCCCACTCGACGAGGATGGTCGGCACGCCGTTGGCGAGCGCGCCGAGGGTGTCGTAGCCGCGGTCGCCGACCATGACGGAGTTCGTGGTGTCGACGCCCTCCGTCTGGAGGCGGCGGAGCGCCTCGGCGACGACGTCGGCCTTGGTACTGCGCGACTCGTCGTCGCTCGCACCGGTGATGACGGTGAAGTAGTCGCTGAGTCCGGCGTGATCGAGCACCTCGCGCGCCATTCGCTCGGGCTTCGAGGTCGCGAGGGCGATCGGGATGCCGGCGGCGTGCAGCCGCTCGAGCACGCCGGCGACGCCGGGGAAGACGGGGGAGCGCAGCACGTGCTCGCCGTAGTGGTCGCGGTAGACGTTCAGGGCCTCCCACGCCTCGGCGTCCGAGAAGCCCGCGGTCATGCGCAGGCTGTCGAGCAGCGGCGGGCCGACGTAGGCGCGCAGCGTGTCGTCCGAGGGCACGGGCAGGCCCATCTCGGTGAACATGTGCGCGAGTGAGCCCGTGATGTCGGCGGCCGAGTCGATGATGGTGCCGTCGAGATCGAAGAGCACGGCCGACCACGTACGGGTGGGGGAGAGGGTCGGTGAAGTCACCGTGACATCCTAGGACGCGAGAATACGAGCGATGCTCGAATTACAGCAGGCCCCAGTGAACCCGCAGCGCACGTTCAGGCGGTGAGACCGGTCGTGAGGATGCCGCGCTCGCCGCGCCGCGCCAGTCGAGAGGAGCGCCTCGCGCCGCCCGCTCAGAAGAGCCGCGAGTCGCCGTCGTCGACGCCGCGCATCGCGTCGTAGTCGAGCACGAGGCACCGGATGCCGCGGTCTTCGGCGAGGGTGCGCGCCTGCGGCTTGATCTCCTGCGCGGCGAACACGCCGGTGACGGGGGCGAGCAGCGGGTCGCGGTTCATGAGCTCGAGGTAGCGGGTCAGCTGCTCGACGCCGTCGATGTCGCCGCGCCGCTTCAGCTCGACGGCGACGCTCGCGCCCGAGGCATCCGTCGCGAGGATGTCGACCGGGCCGATCGCCGTCATGTACTCGCGGCGCACCAGCCGGTGACCGTCGCCGAGCAACTCGATCTGCTCGGCGAGCAGCTTCTGCAGGTGCGCCTCGACGCCGTCCTTCTGGAGTCCGGGGTCGATGCCGAGCTCGTGCGCGGAGTCGTGCAGCACCTCGTGGATCGAGACGATCAGGCGGTCGGCCGTCTTCTTGTGCGTGACCGTCCAGAGCTCGACGATGCCGGCTTCGCGCTGCTCGTCGTCGGGCTCGCCCGTCGCGAGCGTGCAGGGCGGGCTCATCCAGTTGAGGGGCTTGTAGCTGCCGCCGTCGGAGTGCACGAGGAGGCTGCCGTCGCCCTTCACCATGAGCAGGCGGGTCGCGAGCGGAAGGTGGGCTTGGAGCCGCCCCGCGTAGTCGACGGAGCAGCGGGCGATGACGAGACGCACCCGTCGAGTCTACGTGCGGTCGGATGCCTCGTCGCCGCCTGCGACGGCGGTGCGGCTGCGCTCGCGGGCGGCCGGCGCTGCCAGGAACGAGAGCACGAGCAGCACGAGGATGACGAGCAGCGCATTCAGGATGCCGAGCTGCTGGCCGATGAACCCGAGCAGCGGCGGGCCCGTGAGGAAGGCGCAGTAGCCGATGATCGCGACCGCGCTCACGCGCGCCGCCGAGTCGGTCGGGTGATCGGCGGCGGCCGACATGCCCACCGGGAACCCGAGCGACGAGCCGACGCCCCAGAGCACGGTGCCGACGACGAGCATCCAGGTCTCGGTGCCGAAGATGAAGAGCGAGAGCCCGATGATGCCGACGACCGCGAGGGTGCGCAGCACGGGCACGCGTCCGTACCGGTCGAGGATCGGCCCGCCGACGACGCGGGCGGCCGTGATCGAGACCGTGAACACGCCGAACATGAGCGCGCCGATCGTGGCGTCGAAGCCGTGCCCGTCGACGACGGCGAGGGCGAGCCAGTCGTTGGCCGAGCCCTCGGCGAACGACATGCCGAGCATGATGACCCCGATGAGGAGGAGGCGCACATCGCCCCAGACGGCGAGGTTCGCCTTGAGTCGCTCGGCGAACGGCGGGCGGGGGGTGTCCGCGTGGGTGTCGTCGCCGACCTCGGCGCGCAGGGGCACGTAGCGCACGGCCACGAAGATGGCGACGGCGATGCCGAGCGCGATGGCCAGGAGATGGATCGACACGGGCACGGCGGCCGCCGAGGCCGCCGCCGCGACGCCCGCTCCTGCGACCGTGCCGAAGGAGAAGAAGGCGTGCATGAGCGGCATGACCGTGCGGCCGATCTCGCGCTCGGCCTCGGCGCCCTCGACGTTCATCATCACGTCGACGGCGCCGTTGCCGAAGCCGAAGAGGGCGAGGCCGATGACCACGAGCGGCACCGAGGGGAGGAGCGCGGAGCCGCCGATACCCGTGAACACGAGCCCCGCCGAGACGGTCACGAGGGCGCCGATCATGCCGAGGCGCGCGCCGAGCCGGGCGAGCAGCCAGGGTGCGGCGATGAGGCCGAGCACCGCGCCGGCCGACGAGGCGAGGATGACGAGGCCGACGCCCTGCGTGCTGAGCCCGGTGTCGTCGCGGATCGCGGGGATGCGGGCGACCCAGCTCGCCATGCCGAGCCCCGAGAGGAAGAAGATCGCGAAGATGGCGTTGCGCCAGGCGACGAGCTCGCGGGGGGCGCGGGGCGAGCGGGCCGCGCCCGCGGCGCGGTCGCGCGACTCGTGGTGGGCGGTCGGTTCGGCCATGTCGGTCCTCGAGGTGGAGTGGGTGGTCGTCGGTCATCGATCCGGCACCGTCCGGTGAGCCCGTGATCGGCGCGGATCGAATCGATTCGATAACTGTAGCCGAGATGCCCGGCCACCGCACCCGGTTGCTCGCTTGCCCGCCCGACGCGGGCGCACTATCGTCGATTGCTAATCGATTAACAGCGGCGAAGGGGCAGCGATGACGAGGTCGGACGGCGAACGCGAGGTCGAACTCCGGAGCGGGGACCCTGCCCGTCGCCCGCCCAACATCCTCCTGATCGTCTCCGACGACCACGGCTACGCCGACCGATCGCACCTCGGCATCGACCCCGAGGTGCGCACCCCGTCCCTCGATCGCCTGGCCGCCGAGGGCGTCGCCTGCGACGAGGCGTACGTGACCGCACCCGTCTGCTCGCCCTCGCGCGCGGGCCTCATCGCCGGGGCCTATCAGCAGCGCTGGGGCGCGCACTGGTTCGACGACTCCTCGATGGCGGGCCCGGGGCATCCCTCGCTCGCCGAGCGACTGCGCGACGTCGGGTACCGCACCGGGTACTACGGCAAGGTGCACTACGGCGCCGAGCGCGAGGGCGACCGCGGCGCGCCGCCCCAGCACGGCTTCGACGACAGCTTCTACGGGCTCGCCGGACAGTCGATGGGGCGCCTCAACTACCTTCACCACTCGGATGCCGCGGTCGCCGACTACGGCGACGCCGCGAAGGCGATGGCCGTGCAGCCGATGTCGGCGGGCGGTGAGACGGTCGAGGTCGAGGGGTTCCTCACCGACGAGATCGCCGATCGCGCGGCCGCCTTCATCGCGCAGGACGACGATCGGCCGTTCTTCGCGATGGTCGCCTTCAACGCCGTGCACAACTTCTGCTGGCAGCTGCCCGACGAGGAGCTCGAGGCGCGCGGGTTGCCGAAGTTCGAGGACTGGTACCCCGGGGCATCCGAGTACCTCGACTGGTACGACGGGGCGATCAGCCCGAACCTGCCGAACGGGCGCGCGTACTACCTCGCGCAGCTCGAGCTGATGGACCGCCAGATCGGCCGGCTGCTCGACCTGCTCGACGAGCTGGGCGTCGGCGACGACACGATCGTCGTGTACACGACCGACAACGGCGGCTCCCACTGCAACTACGGGGTGAACGCCCCGCTCCGCGGCTCGAAGTACACCCTCTACGAGGGCGGTGTCCGGGTGCCGTTCCTCGTGCGCTGGCCGGCGGCGCTGCCGGGCGGGGTCGCGCGCGACGGCCTCGTCAGCTCGATGGACATCGCGGCGACCGCGCTCGCCGCGGCGGGCGGCGACGTCGACGGGCTCGACGGCCGCGACCTCCTCGCGTTCCTCCGCGGCGACCGCGGCGCGGTGCGCGACGAGCTCCACTGGGACTGCGGCTGGCAGTGGTCGGTGCGCCGCGACCGGTGGAAGCTGAGCTGGGTCGAGCCGGGGTCGCGGCATGCCGAGGAGATCCGGCGGGTCGAGCACACCGAGCCGGGCGACGGTCTCCGCCTGGCCGACCTGGAGTCTGATCCGGACGAGCGTCACGACGTGCACGACGACCACCCGGGCGTCGTCGCTGAGCTCCTCGCGGCGCGTGCGGCCTGGCGCGCGGAGATGGACCGTTCGTCCGCGTCTCGCGGCTGACGCTTGCATGCGGCCCCGGCGGCCGCTACAGTCACGTGTTAATCGTTTAGCTAAACGATTAACATCCGGCGGGCGCAGCACCGCCGACCCCCACCAAGAGACAGATCCAAAGGAGGATCGGATGCTTCGAAGTGCAATCACCCGCCGCGGTGCGGCCGCGGTGGCGCTGGCCGCGACGGCCGCGCTCGCGCTCAGCGCCTGCAGCGACTCGGGTTCGGCATCGGGCGACGGCGAGGCCGTCACGCTCGAGTACGGCGTCTGGGACCAGAAGCAGGAGGCCGCGATGAAGGAGATCGCCGCCGCCTTCACGGAGGAGCACCCCGAGGTCACCGTCAAGCTCGTCACCACGCCGTACAAGGAGTACTTCACGAAGCTCCAGACCTCGGTCTCGGGCGGCTCGGCACCCGACGTCTTCTGGATGAACGGCCCGAACTTCCAGCTCTACGCCTCGAACGGCGTGCTCGCCCCGCTCGACGACCAGGGCATCGACCCGGCCGACTACCCGCAGGGACTCGTCGACCTCTACACCTACGACGGTGCGCTCTACGGCGCTCCGAAGGACTTCGACACCGTCGGGCTCTGGTACAACAAGGAACTCTTCGACGCCGCCGGCGTCGCCTACCCCGAGGCCGGATGGACCTGGGACGACCTCGCGGCGACCGCCGCGAAGCTCACCGACCCCGCGAAGGGCCAGTACGGCATCGCCGCCTCGCAGTTCGGCCAGGAGAACTACTACAACTCGATCGCGCAGGCCGGTGGCGAGGTCATCAGCGCCGACGGCACCGAGTCGGGCTACGGCAGCCCCGAGGCGCTCGCGGGCATCGAGCTGTGGACCGACCTCATCGCCGCGGGCTCCTCGCCCACCGCGCAGCAGATGACCGACACGAACCCCGAGGACCTCTTCTTCTCGGGCAAGGTCGCCATGTTCCAGAACGGGTCGTGGGCCGCCGGTGCCTACGCCGACAACCCCGACATCGCCGACAAGGTGAACGTCGCCCCGCTCGCCGCGGGCCCCGAGGGCAACCAGAGCGTCATCCACGGTCTCGCGAACGTCGTGAACGCGAAGGGCGACCACGTCGAGCTCGCCAAGGAGTTCGCCGCCTTCGCCAGCGGCGAGGCCGCGTCCGACATCATGGCCGACTCGGGCACCGTCATCCCGGCGTTCGACGGCAAGCAGCAGGCCTGGGTCGACGCGCTGCCCCAGTACGACCTGCAGGTCTACATCGACGCGCTCGACACCGCGGTCGCCTACCCCGTCTCGAAGAACACCGCCGCGTGGACCTCGATCGAGAGCGAGGTCCTCTCGCAGATCTGGGCCGGCTCGATCTCGCCGAAGGACGGCCTCCAGCAGCTCGCCACCGAGATGCAGGCAGCGCTCGACGCGGAGTCGGAGTAGCACCATGACCGAACTGATCGCGCAGCGCGCGAGCGCGCCGATCTCCGAACTCGATCGGGGGCGGCCGGGCGCCGCCCCCGGTCGGGGGCGCCGGCGCGGGCGAGGGCCCGGCCAATCGCCGTGGTGGGCGCTGCTGTTCATCGGCCCCACGGCGGCGGGTCTCCTCGCCTTCTACCTCTGGCCGACGGTGCGCACCTTCTTCATGTCGTTCACCGAGTCGGGCCCGTTCGGCGGCTCTGAGTTCGTCGGAATCGACAACTACGTGCGCCTCTTCCAGGACCCCGAACTGCTCGGAGCCCTCCGCAACACCGCGCTGTACACGGTGATCGCCCTCGTCGGCATCCCGCTGGCGGTCGCGATCGCCGCGCTGCTCAACACGACCGGCCTGCGCGGCCGCGGCGTCTACCGCACGCTCTACTTCATCCCCGTCGTGACGATGCCCGCCGCGATCGCGCTCGTCTGGCGCATGATCTACAACGGCGACTACGGCGTGCTCAACGAGGCGCTGGGCTTCTTCGGCATCGACGGCAAGAGCTGGCTGACCGACCCGAGCACGGCCCTCGTCGCCATCGCCGTCGTCGGCATCTGGGCGGGCCTCGGCACGAACATCGTCATCTTCCTGGCGGGGCTCCAGGGCATCCCCGACACGGTGATGGAGGCCGCGGACCTCGACGGCGCCGGCCCCGTGCGCAAGTTCTTCTCGATCACGATCCCGCTCCTCAGCCCCAGCATCTTCTTCGTCAGCGTGATCAGCGTCATCGGCGCACTGCAGGTGTTCGACCTCATCTACATGATGCTCGGCCAGTCCAACCCGGCGATGCCGAACACCCGCACGATCGTCTACCTCTTCTACCAGGCGGGATTCATCGACAACGAGAAGGGCTACGCGGCGGCGATTGCGTTCCTGCTGCTCATCATCATCCTCATCCTGACGGTCGTGCAGTTCCGTCTGCAGAAGAAGTGGGTGCACTATGAGTGACCTCTCCCTCGACACCCGGGCGATGACCGGCGCGGATGCCGCGAGCGAACGCGGGCGCGGGGCATCCGCCGCTCGTGGCCGTCGCAACCGGGGCCACTGGCTCGTGCACCTCCTGCTCGCCGGCGGCGCGATCCTGATGGTCTTCCCGTTCGTCTGGCAGACGCTCACCGCGTTCAAGACGTTCCAGGACTCGGTGCAGGTGCCGCCCGTCGTCATCCCCGACCCGTGGGTGTGGACCAACTTCGCCGAGGTCTTCGACTCGATGCCGTTCGGCCAGATGTTCCTCAACTCGGTGCTGCTCACGATCGGCCGCACCGTCGGCCAGGTCGTGCTCTGCACGATGGCGGGCTACGCGTTCGCGCGCATCCCGTTCCGCGGGCGCAACGTGGTGTTCGTGCTGTTCCTCTCGGTGCTCATGGTGCCCTCGCAGCTCTACCTGCTGCCGCAGTACGAGATCATCCAGAACCTCGGCTGGCTGAACACCCTCCAGGCGCTCATCGTGCCCGGCATCTTCAGCGCCTTCGGCACCTTCCTCATGCGGCAGTTCTTCATGTCGATGCCGGCCGAGCTCGAAGAGGCGGCGCGCATCGACGGCGCCAATCCGTGGCAGACGTTCTGGCGGGTCATGGTGCCGCTCGCGAAGCCCGGCATCGTCGCGCTCACGGTCTTCACGGTGCTGTGGTCGTGGAACGACCTGCTGTGGCCGCTCGTCGTCACGACCGACCCCGAGAAGATGCCGCTCTCGGTGGGCCTGTCGCAGCTCGTCGGCCTCCACGGCACTGACTACCCTGTGCTGATGGCGGGCGCACTGCTGGCGACGCTGCCCATGCTGATCACCTTCATGATCCTGCAGAAGCAGTTCATCCAGGGCATCGCCTTCTCGGGAACGAAGGGGTGACGTGATGGTGCGGACGAACGCTGACGGGTCGACGACGAACGGCGGACTCGGCGGCAACGGCAACGGCCACGGCGGCGGAAGCAGTGCCGCCGCGCGCCGGCGCCCGACGCTGCGCATGGTCGCCGAGCTCGCCGGCGTCTCGACGGCGACCGTGTCGTACGTCTTCTCAGGGCGCAGCGGCGGCGGTTCGGGGGTCGCCGAGGCGACCGCGAAGCGCGTGCTCGAGGCGGCCGAGCAGCTCAACTACCGTCCCAACCGCGCCGCCCGCACCATCCGCACGGGCCGCAGCGACACGGTGCAGCTCTCGCTGCACATGCTGAGCGACCCGTGGTCGCTCGCCGTCGCCGCCGCGGTCAACGAGGAGGCGAACCGGCACGGGCTCACGACGCTCATCCTCGCCGACGGCGACTGGTACGCGGCGCTCGACCGGGTCGAGAGCGACGTCGCCTACCTCGACGGCGCGATCGGCACCGACGACGCGGAGCGGAAGGTGCAGGCGCTCGCCGAGCGCGGGCAGCGCCTGGTGGTCTTCAGCGAGACCCTCGAGCCGAACGGCTACGACGTGATCCGCTCCGACGCGATCCCGGGCTGCTACCTCGCGATGGACCACCTCCTCGAACGGCACACGTCGATCGGATGCCTCGTGGCCGAGGACGCCGTGCACGCCGCCGAGGGATCGCGGTACACCCCGTACCTCGAGCGCATGCGCGAGCACGGCCTGCCGGTGCTGCCCGAGCACACCGCGACGTATGCGAACACGCAGGCGAGCGCGTTCACGGCGGCGGCGGCGCTGCTCTCGCGCGACGACCGCCCCACCGCCATCTACGCGACGACCGACTTCGCGGCGATCGCGGCGATCAACGCGGCGCACATGCTCGGCCTCCGGGTGCCGCACGACGTGGCCGTCATCGGCGTCGGCAACACCCCCGACGCGCAGGCCGTCGCACCGACCCTGACCACCGTCGGCCCGACCGACTTCTACCGCCGCCAGGCCGAGATCATCGTCGCGCGGGCACTCGAGCCCGACGACGAGTTCCGGCTGCACGAGTTCGTCTGGTCGCTCGTGCCCGGCGGCTCAACCGATCTCGACGCACCGCCGCGGGCGGCGCGCACGCATTGACCCTGCGCACGCAGGAACACCTGAAGGAGCACCACCCCGTGGATCTGAACATCGGCATCGTCGGCTTCGGCGCGCGCTCGACCCTCGTCTCGGAGGCGCACCGCCCCGGGCGCGGCTCGCGCGTGACGGCGGTCTGCGACCTCTCGGAGCGCTCGCGCGCCGAGGCGCGCGCGGCGCTGCCCGAGGCATCCGTCACCGACTCGCTCGACGAGCTGCTCGCGAGCGGAATCGACGCCGTCATGGTGCTCACCCCCGACCACCAGCACGCGCCCGTCGCGATCGCGGCGCTCGAGGCGGGCGTGCCCGTCTTCTGCGAGAAGCCGCTCGCCGTGACGGTCGAGGACGCCGACGCGATCCTCGAGACGGCCCGCCGCACCGGCACGCGCCTCTACGTCGGCCACAACATGCGCCACATGTCGGTGGTGCTGCTCATGCGCCGCCTCATCCTCGAGGGGCGCATCGGCGAGGTCAAGGCGGTCTGGTGCCGTCACTTCGTCGGCAACGGCGGCGACTACTACTTCAAGGACTGGCACGCCGAGCGCGAGAAGACCACCGGCCTGCTGCTGCAGAAGGGCGCGCACGACCTCGACGTCATCCACTGGCTCGCCGGCGCGTACACGACCGAGGTGCAGGCGATGGGCTCGCTCAGCGTCTACGGCGACATCGACGACCGGCGCGACCGCTCGGGCGAGCGGATGCGCGACTGGTTCAGCCTCGACAACTGGCCGCCGACCGCGCAGACCGGGCTCAACCCGGTGATCGACGTCGAGGACATCTCGATGGTGAACATGCGGCTCGGCAACGGGGTGCTCGCGAGCTACCAGCAGTGCCACTTCACGCCCGACTACTGGCGCAACTACACGGTCATCGGCACCGAGGGCCGCATCGAGAACTTCGGCGACGTCTCGGGCTCCGAGGTCGGGCTCTGGAACCGCCGCCACCAGGGCGCGGCCCCTGCCGACGAGACGTTCATCGTGCCCGAATCGCCCGAGGACGTCGGGCACGACGGCGCCGACGCGCTGCTCGTGGCCGAGTTCCTGCGCTTCGTGCGCGACGGAGGGGTCACCTCGACCTCGCCGGTCGCCGCGCGCGAGGCCGTCGCGGTCGGCATCCGGGCGACCGAGTCGCTGCGCGGCGAGGCCGGCACGGTCGAGGTGCCGCAGCTCGACGACGAGCTCGTCGCCTACTTCGAGGCCGGCCAGGTCGAGGCGTCCGCCGTCGTCCAGGGCTGACGCCGAGCCTGAAACAATCCACCTCGCGCCGGTACGATGGCTGAGTCATCCGGCGCACCCACCGGACCTCTCGCATGAGCCGCCGCACCCAGCGGTTCGTGCGCCGAACAATGGAGTCACCCTGCGATGAAGGCCCTCTACAAGTCCGCTCCCGGCGCCGGTTTCGAGTTCGTCGAACGGCCCGAGCCCACGCCCGGCCCCGCAGACGTGAAGATCCGGGTGCTCCGCACGGGCATCTGCGGCACCGACCTGCACATCGAGAAGTGGGACGACTGGGCCGCGTCGACCATCGCGACGCCGCTCATCGCGGGGCACGAGTTCTACGGCGAGGTCGTCGAGGTCGGTCCGCTCGTGCACGACGTCGCGGTCGGCGACAAGGTGTCGGGCGAGGGGCACATCGTGTGCGGCATGTGCCGCAACTGCCGCGCCGGCCGTCGTCAGATGTGCATCCGCACGCTCGGCGTGGGCCTGCACCGCGACGGTGCGTTCGCCGAGTACATCGTCATCCCCGGCGAGAACGTGTGGGTGCACCACTCGCCCGTCGACCCCGAGGTCGGCGCGATCTTCGACCCCTTCGGCAATGCCGTGCACACGGCCCTCGCCTTCTCCGTCGTCGGCGAGGACGTCCTCGTCACCGGCTGCGGCCCGATCGGGCTCATGTCGATCGCGGTCGCGCGTCACGTGGGCGCCCGGTTCATCGTCGCCTCGGACGTCTCGCCCGCGCGCCTCGAGCTCGCCCGGCAGATGGGCGCCGACGACGTCGTCGACGTCTCGAAGGAGCGCGTGCGCGAGGCGCAGGGCCGGCTCGGCATGCGCGAGGGCTTCGACGTCGGCTTCGAGATGAGCGGGGCGCCCAAGGCGCTGCCCGAGATGATCGAGAACATGAACCACGGCGGCCGCATCGCGATGCTCGGCCTGCCCGCGCAGGAGTTCCCCATCGACTGGGGCAAGGTCGTCACGCACATGCTGACGCTGAAGGGAATCTACGGCCGCGAGATGTTCGAGACGTGGAACTCGATGAGCGCGATGCTGCAGACGAGTGCCGAGCTGCGCGGGCGCGTGGCATCCATCATCAGCGACCGCTACGCGGCGCGCGACTGGCGCGAGGCGTTCGACGTCGCCGCCTCGGGCGGCGTGGGCAAGGTCATCCTCGACTGGACGGAGGTCTGAACATGTTCGGAGACGTGAAGGCGCAGCTGCGGGCCGAGCTCGACGAGATCGAGGCCGCGGGCCTCACGAAGCGCGAGCGCGGCATCCACGGTCCGCAGTCCTCCGAGATCGAGGTCGCCGGCCGCGAGGTGCTGAACTTCTGCGCCAACAACTACCTCGGCCTCGCGAACGACCCGCGCATCGTCGCGGCCGCGCACCGCGGGCTCGACGAGTGGGGCTACGGCCTCGCGAGCGTGCGGTTCATCTGCGGCACGCAGGAGCTCCACCTCGAGCTCGAGCGGCGCGTGTCCGAGTTCCTCGGCTACGACGACACCATCCTCTTCTCCTCGTGCTTCGACGCGAACGGCGGCGTCTTCGAGACCCTGTTCGGCGCTGATGACGCGATCATCTCCGACGAACTCAACCACGCGTCGATCATCGACGGCATCCGCCTCTCGAAGGCGCAGCGGTTCCGCTACAGGAACCGCGACATGGCCGACCTCGAGGCGAAGCTGCAGGAGGCCGCGGGCGCCCGCCGCACGGTCATCGTCACCGACGGCGTCTTCTCGATGGACGGCTACATCGCGCCGCTGCAGGAGATCTGCGACCTCGCCGAGCGGTACGGCGCGCTCGTCTTCGTCGACGACTCGCACGCCGTCGGCTTCGTCGGCGCCAACGGTCGCGGCACCCCCGAGTACTGCGGCGTCGAGGGCCGGGTCGACATCACGACCGGCACCTTCGGCAAGGCGCTGGGCGGGGCATCCGGCGGCTACGTGGCCGCCCGCCAGGAGATCGTCGACCTGCTGCGCCAGCGTGCGCGCCCCTACCTCTTCTCGAACACGCTCGCCCCCGCGATCGTCGCCGGCACGATCGAGGCGCTGTCGCTCCTCGCGTCCTCGGGCGAACTGCGCACGCGCCTGAACACGAACGCCGCGCTGTTCCGCGAGCTCATGGATGCCTCGGGCTTCGAGCTGCTGCCCGGCGAGCACGCGATCGTGCCGGTCATGTTCGGCGACGCCGCGCTCACCGCCCGCATCGCCGACGCGCTCCAGCAGCGCGGCGTGTTCGTCACCGCGTTCTCGTACCCCGTCGTCCCGAAGGGCGCCGCCCGCATCCGCGTGCAGCTCTCCGCCGCGCACACCGAGGACGAGATCCGCCGCTGCGTCGCCGCGTTCGTCGAGGCGCGCGACGCGGTCGCCGCCGGCTGAGACCGTCGGGCCGGGCCCGTCAAGGCCTGCCGCGCCGTCGGACGTCGGGCGTAGCGTTCGACCTGACGGCGTCGATCGGCGACGCCGGGAGGGAGACGATCATGGCCGAGGACTTCGACGCGATCTCGACCACCACCGTCGAGGCGCCCCGCGACCGCGTCTGGGCGGTCATCACCGACCCCGTCGCCGCGCGCGAGTTCATGTTCGGCACGGAGCTCGTGACCGACTGGGCGGTGGGCGGGCCGATCCGCTGGCGCGGGGAGTGGAAGGGCGAGCCGTACGAGGACCACGGGACCGTGCTCGAGGTGGTTCCGGGGGAGCGGTTGGTGCACACCCACTTCAGCCCGCTGAGCGGCGAGCCCGATCTGCCCGAGCACCATCACACCCTGACCTGGACGCTCGACGAGCACGACGGCTCCACGGTGCTGACGCTCCGGCAGGACAACAATCCGTCGGCCGAGGCCATGCCGCACTCGAAGCGGATGTGGGACACGCTCGTCGCGAAGGTGAAGGAGATCGCCGAGCGCTCCTGAGTCGCTCGGGCCTGCTTCGAATCGATTCGGCCTAGAATCGGCCCATGCAGTCCGAACCTGCCGCAACGGATCCGGTCGCGACCACCTCTCGGCCGACCCTCGCCGACGTCGCGGCCAAGGCCGGCGTCTCCGCCTCGACGGCGTCGCTCGCGTTCAGCGGCGCCGGCCCGGTGTCGGATGCCACGAAGCAGCGCGTGATCGACGCCGCCGCCGAACTCGGCTACGGCGGCCCCGACCCCCGCGCCCGCTCACTGCGGCGCGGTCGTTCGGGCATCGTCGGCGTCGTCCTCGAAGAGCGGGTGCGTGCGGCGTTCCTCGACCCGGTGAAGATCCAGATGCTCGACGGCATCACCGAGGGCATCGCGCCGCTCGGCGCCGGCCTGCTGCTCCTGACCGACACCGGCGAGCCCGGCGACAACGCCGTGAGCATCGAGAGCGCACCGGTCGATGCGGTCGTGCTCATCGGGTGCAGCCCGCGGCTGGCCGAATCGGTCGAGGCGCTCCGGCGGCGGGGCATCCCGGCCGTCGCGATCGAGGGCGCGACCGGCGACGGCATCCCCGAGATCTCGATCGACAACCGGCAGGCGACCCGGCGCGGAGCGGAGTACCTGCGCCAGCTCGGGCACTCGCAGGTCGCGATCGTCTCCCTGCCCTTCGATGCGGCGCGCACGCGCGGTGCGCTCACCCCCGAGCTCGAGCTCGCGGGCACCGCGGCGACGACGCGCGAGCGGCTCGCGGGCGCCCGCGAGGTGTTCCCCGATGCGCCGGTGCAGGTCGCCGGCACGAGCTCGATCGAGGAGGGCCTCGAGGCGGGGCGCGCGGTGCTCGCCGACCCGGCGACCCGGCCGACCGCGATCATCGCGCAGAGCGATCTGCTCGCGGCGGGCGTCATCCTCGCCGCGGAGGAGTACGGCATCGCCGTCCCGGCCGAGCTCAGCGTGCTCGGGTTCGACGGCATCCGCGTCGACGGCCTGCAGCACGACCTGACCACGCTCGCGCAGCCCTCCGTCGCGAAGGGCCGTGCGGCGGGCGAGGCCGTCGTGCGGCTGCTCGCGGGCGAGGCGCCCGAGTCGGTGTGCTTCACGAGCACGCTCCACGTCGGCGACACGACGGCCGCGCCCGCGCGCTGATCCCGGTCCTCCGCCGAGGGCGGGGCACCCCACCCTAGGCTGACCCCATGAGCCTCGACCTCGGTGCCGTCTACCGCGACCTGCACGCCAACCCCGAGCTGTCCTTCCAGGAGCATCGCACCGCCGGCATCGTCGCCGCGACGCTGGACTCGCTCGGGCTCGAGGTCACGACCGGCATCGGCGGCACCGGGGTCACCGGGGTTCTGGTGAACGGCCCCGGCCCGACGGTGCTGCTGCGCGCCGACATGGACGGACTCCCGGTGCGCGAGGAGACGGGGCTGCCGTACGCGAGCACGGCTCGGTCGACCGACCTCGACGGCAACGACGTGCCCGTGATGCACGCGTGCGGGCACGACGTGCACGTGACCTGCCTGCTCGGGGCGACCGAACGCCTCGTCGCCGACCGCGCCGGCTGGTCGGGCACGCTCGTCGTGGTGTTCCAGCCCGCGGAGGAGCAGGGCGGCGGCGCCGAGGCGATGGTCGCCGACGGACTGTACGACCGCGTGCCGAAGCCCGACGTCGTGCTCGGCCAGCACGTCGCACCGCTGCCGGCCGGCTTCGTCGGCCTGCGTCCCGGCCCGGCGATGGCCGCGGCCGACTCGCTCTCGGTGCTCGTCCACGGCACGGGCGGGCACGGCTCGCGGCCCGAGGCGACCGTCGACCCGGTGCTGCTCGCGGCATCCATCACGGTGCGGCTCCAGAGCATCGTCGCCCGCGAGATCGCCGCCACCGACGCGGCGGTCGTGACCGTGGGGCAGCTGCACGCCGGAACGAAGAACAACATCATCCCGTCCGAGGCGAAGCTCGGGCTGAGCGTCCGCACGTTCGACGAGGCTGTGCGCGAGAAGGTCGTCGCCGCGATCGATCGCATCGCGAAGGGTGAGGCGGCCGCGTCGGGTGCGCCGCGCGAGCCCGAGGTCGTGTTCGAGGAGCGCTTCCCGCTCACCGTCAACGATCCGGTCGCATCCGAGCGCACCGCCGGGGCACTGCGCCGGGCCTTCGGCGAGCAGCGCGTGTTCGACCCTGGCGTCGTGTCGGGCAGCGAGGACGTCGGGGTGCTGGCGACCGCGGCGGGCGCCCCGCTCGTGTATTGGCTCCTGGGCGGGTTCGATCCCGCGCGGTTCGACCCCGTGGCGCTCGCCGCGGGCCGCCTGCCCGACGATCTGCCCTCGAACCACTCCCCGCACTTCGCGCCGGTGATCGACCCGACGCTCGAGGTCGGCGCGGCGGCGCTCGTCGCCGCGGCCCGCGAGTGGCTCGGGGCCGGCGTGGAGTGACCGGCGACCCGCCGCTTCAGTCCGGTGCGCCGGTGACCATCCAGCGGTCGCCGCGCGCCCGCAGCCCGAGGGTCACCGCGCGCGCCGCGAGGTAGCCGATCGCGAACGCCGCCATGAGCCAGGCGGGTCCGGCGGCGCCCGGCGGGGCGACGGCGACGACGCCGAGCGCGAGCGGCACGAAGGCGGCGAGGTTCACGAGTCCGGTCCAGGCGAGGTAGCGGGCGTCGCCCGCACCGATGAGCACTCCGTCGAGCACGAAGACGAGGCCGCCGAGCGGCGCGGAGAGTCCGAGCACGACGAAGGCGGGCGGCAGCAGGGCGGCGACTTCGGCGGAGCTGGTGAAGAGGCCGGGCAGCACCCACGCCGTCGCGATGAGGATCGCCCCGAGGACCGCGCCGGCGCCGATGCCCCACTCGATGCAGCGCCGCAGGATCCGCCGCACGACGACGACGTCGCCGACGCCGAGGCCGCGGCCGATGAGGGCCTGCGCGGCGATCGCGAGTGCGTCGAGTGCGAAGCCGAGGGTGAAGTAGATCGTCATCGCGACCTGGAACGCCGCCAGTTCGTCCGAGCCGAGCGAGGTCGCCGCCCACGTCGCGAGCAGCAGGGCGACGCGCAGGCTCGCGGTGCGCAGCAGCAGCCAGCCGCCCGAGGCGGCGCCGCGCAGCACCCCGGCGTGGTGCGGCCACGGGCTCGCACCGGCGCGCGCGGCGTGGCGCGCGACGACGACGAGGTACACCGCGACCATGCCCCACTGGGCGACGACGGTGCCGATGGCCGAGCCCGCGATGCCCCACCCGGCGACGTAGATGAACACGTAGTTCAGTGCGATGTTGACGGCGAAGCCGATGCCCGCGACCCAGAGCGGCGTGCGCGTGTCCTGCAGGCCGCGCAGCAGGCCCGTGGCGGCGAACACGACGAGCATCGCGGGCAGCCCCGCCATCGAGATCGAGAGGTAGACGGATGCCTCGGCGGCGACCTCGCTCGTCGCCCCGAAGAGCCCGACCAGCCAGGGCGCCGCGAACCAGCCGGCGACGGCGAGCACGACGCCGATGCCGAGCGCGAGCCAGAGCCCGTCGATGCCCGCCGCGACCGCGCCGCGCAGGTCGCCGGTGCCGACCCGCCTGGCGACCGCCGGGGTCGTCGCGTAGGCGAGGAACACCATCAGCCCGATGATCGTCTGCAGCACGGCGCTCGCGAGCCCGAGGCCCGCGAGCGGGGTCGCGCCGAGGTGCCCGACCATCGCGGTGTCGGCGAGCAGGAAGAGCGGTTCTGCGATGAGCGCGCCGAGCGCAGGCACGGCGAGGCGCAGGATGTCTCGGTCGACGGTGCGGGGCGTGGGCGTCTCGGTGCTCATGTCCCTTGAAGCCTAGGCGCGGCCGCCGACCGGCCGTCGCGGCACCGGCCCGGACTCAGGCGGCCGCGGAGACCGTGCGCTCCTCGCCGCGCTCGAGCCGGTCGACACCGTCGACACCGCCGTCGACGAACGCCGACACCGCATCGAGGGTCCGGTCGGCGGCGAGCAGCCGCACGTGCCC
Organism: Agromyces sp. NPDC058126; assembly: GCF_042884595.1. NCBI lineage: Bacteria > Bacillati > Actinomycetota > Actinomycetes > Micrococcales > Microbacteriaceae > Agromyces > Agromyces sp. NPDC058126. The sequence goes on along the minus strand of NZ_JBHVTS010000009.1, from coordinate 18,719 downwards.
CGAGCCGCTCGAGAGCATCAACCGCGAGCGGTCGCCGTGGGCGGCGTGCAGCAGCTCGCTCTGCGCGGCGCCGATCTCGCGGTCGTCGCGGTCGTGCAGGAGGAGGAGGCCGACGTCTCGCGGCAGCGGCGCGGCGATCGAGTCGAAGCGCTGCCACGGGTCGATCGCGTGCGGGAAGACGCGGCGGGTGTACTGCTCGCGCTGGGCGGCCGCCGCGGCGGCGCTGAGGCCCATCCCGTCGGCGAACGCGTCGAAGAGGTACCGACCCGAGGCCATCGGCGCGAGCCCGACGACGCCCCGGGTGGAGACGCCGTCGCGCACGGCGGCCATCGCGGCGAGCGAGCCGAGCGAATGCCCGACGATGGCCTCGAAGCGGCCGTACTTGAGGTGCAGCCGCGTGATCGCCTCCGTCCACGAGCGGATGTCGGTGCGCCTGCCGCCCGAATCGCCGTGAGCCGGGGCGTCGAACGCGACGAGGTGGCAGCCCGATGCGCGGAGCTCGCGGATGATCGGTGCGAACTGCGAGGCCCGGCCGCGCCATCCGTGCACGAGGAGCACGGTGCGGGCCCCGGAGCCCCATTCGTAGAGCACGCCGTCGCCGTGCGGCAGCGCCAGTCGCTCCCGTGACGCCGCGAGATGCACCGCCTGCTCGCCGTGCCGGACCTGCCGGGCGGGGCGCGTGCGTTCGAAGACCGGTGCGGCGAGGCTCGCCGCGAGTGCCGGCGAGAACCGGTCGGCGGCGTGCACCGCGCCGACGGCGGTGCGCCGCATCGGGACGGACATCGACAGAGCCATGGGGGATCCTTCCGGTCGTGCCTGGTGGGATGCTCCCCACTCTGGCCGCGACCGTCGCCGACCGACATGGACCCATGTCGCCCTTCGCGCGCTCGCCGTGACCCCGAACGGGGGTCAGTCGGCGGCGCCGTCGAGGTAGCGGATCACCGCGAGCACCCGTCGATGGTCGTCGGGCGTGACGGGCAGGCCGAGGGCGTCGTAGATGCCCGAGGTGTGCTGCACGATCGCCTTCTCGGTGAGCACGAGCCGTTGCCCGATCCACGCGTTGCTGCGCCCCTCGGCCATGTACGCGAGCACCTCCTGCTGCCGTCGTGTGAGCCCCCGCACCACGCCGTCGCCGCGGCCGGCCCGCGAGATCAGCACGGCGACCACTTCGGGATCGAGGGCGGTGCCGCCCTCCGAGACCCGCCGCAGGTCCGCGCGGAACGCGCCGACGTCGGCGATGCGCTGCTTCAGCAGGTAGCCGACGCTCGCGGCGCGGCCGCCGAGCAGTTCGATGGCGTAGCGGCGCTGCACGTACTGGGACAGCACGACGATGGCGATGTCGGGATGCTCGTGGCGGATCCGGAGTGCGGCGTGGAGCCCCTCGTCGCGATGGTGCGGCGGCATGCGGATGTCGGTGATGACGAGGTCGGGCCGGTGCGACTCGACCGCCTCGAGCAGGCGCTCCGCGTCGGGCACCGCGGCGACGACGTCGAAGCCGCCGGCTTCGAGCAGCAGCCGGAGGCCCTGCCGCAGCAGGGTCTCGTCCTCGGCGATCACGATCCGCACGGCAACTCCGCACTGAGCCGGGTTCCTCCGGCGGCGGTGCTGTCGAGGGACATCCGCCCGCCGACCGCATCGATGCGGTCGGCGAGCCCCGCGAGCCCCCGGCCGCCCCGCGGGACGACGCCGCCGATGCCGTCGTCGGCGATCTCGATCGTGAGCACGTCGCCGGCGCGGGCGAGGCGCACGGAGGCCGAGCCCGCTCGCGCGTGCTTGGCCGTGTTCGCGAGCCCTTCGGCGACCACGAAGTACGCGACGTTCGCGACCGTCGGGGCGAGTTCGACGTCGAGCCCGTCGGCGTCGAGCGTCGTCGGGATGGGCATCCGGTCGACGAGGTCCTCGGCGGCGAGCACGAGCCCGCGTTCGACGAGTGCGGAGGGCATGACCTCGTGCACGAGCCGGCGCAGCTCGTCGGCCGCCTCCTCGATGCCCTGCCGGAGGCGCATCGCCCGAGCGCGTTCCTCGTCGTCGGGGGCGCTCTCCTCGATGCCGCCGGCCTCGAGGGCGAGCAGCACGAGCTGCACCTGCAGCCCGTCGTGCAGGTCCTTCGCGATACGGGTGCGCTCGCGGTCGGCCGCCTCGACGAGTCGCACCCGCGAATGCCGCAGGGCGGTCTGGCTGGCGCGCAGCTCGGTGGTGAGCCGTTCGCGAGCGAGTGCGATCGCTGCGACTCGGCCGACGGCGCGCACCCGCCACGGGTCGCCGACGAGGCGGGCGTCGTAGACGATCGCGCCGATCGGCGCTCCGGCCGACTCGATGACCTCGAATCCGCGCTCGCCGGGGTCGGGACGGTCGACGCCCACACCGCGCTCGTCGACGAATCCGTCGCGCACCGGCAGCCAGTAGACGAGCTCGACGCTCGGGTCGCCGAGCGCACGGGCGACGGCCGAGCGCAGCGACTCGCGACCCGACTCGGTGCCGAGCCACGCCGCGAGTTCCTCGAGCTCGGCGGTGCGCTCGAAGCCGCCGACGAGCACCCCCACCGAGAACGCGATTGCGACGCCCGCGATCAGCGCGAGCTGTACGCCGGCGGTCACCGTGATGGGCGTCGAGCTGCTGAAGGTCGGCACGAGGGGGATGAGCACGACCGAGGCCATGCCGTAGCCGTAGAGCGGGGCGAGCACGCGGCGCCGGGCCGCCGAGGATGCCCGCAGGCGGACGGCGAGCACGGTGGAGGTCGCGGCGACGACCGCGAAGCCGGCCCAGCGCTGCACCTCGCCGCCGATCGCCGCGAGCTCGGGGTTCGCCGGGATGGCCGGCGCGAACAGGCCGGCACCGAAGACGTAGCTCGGCACCTGCAGCACGAGCGCGACCACGTAGGCGGCCGCGGCGATCACGCGCGAGGGGGCGTCGGGCAGGCGCCCGCTCGGGAAGGCGAGCAGGAGGTGGACCATGACCGCGACCATCGCGGTCGAGAAGACGTAGCCGACGAGCACGCCGAACGGGAGACCGGTGTTGAGCAGGCCGGCGGCGAGGATCGCGACGCCGCCGACCCAGATCAGGAGGCCCGTGCGGCTGCCCGGCCGACGGCGCCATGCGATCGTGCCGGCGACGAACCAGACGAGCGCGACGGCCGGGAACATCGCGATCACCCAGAACTCGGGGGCGATCGGCATCAGCAGGGCGAGTTCGAGGGCGGCGAGCAGCGCGCCGATGACGAACATGACGGTGAGGGCGGCCCCGAGCGAGCGCGCGAGCGGCGGTCCCGACCATCCCGGTGCCATGCGGCCTCGCTCTCGCGTGGCGGCGTCACCGACCCGGGACGCCGTTCAGCCCATTCTGGTCGAGCGGCCGCCCGAACGGTATGGACCCAGGTCGCGTGCCGTGCCCGGGTCGCGTGCCGGCGCGCGCCGTCAGGCGTCGACGATCTCCTTGCCGAGCGGCGCGAGCGAGACCGGCACGAGCTTGAAGTTCGCGATGCCGAGGGGGATGCCGATGATCGTGATGCAGAGCAGCACGCCGGCGATGAGGTGCTCGAGCGCGAGCCACCAGCCGGCGAGGATCACCCAGATGACGTTGCCGATGAACGACCACGCGCCCGAGGTCGGCTTCTGCACGACGGTGCGTCCGAAGGGCCAGAGCGCGTACCCGGCGATGCGGAACGAGGCGATGCCCCAGGGGATCGTCACGATGAGGATGCACATGACGACGCCCGCGAGCACGTAACCGAGGAACAGCCAGATGCCCGAGAGCACCAACCAGATGATGTTGAGGAGCGTGTTCATGTCGGGAACATCCAAGCATGTCCGCCCCGCCTTAGGCTGGGGGGATGACCGACGTCGCGCTCCCCTCCGGTATCAAGCAGGACGAACTCGATGCGGCGGTGCGTCCGCAGGACGACCTCTTCCGCCACGTGAACGGCGCATGGATCGAGCGCACCGAGATCCCGGCCGACAAGGCGCGCTTCGGCTCATTCATCGAGCTGCACGAAGAGGCCGAGCAGGCCGTGCGCGACATCATCCACGAGTCGCAGGAGGCCGAGCCCGGCACCGAGGCGCGCAAGGTGGGCGACCTCTTCTCGAGCTTCATGAACGAGGAGCGCGCCGAGCTCCTCGGCGTCACGCCCATCGCCGGCCAGCTCGTCGACGTCTCGCTCGTCAACTCGGTGCCGAGCCTGCTCGAGACCCTCGGCCGCCTCGAGCGCCAGGGCGTCGCGGGCCTCGCCCAGCTCTACGTCGACAACGACCCGGGCGACCCCGAGCGCTACCTCGTCTTCGTCGAGCAGGGCGGTATCGGCCTGCCCGACGAGAGCTACTTCCGCGAGGAGCGCTTCGAGAGCGTTCGCGAGGCGTACCGTTCGCACCTCGAGCGGATGCTCCGGCTCGCGCAGCTCGACGAGCCCGCCGAGCGGGCGGCCCGGGTGTTCGAGCTCGAGTCCGCGATCGCGGCCGTGCACTGGAACAACGTCGAGTCCCGCGACAGCGAGAAGACCTACAACCTGAAGCCCTGGCAGGGCGTCGTCGACGAGGCATCCGTCGACCTCGCGATCTGGCGCGAAGCGATGGGCGTGCCCGCGCACGCGTTCGACGAGCTCGTCGTGCGCCAGCCCTCGTTCCTCGCGGGGCTCGGTGCCCTGCTCACCGACGAGCACCTCCCCGCCTGGAAGGACTGGCTCGCCTGGCAGGTCGTGCGCTCGAGCGCGGCGTACCTCTCGAGCGACCTCGTCGAGGCGAACTTCGACTTCTACGGCCGCACCCTCACCGGCACCCCGCAGATGCGCGAGCGGTGGAAGCGCGGCGTCTCGCTCGTCGAGGGCGCGATGGGCGAGGCGGTCGGCCGCATCTACGTCGACCGGCACTTCCCGCCCGCCGCGAAGGTGGCGATGGACGAGCTCGTCGCGAACCTCGTGCTCGCGTACCGCGAGTCGATCGAGGCGCTCGACTGGATGGGCGAGGCGACGAAGGCGAAGGCCCTCGACAAGCTCGCGAAGTTCACCCCGAAGATCGGGTACCCCGTGAAGTGGCGCGACTACTCGGTGCTCGAGATCACGGCCGACGACCTCGTCGGCAACGTGCGCGCGACCGCCGAGTTCGAGTTCAACCGCGAGCTCGGCAAGATCGGCAAGCCGATCGACCGCGACGAGTGGTTCATGACGCCGCAGACGATCAACGCGTACTACAACCCGGGCTTCAACGAGATCGTGTTCCCGGCGGCGATCCTGCAGTACCCGTTCTTCGACGCCGAGCGCGACGCGGCGGCGAACTACGGCGCGATCGGTGCCGTCATCGGTCATGAGATCGGGCACGGCTTCGACGACCAGGGCTCGAAGTACGACGGCGACGGACGGCTCACCGACTGGTGGACGGCCGACGACCGTGCCGCGTTCGAGGCCCGCACGAAGGCGCTCATCGAGCAGTACGACGCGCTCGTCCCGGCGCAGCTGCAGACCGAGGATGCCGGGGGCGACGAGCCGCACGTCAACGGCGCCCTCACGATCGGCGAGAACATCGGCGACCTCGGCGGGCTCGCCATCGCATGGAAGGCGTATGTGCTGTCGCAGGGCGGCAGCCTCGAGCAGGCGCCCGTGATCGACGGCCTGACTCCGGCCCAGCGGTTCTTCCTGTCGTGGGCGCAGGCCTGGCAGATGAAGGGCCGCGACGAGGAGGTCGTGCGTCTGCTCGCCATCGACCCGCACTCGCCGAACGAGTTCCGCTGCAACCAGATCGTCCGCAACATCGATGAGTTCTACACTGGCTTCGGAGTGACTGCCGACGACGCCCTCTGGCTCGACCCTGCCGAGCGGGTGACGATCTGGTAATCACTGATCCGAAGTCCGAGAATCCGAACAACTCGTGCGCGCCGCAGCCCGCGGTGGGGGAGCGCCGACCGTCTGAGGAAGAGCGTGCAAGCACCGTGGTGACATCGTCGCAGGGATCCGAGCGACGAGCACGTCATGCCGATCTGCGCAAGGGCAAGCACCGCACGGAGGAGCCGAACGAGAACTTCGCCCGGGGCTTCGCAGCCCTCGGCGAGCTCGCGCTCGCCGGCGTGCAGGTGTCGGCCCGGGCGACCGACCTCGCGACCGGCAAGGTGCTGTTCTCCGTCGACGACCACGTCGTGATGCCGACGGCCTCGATCGGCAAGGTGCTGCTGCTCGTCGAGGTCGCCTCGCGCCTCGTCGGGGCGAGCGCCGAGTCGTTCACCGTGCTCGACCGGGCGCCGCGCGACGCCGTCGGAGATTCGGGCATCTGGCAGCACCTCCAGTCGCCGTCGCTGCCGATCGCCGACCTCGCCGCGCTCATCGGTGCGACGAGCGACAACCTCGCGACGAACGTGCTGATCCGCCACATCGGGCTCGAGGCGGTGCGCGCCCGCACCGAGACCCTCGGGCTCACCCGCACCGCACTGCTCGACCTGGTCCGCGACCACCGCGGCCCCGACGACGCGCCGCAGCTCTCGATCGGCTCCGCGAAGGAGCTGACCTGGCTGTTCGCCTCGCTCGCCCGCGGCGAGATCGTCTCGCCCGAGGTGTCGCAGCGCGTCGTCGGCTGGCTCTCGTTGAACGCCGATCTCTCGATGGTCGCGTCGGCGTTCGGACTCGATCCGCTCGCGCACCGCTCACCCGATCACGGCCTGCTGCTCATGAACAAGACCGGCACCGACGGCGGCGTGCGCAGCGAGGTCGGCGTGCTCCGCGGCCCGCGGGCGAGCGTCGCCTACGCAGTGTCGATGTACTACGCCGACACGATGCTCTCGTCTCGGCTCGCAGTGCTCGACGGCATGCGCCAGGTCGGGCTCGACCTGCTCGAGTTCGTCCACTGAAGGTGCGGCCGAGATGCTGATCCGCGCGTTCCGCGACGCCGACCGCGAGGTCGTCGACCGGCTGCTCGCCGAGGCATTCTCGGGGCCGCAGCCCGACGGATCGCCGGCGGCGTCGCCGCCGATCGAGGTCGGGCTCAACACGGCGCTGCTCGACTCGGTCGAGTTCATCCCCGAGCTCGCGCTCGTCGCGGAGCTCGACCGCGCCGCCGTCGGCTACTGCATCACGACGCGCGGGTGGATCGGCGACCGACCCGCCCTCGGGCTCGGGCCGATCGGCGTCGACCCCGGCGTTCAGCGCGGTGGGATCGGGTCGGCGCTCGTTCGCGAGACCCTGCGGCTCGCGGCCGGGCGCGGCGAACGGGTCGTCGCCCTGCTCGGCGACCCCGTGTACTACGGCCGGTTCGGCTTCGTACCGAGCACCGAGCTCGGCATCGTGGCGCCAGAGCCCGCCTGGGGCGCGTACTTCCAGGCGGTGCGGCTCGATCAGGCCGAGGCCCCGGTCGGCGCGTTCCGCTACGCCGCACCCTTCACCGAGCTCTGAGCCGTCGGCGCGAAGCTCAGAGCCTGCCCCTGTCGGCCGTCGGCGGCCCGTCGTACGCTGAACCCGACTCGAACCGAGTATTGCTCGCGTTCTTCGGCGCGAGCGGAAACGGGGGCACCATGTCCATCTCCGCAGAGCACGGATCGGCGGCGGGCGCCGATGACGGCAAGCCGATCGGGCCGCTCACCTTCTCGCCGCCGCCCGGCGTCGCGGCCCTCCACGACCGACTCGAGCTGGCCGTCATGGACGAGCAGATCCCGCTCGACCAGCTCGCCGAACTCCGCGATCTCGTCTTCCGCGACTATTTCACCGACCGGCCGATCTTCACCCTCGCCTGGCCCGACAGCCTCTACATCCCGTCCGAGGCCGACTCGAGGAAGTACTGGTTCACCGAGGCGCCGGCCGACCGTCGCTATCGCTACAGCTGGGCGAACACGATCGGCGGACAGCCCGCCGGCAGCCACGCCTCCGAGAAGGACGGCCGCCTCTTCGCCTGGGTCAACGTCTCCGGGCTCGCTCCCGGATACACGGGTTACGCCGGCACCGGGGTCCGTTTCGCGCCGACCTCGAGCCTCTCGTACGTGCGGATCGGGGCCGACCTCGACCTCGTCGCCGAGCGGCGATGGTGGTACCTGCCGGGCACCGACGCGGGCTACGCCAACGTCGACTATCGCGGCACGGCGTACCTCGCGGTGTGGGAGATCGACCTCGTCACCGGGCGCTGGGAGCTCGTGCGCCCGTTCGGCGCGCGCACCCTCTTCGCATTCAGCCGGCAGGGCCAGGGCGGCAGTGCGATCGTGAGCACGAAGCACACCTTCGCCGACCTCGGCGCGACCGTGCAGTTGCAGGGCGGCCACGTCTACGCCGTCGGCGTGAGCTTCGAGGTGCAGATGGGTTACACCCTGCTCGACCGCCGCGGCGCGCCCTACGTCACGCAGCCGGGCGACGACATCAAGCTCTGGTCGTCGCTGCTCGGCACCGTGCACAGCATCAGCGTGTCGACGACGAAGGTGCTGATCCCGTAGCACCATGGGCGTCGTCGGTGAGCCGGGCGATGCCGGCGAGCACCGCCTGCGCCGTCTCGGGCGCCGCGAGCACCCGGAAGTGGCCCGCGACGGGCACCTGCACGTTCATCGCCTCCTCGAGCGCGCTGCCGTCGGGCACGTGCGGGTCGAAGGTGCCGAAGACCGACACGATGCGGGCGTTCACGGATGCAGCATCCTCGAGCCGCACGATCGTCGCGTCGCCGGGCAGGAGCGCCCGGATGCTCGGGTCGCCGAACAGCCGAGCTCGGCGCGCGCCCGCGAACGGGGTGCAGATCGCCACGACCCCGCGAACCCCGAGCGATTCGCCCTCGTCGTCGAGGAGCACGTGCTTGCCGATGAGCCCGCCCTTGCTGTGCGCCACGATGACGCGCCCCGCCGGTGGGGGAGCGGAGCGCGCGAGCGCCTTCGCCACTCGGGCGGCGGTCTCGGCGATCGGGCGTCGGTTCGCGCGCATGCCGTGCACGACGACGACGCGGTGGCCCTCGGCGTTGAGTGCGTCGCCGAGCGGCCGCATGAACGACCAGTGCTCGTACACCCCGGGCAGCAGCACGACCTGCGGCTTGTCGGGCTCGCCCCGGCGCCAGGCGTGCGGCTCGTGGCGGGCGCCGAGCCAGGCGAACTGGCGCACACCGGCGTAGGAGTAGTCGCGCGCCATCACGCCGAGTGCAGCGGCGACCCCCAGCGGCCGGTCGGTCGGCGGGGGGTCGACCAGCGAGGCCGGGCGACCCGCAGGCATCCCTTGCGCGTGCCGCGCGACGAGCTCGCCGACGCGGCGACCGGCTCGGATCATCGTCTCGTGTCCGCGCCCCGGCACCTCCGCGTAGCGGCCGTCGGGCACGAGGCGGGCCACCTCCTCGGCCCAGTCGCGCGGCACGATGCGGTCGTGCTCGCCGCGGATGACGAGGGTCGGCGCGGTGACCGCGGGGAGGACCAGTTCGATGCGGTGCTCGAGCATCGGGAGCAGGTTCGCGGCATACCAGCGCGGACCCGCCTTCGCGTAGAGCGAGACGCCGTACCAGAGGGCCTTCGGATGGACCAGGGCGATGTCCTGCAGGAACCGCATGGTCTGCTTCGCGAGCGTGCGTTCACGGGGATTGACCGTCGGAGCGATGAGCACGACGCGGTCGACCAGTTCGGGATGCCGCGCCGCCGTCTCGGTCACGACCTGCGCCCCCGTCGAGTGACCGACGAGCACGGCCCGGTCGATCCCCTCGGCGACGAGTAGCTCGGCCAGGAGCTCGCCGGCCGCCGGCATGCTCAGCGGTGCGGCCGGCTCGGGCGCGTCGCCGAAGCCGGGCAGGTCGAGTGCGTGCACCCTCCCGGTCTGCTCGAGCACGGAGGCGAGCTCGGACCAGTAGTCGTGCGCCATGCCGAGTCCGTGCACCAGCACGTAGTCCGGCCCGTCGGGCCGTCCCGAGTCGTGGATCACGACCACGTCATCGCCGCGGCGGAATTCGCGGGTCTGCGACATGACCGCAGTCTAGAGCGGCCTCAGTCGATGACGCCGGACGCCGCGAGCCGCCGCAGCACTTCCGCTCCGGCGGGCGGACAGCGGTCGAGCTCGCTCGTCGTCACCCAGTGCAGGGCGCCGACCTCCGCCGAGGCGCGCGGCGAGGCATCCGTCTCTGCGCGGAAGACGCGCATGCGCACGAGCCGGCCGTCGGGCTCGCCGTGCGCCTGGGTGACGACCTCGAAGAGCTCGTCGAGCGCATCGGGGTCGAGTTCGAGCGCCACCTCCTCGTACGCCTCGCGGGCGGCGGCCTGGGCGGCGCTCTCGCCGGGGTCGATCTTGCCGCCGGGCATGTAGTAGACCTCGCGGTCGCGTGCGGTCACCATGAGCACCCGCCGGTCGCGCACGAGCGCGATGGCCGAGACGAGGAGATCGGGGAGAGGCATCGGTTCAACCCTAGGCGGGCGTCGCCGCTACGCTGGCTCGCACGTGCAGGGCGTCGACGATCGCGAAGGAGCGAACCGATGGCAGACGACGATCGCGGGTACGGGCGCGCGAGGCAGTCGGAGGTGTACCGGGCGGGTCTCTCGGGCATCCGGCCCGCGGTGCCGGTGGACGCCGAGGCGCTCGAGCGCGCCGCGCGCAAGGCCCTCTCGGCCGAGGCCTTCGCGTACCTCGCGGGCGGCGCCGGCGCCGAGGCCACCATGGCCGCGAACCGTGCCGCATTCGCGCGCCGGCAGATCTGGCCGCGTGTGCTCCGCGACGTCTCGACCCGCGACCTGTCGATCGAGCTGCTCGGCCGGCGCCGCGCGACCCCGTTCGTCCTCTCGCCGATCGGCGTCGCCGAACTGGCCCACGCGCAGGCCGACGTCGCGGTCGGCCGAGCGGCGGCCTCCCTCGACGTGCCGTACGTGCTCTCGACCCAGGCGTCCCGCCCGATGGAGGAGGTCGCCGCGGCGATGGGCTCGCGCTCGCGTTGGTTCCAGCTGTACTGGAGCGCCTCCGACGAGCTGAACGCATCGTTCGTGCGGCGCGCGGAGGCGGCGGGCTGCGAGGCGATCGTGGTCACCCTCGACACCCACCTGCTCGGCTGGCGCACGCGCGACCTCGACGCCGCCTTCCTCCCGTTCACGCGCGGGCAGGGCATCGCGCAGTACACGAGCGACCCGGTCTTCGCCGAACTCGTGCGCGAGCGGGTCGCCCGGGCGGGCTCGGGAGGCGGATCGACCCGGCCGAAGGTCACCCCGACCCTGCTCGCCTCGGCGTTCTCGATCGCCCGCTCGGGCGCGCACACGCGGCTCGTCGACGGCGGCGTCCGGGAGGCGCTGCGTTCGCCGCTGCCGCGCGCGGCCGTCGAGACCTTCCTCGACGTCTTCAGTGATCCGTCGCTCACGTGGGCGTCCCTCGCGAAGCTGCGCGAGTGGACCTCGCTGCCGGTGCTGCTCAAAGGCGTCGTGCATCACGATGACGCGGCGAAGGCGCTCGACCACGGCGTCGACGGGCTCGTCGTGTCGAACCACGGCGGCCGCCAGATCGACCGATCCGTCGCAACGCTCGACGCGCTGCCCGGCATCGTCGAACGGGTCGGCGGGCGGGTGCCCGTGATCCTCGACAGCGGAGTGCGCGGCGGGGCCGACGCCTTCACGGCGCTCGCCCTCGGAGCGACCGCGGTGGGCATCGGCCGGCCCTACGCGTACGGGCTCGCGGTCGCGGGAACCGAGGGCGTCCGCGAGGTCGTGCGCAACCACATCGCCGAGCTCGATCTCACGATGGGACTGGCGGGCCACCGCTCGGTCGCGGAGATCGGGCCGGACTCGCTGCGCGAGGCCGGCTGAGCGCTGGCCGCCTTGCGGCCCGCTCGGCGGGGCGCCCGGACGGCTGCCGGATTTCGTAGGATGGTCTCCGATCCCCTCTCGGGCCTCTGGCCCCTTGCACCATTGGAGCCACCGTGGCCGCACCCAGCCGTCTCGAATCCGTCATCGCCCTCGCCCAGCACCGGGGCTTCGTCTTCCAGGCGGGCGAGATCTACGGCGGATCCCGCTCAGCATGGGACTACGGCCCCCTCGGCGTCGAGCTGAAGGAGAACATCAAGCGCCAGTGGTGGCGCTACATGGTGACCCGCCGCGACGACGTCGTCGGCCTCGACTCGAGCGTCATCCTGCCGAAGCAGGTCTGGGTCGCGTCGGGTCACGTCGGCGTCTTCACCGACCCGCTCGTCGAGTGCCTCCACTGCCACAAGCGCTTCCGGGAGGACCACCTGCTCGAGGCCTTCGAGGAGAAGAAGGGCCGCGCACCCGAGAACGGCATGGGCGACATCGCCTGCCCGAACTGCGGCACCCGCGGCCAGTGGACCCCGCCCCGCGACTTCAACATGATGCTGCAGACCTACCTCGGGCCGGTGCAGGACGAGAGCGGCATGCACTACCTCCGCCCCGAGACCGCGCAGGGCATCTTCACCAACTTCGCGAACGTGCTCCAGGCCGCGCGCATGAAGCCGCCGTTCGGCATCGGCCAGATCGGCAAGTCGTTCCGCAACGAGATCACGCCGGGCAACTTCATCTTCCGCACGCGCGAGTTCGAGCAGATGGAGCTCGAGTTCTTCGTCGAGCCCGGCACCGACGACGAGTGGTTCCAGTACTGGCTCGACTACCGCTGGAACTGGTACCTCGACCTCGGCGTCGACCCCGAGAACCTGCGCCTCTTCGAGCACCCGAAGGAGAAGCTCAGCCACTACTCGAAGCGCACCGTCGACATCGAGTACCGCTTCGGCTTCACAGGCGGCGAGTGGGGTGAGCTCGAGGGCGTCGCGAACCGCACCGACTTCGACCTCTCGACGCACTCCGAGCACTCCGGCAAGGAGCTCAGCTACTTCGACCAGTCGAAGAACGAGCGCTGGATCCCCTACGTCATCGAGCCCGCGGCGGGCCTCACCCGCTCGCTCATGGCGTTCCTCGTCGACGCGTACCACGTCGAGGAGGTGCCGAACGCGAAGGGCGGCGTCGACACCCGCACCGTGCTGAAGCTCGACCCGCGCCTGGCGCCGGTCAAGGCCGCCGTGCTGCCGCTCAGCCGCAACGAGAAGCTCTCGCCGCTCGCCCGCGAGGTCGCCGCGTCGCTGCGACAGCACTGGAACGTCGACTTCGACGACGCCGGTGCGATCGGCCGACGCTACCGCCGCCAGGACGAGATCGGCACGCCGTTCTGCATCACCGTCGACTTCGACTCGCTCGACGACAACGCCGTGACGGTGCGCGACCGCGACACCATGGAGCAGCAGCGCGTGCCGCTCGCCGAGCTCGAGGGCTTCCTCGCCGCGCGCCTCATCGGCGCGTAGCGGCAGCATTCCGAAGGCGGGTGCCCGAGGGCGCCCGCCTTCGGCGTACCCGCCCTCAGTCCTTCGCGGCGAGCACCTTCGTGATCCGCTGCAGCGAGACGCTCTCGGCCGCGCGCAGCTCCTGCGCGAAGAGGCTGATCCGCAGCTCCTCGATGAGCCAGCGCGCCCGCACGAGGTTCGCGGGCGAGCGCGGCGCGAGGGGGATCGTGCCGCCGGCGTCGGCGAAGCGTCCGAGTGCGACCTGCACCTCGTTCATCCAGACGCGGTCGCGGCCGGGGTTCTGCTCGAGCTTGCCGACACGCATCGTGACGCCCTCGAGGTAGCGCGGCAGGTGCCGCAGCCGTTCGAGTCCGGTGCGCGAGACGTAGCCGGGGAACACGAGCCCGTCGAGCTGCGCGCGCGCGTCGCCGAGCGCGGGCAGCAGGGCGAGGCTCGTCGCCGACTTCACCGCCTTCTCGGCGGTGCGCAGCGCGACGAGCGTGCTCGCGACGAGCGAGACCGTCTCGAACATCGTGTTCATGACGACGCCCGAGACACGGTCGCGCACGGTGTCGAACTCGAGCTTCGTGAAGAGCATGCCGTCGTCCTTCACCCGGTACAGCACGTCGTCGACGCACGCGACGAGGCAGTCGGCGAACAGCGCCGTGGTGTTCGGATACGGGCTTGTGGCGAGCACGAGCTTCTCGTTGCCGGTGAGGTGCTGCTCGACGTACTTCACGGGCGAGGGCGTCGCGAGCATGAGCAGGCGCCGGATGCCGCCGGGCATCGCCGCGGCCTGGTCCTCGGGGGTCGCGAGCAGGCGGATGCTCACGGTCTCGCCGTCGTCGACGAGCGCCGGGTAGGCGCGCACCCGGTTGCCGCCGACGTCGGTGTCGACGTGGTGCGGGAGCTCGGGGAAGTCCCACTTCGTGAGTCCGCTGCGTTCGAGGCCGGCGCCGGCACCCGCGCCGCCGCCGAGCGCCGACGGGCTGATGGGCCCCTGCCCGACGTCGACGGCCTTCGGCCCGCGTCGCCGCTGCTCGCTCGCGCCGCCCGCCGCGAACGTGCCGGCGACGGCGTCGCGCGCCCGGTCGGAGAACTGCGCCTGCAGCGCCCGCAGGTCCTTGCCCACGCCGAGCTGCTTGCCGCGACCCTCGACCACCCGGAACGACATCTGCAGGTGCGGCGGGATGCGGTCCATCGCGAAGTCGGCGCCCGTGACGGGCGTGTGCGTCAGCCGCTTGATGACGCCGGCGACCTCGTCGGCGAACGAGGCCTGCGCCGTGGCATCCTGCCCGTCGAGCTCGGCGACGATCTTCGCCGCCCAGTCGGCCGCGGGCACGACGTTGCGACGGATCACCTTCGGCAGCGCCTTGATCATCGCGGTCACGAGCTCGGTGCGGAGCCCGGGCACCTGCCGGTCGAAGCCTTCGGGCCGCAGTCGCGCGAGCAGCACGAGCGGCACCTGCACCGTCACGCCGTCGTCGGATGCCCCGGGCTCGAAGCGGTAGCGGAGGGTCAGCGTCTGGTCGTCCTGCTGCCAGGTGGGCGGGAACGCCTCGTCGTCGATGGCCGGCGCGTCGTCGGGTGCGAGCGTCTCGGCCGTCATCGTGAGGAGGCCCTGGTCGAGCTTCTTCGCCTCGCGCCACCAGGTCTCGAAGAGCCTCGTCGAGGTCACGTCGGCCGGGATCCGCGCGTCGTAGAAGTCGAAGACGGCCTCGTCGTCGAAGAGGATGTCCCGTCGACGGCTGCGCTCCTCGACCGCCTCGAGCTCGGCGCGCAGCCGGCGGTTGCGCCGGTCGAACTCGAACAGCGGGTCGCGTCGGGTCTCGTTCGGCCAGTCGCCCTCGACGAGCGCGTGGCGGATGAACAGCTCGCGTGCGTAGGGCGCATCGATGCGGGCGAGCTGGATGCGCCGGCGCTCGACGATGGGCACCCCGTAGAGGGTGACCTTCTCGTACGCGACGGCCGAGCCCTGGCGCTTCTCCCAGTGCGGTTCGCTGTGGCTGCGCTTCACGAGCGAGCCGGCGAGCGGTTCGGCCCACGCCGGGTCGATCGCCGCGTTGGTGCGGGCGAACAGGCGGCTGGTCTCGACGAGCTCGGCGCTCATGAGCGCGGCCGGCGGCTTCTTCGCGAGCGCCGAGCCAGGGAACACGACGAAGCGGGTGTTGCGCGCACCGAGGAACTCGGACTGCTGGCGACGGCCGCGACGCTCGGCTTCGCGTGCCGCCCCGGCGCCTCCGCGCCCGCTGCCGGTCTTCGAGTCGTCGCGGAGCCCGAGCTGCGAGAGCAGCCCCGAGAGCAGCGCCCTGTGGATACCCTCGGAGTTGGGTTCGGATGCCTCGCGCGCGACCTGGAGCCCGAGGGGCTTCGCGAGCCGCACGAGCTGGCGGTAGAGGTCCTGCCACTCGCGCACGCGCAGGTAGTTCAGGAACTCCGACTTGCACATGCGGCGGAAGGCGCTGCTTGAGAGCTCGCGCTGCTTCTGCTCGAGGTGGTTCCAGAGGTTCAGCAGCGTGAGGAAGTCGCTCGTCGGGTCGACGAACCGGGCGTGGAAGCCGTCGGCCTGCTCGCGCCGGTCGAGCGGGCGCTCCCGCGGATCCTGCACCGTGAGCCCGGCGACGATCGCGAGCACCTCTCGCGAGACGTTCTGCGCCTTCGACTCGAGCACCATGCGCGCGAATCGCGGTTCGATCGGCAGGCGCGAGAGCTGCCGGCCGACCTTCGTGAGCTTCGGCCCCTCGCTCGACGTTCCCCCCTCGAGCGCCCCGAGTTCGCGCAGCAGGTCGACGCCGTCGCGGATGCCGCGGCTGTCGGGCGGGGTGAGGAACGGGAACTCCTCGATGGGACCGAGCCCGAGCGAGGCCATCTGCAGGATGACCGCCGCGAGGTTCGTGCGCAGGATCTCGGGGTCGGTGAACTCGGGCCGCCGCTCGAAGTCCTCCTCCGAGTAGAGGCGGATCGCGATGCCGTCGCTCGTGCGGCCCGAGCGGCCCGAGCGCTGGTTGGCCGAGGCCTGCGAGATCGCCTCGATCGGGAGGCGCTGCACCTTCGAACGCACCGAGTAGCGGCTGATGCGCGCGGTGCCGGCGTCGACGACGTAGCGGATGCCGGGCACCGTGAGGCTCGTCTCGGCGACGTTCGTCGCGAGCACGACCCGGCGGCGGAGCCCTGCGACCTTCGACGGCTCGAACACCCGGTGCTGGTCGGCCGAGGAGAGCCGGCCGTAGAGCGGGAGCACCTCGGTCTCGCCGCCGCGCCCGCCGCCGGCGGTCGAGTAGTGCCCGCGCACCGCCTGCTCGGCGTCGCGGATCTCGCCCTCGCCCGAGAGGAAGACGAGGACGTCGCCGCGCGACTCGCGGTCGAGTTCGTCGAGGGCGTCGAGGATGCCCCGTTGCACGTCCTTGTCCTCGGCCGCGGCGCCCTCGTCGGCGGCGTCCTCGCCCGTCTCGCCCGAGGCCTCCGCGACGAGTGGGCGGTAGCGCACCTCCACGGGGTAGGTGCGCCCCGAGACCTCGATGACGGGCGCGGGCGTGCCCGAGCCACCTTCAACTGGCACAGTCTCGAAGTGCCTCGCGAAGCTCTCGGGGTCGATCGTCGCGCTCGTGACGATCACCTTGAGGTCGGGGCGGCGGGGGAGGAGCCGCTTCAGGTAGCCGAGCAGGAAGTCGATGTTGAGGCTGCGCTCGTGCGCCTCGTCGATGATGATCGTGTCGTAGCGGCGCAGCTCTCGATCGCGGTGGATCTCGTTCAGCAGGATGCCGTCGGTCATCACCTTGATGCGGGTCGCCTCGCTCACCTGGTCGGTGAAGCGGACCTGGTAGCCGACGAGTCCGCCGAGCTCGACGTCGAGCTCCTCCGAGATGCGCTCGGCGATCGTGCGCGCCGCGATGCGGCGGGGCTGCGTGTGCGCGATCGAGGTGCGGCCGAGCTCGAGGCAGATCTTCGGCAGCTGGGTCGTCTTGCCCGACCCGGTGGCGCCCGCGACGATGACGACCTGGTGCGACTCGAGGGCGCGCGCGATCTCCTCGCGCTGCGCGGAGACGGGCAGTTCGGCGGGGTAGGTGATCACTGGGATCGGGAGCGGCGAAGTCATCAGCCCTCCATCGTAGGACGGCGCCCTGGTCGGCGCGCCCTTTCGCGTCGCTTTCGCATCTGCTTCGCGTCCACCGTGCGATTCGCGAGGAGCGAACCACCCTGTCGCGTCGGCCGTCGTGCGTGATGGGATGGCGGGCATGACGGTTCCCCGCATTCAGCTCAACGACGGCCATTCCATCCCGCAGCTCGGCTTCGGGGTGTTCAAGGTCGACCCGAAGGAGACCGAGCGGATCGTGGCCGACGCGCTCGAGATCGGCTACCGGCACCTGGACACCGCCCGCATCTACGGCAACGAGGAGGGGGTGGGCCGGGCCATCGCCGCCTCGGGCATCCCTCGCGAGCAGCTCTACGTGACGACGAAGCTCTGGAACGACGACCAGGGCACGCAGTCGGTGCACGACGCCTTCGACGCGAGCCTCGAGCGGCTCGGCCTCGAGTACGTCGATCTCTACCTGATCCACTGGCCGACTCCTTCGCGCGATCGCTACGTCGAGACGTGGCACGCCTTCGAGGAGCTGCGCGACTCGGGTCGACTGCGCTCCATCGGCGTCTCGAACTTCCTCGTCCCGCACCTCGAGCGCCTGCTCGGCGAGAGCGACGTCGTGCCGGCCGTCGACCAGATCGAGCTGCACCCGGCGCACCAGCAGCCGGCCACGACCGCCTTCGCCGAGGAGCACGGCATCGCGATCGAGGCGTGGGGGCCGCTCGGGCAGGGCAAGTACCCGCTCTTCGAGCTGCCCGAGGTCGCCGACGCGGCGGCCGCGCACGGCAAGTCGCCGGCGCAGGTCGTGCTCCGGTGGCACCTGCAGCGCGGGCACATCGTCTTCCCGAAGTCGACGCACCGCGGGCGCATGGCCGAGAACTTCGACGTCTTCGACTTCGAGCTCGGCGAGGCGGAGATGCAGGCGATCACCGCACTCGAACGCGAGGGGCGAGTGAGCTCCCACCCCGACGAGGTGAACTGAGCCCGGTCGTGTGTGGTTGCGACACGCCCGGGTTGCGGAATGGATTTGTGGGGTGGGGTGTGGGTGGCGTAGATTCTTCTCTTGTCGCCGCGGCGGCCGGGAAGCGCGAGAGTGTGGCCCGGATCGTGCGGTGGTTCTAGCCAAATAACCTCGAAGGCGCAGCAGTTTGCGACTCGGTGATTTCAAGTCTAGGATGGAACTTCGCACTCAGTGTTGATCATGGCCTTCGGGTTGTGGTTCGTCGTGTTTCGGCGGCTGGTGTGTGGTTTCTTTGGTTGCTTCGAGGTGGTCCCGTGTTTCGGGTCGCTTCGGGTGCGTCCGTTCCTTGAGAACTCAACAGCGTGCACTATGTTCAATGCCAATTTATTGAACCCCAGCCTGCTTTGGCAGGTGGGATTCCTTTGATTGATGGACAATTTGATTTTCGAGTCAGTTGTTTCTCTGTCAGAGATTGAACTCCCTGGCACTTTCGGGTGTTGGGAAC
>NZ_JBHVTS010000008.1:0-57674 GCF_042884595.1 Agromyces sp. NPDC058126 | reverse complement strand
GTCCGCCATCCTCGCCATGGCTTCGCTTTCGGCCCAGGTGCGCGCGCCCGTCTCTTCGATGAGCCCAGCAATACGCTCGACTTCCGCCGGCGTCCAAGGAGCCTTCTGCGCCAACGCCGCAGTCAATTCATCGCCCGCCCGGGTGTCAGAGGCGAGGGCGAATACGATTGGTGCTGTTCGCTTTCGCGCGATCAGATCAGAGCCGACATCTTTTCCGGTGCGCTCGTCACCCCAGATCCCTTGTACGTCGTCATGCAGTTGGAATGCGATTCCCAGCTCTTGCCCGAAGCGTTCGAATGCTTTCGAGTGCGCGGGAGGGGCGTCCGCGATCGAGGCCCCTAATCCTGAAGCGCATGCGAGCAGCGCTCCTGTCTTGCCGGCGATCATCCCCATCGAGTCGGACAAGGTGATGCCCGGCTCGCTTTCATGGGCGAGGTCTTCTGATTGCCCAACGCACATCGACAGAATTGCGTCGATAAAGGAATCGATGTACGAGGTTCCGCGGGGATGGTGTTGTTGGTTGACCAGCTTGATTGCCGCAAACGCGAACAGGTCGCCGACAAGGAGTGCCTTCGGGCGACCGAATACGGTCCACGTCGTCGCGCGGTTTCGGCGGGTGCGACCGCTGTCCATAATGTCGTCGTGTAGAAGCGAGAATTCATGGACAAGTTCCAAAGCTGCGGCCAAGGGCACGGCCTTTTCGCGAGCTGTAGGTCCGCCGACACTCTCCGCCGCCGCGAGGAGCACCGCGGGGCGCAAGCCCTTCCCTCGCGCGTTTGATGGTGCGCCTGCTGCATCCCACCAGCCGAGGTGGTAGCCAGCGACGTGTGCCATCTCATCCGGAAGTGATTCAACGACAGCCACGAGGTCCGCTTGAATCCTCACACGCGCGTCAGCAAACTCCTCGGCGAGGCGTGCGGCATCAACCTTTGAGAGGCGACCAGGCGTGTTCATTCAGACCTCCGCTGCTCGGGGTCGATCGATCTCGGTCACGAAATGGCGAAACGCGCTTTCGACACGATCGCCAGGGCGAAACTCCCTATATCGGCCGCTGTTGACCATCCAATGAAAGTTCGTTTCCGCCCATCGCATGAGCGTTCGGCCGACCCTGCGCATCTGATCGCGGTGATAGGCGTCCGGTTGCTGCAAGAGGCTGGAGGTCATCAGCGTGTTCTGCGCTGAAATGAGCTCGTCGAGCCTGATCGTCAGCAACTGCTCAACGAGACTCGCAGCCTCAAGCAAGGAAAGGTTGAGATCAAATGCGAGGACGATCACAAGATTGTGTGTGTCCTCCTGGCCGGACTCCTTCGAGAGGGAATACAAATCATTGGTCAAACACACAACCTCGTTAGCAAGCTTGCGGACGGCCAGGTAATCGACGTGCTGCGCAGCATTGTCAGGCATGGCGTTCCACGTGGTTACTTCCGCTAGATCAAACGCCAAGTCCATGCCGCTTGAACCCAGCCGGTGCTCGCGAAACTGTGCAACGTTCAGCCGGTGTCCTGAAGCGCGGTTCGTGAGTTCCAGTTCGAGGGCGCCAAGGTGCTCGTCCAGATGTGTGCGAAATCGTTCCTGCCACGACGTCGTCGTGTGTTGGGCGGTACGGGACCAAAGGTCTGAGAGGGCAACCGCGACCGGATGTGGCGATGTGTCGACGTGGAGCCGCGGCGTTGGCGATGAGCGCACGACATCTTTGAGGGTGGCAAAGAGCTCTTCCCACAGGTTCGGGTTCTTCCCGAGCTCACCGTTGTCAACTGTGTCGTCGAGCGCAAGTGCCCATGCCATCCAGCTCGCTTCGAGTGTCAGGTCGATCGTTGCTGCCTGAGGGTGGATCCCGACTGCAAGATAGCCGAGGTCAATCGACAGCAGTCGGCGCTGCGCTGCACTGTCGGGTGTTAGC
Source organism: Agromyces sp. NPDC058126 (assembly GCF_042884595.1). NCBI lineage: Bacteria > Bacillati > Actinomycetota > Actinomycetes > Micrococcales > Microbacteriaceae > Agromyces > Agromyces sp. NPDC058126. Next base: position 55,774 of record NZ_JBHVTS010000008.1, on the reverse strand, counting down.
TCTACCCGCGAAGCCCATTCTCCGAGACTGTGATTGATGCTTGATACCTGGTCGAGGCCAAGCATGCTAGAGGACCGGCTTCGTGCCGCGAACGATAAATGTGGTGAAGGTAGAGAAGAACAAGCCTCTCCCCTCAGCGGCGCGGAGGTCGTCCCACCACAGCGCAATCTCAGGCACACCAGAGTGGAATTCGGACGACTCGAGTTCCGCGCCGATCACCATGTTGAACCATTCGAAATCGAGAATGACGGTGTGTGGTGTGACCGTCACGTCCTCCAGCCCTCGCTCGCGATACAGGCGAGGTAGCTCCCGTCCAGCCCAACCACCGGCGACGCTTTCTGTCATGTGATCAGTGATCTTTTGGGTGAGCTGATGGTTCGGGTGGTCAATGATGGTGCTTCCGCCGTCGACCTCCATGCCCACAATGGCACCGCCTGGGCGCGTCACGCGGATCATCTCGTCAACAGCCTTGCCACGGTCTGCCACGTGGAACAAGACCCGCTCTGCTCGGCACGCGTCGAACGCATTCGTTTCAAAAGGCAGATGTGTGGCATCTCCCTGCCGGAATGAAACATTCGCTGCGGATTCGCGAGCGGCCCTCTCCCCTGCTTCGCGCACCATCGCATGACTGATATCGACGCCGACAGCGGATCCATTGGGTGTATGTGATTGTGAAATTGAAATCGTGTCATCACCAGTTCCACATCCCACGTCAATCCAGTTGCTCCCTGGGTTGAGGTTGAGGCGCTGAGTGATAGCGGGTTTCGCGCTCTGGAACGTTGAGAGCGAATTCGCCTTGTCCAAGAACTCGATCAGAAAGCGAGCGTCGCTGGAATCGACTTCGGTGAAGTCACGTACTTTCGCGGGTTGATGCATGAATTTCATCACTTTCATTCGTAGGGAGGCGACGAGACCACGGGGAGCGCGTGAAGTACACGCGTGACGGTTGGGCGCCAGGGGACCTTGTGCGCGGGGACCGCCAATCTCAGGTGTGGATGATGCTCGATGAGTGCTTCGAGTGCCGCAGAGGCCTCGAGCCTGGCCAGTTGAGCGCCGAGGCAATAGTGAATGCCAAGACCAAACGAGAGATGAGCCGGATGCTCCCTTTGGATATGGAACTCTGCAGGGGTCTCGACCACGCGCGGGTCCCGGTTCGCAGCACCGATCGCCGCGAACACTTGGTCGCCCGCCGCGATGGTGACACCGCCGAGCGTGACGTTCTCCGTCGCGAAGAAGGTGACAGGTAGAGGAACTGGAGTATCGAAGCGGAGGCACTCCTCGATCGCGTTCGAAATCAGCCGCGGGTCCGACACCAAGGAGTTGAGCGCTCCGTTCTGGCGCAGGACGTGGAACATAGTGGCCGAGATGAGTGCTCCCGTGGTGTCATGCGCGGCGACGAAGACGAACTTCGCGGTAGCAAGCAGCTGGGCGGGCGTGATTTCGCCCGCGTCCCGTGCGGCAATCAGAGTAGCTAGTAGGTCGTGATTCGCGTGGGGACTGTGCCTTTCGATGAGGGCGCGAAAGTAGTCCTCAAGTTGGGCCATACCGGCGTCTGCTGTCGTTCGCGCAGACTGATCCTTCGGCATGAGCATCAGGTCATATGACCAGCGTGCAAGCTGCGGAAGATCGTCCGTGGGGACACCCATGAGATGAGCTGAGACCTGCAATGAAAGGGGCGATGCAAAATCGGCCACGAGGTCGAACTGAGTTGCTCCGTCGAGTCGAGCCAGTAGCTGTTCGATGGTTTCGGTGATGAAAACCCGCAACTCACGCAACCGGTTCGGAGTGAGCCCTCGAGCGACTGCCTTGCGAATCCACGTGTGCTCAGGCGGGTCCGTCGCCAGAATCGAGTCCGCGAAGCTCTCGACCGTTCTGGAGTGGGTTGCCTCGATCGTTTGCCTCGCTGTGACCGCTGCATTCCGTGAATCGACGCTGAAGCGGGCATCCGTCAGCACGCGCACGACGTCCGCGTGTCGAGTGATCATCCACGCATCGAGCCCCTCAGCGTTTCGGACTCGGCACACAGGGGATGCTTCTCTGAGCGGATCCACCAGCTCGTACGGATCGAGCATCTGGTTCAGATGGGCGGGAATCTCCAACGAATCTTGCACGCCTAGACCCTTCACAACACAGTGACATTTATGCCATGTAACCATTAAATCTACTGACATGTGAGACTGTGACATATGAGGTCACTTCTGAACCTGGATCAGATCGAACCCGTCAGCGAGATAGACGTTGTGGTGATTGGTCGTGGCGTCGCAGGGCTCCTGACGGGGCTCGTTTATGCCAGGCAGGGAAAGCAGGTCGCGATCTTGGAACGCGACCGTCCGGCTGATGATTCGCAGCCGAGGCGGGGAGTTCCGCAGTCCCACCACCTGCATGTGCTCCTCGATCGTGGCCGGCATGAGTTGGACACGCTGCTCCCCGGAATTGGCGAACAACTTCAATCAGACGGCGCCCGATTGCTCGATGCGGCGCATGACCTTGACACACGTTCATGGATCGGCTGGAGCCAAAGGCATCGCCGGAGTCGCCGGAAACTACTCTCGTGCACGCGGGGACTCTTCGAATCCACCCTTCGCAAACGCGTTCTCCTCGAAGTCGAGCGAGACGGACTGAACCTCACCATTCACGATGAATCACCTGTTCAAGGGATAGTTGTCGCTCACGGACGTGTGGTCGGTGTGCGTGTCGCGGGAAGCGCCGCTTCCGAGGCAGTCGACGTTCGCGCACGACTCGTCGTGGACGCAAGCGGGCGTTCGTCCCGAACTGCACGATGGCTGCACGAAACAGGTACCGGCCTGCTCGAGTACGAAACGATCGATCCAAATCTTAGGTACGCGAGTTGCTTCCTGCACGCGCCCGCTCTCGACCATGGCACGTACATCTTTCCCACTCCTGGGATTGCGCGAGGAGGCGTGCTCCTTCCCGTCGAGAACGGCCTTGCAGTGGTGACCGTCTACGGCTCGCACGGGGAACATCCCGGCATCTCACGCGCATCATTTCGCGAGTTCCAGACCTCGCTCGCGAGCACACAGATAGCGGAGCTCACGGCCCACCTCTCTCCACTCACACGCATTCGAGGGTTCGCGGCAACAGCGAACCGCAGACTCGTTCCGAAGACCTCACGCTTGCCGAGTGGTTTGCTGCTACTCGGGGACTCGCTATGTGCGTTCAATCCCGTCTACGGGCAAGGCATGACAGTTGCGATTCTCCAGGCGCAACTCATCGCCCGCCTGGGTGAGCGCCAAGCGGATCCGCTGAATGATCGGTTCGTCAGAAGAACCCAAACTCGGTTGTGGCATTCCACCCAACCAGCTTGGTCGCTCGCGGTGTCGGGCGATCGCCAGCACTCACCGCGCCGAGGGATTTGGAACTCGATCGACAGAGTGAACGCCTGGTTCGTCGATCGGGTACGTGGTCACGCCGCGAGCAACAGCGGAGTAAGCGAACTCTTCTGGGACGTCGCATCGCTGTCTTTGCCGCGCCGAGCGCTCATGACACCACAACGCATGTTTCAGCTCATGCGGCGACCACAAGTCGGATTGGCTGGCCCCCCACCGCGACCTGACGGCGACAAGGCCCAGGCCTGAGAAAAAATTCGCGCCTCGCACGCCGCCGCACATCTCGAACGACAACGGATCGGGAGCGGAACTCACGGACGTGCTGTGAGACGGCTGACCTGGTGAATGGAGAGAGAGCTGATGGCAGCCACTGGGCTGGAGATGGTTGTTCTTCTTGACGAAGAGGGGCAGCCGATTGGGACCGCGAACAAACACGAGGTACACACAGCGCACACCCCGTTACACGCAGCGTTCAGCTGTTACGTTTCGAACAGTGACGGGCAACTGCTACTCACGCGCCGGTCACTGTCCAAGAAGACCTGGCCTGGCGTTTGGACAAACTCATTTTGCGGGCATCCCGGTCCAGGTGAGGTGATCGAGAAGGCAATCACTCGTCGCGCTCGTGACGAACTTGGTATCTCGCTCCAGAACGTCGAGCTAATCCTTCCCAATTTTCGGTACCGAGCTGTCGATGCGGGGGGCATCGTTGAAAACGAAATATGCCCCGTCTACCGCGCAACGACAACGATGACACCGGTGCCGGTAGCAGCCGAGATCGCTGAGTGGAGATGGGTGAACGAGTCGCAGCTTCGTGGCGCTGTGCGTAACGCCCCGTTTGCTTTCAGCCCATGGTTAGATTTGCAGCTCGGCCGCCTCCCTGAACGCCTCTGAGTGCTTTCAACGACACCTACCCAGAAGCCAGCACACGTGCGCGTCACGACTCGCGCCAAGCCCATGGCTCACACCCTTTCAGCAGCCGACAACTCGCCCGACATACCGCACCCAACAGATGCAGTACCAGCTCGTAACGCCACTGGCGTGCGGCGGTACCTAATCCGGGACCTGGGGGCAGCGGAAGGGCTGCAGCCCCGACCCCCAAACCGCCCCGGGTCTGCAGGTCTGATGTGTCCTCTATCGCGCACCGGCGCCTGGGCCACCGATGATGCACTGTCCCGGCTGGACGCGGGCTTCCATCTCCCACGCGTCGATCTGCACCCGAACCGAACCGGGCTGCGGTCCGGGCTCAGCGCACCCAGCAAGCACCAGCGGCGGCCAACACCACCAAACACCAGACAGCCCGCGTCATGGCATGTTCCTCTCTTCCGCCGCTCAAATCAGCGACGTCTCTTGCTCTCTACGCCCGACTATTGGGCGTTGTGGGGTAGCAACGGGAGTTCGCGATCAGCCGGAGCCGTTGATCAGAACCGTCGCCGACCAAGGTCATCTCGACTGCCAGGAGCGACCGGCCGACCAACCGAATCCGGCGCCCCTCGGAGTTACCGATGGCAGTGATCTTGATGTACCAGTCCGCACTCGCTGGGAACTCGGCCTCGAGCACGTCTAACCATCGGTCAGGCACAAACGATTCGTTCAGGCGGTAGTCGCGTTCGAGGGTTGATTGCGACCCGTGCCCTTCCCGTGGGCACACGGCAGATGTTGTCTGATCAGCGCGGCGATGAACGTCTCCGGGCCGGAGGGTGGAGTCGATCCGCGCGTACAACTCTGTGACCTCGTGCATTGCGTCAGCCTCGTTGGCTGGGCTATTGGGAGGCAGGAGCAGCGTCGCCCCCCAGGCGCCGGCCAGCAGCACCCCGACCATTGCCGCATACACGACGAACTTCCCTGCCGGTGAACGCTGCCCCATCTGACCACTTTCTCCAATGTGATTCCTCAGGCGATCGGACACCACCGTGAGCGCTTATCGCGAGCATCTGCATGACGGCGGTGTCCGATCAGGTCACCCAATCACCGTGACGATGCCCTGCGTGTTGTAAATCGCGCATGCCTGCCGCTTGAATGCATCCGTCGTGCGCTCGAAAATGCGGTAGCAGGTGTCGTTCGTCGTCACCCATGTCACGCAGCGCGCCTGATACTCGTAGGCACACACCTTGCGCGGGGAAATCTCGGTAGCTGACGCGGGAGCAGCCGCCAACCCAAGCAGCGCCCCCAAGGCAACTACTGCCGTCGCCGCGAGTGCCATGAAACGGGACCGAACCTTCACAAGTTTCTCCTTTGAACTATGAATCGCGCCTGAGGAGCAAGCCCCGAGCAGCCACAGGCCAACGGTAGGTACACGGAACCTCACACACGTCCCGTGAGACAGGAATGCAGTAGGGACTCGCGCGACTTGCGTAATCCGAAGCGCTGGGGATGTGTCGTGCCGGCGTTTTCACGGACGTCGCACCGCGCACGATCGAACGCAACACCCACTGCCTCACTCAACGATCACCGCAGGGTAGGTGGAGTCCGCGCCCGATGAAGGCGAGCGAAACGACTGCGCCCGGCACGATTCGGCCGACTCGGATCGAAAGCATCAAGGCTGAGGGTCAGAACTACGAGGCGGCAACGGCGGCCCTGCGTGCGCTCGGTCCCGACGCGTATGCGCCACACGCTACGTCTGTGGCCAGCCGCCGGTGCCCCTCAGCCGAGCGGCGTAGCGTGCGCACATGGGTGAGGTGTTGCATCTGCCGATCGAATTCTGCGAACCGTGGTTCACGACTGAGCCGCAACTGCACAGTTGGGAGCCGTTACCCCGCGCGGTTCCGTCCGAGCGCCCAGGTGCTCCATCAATCGCCGTAGACGTACACGCGATCTCGAACGAGGAGCGAGGCGTCGGAATGGCCGGCTCTGTGCTCCGAAATCCAGATCGGCCGGTGCTCCTGGCTCGAGGGATACCACTGCCTCCGCCAGTGTCCCTGCACCATCCATTGGACCTCGCGGGGGTGCGCGGCACCATCCTTCTCGCCCGATCCGCGTTCAGAGCGGGCGGCGACATGGACGACGCTGACGTCTGGTCGCGCGCGGTCGCTCGACGAGCCTCCGTGCTGAACCGATCCGATTTCGCGGCCATGAGGCCGTTCTCGGTCGTCTAGGTCGTACTCACGGCGGCAAACCGCTCGAATGTCATCGATGAGCGGTGAGCGCCGCGCTCGGGGACCGCGCAGGGAGCCGTTGACTGCGCCGGTGTGCTCTTCTTCGTGGCTTGTAATCCTGAGCTTCGCGTTTCGCCCTTCGCCGATGCGGATCAGCCCGAGTCGAGTGAAAGCCACAGCGTGTTCGCTGGTGTGCGACCAAGACAGGAGTCTGGCTCCCCAGCGCTGCTCGGCAGTGAGGAACAGTGCAACGCCGCTCGGCCGAGGCAGGTCAAGCTCGCCACCGGTGAACGGGGACGACGGGAGGGGTTTGAACATGGCGAAGTACCGGTGCTTTGTCGCAGCACCGATCGCGGCTCCGATCTGTGGGGCTGAGCGCTGAAGGCCGTCAAGCAGAAGCGCCAAAAGCTCCGGCATCGCTGACGGAAGCTCTTCAAGAAGGCTCGCGGCCGCCCCGGCGGTCACACGGGGAAGGGTCACCGCCGGCTCGGCTGGCTGGCGTTCCACCCTTGGATATCCGGCCGCATGCAGGGCGGTGGAGAGCCGGTGCGCAACCGGCGCCTGAATCGAGCTGCTTGGGCCCCTGACGTACTCGCCCATATCTTTCAGCAAGCGCAGAGCGATCTTGGAATTGACGCGGTGCGCACTCGCAATCTCGTGGACGCGCGGCTTCGCAACCATGACGCTACTCGGCCGGCTCGACGAGGGCCGGCCCGTCCTGCCCGACCTTGAACGGGCGCACCGAGTAGACGTCGAGTTGTTCGGCGATCGGGAGGGCCGCCTTCACGGCCTCGTCGACCATCGCCTGGTCGCCGACGAGCGACTGGTCAAGCCACCAGTCCCACAGGTCTCGTGGCAGCGGCACCGGGGACCGGTCATGGATGCCCACGAGCTCGTCCACGGCATCGGACGTGAGGATCGTCGCGGTCAGCGTCCACCTGGTGTCGTCGTCTTCAGACTTCGAACGGTCGAGCCACCAGGAGTAGAGGCCGGCGACGCCCAGTGTTTCACCATCCGGGTGGTGGATGAAGTGCGGCACCTTCGCGCCCTTCTCCCCCGTCCACTCGAACCAGCCATCCATCGGCACGATCGCACGGTGCGACTTCAACGGTGTGCGCCAGGTGTTCTTCTCCGCGATGCCCTCGGAACGGGCGTTGAACGTCGGGAACTTGAGCTTGAGCCCCTTGCTCCAACCGGGCACGAGCCCCCACCGAGCCGGTTCAAGGCGCCGCCCGTACGCCTCAGACTCGGGGAGCTTCGCTTCCACGAGTACCGGGATCGTCGCCGTCGGCGGGATATTGAACGACGGGCGCCACCCGGTGAAGTCACCCTCGAGCGCGCCGACCGCGGCCGCGAGATCCGCAGGCCGCTCCTTCAGCGTGAACCGACCACACATGCTGCGAGGCTACCCCGCGGCACCGCTCCGCGGGGCGTTTCAGCGCCCGCTTGTACCAGTCCTAGTCATCAGTCATGATCTTGCCGTTGTCCTCGAGCCAAACACGCTTTCCTGCGCTGATCTGACTCGCGATATTGCTGAGGTCGGGTTCAGTGATGGACGCGCCGTTCCCGACGCTGTTCCACGCCCCTGACAAGGCGACCTTGATGGTCTCGACAGGCTGCCCAGAGTATGAGTCCGAAACCCCTTCAAGCGCCGCCTTCAGCTTGTTCATCTGCTCAGCCATCTGGCGAGGGAAGTCCGGATTCATCTGAAACGTCATGCGCACAGTGTGCCCGAGCGCGCCGACACAGCGTCAGCGCGGCTCGCACGAGCGCGGCACTCCCAGAACCAACTCAACTCGCCCGCACGATCGCGAGCTCATCCCAGTGGGTCGTGTACCGCGGCGAGAGCTGCTCGCGGCGCATCTTCCACACCGGGCCACCCTTGAGGCCGGCCATGCCGACGCCGACCGCTCCCCTACCCTGCTTCCGGTTCACCTGGTCGAGGAGCTGGCCGAGGTTGCGTTGCTCGAACGCCGGCACGAACGGGTCGAGCATCGCGTGCGACGCCTTCGGCGTGATATCGATGAGCACGATCCCGGCGCGCACGTACCAGGCGCCATCGACGAGCTGGTCCTCGAGCGCGGCGATCGCCGCCTTCGTGAGGGTGATCGGGTCGTCGGCCGGCACGGGCAGCCGCACAGTGCGGTAGTGGCTGACGTACGGGCGTGGGCTGTGCATGCTGGTTGCGGCGAACACCTGCAGCTGCTTCGCCACGCTCCCCTGCTTCCGGAGCCGGCGGGACGCTTGCTGCGCGTAGATCGAGAGCGCCTGCCGCATCTCGGCGCGGGTCTTCACGGGCTGTCCGAACATCCGCGAGTAGATCAGCTGGTCCTTCGCGGAGCGTTCCTTCTCGAACGGGATGCAGGACGTGCCGCGAAGCTCGTACACGGTGCGCTGCAACACAACGCTGAACTTCTTACGGATCAGCTTCGGGTCAGCGTCACGCAGCTCACGCGCGGTGTGCACGTCGAGCTCAGCCAGCCGCTTCTTCGTGCGGCCGGCGACACCCCAAAGCTCGTCGACCTCAAGGGAGTCGAGAATCCTCGTCTTCTGTTCATCTGGGTAGACGTCCCAGTGCACCACTCCCCCGAGTTGCCTGTGCTTCTTCGCACCCTTGTTCGCAACCTTCGCGAGCGTCTTCGACGACGCGATCCCGACACACACCGGAAGCCCGACGTACTTCGCGACGTCGGCACGGATCCGGCGGCCGAGCTCAGTGAGCTGGTCGACATCGCCGGCGAGGCCGATGAACGACTCATCGATCGAGTACACCTCCTGCCACGCACTATGCCTGGCCAGGAGTTTCATGACGCGCGCACTCAGATCGCCGTAGAGCTCGTAGTTCGACGAGCGGTGCCAAAGCCCCCACCGGGGCGCCTGCGCGGCGAGCTGGAACCACGGAGTTCCCATCTCGATCCCGAGCTGCTTCGCCTCATCGCTACGAGCGACCACGCATCCGTCGTTGTTACTGAGCACGACCCCGGGCCGGCCGACGAGCCGCGGGTCGAAGACCCGCTCACAGGACACGTAGAAACTGTTCACGTCAACGAGCGCGATCCGCCGCGGTCCACGGCTAGACATGCTGGTGATGAATGTTCGCCGTCACCACACCCCAGATCGAGGCCTCCGAACCCTCGGCAACCTCGATATCCGGATAGGCCGGATTCTCCGCGCACAACATCAGCTGACCACGGCGCGAGTCCAGCCGCTTCAACGTGAGCTCGGCGTCGATGACGGCGACCACGACGTGCCCGGGGCGAGGATCGATCGCACGGTCGACCAGGATCTCGTCACCGTCGTAGATCCCGGCCCCGATCATCGAGTCCCCCGCCACCCGCACGATAAACGTCGACACCGGATCCTTGATCAGGTGCTCGTTCAGATCAACCGGGCCACCGTAGTAATCCTGCGCCGGTGACGGGAACCCCGCGCTCACCGCGATCGGGGCCGCGTGTGCCAACAGGCGAGACGTGTCGACGACACTCAAAGGAGCCAGGACAGCGAGCATGGGGAACTCCTCGCCAGATTCGAACTAATGTTCGAATCGTACGCTCACCACTCCCCCGCCGCGAACTTGATTTCGTCCTCCCGCCATGCTGGTTCGAACGATCCGCCCCGCGTAGTCGATCTCACCCTGGGGTTCTTAGTGCCGCGGCGAGCTACTGTAGCGCGGCTCTCAATGCGGCTTGTACGAATGCCGGCACCGTCGTTCCTTCGGTCTCAATTCGCTGCCTTAGCTGCTCGAGCGTGTTGTCGTCGAGTCCCCATAGTCCTTCGATTGCGTACTCCGCGAGATCGCGTTGTGTGAGCGTCATGTACTTGTCGGGCTGTAGTTCGCCGACGAGCGAGAGGAACTTGACTCGCTGTGCCAGGTCGGATCTGATGCGCGAGTTGAACTGAGTGGTTGCTCCGCCCGCGGGGGCAGGCATGCTCGACGCGACTGGTGCCGCTGGCGCGTCCTGGGTCTGCCTCTTCTCGGCCTTCTGTGGGCGTGCCTGCTTTGCCTTTGTGACAGGGGGTGCTGTCGTTGGGGTTGTGGGCACGGCAGGCGTGGTGGCTGCTGGCTTCGGGTCTGTAGCGGCGGGCGTCGGTGCTGGCGGAGCCACGAAGTCGACGGGGTCAATTCCCTCGTCGGGAGCTGGGCGTGGGACTCGCTTCAGCGAGGACGGCCGGTCCGGAAGTGTGCTGCTCATTTGATATCCCTCCCGAGAATTTCGCCGGTGATCTTCTTGTAGGCGCTCAGAATGCTTGCACCCTTGCGGTAGTCGCCGTACCAGGCTCCGGCCATTCTGACTTCTGCAACGATCGCGAGCTGTTGCACGAGGTCTCCCAGCTGTGGACCTTCCTCGCGCAGCCGGTTAATCGCCTCGACTTCGGGGATGCTGAGGAACCCCTGCCTGTCACGCGTGACGATGATGCCCGATTCCTCGAGCTGCGCGGGCGCACCGATTCGCTCCCGATTTCGTTTGAACTGTGCAACGCTCACCCGGGCGCCGGCCACACCGTCGACTCCATCACCGCTTGCCTTTGCCGCATAGACGATCTTGTCTGCTGCCGTCAGCGCTGAGAGGGTGAGCGGGCCGCCTTGCCTATTCGGGCAGTCAATGACGACGAGGTCGGCGTCGAGTCCTTCGAGCGAGGCCTTTAGGCGCACCTCGATGTGATCCGAGCGATCTGCTTCGCGGTTTGAGACAGCACGAGCTGAGGGAATTGCGCGCAGGTTCTCGCTGAAAGTGGTCGGTACTGCGAGCTGCTCGGCCCATCCCTCGGAGTCCTCGGCACCCAGGATCGCGCCGACGTGTAGACCATCACCAACTGGCTCGACATCCAGCCACTTCGTTGCAGCGCCGCGAGGATCCAGGTCAATCAGCACGGTCCGAAGACCGTCGCGAGCGGCGCACACCGCGACTGAGACCGCGCCAGTGGTCTTAGCCACTCCCCCACTTTCACTGTAGACAGCCACAACATCCATTGAGTTGCTCCAAATAGTCAGGACGATCGACCACAACGCGCTAGCAGTCTATTCAGATAGGCAGCTAGTGAGCTAGCTAGCACGCCGGTAGGTCGTTAATTCACTGCAACGCTAGCACGCTATCCCGCTATCTCCCTATCTGCCTATCTGCCTAACTGCCTATCTAGCGTGCTAGCTAGATAGCGCCATGCCTATCTAGCTAATTACATAGCTATCTATCGAAAGAGCAGAAGCAGCGTGTTCAGGTCTCCGCAGCGCTCACCTAGGCGACACAGAGTACGACAGAGTATTGAAGGTCGTTGCCCGAAGTATCCAGGCGCAATGAGGTCGTTTGTGGTGGGTCCTTGGGTTGGCGCCCGATCTGGGGGCGTCGACGCTCTTGCGGGGCCTCTGGGGGGAGGGCCAACATAAGCCCCAACGCAGTGCAAGTTCAGGTCCCGAGCAAAGGACACTCGAATGTCGCCCGAAACGCCCACAACGGGAGCAACACCGGCTCCTCCTCGCAATCCCTGGGTCGCACTCGTCGTCGTCATAGTGCTTGCAGCGCTGGCAGTCGTGACCATCCTTCTTCTCCCGATCCCGGAGGGTGCGACGGGCAAGACGTCCGCTGATCTTCTGGCGGTACTCGCGGCAGTTGTTTCTCCGATCGCTGCGGTCGGTGCGGCCTACTACGGCATCCAGGTCGCCCAGAACGCTGCGACGACGGCGCAAAACAGCGCGGCCCAGGCCGATCAAAGGGCGAACAACGCGCAGGCACAACTCACCGCGACCCAGCAAGATCTCAATATGGCCCTTAGGGCTCTGGCAGCAAACAACCTCGACATCAACGGGAACCAGCTCTAACCCCACAGTAAACACAACAGCGGTTCGCGCATCCGCCACTGTGCGGGACGATCAGGGGTTCGGGTCACGAGACCGGCATCTGGACGCACGGAGAGCACGAAATGATGGAGCGGCCCGGCGAGGCTTCGCTTCTCGAGGCAACGTCGAGGGAGGAGCTGAGAGATTCCTGGCTCGTAACCCGGCGACGCTTGCCTACGGAGCAAAATTGCGTACCCCACAGTGTTGTCGGCAAGTAGTCGCCGGCGTGGTCGTTGCTGCCACACGCGGACTTCGTCGCCGCTTGCCCTCAAGGGATGTTCAGCTGGTGGTCCAGGCGTAGTCGGGAACTTGTAGTGGTTCGGGCGGCGGTGGGGGAGTAGTGGCTTGTCCTACCGCTGTTCGGATGTTGTTGAGTGGTTCTGTTCCGTGGAGGTTCTCAATCGGCCAGGTCTCGACAGCGTCGTCGGGCCAGGGATCGAGTTCGACTCGGACAGCGAAGTACTCTCCGGTCGAATACACGGCACCGTCGCGCACTCGGGCCCGTGCTGCGGGGTAATCGGCACGCCCATCGTAGGTGGTGGGGTAGCGAGGGAAGAGCCGGTCACGGAGCGGGACGTCTGCACCACTGAGTGTGCGACCGCGCGCGTCGTGATAGCTGGGCCTAGTTCGAGGAGCCTTGCCTTGCAGTCGCCGGGCATGGTCACACCACCACGCCCACAATTCCCGCTCAAACGCGTACCGGGCGGCCCTCCGTACCAGCGTGCCAAAGACGTTCAACGTCTTCGCCGCTGCGGTCCGAACATCTCTGACGTATCTCCGCCAACGTTGACCGGCACTGAAGATGAGCTTCAAGCCCCGCAGACCCTGCACAATCCGCTCAGCTCGAACCTCACTCGACCCCAACAGGTGCGCGAGTTCCCTGGTGCTCAGCCCGCCGTGCTCCTCGAGCAGCACCCACGCGCGCGCTCCGGTCTGTCCCAAGCCTGTTCTATAGCTGAACAGGTCATGGCGGACCTGCAGCAGCTCAGATTCCAGCTCGCCAAGGACCCTGCGTCGTTCTGCGAACACCTCGCTCGGCCGGGCAGGGGGGGTTGCCTGCTGAGACCCTTCAGGAGGTAGTGTCCGGTGAATCTCTAAGGGTGTGGAAAGTCGTGGTTCTGGTCGCAAGGCCCACACCGCAGCATCGGTTCCGTCCGCGGCTTGGGCACGTGCGAGGAGGCCCTCGGTGCGGAGCTCGTTCAGGTGGTGTGCGACTTGGGACTTGCCTGTGCCGATCAGGAGGGCGATGGTGCGGGTTGAGGCGGCGACGTGGGTGCGTCCGGTGTGAAGGGTCAGGTACGCGAGCGCCACGAGGATGGAGCGTCGCATCGCGCCACCGTCTTCGGCACCCCACCGTCCCGGGTGGATCTGGAAGCCGACCCGGAGGTCTTCGATGGTCTGGAGTTGCGCCTGGAGTTCGGCGACGTCGGGGGCAGGTCGCGTGGATGGCTGCCACGTGCCGGCGGTGGTGCGGAGCTCGTGGATCTCGAGCGCGCGGGCCCAGTCCTTCTCAAGCTTCGATACGAGCTCGTGCGGTGCGCGTGGGCGGCGCCGGCCTGCCCCGAGGTGCCTGGTCCGGTAGTGCTCTAGCCCTGGCGCGGTCCGCACCGCATCGGTAACTTCCTGGAATGTCCACCCAGCTGAAGCGGCGAACAACAGACAGATGAACCCGGTCCGTGACGGGTCGGCCCCGCCACCGGCGGTCTGGAGGTGCGCGACCCCGTTGGGGTGCATCTGACGTGCGGGGCGGTACGAACGCTCTAGGCGGCCCTGCACCGGTTCACGCTCGACCTGCTCGGCCGGCGCGACCTCACGCAGCCGCTCCGTAAGCTTTTCCAGTTGTTCAACCGTGGTGGTCGGCTGGGCCAGGCTCCGCAGGTCCCCAGCAAGTACTCGGGACGCGGAACCATCGCGGTGTGGTGCACCAGGTGGCCGCACACCACCGGTCGCGGGGTTGAACAACATGCCGGCATCCATCGACGACAACACAACCTTCGCGGCACGCCCGAGCGAAGCAACCAGAGGCGCAGGCGCCCCCGACAACAGCGCCAACCACACGTGGCGGCCGCCCGTCCCGGACGACTCACACACCACATGGGCGATGTCGAGCTCGTCGAGGAACCCGGCGAGACGATCACAATCCTCGCCAGCCTTCTCCACGAGCTCGTCTAGAACCCGACCCGCACGATCCTTCACATCGAAGTCGAAACACACCAACCGGAACACATGCGCATCATCCGCAAGCCGCACGTACCACGGCACCCCCGGATCAGCACCGACGATCGAAACGGTCCGCGCATACGTGTTCGCCCGCTCTGCAAGCGCGGCCTGGGTCATCACCGACACCAACAACCGCGGGCTAATCAGCCGGGTGAACTCCCACGCCGACGGCACACCCGCCCGGGAAAAGACCTCAACATCAGTCGTCCCTCGCGACACGCCGTGAGCAACACTCACCTGCGAAATGCGTGACAGACCATCATCAGCGGGTACTATGAGAACACCTCCTAGAGGCAAGGAAGAACCCTCCGGTCCTTCCGGCTTTTAGTTGCTAGCTCCGAAACGTTGGCCGCGAAACCTGGTTCAGAGCTACGAAACTTGGGGATAGCCCGTCGCGAAAGCGGCGGGCTTCTTCGTTAAGCCGCTGCCGTTGGTTTCACCTCCGAGGTGTTGGACGGGAGAACAGGGAGACCGCCAGCTGCTTGGTATGCCTTCGCAAGTCGCTCCATATAAAGAGCGACCGACAGATTCCCAGAAGCGACCGCTGCGAGATCTAGCGCTTGGTACGCCTGAGGAGATAGCCGGAGCTTCTGGAGTTCAACCGGCTTCACTCCGGCAGGAAGCCGGTTCCGCCGACGCCCCTTTGGGATCTGCTGCTCATCCATGCTCACGATCATGTCGCTAATGCACCCGTTAACGTCGTCGCCACGCTGCCGGATGCGGCATTCGCCCTGTGATTTCGCTCATACCGTCATCTGACCATGCAGGGTCTCGACACTCGAGCGACGTACGGAACGTGGCCTCGGCTTCACAGTTGCTGATCCCTGTTGTGAGTCGCCATCTCTGGAATCTGGCATTCCCTGTCCTTCCAAATCCATAGTCATAGTTCTACCCTATGACATTGAATTTGACTTCTTAGGGGCGACTTTGGCCCACGCAACACAGCGACCAGGGGCGTTCCCCGACACGTACTTCAAACGTCAGCACACTTCTGGAAGACCGAGCGTCACGCAATTCCGCCGATCGCGCTGCTCAAATGACTCCGGAATCGTCGGATACGGCTCTCAGCGCGGCGAGACTTACGCGCGAGGAAAGGCGGCAAGGTGGCAAGGAACGATTCGACAGCCGTACGAGCAGAGCAAGATGTTTATGGCGTTTCCGCGATCGTTGGAGCGGCTTGGGTGTTGCGTGTGGTGATCATGACCTTGCTGGTTCCCCTGGTTGCGCTCTGGACGCTCGCAGGCGTGCTTACGGCTCGGCGCGTACTTGATCGTCGGAGGCGGTGGATCCGAGCATGACAAGGCCAGTCGCCACCCTGACGAAGGAGATCAGCCCCCGGAAATTTGTGGCTGGCCTGAATCTTCCGAATTTCGTCACGCTGGCTGAGCTGATCGAGTTCACCGAAGAGCGGATTGGGCGGAAGATCAAGCTTCGTTCAACGCCCCGGACGCCCGAACCAGGCACGCCGTGTGCGTTGGTCTGCGGCTTTGATGGCGCAAGCGCTCTAACTATCTCCTACTTCGAGCATCCAAGTCGCCGATTCAGAATGCAGTGCATTCTTCACGAATTGGCCCATCTCTTACTCCGGCACCCCCTGAGAGTGCTAAGCGCGGAACAGGCGATTCGCCTGTACTGCCCATCGATCGCGGGACCGATCTACGGTCTGCAACGAGAACTTAATTCACCTATCGAGAGGACAGCAGAGCGGGTGGCAGATCTGCTCTCGCATCGAGTCGTGGACCCGTCTTGGCAGCCGGCGAATGGTTGGGTTGGAGTTTGGTCATCATAGACTTCGGCCACGTCATTAGCTGGATCACCATAGTTGCGGTGGTTCTGTTGATCCCTCTGGGCTTCTGGACGTTGCTTCGCGCACGCAAGTCCTTCTTGGTCGTTGCTGCTGGCCCGTTTGCAGTGGGTATTACTCTCCGCCAACCTGACGTTTATCCGCACGTAGACAGGGCATTTTCCGAGTGGTGGGGGAGTGGGAGTAATCTCACGCTCATCGTGTTTGAAGGTGCGCTGGTTCTAGCGATGGTTGCGCTTCTTGAGATGGCGATCGTCGCGGTATCTGGTGCGCGCAATCGACGAGACCTTCAAGGCACCCCAGCTGCGCGGCAAGTACGTGCTGGGCGCATCGGTGGGGCACTTACGGTTTTCTGCCTAATAGCGACGTTCCAATCCGGCTGGTCGGGACCGGACCCGTTCCTGGTCGAGAGCCTTACGTTGCCGAGAGCGGCCGTGTTCTCGACAATTGCATGGTTTGGGCTCGCTTTCATTGTGATCGTCTGCATCCGCACTCTGTGCATCTTCTTTACGAGCACGGTACGGGTCGTCGACGGGCGAACGACCGTTGCTCTCGCCGTCAAAGCAGTGGCCGCCGCATTTGCGTGCCTAGCTTGGACACTTCAGATGATCCTGACGATCCTTGGCATCCAAGGACAAGTCGTTGCAGCCACAGCGCTGACTTTCTGGGTAACGCTCGCGATCAACATCTGCGCGCTTCTGTTGGCAATCGCTCTCGGCTTTCCTGTCATGTTGGACGTATCCAGCGTCTTCATTGAAGATCTCAAGGGGCGCCGATATCTGTGGGTTACATACTCGAAATGGAGCCGACTAGCGAAGCGGTCGCCAGAACTCATTCTGCATCGCCATATCCAGTTGAGAGGACGTGGAATCGTCGCTCTTCACGTTCGTCATCTTGTCCACCGTCGCAAGATCGAGCTCGCGGATCTCGCCATCGCTCACCCCGGCCGTATGCTTTCTGAAGATGGGCAGCGTGGCCCAGGTGGCGAAACGGGCATTGGAGGGCGCGCGGGTGGCTGAGGATGACGCGCTCACGCGGCGCAAGGAAGAGCTTGCCCGACGGCTCAATCTCTTGCTTGCGTCACTCGTTTCCGCACGCGGAGTTCCGTACACCTATGAAGAAGTCGCGGCGCACGTCAGTCAGCAAGGACAACGCCTTACCCGCAAGCGATGGAACTACATGCTTAGGGCTGATGGTCCGTTGGTGACCGATAACCGGCTGTTTGGAGCTCTTTCCACGCTATTCGGTGTGGACCCCGAATACCTCATCACATGGGGGCCTGATGGAAAGCCGGGTCACGTCGAAGCTCAGCTTGAGTTCATTCACGCGCTGCGAACCAACAAGGTCACACAGATCGCGGCAAGGACGCTCAGCGGAGAAATCTCAGCAGATGGCTTGCGCCAGCTCTCCTCTTTGCTCGATGAACTCGGCGGTGCTCAAGACGATGAATAGCTACGGGCGCATCAGCTCACAGAATTCACCGTAGATCGCGTTGTATCGAACGGTGTTCAGGCGGTAGTACAGCGGTCTTCCTCGTCGCGTTTCTGACAGAGGGAGATTCAGCAGGAGGATATCTGCGAGAACGAGGATGCGCGCATGCCTTTCAAGAGTCGACGCGTTGAGCCCCGTACGTTCCTTTAGCTGCGCCTGCCCGAGGCCGACGGGGTCTCCAAGCAGAGCCCGTACAATCCGGAGCCTCGCTGGATGGCCGAACACCTCCTCTACCTCCTTGAGCTTCGAGATCGAGTTCGTGTCCATGGATACCCATCCTTGTGGATCCAGAGGCGAGCCGCCAGCGACGGTGGACCCGGCGGACTTCTCGAGCATCAAATGCATTCTCGACACCTCAAAACATCAGATATAGTGTTTTAGGGCTTGCAGTTTCCTTGATACCTTGGTTCCTGCCTCCAAGGAGGTGAAGGAGAGACACGATGACGACTACCCCCACCTCTCTCGGGCAGTTTCCGAGCGAATCCGACGGCCCACAGCTGGTGCTGTGCAGCTCATGCGGCGAGGAAGTGCCGGCCGAGCCGTTCTGCCCGGCCTGCGGACAGCCGCGCACCACCGATCACGACACCCACACCGAATCCGATCCCGAACCACGGCAAGAGCAGTCCCTCAAGCCCGAAACCACGCAGGTGGCCGCACCGGCGTCGGTTCGCCGGTGGTGGCCGGTCTCGATGCGGGGACGATGCATCGCGGTGGGCGTCACTGCAGTCGTGATCGCCGCGCTGACGGCCGGAACGGTCTGGGGCGCCGGCCAGATCGAGCACGCCGCGAAGGTTGACGACGCACGGGGAGCGCTGACCGAGCTGAAGCAGGTCGAACATGAGCAGGGGCTCGCGACAGGAGTGCTCTCCTCGCTGATCGAAGAGTATGACCCGCTGGCCACGGTGTGGCGGACAGCCGTCGAGGCAGCGCCCATGGGTGGGGCAGGGGAACGCGACCAGTTGGTCAAGGGCCTCGCCGAGCTCACGTCGCTTCTGGCTGCCGGCACGGAGCAGGTCACAGCCACGCGGCCGGGATCGGACTTCCCGACCGCCAAGGCATGGCGGGCACCCGCCGAGATCGAGTTCGTTTCCGAGCGCCTTGACGCGGCCCGGGCCCAGATCGGCCAGGTCACCGCGACCACCAAGGAGCTCTTGACCGAGGACGACTTCGGCACCGCGTGGGCGGCGGTTGAGGTGGCAGGAATCTCGTGGATGAAGACGTTCCCTGCCGATGCTGCCGTACAGCTGAAGAAGTACCCGTCCGCAGGCCAGCCTCAGCAGGCTGCCGTCACGGCAGCTGCGGCCAAGGCAGGCGAAATCTCCACCACGTTGTCCGATGAAGCGGTTGCGGTGGTTCGCGCATACGTTGCTGCGGTCGATCAGCTCAAGGCTTCGCACATGGCTTCTGAGAAGGCGAAAGCGGACGCGGCGCGTGCCGCGGCTGAGGAGGCTGCACGTCAGGAGCAGGACCGTTGGTCCAGCGGCTATGACGATGACGGCGACTGGGCAAGCGACGGCGGTGAGACCGGCGACGGGGGCAGCTCCGGCGGTGGCGGCTCGACCGACGACGGCGGCGGCATGGGCGCACCGCGAGAAGATCACTGTGCTGATTGCTTGGGTGGGAAGAACCCGGGCATCTGAGCCGGTGAGTGGGTCTCTCGTGAATTGGAAGGAGAACGTCACGGAGCAGAAATAGAGCAGCACACACCTTTCGGTGTGTGGCGGTGGGGAGCCGGGTTGCAGCCCGGCCCCTCCACCTGATCCCAACCAAACATTTGTCCTGGATAGGAAGACATGCATATGGATAGGACTGCCCAGATTCTACGGGCAGGGGGCGCCGCAGCGCCCCGAACGTCGCGGATGCGACGTGGCATGGCGGTCACGGCGATCGCCACGATGCTGGGCACGGGGCTCGTCGCGGGCGCGAGCGTGCCGGCTCACGCAGCCAGTGGTGGTGCGTCGGTTCCCGGCAGCGGCGGTACCGACGGCAACGTCCGCACCTACGGGTGGATGTACGACTACTTCGGGTCTGGCAATGCCCCGGTGCAGGGGTATGACACGGCGTCGATCGATTGGTTCTTCGCGAACAACAGCGTCGGGGCCCCCGATACCGCGTCGCAGCCCAACGCGTCTGATGCGATGCGGCAGGCGTGTGGTGTGGCACTGGATCGTGCCGACGCGCGGAAGGGCGGCGCGTCCGGGACTTCCCGTGTCGTCGGGATGTTCTGGGCGACGTCCGCCACACCTGACGTGATCTGGGGCAACGGGCTCAACGTGCCCTTCCGCTTCCAGGCCCTGTACGACGGGTGGGTAGCTGACGGTCGCCCGGGCGTTCTGGACGCCACAGATAACGTGAGCGACCTTGCCGGGTACTACCGGCAGATTGATGCGGCGATGGCGGAGGCGATCGCTGAGGCCGCCGGTCAGGAGACGCGGGCGATCTGTTTGGCGCTGAATGAGTCCGAGCCGCCGATGAAGTACACCCTCAAGGTGACCACGGACGCGACGAACACCTTCACGATCGCCGGCGGCACGACGCCCGTGATGGACACCATCCACGCGTCGAACGAGGGATCCTCGATCGTCGAGAACGTCAACGCCGAGGTGATCCTCCACTGGACCGACGACAACGGCACGACCAAGCAGGCATCGAAGACCGGCGCGATCGCGAACAACGGCGACTCGCAGTCGCCGTCCTTCGCCCCGGCCGATTTCGGTTGGACGACCTGGGCAGGCGGCGACTACTGGTTCGACGTGCGCGTCGCCAAGCAGGGGCAGATGGCGGCCGCGGTCGACACACCGGACAACGATCCTCGCGAGTCGTGGAGCGCATGGCTGCCCGACCCCAACAAGGACGTCATCGGCAGCTCGGAGGAATCGGGTGACCTGGGCGGTGACACGGTCAACGGGCTCACGGTGTACCCAGGGCAGAAGCTCGAGTACTCCGTGGGCGTCGACCTCCGGGTGAAGGACTCGGTGCGTCCCAAGATCACGTCGTTTGCGGTGCAGGACTCCTTCGACCCGCAGTTCACGCCGGACAAGGCGAGCGTGGAGTTCTGGGACTCACGCGACCCCGAGAACCCGAAGCCGGTCGCGCGGAGCGCGTACAAGCTGACATGGGATGCGGCGACGAACTCGTTCACCGCGACGTTCACGGACAAGTGGGTCACGGACAACATCCGCGGTAACACGAAGAAGGGTTGGCTGACGCTGCGCTTCACCGGCACCGTCAAGGACACCGCAGCTCCTGGAAGCACGGTCAAGAACCAGGCGTTCCAGATCGTCAACGGCGTCCGCATCGCGACCGAGGTCCCCGAAGTCAAGATCCCTCAGGTCGCGCCCGACAAGGAAGACCTGAACACCGACCTGATCGACATCGACGGCAAGACGGTCCTGAAGGGTGACCACATCCTCTACCGTCTGACCCTGGATGCGGGACCCGCGCGTGACGTGCTCGCGTACAACGTGCACAAGCTCGGCATGGTCGACGACTTCGACGAGGAGTACCTCGACCTCGAAACCACCGGCGTGAAGGTTACGAACCAGACCACCGGTGAGGACGTCACGGGCAAGTTCAACATCCAGATCAAGGGCGGTGTGCTCTACGTGTTCGCCAAGCAGGTCGACTCGGTCGACATGTACGGTGAGCCGATCCCGGGCGACCCGCAGCCGGAGAACCTCAAGGCCTACAACGAGGCGACGATCGACCCGCTGACGACGCCGATCATCGACCAGGCCCTGCTCGGCAGCAAGTACTGGATCACGATGGACACCACGGTCAAGAAGGTGACGGATGGCTATGTCATCAAGAACCAGGCCGTGCAGAACATCGAGAACACGTACCTGCCGACGCGGATCGTTTCGAACCCGCTCAAGGACATCAACCCGGACAAGGATGTTGTTGTCAGTGAGCAGACCGGTGACGACTCGATCAACGAGTCCGAGATCCCGCTGAACGAGACGTTCAACTACCGCCTGAACTCGTCGGAGATTCCCCCGAACCGGGCGTACCAGGCCAAGAACTGGTCCATCACGGACACGTTCGACAAGGTCCACGACCAGTACACCGGCCAGTGGGCTGTCTACGCCGACCGGGGCCTCTACGACGGCGACACGCTGCTCGTGAAGAAGGGCGCCCTGCTGCAGGACTCGGCCGGCCACGAGAGCGAGGCACTCAAGGGCCTGTTCACGGTCACGTGGGACGAGGCGAGCTACACCATCAAGATCGACGCCACCCAGAAGTACCTGGATCTCGTGAACACCCGCGGGGATCTCCCGCAGGCGTTCTCGGTGTTCACGCAGATGATCCGCATCGCACCGAGCCCGAAGGTCGAGAACCAGACGACCGAGAACTACAACCAGGTCGACCGCGACTCGAACATCGTCTGGACCTCGACCACGGAGCACCCAGGCATCGATGTCGAGAAGTTCACCCTCAGCGAGGGCCTCACCAAGGGCGATCGCGACAAGAACACCGACGCATACCCGATCCCCGATGGCGAGCTCGCCGACGGAACCCGTGTCGGCGTGCGGGTCACGAACACCGGTGACGTGCCGCTTCGCAACGTGTCCGCCACTGACCAGACCCATGAGGGCCTGTCCGGCACCGTCCAGCGCATCACCTGCCGTGTCGGGGATGCAACCGTTCCCGGCGACCGGATCGGGAACCTCGCAGTCGGCGCGCATGTCGACTGTGAGGGTGTCCTGACCGGTGTGAAGGCCGGACAGGCGCACGGCGACACCGTCACCGCGACCGGCGAGTCCGCGTTCACCGGCCAGAAGGTCACCGACGCGGACCCGTGGTTCGCGAAGGCCCCCGCCGCTCCGACCGGGAGCCTCGCGCACACCGGCGTCGACGGGACGGTCATGGGCTGGGTCGCGGGCGGCACGCTCGCAGCGATGCTCGCCGGTCTCGGCGCGGTGATGTTCTCCCGCCGCCGCCGCAAGGCCACCGCAGCGGAGTAGCCCACCAGCGGGGGTCTCCGGCTAGCCGAGTAAACCCGCTTCCCCACGTGCGTGGGGTGTCCTCACCCTTTCCGGGACACCCCACCCACCCTTCGCTGACCCTCCGAACGCTTGCAGGAGCCCGAATGACCGCCAAATCATCGAACATTTCGTTCCCCGCGTCGATGGTGATCCGCTACGAACACCAAGTCGCAACACACCCGCCTATCGGGCCGCTCACGCTCCGCCAGGACACCGAGCTCCAGAACCTCGCCCACTGGCGCCGCCGCGCGATCGGGCCGAAGACCGGTCACCTCGTGTCGGCCGGGTGGCCGGGATGAGCGGCCGCTTCCCACGCGGCCGATGGGCGTTGGCCGCGGCAGCCCTCATCGCGCTCATCGGATACGCGGCCACCCAAGAGCTCACCCCGGAGTCTCCGCACACCGCGCAGGTGGGGGAGACCGTGGCGTCGGGCCCGTACCCCGTGGTGCGGGTCGTGGACGGCGACACGATCGTCGTCGACGTTGACGGTGTGGAGCAGACCGTCCGGCTGATCGGGATCGATACCCCCGAGACCGTCCGCCCCAACACCCCGGTCGAGTGCTACGGCCCCGAAGCGTCCGCCCACACTCATGAGCTCCTCGACGGACGTACCGTCACGCTGACGGCCGACCCGACCCAGGACGACACCGACCGGTACGGGCGGTGGCTCCGCTACGTCACCGACAGCCAGACC
The DNA here is from genome assembly GCF_042884595.1 of Agromyces sp. NPDC058126. Lineage (NCBI taxonomy): Bacteria > Bacillati > Actinomycetota > Actinomycetes > Micrococcales > Microbacteriaceae > Agromyces > Agromyces sp. NPDC058126. The sequence goes on along the minus strand of NZ_JBHVTS010000008.1, from coordinate 32,308 downwards.
GGCACCGACGTCGGCGCCACCCTCCTCGAGGGCGGCTACGCCCACGAGTACACCTACGACACCCAGTACGTCCGGCAGGGCGAGTACATGCAGCTCGAGCGGGACGCCACCGCCACAGCCCTCGGGCTGTGGGGTGCCTGCTGATGCGCCGCATTCGTCGAACCCGACATCGCTGAACGCGAAGCAACTTCCACGAGCAAGGAGAACCGATGACGACAACTCAGACCGTGCCGGAACGGCTCGTTTCCGTGTACTGCGGCATCTGCGAATCCGAGACCGGCGCAGTGCCCGTCTCGCAGCAGAAGACGGCCGTTGCCGCGCACATCGCCCAGTACCACCAGTAGAGGAGGGACAGCTCATGGCTGTGAAGACCGAACACGAGATCACCTACAAGTGCGGCCACGACGGTGTGCGCGACCTTTCGGACAAGCCCGCCGGGAAGCGGGCTGGGTTTGCGGAGTGGCTCGCGAAGCAGCCTTGCTTCGAGTGCCACAGGAAGGCCACGAAGGGGAAGGTCTCGGCCGAGCTCCAGAAGGAACGCGAGGAGAACGCCGAGCATGTGCGTGCCGAGTCGGAGCGTCTCGATCTTGCGGTGCTGCGCGGGTCGGACAAGCAGATCGATTGGGCGATGCGTGCCCGGCACGAACTCCTCGAGGCCGCGTACAAGCAGCTCGTGGAACCCGGCACCCTCACCGAGGACGAGTACGCCGAACAGGTCACCGCGAAGGCCCGGCTGATCGACCGGGCCGGCTGGTGGATCGAAAACCGCGATATCGCCGGTGCCGACCTGCCCGAAATCCTCGCCGACCCCGGCGTCCTCGTTGAGGCCGCGTCGACTGAGAACCCGTTCTGAGGGGCTGTTGATGAGTGAGGGTGACGTGATCGCTGACCGGTCGGTGGGGCTTGATCATTTCGTGTCGGGGGCGGCGGTGGTGTTCCCGGTCTGCAGCACCGCGATGGATGACGGTGAGGTCCCACACGGGCGTGTGTGGGGTTCCGGTGTCATCGGAGGGTGGACGGTCGTCCTCGGCCGGGAGCGGCTGCATGGGCGCCGAGGGCATGGGGACGGGGTGGTGTTCCAAGACCCGCGGATGCTGTTCCACTACGAAGGGGTTTGCCAGGAGTGCGACCGTGACCGGCGGTCGCTGTGTCGTACCGAATTCATCGAGCTGCGAGCGCGTCTCGCCGATGGGGAGGCGCGCACGGACATCGCTGACGAGATGCGGGTCGCCCGGCTCGAGACGGACGGCATCGACATGCTCATCCATGTCGGCCTGTACGACGAGGACTGGACCGATCTGACCCGGGTACCGGCAGGAGCCACGGCATGACCGGGGCGACCGCCACCTCGTGGGTGGAGCACCGCCGGGTGCTGGGATCACGGTGCGCCGCGTACGAGTCACCCGACCGAACCCGGTTCATTCATTCCTGGTACGTACGCCCGGCCGGCGGATACACGGGTGGCCGTTGGCATCACCGCGCTGGGGAGGCGTGGACGTTGCGGCCGACGAAGGCGCACGGTCCCACGTTCCGCCGGTTCACCCGGACCTCTGATGGGGTGCGTGATATCACCGGGTGGGGACGTGACCCGGTCCGGTGGGCCGCGAACCTGGCCTTCGACGCGCCGGATGCTGTCGTCGATGACGCTGCTGCCGAGCTGTGGGGTCTCACCCGCCGGTTGTACGCCCGCAACGACGTGCCCATGCCTGACTGGGTGGACCCGAACATCACCGATGGGACGGAGGTCGGGTGGGCGGTACGGGTTCTCGCGTTCCCCTTCGCTGGCCGGCGCCCGTGTCACCTCCACGATGTCGGGATCGCTGGTCTCGGGACCGCGTTCCGGCAGCACACCGCGTCCGGGTTCGTGCGAGCCGGGTTCGGTGCCCGGCACGTCCGCCGTGACGTGGTCCGGGCGACCGGTGCCGCCCCGGCATCGGTCCTGGTCGCCGTCGCGAAGGGAGCCCGGTTCCTCGATACCGATACCGTCGCCGATGTTCTCGCTCACTGGAACGAGCACCTGCCCGACTGGCAGGAATCGCACAGTATGACGGCGTCCTGGCTCGCCGCGCTGGCACAGCAGATCGGGTACGGCATCGACCGAAACCGGCGCCGCCTGCTGCTGTCGTTCGACCCGACGAACCGGGTCCACGTTGACACGCTGTACCTCCTCGACGGGCCCGGCACGCAAGACCAGATGGTTGCGGCACGGAACTGGAATGACTTGCACGACCGGCTGATCCGCACCCGACGAGCGGCCGCGAATGCCTACGCCGAGCAACTGAGCGCAATCCCCATCGTGCAGGACGCCGTGTATGCGGCGTTGGACGGTGCCCGGCTCCCGGGCGGTGCCCGGCTGGTGTCCGTGAAACGCGCCGGTGAGCTCGACGACTGGTCCGACCAGATGGGGAACTGCATCCGCGGCTACCAGTCCGCCGCGATCAATCACTTCGAGTACTTCTTCGCCGTCTACGGCGCCCGGGACCGGATGATCGGGAACCTCGCGATCACCGGCGGGTTCGAAGTTGTGGAACTCGCGGGGAAGCACAACCGGGCCGTCAGCAAGCAACTGCGAACCAGCATCCTGCAACAGCTCACCTCCGCGCGGAAACGACGTCCTGGCGTCGAGGTCCCGCAGCCCCGGGCAGCGGCGTGAGGGGGATGTGCAGATGAACCAGTCCGTTGGTGTGGGCCTTGCCGCTTTGGCCGGGCTGGTGTTGTTCCCGATTCTCTTGCTGGTCCTGTTCGCTGCGCCGGAGCAGGCATGCGGTGGCGGCGGCCGGGTGGATCTGAGCGGGCTGCCCGTGGTGGACGGGTTCGATGCGGAACAGGTCAGGAACGCCGCACTGGTGATGAACGCGGCATCGGACACCGGCCTGGGAGCGACCGCGCAGCAGGTCGGCGTGATGACAGCTTTGGGTGAGTCCAGTCTTCGGAACCTGTCGTACGGGGACAACGCGATCAACCCCGACGGGAGCGTGGCGGACTCAATCGGCCTGTTCCAGCAGCAGTCATCGTGGGGGAGCATCGCGGACCGAATGGACCCGAGCAAGTCGGCCGGATTCTTCTTCGAACGGCTGCAGCAGGTGCCCCGGTGGCAGGAGATGACGCCGACCCTGGCCGCACACAAGGTGCAGGCGAACGCCGACCCGAACCACTACACCCGCTTCCAGCCGGCCGCGGTCGCACTGGTGAACGCGTTGGCCGGCGGGGTGACCGGCGGTGGCGGGTGTTTCGTCTCGGGGGATGCGAAAGAGCTCGCGCAGCAGATCATGGACGCACACACGGCGGGACGGTTCTCCACGCTGTCTGGGGCCGGACAGCCGGACCACCTGTTCGAGATCCAGGCGATCGCGGACGGGAAGACGCTCCCGGGTTGCGGGGTCGACGTCGGCATGCTGCAAGCGATCGTGATCGCACTCAATGCCTTCGACGCCGTGCAGGTGTCCGACCTGAATCGGGCCTGCACAGGGCAGTCGCTTGGGGCAGGACAGTACTCGTCGCACAACATCGATGGCGGCGGGCACGCGGTCGACTTCTCGGCACTCAACGGCACCCCGATCACGGGGGCCGACTCGGACTCGGTCAGCCTCATTCGCCTTCTTGACGCGCAGCTGCCTGAGGGGTCGCGGGTGGGCCAGTCGCAGTGCCGTGTCGAGGCCGGCACGCAGGTGCCGTTGGCGCATCTGGTCGAGTTCACCGATAGCTGCGACCACCTGCACGTCGATAACGCATTCGCGAAGAACTGAGAACGGACTGTCCATGACACAGAACCCATTCCTCACCGAACCGGTGCGGGCGACCAGAAACGAGCGGCCCGAACCTGACCCGGTGTTCGATGATCGCGTCGAGCTCACCGGCCCCGCGACGCCTGAGCTCGCACCACCCGTCGATACGACTGGCCTGCGGGATTGGCCGGTACAGCCGGTCCTTCCTGGGACGGGTCTGTTCGTCGTTGGGCTGCATGGCGGTGCCGGCATCTCCACCGTCGTCGAGCTGTTGGGGTCCCCGGCCATCGACGCCGGTCAAGCGGTTCCTGACCCTGCCGGGTCGGGCGTGGTCAACATGGTCGCGGTCACCCGCACCCACCATCACGGACTCGAGCAGGCGCACCGGTTCGCCCGCCTCTGGGCGGACGGCCGCTTGGGCCGGGTTCGGCTGCTGGGGCTGTTGCTCGTCGACGACGGCCCGAACCTCACCCGGGCGCAACGACTCCAGGTGCGTCGCGTCAGCCGAATGAGCCCCCATGGGTGGCACCTCGGTTGGCAGGAGCCGTGGCGGCTGCAGGCACCTGACCGTGACCGGCTTCCGATGCGGGTGCGGTGGACGCTGCACCGCATCCATACGTTCCACAACCTCACGAAAGAAGGAAAGCAATGAAGGATCTGCTGTTGAAGACCATGATCGCCGCTGACGGGGTACTGCCGGACCCAGTACCGGAGCAGCCGCCGGGCACCGAAGGGGTGACCACCTTCCTGAACTGGCTCGCGTGGGGCGCGATCGCGTGCGGTGTCGCCGGGTTCCTGATCTCGTGCGGCATCCTCGCGTTCTCCGCGATCACAGGGCGTGAAGTGAACGGGTTCAAGGGCATCGCGATCTCGATCATCGTCTGCATCCTCGTCGCCGGTGTCGGCGGCATCCTGGCCACCTTCGTCGGCTGAGGAGCAACAGTTGTCTGACACGAACAAGACCGACTCCTCAGAGTCGAAGAGCCCGTTCAACATTTGGTGGGCGGCGTCCGGTGTGCTCCTGGTCGCGATCATCACGGCCTTGGTCGTGATCCTCACGACTGGACCCGGCGCCTCGGACCCTGCTGTCCCGGCGACGTCGACGGGACCGACGAACACCGGCGCCAACCCGGACAAGCCGGCAGCAGATCCGGAAGCAACTGCAGTTTTGGGGGAATGCGAGCTCGCCGCGGGCGATCAGGAGGTTCCGACGAGCGCCCCGGCCGGAACCGAATGGGTGCCGTACGGGGCAACCCTCATTCCGACGTCGACGATGTTCGGGCCGGCGGCCAACGGGACGGATTGGGCTTGCTATGCACACAGCCCGACTGGGGCGTTGTTCGCCGCGTTCGGCTGGCTCGGCACCATGGGCGCGACCGATGCCGAAAGCGGTGCTGACTTCTTCCAGGCATCCACCGTCGACAACCCGTCACGGGCGACGTGGATGCAGACCTATGGGGACTACTGGGTGGTCACCGCCGCTGGGAATGCGTCGCAGGTGGCTGGGTTCCGGTTCGCGAGCGTCGATCCGGACCGGGTCAAGGTCTACATCGGAACCCAGGACACCCACCTGACTGCCTCGATGCCGGTCACAGTGCTCTGGGACGACGAGGCCAACACCTGGCTGGTGGATCTCGGCGACACCCCGATCGCCTGGGCTCAGGACCCTCTGGTCGGGTATGTCCCATGGAGCGCCACTGATGGCTGACGAGCGTGACTGCGGGCTCTTCGGCTCCGGCTGTTGGGCCGAGGACGTCGTGAACGGCGCGATCGGTGAGTTCGTAAAGTCGCTGGGCGACGGGATCGTGAATGCTCTGGGCTGGCTGAACTCGATGTGGCTCGAGATGCCGTCCCCGACGCTCGAGGGCGACCCGGCGATCGCGGCGATGACCGGCGCGCTGAGCTGGTACACCTTCGCCATCGCGGCGGCTGGAATCCTGTTCGCGCTCGGCCGGATGGCGATCCAACGTGACTTCGCGGCCGGCGCGAGCGGGCTGAAGGCGCTGATCAACCTGGTGGTCGTGTGCGGTGCGTACATGGCTGGAGTGGCCGGGCTGACCCGTGCCGGCGACGCCTTCGCCCCATGGATCATGCAGAAGGCGACCGGGCAGGAGCTGTCCCTGACCGGGGTGCTCACCGTGACGATGCTGATCGGCCCCGGCCCAGGCCCCGGCGTGATCATCGGGCTCCTCGGCTTTCTCGGCGCAATGGCGAACATGGTGTTCATGGTGTTCCGCGGGGCACTGCTCACCTTGTTCATGGTGTTCCTGCCCTCGCTCGCGGCCGGGTCAAGCACCGAGACGGGAGCAGACGCGTTCCGTAAGGCAAACGGGTGGCTGCTCGCACTGGTGCTGTTCAAACCGGTCGCGGCCGTCGTGTACGCGACGGGAATGCTGCTGATGAAGAATCCGGGCACCGTCAAGAGCCTCGACGACCATGGGCAGCTGATGCTCCAAGCCGTCATCGGGATGACGGTGTTGCTGGTGGCTGCGCTGAGCCTGCCGGCACTGGTCAAATTCCTCGTCCCCGTGGCCGGCGCCGCGACCGCGGGGGCATTCAGCGGGGGTGCGGCACTCGCGGGTTCGGTTGCGGCGGGCTCTGCGGTCGTCAGCCTCGGCGCGAGCGCTGCTGCGGGCTCAGCAGCGAAGGCGGCCTCCGCTGGCGCTGGTTCAGGCGGTGGGAGCTCAGCGTTGGCGGCAGGCAGCTCCGCCGCCGCAGGCGGTGGCGCTTCTGCAGCAAACGGGGGCCCGAGCGGGAGCAGCACAGCTGCCAGTTCGGGCGCGGGATCCTCGAGCACGGGCGGCGGATCCCCCGAGGCGGGTTCAACCAGGACGGGAATGGCCGAACCGTCTGGTTCGTCGGCGCCGGGCGATGCCGGGCACGCCGAGAACGGTGCGAGTGGATCGCGGGTCGGGGACGTGGCACGGGCGTTTGGAGATCTCGGCCGCGTAGGCGCGTCAGGTTCTCCGATGGACGAAATGAGTGAAGGGAGCACGGCATGAGTGTCGTGACAGAAGTGAAACTGATCCCGCACGGGAACCTGCAGAAGGTGGGCAAGAAGGGGGTGCTGAACCTACCGCTCGGCGTGTCGGTGGCTGGGGTGCCCGTGGTCCTCGCGTTCATCGGTTGCCTGGCCCGCCAGTGGTACCTCGCGGCGTTCCTCGTCATCGTGGTCGCTGTCGTGGGTGCTGCGCTGATGTTGGTCACGGTGCGGCAGGGCCGGAACATCTACCAGCGGACCGCGCTTCGGGCTGCGCACCGACGTGCAGCCCGCACCGGTGCCGGCGTGGTCGTTGCCGGCCCGGCCGGGCGCGTCCCCGACGGGTCGTCCCAGGTGCCGGGGCTGCTTACGAGTTCCGTGCTGAGCGAGCACACCGATTCCTACGGGAACCGGTTCGGGGTGATCCGCCTCCCGAAGCACCACCAGTACACCGTCGTGATCGAGTGCTTCCCCGACGGTGACGCCCTCGTGGACACTGCCCGAGTGAACCACCAGGTCGCCGCGTGGGGGGCATGGCTCGGCGAGCTCGGAGTGGAGGATGCCGTGATCGGGGCGTCCGTCACGGTCGAGACCGCACCAGACCCGGGGCTTCGGCTGCGTCGGATGGTGACGGAGAACATCGTGGAGGGGGCGAACGATTTCGCGACCGCGGTCGCTGCGGACCTTGCCGGGAACCTGACCGGTGGCAGCCAGCAGGTCGCAACCCGGGTCGCGGTCACGTTCACCGGTCGTGGGGTGGGGAAGACGCCCCGCCCGGCTGAGGACGTCACGGAGGAGATCGGGAACCTGCTGCCGACGCTGCTGGCTGGGCTGACCCAGACGGGTGCCGGGCTCAGCGTGCGGGCCTGCACGGCGCAGGACATCGCCGACTTCACCCGGGTCGCGTACGACCCGACGGTGGCCGCCCGCGTCGAGCAGGCCCGCGTCGAGGGTGGTACCGGGCTTCGCTGGGCGGACGCCGGACCGGTGTTCGCGGACCCGCACCTGGACCGGTACTTCCATGACCGTGCGGTGTCGAAGTCGTGGCAGATGTATGAGGGCCCGCGGGGCCAGTTCTTCGCGACCGCGTTGCGTCGCGCGCTCGAGCCGTCGAAGAAGGTGCTGCGCAAGCGGGTGACGTTGCTGTACCGCCCGGTCCCGGCCGGTGAGGCGCCGGCGATGATCGAGGGCGACATCAACAACGCCACCTTTGCCGGGTCGACGAAACGGCGCCCGTCGGCACGGCAGGTGCTTGCACAGCGGCAGGCGGTCAAAGCCGGCGAAGAGGAAGCGCAGGGTGCTGGGCTCGTCCGATTCGGGCTGATCGTGACGGCGACGGTGGCCAGCAGCGAGGAGCTGCCCGCCCTGTCGAAGGTGATCCCGGGGCTGACGAATCAGGCACGGCTTCGTATCCGGGACGCGTACGGCAACCAGGATGTCGCGTTCCAGGCTGGGCTTCCGCTCGGGCTGGTGCTGCCGGAGCACATGTTGCTCCCCGACCGGGCACGGGTGTGGCTGTGAGCCGCCGCGGTGCCGCGGACGAGCTGCGGCTGACCGCCCGGGAAGCACGCCGCCTGGAACGAGCGGCAGGCAGCAGTGAGGCCCGGTCACCGTTGGCCGGGTGGCTGGGGTTCCTCGACTCGTCGCGTTCCGCGCGCAGGCAGATGCTCCGCAAGCCTGGCCGGCGCGGCTGGCGGGTCGCCGGAACCGGCCGGGTGAACTACATTGACGCGTTGCCCGAGTACAAGGGCACCACGGTGCAGGTGTGCGGGCTGTGGCCCTTCATCGCGGGCTCCTCCGACCCGGTCGTGGGTGTGCCGCTCGGCAAGCACCTGATGCGCGGCACCGTGGTGTGCGGGGACCCGATCATGTGGTTCCTCGCGAACCTCGTCACCCAGCCATCGTGCTTCGTGCTGGGACGTCCCGGGCTTGGGAAATCGACCTTGATCCGCCGCATGGTGACCGTGTTGTCGGCCTGGGGCATCGTGCCGATGGTGCTGTCGGACACGAAACCCGACTACGTCGAACTCGTCCGAGCCATGGACGGTCAGGTCATCCCGCTCGCGCGTGGACGGGGACGGCTCAACGTGCTCGATTTCGGGCCGATCGTCGCGGAGCTCACCGAGATCACCGACCCGGCGGCACGGGAGAACGCGCTGGAAGAGATGCGCGGCCGCCGCTTCACGATGGTCTCCGGGCTCCTCGCGCTCGTGCTCGAGCGGAACCTGTTCACGTTCGAGGACAACATCCTCGCTGAGGCGCTCCGGATCCTCGACCGTGAGCACGCTGGTGTGCCGACCCTGTCGGACCTGCTGGCGGTCATCACGAGCCGCCACGAACGGCTGACGGGGCTCGCGCAGGACCGGGGTGATGCGGCCCGCTACATGGACCGGGTCGAGCATCTCGTCGACGGGCTCACGAACCTTGGCCGCGGCGGGTCCTTCGGTGACCTGTTCGACGGTGAGACGACCGAGCACATCATCCCGGGCACCCCGATGGTGTTCGACCTGTCGAGCATTGATGACAGCGACCTGCAGCTGCAGGCGGCCGTGCAGTCGGTGTGCTGGAACTACGGGTCCGCGGTCGTCTCAGCGGAGAAGCACCTCGCGGATGCGGGGATCCGGGAGCGGCGTCACTACTTCCTCGTGATGGACGAGCTGTGGCGCATGCTGCGCGCGTCCGGGCTGATGGTCTACTTCCTCGACGCGCTCACCCGTCTGAACCGTCAGCGCGGCATCGCGCAGGCGATGATCACGCACACGATGAACGACCTCGAGCTCGCGTCGGAGGAGCTGTCCACGATCGCCCGCGGTTTCGTGGAACGCTCCGCGATGGTGTTCCTCGGTGGTCTCGCGGACGCCGAGATGGGCAACCTGGAACGGGTGTTCGCGCTGTCCCATCGGGAACGTGACCTGATCACCGGGTGGTCGGCCGAAGGCGGGGTGAACCAGGAGACCGGCACCCAGGCCGCCCCGCCCGGGCAGGGGAAGTTCCTGCTCAAGGTGGGCAAGAAGCCCGGGACCCCGTTCCAGACCGCGCTCACCGCTGCCGAGAAGACCGTGAACGACACGAACCGGGCGTGGGCTTCCACCGCGGACCGGTTCCGGGACAACCGTGGCCGCGTGGCGGAGCTCCTCGAGGAAGAACTGGAGGCGGCATGATGCGTGCCACGAACCGGAGAGCACAGCCGGCGAACGACACCGGGTGGATGATCGCCACCGGCACCCTGGCTGGGGGAGTGCTCGTGTCAGGCATCGTGTGGGCGCTCCTCACCGCCACACCTGCCGTCCGGGTCGCGCTGGCCGGCGCCCTGGTCCTGCTCGGCCTGGCCGGGTGGGCTCTCGCCCGGATCGGGTCGGACCGGCATCGGAAATCGACCCGGGTCGATGAGAAGGCCCGGTCGCTCGGCCGCCTGCGAGACATCGAGGCGATGACCGAGAAGCACATCACCGCGGACACCGAGCGGCTCGGCGCCGGCGGTGCCGGCACCGGGGTGCCGCTCGGCCGGCACACCTGGACGGGGCAGCCGTTGTACGGCACCTGGGAGTGGGTGCAGGTGTGGTTCATGGGTCCCCGGTCAGGGAAGACGAGCTGCGCCTGCATCCCGCAGATCCTCGAAACCCGCGGGCCGGTGCTTGCGACGTCGAACAAACGCGACATCGTCGACCTCACCCGGGGCCCCCGGACCGAGGCCGGCCATGTCTGGGTGCACGACGTACAGGACATCATCGGGGAACCGGCAATCTGGTGGTGGAACCCGCTCACCTTCGTCACGGACATGGAACGCGCCGAGCAGCTCGTGGGGGTGTTCCGCTCGTCGACGACGTCGGCCGACGCCCGCGATGATGCCTACTTCGGGCCGGCCGCCCGGGAGACCCTCGCCCGGTTGTTCCTTGCCGCAGCGATCGCGGAGCGTCCGGTCACGGACGTGTACGCGTGGGCGAACGACCCGGGCGGGCGCAACGCGAACCTGCCGAACCCGGCGGTGCTGCTCGATCGGCACGGGTGGGCGGACCAGGCGCAGGCGCTTGCGTCGACGATGGCGCTCACGGAGAAGCAGCGGGACGGCATCTACGGCGGTCTGCGGGTCTGGATCGGTGTGCTCGGCAACCCGAAGGTGCTGCCCTGGATCACTGATACCGGCAGTTCACGGCCACACTTCGACCCATACACCTTCGTCACGTCGACCGACACGCTCTACGCGATCTCGAAAGAGGGCGGCGGATCCGCGCGGGCGATCACGGCGGCGCTGACCGTCGCGGTGCTGACTGCGGCTGAGGAGACCGGGGCGCGGATGCCCGGCGGCCGGCTGGAGACGCCGTTGCTCGCAGTGCTCGACGAGGTGGCGAACGTGTGCCGGTGGAACCAGCTGCCGGACGTGTACTCCCACTACGGCAGTCGCGGCATCAACCTCGTCGCGTTCTTCCAGTCCTGGCAGCAGGGTGCTGAAGCGTTCGGTGAGAACGGCATGTGGAAGCTGTGGGGTGCCGCGAACGTGCGGGTCGCCGGCGGCGGGTTGGCCGACGACAAGCTGCTGCCGCTGCTCTCGCGCCTGCTGGGCGATCACGACACCGTGCAGCGCAACCGCTCGAGCGGTGGTCGTGGTGGCGGGTCGACGTCGCGGAGCCTCACCCGGCAGCGGATCTTCGACGAGTCCGAGCTCGCCGAGCTACCCCGGGCCCGTGCGGTGCTGTCGGCGTCGCTGCAGCGGTCCACGCTGCTCACCCTCACCCACTGGAGCGAGAAGCCGTACGCCGAGAAGGTGTGGCAGTCCCGCGCCCACTACGAAGCCCGAGCCATCGCGCAGGGCCGCGAAATCGAAGAAACCGCCCCATGGAAGGACGCCGCATGACCGCCACGACCGTCACCGAAGCCACGGTCCCGGCATCGACGTACTTCCCGGACGTATTCACGTGGGTGGAGTACTGGCTGCTGCCGCACTGGAAGCGCGAACTCAACGCCGCCCGCTGGGACGCCAGATGGTGGGAGTACACCGAAGTGCTGAGCCGCTTCGAAGCACTCTGGCGGGCCTGGGAGGTCCTCCGCCTGGACGGGGGCACGGGCATCGCGGTGTACTTCCGCGACTACCTCGACCCGGCCATGCAGGTCATCACCGGCCGGGACGGCCCGTTCTGGCGGATCCAGAAAGTCGGTGAGCGTATCCTCCCCGAGCCGTGGCCGAACACGTTCCCCCCAGGACACGAGCTCGAGGAGACCACCCGATGAACCACACCGCCACCGACCCCCGAGAATTCGACCCGGCCACGGTGCCGGCATACCCGGTGTACACGATCGTCGTCGACGAGAACGGCACGGTCACCGTTGACGGGCTCCCGGTCGAGGCCGCGGACGGTGCGGACCCCGCCGCGGCCGCTCGGGCCCGAGTCGCCGAACTCGCGAAAGCGGAGCGACTGGCCGCGGTCCGGGTGCAGGCGACCGGCCCTGATGGGGTGACGCACCGCATGGTCATCACCCAGGACGGGACCGCCCATGAGCTGCCCGATCCGGTGGTGCCGCGGCGGAAGCTCGGTGCCCGGGGCCTGATCATTGCTGGCGTCGCAACCGCCGCCGTCATCGGACTGACCGCCGGGACGACCCACGCGGTTCGGGATGCGCTGGCCCCGGAACCGGTCGCAGCCCCGACGGTCACCACGGCACCCGGGGCGGGCGCGCAACTGCCGGTCCTGGCCCCGCCGGGGTTCGCGCAGACCGCGAGCTGGTCGGTGCAGGTACGCAAGGGCAGCACCCCGGCCATGCTCCCGGACGGCCGCGTCCTGGTCGTCACCCCGGACGGGAAGCTCAATCTCCTGGATCCGGACACCGCCGAGGTGCTGTGGCGGGGCAGCAGCGCACCCCGCAACGGTGCACAGATCGCGTACTCCACGATCGCTGGGAGGGACGTGGTTGCGACCGCCTCGACACGGGAGCTGAAGGTGTGGCCGTTGGACCTGGACACCCGGCAGACCAGCCCCGTCGCCTACGAACTGCCGAAGGGGACCGAGGTGAGCTTCCTCGGCACCAGCCCCATGGTCACCCTGCCCGATCAGACCGTCGGCATCGTCGGCGCGGACGGGCTGACCCGTGCCGACGTCCCGGTGACCGCGACCCCGGTGCTCGCGGCCGGTGACCAGGTCATCGCCGTCGACGAGACCCACTGGTACCGGATCAGCAGACAGGAAACGACGGCGTCGGAACTGCCACGACCTGAGGGCGCGGAGACCATCAGGACGGTCAGCGCCGCAGGCGTCGACCACTTGATCATCGTGTGGACGACGGATGACCCGGGCGAAGAGGTGGTCGGTCTCATCGACCTGCAGCAGGGCACCCTCGTAGTAGCGCGGACGGTCGCGGCCAGCACTGTCGGGGACCGTGACGTCCCGGTCAAGGACCCCGCCGGGACGACGTTGACGGTCGGGGGAGTGTTCGTCGACGCCGGCGCGGACCCGGCGATCGTCCCGATCGGGCGGATGACTGTCAGCGCGGTCACCGGCACGACCGTGTACGGCACCGAGAGCCGCGCCGCCGTGGTCGTCGACGCGGCAGCAGCGACCGTCGAGCCGCGCCCCTTCACTGACAAACCGATCCCGCAGGAGCCGGTGGCACCGGCGATCGCGACCGCGTCAACGGTGTGGGTGACGGCATCGAAGGTCGAAGCCACCTACCTGTACGCGCTGCCCACCACCGAGAACGAAGGAGCAAGCAACCGATGAGTGAACACGAGATGAGCCAGGACGCGGACCAGATGGTGCGGGCCGCGATCGCCATGCTCGGCAAGGCCAGCGACCATGCCGCCCGCCGTGCTCACAACCTCGAGCAAGCGGCTCGCGAACAGCACCGTCAGGTCGAGTACGACAAACGCGAACAGGCGCGGGCTGCGGCCGCTGCCGAACGTGACCAGGCTCGCCAGGCCGAGAAGAACGCCGACCACGAACGCGCCACGGACGCACAGACCCGGCGCGAAGAGTACAACCAGCGGGAGCAGACGATCCAGCTCCTCCACGAACAGGTCCAACGCGACACCTGGTGGGAGCAGCACCCCCACGGTGCCCGCTTCGCCGACGCAGACACCTTCGCCCAGGCCACCATCAGCGACCCGAGATCCCGGGATGCGATGGAACTACTCAAGGCAGGCCTGCGGGACCGGTTCGGTGTTGACCTCGACGAGGTCTCTGCCAAGCACCCGACCAGCAAAAGCGACCGGCACCACGCGATCACGTCCGCCGTCGACGAGCACCTCGCTGCCTCCCGGGAAAAGGAGGCGTCCGAACAATCCAAGAGCGCGGGCGCAACCGCTGAGGCGGCTGAGCACGCAGAAGCGGCCGCGGTGCACGAGGAGAACGCCGACATCGAAGAGCACCGAGCCGAAGGGTTCGAGACCGAAACGCGCGAGGACCACCAGCGGCAAGCCGACGTCGCCCGCGCGGCGTCGAGCGCGGGGGAGCGGGCCAAGCACGAAGCCAGCCCCAGCTACCCGGAGTCTGCAGCCGTGGCTGTTGCGAAAGGAGCCGCGAAAAGCGGGCCGGCGCGGGCCCGGCGCCGGCAGCTCGCGAAAGAGACCCGGGCCGAACTCCACCGATAGCCACCAGCCCATCAAAGGAAAGAGGAAACCATGAGCACCACCCACGAACAAGGAGAGACCATGATCACCGACAACCTTCCTCCCGTCGCTGCCGCCGCGGCCGCTTACGAGACTGGAGTGACTTGGCGAGCCGAGATCGCCGGCCGGCTCAACGCTGAGGATCCCGTCCTCGCCGCGAACGCCGCCACCGAGCTGGCCGTGGCAGAAGCTCGCGACGGTGCGCGCACCGCGGAACTGTATGAGCACGTCAGCGATCCCAGCTGGGCACCAAACGGTCCCGACGATCTTGCACACCTGATCGAGTCGGTCGAGATCTACGGCCGATGGCAGGACATCAGCGGCCCAATCACCAGCACTATCCAAGAGATCGATACGGTGTACGCCGACCGGTCCGACACCGATGCATACCCGGCCTGGGACGGGGAGAAGGTGTCGCTCCGTGGGGTGCGGGAGGACACCCTTCTCACCTTCTCCGAGTCGCGCGAGGCCGCCGTGGCCGCCTGGCAGATCACCCGTCACCAGCTGCAGATTCTGCGGACACAAGCCGACATCGTGGCCCGCCAGGAATCGAACGAGCAGCGCGAGGCGTGGAAGACGCAGACCGCCACGTTCCCCCAGTCCGCCGCATCGAGCCTCACCGGACCGGTGCCGAGTCCCGCCCGCACGGCGGTTCCCACGCCCTCGAGCAGCGTTGAGCTCAGCCGGTAGAACTTGACAGCGGGAAGGGGTCTGCGTCCTATTTGGGACGCAGACCCCTTCTGCATCAACCCCACAGAGTGGTACCATATCCTGTACAACACTGAAGGATGTGAAACAAGTGGCGATCACGACGAGTGAAGCTCGACGGGACCTATTCGGCCTGATCGAGCGCGTGAATCTCGACCACACAGAAGTTGAGATCACGTCAAAGCGGGGCGCTGCAGTGCTGCTGTCGAAGGACGAGTACGACTCGCTGACCGAGACGGCCCACCTTCTCCGCTCGCCCGCGAACGCCCGCCGCCTGCTCCGCGCGCTTGAAGCGGTCGAGGCCGGCGAAACGGTCGAGCACGACATCCTCGAGCGGTGACCGCCCGCCGGCTCAGCTGGGCGCCAGAAGCATGGGAGGACTACCTCTACTGGCAGACCCAGGACAAGAAGACGCTCCGCCGGATCAACCTCCTGCTTGAGGACACCCTTCGCGGTGATCCCTTCGAGGGGATCGGGAAGCCCGAGCCCCTCAAGCACGCACTCACCGGGGCATGGTCAAGGCGGATCGATGAGACGCACCGGCTCGTCTATCTCGCCAACGACGAACAAGTGATCATCATCCAGGCCCGCTACCACTACTGAGTGGTAGCGGATGAAAGCCGGCAGCTACTCCGCTTGCTCAAGATTCGCGCTCGGGTTCGGGCGGAGGGCCCAGATTGGCCACTCCTCCATCTCCCGCCGTTCTTCGCGTGTGAGTCGACGCAGACAGTTATCCACGTCCTCAAGGTCGCCGAGAAGGATCGCGCAGGATGCCTCGAACTGTCGCACTCGAGGGGGCCGCTCGATCAGTATGGTGCGGCGAAGGTCTCGGATCTCCTCACGTTCCGTGATTCCCAGTCCATCAGTGCGGGAGAGTATCTGCCATCGGTTGACGCGATGAATTGCTGTCGGTCCGTCTTCTTCGATGAGCCACTCGTTCAGTGCTGCGGCAGCTTGCATGAACTCGGCTCTGCGCTGCTCAGAGGCGTCGGCTGCGCTGAGGAGCCTGAGTACTTGGTAGTTCGCGAGGCTGGTTGTGTCCGATAGTTCAGAAAGGACCTTGTACGCGTCGACGATCCCGTCGAGCCGGAGGTTCAGGATCTGGGGGAGTTCATCGGCCGGGATACTCTCGTAGACCGTCCCGGGGTACTCTTCTCGTTCTTTGTCCTGTTGCCGGTAGACCCTGAATCGGTGGCGGCTCTCAGGGTCGAATGGGTCTACGTAGCACCAGGTGTCCGGCTCCGTCCCAGGTGAGACGAGGAGCTTCAGGGTCCAGCGTCCGACCTGTTCAAGTGTCTGCCCCGGCTTGCCGTTGGTCGCATGGAGGTTTCGCTTCTTCACGAGCGATGCGTAGATGAACTTCAATCGCTCGTGCTGCTGCTCGTCGATCTCGTCAAGAAGGATCAGCTTCGGGTCGACATGAAGCTTCTCGAAGAGCTCGAGGAGCGTTCCGAGGTAGGCCCGGTGGTCGCGGAGTTCGGAGAGTTGAGCCTGCTCATTCAGTTCGAAGGGGAACTTGGAGCCGTTGAACGTGAGCTGGTGCAGCTCGACAAGGTTCAGAAAGAAGTCGATATCCTTCACACGATCGACAAGGTTGCTGATGAGTTTGAGGTTGGTGGAAATCGACTGGGTTTGCTCGGTGAAGCGGACCTTCACCGTCAGCCCGTTCGACAGTTTGAGTTCATGCCGTTCGGGGTCGAGCTGCCTTGCCTGCGGTTTCTCGTATGCAATACCCCCACACTCAACGCGGAGGTCAATCTCACGCTCAACATACGAGCCAGGCAGGATTGTGAGCTCACCGTTGAGCGGAAGCCTGAGCCCGTCGCCGGTTTCAATCTCCAATGCGAAGTCACCTGAATCAGGCGTGATCACAAGCGGTGCGGTGAGATCAATTCCTTCTGCCGAGTGAACCGTCAGGCTTGCCATCTTCTCAAACACTAAATCGCTGACATCCGACGCCCACTTCTGTTTTTGAGTGATCAGCGCGACCCCGATGATGCCCTCCAGCTTCTTGGGGTCACGCGGCACCTCTTTCAGCTGCAGGACCGGCTGTTTCCGTTGGGCTGGGGTCACGCGAAGGATGTGATCTATGGCGAACGGCGACAAGATCGCGTAGAACAGGTGGCGGTCTCCACTGTCGCTCACGTAAACCACGAAATAGAGCACGGTGCCGTGCTGGCGGAGGGCGTCAAGCTCCTCCCGACTGATCGGGTACTTCGGCGTCGGCCGGCGTTTACCAATGGCGCGCCCCTTGACCTGCACTGGCATGCGCCCGACGAAATCAGAATTGCCCTGAGCGAGCCCGCGGTACAGATCGATATGACCATCGGTGATCGGCGTCTTGTCGTTCGTGGCTATGTAGGACTTCAAGTGGGGGCAGTTCACAACCACTTCCTCGACCGCGAGGACGGCGTGCTTTTCTACGTTGGCGACCACGACACGATTCTCCATGGGATACGAGGCCCGAAGGCGTAGGCGTCCCGATCAGCGGTCGCGTTCTGGCTCGGCCTTCTTCGCGGGAGGCTGCCACCGGTCGCGTGCCGGGCCCGCGTTGCGTTCCGTTGCGGGCGTTGCGGGTTGCGGGAAGGACGCGGCTGCAGCCTGCCGGGCACGCTCGGCGGGGGTGAGCTGTTCGGCCGCGGCTCGGGTGATGGCGGCGCGCTGTGCAGGTGTGGTGAGGTCGAGGCCGGTGACCTGGTCGCGGAGCTTCTGACGTGCCGCGTCAAGGCTCTGGGTCTCGGGGTCGCGGTGCATGAGTTCGACGAACTGGGTTCGGGCGTCGTCAAGGTCGACGGCGATGAAGTGGAGGGTGTTGCGAGTCCGGCCTCGGGTGGCGCCGACATAGCCGCCGCCGGCGCTCATCCGGTCGGTGACGAGGGTGTGCGATGTCCCGGTGGTCGCGCCCTGGTTGCCGTAGTCGGTGACGGCGTAGGCGAGGTGGGTATGCGCTTGGACGTACTCGGCCTCAAGCGTGATACGTCGGCGGTCTTCACCGGCCACGGTGAGGCGCCCGTCGGAATGGACGTCGACGACGGCGAACTTTTCACGGTTCGCGACGCCGAGGGTGGTGTCGTTCTTGCGGGTCATGAGTAGGTCACCGCGGCCGATCCGCAGACCGTCTGCACCGAGGGTGGTTTCCTTGTCGTCGACGGTGCCGTCGGTGACGAGCTCTTCTCGGACGGCAGCGTTGACCCGGGTTGCGTCGCGGTTGGTCGGAACGGTCAGCGATGTCGATTCGTTCGCGGCGAGGTCGGCGGCCGCGGCGTGCGCGATCGATTGCTCGGCTTCCTCGGTGGTGGTGTGGGTGCGGATGAGGTCGCGTTTCACGAGTTCGTCGAACACCTGGTCTGGGGTCTGCCGGGTGCGCATTTTGAGGGTGAGCGCGGCGTAGCTGAGGTCGGGGTTCCCGTCGGGAGTGACGAAGCGGTGCACCTGGTCGAGGTCGATGACGGTGTGGGCGTGGCGGGCGGCGAGGTCGAGGAATCCAGCGCGACCGACGGCGGACAGCTGGGCCCGGTCGCCTATCAGGACGATACTGGCGCCGGCCTCATCCGCGATCTGGAGGAGGGCGCGGCCGGCTTCTTGGTCGACCATGCCGGCCTCGTCGACGACGATCTGCGTGCTGGGGGAGAGGGTGAACTCGGCTGAGGGGCCGGAGTAGATCCGTCCGTGTTCGTTGAGCTCGCCGGGATGCAGCCGTGACCAGGTGCCTGCGGCGTTCCACCGGTAGCCATGTTGGCGGAGCAGCCGGTGCAGGCTCGATGCTTGCGATCCGGTTGCGCGGCCCGCTTCCTGCGCGGCCTTGAGGGTCGGGGCGACGATCAGCTGGTGCCGGCTCTGCGATTCGAGTTGCTCCTTCGCGGCAAGAAGCGCGGTCGTTTTTCCGGCGCCGGCAGCGCCCTCGACAACGGTGAGCTGGTGGGTGCCGGCCATGGCCTCGACGGCGGCTTGCTGCTGCTCGCCGAGCGGGAGTCCGCCGACCGTGAGTGGGTCGAGCACTCGGTCCAGTCCGAGGGTCTGGCCGCGGACGTGGAGCATCCGGGAGAGGTCGTCGTGCAGCTGCAGCACGTCGGGGCTGGTGAGGTGGCGGAGCGAGTCCGGCATCACACCGTCGGCAGGATCGGCGAGCGACAGACAGCGGTTCGCGGCGCGGGCGGTGATGTCCTCGAGGAGTTCGCCGAGCGCTGCACGTTCGGCGAGGAGGCCGGTCTGCGCAAGGAGGTGGGCCGCCTTGTCCTGCAGGTCTGCCACCGACCAGGCCGACCGGTTCGCCGACACCAGTGCGACTGTCTGACGAGCGATCTCAGCCCGGTCGAGATCCGCGATCCGGGTCACCGTGACCGAGGAGGGAACGACGGGTGCGGTGTAGCCGGACTCAGCGAGTTCGGCCATCCACCGTTCGGTGGTGGACAGCTCGGTGGGTTTCTTGTCGGGTCGGTCGAGCGACCATGCTTGGCGGTCCCAGGCGCGGACGAGCTCGGGCCCCGGGACCTGCCCCGGATGGCTCTTGCGCCAGTCGCGTTCGAGGAGCTCACGGTTCTTCGTGATCTGCACGGCACGCTTGGACATGCCGCCCGCGAACGGGGTCAGTTCCTCGACCAGCCCGTGCTTCGCGTCGAACGTGAACCCGGCCTGGGCGAGGGCTTCGCGCAATTGCGGGTGGGAGCCGATGACCGCTTCGCCGATGCCGCGGAGTGCGCCCTGCTGCCGGAACGTGGTCGCCGTATCGAGGCCCCGCCACTTGCCTTCGGCGTACACGCGGGTGTTCCACTGCAGGTGGATGTGGCGGTGCGGGTCACCCGCGCGGGAGGTCTGGTGCACGACCGCGGCCTGCTCGAGCTGCTCAACCGGGACGAGACGCTGCGCACCGAGCGGGCCGATTCGGGTGCGGGAGTGGAACGCCATGTAGGCGCCCATCGCGTCGGCCGCGTCACGCATCGCGGCGTCAAGCGCGGCGGACACGTCAGGGTTCACGGCGGCCGCGATCGAGAGGGTCTTGTCGACGTTGATCGTCATTTCCGCAAACCGCGGCGACGACGCCGTCTCGAGGGTCTCCCCGGTGAACGGATCGACCTCTTTCCGGGTACGCGGGGTACCCCGGTTCTCACCGGTGAGGGGGTCGTCCCAGTCGACCCATGCCTCGTACTCGTCACCCGTGAGGACGTCACGGGCGACAACGTCGCTGGCCCCGTCGAACACGGTCCGGTCGGCAAGGCCGGCACCCTCGGCGAGGTAGTAGTCGTCGGCGCGGGCGTGATCCCGTTCGAGGTATGCGCGGGCGGCGTTGCCGCCGCCGGCACGGAAGAGTGTGACGCCGCCACGCATGCCACACCTCCAAGACACCGGCTTCTATCGCAGATAGCATACGTGCATCACCGAAGGTTCCTCTCAGGATTCTCGAAGAGAATCAGTCTCGACCCCCTCGATGGGGGAGGAGACTGGAAGGCGAGTTGCAATGGCGAAGACGACCCCCGCGAAGGCTGGCATCACCCAGTACGAGGTGGGCGGGTGGGACCCCACACGACTCGACGACGTGCTCGGCCGGGTCGACGAGCCGCACGAGTCCTACTCGGAGGCGTCCGCGGTCGACCAGTTGCGCGCCGCAATCGCGGCGGATGCATCCCGGCATGGGGAGTGGTTGCAGCTGCGTCAGTACAAGCCGTTGCCGAAGCGGATCGCGCAGAATGTCGCGATGAGTTGGCGGCGTGCGAACCCGGCAGGGTTTGGCGGTGACCGCGCATTTCAGGCACGGATCATGCCGCTCGATGAGAACGGGTCGGCCCGTCGCAATCTGACGATCACGAAGCAGACCACCTTTGCGGTCGCCGTGTGTTACCCAAGCATGGCCGGGTAACTGGTGGCGCCGGACTGGGTTACTGCGCTCGCGGCGGCGGGCGCCGTGGTCGTCTCGATTCTGACGGCATGGCATGCGACTCGGAACGGGCGTGCACGGCGCCGTGCTGAGGAGGCCATGCTCGGTCTTGAGCTCGCGGAGAAACTCGCGAGTGTGAGTGGTGCGACTGACTTGTCTGCGCGGGCGGAGAAGGCCGCCAGGTTCGCGGCGCACGAGTACTCGAAGCTCACGTTGAGCACGGGAGCACATGCCAGCCAGCTGATCGGTATCACTGTGTACGGCGTGATCCTGGTGTGGTTCGGCACCTGGCAAGCGGTCACCGCGACTGATACTCCGAATTCCGTCGCGGGCCTCGTGATCGAGCTGCTGGGTTTCGGTCTTCTCATCTATGTCGGGGTCGCGACGTTCATGAAGGCGGAGCGTCGATCGAATCAGCGTTCCGCCGGCCTGGAAGTGCCAACAGTGTTCGATGAGCTTCGGGCGGAGAAGAACGAGTGGCAGCACACCTTCGCGCTATACCGGCTCCGGCTCCGGAACCACCTCGATCGTCGAGCTGGACGTCGCGCCATGAAGCAGACCGACTCAGACGGTGAGTGACCGTTAGATGGTCGGGGTTGAGGAGCGGTTTTGGTCGAAGGTCGTGAAGGGGCCGGCGGCCACGGATTGCTGGCTGTGGGTGGGTGCGATCGGTGACGACGGATACGGCCGGTTCTGGACCCGAACGGTAGACGGGGCACAGTTGGTGTTGCGGCCCCACAGGTTCGCGTTCGAGCTCCTCACCGGTGAAAAGCTCGGCACTAGTGATGAGCTACTGCATGAGTGCGACGTGCCGCTGTGTGTGCATGCGGCTACCGACCCGATGATGACGCATCTCACCGCCGGCACTCGCACTCTGAACATGCGCGATCGTTCCGACAAGGGCCGTCATGAGAACGGCCACACGAGGCTCGGGATGCGTGGCCTGTCACGTGCGGCACTGGCTGCCCGGTCGCGGCGGCTGCGGACAGTCCTGCTCGAGCAGGGGTGGAATGCGGGAGCGATCCGGTCAGCGCTCTCCGACGTCGACGAAGCCCAGCCGGCGTTATTCATACTCTGACACAGCTCCGGGGGTGGCGACCGCGATGCCGGCCCAGCTGTTCGTGGTGGTGGTTGCGGCGGCGAGCTGCTGTTCGCGGCGCTGCTGTTCGAGCTGTTCGTGACTCGGCCCGACGTCGACTCGGATGGGGTTCGCGACCCGTTCCCAGTAGGCGGCGTCGGTGCGGGCTTCGGCGAGCTGCTGCTCGAGGTCGGCGATCGCGGTCGCGTTGCGGCGGCACCGGTCAGTCGCATCGGCGAGGGCGTCTTGGTAGCCGGCGGCGTATGCCTGCACCTGGTCGATGGTCGCGTCGGCGATCTGGAACCCGGTCATCGTGCACCACCGGCGATCCGTGTGGCGAGCTCGGTGATCTTGTCGGGGCGGGCGCCGGACCAGTGCTCGAAGAACCAGTCGTCGTGCTCGTCGTCCTGGACGGTGACGACGGGGGCCTGCTGGTAGCCGAGGTTGGCGATGGTCTGGAGGGCGTCGTCGTCGGTTGTGACGTCACGGTAGGTGAACTCGATACCGGCACCGTCGAGGGCGTCCATCGTGAATCGGCAGGGGCCGCAGCCGGGCTTGCCGTAGACGGTCACGATCGGGGTGGCCGTGGTGCTCATGTCTTGTCCTCCGAGTGGTGAGATTCCCGTGGTGTTGGGTGAGGGTGGTGCCGTCGATTCGATAAATGGAATGCCCCGCCCGGTGGGTGACCGAGTCAAGGGGTTGAGCCACGCCCCACCCGCTCACGCCTGGGCGCACTGGAACGGAGTTCCTTCCTGAACCACCCCGAGAAGTCGGGTGTGCGACGCCCCTTGACTCGGTCACCCACCGGGCGTACTCCGCCCTGGCGGATCGAGGGCACCACCCCTGCCATGCCCGGAGGGCGTGGCGGAAGAGGGGCGGCCGGAGGCCGTCGTTACGCCGGCGTGCCGGCGCCCGCCCGACGGGCGCACCCGGAGGGTGGGATGAGCCGTCCACAGCGGTGTGCAGGTCCCGACCGAGCTCTGCGAGGGAGTGGGGCTGTGCACGGTTGTGGTCGGCTCATGGTCGGGCGGTGACCGTCTCGGGGAGGTGCCGGGTTGTGCCCATGTGTGCAGGGCAGCCCGGAGGAAGTAGCTGCGCTGTGCACATGGGTGCAACCGGCCCGCCAGACCGAGGTGGGTTGAGCGGTACCGGGTGCGGCCGTGCGGAGCGCGGTCCGGGGTGTTGCGAGGGGCGGAGCCGCCTCGCGGGTCGTCCCGGTGGGGACGGCCCCAGCCATCCAAGGAGTGGAGGTGTCCGCCCGGCCTGACTTGGGGTGGGGCCGGGCGGACTGGGGTGCCAAACCCGTCACCTCCGGTCAACGCACATGACCGGAGGTGACGTGGTGGTGTTCGGCTGGGGTCGAGGCTACGCCGCGTCGGGCAGGTCGTCGCCGTCGTCGTCCGGGTTTACGTATCCCGCGGCGAGGCGTTCAGTGTCGGTCAGCCGGTATCCCCATGTCTCCAGTTGGCGGAGGTAGTGCGCGGACAGCGCGGACGGGTAACGCCAGCCGGGCTGGTGCTTGTCGGCGGTGCGGTTCTCGCCGACCGCGAGGGCGACAGCGAGGTTCACGTGCCCGGCCTTCATCGGGGTGTTCTTCACGAGAGTGGCGAGGCGAGTGCCCATGTCGTAGCCGTCGAGGCCGAGGAGGTGCCCCGCCTTGTCGGTGTAGGCGTTCACGTCGTGCTGGTGCTCCGTGAGTGTCGTCGCGATGAATGCGGCCGCACCCTTCGGAAGGGCCTTGCGGGCGAGGAGCGCCTGCACCCATTCCTCACGGACGGGGGTCGCGGCCTTCCATGCCTTGTTGTTCGCGATCACGCGGCGACGCGCGTCGCGCTTGGCTTCCTGCTCCGCCTCGACCTGTTCGGCGGTCTTGGACTGGCCTGCGACGCTCACGGTGCCGTACTGGGGGAACCGGGGCTGATGTGCCTCGGGCCGAGTGCACACGTGTTCGCGGTCGATCTCGTCCTCGTCGGCACCCCAGACGAGCACGACCAGCGCGTGTCCTTCGCAGGACTGGTGGGCATCGGCGCTGAGCGCGGGTCGCTCGGTCGCGTCCTCGGCGGCGTCAGTCAGCATGTGCAGGCGGGTGAACTCGCCTTCGCGCGCGTGCCGGTCGGTGAACACGGCCACACCCTGCTCGGCGTATCCGGCGAGCACGCGGTCACGGTGGGCGCGGGTGGCTCGGTCGTCGCGGATGTGCTGCGCGACCCATGCGAGTTCGTCGTCATCGGTGCAGGCGAGGATGCGGGCGACCGCGTTCTCGTCACCGTCGAACTCGGCCACGACAAGGGCGCGCTCGAACGACACCTGCGCGGCGACGGCGTCCTTCGCGGCGTCGGATTTCGCGAGGGTCACGGCCTGCGTGACGCGCTCGGGGGTGTCGCCGGTGCGGCGGGCGATGGTTTCCACGTCGATCCCTGCGAACGCCAACTGTTCGTAGGCGAGGACGCGGTCGAGTTCGGGGAGGTCGGCACGGTTGAAGGTCTTCAGCTGGCCGATGATGCGTTCGGTGTCCTCCCCGGGGGTGGTGCCGAAAATCGCGAGGACCCGCCCGATGCCCGCCTCCCTCGCGCCGAGGAGGCGGCGCTGCCCGTCCCACACGTACACGGTGCCGTCATCCCCGCGGCGGGCAAGGAGTGGGGTCTCGACGCCCTCCTCCCGCAACTGGACCACCCACGCGGCCCATGCTTCCGTGGTGGTGTCCGGGGTGGTGCGGATGTTCGCGTCCAACTCGGCGGCCGCGGTATCGATCCACTCGATCGACGGCGTTACCTGAGAGTTGTCTGTGTCGGCGTCATGCATGGCGTGGGTCTTCGTCTTGCTCATTGAGGGCTTCTTTCGTTCGTTCGTTTGTTCGATAGGGTGGTCACACCGACCCGGGAACCGTGGGCATTACGAGTGCTCACGACTCCCGGGTCTTTGGTGTTAGTGGGTGAGGAGGTCGGCGGCGGTCACGAGGTCGTACCGACTCGCTGCCGCCCAGCCGGTCATGACGTGCGCGACCTGCTGCTCGGTGAGCCCTGCCGGGTTCCCGTCGGCGTCGTGGCCGAGGAACAGGCCCGGGCCGTGCAGGATCGCGGGGTGTCCGGTCTGCTGCACCATCGTGGACAGCACCGGGTTGAACGGCTGCTTCGTCCGGCCGCCCTGACCGGTCGCGCCTTCGTCGTCGACGAGGAGGTCGATCCCGTCGGTGTACCCGATCACGTCGTACCAGTCGGACCCGAGCCGTTCGTTGATGCCGTCCATCAGCGTGGTCAGGGTTGCCCCGTCGAGCACGCAGGACGACACCGTGCCGTTCGCGTCTACGTGGATTGCTCTCATCGTTGTTTTTCCCTTCTGGTGGGGGGGTTGTTGACAAGGAAGAGCAAGAGCGGTGGGAGGAGGCGGAGCGCCCAGAGGAGCGGTTGCTAAGCGGAACCCCGGAGCCTGCGGAGGGGTGGAGTCTGCAAATAGCGACGGCGGGTGCGGAGCCGACGAGCGCCGCTATGCTCGCCCGGTCAACAACCCCCACCAGACGGGAAAATCGCCCCGCACCAGCCGAAGGCTGGTGCGGGGTCAGCACAGCGCCGGCCCCTGGCCGGCTCCATTCATGCCAGGACAGTGCCGCCGAAGGCGGCACCGCATCCCCTGGGCGCGTAGTTCGTCGACGTCGATGAACTACGCGCCTGCATGCGTCGCGTTCGCGCGCCGGGGTGGGGGAGGGCGCGCGGAGCCGCCCTCGCGGCGCGGCGCAGCCGACGCCCCGGCAACCCCTCAGCTGATCAAGAGGTGCGTTTGGGTAATGTCGCCGTCGGGTGTGTGAGAACACCACGGGGCGGGTGGCCCGCTATGACCTACCCGCCCCGCCACCCGACTCAGTCTTCGTGCTCGAGCATGATCGTCACGACCGGCGCAGCCGTGTCGCCCGGCCCGATGACCATGCGGAGCCGGACCGGTCCCGCGGACGCCCACTCTCGTTCGGGCCGCTCGTTCGGGACCCGCCGCACCGTGAACACAGTTTCAGCGCTTCAGTATTCCGGCAGTCGAACTCTATGCGTTGGAAAAGTTCAGCGCATAAGGCGTAAGGATCTTGGACGCGTTGAGGATCTCGATGCCGATGGGCGTGTCATCGACTCAGTATTCGAGCGCGGTGAAGCTATCGTTCATCCATTCTCCGGTCGAGTGCATACGCGAGTCGGGCTTGGGCAAGGCTTGACCCTGCGGCCTTCCAGCCCTCTTCATGAGCGGGCCCATTCGGCGGAGCACCGAACGGCCCGCTCATGGATGGAGCTATCCCTGTTGAATGCGCCGCGAGCTCGTCAGGAGTCCGATGATCCCGGCGAGCGTGGCGGCGAGACCTACTCCGAACATGAGCATGTATGGGATTGCGTTGCCGCCTCGCCGCTCTTCGTCTGCAGCGATGCCCTCCGCAGTTCCGAGCCACACAGCGGCAGCCCCCACGAGGATGCCGAGAATCAGGACGGCGAACCAAGTCCAACGCTTCATTACGTGCTCCTTAGTTCGGGTTGCAGAGATTCACGACAGTGAGGTGATAGCCGACGTTCGGTCGCCACGAATCGATGTTCCAGGGCGACTTGTTGCGAGCGTTGAACACGTGACAGACAAGCTGGTCGCGGTACTTCTGGCCGTGAAACTTCGGGTTCACCCAGAGCTTATATTCCGCGTAAAAGTTGTCGCCGAGCTCGCGGACGGAGTAGTCCTTCTTTGCCGTCACAGCGACGATCGTGCCTTTCGGGTCTGTCTTCAACCCGACGGCCGTGATCAGCCTGCCGCGATAGGTGGGATCAGCGACAACCGGGTAGACAGTTCCAGCACTGTGCTCGACGACCTGGACGAGCGACGTGCCATTGACCTCGTAATGGGTAGCGATGTCCTCACCGTTCGCGTCCTTCGCCCAAGCGGGCGAGATCATCGCGATCGGGAGGCCATCCGCATCAACGGCCGCGAAGAATCCGTCCCCTGCATCGACAAGAGCGCCACCTTCAGGGAGTTCGATGGGGTATTCGTACCGGGTAGGTGCGTCGGGCCCGTCGATCACGGTCGTGACTTGGAGCGAGCCGTCGCTCTTTACGACGGGAACGGTCGTCGACCCGTCGCCGTTGTCATACGACACAACGCCATCGGCCTCGACGATCGCGCTCGAGGCGTCGTCGGCGTTCGGCAGACCGATACTGATACTCGCGTTGGCTTCACTGCTCTCGAACGTGATTCCGTCGGCCGGGTCCACCGGCACTTTCACATTCGCCAGACCCGAACCCGCGTTGAGCTCGATCGCGATGTCGCCCGATTCTTCGGCCGGAGCATCGGCTACGCCCTTGAGTACCTCTGGGGCTGCCGCCTGGATAGCGGTGATCGGGTCGGAACTCTGCTCCTCGGCGTCGGCTGGGGCGAGTGCACCTCCGGTCAGGGTGACTGCGGTCACGGCCGCGGTGCACATCAGTTTTGAACGCACGTATGCGCTCCTCTCGTTCATCTTGGAACTGCGCTGACAGGAGTCCCACATCGCCACCGGTGGTGGGCTGGGACAAGGAGTCAGCGACCCGCGTACTGAGAGTGACGCGCCCACGGAGCACCTCATACGTGAACAGCAGATTTGAGTGTACGGTCGCCCGCATTTCAGTAGCCAGTCTCAGGCGCCGTCAACGAGCATCGCCAACCGCTGAGCCGAATCGGCCCGGCGGACTCGGCTCGGGCTTTCGCGGTGACGCGGACCTGCCGCCGGAAGGAGGAGCAGAAGCGCGCGCCGGGGTGTGCATGCTCCGTCTCTCTTTCATGTGCCGGCGTCACTGCCGTCATAATCGAGAGGATCACCATGCAGCGGACCAACAAGCCCACCACGACGTACCCAGCCGGCTGCCGGGTCTACGTCGACGAGTGCAAGACCAAGGGCTACTACATCGCCGCGGCAATCGTCATGCCGAACAATGCAGCCCAGCTGGAGAAGGAGCTCCGCAAGCTCGCCCGCCCCGGGCAGCGACGGATCCACTTCACGAACGAATCGGACTCCAGCAGGCGCTCTCTGATCTCAGCGGTGGAGAAGCTCGGCATCCGCGGCGTCGTCTACCAAGTGAAAGGGACCACTGACCGTATCGCCCGGCCGCTCTGCCTCGAGGCACTCATCAACGATCTCGTCACTCACGACGCCCGCCACCTCATTCTGGAACGCGATGAGTCAGTCGAAGTCGCCGACCGACGGATCATCGCCGAAACTCTCCGACGCCACGACGCCCACGAGCTGCGATATCAGCACGCCGCCGGCCACGAACACGCGCTCCTCTGGGTCAGCGACATGATCGCCTGGTGCGCCTACAAGGGCGGCGACTGGCGTCGGCGCATCGAGCCGCTCATCATCGAGACCCGCACGCTCACGCCTTAAATGCGCGAGCCTGGCTCGTCATACCGTCCGGAAGACTGCCAGGCTAACTTCAAGCCGCTAATGCAACTTGCGGGACCATGCTAACTCATCACCCCATCCAGGCACCAGCCATGCGTTCGGCCGCAGCGTCTCATCCGGCAGGATGAGACGACGATGAAGAACCAAGTCTCCATTTCACCGGCCGCAGAGAAGCTCCTGTCATCGGGCGAGCTGGCCAAGCGGCTGCAACTCCTTCTCGATGACACTGAAGTACTGCGGGGCGAGCCGTACACCTATCAAGAGGTGAGCGACTTCCTCGCATCAAGGAGCATCTCGCTCTCACGATCACGTTGGGCATACATGCTTCGCGGCGAAGTATGGCGCGTGAAAGATCGAGCACTCATCGGCGCCCTAGCCGAGCTATTCGAAGTGCCCGCCGGATACCTGTACGGCGGCCCACTTCCCGCGGACATCGAATCCCGAATGAAATCCATCGTCGCCCTGAGAGCCGCGAAGGTCAGGCGCTATGCCGCGAAAACCCTCGGTGATTTAGCCCCAGAAGCCCTGACGACAATCACCGAGATTCTTCGAAAGCTCGAGAGCTAGCGGCGCGAGCGACCGCACCGGATCTCCCACACAAGAACTGGTCTATTCTGAAGCCTCGAAAGACTTACTCAGTAAGCCGATAATCTCAATTGTGTCGGAAATAGGCCCGATCGAGAGATCATTAGGCCCGCCCGAGTGGGTGATTCGTCGGGCTATCGTGTGCCGGTCGCGGAACGGAGGGCGGACTCAGCAGCGCGACGGTCCTGATAGGCGGGGTGGTCGAACTCCACCCGGTCGCCGAGCGGCAGGACCGGGTCGGTGACGGTGTGCTTCCACCGGTAGAGCAGGACCACGATCGCGGCGTCGAACCACCTTGCGCTATCGCCCGCGGGCTGAACACCAAGCCCTGCCGAGAACCAAGTCGGAGGTGTTTGAGCTGCAAGGAGCATCTCGGTAATCCGCTTCCGGGCAGTGTGCGCGAGTCGGGAGCGTGCCTCCTTGCTGGCATCGGCGGCCGCTGTGTCTACGGTCAGCTGGGCTTCCTCCTCGCGGATGGTGCGCTGCGTGCCATCAATGTCGAGGACGGCGACTCGGGGACGCTTGTCGTCGTGGAGCTGAATGAGGGAATCGAGTCGCTTCCGTTCGGCACGGGCGAAGAACCTGAGCTGGTTCCGTTCGATGACGAGTCGCACCCTTCGGCTCTCCCATGAGGTGACCTGAGCGAGCTGGGTCTCGTGCTGGTGCAGCTTCCCCCGAAGCTTCGTGAGGTTCGTGCTGCTCCTGAGCATGGCCTCATCGTGAGTGCGCTGTTCCGCGGCGATGTCAAAGAGTCGTCGTTCGTCCGACGTGGTGGTGTCGAGGTCAGCCTTCGCTGGTGGGCACGCCTCATCCTGGATCCGGTCGAGTCGTGCTTCAAGCGAGAGGACTCGCTGTGTCAACTCGGTGATCGTGAGTGGTTCCCCGGGATCCGTGATCTCGGCTGTCATGCTTTCCCCCATTGGTTTCCTTACCTCGATGTGGTGTTGGCAAAGCATCCACGTAGTGACGGGCAAGGTGGCACCGCGCAACAGGGGCCGGGCGGGTGTGGAGCGCTCGTTCCCCAACGCATGTCAGATGCTCACTCTTCACGCAGGCACACGCGAAGAGAGTAGAGGGTGGCCCGACGGGCAGAGGGGTCTGCCTTCCGCCGGGCCGTGCAGCCCCTGTGATGGCCAGAATGCGGGCTGCACCAATATTCTACACCCCGATAGACAGACGACTTCCGCCTGGTCGCGTCATCTGCTTCGGGGCACCCGAGGCGAGGCCAGTCAGTTGCCCGGCCTGCCAGCCTCGAAGGCAACTCGAAGCTCACTCAGTGAGTTCACAGATGCCGTTCAAGACAGCCTGGGCACCAGTGACCGCCGACGCCGTCGGCGGGGTGTCCCTTCAGGGCACCAGCGAGCGGTTTCGGCTGCGGGTTGAGTTCAGCGGGTCTCGTAGATGTTGCGTCGGCGACCGGCGTCGACGACGACCACGACGAGTTCGCCGTCGTTGATCCGGTACAGCACGCGGTAGTCACCGGTACGGACACGCCATTCCGGGCGGGCGGTGAGCTTCTTCGCCGCTGGCGGCCGCGGCTCCTCGGCGAGGAGCTCGATCACCGCCTGGATGCGGCGTTTCGCCTCCGGGGGCAGCTTCCGGATCGCCCTTACCGCGCTCGGCAGGATCTGGATCGCGTACGTCATGCGAGACCGAGGTCGCGCTTGACGTCCTCCCAGGGCACCGGCGTTTCGTCGAGGCGCTCCATCTCAGCCCACGCTTCATCGACCGCGCGAATGTCGGCGAGTTCCTCGGCGTCGTCGATGAGCTGCTGCAGCTGCTCGGCGTCCACGATCGCAGCGACGGGACGGTCGCGACGGGTCAGGATCACCGGTTCCCGATGGGCCTCGTCGACGAGCATCGACAGCCGGCCGCGTGCATCCGTAATCGTCACCTCAGTCATGCTGCGATTCTATATTCATTTGAGCTAAAATGTACTGAACGTACATAATAACCGATAATAATTATTATGTCGGAAGGGCTCTAGATCAGAGGCTATTTCCGCATCTGAAACTCGCTCCCCCGCAGCGTCGAGGTGTACAAACGTAAGTTCATTTCGGCTGCAGGAGCACGGGTTTGATGACAGTGCCGGCCCGGAGCTGCGCTTCGGCCTCGTTGATCTCGTCGAACGTGAAGTGTTGGATCAACTCGTCGAAGGGTAATGATCCGGCTTTCCAGAGGCGGATCAGCTCGGGAATCAGCGTGTGAGGATTCGATCCGCCCTCGACCACCCCGATGAGCGTTCGCCCAGTGGCCAGCGACGTTGCGTCGAGCGAGAGTCCGCCTTGCATCAAGCCGATGAGGGCGCAGGAGCCCCGTGAGTCGAGCGCTCGGAGGACAGAACCGATTACATCGGGCTTTCCTGTCGTATCAATCCCATAGTCCGCTCCGGACGGGCACGCTTCATGCGTGACTTCACTGATGTCGTGGGTCTTTGGGTTGACCGTGTGCGTCGCCCCGAAAGCCTTCGCCTTATCCAGCCTGGAATCGTCAATATCGACAGCGACTATTGTCCGGGCGCCGGCGGCGCGCGCCGCCATGACGGAGACTAAACCTACCGCGCCCACGCCTGACACGATGATCGAGGATTCCGCCCTTACCCGCAGCACGCGGAGCACCGTACCGGCGCCGGTTTGGACGCTGCATCCGAGCGGCGCAAGGAGCGACAGCGGAAGGCGCGGGTCCACACGGATGGCGCTCTGTTCAGCTACTAGGACGTGACTCGCGAACGATGATTGTCCGAACCAATGGGCGGCTATGGGGTCGCCCGCCTCGTCCGCCATCGTGGTCCCTCCGGATGTGTCGAATCCCGTGAGGTTGCGGGCCACGAAGCTCGAACAGCTTCCGGGGAGCCCCTGAACACAGCTGCCACACGCTCCACACCAATCGAACGTGAGAACCACATGGTCTCCCGGCGCCAGCGATTCAACAGAGGAACCGACCGCTTCCACAACGCCTGCACCTTCATGACCAAGCACCATTGGGGCTGACAGCACGAGAGAAGCCCGAGGAAGGAGATCGGTGTGGCATAAGCCCGTGCTGACAATCCTTACGAGGATCTCATGATCCAGTGGCGCTCTGAGGGCGACCGGTTCCAATTTGAACGTGTCAGAAGGGTGCCGTAGGACTGCCGCGGTTATCTTCATCGTCGGGACCGTGCGTGCGTGTTGGGGTTGACATCATCCGATGAGCTGAAGTCGATGCAGCGTGCGAGCAGTTCGAGCGTCTGAAGCTCGTATGTCGAATCCGTGCTGCACCTCAGCTCTGCCATTGCGTCCGCCATCCTCGCCATGGCTTCGCTTTCGGCCCAGGTGCGCGCGCCCGTCTCTTCGATGAGCCCAGCAATACGCTCGACTTCCGCCGGCGTCC
>NZ_JBHVTS010000007.1:0-177605 GCF_042884595.1 Agromyces sp. NPDC058126 | reverse complement strand
GCCCCTGCCCCTGCCCCTGCCCCTGCCCCTGCCCCTGCCCTGCCCTGCGTTCTCCGACCGCCGCGCCCGCCGACCGCCGCGCCGGCCGCGCGCGCACTCGCCGCGCGCCGACTCCTCGCACCCTGGCGCCGCCGGCGCTCATCGGCGCGCCGTCCGTGCGCTCCATCGCCGCGCCCGCCGGCGTGCGCGACGTGCTCCGCGCTGCACCGGAGCCGCGGGTCCGCCGTTGTTTGACAACCGGGCGGCGGGCGTCGATGATGTTTGGATATCATCCAATTTCGACCGATGACGACGCCGTCATCGGGGACAGGAGTCCTCATGGCCCCCTCCATGACGAAGGCGCTCGCCGCACTCGCCGGCGCATTCGCGGTCGCCGCACTCGCCGCCTGCAGCCCGGGCGGCGGCGCCGCCGATCCGGCCGACGCGGGCACCCTCCACGTCGCCCGCGCCGAGTCGTTCGACGGCTGGGACCCCGACAAGGCGGCGGCGTACTCGACCTACCAGACCCTGCAGGGCGTGCTCGAGCCGCTGCTCCGCGTCGCGCCCGACGGCTCCGGCGTCGAGGAGGGCCTCGCCGAGTCGTGGACGTACGATGCCGACGCGCTCACCTGGACCTTCGTGCTGCGCGAGGGCACCGCCTTCAGCGACGGCACCCCGCTCACCTCGGCCGACGTCGCCTTCTCGGCCGGCGTGTGGGCCGAGGGCCCGAACTACGGCGCCCTCTACGCGAACCTCACGGGCGTGACCACCCCCGACGAGCGCACCGCGGTCTTCTCGCTCGCCGCCCCCGACTCGACCCTGCCGGTGCTGATGACCTGGTCGTCGTCGGCGATCTTCCCCGAGGACTTCGGCGGGCTCTCGAAGGAGGAGTACTTCGCGAAGCCCGTCGGCGCCGGCGCGTTCGTCGTCGCCGACTGGACGCCCGGAGGCCGCATCACCCTCGAGAAGAACCCGCACTACTACCTCGAGGGCCGGCCGCACCTCGACCGGGTCGTCATCGAGGTCGTCGCCGACGCGACCGAGCGCGGCGCCCAGTTCCAGGCCGGCCAGGTCGACATCGCCGAGTACGTCTCGGCGATCGACGCCAAGCAGTACGGCGACGGCCTCGTCGACCTGCCGGTCGGGCAGGTCGAGCACCTGAGCTTCAACACGACCCGAGCGCCCCTCGACGACCCGCAGCTCCGTCGCGCCCTCGCCCACGCGATCGACTACGACGCCATCGTCGAGGGTGCGTTCCGCGGCTACGGCTCGGCGCCGCGCGGAATCATCCCGCCGAACCTCGCGAACTGGGCGGCGCCGAGCGCCGCGCCCTTCTCGCTCGATCTCGACGAGGCGCGCGAGCTGCTCGCCGACTCCGCGACGCCGCAGC
This sequence comes from Agromyces sp. NPDC058126, assembly GCF_042884595.1. Classification (NCBI taxonomy): domain Bacteria; kingdom Bacillati; phylum Actinomycetota; class Actinomycetes; order Micrococcales; family Microbacteriaceae; genus Agromyces; species Agromyces sp. NPDC058126. The sequence continues at coordinate 176,236 of NZ_JBHVTS010000007.1, read as the reverse complement.
CCGGCCCGCTCGAGCTCATCTACGACGCCGGCAACCCCACCGACCACCTGGTCGCGCAGGTCGTCGCGTCGAACCTCGCCGAACTCGACATCGAGGTCACCCTCACCGCGCTCGAGACGGGCGCGTTCCTCAGTCGGGCGTACGGGCTCGACGCCGACATGGTGCTCTGGTCGTACGGGGCCGTCTCGCCCGACGTGATCGACCCCCTCGGCTGGATCCACGGCACCTCGTGGCTCTTCACCGGTTTCGAGGGCGAGACCGTCGAACAGCAGTTCTTCGCGTACACCGCGACCGAGTCGCCCGAGGAGAAGCAGGCCATCGTCGAGGCGGTGCAGAACGACGCCATCGAGAACGCGCAGGCCATCAGCCTCGCCGAGTTCCAGGTGCTGCACGGGGTCTCCGACCGTGTCTCGGGCTTCAGCGCGGCGCCGTGGGGCATGTACTACTGGGACACGATCGAGGTCGGCGAGTAGCTCATGGGCCGCTACCTCTTCATCGCGAAGCGATTGGTCTTCGCGATACCGCTCCTCTTCGCGATCGTGCTGCTCGTCTTCCTCATCCTCAAGGTGACGCCGGGCGACCCCGCCCGGCTCATCGTGGGCCTCCGGGCCTCCGACGCCGAGCTGGCGGTCGTACGCGCCCAGCTCGGCCTCGACGACCCCGCGATCGTGCAGTACTTCCGCTACGTCGGCGAGGTGCTCACGGGCAACCTCGGCTACTCGTTCAAGTCGAACGAGCCGGTGGCGAGCCTCATCGGCGAACGACTCCCGGTGACGGTGTGGCTGCTCGGCTTCGGCACCCTCCTGTCGCTCGTCATCTCGGTGCCGCTCGCGATCATCTCGGCGCGCGGGCCCGACCGGCCGTTCGACCACGCCACCCGGGCGTTCGGACTCGTCGCACTCGCGATGCCGTCGTTCTGGGTGGGCATCATCCTCATCCTCACCGTCGCGCTGCCGACCGGGTGGTTCCCCGTCGGCGGCTTCGGCGAGACGCCGGCCGAGCACCTGCGGTCGATCGCACTGCCGGCGCTCACCCTGGCGCTCTCGATCGCGCCGCTGCAGGTGCGGAGCCTGCGGGCGAGCATGATCACGGTGCTCGGCGCCGAGCACGTCACCACCGCCCGGTCGCTCGGCATCGGTCGCTCGCGCATCATGTCGCGGTTCGTGCTGCGCAACGCGGCGCCGCCGACGGTCTCGATCCTCGCGCTGAACCTCGGCTACCTGCTGTTCGGGGCCGTCGTGATCGAGACGACCTTCGCACTGCCGGGCATCGGCCAGGGCATCGTGCTGGCGGCCCGCCAGCGCGACATCCCGTCGATCCAGGGCTACACGCTGCTGTTCGCGGTCGCGGTCGTGCTCGTCTTCCTCATCGCCGACATCATCACGTCGATCGCCGACCCGCGACTGGAGGTCGAGTCATGAGCCCCGGGACCGTCACCACCGTCACCGCCGCCGCGGCGGACGTCATGCCCGCCCACTCGGTGATCGGCGCCGAGCGGGTGCGGCTGCCTCGCCGCGTCTGGGTCGGCACCGGCATCGTCGCCGTCTACGTGCTCGTGGCGGTGTTCGCGCCGCTCGTCGCGCCGTACGATCCGCTCGAGCAGGACATCGTGAACGCGCTCGCCGACCCGAGCCCCGAACACTGGCTCGGCACCGACGAGCTCGGTCGCGACGTCGTGTCGCGGCTCGTGTTCGCCTCGCGCATCGACCTCCTCGTCGGATTCCTCGGGGCGGCGCTGCCCGCGATCCTCGGCACGGCGCTCGGCGCGATCGCCGGGTTCCGCGGCGGCTGGGTCGACGGCGTCATCATGCGCGTCTCCGACGTGGTGCAGGCGTTCCCGACGTACATCCTGATCATCGCGCTCGTCTTCGTGCTCGGGCCGGGGGTGACGTCGATCCTCGTCGCCTTCACGCTCATCGCGTGGGTGGCCTATGCACGGCTCATCCGCACCGAGGTGCTGCGCACCCGCGGGCTCGAGTACGTCTCGGCGGCCCGGGCCTCCGGCCTGTCGCCGAGCCGGGTGCTCTGGCGCCACGTCTTCCCGAACTCGGTGGGGCAGACCCTCGTCTACCTGCCGAGCGACATCGTCGGCGCGACGCTCGGCCTCGCGGCGCTCTCCTTCCTCGGCCTCGGCATCCAGGCGCCGACGCCCGAGTGGGGCGCCATGATCGCAGCCGGCCAGCCGTACATCCGCGAGCAGTGGTGGCTCTCGACCGTGCCCGGTCTCGTCGTCGTGGGCTTCGGCCTCGGGCTCAGCCTCATCGGAGAGGGATTCGAAGAATGGACGAGGAAATGAGCCGGCCCGTGCTCAGCGTCGGCGAGCTGCGGGTCGATCTCGCGCTCGGCGGCGGCACGATGCATCCGGTCGACGGGGTCTCGTTCGAGGTGGCGCCCGGCGAATCGCTCGGCATCGTCGGCGAGTCGGGCTCGGGCAAGAGCCTCACGCTGAAGGCCGTGCTCGGCCTGCTGCCGCCCGGCGGCACGGCGGGCGGAGACATCCGCTTCGCGTTCGACGCCGGCGGCGGCCGTGCCGAGCGCGTGACCGCCGATGTCGAGCGCGTGCGCGGGCACGGCGTCGCGATGATCTTCCAGGAGCCGATGACGGCGCTGAACCCGACGATGCGGGTCGGCGAGCTCATCGGCGAGGCGGTCGGGGCACGGCGCCGGATGCCGCGACGCGAGGTGCGGGCCCGGGTGATCGAGCTCATGGCGAGCGTCGGCATCCCCGAGCCCGAGCGGCGCGCGAGGATGTGGCCGCACGAGCTCTCGGGCGGGCTGCGCCAGCGCGTGATGATCGCCGCCGCGCTGGCCACCGAACCCGAGCTGCTGCTCTGCGACGAGCCGACGACCGCGCTCGACGTGACGGTGCAGGCGCAGATCCTCGAGCTGCTGCGGCGCCTTCGCACGGAGCGCGGGCTCGCCATGGTCTTCGTCTCGCACGACCTCGCGGTCGTCGCGGAGGTGTGCGACCGGGTCGCCGTGATGTACGCCGGCCGCATCGTCGAGATCGGCCCCGTCGAGGAGGTACTGCGCTCGCCGAAGCATCCCTATACGGCCGCCCTGCTGGCCTCGGCGCCGTCGTTCGCCGGCGGCGACGGGGCGCTCGCGACGATCCCCGGTACGCCGCCCGACCCGCGGCGGTTCCCCGAGGGGTGCCGCTTCGCCCCCCGCTGCGCGTTCGCGCAGGACGACTGCCGCCGCGCGCCGCACGAGCTCGTCGGCGATGCACGGCGCGCGACGGCGTGCATCCACCCCGAGATGCTGATGGAGGTCGGCGTATGAGCGCGTATCTCGAGGCCCGCGGACTGCGGGTGAGCTACCGGACCGGTTCGGCGTTCGCGGCGCGGCTGCGCGGGCGCCCAGTGCCGGTGATGCACGCCCTCGACGGCGTCGACCTCATGGTCGAGCGCGGCTCGGCGGTGGGCATCGTCGGCGAGTCGGGGTGCGGCAAGTCGACGCTCGCACGCGCCATCGTCGGCCTCGTCGAACTCGACGAGGGCTCGATCGTGCTCGACGGCGAGCCGCTGGCCCGACACCGCACCAAGGCCGCGACCCGGCGCATACAGATGGTCTTCCAGGACCCGAGCGCCTCGCTCAACCCGTCGATGACCATCGGCCAGACGCTCGGCGAACTGCTGAAGGTGCATCGGATGGTCCCGGCACGCGAGGTGCCGCAGCGCGCCGCCGAGCTGCTCGAACTCGTCGAACTGCCCGTGTCGCTGCTCGGCGCATACCCCCGTCGGCTCTCGGGCGGGCAGCGTCAGCGGGTGGGCATCGCCCGCGCGCTCGCCCTCGAGCCCGAGGTGCTCATCGCCGACGAGTCGGTCGCGGCGCTGGACGTCTCGGTGCAGGCCGCGATCCTGAACCTGCTCGAGCGGCTGCGCGCCGAGCTCGGCCTGACGCTGCTCTTCATCTCGCACGACCTCGCGGTGGTGCGGCACCTCACCGAGCGGGTCGTCGTGATGACCGCAGGCCGGATCGTGGAGGACCGCCCGACCGAGGAGCTCTTCCGCGACCCGCACCACCCGTACACGGCGACCCTGCTCGCGGCGGCGCCGCGCATGGGGGCGGCCTGGGCTGCGCCGACCCCGCCTGCCGGTGGGCTCGCGGTTCCTCCGGCGAACGGGCTCGCGGTTCCTCCGGCGGACTGCCTCGCGGTTCCCGGCGGGACCGATCGCGCCGGGGGAGCGGCGCCGGAGCCGCTGGCTAGGATGGTGTCGCGATGAGCGAGGGGACGGCGGTGTGACGTGGTGACGGACCGGCGCGCGAAGGGCAAGGCGCGCGAAGAGCTCGTCGTCGAGGCGGCGGCGAAGGCGATCGCCGAGCTCGGCCTCGCGAACGTGCGGGTCTCCGACATCGCCGAGCGCGCGGGCATGCGCCCCGGGCACATCACCTACTACTTCCCCTCGAAGACCGAGCTCCTGATGCTCGCGATCCGTCAGAGCGAGGAGTCCCTCGTCGAACAGGCCGGAGCCGAGCTCGGCGCGATCGACGACCCGTGGGCCCGGCTCGAGCGGCTGATCGAGCTCTCGGCGTCGAACGGGCGCGGCGATCCCGGCTGGATCCTGTGGTTCCAGGTCTGGTCCGACGCGGCGACCGACGACCTCGTCTCCGAGGTGCACAACGAGCTCGACGAGGGATGGCGCCAGATCCTCCGCGACGTGCTCGAGTACGGGCGCGAGCGCGGGGTGTTCGCCTTCGAGGATCTCGACGAGGTCTCGCAGATCCTCTCCGCGACGATCGACGGCCTGTCGATCCAGCTGACGGTCGGGGCGGCGGGCGTCGACCACGACCGGCTGCTCGCGCTCTGCATGCAGACCTGCGCGGTGTTCCTGGGCGAGCCCGCGCGTCGCTGACGGGTGCGCTGAGACGCATCGCCGCCGCCCGCAGGGCGGCATTCGAGACGGGATGCCCCGCCGTGCCCTCGGGCCGCGGCGGGGCATCCCGTTTCGCGCGTCGGCGCGCACTTGCGAGAATCTTGGTTCTCATCCAAAATAGTCGAGACATCGCATCCGCACCGACGCGCAAGCCCTGGAGGTCCGCCGTGACTCAGACGACTCCCATCCCGGCCGAGGCCGGCATCTCGACACCCACTCCGGCCGCAGCCGGCTACTCGATGCCCGCCGAATGGGCCCCCCACTCGGCCTGCATCATGATCTGGCCGGCCCGTCGCGAGCTCTGGAAGGACCGTTTCGAGGAGGCCAAGCGCGACTACGCCGCGGTCGCCCGCGCGATCGCCGCGTTCGAGCCCGTCGTCATGCTCTGCAACCCCGGCCACGCCGCCGAGGTGCGCAGCCTCTGCGGCTCGGGCGTCGAACCGCTCGAGGTGCCTGTCGACGACTCGTGGGCGCGCGACAGCGGCCCCGCCTTCGTCACGAACGCCGCCGGCGAGCTCGCCGCCATCAAGTTCGGCTTCAACGCCTGGGGTGGCCGCTGGCACCCCCACGACAGCGACCAGCTCATCCCCGACCGACTGGCCGAGCACTTCGGCGTGCCGCTCTTCCGGGCCCCGTTCGTGCTCGAGGGCGGCGCGTTCTTCGTCGACGGCGAGGGCTCGCTCATCACCACCGAGCAGTGCCTGCTCAACCCGAACCGCAACCCGCACCTCACGAAGACCGAGATCGAGCAGGGCCTCAAGGACTACCTCGGCGTCACCGCCGTGACCTGGCTGCCCTTCGGGCACAGCCTCGACGTCGGCCCGGCCGGCACCGACGGCCACGTCGACGGCGTCGCCCAGTACGTCGGCCCGGGCCGGGTGCTGCTCGAGGTGCCCTCCGACCCGCGCTCGAGCGAGTACGAGCGCGCCCGCGAGAACCTCGCCCGCCTGCAGGCCTCGCCCGACGCCGCCGGCCGCACCCTCGAGATCGACCTCCTCGACCCCGACCCCGAGTCGGAGGTGTCGTACGCGAACCACTACCTCGCCAACGGCGCCGTCATCGTGCCGGTCGAGGGCGACGAACGCGACGCGGGCGTGCTCGAGTTCCTCGCGAGGGTGCACCCCGACCGCGAGATCGTCGGCGTGCCGGGGTCGACGATCGCCTTCGGCGGCGGCGGACCGCACTGCATCACGCAGCAGGTGCCGGCCGGAGCGTAGGCGCCCGTCTCGAGTCGTCGGCACTGTCGGACCCCCGGCCGCGGCCGAGGTCGCTCGCGGCGGCGTGTCGCGCCCCGGCGCGACGACTCGTCACGGGACGGGACGGGACGGGACGGGACGACGAGCCTCCGACTCAGCGCCGCTCGAGGAGCACCATCACCTCGAAGTGCGTCGTCTGCGGGAACATGTCGAAGACGCGCGCCTTCACCGGTCGCAGCGACGGCATCGCCGCGAGGTCCTTCGCGAGCGAGGCCGCGTTGCAGCTCGAATAGAGCACGTGCGAGACGGCGGATGCCTCGAGCCACGCGCCGAGCTCGGCGCCGATGCCGCGGCGGGGCGGGTTCACGATCACGAGGTCGGGGCTCGCCTCGGCGCCGAGGGCGAAGGCCGTGGCATCGCCCGAGGCGAAGCGCAGGCGCGAGAGCGCGGCATCCGTTCGACTGAGCTCGGCACTTGCGACCGCCTCGACGCTCGTCTCGATGCCGGTGACCTCGGGCCCGGCGCCGTCGGTGCCGGCGAGGTGCAGGGCGAAGCCGCCGACGCCCGAGTAGAGGTCCCAGGCGGTGTCGGGTGCGAGGTCGCGGATCCAGTCGCGGGCCTCGGCGTAGAGCGCGGCGGCGATCTCGGTGTTCGTCTGGAAGAAGCTCTGCGGGCGCAGATGCATCGTCACGTCGTTGAGCCGCATCGCGAGGGTCTGCGCCTCGGTGAGCACGATCTCCTGCTCGCCTTCGAGCACCGCCTTGTGCTCGGGCAGCACGTTCGCCGTCACGACGCGCGCGTGCGGCAGCTCGGCGAGGAGCGTCGGCAGGTGCTTGCGGAGACGCGGCACCGGCTCGGTCGAGCGCAGCACGAAGCGGATCATGAGCTCGCCGTCGGGCGACTCGGTGACGATGAGGTGCTTCAGCTCGCCCGTGCGCGCGCGCACGTCGTAGGGGGTGAGCCGCGCGAGCGTGATGAAGCGGGCGAGCACCGGGAACGCGGCACGATGGCCGGGCGAGCAGATGCCGCACGCCTCGAGGTCGACGCCGTGCCCGTCGGCGTCGAGGATGCCGATCGTCGGGGCATCCACGGTGCCGCCGATGACCATCTTCGCCTTGTTGCGGTAGCCGTCCTCGCGGCTCGCGACCGGCGCATCCCAGATGGGCACGTCGAACGGGGCGAGCAGCTCCTCGGCGTGCGCCTGCTTGTCGGCGAGCTGCCGTGCGTACGGCCGACCCATGAGCGCGCACGAGGTGCAGCGCCCGGCGTCGAAGTACGAACAGTCCACCCGTCAAGCGTAGGCGGCTCCGGCACCCGGCCGGCCCCGCCTCCGGCGCCGGCCGCCTCAGCCGCGGTACCACTCCTCGTCGATGCTCGCGAGGCGCGACGGCCGCGCCTCGCCGCCGAGGCCGAAGAAGCGCTGGAAGCTCATCATGAGCGGTCGCCAGCGCACGGGGTCGATGCGGTGGGCATGGCCGGCCATCCGCACCGACTCGATCACGTGCACGCGCGTGATGCCGAGCTCGACTGCGAGCAGGCTCGCCTCAGCCGGCGTCTCGGCGCCGCCCATCGGGTGGATCGCGACGACGCGCCCCTCGAGGTGCACCGGGAACTCGGCCACCCGCGGCGGGGCGACCGTCTCGGACGCGAGCGGCCGCAGCCCCGCCGCGGCGAACTTGTCGCGCACGTGCCGGTAGCCGGCCCCCGCCTTGCGCTCGGGCACCGGGTTGCGGCCGGTCGTGAGGGCGAGCCGGTCGACGGCGTCGACGTGGTCGACCGACGGCAGGTTGATCACCGCCTCGCCGTTCGCGACGAGGTTCCGGCCGGTCTGGCTGCGCGCGGCGACGCCGAGCATGGCGGTCTGCCCGAGCCACCACACCGAGGAGTTCGGCGCGAGGTTCGGGTGCCCGTCCTCGTCGACGGTCGACAGCAGTGACACCTGGCTGCCGAAGTAGAGGATCGCCGGGGAGATCGTCGAGTGCCGGGTGCTGCGCGTGTGCGCGTCGATCGGGGTCAGGGTTCCCACGTCGGCCGCCTTCCTGTCTGGTGGTCCCAGCCTCGCGGCGCTGTGCGCGGGCGTCCGGCGGGTTCCGGACACGGCGTCGGCCGCCGTCTGCGACACGCCTTCCGTCGTTCGATGGATGCCCGGAGGGATGCCTGCTCGTATCGTTGGCGCGTGGGCGAACAGGGGAACGACGCAGTGGTGGGCACCGGGGGTGCTCCGGGTCGAACAGGGGTACGGCGATGGGTCGGGCTCGGCGTCCTCGCCTCCGCCCTGTCGATGATCGTGCTCGACGGCACGATCGTCGGCGTCGCGCTGCCGACGCTGATCACCGAGCTGCAGCTCGACTTCAGCGAGGCCCAGTGGGTCAACGGCATCTACTCGGTCGTCTTCGCCGCACTGCTGCTCACCGCGGGCCGCCTCGGCGACCGCCTCGGGCGACGGCGCGCGATGTTCTTCGGCATCGCGCTCTTCCTCGCGGGCAGCCTGCTCGCGGCGCTGTCCTCCAGCGGCGACTCGCTCATCCTCGCGCGACTCGTGCAGGGCGTCGGCGGCGCCTTCATCCTGCCGACCACCCTGTCGACCGTGAACGCGACGTTCCGCGGGCGCGACCGCGCGGTCGCGTTCGGCGTGTGGGGCGCGGTCATCTCCGGCGTGGCCGCGCTCGGCCCGCTGCTCGGCGGCTGGCTGACCGAGTCGTTCGGCTGGCAGTGGATCTTCCTCGTGAACCTCCCGTTCGGCATCGTGATCGCCGTCGTCGCGATCTTCACCGTCGACGAGACCCGGGCGCACGTGACGAGTCCGGGCCTCGACGTCGACGGACTGCTGCTCTCGGCGATCGGCTTCGGCGCGCTGGTCTTCGGCCTCATCGAGGGCGGCTCGCTCGGCTGGTGGGCGCCCGAGCAGCCGTTCGTGCTGTTCGGCTGGACCTGGCCGGCCGATTGGCCCGTCTCCCCGGTGCCGATCGCGCTCGCCATCGGCGTGGTCTCGCTCGTGCTCTTCGTGCTCTGGGAGCGGCATCGCGCCCGAAACGGCCGCTCGGCCATCCTCGACGTTCGGCTCTTCTCGGTGCCGACCTTCACCTGGGGCAACCTGGTCGCGCTCTGCGTCGCGGTCGGCGAGTTCGGCATCCTCTTCGTGCTGCCGCTGTTCATCGTGAACGCCCTCGGGCTCTCGACGCTCGCCGCCGGCTTCGTGCTCGCCGCGATGGGGCTCGGCGCGTTCGTCTCCGGTGCTTCGGCCCGCCACCTCTCCGAGCGGTTCGGGGCGCCGAACGTGGTGCTGCTCGGACTCGGGATCGAGTTCGTCGGCACGCTCATCGCCGCCCTCATGCTCGGGCCCGAGATGTCGGGGTGGTGGCTCGCCGCAGTGCTCGCCGTGTACGGCCTCGGACTCGGGCTCGCCTCGGCGCAGCTCACGGGCACCGTGCTCGCCGACATCCCGCCCGAGCAGTCGGGGCAGGGCTCGGCGACGCAGAGCACGGTGCGCCAGGTCGGCTCGGCCCTCGGCACCGCGATCATCGGCGCCGTGCTCGCCGCGGGCCTCGCGCAGGCGCTGCCGGCGCAGCTCGACGGCCAGTCGGGGCTCTCGGCCGAGGCCGAGCAGCAGGTCATCACGTCGACCGAGCAGTCGGCAGGCGCGAACATTCCGCCGCTGCGCGCCGAGGGCACCGACGGTCAGCTCGGCGAGGCGGGGCCGCCCGTCGCCGACGCGCTCTCGGCCGGCATGGCGGATGCCTCGCGCTGGGCGCTCTTCGCGGCATCCGGTTTCCTCCTCGCCGGCGGCGTGTTCGCGCTGCGGCTGCGTGCCAAGGCGACGAGCACGCGCGGGCCGGTCGCGGCGGCATCGGGCGAGTGAGCCGGGCCGAGCCGGGCCCCGCCGCGCTCCAGCCGCGCCGCGTCGTCGCCGCCCGCCGACGGGGCGTACGGTGATGGCGTGACGAGCATCGACCCCGCGAGCCGACCGACCGTCCCCGGCACCCCCGTCCGCGTCCGCGCGACGAAATGGGGCGGCCGCCCGCACTGGGAGTTCGACGGCGTCTGGCTCGGCGCCGACGAGCACGGCGACTGGGTGGGGTTCCCGGCCGGCACCTCGTTCGCCCGCCCCGGCAACGCCTTCACGGCGAGCTGGGTCTCGGTGTCGCTCTTCCCGTCGGGCGGGTGGGCCGCCGCGTTCAACACGGGCCACCCGCGCGGGCTCGGCACGTACATCGACCTCGCCACGCCGCCCGAGTGGCGCAGCGATGCGACGGGTGCGACGGTCTCGTACGTCGACCTCGACCTCGACGTGGTCGAGCGCGACGGCGCCTCGGCATTCATCGACGACGAGGACGAGTTCGCCGAGCACGCCGTTGCCTTCGGCTACCCCGCCGAGCTCGTCGCCCGGGTGCGAGCCGACGCCGACGCCGTGCTCGCCGCGGTGCGACGGCGCGAGGCGCCCTTCGACGGCGCCACCGCCGAGCACTGGCTCGCCCGGCTCGGCGAGCTGCCGCACTGAGCCCGGTCAGGAGCCCGGTCAGGAGCCCGGTCGTGAGCCCGGTCAGGGCTCGAAGCGGTAGCCCATGCCCGGTTCGTTGAGGAAGTGCCGGGGCTCAGCGGGCACCGGCTCGAGCTTCCGTCGCAACTGCGCCACGTAGAGGCGCAGGTAGCCGGCGTCGTTCGCGTGGAACGGCCCCCACACCTCGCCGAGCAGCATCTCGCGGGTGAGCAGGCGCCCAGGGTGCTTGAGGAAGAGCTCGAGCAGACGCCACTCGGTCGGGGTCAGGCGCACGGATGCCCCATGCCCGTCGTCGCCCGCGGGCCGGATCGTCTTCGCGGCGAGGTCGACCTCGAGCTCCCCGATGCGATGCACGGCCGCGGTGTCGTCATCGCCCGCAGGGCGCCGCGAGCGGGCGCGGATGCGGGCGAGCAGCTCGTCCATCGCGAACGGCTTCGTGACGTAGTCGTCGGCGCCGGCGTCGAGCGCCTCGACCTTCTCGGCCGAGTCGGTGCGACCCGAGAGCACGAGGATCGGCACGCTCGACCAGGCCCGGACCGCCCGGATCACGTCGAGGCCGTCGACCTTCGGCATGCCGAGGTCGAGCAGCACGAGGTCGGGGTGCGCGCTCGCCGCGAGGTCGATGGCCTCGGCGCCGTCGTGCGCCGACACCACCTCGTAGCCGCGCGCGCTGAGGGTGATGCGCATCGCACGCTGCAGTTGGCCGTCGTCGTCGGCGAGCAGGATCTTCATCGCGCCTCCTCGGCGGCCGGCAGGGTGACGACCATGGTGAGGCCGCCACCGGGGGTGTCGTCGACCTCCAGTGTGCCGTCCATTCCCTCGACGAAGCCCTTCGACAGTGCGAGCCCCAGGCCGAGCCCCGTGTCGTTGTCGGTGTCGCCGAGGCGCTGGAACGGCGTGAACACCTCGTCGCGCCGCTCGACCGGGATGCCCGGCCCGCGGTCGACGACGCGCAGCTCGACCCGCCCCTGGAACGCCGACGCCGAGAACCGGACGCGCTCGCCCGTCGGCGTGTGCCGTACCGCATTCGCGAGCAGGTTCACCACGACCCGTTGCAGCAGCACCGCGTCGGCGAGCACCGGCTGCAGCTCGTCGGCGAGGTCGAGCTCGACCGCGCCCGGGCCGAGGCCGAGCTCGTCGAGGGCGGGGAACACGACGTCGGCGACCTCGGTCGGCGCGAGCGTCACCGCGAGCGCGCCGGCCTGCACGCGGCTCACGTCGAGCAGGTTCGTGACGAGTTCGGCGAGCGAGTCGAGGCTCTCGGCGGCGGTGGCGAGCAGCTCCTCGCGCTGCGCGGCGGGCAGCTCGAGCTCGGGCGAGCGCAGCGCGCTCACGGCGGCCGACGCCGAGGTGAGCGGGCGGCGCAGGTCGTGGCCCACGGCGGCGAGCAGGGCCGAGCGCACCCGGTCGGTCTCGGCGAGGCCGGCCGCCGCCTCGGCCGCCCGCGCGAGGGCGCCGTGCTCGATGGCCTGGTCGAGCTGGGCCGCGATCACCTGCAGCAGGCGGCGTTCGGATGCCTCGAGGTCGGCCCCGTGCAGCTCGAGCACGCCGCGCGCACCGATCGGCACCTCGGTCACCCGGTCGTCGCGCGCCGGTTCGCCGTCGGCGACCCGGGTCTCGCCGTCGACGAGGAGGCGCACCCCGGTGAGCCCGAAAGCCTCGCGGGTTCGGGTCACCATGGCCTGCAGGGCATCCTCGCCGCGCAGCACGCTGCCGGCGAGCGTCGCGAGCAGCTGCGACTCGGCGGCCGCACGCCGGGCCTCGCGGTTGCGGCGGGCCGCCTGGTCGACGACGTAGGCCACGAGCAGCGCGTTCGCCACGTAGAAGACGAGCGCGAGCAGCTGGCGGGCGTCGGCGATCGTCAGCGTGTACAGCGGCTCGACGAAGAGGTAGTTCAGGGTGAGGCCCGACAGCACCGCCGCGAACAGGCCGGGCCAGATGCCGCCGATGAGCGTCACGACGATGACGAGCAGCTGGTAGGCGAGCACATCACTCGTGATCGAGGTCTCGGTGTGGAATCGCGTGAGCACCCAGCTGAGCGCCGGGCCGGCGACGAGCGCCAGGACGAATGCCCAGACGAGGCGCTTACGGCTCAGCGCGCCGCCCGGTCGGGGCAGCGAGAATCCGGATCCGGCCGCCGCGTGCGTCACGATGTGCACGTCGATGTCGCCCGACTCGCGGATCACGGTCGCGCCGATGCCGGGGCCCGAGAAGGCCGCGGCGAGCCGGGACCTCCGGCTCACGCCGATGACCAGCTGCGTGGCATCCGCGGCCTTCGCGAACTCGACGAGCGCACGGGGCACGTCCTCGCCGACGACCTGGTGGAAGGTGCCGCCGAGCTGCTCGACGAGGGTGCGCTGGGCGTCGAGAGCACCGGGATGCCTCGCCCGCATGCCGTCGGGATTCGTGACGTGCACCGCGATGAGCTCGCCCCCGGAGGCCCGGGCGGCGATGCGGGCGCCGCGGCGCAGCAGGGTCTCGCCCTCGGGGCCGCCCGTGAGGGCGACGACGACGCGCTCGCGTGCCTCCCACTTGCGGTCGATGCCGTGCTCGGCGCGGTACTTCTTGAGCGCCTGGTCGACCTCGTCGGCGAGCCAGAGCAGCGCGAGCTCGCGCAGCGCGGTGAGGTTGCCGAGGCGGAAGTAGTTGGAGAGTGCGGCGTCGATGCGCTCGGCGGGGTAGACGAGACCGCCCGCCAGTCGATCGCGGAGCGCCTGCGGGGCGAGGTCGACGACCTCGATCTGGTCGGCGGCGCGCAGCACCCGGTCGGGGATCGTCTCGCGCTGCTCGGCACCCGTGATCTGCAGCACGACGTCGCCGAGCGACTCGATGTGCTGCGTGTTGACCGTGGAGATGACGTCGATGCCGGCCGCGAGCAGCTCTTCGACGTCCTGCCAGCGCTTCGCGTGCCGGGAGCCGGGCGCGTTCGTGTGCGCGAGCTCGTCGACGAGGGCGATCTCGGGCTTGCGGGCGAGCACCGCGTCGAGGTCCATCTCGTCGATGGTCATCCCGCGGTGCACGACCGCGCGGCGCGGCACGATCTCGAGGCCGAGGGTCATCGACGCGGTCGCCCGACGCCCGTGCGTCTCGACGAACCCGACGACGACATCGCGACCCTCGCCGACGAGCCGCTTGCCCTCTTCGAGCATCGTGTAGGTCTTGCCGACGCCGGGGGCGGCGCCGAGCAGGACCCGAAGCCGCCCCTTCCGCATCGTGGCTAGCCTTCCAGCTCTGCGAGGGCGAGATTCAGCTGCAGCACGTTCACGGTCGGTTCGCCCAGGTAGCCGAGATCCCGTGCCTGAATCCTAGACTCCACGAGCTCGACGACCTCGGATTCGGGGAGACCGCGCTCGTTCGCGACCCGCGCCGCCTGCAGCAGCGCGTACTCGGGGCTGATGTGCGGGTCGAGTCCGGAGGCCGACGCCGTCACCGCGTCGGCGGGGACTTCCGCTTCGGAGACGCCGTTGAACTCGGCGACCTGCGCCTTCCGCTCCTCGATCGCCGCGATGAGGTCGGCGTTCTCGGGGCCCTGGTTGCTGCCGCTCGAAGCGCCGCCGTCGTAGCCGTCGCCGGCCGCCGACGGGCGGGGCTGGAACCACTCGGGCAGCGGGTCGCCGTCGGCATCCGCGAACGACTGGCCGATCAGCGCCGAGCCCACGACCTCGCCGGAGGCGTCACGGGCGACCGAGCCGTTCGCCTGGGCGGGCAGCACGAGCTGGCCGATGCCCGTGACGACGAGCGTGTAGGCGACGCCGAGCACGAGGGTGAAGACGAGCATCGCGCGGATCGCGACCCAATGGGTGCGTACCGCCGTGCGTGTCGTACTCATATGTGTGGTGTCCTTTCGCGTCCGGGCCTAGAACCCGGGGATGAGGCTGACGACGAGGTCGATCAGCTTGATGCCGATGAAGGGGGCGATGATGCCGCCGAGGCCGTAGACCAGCAGGTTACGGTTGAGGATCGCGGAGGCGCTGCCCGCCTTGTACTTCACCCCGCGCAGTGCGAGCGGGATGAGGAACACGATCACGATCGCGTTGAAGATGATCGCCGACAGGATCGCCGAGGCCGGCGAGTGCAGCTGCATGATGTTCAGCACCGCGAGCCCCGGGAAGATGCCGGCGAACATCGCCGGGATGATCGCGAAGTACTTCGCGATGTCGTTCGCGATCGAGAACGTCGTGAGCGCGCCGCGCGTGATGAGCAGCTGCTTGCCGATGCGCACGATCTCGATGAGCTTCGTCGGGTCGCTGTCGAGGTCGACCATGTTGCCGGCCTCCTTCGCGGCCGACGTGCCCGTGTTCATCGCGACGCCCACGTCGGCCTGCGCGAGCGCGGGCGCGTCGTTCGTGCCGTCGCCCGTCATGGCGACGAGGTTGCCGCCCGCCTGCTCGCGCTTGATGAGCGCCATCTTGTCTTCGGGGGTCGCTTCGGCGAGGTAGTCGTCGACGCCGGCCTCGGCCGCGATGGCCTTCGCGGTGAGCGGGTTGTCGCCCGTGATCATCACGGTGCGGATGCCCATCGCGCGGAGTTCGGCGAACCGCTCGGTGAGTCCGTCCTTGACGATGTCCTTCAGGTGGACGACGCCGAGCAGTCGCGCTTCGCCGGCGGAGTCCTTGGCCGCTACGACGAGCGGCGTGCCGCCGCTCGTCGAGATCGCCTCGACGCGCTGCGCGAGCTCGTCGAGCGTCGACGAGGCGACTCGGGCGGACGCCTCGACCCAGGCGATGACCGCCGAGCCGGCACCCTTCCGGATGCTCGAGCCGTCGGGGAGGTCGAGCCCCGACATGCGGGTCTGCGCCGTGAACGGCACGACCTCGCCCGCGGGGGCCGAGTCGAATCGGTCCCCACGCCCACTCCACGCATCGCTGGCGCGCTGCGCGGAGCCTCGGGGCGCGGGGGCCCAGCCGCGCTCCGCCGCCAGCTCGACGATGGAGGCACCCTCCGGGGTGGGGTCGGCGAGCGAGGAGAGGGCCGCGGCGCGCTCGAGCTCGGAGGCCGCAACGCCGGGCATCGGCACGAACTCGCTCGCGCGACGGTTGCCGTAGGTGATCGTGCCGGTCTTGTCGAGCAGCAGGGTGGTGACGTCGCCAGCGGCCTCGACCGCGCGGCCCGACATCGCAAGCACGTTGCGCTGCACGAGCCGGTCCATTCCCGCGATGCCGATGGCCGAGAGCAGCGCGCCGATCGTGGTCGGGATGAGGCACACCAGCAGCGCGATGAGCACCGGGATCGAGGCGGGTGCCGCCGCGTACGAGGCGATCGGGTTCAGCGTCAGCGCGACCACGACGAAGACGATCGACAGGCTCGCGAGCAGGATGTTCAGGGCGATCTCGTTCGGCGTCTTCTGCCTGGCCGCGCCCTCGACGAGCGCGATCATGCGGTCGACGAAGGTCTCGCCCGGCTTCGACGTGATGCGCACGACGATGCGGTCGGAGAGCACCCGCGTGCCGCCGGTGACGGCCGAGCGGTCGCCGCCCGACTCGCGCACGACCGGTGCCGACTCGCCGGTGATCGCCGACTCGTCGACCGACGCGATGCCCTGGATGATGTCGCCGTCGCCCGGGATGAGCTCTCCGGCCGTCACGACGACGAGGTCGCCGAGCTTGAGTTCGGACGAGGGGACCTGCGTGAGGGCGGTGTGTTCCGCCAAGGCATCCGCGACCTCGTCGTACTGCGCGACGACGTGCGCGACCGTCGACGTCCGCGTCTGGCGCAGGGTGTCGGCCTGCGCCTTGCCACGGCCCTCCGCCACCGACTCCGCGAGGTTCGCGAAGAGCACGGTGAGCCAGAGCCAGACCGCGATGGCCCAGGTGAAGCTCGGCGGGACGGCGGTGCCCCCGGACGCCTCGGGGCCGCCGAGGAACGGTTCGGCGATCGCGAGCACCGTCGTGAGCGCGGCGCCGACCTCGACGATGAACATGACGGGGTTGCGCCACATCTGCCGCGGGTCGAGCTTGCGGAAGGCGCCCGGGAGCGCCTGCATGATCTGCGCGGGGCCGAAGGCGCCGGTCGGGCGCTTCGACGGGGAGCCCATCGGCCGAGGCGTGTGCTCGGCGGACTCGGGCTCGGGCGCCGGGACGGACGGGGAGGTGATGGTGGACATGGATCAGTTCAGCCCTTCAGCCAGGGGACCCAGCGTGAGTACGGGGAAGTAGGTGAGCGCGGTCACGATGACCGTGACGCCCACGAGGAGGCCGACGAACTGCGGCCGGTGGGTGGGCAGCGTGCCGGCAGTCGCGGGCACCTTGTCCTGCGCGGCGAGGCTGCCGGCGAGGGCGAGCACGAGCACGATCGGGATGAACCGGCCGAGCAGCATCGCGACACCGAGCGCGGTGTTGAACCACGGGGTGTTCGCCGTGAGACCCGCGAACGCCGAGCCGTTGTTGTTCGACGCGCTCGTGAACGCGTAGAGCACCTCGCTCATGCCGTGGATGCCCGGGTTCCAGATCGAGGTCGCCTCGACGTCCTCGCGGACGCCCGGGATCGCGAAGCTCAGTGCCGTACCGGCGAGCACGAGCGTCGGCGTCACGAGGATGTAGAGGCTCGCGAGCTTGATCTCGCGCGGCCCGATCTTCTTGCCGAGGTACTCGGGCGTACGACCGACGAGCAGGCCGGCGATGAACACCGCGATGACCGCGAGCACGAGCATGCCGTAGAGGCCCGAGCCGACGCCGCCGGGGGCGACCTCGCCGAGCATCATGTTGAGCATCGGCATCATGCCGCCGAGAGCGGTGAACGAGTCGTGCATCGAGTTGACCGCGCCCGTGGAGGTGAGCGTCGAAGTGGTGCCGAACAGGGCCGAGCCGAAGATGCCGAATCGCTGCTCCTTGCCCTCGAGCGCACCGCCCGCGAGTTCCGGCGCAGTGCCGTTGCCGCCCGCCTCGAGCGCGCTCAGCGCCACGAGCGAGATCACGTAGAGCGTGGCCATGACGGCGAGGATCGCGTAGCCCTGCTTGTTCGAGCCGACCATCTTGCCGAAGGTGCGGGGGAGCGCGAACGGGATCGCGAGCATGAGCACGTTCTGGAAGAGGTTCGTCCACGCGGTCGGGTTCTCGAACGGGTGGGCGGAGTTCACGTTGAAGAACCCGCCGCCGTTGGTGCCGAGCAGCTTGATCACCTCCTGCGAGGCGACCGGGCCGCCCGGGAGGTTCTGCGTGTTGCCGGCGAGCGTCGTGACCTCGGTGAAGCCGTTGAAGTTCTGCACGACCCCGCCGATGACGAGCACGATCGCACCGATCACCGAGAGCGGCAGCAGCAGCCGGAACGAACCGCGGAAGAGGTCGACCCAGAAGTTGCCGATCGTGCCCGATCCGCGGCGTGCGAAGCCGCGCACGAGGGTGATGGCCACGGCGATGCCGACGGCGGCCGACACGAAGTTCTGCACGGCGAGGCCGGTGAGCTGCACCGTGTAGCCCATCGTGAGCTCGGGCGAGTACGACTGCCAGTTCGTGTTGGCGACGAACGAGGCGGCGGTGTTGAACGACAGACCCTCGGGCACGGCAGGCAGGCCGAGCGAGTAGGGCAGCACCGCCTGCGCGCGCTGCATGGCGTAGACGAACAGGAGGCCGACGACCGAGAATGCGAGCACGCCGCGGAGGTAGGCCGGCCACGACTGCTCGGCGCGCGGGTCGATGCCGATCAGGCGGTAGAGGCCGCGCTCGACCTTCCAGTCGCGGTCGCTCGTGTAGAGGCGCGCCATGTAGTCGCCCAGGGGGCGGTAGAGCAGCGCGAGGATCAGGGCGAGGGTGGCCGCCTGTGCGACGGCGAGGAATGCGCCCATCAGAACCGCTCGGGCTTGACGAGCGCGTACACGAGGTACACCACAGCGGCGACACCCAACGCGGCGGCGAGGAGTTCGAAGAAGATCACAGCTTCTCGACCCCCCTGGCGATGAGGCCGACGAGTACGAACACGGCGATGATGCCGATGACGTAGACGAGGTCGAGCACAGGGACTCCAGGGATTCGGAGGCCGTCGACGCGGGCGCGGCGGCGGGCAGCGGCTCGCTGCGTCTTCGATGCAACACCCGGGCGGATCCCTCGCGGCCGATCCTCACGGACCCCTAACGCCGTGCCGCGGGGATCCTCACGGCGTGCTCACGGGGCGATCCGGCGGGGTCGGCCGCGGCCTCGGCGCCGAGTCGTTCAGGCCCGCCGTGCGCGGATCGCCTCGACGAGCTGCCCCAGCGTCGGGGAGTCGCGCAGGCCGTCCGGAGTGGGGTAGAGCCGGCAGGAGAGCTCGGTGACGCGCTCGGTGGACGCGAAGGCGTCGACCCCGTCGATCAGGATCGTCGGCGATCCCCCGAACCGGGTCGACTCGGCGTCCGAGGCCGAGGCGATGAGCCGGTAGCTCACGTCGACGTCGGGCATCCCGAGCACGTCGAGTGCGCGGCGCGTCTGCACGCCGGCCTCCTGCCAGCTCGGGCAGCCGGAGATGTGCAGCACCTCGACGTTCATCGTCCGGCCTCGTGCTCGTGCTCGTGGTCGTGCGCTTCGCCCTCTTCGAGGAGCATCCCGATCGGGGTAGCGCAGGTGTCGCCCCGCCAGGCCTCGATGCCTTCGCGGACGGCGAAGACGGCGATGACGAGCGCGGCGACGGAGTCGGCCCAGGCCCACCCGAGGAGCGAGTTCAGCACGAGCCCGATGAGCACGGCGGCCGAGAGGTAGGTGCAGATCAGCGTCTGCTTGCTGTCGGCGACCGCGGTCGCCGAGCCGAGTTCGCGGCCGGTGCGTCGTTCGGCGAGCGACAGGAACGGCATGATGATCACGCTGAGCGCCGTGATGACGAGGCCGAGCGTGGAGTGCTCGGCCTCGGGCAGGACGCCCGTGATCGTGAGCACGGCGGAGACGCTGACGTAGGCGGCGAGGGCGAAGAACGCGTAGGCGATCACCCGCAGCGTCGGCTTCTCGTATCGCTCCGGCTCCTTGCGGGTGAACTGCCATGCGACCGCCGCCGCCGAGAGCACCTCGACGAGCGAGTCGAGCCCGAAGCCGAGGAGTGCCGCCGACGAGGCTGCGGCGCCCGCCGCGATCGAGACCGCCGCCTCGATGAGGTTGTACCCGATGGTGATGCCGACGATCAGGCGGATGCGGCGGTGCAGCAGTGCTCGGCGGGCGTCGGTCAGCGAGGTGGTCATGCGGATGCCTCGCAGCAGCCGGGAACCGAACAGCTCGGGTCGATGCACTCTGCCGACTCGTCTACGGCGAGGGTGACGCTGACGATCCGCTCGAGCGCCGCCGACAGGTGCGGGTCCGCGATCTCGTAGCGGTTCTGCCGGCCTTCGGGCTCGGCGACGACGATGCCGCAGTCGCGCAGGCAGGCGAGGTGGTTCGACACGTTCTGGCGGGTCAGCCCCAGCGAGTCGGCCAGGCCGGCCGGGTACGCGGGCCCCTCGAGCAGCGTCAGCAGGATGCGCGAGCGGGTGGGATCGGCCATGGCGCGACCGAGGCGGTTCATGACGTCGAGGCGGGAGGCGGAGGTGAGCACAGCAACACAGTACAGCGGCTGCTGTACTGATGCACGACGGTCGAGGACCGGCGGCCGAGGGATGGAGGGGTCCGGCTACTCGACCACCGTGGCGCCGGCGGCGCGCAGCGCCTCCCACTCGGAGAGGAGCTCGGGCATCTTGCCCTCGATGAAGCGGAAGAACGCGACCATCTCGCTCGTGCGCCGCGTGCCGGCCGAGTCGGGGTCGCCGAGCGCGTCGATCGCCTGCGCGGCGGTCTCGGCGAAGGTGCCGTAGACCGAGTTCTTGCCCGCGAGCGCCGTGTACCAGGCGTCGTCGAAGATCTCCCAGCGCTCGCGCCGACTGCCCGGATGCGGCATCCGATGGATGATGCCGAGCGTGCGCAGGTACCGCACCGCGCCCGAGATCGCCGCGGCGCTCACGCCGAGCGACTCGCCGAGCTCGGCGGCGGTGAGCCCGCCCTCGTCGGCGACGAGGAGCGCCATCAGCACGCGCGCCGGCATCTTGGGGAAGCCGGCGGCCGTGAGCACGGCGGCCGATTGCTCGACCGCCGTGCTCAGTGCCTGCTCATCGCGTGCCATCTTCCGATTCTCCCAGTCGGCGGGCGGTCAGCCGCCCGCCGCCAGTTCACGTCGCCGCATCGACCCGACGGCGAGCGCCGCGGTCGCGAGCCCGATGCCGAGCATCCAGAGGCCGCCCGTCCAGTCGGTGTCGTCACCGGCCGGCACCGGCGAGTGCGTGAACGGCGAGAGGTCGAGCATCCAGTCGGGGGCGCCGAGGAGCGGCCCGAAGGTGCCGAGGATCGCGGCGACGCCGAGCAGCACCCAGGCGAGCACGATCGTCCAACGCGGCAGGTAGGCGAACACGAGCAGGGTCACGCCGAGGAAGACGAGCGAGACGGGCAGCTGTGCGATCGCCGCCTGCGTGATGAGCGACACGAGGTCGTCGGGGGTGTCGGATGCCGCGGTGCCGGCGAGGCCCGCGAGCCAGGCTGCGGCGAGCACGACCACGATGACGATGACCCCGACGAACCAGTACTCGAGCAGCCAGCGAGTGCGCGGCACGGGGGTCGCGAGCACCTGCTCGGCGGTGCCGTGCGCCTCCTCCTGCCGGGCGCGGATGGCCACCTGCACGGCGCAGCACGCCGCGAGCACCCCGATGATGCCGAAGAACGTCGCGATGAACGCCTGCTCGAGGGTGGCGCCGCCGCCGAGCGCGGCCTGCAGGGTGTCGACGACCTGCGGGGCGTCGCCCGCGAGTTCGTCGATGAGGCCCGAGAGCGAACTCGCGGTGATGCCGGCGACCGCGGCGCCGACCGCCCACGCGATCAGCGTCGAGACGTTGAGCCGCCAGGCGAGCCCGAACGAGCCCGACAGCGCCCAGCTCGCCGACGCGCGGCCGTTGCGGCCCGGCAGGAGGCTCGCGCCCTGGTCGCGCACCGCCTGCAGCGCGAACACGATCGCGACGAGCACCGCCGACACTCCGAGCGAGAGTGCGAGCGGGGCGAGCGAGTTCTCGACGAAGGCGCCGGTCGCCTGCCCCCAGCCGATCGGTGACAGCCAGCTCGGCCACGCCGGGGTGACGTGCAGCAGGTCGTCGGAGGGAGTGCCCGCGGCGTCGCCGATGCCGCGCAGCAGGTAGGCGCCGACGACCGCGGCGACCCCGGCGCCGTTCGCGCCGCGCGAGGTGCGGAACAGCTGCGCGGCGAACAGCCCGATCGCGACGAACGCGATGCCGGTCGCGGCCATGGCCGCACCGGTCACCCACGAGCCCTCGGCGTCGAGGCCGCCGGCGATGAAGGCGAGCGCGACGAGTGCGCCCAGCGCGAGGTTGGCCAGCACGCCGTGGATGAGCGTCGCGACGGTCGGCTTCACCCGCCCGGCCGGGGTCGCGGCGATGAGCTCGGCACGTCCCTGCTCCTCTTCGGCGCGGGTGTGCCGCGTCACGAGGAAGGTGCTCATGAGGCCGCCCATGAGGGCGAGCCACGCGAACAGCTCGAAGAAGACGAACGCGCCGAGGTCGGTGCCGTCGGGGGTGCCGCGGAACACGAGGATCGTGCGGCTCGCGGTCGCGACCTGCAGGATCTGGTTGCGCTCGGACTCGTCGCCGTACGTGTCGGCGACGGCCGCGACCGAGGTGTAGGCGAGCAGTGCGGTGCCGACGATCCAGAGCGCGAGCTGCAGGCGGTCGCGGCGCAGCCGCTGGCGGAGCAGCGTGGCCAGGGTGCTCATGCGCGAGCTCCCTCCATGGGCTCCGCAGCGCGGGCGGTGAGCTCGTCGCCGTAGTGGCGGAGGAAGAGCTCCTCGAGCGAGGGCGGCGACACGGTGAGGCCGCGCACGTCGAGGCGGGCGAGGTCGGGCAGCACGGATGCCACGCGGTCGCTGTCGACGGTGAAGCTGACCCGGCCGTGGTCGATGATGAGGTCGTGCGCGTCGGGGATGCCGTCGATCTCGGCCGCGAGGGCGGTCGGTTCGATGCCGTCGGTGGCGAACGCGATCTCGGTGCGCGTGAGGTGGCGGAGCTCGGCGAGCGTGCCCGACTCGACGGTCTTCCCCGCGCGGATGATGCTCACCCGGTCGCAGAGCTCCTCGACCTCGGAGAGGATGTGGCTCGAGAGCAGCACGGTCGCACCCTCGGCCGAGACGCGGGCGATCTCGCGGTTGAAGACCTGCTCCATGAGCGGGTCGAGACCGCTCGTGGGTTCGTCGAGCACGTACAGCTCGGCAGGGGTCGCGAATGCGGCGATGAGGGCGACCTTCTGCCGGTTGCCCTTCGAGTACGCACGCCCCTTCTTCCGCGGGTCGAACTGGAACGCGTCGAGGAGCCGCTGCTTGCGGGCCGTGTAGTCGCCCTTGTCGCGCGTGCCGCCGCGGAGGCGGGCGAGGAGGTCGATCGCCTCGCCGCCGGTCAGGTTCGGCCAGAGGCTGACGTCGCCGGGCACGTAGGCCACGCGGCGGTGAAGCTCGCCCGCGTGCTTCCACGGGTCCTGCCCGAAGAGGGTCGCGGTGCCGCCCGAGGCTCGAGCGAGGCCGAGCAGGATGCGGATCGTGGTGGACTTGCCTGCGCCGTTCGGGCCGAGGAATCCGTGCACCTCGCCCGCGGTGACCTCGAGGTCGAGGCCGTCGAGCGCGACGGTGCGGCCGAATCGCTTCTGCAGGCCGCTGGCGCTGATCACTGTCGTCATGAGCGCGATGCTACGCCGAATTCACAAATTTGTGAATCTTCCTAACGCATCCCTAACGCGGGCCTACTCGAGCGCGGCGAACTTCTCGATGTCGCCCTCGGTGCCCGACACGATGATGAGGTCGTGGTTCGAGACGACCGTGTTCTCGGTCGCGTAGGTGAAGGGCTTGCCGGGGCTCTTCACGCCGACGACCGTCACCCGGTGCTTCGAGCGCACGCCCGACTCGGTGAGGTTCTTGCCGCGGATCGGCTTCGGCGGGTACATCTTCACGAGTGCGAAGTCGTCGTCGAACTCGATGAAGTCGAGCATGCGGCCCGACACGAGGTGCGCCGTGCGCTCGCCCGCCTCGCGCTCGGGGTAGATCACGTGGTTCGCGCCGATGCGCTGCAGGATCTTGCCGTGCGAAGCCGAGATCGCCTTCGCCCAGATCTGCGGGATCTTGAGGTCGACGAGGTTCGCGGTGATGAGCACGGATGCCTCGATCGACGATCCCACCGCGCAGACCGCGATGGAGAAGTCCTGGGCGCCGATCTGCTTGAGCGCGTCCATGTTCTTGGCATCGGCGACGACGGCGTGGGTGACCCGCTCCGACCACTTCTGCACGAGGGCCTCGTCGGTGTCGACCGCGAGCACCTCGCGGCCGAGACGGTCGAGCTGGCCCGCGGTGGCGGCGCCGAACCGGCCGAGGCCGATCACGAGCACCGGGGCGTCGTGCCTGATCTTGTCAACCAACGATGGGCCTCTCTTCCGGTCGTTTGAACAGCTGGCGGCGCTGGCTCGCGGCCAGCGCGGCGGCGAGCGTCACGGTGCCGACGCGGCCCATGAACATCGTCGCCGCCATGACGTAGACGCCCTCGGGCGGCAGTTCGGCGGTGAGTCCCGTCGAGAGCCCGCACGTGGCGAACGCCGAGATCACGTCGAACAGCACGTTCTCGAACGGCGCCTTCGTGATCTGCAGGATGGCGATGGAGGCGCCGGCGACGATCGTCGCGCCCCAGAGCACGACGCTCACCGACAGGCGCAGCATGTCGCGGGGGATGCGCCGGCCGAACGCCTCCATCGAGGGATTGCCGCGCGCCTCGGCGAAGGCGGCGAGGAACAGCACGGCGAGCGTCGTCACCTTGATGCCGCCCGCGGTCGACGCGGAGCCGCCGCCGATGAACATCAGCATGCTGCTGACGAGCTGGCTCGAGCCGTAGAGGTCGTGCATGTCGATCGTCGCGAACCCGCCGGAGCGGGTCATCGCCGACATGAAGAAGGACTGGAAGATCGTCGGCCCGGCGTCGAGGTGCCCGTACGTCTTCGGGTTCGCGTGCTCGAGCAGGAGGAACATGGCGGCGCCCGCGACGAAGAGGATCACCGTCGTCGTGAGCGTCAGCTTGACGTGCACGCTCCACTTGCGCGGCTGCTTCCACGCGCGCGCGAGGGCGAAGATCACCGGGAAGCCGAGGCTGCCGAGGAACACGCCGATCATGAGCAGCGACTGCATCCAGTAGTCGTGCTCGAAGGGGAGGAGCCCGCCGGGGTTCGGCGAGAATCCCGTGTTCGTGAACGCCATCGCCGAGTAGTAGAGGCTGTACCAGATCGAGTGTCCGACGTCGTATCCGGCCGCGAGCATGCTCGGCATCAGGCCGACCGCGATCGCCGCCTCGATGACCAATGCGCTGATCGCGACCGTGAACAGCAGCCCGCCGACCTCGCCGAGGCGCACCGCCTGGCGCTCGGCGACGGGGCCGACGTGGATGCGCGAGGGGTTCGTGTCGCTCGCCGCCATGAGCTTCGCGCGGAGCCCGAGCCGGCGAGAGATCACGAAGCCGAGGGTCGTGGCGAGCGTGAGCACGCCGACACCGCCGATGTTGACGCCGAGGTACACGAGCCCGTGGCCGAATGGCGACCAGTACGTCGCCATGTCGACGGTCGCGAGTCCGGTGACGCAGATGACGGAGACCGCGGTGAACAACGCGTCGTGGAGCGGGGTGATGCTGCCGTCGGCAGTGGCGATCGGCAGCGAGAAGAGCAGCGTGAAGAGCAGGATGAGCGCCGCGAACACGAGGATCGCGAACCGCGACGGCGAGCTCTTGACGAGCGCGTCGATGGCATCGCGGAGCCGCCCGAGCCAGGACCGCCGATCGACTCGACCGAGGCGGGCCACCCGCTGTGCGCGCATCGACCCCCCTCTGTGCCGTCACCGAACGCGTGAGTCATGGTACTCCCCGCCGCGAGTGGCTACCCTTGGGGCATGGCTGACATCTTCGATGTGGTGGCGGACGCGACCAGACGCGACATCCTCGCCGTACTGCTCGAACGCGAGTCGGCGGTGCCGCAGTCCGGCGGCGAGATCAGCGTCTCCGAGATCGTCGCGGCGCTCGGCACCAGTCAGCCCACGGTCTCGAAGCACCTGAAGGTGCTGCGCGAGTCAGGCCTCGTCAGTGTGCGCGAGGAGGGCCAGCACCGGTACTACCGCCTCGATCGCGGCCCGCTCGAGACGCTCGAAGACTGGCTGATCCCCTTCATCTCGTCGGATGCCGCGGCCGACGCGGTGACGCTCGCCGGCGTCGAAGCGCAGGAGGCCTCGCTCAACGAGGACCAGCGCGCCTTCGCCTCGGCGATCGGCAAGGTCTTCGCCGACGTCACCCAGGTCGTCAAGCGCAAGTAGCCCGGGTCAGCCCAGGAGCGCGACGACGAGGGCCGTGCAGGAGGCGGCCGAAGTGAGCCAGCGGACGTGGTTCCACGCGAACCAGCCAGGGCGGAACTCGCGCCAGGCGGCGCCGAGCGCAGCCCCATCGGCCTCGGGAGCGGCCGCCAGCCGGTTGTTGCGGGGCACGTTCGCGCCGCCGGTGACGCCGACCACGCCGACGAGGTAGAGCACGGCCGATCCGACGATCCACCATTCGCCGCCGGGGTACGCGCCGAAGAACGTCATGGTCGCGATGGCGATCACGAGCAGCGCGGTGCCGAAGATCGCGAGCATGAGCGGCGCCCGCACCGCGGTCACGTTGATCTCGCGCATCGCCCGTGCGGCATCGGCCGGTGGCAGGCGGTCGAGCCCCTGCACGACGAAGCCCGAGAAGGCGAAGAAGACGCCCGAGACGAGCCCGGTGCCGACGATGGCGATGACGAGCAGGACGGTCGCGACGGCGCTCATCGTGCCAGTCTGCCCGACCTCGTGCCCGGCGCGGAAGAACCGTCTCGATCGGGGCGCGGAGCGCGGCTCAGCGCAGGGGCTTGATCATCTCGAGCTCGAGGCCGCCCGGTGCGAGCTCGTACTCGCGGCTGCGCCCGGTGAGGGTGAAGCCGAGCTTCTCGTAGAAGCGGATCGCCCGCGGGTTCGCCTCGTGCACCTCGAGTCGCAGCGTGCTGCCGTGGCCCAGCGCCCACTCCTCGACGGCGGTGAGCAGGCGGCGTGACACGTCGGCGGCCTCGCCGCGGTGATCGGGTGCGACGTAGACGCCGACGAGCACGGGGCCCGACGTGGCATCCGGGATGTACCCGCCCATGTGGCCGACCCATCGAGTGCCCTCGATCGCGACGACCGAGGTCTGCCCGTCGGTCTCGCCGCGCGCGGCGCGCAGGCGCCAGCCCTGCTCGTCGACCTCGAGCGCATGTTCGAGGGTCTCGCCGTAGGCGAGGGGGAAGTCGCGCAGCATCTCGATGCGGAGCGCGCGGACCGCCTGCCAGTCGTCGGTGGTCGTGGTGCGGATGACGACGTCGGAGGCCTGCATCCCTCGACGCTAACGCATCGTGCCGGTGCTGATCGGGTGCGTGTCAGGGGGCGGCTCGTGAATCCGGTAGACTACTCCGAGGCATTCTGCCTTTCGGCTGCGGCACGCGCGGCCGGCACGATCTTTTCTGTGAGGTTCTGATGGGTTCCGTCATCAAGAAGCGTCGCAAGCGCATGGCGAAGAAGAAGCACCGCAAGCTTCTTCGCAAGACGCGCCACCAGCGTCGCAACAAGAAGTAGTCGCTCGCGACTGCAGCTGAGCGTCGAGCCCCGCCGGGGTTCGGCGCTTTTCGCTGTCTTCGGAGGACTCAGGCGACGGACGGCGCGGCGACGTAGCATCGAGCCATGGCCCGAGACATCCAGCTCACCTTGGTCGGCAAGCCCGGCTGCCACCTCTGCGATGACGCGAGAGAGGTCGTGCAGGCGGTCGTCGCCGAGTTCGAACAGGATGCCTCGCGGCGGATCTCGCTCGACGAGCGATCGATCCTCGACGACGAGGCGCTGCGCGCGAGCTACGCCGAGGAGATCCCCGTACTGCTCATCGACGGCGAGATGCACAGCTATTGGCGCGTCGACCCCGTGCGATTGAAGACGGCGCTCTGCGCGAAGGGCTGAACTGAGGGCCGCTCCGCAGCTGTCAACCCGCTTGCCGAGGCGGCCGCGTCGGCCTTGACTCGGGGCATGACCTCCTTCTGGAGCGCGCGCGTGCCGGAGCATCCCGGAGGCGATGGGGTGGGCCGGTGGCCCACCCGGCCGTTCGACGCCGTGATCATCGGCGCCGGCATCACCGGCCTCGTCACCGGGGTGATCCTCGCGCGCGGGGGATGCTCGGTCGCGCTGGTCGAGGCGCGCGGGGTGGCGGCGCTCGCCTCAGGGGGCAACACGGGCAAGGTCACGGTGCTGCAGGGAGCGAGGATCAGCACCATCCGGCGGGCGCACTCGGCGAAGGTCGCCCGCGCCTACGTCGAGGCGAACCTCGACGGACAGCGATGGATCGGCGACTTCGCCATCGAGCACTCGGTACCGTTCGCGCTCGAGCCGGCGCTGAGCTACGCGCAGCGGGCGTCGGGCCTGCGCGTCGTCGACGCCGAGTTCGCCGCCGCCCGCGAGGCCGGACTGGCGGTCGAACGGGTCGACCGCCTGCCGGTCCCGTTCCCCCTCGCAGGTGCCGTGTCGCTCGCCGACCAGCTCGCGCTCGACCCGGTCGGCCTCACCGGTGCGCTCGCCGCCGAGTTCACCAGGCTCGGGGGCGTGCTCCTCACCGGGGTGCGTGCACAGGACGTACGCGCCTCCGATCCGGCGACCGTCGCGACCGACCATGGCACGCTCACGGGCGACGCCGTCGTCGTCGCGACGGCGGCGCCGATGCTGCGCCGCGGGCTCTACTTCGCGAAGACCCGGCACTCGCGCTCGTACCTCGCGGCGTTCCGGGTCGGCGAGCCGCCGGTGCCGGGCCTCTTCCTCTCGGTCGACGGACCGACCCGATCGATCCGGACGACGCCCGACGTGGCGACGGGCGGACCTCCGCTCCTGCTCGTCGGCGGCGGGGGTCACCCCGTCGGGCGGGTCGACTCGACGCGGATCGAGGCGCGGCGCATCGTCGACTGGACGAACGAGTACTTCGACGGCGCCTCGCTCGTCGCCGCCTGGTCGGCGCAGGACTACGAGTCGCTCAACCTCGTGCCCTTCGTCGGCCGGATGCCACGTGGCCTGCGCCGGATCTGGATCGCCACGGGGTACGCCAAATGGGGTCTCACGAACGGGGCGGCCGCGGCCCTGCGCATCAGCGCCGAGATCCTCGGCGAGCCGTGGCGCGAGCACCGGCCGTGGG
Source organism: Agromyces sp. NPDC058126 (assembly GCF_042884595.1). Classification (NCBI taxonomy): domain Bacteria; kingdom Bacillati; phylum Actinomycetota; class Actinomycetes; order Micrococcales; family Microbacteriaceae; genus Agromyces; species Agromyces sp. NPDC058126. Next base: position 147,463 of record NZ_JBHVTS010000007.1, on the reverse strand, counting down.
TCAAGGTGCTCGCGACGCGGACGACCGCCCCGTCGGATCTCGCCCGCGGCGTCGTCGAGAACGCGGCGGTGGGCCGCGAGCTGTTCACGGGGTGGGGTCGCGCGCTCGGGAACCCCGCGCCGGCGGCACGGCCGCGCGAGGGCGAGGGCGTCGTCGTCAACCGCGGCGGCGTGCCGTACGGCGTCTCGACGGTCGGCGGCCGCACGAGCGCGGTGTGCGCGGTCTGCCCGCATGCCGGCGGAGTCGTGCGGTGGAACGACGTCGAGTCGAGCTGGGACTGCCCGCTGCACGGCTCGCGATTCGAGGCATCCGGTCGCCTGATCGAGGGGCCGTCGACGCGCGACCTGCGCGCCGGTTCGCCGCGTTCGGCGTCCGAACGGTGAGCGCCGCTCATCACTCCGAGTTCCCCGCGATTCTCTGGCGAGCCGTCGGTGCCGTGGCTAGGGTGACCAGCGGGGGACACCGGTCGGCGACCCCCACGTTCGAAGGGGAGAACGCGTGGCGCGTGAATTCAGGGGCAAGATCGAACTCGACGTTCGGGACTCGCAGGGGGACTGGGACGCGTTCCTCCCCGACAAGGCGCCGGAGGGGGCGCCGAACGTGCTCGTCGTGCTCTACGACGACACCGGCATGGCCGCCTGGTCGCCGTACGGCGGCCGCATCGAGATGCCGACCATGGAGCGGCTCGCGAAGAATGGGCTCACCTACTCGCAGTGGCACACGACGGCGCTGTGCTCGCCGACGCGCTCGACGTTCCTCACGGGGCGCAACCACCACCTGAACGGCTTCGCGACGATCTCCGAATCGTCGACGGGGTTCCCGGGCTACAACTCGCACATCCCGCCCTCGAACGTGCCGATGGCGCACCTGCTGCGCGACGCCGGCTGGTCGACGTTCTGGGTCGGCAAGAACCACAACGTGCCGATCGACGAGTGGACGGCCGGATCGTCGAAGAAGAACTGGCCGCTCGCCCAGGGCTACGACCGCTTCTACGGCTTCATCGGCGGTGAGACCAACAACTGGTACCCCTCGCTCGCCGAGGACAACAAGTACATCGACCAGCCGTACCAGCCCGAAGACGGGTACCACCTGTCGAAGGACCTCGCCGACCAGGCGCTCAAGATGATCCGCGACGTCAAGCAGACCGAGCCCGACAAGCCCTGGTACCTCTGGTTCTGCCCCGGCGCGAACCACGCTCCGCACCACGCGCCGCAGGAGTACATCGACAAGTACAAGGGCAAGTTCGACGACGGCTACGAGGCGTACCGCGAGTGGGTGCTGCCGCGCATGATCGAACGCGGCATCCTGCCGGCCGACACCGTGCTCACCGAGCTCAACCCGATGCCCGACGGCACCTTCTCGCAGAGCGACGAGGTGCTGCCCTGGGCGTCGCTGAGCGACGAGCAGAAGGCGATGTTCAGCCGCATGGCCGAGGTGTACGCGGGCTTCAGCGAGTACACCGACGCGCAGGTCGGGCGCATCGTCGACTACCTCGAGGAGTCGGGCCAGCTCGAGAACACGCTCGTCATCTACTGCGCCGACAACGGCGCCTCGGGCGAGGGCTCGCCGAACGGCTCGGTCAACGAGGGCAAGATCTTCGGCGGCTACCCCGACTCGCTCGAGGAGAACCTCAAGCTCGTCGACAAGCTCGGCTCGCCCGACACGTACAACCACTACCCGACCGGGTGGGCGGCCGCCTTCTCGACCCCGTACAAGATGTTCAAGCGCTACACCTACCAGGGCGGCGTCTCCGACCCGATGGTCATCTCGTGGCCCAAGGGCATCGCCGCGCGCGGCGAGGTGCGCCACCAGTACCACCACTCGACCGACGTCGTGCCGACGATCCTCGAGGCCTGCGGCGTGGCCTTCCCCGACACCTACAACGGCGTCGAGCAAACCCCGCTCTCGGGCGTCTCGATGGTGCCGTCGTTCGAGGCCGCCCCCGATGCGCCGTCGAACAAGCAGACGCAGTACTACGAGATGTTCGGCCAGCGAGGCATCTGGCACGAGGGCTGGAAGGCCGTCACCGTGCACGGGCCGGTGAGCGGCAAGGGCGACTTCCCGAGCGACGTGTGGGAGCTGTACCACACCGACATCGACCGCTCGGAGTCGAACAACCTGGCCGCGGAGCATCCCGAGAAGCTCGAGGAGCTGAAGGCGCTGTGGATGGCGGAGGCGGAGCAGAACCACGTCCTGCCGCTGAACGACCTGCAGATCATCGGCAACCCGAAGGACTACGAGACCTTCCTCACCATGGAGTTCCACCAGCCCGCCCCGCCGAGCGGGCAGTTCGTCTACTACCCGGGCACGAGCGAGATTCCCGAGCGAAGCGCGGCGAACGTGCACGGCGTCTCATACAAGATCGCGGCCGAGGTCGAGTTCACGCCCGACACCGAGGGCGTGATCTTCGCGCACGGCTCCCGCTTCGGCGGGCACGCGCTCGTCGTGAAGGACGGCCAGGTGCACTACGTGTACAACTTCCTCGGTATCCCGCCCGAGGACCGCGTCTCGGCGCCGGTGCCCACCTCGGGCAAGCACATCATCGGCGTCGAGTTCGTGAAGGAGGGCATGGGCGAGTACCGCGAGGGCACGGGACCGGTGAAGCTCTACATCGACGACCAGCAGGTCGGCGAGAAGCAGATCCGCACCGTGCTCGGCCATTTCTCGCTCTGCGGAGAGGGACTCACCATCGGCCGCGACAGCGCCGACCCGGTGTCGTCGCTGTACGGCTACGGCTTCGACTTCACGGGTGGCGAGATCGCGCGGGTCGTCTTCGACATCGCCGACGACGCGTACCTCGACCTCGAGGCGCACCTCGCGGCGGCGTACGCCCGCGACTGATCGAACGCACTGCCAGAATGGCGGCGGGGGTGCGGTTTCCGGCATCCCCGCCGCTGTCCGTCCTGACGCGACCGCCCGAGAGGACCGCTCCATGCCGACCGAACTGCCCTCCTGGGCCGATACCCCGACCCGAGCCGCGATCGTCGACTTCGTCGAACGTGTGACGACGGGCGCCGACGCCGTGCCCGAGGCCGAGCGGGTCGCCGTGTTCGACAACGACGGCACGCTCTGGACCGAGAAGCCCATGCCGACGCAGCTGCACTACATCGTCGAGCAGTGGAAGGTGCAGGCCGCGGCCGACCCCGCGCTCGCCGACCGGCAACCGTACAAGGCGGCCGTCACCGGCGACTACGCGTGGCTCGGCGGGGCGATCGACAAGCACTACACGGGCGACGACAGCGACCTGAAGACGCTCATCGGCGCCCTCGTGGGCATCACCGCGGGCATGAGCGTCGACGACTACGCGGCCTCGGTGTCGCAGTTCTACGAGACGGCGAAGCACCTCACCCTCGGCACCCCGTACGCCGACGCCGTCTACGCGCCCATGGTCGAGCTGCTGCGCTATCTCGAGGCGCACGGGTTCACCGTGTACATCGTCTCGGGCGGCGAACGCGACTTCATGCGGCCGATGACCGAGCAGTACTACGGCATCCCGCCCGAGCGCGTCGTGGGCTCGGCGCTCGGCCTCAGCTACGACGCCGACTCCGGCGACGTCCGCTACACCGCCGGACTCGACTTCTTCGACGACGGCCCCGAGAAGCCCGTGCGCATCTGGAGCCGCATCGGCCGTCGTCCGCTCATCGCCGGCGGCAACTCGAACGGCGACCAGCCGATGCTCGACTTCGCGCGTGCCGGCGGCGGGCTCGCGCTGCTCGTGCACCACGACGACGACGGCGGCGACCCGCCGTACGACAAGGGGGCCGAGCGGGCGCTCGCCGAGGCATCAGACCGCGGGTACACGGTCGTGAGCGTGAAGCACGACTGGTCGCGCATCCACCCCGAGAGCTGACCCGGTGACCTCGACCGCGACCCCGGCGGCCCGCCGGTTGCGACTCTTCCCGACCCTCGCCGGGTATCAACGCGGATGGCTCGGGCCCGACCTCATCGCAGGGCTCTCGGCCGGTGCGGTGGTGATCCCGCAGGCGATGGCGTACGCGACGATCGCGAACCTGCCGGTGCAGCTCGGCCTCTACACCTGCATGGTGCCGATGCTCGTGTACGCGATGCTCGGCGGCTCGCGGGCGATGAGCGTGTCGACGACGTCGACGATCGCGACGCTCACGGCGACGACGCTCGTCTCCGCGGGCGTCGCCGCGGGTTCGGACGACCCGGTGCCCGATCTCATCGCGCTGACGCTGATGGTCGGGCTGATCCTGCTCATCGCCCGTGGAGCGAAGCTCGGGTCGCTCGTCGAGAACATCTCGCAGGCGACGATCGTGGGCATCCAGATCGGCGTCGGGGCGACGGTCGCCGTGGGGCAGTTGCCGAAACTGCTCGGCGAGACGTCGAACGCCTCGGGTGAGGGGTTCTTCAACTCGCTCGCGGCCGCCCTCGAGGCGCTGCCCTCGGCGCATGCCACGACCGTGCTGCTGTCGGTCGGGTCGATCACGGCGATGTTCCTCATGAAGGCGTTCCTGAAGAAGGTGCCGGCGCCGCTCGTCGTCGTGGCGGTCGGCATCCTGCTCGTCGCGTTCACCGGCATCGAAGACCAGGGCGTCGAGCTCATCGCGCCCGTGCCGCAGGGATTCCCGCCGTTCGAGCTGCCGACGTTCGCGAACGTCCTGCCGATGCTGCCCGGCGCGTGCGCGATCGCGATCATGGCGTTCCTCGAGTCGGCGGCGGTCGCGCGAGGCATCCGCAGACCCGGTGAACCGCAGGTCGACAGCAACCAGGAGCTCCTCGCGACCGGCGCCGCGAACACGATCGGCTCGTTCTTCCAGGTGCTGCCCGCGGCCGGCGGCTTCTCGCAGAGCGCCGTCAACCAGGGCGCCGGCGCGCGCACGCAGCTGTCGACGCTCGTCACGGTCGTGCTCGCCGTGCTCGTCGCGCTGTTCCTCGGTCCGGTGCTGAGCCTGCTGCCGCAGGCGACGCTCGCCTCGCTCGTGTTCGTCGCGGTCATCGGGCTCATCGACTTCGGTGCGCTCGCGCGGTTCTGGCGGATCAGTCACAACGACTTCTGGATCGCGATCGCCACTGCGATCGTCGGGCTCACCGCGGGCCTGCTGCTCGCGGTCGCCGTCGGCATCATCGCGACGATGGTCGTGATCCTGCGCGAGCTCAACCGGGTGCGCCTCGACGTCGGCGACCCACGCGATGACGGGTCGGGCGGGGCGGTTCTGCCGCTGCGCCTGCTCGGGCCGATGTACACCGCCAACGTGCTCGCATACGAGAACGCCGTGCTCGACGCCGTGCGGGCGCACCCGGGCACGACCGCGGTGGCGCTCGAGCTCAGCCGACTCGACGTCGTCTCGGTGACGATCCTCGATGCGCTCGCCGAACTCGACCGGGAGCTCGCCGACCAGGGCGTCGAACTGCGCCTCGCGGCGGTGCCCGAGGCGGGCGCCGAGATGTCGCGGCGGGGGCGCTGGTTCAGAGGGGTCGAGGAGGCCGGTCGGGTCTATCCGACGCTCGAGGCTGCGGCCGCTGCGAAGGTCGGGTGACGGTTGCTTCGGCACCGCTCAGGATGAGCGGGGCGATGGACCCCGTACCGACGGCATCAAGGCGCTGTTCCTGAAGAGACCGCGGATCGGCGGGCTCGCACCCGGCGGCCTTGGTGCTCAGTCGACGGTGCGCGCGCAGCGGAACCCGATATGCGTCGTCGCGGTGTCGTCGGCCTGCGGCGAACGGGCCGAGGGGCGGTAGCGCAGGCAGTACTCGGGCGAGCAGAGGTGCGACCCGCCCTTGAGCACGCGGCGGGGGATGCGTGAGCCGGGTTCGGCGGATGTCGCGGCGAGGAGGTTCTCGCGGGCGCCGGCGTCGACGGCCTGCTGCCCGGGCACCTGGTGGCGGGGCGAGTAGTAGTCGGTCGTCCACTCCCACACGTTGCCGGTCACGTCGAAGAGGCCGTAGCCGTTCGCGGGGAAGCTCATGACGGGGGAGGTGCCGGCGAAGCCGACCGAGGTCTCGTACGGGAAGTGCCCGAGCCACCGGTTCACCATGACCTGCCCGTCGGGCGTCTCGTCGTCGCCCCACGCGAAGCGGGCAGCCTCGAGCCCGCCGCGGGCGGCGTACTCGAGTTCGGGCTCGGTGGGCAGGCGGCGGCCCGCCCATTCGGCGTAGGCCGAGGCGTCCTCGAAGCTCACCTGCACGACGGGGTGATCGGGGCGCTCGAGGAGTGCGTCGGGGCCGTCGGCGCCGAACGGACGCCGCCAGCTCGCGCCCACGCCCCAGCGCCACCACTGGCGCCAGTCCCGCAGGTCGACCGGGCCGGCCGTCGGCGTGAAGACGAGGCCGCCGGGCACGAGCTCGGCGGGGTCGACGCCCGGGAAGTCGGCCGGGTCGAGGGGACGCTCGGCGACCGTCACGTAGCCCGTCGCCTCGACGAACGCGGCGAACTGCGCGTTCGTCACGGGGTGCCGCTCGAGCTCGAACGACGCGACCGTGCGCTCGTGCACGGGGGTCTCGTCGGCGTAGAACTCCTCGGAGCCCATGCGGAAGGTGCCGCCCTCGATGCGGATGAGCGGAGTGACGTCGACCATGTTTCGAGCCTACGGGCTCGGGGTGCCCGGGTCCGGCGAGCTGGGGCGCGCTCCGAGCGCGGCGAGCGCCTCGCGGTTGCTGTGGTGGATCGGCTCGTCGTGCAGGAGCCCGAGGTGCTGCATGCGCTCGAGGGTCTCGTGGCGCATCCGGCTGTAGCTCACGTCGATGTCGTGCTCGACGAGCCACGACCGCAGCCGCTCGAACGCGTCCGCTCCAGTGATGTCGACGTCGCTCACCGCCTCCATGTCGAAGACGACGTGGCGCACCGGCTCCTCGGTCGACTCGACCGCGCGCTGCACCGCGTCCTGGAACACGGTGCCGTTGGCGAAGAAGAGCGGTGCAGCCAGGCGCACCACGACGACGCCCGGCGCGGTGGTGCGCCCGAGCGGCAGGCCCTCGGCCGAGGAGGCGCCGTACTCGTCGAGCGAGAGCACGTCGATGTCGGGGCTCGCCGCCCGCCGGGCGAGGTTCACGAGCGCCAGCACGAACGCGATTCCGATGCCGACGATCGATCCGAACACGACCGTGACGCCGAAGCAGACCCCGGCGATCGCGAACTCGGCACGGTCGCGACGCCAGAGGTCGATGAAGTCGGGGATGCCGAGGAGCGGCAGCACCGCGACCGCGAGCACCGCGCCGATCGCCGGGCCGGGCACGTGCTCGAGCAGTCCGGTGCCGAAGACGAGCAGCAGCGTCGCGCCCACGGCGGCGACGATCGCCGGGAACTGGGTGCGCGAGCCCGCCTGGTCGAGTGCGGCGGTGCGCGCCGTCGACGAGCCCATCGCGAAGCTCCCGGTGGTGCCGGATGCCACGTTCGCGAGGCCGAACGCGAACAGGTCCCGGTTCGCGTTCACCCGGTACCCGCGCTTGTCGGCGTACGCCCGCGAGACGAGCAGACCCTCGCCGGCTCCGACGAGGAACAGGGCGATCGCCGACGGCAGCACGGCGGCCCAGTCGGTCCAGGCCACGACCGGCCAGCTCAGCTGGGGCAGGCCGCCCTCGACCGGCCCGAGCGTCGTGACGCCCCGCGCCTCGAGCCCGCCGAATGTCGTGGCGAGCGTGGCGAGCACGAGCACGACGAGCGCCCACGGCACCGCGGGCGCGAGGCGGCGGCCGAGCAGCAGCACCACGAGGCATCCGGCCGCTGTGATCGCCGACCAGACGTTCGTGCTGCCGAGACCCGCGACCAGGGCGAGGACCTTCTCGAAGAACTCGCCGCCCGGCGGCACCGAGATGCCGAGCATCTTCGCCACCTGTCCGACGAGGATGTCGAGCGCGAGCCCCGCGAGGAGCCCCACGAGGATCGGCTTCGAGAGGAAGTCGGCGAGGAAACCCAGCCGGAAGACCGCGGCGACGAGGAACAGCGCGCCGCAGAGCACCGTTTGGGCGAGCACGAGCGAGAGGTAGTCGGCGGAGCCCGCGACCGCGAGCCCGCCGATCGACGTGGCGACGAGGGCCGCCGCCGCGGCGTCGGGGGAGGCGACGAGCTGTCGCGACGACACGGCCAGCGCCCAGACGATGAGCGGCAGCACGAGGGCGTACAGGCCGACCGTCGGCGGCAGCCCCACGATCTGGGCGTAGCCGATGTTCAGCGGAACGGCGATCGCGAGCAGCGTCACGCCGGCGCCGGCCTCGCGCAGCAGGTTGCGCTTCGTCAGGCCCGCGAACGGGCGCGGGAACCACTCGCGGAGCGTGGCGGTGAGTCGTCGAGGCATCTGCGGCATCCCCCTTCGCGCAGCTTCACGCTATCGCCGTCGGGGCGGGGGAAGCGTCAGCGCCAGGCGAAGGTGTCCATGATCGAGTCGGCGAGCTCCTCGAGCAGCTCGGTCGTCACGTCCGGCGTGTAGTGCTCGGGACGAAGCTGAACGCGGAACAGGAGCCCCTCCACGACGCGACCCTCGGGCGCCGGGAAGGCGTACCCGATCTCGCGGCGCGAGCGGGCGGCCCCGGGGTCGAGGTCGCGCCGCCAGCGGAACACGAGGGCGCGACGGGCCCGCAGCTCGTGCGCGCGGGTCCCGGCCAGAGCCGCGACCATCTCGTCGAAGGGAGCACCCGCGCGAACGGCGATGCGCGAGAGCGTGATCGTGATCGGCGCGGTCTCGGGCGTCGTCGACGGTGGCAGGAACACGATCAGGTCGACCTCGGAGACGGTCGCGGTGGCGCCCTCCTCTGCGTGCCGGGCCGGCGCCGTGCCGCCCGTCTGCCCGACGATCCGCCGGAGCAGCCGCTGGAACGGCCCCACGAGGCTCGGGGTGGTGCGCTCGTCCTCGAAGCGGGTGTCGTGCCACAGGAGTGGCATCTCGATGCGATACGTCGCCGGGCCGACGCCGTTCTCGTCCCGACCGAGCGTCACGCCGTTCACGCCGGTCATGTTGGGCAGGAGCCCCGCCGCTCGCAGCCGTGACCAGCGGCGTGAGCCGAGCAGTTCGCTCGTCACGGCGAGCACGGCGCTGCCGCCGAAGAGCGCGATGGGCAGCCATGACCCGCCGCCCGACAGCACCATGAAGGCCCAGCTCGATCCCGCGCTCGCCGCGCCCGTGTTCACGACGCCCATGGCCGAGGCATCCGACCAGACCCGCCGGGTCGCGATGAGCACCACGGTGGCCGCAGTCGACACGATGGCGAGTCCGAGGGGCAGCCACTCGGGAACCGTGAAGAGCGGTGAGGGCAGCAGTGCATCCCAGAGCTCGGATGCTTCGGGCCGCACCCGGCCGCCGGTCAGGAGCAGCGAGCCGACGAGGTAGGCGATGAGCAGCAGCGGCATCACGAGCTGCGCGCCGACGGCGGTGTGCATCGCCACCGTCGCGACGCGCAGCGGGCGCAGCCGCGGAAGCGCCCGCGTGGACGCCTCCTCGGGCAGGAGCCGGCTCTGCGTCACCCCTAGGGAAGCAGGCGCGTCGGGCCGCGGAACAGGTACGTCGTCTCGCGGATCGAGTGCTCGTCCAGCATGAGCATCAGCACGCGCGCGAGGCCCATGCCGAAGCCGCCGTGCGGCGGCACGCCGTAGCGGAAGAAGTCGAGGTAGAACTCGAGCTCCTCCGGGTCCATGCCCTTGTCGCGCGCCTGTTCGACGAGCACGTCGATGCGGTGCTCGCGCTGCGCGCCCGTCGAGATCTCGACGCCGTTGTAGATGAGGTCGTACGAGTTCGTGAGGCTCGGGTCGCCCTCGTGGCGCATGTGGTAGAACGGCCGGATGCTCGACGCGTAGTCGGTGAGGAACACGAAGTCGTGGCCGTAGGTCTCCTTGACGTACGCCGAGATCTGGCGCTCGCCCTCGGGGTCCATGTCGGCGTCGGCGCGCGGGATGACGTAGCCGTGGTCGGCGACGATCTGCTTCGCCTCGGCGAGCGGGATGCGCGGGAACGGACGGCTCGGAACCTGCAGCTCGATGCCGAAGAACTCCTGGATCTCGGCGCCGTGCTTGTCGACGACGGCCTGGAAGCCCGCGACCATGAGCTCCTCGTGGAGGTCCATGACGTCTTCGTGCGAGTCGATCCAGCTGATCTCGGTGTCGATCGAGGTGAACTCGGTCGCGTGGCGGCTCGTGAACGAGGGGTCGGCGCGGAAGGCCGGGCCGACCTCGAAGATGCCGCCGAAGCCGGCGGCCTGCGCCATCTGCTTGAAGAACTGCGGGCTCTGCGCGAGGTACGCCTTGCCCTCGAAGTAGTCGACCTCGAAGAGCTCGGCGCGCGACTCGGAGGCCGAGGCCATGAGCTTCGGGGTCTGGATCTCGATGAGGCCCTTCTCGACCCAGACGCCGCGCAGCGCGTGCAGGAACGTCGTCTGGATGCGGAAGATGAGGTTCTGCTTCGGGTGGCGCAGGTCGAGGAAGCGCCAGTCCATGCGCTTGTCGAGGCTCGAGTCGGCCGCGATGGGCGTCTCGGGGTTGGCGGCGGTCACGACGTCGAGCGTCGCGAGCTTGACCTCGATGCCGCCGAGCTTGACCCGCTCGTCGTGCTTGAGCTCACCGGTCACGGTGATGAACGAGCCGTGCGCGAGCGCCGAGATCGCCTCGGTCGTCGCCAGACGGGCGGATGCCTCGGCGTCGCCCTGCTGGCTCTCGTCGAGCTCGCGCGTGGCGGGGTTCACGAGCTGCACGGCGCCGGTCTCATCGCGCAGGATGACGAACTGCACCTTCTTCTGATCGCGAACCGTCTCGACCCATCCGGACACGGTGACGGGGCCGTCGGGGAGCGCGGCGAGGTTCTTGACGAGGGTGCGGTTGTTCACGATCGTCCATCCTACCTGCGGGGGTTACGGGCGACTTTCCGCGCCGGATACTCGGCGGATTCAAAGGATCCGGCTCTCTAGACTGGAACCCGTGCCGGCCGAGCAGATTCATCTCGTGCGCCATGGCGAGGTGTTCAACCCCCAGGGCGTGCTCTACGGTCGACTTCCCGGTTACGGGCTCAGCGACCTCGGCCGTCTGATGGCGAAGGCCGCGGCCGACGACCTCGTCGCTCGGGGGCGCCCCGTCTCGGCCCTCATCACCTCGCCCCTGCAGCGCACGCAGCAGTCGGGCGAGCCGATCGCGGCCGCGTTCGACCTCGAGCCGACGCTCGACGAGCGCGTGATCGAGCCCGAGAACCGCTTCGAGGGCAAGCGCATGCGCGGTCCGGGCGGCGCGCTCCGGGACATCCGCAACTGGGGTCTGCTCGTGAACCCGTGGGAGCCGAGCTGGGGCGAGCCGTTCGGCTCGATCGCGGCCCGCATGATGGCCGCCGTCGAGGACGCGTGGAACGCGGCCGACGGCGGCGACGTCGTCATCGTGAGCCACCAGCTGCCGATCTGGATGGTGCACCGCCACCTCGCGAACGAGCGCCTTTCGCACGACCCGCGGCGCCGGCGCTGCGCGCTGTCGAGCATCACGACCCTCGAGATGCAGGGAGCCGCGGGCAGTGCCGCCGGGCGCCGCTTCGTCGAGGTCGGCTACACCGATCCCGCGGCGGGCCTCGCCGCACAGGCGACCGACGTTGGAGCGGTGTGAAGAAGAATGCACTCGTCGCGGCGCTCGCCGTGGCCTCGATGCTCACCCTCGCGGGATGCGCGAGCGACCCGTTGGCCGACCAGTTCCGCGAGGGCAGCGGCAAGAACTACATCGCCGGCGACGGCACCATCTCGGTCTACCCCGCGGGTGAGCGGGGCGAGCCGATCGAGTTCGCGGGCGAGACCGTCGAGGGCGATTCCTACGATTCCGCGGATGCCTCGGGGCAGGTGCAGGTCGTCAACTTCTGGTACGCGGGCTGCGCCCCGTGCCGCGTCGAGGCGCCCATCCTCGAGGACGTGTACTCCGAGGTCGACCCCGACGCGGTGAGCTTCGTCGGCGTCAACGTGCGCGACCAGGCCGGCACCGCGGCATCCTTCGAGGACGACTACGGCGTGACCTACCCCTCGATCCTCGACGTGAACGAGGGCGAGGTGCAGCTCGCCTTCGCCGGGCGCGTGCCGCCCGCGGCCGTGCCGACGACGATCGTGCTCGACCAGGAGGGCCGCGTCGCCGCACGCGTGCTCGGCCAGCTCGAAGAGGCCTCGATCCTCTCGTCGATCATCGACGACCTCCTCGCCGAGGAGAGCTGAGGTGTCCCCTGGCGAGATCGTCTTCGGCGGCCAGCTCATCGTGGCGGTCCCGATCGCGCTCGCGGCCGGCATCATCTCGTTCCTCTCCCCGTGCGTACTGCCGCTCGTGCCGGGCTACCTCGGGTACATCGGGGGCTTCACGGATGCCTCGGCCGACGCCGAGACCGAACGACGCAATCGCCGTCGACTGCTCTTGGGCGTGCTGCTCTTCATCGCCGGGTTCACGGTCGTGTTCCTCATCTACGCGGCGCTCGCAGGTGCGGCCGGGGCATGGCTGCGGGCCTGGCAGGATCCGATCACGCGCGTGCTCGGCCTCGTGCTCATCGGCATGGGCCTCGTCTTCATCGGCCAGTTCACCTTCATGCAGCGCCAGTTCAAGCCGAGCTGGCGCCCTGCGACGGGCCTCGCGGGCGCGCCGCTGCTCGGCATCGTGTTCGGCCTCGGCTGGACCCCGTGCATCGGGCCGGCCCTCGCCGCCGTGCTCAGCCTGAGCCTCAACAGCGAGTCGGTCGGGCGCGGTGCGCTGCTCGGGCTCGCGTACTGCATCGGCCTCGGCATCCCCTTCCTCCTCGTCGCGTTCGGCTTCGGCTGGGTGACGGGGTCGCTGGCGTTCCTGCGCCGGCACATCCGCACCATCAACCTCATCGGCGGCGGCATGCTCATCGTGATCGGACTGATCATGGTGTCGGGCCTCTGGACCGCCTGGATGAGCGAACTGCAAGGAGTGATGAGTGGCATCGATCTCGTCCTCTGACACCCACGGCGTCGACCCGCTGCGGCCGGCCGATCACATCGATTCGCTGGAGCCCGAGGCATCCGCGCCCGGCGGCGCCGGCGGCGACGGAGTCAACCAGCCCAAGCTCGGCTTCGTCGGCTGGCTGCGCTTCGCGTGGCGGCAGCTGACGAGCATGCGCACCGCCCTGCTGCTGCTGCTCCTGCTCGCGATCGCCGCGGTGCCCGGCTCGCTCGTGCCCCAGCGCTCGAGCGACCCCAACGGCGTCACCCAGTACTTCGACGACAACCCGACGCTGGCGCCGATCCTCGACGGCTTCCAGATGTTCGACGTCTACACCTCGGCGTGGTTCTCGGCCGTCTACCTGCTGCTGTTCGTGTCGCTCATCGGCTGCATCATCCCGCGCACGAAGCACCACTTCGAGGCGCTGCGGGCGAGGCCGCCCCGCACGCCGGCGCGGCTCTCGCGCCTGGCGGGCTACACCGGGCGCACCGCGCCCGAGGGCATCGACGCCGAGACGGCGATCGCGACCGCCACGACGCAGCTGCGCCAGGCCGGCTACCGCGTCGAGCGGTACGAGCAGCGCGGCGTGCTCTCGGTCTCGGCCGAGCGCGGCTACCTGCGCGAGACCGGCAACCTCGTGTTCCACACGGCGCTGCTCGGCGTGCTCGTCGCGGTCGGCTTCGGCGGCGGCTTCGGGTTCTCCGGGCAGCGCGTGATCGTCGAGGGGCAGACCTTCGTCAACACGCTCGCCGCGTACGACTCGTTCAACCCCGGCCGGTTCTTCGACGACTCCCGGTTGCAGCCGTACCGGCTCTCCCTCGGAGAGCTCGACGCGGTCTACGAGACCGAGAACCGCAACGCCTTCGGCCAGCCGATCGACTTCACCGCGCACGTCACGGTGGAGGGCCAAGGCGAGGAGAGCGCCGACCGCACTGTCAAGGTCAACGAGCCGCTCTACACGCACGGCACCGACGTGTACCTGCTCGGCAACGGCTACGCGCCGACGATCACGGTGAAGAACGCCGACGGCGAGGTCGTGTTCACCGACTCGGTGCCGTTCCTCCCGCAGGACGCGAACCTCACCTCGATCGGCGTCGTGAAGGTGCCCGACGGCATGCCCGAGCAGCTCGGCATGGTCGGCTTCTTCTACCCGACGCAGGAGACGCTCGACACCGGCGCCTACGCCTCGACCTACCCCGACCTCGTGTACCCGGTGCTGACGCTCAACGTGTACCAGGGCGACCTCGGCATCAACGAGGGCAAGCCCACCTCGGTGTACACGCTCGACCCCTCGACCATGGAGCAGCTCACCGGCGGCGACACCGGCGTCGACTCGATCGAGCTCATGCCGGGCGAGACCACCGAGCTGCCGAACGGGCTCGGCACGGTCACCTTCGAGAACGCCGACCCCGACGCCGCCGAGGGCGACTACTCGAACAGCGTGCCGCGCTTCGCGAGCTTCGACATCCACCACGACCCGACGCAGATCTGGGTGCTCGTCTTCGCGGCGCTCATCCTCGGCGGCCTCCTCGTGTCGCTCTTCGTGCCGCGTCGCCGCATGTGGGTGAAGGCGATCGCGGGGCCCGACGGCCGCATCACCCTCGAGTACGCCGCACTCGCCCGCGGCGAGGACCCCACCCTCGAGGACGCCGTGACGGCGTTCGCCGACAAGCACGCCGGCCCGGCCGACGATGCGAAGTAACCCCCAGACCAACCCCGCATTCGACGTAAGGTAGAACGGTGCAGCTCGACGAGATCTCCATCCTCTGCGTGTACTCGGCCATGGTCGTGTACGCGATCGCGTTCATCGCGTTCTCGATCGACCTCGCCAAGCGCTCGGCAGCGGCCACGGCGGCGGGGGATGCCTCGCCCGCACTGACGGCCGAGACGCCCGAGCCGGTCGGGGTGCTCCAGGCCGCCGCGGCGGCGAAGGCGAGCGCGGCGAGCGCGACCGCGTCGACCGACTCGGCGCGACCGGCGAAGGTCAAGCTCGGCGCCGCGGGCGGCCCGGGCGCCGGGGCATCCGTCGCCTACGGACGTTCGCCCGCACTGCGCGTGGGCGTCGCGATGACGGTGCTCGCCTGGCTGCTGCACCTCTCGGGCACCGTGCTGCGCGGGCTCGCCGCGGGCCGGGTGCCGTGGGCCAACATGTACGAGTTCGCCCTGACCGGCACGCTCATCATCACGACGGTGTTCCTGCTCGTGCTCGTCGTGGCGAAGCAGGACCTGCGCTTCCTCGGCACCTTCGTCACCGGCCTCGTGCTCGTGCTGCTCGGCATCGCGACGATCAACTTCTACGTGAGCCCGATCCCGCTGCCGCCGGCCCTCCAGTCGATCTGGCTCGTGATCCACGTGTTCGTCGCCAGCGCCTCCGTCGGCTTTTTCGCTCTCGGCTTCGCCCTGTCGGTCGTGCAGCTCATGCAGGCCCGCCGCGAGGCCGTGATCGCCTCGGCGAAGGCCGTGAAGGCGAGCTTCCTCGCGACCCTGCCCGACGCGGTCTCGCTCGAGAACCTCGCCTACCGGGTCAACATCATCGGCTTCATCATGTGGACCTTCACCCTCATGGCCGGCGCGATCTGGGCCGAGAAGGCCTGGGGCCGCTACTGGGGCTGGGACACCAAGGAGGTGTGGACCTTCATCATCTGGGTGGTCTACGCCGGGTACATCCACGCGCGCGCGACGCGCGGCTGGCGCGGCTCGCGTTCGGCCTGGCTCGCGATCATCGGCTTCTCGACGGTGCTCTTCAACTTCACCGTGGTGAACCTCTTCTTCAAGGGCCTGCACGCGTACTCGGGTCTCTGATCCACCCTGACTCAGGGCCGGCCCGGTTGCGGCGCAGGCCCCCCGAGTGCATGCTCGCTCCATGGGCAGGGACCTGCTCGAACGTGAATCCGAGCTCGCCGAACTCCTCGCCGCCGCGCGTGACGCCGCGGCCGGACGCGGGCGGGTCGTGCTGGTCCACGGCGAGGCGGGCATCGGGAAGACCAGCCTCGTGGGTGCGCTGCGGTCCGCCGTGCCCGACGGGGCGCGGGTGCTCGTCGGGGCGTGCGACGCAATGTCGACGCCGCGCACCCTTGGGCCGCTGCGCGACCTCGCGTCGTCGGTCGGATCGCGGCTGGGCGAGGCCCTTCGTGCCGGCGACCGGGAGGACGTATTCGAGGCGCTTCGCGATGAACTCGCTGCGCCGGGCGGCACTGTGCTCATCGTGGAGGACGTGCACTGGGCCGACGAGGCCACGCTCGACGCGCTCCGATTCCTCACTCGTCGGATCGACGACCTGCCCGCGGCCCTGGTGCTCACCTACCGCGACGAGCTCGACCGCGACCATCCGCTCGGCCGGCTTCTCGGCGACCTCGGCCACGGTGACCGCGTCGAGCGCATCGCGCTGCGGCACCTCTCGGCCGATGCCGTCGGTGCACTGACCGCCGGCAGCGGGCTCGACCCCGATCGGGTCTACTCGATGACCGAGGGCAACCCGTACTTCGTGTCCGAACTCGTCGCCTCGGCCGACGAGGCCGCGGTGCCTCCCACGGTCGTCGACGCGGTGACCGGCCGGCTGCGCCGCCTCGACGAGGTGACGCAGGAACGGGTCGAGCAGCTCGCGGTGCTGCCGTCGGCGGTCGACGCCACCCTGCTCGCGAGGTTGATCCCGGGATCGGCCGGTGCGCTGCGGACGGCCGAGGAGGCCGGGCTGCTGGAGGTCCACCCCGAGAGCGTTCGGTTCCGCCATGAGCTGACACGCCGGGCGATCGTCGATGCGCTCCCGGCCTCCCGTCGCATCGAGCTCGAGCGACGGGTGCTCGTCGAACTGCTCGCGTCGGGGGTCGCCGACCCGTCGACGCTCGTGCACCATGCGCTCGCGGCGGGCGACCTCGACATCGTCGTCGCCTGGGCGCCGCGCGCCGCGCGCGACGCCCAGGCATCCGGCGCGCACCTGCAGGCGGCCGCGCACTTCCGCACGGTACTGGACCACCTCGACCGGTACAACGCGGTCGAGCGATGCGAGCTCATCGAGGGGTACGCGATCGAGGCGTACACGATCGGGCAGGGACCCGAGTCGGTGACGGCCGAGACCGAGGTCGTGCGCCTCCGGCGCGAGCGGGGCGACCTCACCGCGCTGGGGGCGAGCCTTCGCTGGCTCTCACGGTTCCAGTGGCTCGCGGGCGATCGACAGGCCGCCGAGGAGGCCGGTCGCGAGGCGTCGGCGGCGCTCGCCGAATCGGACGACCGGGGGCTGCTCGCGCTGGCGCTGAGCAACGAGGCGCAGCTCGCGATGCTCGCCCACGAACTGCCTCGGGCGATCGACCTCGCGTCGCGCGCCGCCGGGATCGCGCGGGCGGTCGGCGCACCGAGGGCGCTCTCCCATGCGCTCAACAACCTCGGCACCGCGCACATGCTGCAGACGCGCGACGATGGCATCGCGGAGCTGCTCGAGGCCGCTGAGATCGCCGTCGCTGCCAACCTCATGGACGACGCGGCCCGTGCACACGTGAACCTCGTCTGGAGCCTGCTCGACCAGTACCGCCTCGACCTCGCGGAGCGCTACCTCGAGCCGGCGCTCGAACTCTCGGAGCGCACCGAGGTCTTCGGACTGTGGACCTACCAGCAGGCCGAACGCGGGCGTCTGCACCTCGCGCGAGCGCAATGGGACGAGGCCCTTGCAGCGGCCGCGTACCAGACCGAGGCGATGCCGCAGCTGTACTGCGTCGCGCTCACGATCATCGGCATGGTCGGAATCCGCCGCGGCGACCCCGACGGCGAGTCGACGCTCGAGGAGGCGACGCTGGTGGCCGAACGGCTCGGTGAGCTGCAGCGCACGGGCCCGGCCGCCGCGGCTCGCGCCGAGGCCGCGCTGCTCCGCGGCGATCGGGCGGCGGTGCGCGCGATCGCCCTTCCCGTGCACGAGGAGGCGGTGCGTCGGCAGGATGAGAATCTCCGGGCGGAGCTCGCCTCACTGCTGCGCCGGGCGGGCGCGGAGGTCGAAGCGCCCGAGGGGGAGCATCCATTCGCCGTGCAGGCGCGCGGTGAGTGGCGCCGCGCCGCCGACCTCTGGCGAGCGGCCGGATGTCCCTACCACGAGGCCGTCGCGCTCGCCGAGAGCCCCGACGACGCCGACCTGCTGGAGGCGCTCGTCATCCTCGATCGAATCGGGGCACGACCGCTCGCCCGCCGGATCCGTGCCGAACTGCGCGACCGCGGCGTCCGAAGCATCCCGCGCGGCCCCTCGAGCCTCACCCGTCGAAATCCCGACGGCCTCACCGACCGGCAGTTCGACGTGCTGCGGCTGCTCGCCGACGGCCTCACCAACGCCGAGATCGCCGCGCGACTCGTGGTCTCGGTGCGGACCGTCGACAGCCACGTCGCCGCCGTGCTCGCGAAGCTCGGGGTCGCGTCGCGTCAGGATGCCGTGCGCCTCGCCGAGGAGCACAACCTGCTCTCGAGCTGATCTCGGTAGCGCGCCGCGATGATCTCGGTAGCGCTCGCCGATTCGTCGACGAGCGCCCGGCGGTGGGATGGAATCACGGCCCGCGGAGGCGGGAACCGTGAACGACAGGGGATCATCATGAACACCGCACTCGCCGGATCCGTCTCCACGACGATCCGCCCGACCCGACGCTCGGCAGTGCTCGGATGGCTGGCGCGCCGCCTCACCGAGGCACGCACCGTCCAGACGCTCGACCGCGACGAGCAGGCCCGCCGCCACCAGCTCCGGCACGAGGCGCGACGGCTGCGCGAGGAGCAGTTCCGAGCGGGAGCGTTCGCGCGGCTGCTCTGACGACGGGCGCCGGATCACCGCAGTGACAGCGATTGCACTCTCATCCCATTGCCTGAAGCCGACTTCGCGTCATCATTGATCTCTTCGACTGTAAACGCTTGCATTAACGGAGCTGACGCTGCTACGTTCGCGAGCAGTGTCGGTGGCACGGAGTCGTGCCGGGAATCGGGAGTCGAAGATGACGCAACGCTCACTCGTACGCAGGTGGCTCGCCGCCGCAGTGACCGGCGGGCTCGCCGTCACGGCGCTGAGCTTCGCCCCCGGGCTCGGTCTCGCCGCAGCTGCGGCCGAGGAGCGCAGCTTCGCGCTCGTCGGCGACCTGCAGTCCGAGCTCGGCTGCGCCGAGGACTGGGCGCCCGCCTGCGCCGAGACCGAACTCGAGCCGACCGCCACCGCCGGCGTCTACGCGGCCGAGTTCACCGTTCCCGCGGGCAGCTGGCAGTACAAGGTCGCCGTGAACGACTCGTGGGACGAGGCGTACGGGCTGAACGGCGGGGGAGACAACATCCCGCTGACCGTCGCGGGCGACACCGCCGTGCGGGTCGTGTTCGACGACACCCTCAAGAAGGTCGGCCTCGAACTGACCCCGGGCGCGATGGCCGGCGCCTACGACGAGGCATCCGATGCCGAACTCGTCGCCGCGCCGGTGCGCCAGCCCGGCAGCGACGAGACGTTCTACTTCGTGATGACCGACCGCTTCGCGAACGGCGACCCGTCGAACGACGAGGGCGGACTCACGGGCGACCGCCTCGCGACCGGCTTCGACCCCGCCGACAAGGGCTTCTACCAGGGCGGCGACCTCGCGGGCCTGCGCGAGCAGCTCGACTACATCGACGGACTCGGTACGACGGCGATCTGGCTGACGCCGAGCTTCAAGAACCGCGCCGTGCAGGGCGAGGGCGCGAACGCCAGCGCCGGCTACCACGGCTACTGGGTCACCGACTTCACCCAGATCGACCCGCACCTCGGCACGAACGCCGAGCTCGAGGCGCTCATCGCCGATGCGCACGACCGCGACATCAAGGTGTACTTCGACATCATCACGAACCACACGGCCGACGTGATCGACTACGAAGAGCAGCAGTACTCGTACATCGACCAGAAGACGAGCCCGTACCTCGACGCCGACGGTACCGCGTTCAAGCCTTCCGACTTCGCGGGGGCCGAGGCGGGTGCCGACTTCCCTGCGCTCGACGCCGCGACGAGCTTCCCGTACACGCCGACGATCGCGGCCGACGACGCCGACCTCAAGGTGCCGGCGTGGCTCAACGACCCGACGCTGTACCACAACCGCGGCGACTCGACGTGGGAGGGCGAGTCGGTCACCTACGGCGACTTCGTCGGACTCGACGACCTCATGACCGAGCACCCGACCGTCGTGAACGGCTTCGTCGACGTGTACGAGCAGTGGGTCGACCTCGGCATCGACGGCTTCCGCATCGACACCGCCAAGCACGTGAACTTCGAGTTCTGGGAGCAGTGGGCGAGCGAGGTGCTCGACTACGCGCACGCCGCCGGCAAGGACGACTTCTTCATGTTCGGCGAGGTCTACGACGCCGACCCGGTGAAGCTCAGCCCCTATGTGCGCAAGACCGACATGAACTCGGTGCTCGACTTCACCTTCCAGTCGCAGGCCGTGAGCTTCGCCGCCGGCAACTCGGCGAAGAACCTGCAGTCGCTCTTCGCCGGTGACGACTACTACACGACGCCCGACTCCTCGGCGACGGCGCTGCCGACCTTCCTCGGCAACCACGACATGGGTCGCGTCGGCTACTTCCTGCAGTCGACGGGCGCCCCGCTCGAGCGCGACGAGCTCGCTCACGAACTCCTCTTCCTCACCCGCGGCCAGCCCGTCGTCTACTACGGCGACGAGCAGGGTTTCGCCGGCACCGGCGGCGACAAGGACGCCCGTCAGTCGCTCTTCGCGAGCCAGGTCGCCGAGTACCAGAACCAGAAGCTCGTCACCGGCGAGCAGGCCGGCAGCGTCGACCGCTTCGGCACGGATGCCCCGCTCTACGAGCGCATCGCCGCACTCTCGGCGCTGCGCCAGGCGCACCCCGCGCTCGCGACGGGCGCGCAGATCGAGCGCTACGTCGACAACGGCGCGGGCGTGTACGCGTTCAGCCGGGTCGACCGCGACGAGCAGGTCGAGTACCTCGTCGCCGCGAACAACGCGGGCGAGGCGCGCACGGTCGAGGTGCCGACGCTCACGAAGGGCGGCGCGTTCGAGGTGCTCTACGACGGCGGCGCCGGCGCCGGCGCCGCGGCCGTGACGGCCGACGCCGACGGCGTGGCCTCCGTCACCGTGCCGGCGCTCGGCACCGTCGTGCTGCGCGCGGACCGCGAGGTCAGCGCTCCCGACGCGGCCGCCGCGCTCTCGGTCGCGGTGCCCGCGGCCGGCGCGGGCGTGACCGGCGTGACCCCCGTCGCCGCCGACGTCGACGACGCCACCTGGCAGGAGACGAGTTTCGCCTGGCGCGTCGCCGGCGCGACGGGCGATGACGCCTGGCACGCGCTCGGCACGGCCGAGGACACGAGCCCGCGGGTGTTCCACGACACGGCGGGCCTCCCGAAGGGCGCGCTCCTCGAGTACCGTGCGATCTCGACCGACGCGGCGGGCAACCGTTCGGCGGCGTCGAGCTACGCGAGCGTCGGCAACGCCGTGAACCTCGCCGACGGGGGCGAGGAGCCCGAGCCGCCGATCGACCTCGTCACGGTGCCCGGCTCGCACAACAGCGAGATGGGTTGCGCGGGCGACTGGACGCCCGGCTGCGAGGCGGCGAAGCTGACGCTCCGCGCCGACGGCATCTACGCCGGCACCTTCGACGTGCCCGCGGGCGACTACGAGTACAAGGTCGCGCTCAACGGCAGCTGGGACGTCAACTACGGCGCGAACGGCGAGCAGAACGGCGGCAACGTCACCTACTCGACCGACGGCTCGAAGCCGGTGACGTTCTACTGGAACCCCGCCACGAAGGTCGTCTCCTCGACGGCCGAGGGCCCCACGGTGACCCTGCCCGGCAGCTTCCAGCAGGAGATCGGCTGCGCCGGCGACTGGGCGCCCGACTGCCTCGCCTCGCTCATGCAGGACGGCGACAAGGACGGCGTCTACACCTTCTCGACCTCGAAGATCCCCGACGGGGCGTACGAGGTGAAGGTCGCGCACGGTCTCGGCTGGGACGAGAACTACGGCGTCGGCGGCGCACCCGGCGGCGCGAACTACACGTTCACCGCGACCGGCGGCAAGCTCGTCGAGTTCCGCTACACCCTCGCGACGCACGTGCTCGAGATCGTCGTCACCGACCCGCCGCTCGCCGGCAGCGGGCAGTCGCAGGCGCACTGGGTGGACGAGCAGACGATCGCCTGGCCCGCCGCCCTGCTCGGCGGTGCGAAGGCCGAGGATGCCACGTGGTCGCTCGAGCACGCACCTGACGCGGGCCTCGGGGTGACCGACGGCGAGGTCACGGGCGGCGGCGACGCCGTCGAGCTCGAACTCGACCCGGCCGGTCTCTCCGACGCGCAGCTCGAGAAGTTCCCGGCGCTCGAGGGCTACCTGGCGCTGCACGTCGTCGGCGCCGACCGCGCCGAGGTCGAAGCGCTCCTCGCCCAGCAGCTCGCGGTCGCGCAGCGGTCGGGCGGCTCGAACGGCGAGCTCACCGCCTTCACCGGCGTGCAGCTGCCCGGCGTGCTCGACGCCCTCTACGCCGACGCCGTGGCATCCGCCCCGCTCGGCACGAGCTGGGACGGCGATGACGCGACCCTCACCCTGTGGGCGCCGACCGCGCGGTCGGTCTCGCTCGAGCGCTGGGCCGCAGGCTCCGCCGGCGACCCCGAGGTGACCGATGCGGTGCGGGACGACGCGAGCGGCACCTGGTCGGTCGATGGCGTCGCCGCGGGCGACGAGTACCGGTGGTCGGTCGAGGTCTTCGCTCCGTCGACGGGGAAGATCGAGCAGAACTCGGTGACCGACCCGTACTCCGTGGCCCTCACGACGAATTCGGCGCGCACCGTCGTCGTCGACCTCGACGACCCGGCGCTCGCCCCCGAGCAGTGGGCGAAGACCAAGGCACCCGTCGTCGAACGCCCCGTCGACCGCGCGATCTACGAGCTGCACGTGCGCGACTTCTCGATCAGCGACGAGACCGTGCCCGAGGCCGAGCGCGGCACCTACCGGGCGTTCACCCGCGACTCCGCGGGCGCGAAGCAGCTGCGCGAGCTCGCCGATGCGGGCATCAACACCGTGCACCTGCTGCCGACCTTCGACCTCGCAACCATCGAGGAGGAGCGCGCGCAGCAGGCCGTGCCCGACTGCGAACTCGCGAGCTTCGGTCCCGCGTCGGCCGAGCAGCAGGCGTGCATCGACCGGATCCGCGACCTCGACGGCTTCAACTGGGGCTACGACCCGTTCCACTACCAGGCGCCCGAGGGCTCGTACGCCGTCGACCCCGACGGCGGGGCGCGCGTCGCCGAGTTCCGCGAGATGGTCGGCGCGCTGCACGCCGACGGCCTGCAGGTCGTGCTCGACGAGGTGTACAACCACACCGCCGAGGCCGGTCAGGGGCAGAAGTCGGTGCTCGACCGCATCGTGCCGGGCTACTACCAGCGGCTCAACGCGGTCGGCGCCGTCGAGACCTCGACGTGCTGCCAGAACGTGGCGACCGAGCACGACGTCGCGCAGCAGCTCATGGTCGACTCGGTCGTGCTGTGGGCGAAGGAGTACAAGGTCGACGGGTTCCGCTTCGACCTCATGGGCCACCACTCGAAGGAGAACATGCTCGCCGTGCGGGCGGCGCTCGACGAGCTCACGCTCGAGCGCGACGGGGTCGACGGCAAGGCCGTGTACCTCTACGGCGAGGGCTGGAACTTCGGCGAGGTCGCGAACAACGCCCTGTTCGAGCAGGCCACGCAGGGGCAGCTCGGCGGCACCGGGATCGGCACGTTCAACGACCGGCTGCGCGACGCCGTGCACGGCGGCAGCCCGGTCGACGCCTCGTCGACGTTCCAGCAGGGCTTCGGCACGGGCCTCGGCACCGACCCGAACGGCCGGGCCGGCACGCCGTCGCAGGCCGACCAGCTCGCCGACCTCGCGCACCAGACCGACCTCGTGAAGCTCGGCCTCGCCGGCAACCTCCGCGGGTACGAGCTCGAGGATGCCACGGGCACGACCGTGCGCGGCGACCAGCTCGACTACCGGGGTTCGCCGGCCGGCTACGCCGACCAGCCCGACGAGGTCATCAACTACGTCGACGCGCACGACAACGAGACGCTCTACGACCTCTCGGTCTTCAAGCTGCCGCAGGACACCACGATGGCCGACCGCGTGCGCATGAACACGCTGTCGCTCGCGACGGTCACCCTGTCGCAGTCGCCCTCGTTCTGGCACGCCGGCACCGAGCTGCTGCGATCGAAGTCGCTCGACCGCAACAGCTACAACTCGGGCGACTGGTTCAACCGGGTCGACTGGACCGGGCAGGAGTCGACCTTCGGCTCGGGCCTGCCGGGCGAGGCCGACAACGGCGGCAAGTGGTCGGTCATGGAACCGCTGCTCGCCGACCCCGCCCTGAAGCCGACCGCGGCCGACATGGCGGCGGCCGAGGCATCCGCCCTCGACCTGCTGCGCGTGCGCTCGTCGGTCGACCTGCTGCAGCTCGGCTCGGCCGAGCTCATCGACGAGAAGGTCACCTTCCCGAACAGCGGGCCCGACGCGACGCCGGGCGTGATCGTGATGCAGATCGACGACCTCGTCGGCGATGACGTCGACCCCGAGCTCGACGGCGCGCTCGTCGTGTTCAACGCCTCGCCGTCGGCCGTCAGCCAGACGGTCGGCGGGCTCGCCGGGCGCGACTTCACGCTCGCCGAGGCGCAGGCGTCGGGTTCCGACGCGGTCGTGAAGCAGACCGCCTGGGATGCCACGACGGGAACCGTCACCGTGCCCGCCCGCAGCGTCGCCGTGCTGGTCGACGAGCAGCCGCCGCCCGCGGTCGCCACGCTCGCCCTCGGCGCGCCCGACAAGCTCGTCGCGAAGGCCGGCTCGGCCGTGAAGTACGTCGCGAAGGTCGTCGCGCTCGACGGTTCGACGCCGACGGGCACGTTCGCGGTGTACGAGGGCGGAACGAAGCTCGCCGAGGTCTCGCTGACCGCGAAGGACAAGGGCCGGGTGAACCTCAAGCTGCCGAAGCTCGGCCGCGGCCTGCACATCGTGCACGCGGTGTTCACCGGCGACGAGGGCTTCGCCGACACCCGGACGGTGCCGGTGCCGATCCTGCTCTGGTAGGCGACGCGGCGTCGTGACGATGCGACGGGCCGGGTGGGAGCTCTCCCACCCGGCCCGTCGTGTGCGTCCGTGGTCGCTGGGTCGATCAGACCGGGAACGGGAGCTCGACCCCGCACGACATGAAGCTGCCGACGATGTCGTCGCCGTGGGCGGCGAAGATCTCGTCGATGCCCTTGCCGTCGGCGGCCTTGACGTCGCGGTTCGGGTTGTTGGCGCCGATCGTGCCGCCCGAGCCGTTCGCGCCCTTGATCTTGATCGTGAACGAGGTCGGCGCGCCGGTCGCTGCGTAGGCGTCGAGCACGCATTCCGCGTCGGCTTCGGGGAGGCCGAAGGTGAGCTCCTCGACGTGTACGGTGAGCCACGTCTGCGAGTTCGACGCCCCGGCGTTGCCCTGCTCGGAGCGGTTCGGGTTGAAGCACTCGTGCGCGTAGGCGCCGGCGCCGGTGGCGAGCACGCCCGCCGCGGCGAGCGCGACGCCCGCCGTGATGTTGGTCAAGGTCCGCTTGGACATGTGATTCCCTTCGGGTGGGTTCGAGGCGCGCCCGGGCGGCGCACGCTCGAAGCCCACCGTCGTCGCGGCGCGTGTGCGCGGCATCCGTGCTCGCCCTGATGCTGGTCGGTCGAACCCCGTCGGCCGACCCCCAGTGCAGGGGGCCGGACGTCGCGCCGCGCCGGTCGTCAGCGGAGCGGTGCGAACGCCGCGCGCGAGGTCGCGGCGATGAGCGCGGCGACGGCGACGAGGGCCAGCGCGATCCACGGCAGCCCGCCGACGCCCGCGGCATCGAGCACCACCCCGCCGACGAACGCGCCGAGCGCGATCGAGCCGTTCCAGGTGGCCACGACCATCGACTGCGCGACGTCGGCGGCGCTGCCCGCGATGCGGGCCGGCGCCGACTGCAGCAGGGTCGGTGCGCCGCCGTACGCGACGCCCCAGAGCGCGACCGCGCCGTAGACGACCACGGGCTGTGCGGAGAAGAACCCGATCGCGAGCATCGCGACGCCGAGCGCGACCGCGGCGATCAGCACCATCGCGCGGAGATGCCGGTCGACGAGCGCCCCCGAGACGAGCACGCCGGCCACGGCGAACACCCCGAACACGAGCAGCACGACGTCGAGGTGCCGGTCGAGACCCGACGCCACCGCGAGCGGGGCGATGTAGGTGTACGCCACGTTGTGCGCGAGCACGAAGGCGGCGGTGGTCGCGAGCACCGCGACGAGTCCGGGCTGGCGGAGCACCGTGCCGAGACCCGGACGCGACCCGGCGCGTTCTCCGGGGAAGCCGGGCAGCGCGATCGCCGCCCAGACGGCGAGCACGAGCGCGAGGCCCGCGAGCACCGCGAACGCCGCGCGCCAGCCGAGCAGCGAACCGAGCGTCGTCGCGATCGGCAGGCCGAACGCGAACGCCAGCGGCGTGCCGACCATCGCGATCGAGAGCGCACGACCCGCGTGCTCGGGCTCGACCATGCGCATCGCGTAGCCGGCCGCGATCGCCCAGAGCAGGCCCGCGAGCATTCCGCCGATCGTGCGCGCGACGAGGATGGTCGTGTAGTCGCCCGCGATCGCGGTCACCGCGCTGACGAGGGCGAAGCCCACCACGAGCGAGAGCAGCAGTCGCTTGCGGGGCACCGCACGGGTGAGCGCGGTCAGGGGGATGGCGGTCACGGCCGTGGTCACGGCGTACGCGGCGACGAGCCAGCCGATCTGCGCCTGCGAGACGCCGAGGTCGGCGCTCATCTGCGGCAGGAGGCCGGCGGGCAGGATCTCGGTGACGACGCCGACGAACACGATCGAGGCGAGTGCGAGGAGGCCGTTGACGGGCAGTCGGGTGCGCGTCGGCGCGTCGACGACGGGTGCGGAAGCGGTGATCGGAGAAGCCATGCCGCCAGTGTCGAACCTTGACACTAGTGTTAAGGTCAAGTCGATTTCAGGAGGTGTCATGCGCATCGGCGAACTCGCCTCGCAGACCGGGGTCTCGACCCGCCTGCTCCGGTACTACGAAGCGCAGGGGCTCATCTCCTCCACGCGCGAGAGCAACGGCTACCGCGACTACCCCGAGGGGGCCGTCGAACGCGTCGGGCAGGTGCGCGACCTCATCGACGCCGGCATCCCGACCGCGGTCATCCTCGACATGATTCCCTGCCTCGCGAGCGTGTCCGACCCCGAGACCCCTGTCATCCAGCGGGCGCTCGCCGAGTCGCTCGCAGCGCGCCGTGCGCAGCTCGAGCAGCGCATCGGATGCCTCTCGAAGAACCGCGACGCGATCGCCGCCTACCTCGACCGGGCGACGATCACGGGCTGACCGCGTCGGCGAGCGGTGCGCTGCGTCGGGCGCCGCGTCGGAAGGTCAGCCGACGCGCGCCTCGCCGAGCACCGCGTGGCAGCGCCCCAGGCGTTCGATCCACCAGTCGATGCGCTCGGGCGCGGCGGCGTAGCGGTCGAGCAGCTCGGGGTCGGGATCGACGCGGACGACCGGGATCGACCCGTCGCGGGGCGCGAGGGGTGCGCGCGTGACATCCGCGGCGAGCAGCGACGCCGTGCCGAGGCCGCAGTCGAACTCGAGCGAGGGAACCGCCGCGGCCAGGTGCGCGCCCATCGCGAGCCCGACGCTCGTGTCGAGGGCGCTCGAGACGACGACGGGCAGCCCCGTGCGTCCGACGATGTCGAGTGCCCGGCGGATCCCGCCGAGCGGCTGCGCCTTGATCACGAGCAGGTCGGCGGCGCCCGCCTCGGCGACGGCGAGCGGGTCGTCGGCGCGGCGCACGCTCTCGTCGGCCGCGATCGGGATGCCCATGTACTTCGTGCGGCGGCGGATCTCGGCGAGCTCGTCGACCGTCGCGCAGGGCTGCTCGACGTACTCGAGGTCGAACGGCGCGAGGGCGTGGATGGCGTGCTCGGCCTCGTCGATGTTCCAGCCGCCGTTCGCATCGACCCGCACCCGGCCCTCCGGGCCGAGCGCCGAGCGCACGGCGCGCACGCGCGCGACGTCCTGCGCGAGCGTCTGGTCGGAGCCGGCGACCTTCACCTTCGCCGTGCGGCAGCCCGGGAAGCGGGCGAGCACGGCCGGCACGCTGTCGGGATCGACGGCCGGCACGGTCGCGTTCACGGGGATGCGGTCGCGGAGCGCCGGGGGAGGGGCGTTCCAGCCGAAGTCGATCGCCGCGGCGAGCCAGGCGGATGCCTCCTCGTCGTCGTACTCGGCGAACGGGCTGAACTCGGTCCAGCCCCGCGGGCCCTCGATGAGCATGGCCTCGCGCACGTCGATGCCGCGGAACCGCGTCACGAGCGGCAGTGCGACGACGCGGGCGGTGGCGAGCAGTTCGTCGAGCTCGGGGTGTGCGGCGGGCGACATGAGCCCAGTCTGGCACCGGGCGGCGTGTTCGTGCCCCGGCGATTCGGGGTGCCCTAGGTTCGGTCGGGTGAGCATTCCGACGGATCGATCGACCACCTCGCCGCCCCCTCGAACGGCGGGGGCGAGCGGCGTCTACCCCGGCCACCTCATCGGCGCCTCGTTCGGTGCGGTGTTCGTCTCGGTGAACAGCGGGCTGCTGGGCCAGCCGCTGCAGCTCATCGCGACGGTGCTCGCAGTCCTCGCGGCGACGGTCGTGCTGGCCGGCTTCGTCGCGACCGTCCGGCGCGGGCAGCGCCCGCCCGAACGCGACCGGGCTCGCTCGCATCTCGCGTTCTGGGTGATCGTGGCGATCGAGGCCGTGCTCCTCTTCGGCGGCCTGGCCGTGCTCAACCGCGTCGAGCCCGCCGCGAACGTCGCGTGGATCGCGCTCGTCGTCGGTCTGCACTTCCTGGCCTTCGCGAGGTGGTGGGTGCGCGGGCAGCGCGAGCTGATCGTCATCGGGGCGGTGATGACGGCGCTCGGCGTCGTCGGGATGGTGCTCGCCGTCACGACGCACGATGCGCCGCTCGTGCAACTGATCGCCGGTGTGGGCTCGGGGCTCGTGCTGCTCGGCACGAGCACGGCGACGGCGCTCCGGGTGCTCGCCGGCCGCGGAGCACCGGCCGCCTGAGCGGGGCACGAATTCCCTGATCGCCCGCCCTCGGCTCGGTTCGGACGCCTAGGGTGGAGGGATGACGGCTGCAGGGATCGACGAGCTGGGGCTCACCACGAGCGAGGTCCGTGCCGAGTCGACCGGGCGCAACCTCGCGATCGGGATCGGCGGCGTCCTCGTCGTCATCGCCGCGGGCATCCCCGTCGTCTGGGCGATCCTCGTCGGCGTGACGGCCGTCGTGCCCGTCGTCGCCGGCTTGCTGGGCGGCGGCGCCGAATAGGCTTGAGCCATGAGTGCCGAGGTCTCCGAACTGTTCGATCCGAGCGAGTGGGCCGCGGCTCCTGCGGGTGCGTCGTTCACCGACATCACGTATCACCACTCGCTCGACGGGCGCATCGCGCGCATCGCGTTCGACCGGCCCGAGGTGCGCAACGCGTTCCGCCCGCATTCGGTCGACGAGCTCTACCGCGCCCTCGAGGACGCGCGCACGAACCCCCGCATCGGCGTCGTGCTGCTGACGGGCAACGGCCCGAGTGCGAAGGACGGCGGCTGGGCGTTCTGCTCGGGCGGCGACCAGCGCATCCGAGGTCGTGACGGCTACAAGTACTCGGACGCCGAGACCGCGGTCGTCTCGGGGGAGGGGCAGGCGGCGGTCGGCCGTCTCCACATCCTCGAGGTGCAGCGGCTGATCCGCTTCATGCCGAAGGTCGTCATCGCGGTCGTGCCGGGCTGGGCGGCCGGCGGCGGGCACTCGCTGCACGTCGTCTGCGACCTGACCATCGCCAGTCGCGAGCACGGTCGCTTCAAGCAGACCGACGCCGACGTCGGCTCGTTCGACGCCGGCTACGGTTCGGCGTACTTCGCGCGCCAGATCGGGCAGAAGTTCGCGCGCGAGGTCTTCTTCCTCGCCGAGGAGTACTCGGCCGAGCGAGCCTACGAGATGGGTGCCGTGAATCGGGTCGTGCCGCACGCCGAGCTCGAGCGCGAGGCGATCGCGATGGCCCGCACCATTCTCACGAAGTCGCCGACGGCGATCCGCATGCTGAAGTTCGCGTTCAACGCGGTCGACGACGGCATGGTCGGCCAGCAGGTCTTCGCGGGCGAGGCGACGCGGCTCGCGTACGGCACGGACGAGGCGGTCGAGGGCCGCGACGCCTTCCTCGAGAAGCGCGACCCCGACTGGGGCCCGTACCCGTGGCACTACTGATGCCGGTTACGCCGAACCGGCTCGGCCGGTGTCGGGGGTGTTCGTGAAACCGCTCATCAGGGTGACCGCGACGGATGCCGCGGAGTTGACCCGTTCACTCGCCGCGGCCCTCGACGGCGGACCGGCGGTCTGGCCGGTGCCCGAGGCGGGCGCGGCGGGCGTGGGCGGTGCCGACCGTCCCGCGGCGGAGGTCGACGACCGGGTCGCGCTCGTCGTCGAGACGAGCGGCTCGACCGACGCCCCGAAGCGGGTGCTGCTCTCGGCCGACGCGCTCGTCGCGAGCGCCGACGCCACGCACGACGCGCTCGGCAGCACCGGGCAGTGGCTGCTCGCCCTCCCGGGTCACTACATCGCCGGCGCGCAGGTGATCGTGCGGGGGCTCGTCGCCGGCACCGAGACCGTGGCGCTGCCTGCCGGCGGGTTCGATCCGGCGGCGTTCGCCGAGGCATCCGCTCGCATGCACGACCACGTGCCCCACTACACCTCCCTCGTGCCGACGCAGCTGGCGCGGCTGCTCGACGCCGCCGAGCGCGACGCCTTCGTGGGGGCGGCGCTGCGCTCCTTCGACGCGGTGCTCGTGGGTGGGCAGGCGCTCGCCCCCGCCCTCGCCGAGCGCGCCGACGCCGCCGGCGTGCGCGTGGTGCGCACCTACGGCTCGAGCGAGACCGCCGGCGGCTGCGTCTACGACGGAGCGCCGATCGGCGACACCGCCGTCCGCTTCGTCGACGGGCGCATCGAGCTCAGCGGGTCGAGCCTCGCCGAGGGCTACCTCGACGACCCCGAGCGCACGGCCGCGGCCTTCGTCGCCGAGCGCGGCACCCGCTGGTACCGCACGGGCGATCTCGGCGAGCTCGACCCGGGCACCGGCCGGCTGCGCGTGCGCGGCCGCGCCGACGACGTCATGATCTCGGGCGGCGTGAAGGTCGTGCTCGGCGAGGTCGAGCGCGCCGTGCGCCGACTGCCGGGGTTCGGCGAGGCGGTCGTCGTCGCCGTGCCCGACGCCGAGTGGGGCGAGCGAGCGGCGGTCGTGGTCGGCACCGGCGTCGGCGACGAGGCATCCGCGCTCGCCGGCCTGCGCGAGATCACGGATGCCTCGGACCTCGGCCCGGCCGCGAGGCCGGTGCGGCTCGTGGTCGCCGAGCCCTGGCCCGTGCTGGCCTCGGGCAAGCCCGACCGCCGGGCGCTCGCCGCCGTCGCCGCGGGCCGCTGACTGACGGTCGCTCCGCTCAGCCTCTGGCACCACTTCGTCGCCCTCTGCGCCGGTTCAAGTGGCGCGGAGGGCGCGAATGTGGTGCAGACGGCAGACGTCAGACGTTCGGCACCGGGGCGGCATGCGCCGCGACATCGGCATCCGCCTCGACATCGGCCTCGGCCAGTCGTCGCGCCTCGTCGAGGTGCGCCTGCACCTCGCTGCGCCGGGGGAGCAGGAGGCTCGAGAGCGCGGCGATCGCGAACCCGGCGACAGCGACCCAGACCGAGGCCTGCAGGGCGGTGAGCACGTGCGTACGGCTCCAGTCGTCGCCGACGACACCGAAGAACACCGTCGTCGAGATGGCGACGCCCGCCGCGGCGCCGAGCTGCTGGAAGGTGCTGTAGGTGCCCGACGCGGCTCCGGCGTCGGCCACCGGCACGGTGGCCAGCGCGACGTCGACGAGCGGGATGACGAGGAAGGCGAGGCCGACGCCGGAGAGCAGCATCGGCCAGAGGGCGGCCCAACCGGTGAACGCGGCGCCCGTGTCGGCGACGACGGCGAACACCCACAGCACGCCGACCGCGAGCAGTGCCGCGCCGATCGTCACGAGGTACTTTCCGACCCTGGCGACGAGCGGGATGACCGCGCCCGTGCCGACGAGCGCGCCGAGGCTGAACGCGAGGAGGTTGAGGCCCGCGGTGAGCGCGTCGAATCCGAGCCCGACCTGGAGGTAGACGATGAAGGGCAGGGTGAACGCGTTGAGCGAGCCCTGGAAGGCAGCCTGGGTGACGATGCCCGCCGAGAACCCGCGGTCGGCGAAGAGGGGCATCGGCAGCAGCGCCGAACCGTCGCGCCGCATCCGCCGGCGTTCGTGCAGCACGAAGCAGGCGAGGAGTACGGCGCCCGCGGCGACCGGAGCCCAGAGCCAGACCGGCCAGCCGAGCGACCGGCCCTCGACGAGGGGCACCATGAATGCGAGCACGACGCCGCTGAGCATGGCGACGCCCGCGAGGTCGAGTCGCATCGGTCGCGGCGAGCGCGTCTCGGGCACGATCAGCGCGGCGAGCACGAAGATGGCGATGCCGACCGGGATGTTGATGAGGAAGACCGTGCGCCAGCCGAGCCCCCGCAGGTCGGCGTCGATGAGCCAGCCGCCGAGCACGGGCCCGACGACGGCGGCGAGACCGCTCACGCCGCCGATGAGCCCGTACATCGGGGCCCGCTCGCGCGGGGTGAACAGTGCCTGCACCGTCGCGAGCAGCTGCGGCACCATGAGCGCCGCGAAGAGCCCCTGCAGGATGCGGGTGGCGACGAGCACCTCGCCGGACCAGGCGGCGGCCGCGGTAGCGGAGGCGAGGGTGAAGCCGGCGACTCCGATGAGGAAGACCCGGCGGCGACCGAAGAGGTCGCCGAGGCGTCCGCCGGTGATCAGTGCGACGGCGAAGGCGAGCATGTAGCCGCTCACGATCCATTCGAGCTGGGTCTCGGACGCCCCGAGGTCGCTGCCGATCGACGGCAGCGCGACCTGCACGATGGTGACGTCGAGCAGGTCCATGAACGAGGCGAACAGGAGGATGCCGACGGCGAGGCCTCGGCGGGGTGCGGTGGTCATGTCGGCCGCCCTTTCATAGACTGAATTCGTACCGGAACGGTATAGTCCCATCATGGGACATTCCCACACCGGGAAGAATAGGAGGGCGTCGCCACGATGTCAAGCAAGGCCGAGGTCACCGCGCGCATCGTCGACCTGCTCCAGCTCGTGATCGCCTCCTCGGTCATGACCAACGAGCGCGTCGCCCGATCGATGGGCGTGAGCGTGGTCGACCTGCAGGCGCTCGGCTACCTCGCGCGCAACGGCGCGCCGATGACCGCGGGGGAGGTGAGCCAGCAGACCGGCCTTCCGACCAGCACCACCACCCGCGTGCTCGACCGGCTCGAGAAGCAGGGCTACATCGAGCGCTCCGCCGATCCGAACGACCGCCGGCGGGTGGTCGTGCAGTTGCGCGCCGGTGCCCTGCCCGGCACCGGTGGCGGAGGAGAGGATGACCCGTACCGCGAGATCCTCGAGGGCATGCAGCGGGTGCACGAGGGCTTCACCACCGACGAGCTCGAGGTCGTCGCGCGCTACCTCGACGCCGTCAGAGAGGTGCGCTGAGCACCTCGGCGCCGGCCTCGCCGTCGATGCGCCCGCCACCGAGCGGGGCCATAGGGTGCCGAACTAGCATTGCCATGTGGCACGCCCGAAACCCCAACGGATGAATCCCGCCGACGACCTCGCGAAGCGTTCGCGCACGCACGGCCGATCGGGCAACCCCGCGAAGGCCTCGAGCCCGCGCGCCGCCGCCCCCGCCGGTGCGGCCGGCCCCGCGACCGCCGCCGACTGGATCTCGGGTGCGCGCCTGCGCACGCTCCCGCTCGCCATCGCGCCCGTCGCGCTCGGCACCGGAGCCGGGGTCATCGCGATCGCCGAGGGGGCGTGGCATCCGGCGCGTGCGCTGCTCGCCCTCGTCGTCGCGCTCGCCCTGCAGATCGGCGTCAACTACTCGAATGACTACTCCGACGGCGTGCGCGGCACCGACGACCACCGGGTCGGACCCGCGCGGCTCACCGCCTCGGGGGCCGTGAACCCGCGGCACGTGCTCGTCGTCGCGCTCTCGTTCTTCGCGCTCGCCGCGCTCGCCGGACTCGCGCTCGTCGTCATCACCCAGCAGTGGTGGCTCATCGCGGTCGGCGCCGCCGCGATCGTCGCGGCCTGGTTCTACACCGGAGGCAAGCGCCCGTACGGCTACGCGGGGCTCGGCGAGCTCTTCGTGTTCATCTTCTTCGGGCTCGTCGCGACCGCGGGCTCGGCGTTCGTGCAGGCCCTCACGGTGAACTTC
Source organism: Agromyces sp. NPDC058126 (assembly GCF_042884595.1). Lineage (NCBI taxonomy): Bacteria > Bacillati > Actinomycetota > Actinomycetes > Micrococcales > Microbacteriaceae > Agromyces > Agromyces sp. NPDC058126. The sequence continues at coordinate 113,281 of NZ_JBHVTS010000007.1, read as the reverse complement.
GAGGCCTGGCTCGGCGGCGTCGGCGTCGGGCTGCTCGCGTGCGCCGTGCTCATGGCGAATAACCTGCGCGACGTCGAGCAGGACCGGGTCGCGGGCAAGCGCACGCTCGCCGTGCTCATCGGGCCGCTCGCGGGGCGCATCCTGTTCGTGCTGTTCGCGCTCGTGCCGTTCGGCATCGCCGTGTTCTTCGCGCTCTTCTACCCGACCGCGTGGCTCGTGCTCTTCGCCCTGCTCGCCGCAGTGCCGGCCTGCATCATCGTGCTGACGGCGAAGACGCCGCGCGAGCTCATCCTCGCGCTGCAGCTCACGAGCATCACGGCACTGCTCTACGGCGTCGGGCTGGGGCTCGCCTTCGCGCTCTGACGCGTCGGATGCGAGATGCGGGCGAGCCGCGCGGCGACTACTCCGCGGCGGGCTTGACCGGCTTCTCGGCGGCCGGCTCGGCCGCGGCGGCGATCGCCGCGTCCTCGGCCTCGTCGTCTTCGCGCACGACCGGCTTCTCGCGGTGGCGTGCGGCGTAGAGCTCGCTCGACATCGACTCGCGGGGGCGGCGCAGGAACAGCAGGGAGGCGCTGAATCCGAACACCGCTGCGACGAGCGCCGCGATCCACGGGGTCACCCCGGCGATCAGGAGGACGGCGAGCGGCACGGCGAAGAGGATGACTCGAATCGCCGTGTACCAGATCCAGACGGGCACGGATTTCACCCTGACAGTGTAGGCGGGGTGTCTGGGGGCGGCTCCCAGCCAGCCGTGACCCGGCGAGCCTAGACTGGCACCATGGCCCGACTGCTCTTCGGACTCGGCATCGCTGTCGTGATCTTCACGGTCTACGCGGTCGTCGACTGCGCGCTGCTCGACCGGCTGCGCATCCGAGGGTTGAAGCGCGGCTGGTGGATCGTCGTGATCCTCTTCGTGCCCGTCATCGGCGGCCTGCTCTGGTTCTTCGTCGGCCGTGGCGGCTCGCTGAACCGTCCCGCCGGCCGCAACCGCACCGTGGCCCCCGACGACGACACCGAGTTCCTGCGTCGCCTCGGCGACGACGCCGTGCAGGCGGAGCGCATCCGCCGGCTCGAAGAAGAGCTCGCCGAGCTCGACGGCGAGACGGATGCCTCGACCGGCGGCCCCGGCCCCGGCGCCGGTCACAAGGCCGACCCCGGCAAGCGACCCGACAACCCCGACGCCCCCGGCGAGACCGGCCCGTCGCCCCGCCCGAATGCCTGAGCCGGTGCCGACGGCACCGACCGCTGCGTCGGTGCCCACCGCGCCGACGGCTCCGGCCACCGCGTTCTCGGTCGCACTGCTCGAGGAGTTCGTGCGCGCGGGGGTGCTCGACGTCGTCGTCGCTCCCGGTTCGCGTTCGCAGGCGATCGCGCTCGCCGCGGCGGAGTTCGAGCGGCAGGGGCTCGTGCGCCTGCACGTGCGGATCGACGAGCGGGGTGCCGGATTCCTCGCGCTCGGGCTCGCGATCGAATCGGGCCGTCCGGCGGTCGTCGTGACGACCTCGGGCACCGCCGTCGCGAACCTGCACCCCGCGGTGCTCGAAGCGCACCACTCGGGCGTGCCGCTCGTGCTCGTCACGGCCGATCGGCCGGCGGAGCTGCGCGGCATCCGATCGAACCAGACCACCATGCAGCCCGGCATCTTCGCGGGCGCGGTGCGCCTCGAGCGCGATGTCACTCCGCCCGAGGGGGCTCCCGGCGAGACGCAGACGGCGGCGAGGCTCGCCCGCGAGGTCGTCGCCGCGGCTCTCGGTCGCGACGCCGACGGCGGGTCCATCGCCCACCCCGGTCCGGGCCCGGTGCATCTCAACGTGCAGCTGCGCGAGCCGCTCTCGTCGCCGATGGAGGCGGCGCAGCTCGCCGACCTCGGCCGATCCGGGGCCGCCCTCGATCCGCAGGGCGGCAGCGGGGCACGGGAGGAGCACGTCGACCACGGAACATCCGGTGCGCTGATCGCCCGCGGACCGCGCACCCTCGTCGTCGCCGGGGCGGGCGCCGGCCCCGAGGCCGAGGCGTTCGCCCGCGACGGCGACTGGCCGCTCGCCGCCGAGGTGACGAGCGGCGCCCACTTCGGGCCCAACCTCGTCGTCGCCTACCGCGAGCTGCTGCGCGAACCCGGCTTCGGCGACGCGGTCGAGCGGGTCGTGGTGTTCGGGCACCCGACGCTGTCGCGCGAGGTGCCCGCGCTCGTGCAGCGCGACGACGTCGAGACGATCGTGGTCGCCCCGTCGGGCATCGAGTGGTTCAACCCCGGCCGACGCGTTCGCCGGTTCGAGCGCGCCGTGCACGCCGATCCCGTCACCCCCGCCGCACCGCAGACCGCCGAGGAGCGCGCCTGGGTGCGCCGCTGGGTGCACGCGAGCCGCATCATCGTCGAGTCGGGCCTGCCGCCCGCCGCACCCGCCGTCGCCGAGGGCATCGACGAGACGGGGCACGTCGGCGACGTCGAGCTGCACCGCGAGTTCATGCGCGCCCAGCTCGCCGCCGCCCGCGCACCGATCACGCGCCGCATGCTCGTCGACGCAATCTGGGGTGCGACGTGGCCGCACGACCGGCTCGTGTTCGGGGCATCCCGCCTCATTCGCGACGCCGACCGGGCCGTGCCCGGCCGACGCATCGCCGCGCACGCCAACCGCGGCCTCGCGGGCATCGACGGCACCGTCGCCACCGCGCTCGGCATCGCGATCGCGAGCCAGGCGGATGCCCCCGCGCACGCCCCCGAGACGGAGGCATCCCGTGCCCCCGAGCACGATCGGGCACCGGCCGCCGGCGAGTCGGCCCCTCGGGGCCCGGCCACCGGGTTCGCGGCGGAGCTCGCGCACGCCGAAGCCGTCGAGCGCACCGTCGCGGCGCGCCCGGCCTCGGCGGTCGCGTCGGCCGGGGCGACCCGCGCCCTCATCGGCGACCTGACCCTGCTGCATGACGTCGGCTCGCTGCTGCTCGGCGCCGGCGAGACACGTCCGCGGCTGCTGCTCATCGTCGGCAACGACGGCGGCGGCACGATCTTCGACGCGCTCGAGGTCGCGGGCACCGCGCCCGCCGACGCCTTCGACCGGGTGCAGTTCACGCCCCAGCAGGTCGACCTCGCGGCGCTCGCCGCGGCCTACGGCTGGACGTACTCGCGGGCGACCACCCGCGCCGAACTCGACGAGGCGCTCGGCACGCGCATCGACGGCCCGACGATCCTCGAGGTTCCGCTGCCGCGCTGACCGCCGCCCGCTCGTCGCACCGCTTCGTCGCGCGACCTTCGCGTTGCTCCGCCGGTCATCGGTACCCTTCCTGCGCACCGTTACGTCACTGATATGCGTGCGGCATCGCTGATGCCAGGCGCGTATCAGTGACGTAGTGCGCACGGTGAGGGGCCTTGCCCGGCGCATCCGGGCTCGGCAGGATGTGAGGAGCACCGCGGCGCCGCGCCGCTGGAGAGGGGACGCCATGAGCCGCGAATCGTTCTGGACCGCCGATCCCGCCGACCTCCTCCGCGTCGGTGAGGGGTTCGACCTGGCCGACGTCGACCCGCGGTCGCACCCCGGGTTCGACGGCGGCAAGCGCGAGGCGAAGAAGGCGCTCGCCGAAGGCGCCGACATCCTCGCCGCGTTGCAGGAGCAGCTCTTCGCGGGCAGCCGCATGGGCGGCCACAGGCGGCGCATCCTGCTCGTGCTGCAGGCGATGGACACGGCGGGCAAGGGCGGCATCGTGAAGCACGTGATGGGGTCGGTCGACCCGCAGGGCGTGCACCTGGCGGCCTTCAAGAAGCCCACCGAGGAGGAGCTCGGGCACGACTTCCTCTGGCGCATCAGCAAGGAGACGCCCGGCCCCGGCATGATCGGCGTCTTCGATCGCTCGCACTACGAGGACGTGCTGATCGGCCGCGTGCGCGAGTTCGCCCCGCCCGAGGAGATCGAGCGCCGCTACGACGCGATCAACGAGTTCGAGCGCGGGCAGGTCGCGAACAGCACGACCGTCATCAAGGTCATGCTCCACATCTCGGCCGACGAGCAGAAGCAGCGACTGCAGGCCCGGCTCGAGCGCCCGGACAAGCACTGGAAGTTCAACCCCGGCGACATCGACGAGCGCCTGCTCTGGCCCGCGTACCGCGAGGCCTACCAACACGTCTTCGACCGCACGTCCAAGCCGGATGCCCCGTGGTTCGTCGTTCCCGCCGACCACAAGTGGTACGCGCGGCTCGCCGTGCAGCACCTGCTCATCGACGCGCTCGAGGCGATGGAGCTCAGCTGGCCGACGGCCGACTACGACGTGGCCGAGCAGCAGGCACGCCTCGCCGCGAGCTGAACCCTCCGGTCGGTCGAGTAGGCGCGCCAGCGCCGTATCGAGACCAGGTTGCCTCGGTGCCGGTGGTCTCGATACGCGCTTCGCGCTACTCGACCGACCGAGGGCGCGAAGTAGGCTGTACCGGTGAGTCAGACGCACGCCCCGGCGCGCCTCGTCGTCAGGACGGTGGCCGTCGATGAGACCGAACCGCTGATTCCGCGCACCGATCCGCGGCACCCGCTCGTCTGGATGCGTCGCGGCGAGGGCATCGTCGGACTCGGCGAGGTGCTGCGCATCGAGTCCTCGGGTTCGTCGCGCATCGAGGACGCCGCGTCGGCGTGGACCTCGATCGCCGCCGCCGCCGACATCGACGACCGCGTCGGCCTGCCCGGCACGGGCCTCGTCGCGTTCGGCGCGTTCGCGTTCGCCGACGAGTCGGCGGCGACGAGCGTGCTCATCGTGCCCGAGCTCGTCATCGGCCGCCGCGACGGGCGCGCCTGGGTGACCCGCATCGGGTTCGAGACGCCCGCCGAGGTGACCATCCCCGAGCCGGCGCCGAAGCGGCAGGTGCCGCGAGTCGCGTTCGAGCCGGGGTCGCTGCCGCCAGAGGCCTACGAGTCGGCCGTGGCCGAGGCGGTCCGCCGCATCGACGCCGGCGAGTTCGAGAAGGCGGTGCTCGCGAGGCAGCTCGTCGGCACGCTGAGCGACGACGCCGGCCTGCGAGCCACCATCAACCGCCTCGCCGAGGACTACCCCGACACCTGGGTCTTCGCCGTCGACGGCCTCATCGGCGCGAGCCCCGAGACGCTCGTTCGGGTCGACCACGGCACCGTCTCGGCCCGCGTGCTGGCCGGAACGGCGCCGCGGGGCGCCGGCGAGGCATCCGACCGCGATCACGCCGCAGCACTCGCAGCCAGCGAGAAGAACCTCGCCGAGCACGCGCTCGCCGTCGCGAGCGCCGTGCAACGGCTCGAGCCGCACACGACCCGGCTCGACACGAGCCCCGAGCCGTTCACCCTGCAGCTGCCGAACCTGTGGCACCTCGCGACCGACCTCAAGGGCACCCTCGGCGACGGCTCGAACTCGCTCGACCTCGTGAAGGCCGTGCACCCGACGGCCGCCGTCGCGGGCACGCCGCGCAAGGTCGCGCTGCGCGCGATCCTCGAACTCGAGGGCTTCGACCGCCGTCGCTACGCCGGCCCCGTCGGCTGGGTCGACGGCGACGGCGACGGCGAGTGGGCGATCGCGCTGCGCTGCGCGCAGGTCGACCTCGACGGCACGGTGACCGCGTATGCCGGATGCGGCATCGTGCATGACTCGGTGCCCGCCGATGAGCTCGCCGAGACCGACATGAAGTTCCGGCCGATCGTCGAGGCGTTCGGCGGGTAGACGCATCCGGGCGGTCGCGCCCAGCCGATCGGCGGGAGACCCCCGGTAGAATCGAGGGATGACCCGCGCAGACCTCGGCAAGGACCCCCGCGAGGTGTCGGCGATGTTCGATCGCGTCGCCGCCGCGTACGACCGCACCAACAACGTGCTCTCGGTCGGCAACGCCCCGCTCTGGCGGGTCGCGACGACGCGCGCGGTCGACCCGAAGCCGGGCGAGCGCATCCTCGACGTCGCTGCCGGCACCGGCACCTCGAGCGCGAGCCTCGCGAAGTCGGGCGCCTCGGTCGTCGCCGCCGACTTCTCGCCGGGCATGATCGAGGTCGGTCGCAAGCGGCAGGCCCACGTACCGAACCTCGTCTTCGTCGAGGCCGACGCGACGAAGCTGCCCTTCGATGACGACTCCTTCGACGCCGTCACGATCTCGTTCGGCCTGCGCAACGTCAACGAGCCGAAGCGGGCCATCGCCGAGTTCTTCCGCGTGACGAAGCCCGGCGGCCGGCTCGTGATCTGCGAGTTCTCGAAGCCGCCGGTCGCCTTCGTGCGCTTCGGCTACAACGTGTACCAGCAGTACGTGATGCCGCCGCTCGTCAAGATCTCGAGCTCGAACGACACCGCCTACGAGTACCTGAACGAGTCGATCAACGCCTGGCCCGCCCAGCCCGAGCTCGCCGCGTGGATCCGCGAGGCCGGCTACACCGGCGTGGCGTGGCGCAACCTCACCATGGGCGTCGTCGCGCTGCACCGCGGCCGCAAGCCGCTCGCCTGAGCGGTTCGGCGCTCGCCCCTCGGGCGAAGCCCGTGACATCCGTTCGCCGTCGCTGACACGGGCCCGCATGCGGGCACAGGTAGGCTGGGAGACGTGAATCCGAGCCACCCGGTCGCCCGTCGCGGCTCCGCGCTCGCCGCCAACCTGGGTCTGAGCGAGCGGGTCTTCGCGTCCGCCGCCGACAAGGCCATGGCGCGGGCGATCGACGACGGCATCGAACGCGTCGAGTCCGGCCTCGTCCGCGAGGTGCAGTTCGCCGACTCCATCGCCGACGTCTCCACGCGCTACCTGCTCGAAGCCGGCGGCAAGCGGGTGCGCCCGATGCTGACCCTGCTCACCGCGCAGCTCGGCGCGGGCGCGACCGACGACGTGATCACCGCTGCCGAGGCGATCGAGATCACGCACCTCGGCTCGCTGTACCACGACGACGTCATGGACGACTCCGACCGCCGCCGCGGCGTGCCCGCCGCGCACGCGGTGTGGGGCAACTCCGTCGCCATCCTCACGGGAGACCTCCTCTTCGCACGGGCCAGCCAACTGATGGCGAGCCTCGGCGAGCGGGCGATCCGCATGCAGGCCGACACCTTCGAGCGGCTCGTGCTCGGCCAGCTGCACGAGACGGTCGGGCCGACCGAGGCCGACGACCCGATCGAGCACTACATCCAGGTGCTCGCCGACAAGACCGGCTCGCTCATCGCGGCGGCCGCCCAGTCGGGGGTCGTGTTCTCGGGCGCCGACCCCGCCTACGAGGCGCCCATCGTCGAGTTCGGCGAGAAGATCGGCGTCGCGTTCCAGCTCATCGACGACGTGATCGACCTGTCGCCGCAGCCCGAGGAGACCGGCAAGGTGCCCGGCACCGACCTGCGTGCGGGCGTCGTCACGTTGCCGCTCCTGCGTCTCGCCGAGCTGGCGAAGACCGACGAGGCATCCGCCGACCTGCTCGCGCGCATCGAGCGCGACGTGATCACCGTGACCGCGGCGACCGCCGACCTCGGCGATCCGCTCGACACGAACACGCTCGCCTCGCGTATCGTGCCGTCGCGTGCGACGGTCGACGCGATCGTCGCCGAGCTGCGCGAGCACGAGGCCACCCGGTCGACGCTCGCCGAGGCGCACCGCTGGGCCGCCGAGGCGGTCGCGGCGCTCGCCCCGCTGCCCGAAGGAAGTGTGAAGAAGGCGCTCACGCGTTTCGCCGAGACGATCGTCGAGCGCCAGAGCTGACGGCCGCGCCGACCGCGCACGCCGTCTCCGAGGTTCGAACACGAGGAGAGATGTGACGAGGAACAAGCTGCGGCTGGCGATCGTCGGGGCCGGTCCCGCCGGAATCTATGCCGCCGACATCCTGCTGAAGGCCGAGCGCAACTTCGACGTGTCGATCGACCTGTTCGATCACCTCCCGGCACCCTACGGACTCGTACGCTACGGCGTCGCGCCCGACCACCCGCGCATCAAGGGCATCATCACCGCCCTCCGCGAGGTGCTCGACCGCGGCGACATCCGCATCTTCGGCAACGTGCGCTTCGGTGAGGACATCACGCTCGACGACCTCAAGAAGCACTACAACGCGGTCATCTTCGCGACCGGTGCGGTCAGGGATGCCTCGCTGAACATCCCGGGCGTCGAGCTCGAGGGCTCGTACGGGGCCGCCGAGTTCGTCAGCTGGTTCGACGGGCACCCCGACTTCCCGCGCACGTGGCCGCTCGAGGCCAGGGAGGTCGCGGTCATCGGCAACGGCAACGTCGCACTGGATGTCTCGCGCATCCTCGCGAAGCACGTCGAAGACCTGATGCCGACCGAGATCCCCGCGAACGTCGCGGCCGGCCTCGCCGCCTCGCCCGTGACCGACGTGCACGTGTTCGGCCGCCGCGGTCCGACTTCGGTGAAGTTCACCCCGCTCGAGCTGCGCGAGCTCGGCGAGCTGCGCGACGTCGACATGATCGTCTACGACGAAGATTTCGACTATGACGACGCCGCCCGCGCGGCCGTGTCGGGCAACAAGCAGGTCTTCGTCATCGACAAGGTGCTGAACCAGTGGCGTCAGCGCGAGGTCGGCCAGGCGTCGCGCCGCCTGCACCTGCACTTCTTCGCGAAGCCGCTCGAGATCGTCGACGACGGCAACGGGCACGTCGGAGGCATCCGCTGGGAGCGCACCGAATCCGACGGCGCCGGCGGGGTCGTCGGCACCGGCGAGATCCGCGAGCTGCCGATCCAGGCCGTGTACCGCGCGGTCGGGTACTTCGGGTCGCCGCTGCCGGGCATCCCCTTCGACAAGAAGTTCGGCGTCATCCCGAACCACGAGGGCCAGGTGCTCATGCGCGACAAGGAGACGGGCGAGTCGCGCCAGATGTACGGCGTCTACGCGACCGGCTGGATCAAGCGCGGCCCCGTCGGCCTCATCGGCCACACCAAGTCCGACGCGATGGAGACGATCAAGCACGTCATCAACGACCTCGGCAACTGGTGGCGGCCCGAGTCACCGTCGGAGGAGTCGGTGATGGAGATGCTCGAGTCGCGCGGAATCCGCTGGACCGACCTCGACGGCTGGCACCGCCTCGACGAGCACGAGCAGGAGCTCGGCTCGGCCGAGGGGCGCAAACGCATCAAGGTCGTGCCTCGCGACGAGATGGTCGACATCTCGCGCGGTGACGTCGCGTAGGGGCGGGCGTTCGAGACGAGCGCCCATGACCGACCGGTTCTTCGTCGTCACGACCGACGCCGGCGAGCTCGCCGCAGACCCCCCCCGTCGAGTGTCGATGACCTCACGTCATGACCGGGCGGTGCCCCCGCCGGCTGCGGATCGCTCTACCTGATCACGGCGGTCGTGGCGGCGGTGCGGGTCACTGTCGGATAGCCGGTCTTCGATCCGGTCACTCTGACGGTGATGGGCTTGCCGCGCTGCGAAGTGGTGAGTTTGAAGGTGCCGACCGTCGCGCCGCTGATCGCCGTTCCATTCGCGTACCACTGGTACTTGAACGTCGTGTTCGTCGTCCAAGTGCCGCGGACCGCGGTGAGGGTGTATCCGACCGCTCTGGTACCGGTGATGGTCGGTACGGCGGTGAGCGCGACTTTGAGCGTCGCCGCGGAGGTGCGGGCGACGGTCGCATGGCCTGAGACTGCGCCGGTCACCTTCACCGTGATGGTCTTGTCGCGGTGAGCGGAGGCGATCACGTAGCTCGCCCCGGTTGCACCAGTGATCGCGACGCCGTTCGCGTACCACTGGTACGTGAAGATGGTGCCGGCGGTCCAAGTCCCGAGTGAGGCGGTGAGCTTCGCTCCGACATACGGGGTCCCGGTGATCCTGGGTACCGGAGCGAGCGCCACCTTGGGCGTTGCCGCTGAGGTGCGGACCGTCGTCGGATACCCGGCGGCGCTCCCGACCACGGCGATGCTGATCGATTGACCGACGAGCGACGAGGGGATCGTGAAGGTCGACGCCGTTGCACCGGGAATACCGAATCCGTTCGCGCGCCAGTGAAAGCTGAGTGTCGTACCGGGCGTCCACGGCCCGGGCACGGCGGTCAGCTTCGCACCGGCATAGGCGGTACCGGAGATCTGCGGCGTCGACCCGATTGCGACGTTCGGCGTGGTGGCCGACATGGCCGAGAACGAGTCGTAGCCGATCTGGCTGCCGGTCACCATCACACTGAGCGACTTGCCTGCGATCGTGCTCGGCACCTTCCAGCTCGACGACGTCGCGCCGGGTACAGGGCTCCCATCGGCGTACCACTGGTAGGTGAACACGGTCGAGGGGCTCCAGGCCCCCGGAACCGCCGTCAGCGTTCGGTCGACCCATGCGGTGCCGCCGACCAGGCCGCCGATCGTCGGTTTCGCCCACTGCATCACCCGGAGCGTTTCCGCCGACGTCCGAGCCGAGGCCAGATGGCCGCTGAGGAAGCCCGTCGTGCGGACCGAGATGGACTTGCCGCCCAGACCTGCGTGCAGCGTGAGAGTTTCTGCGGTCGCCCCGATGAGCTCGGCTCCGTCGGCGAGCCACTGATGGCTGAGGTTCGCGCCGATGGGCCATCCTTCGGTCGTGACCGAGAGCTTCGAGCCGACGACGGCCGAGCCGGAGATCGTCGGGATCGCCGACGGAGTCGATGGGATCGGGTTGAGCTCGGCTTCGAGATCGAATCGCTCGCCGCTGCCGAGCACGATGGGCGTGGCGCTGGTGAAGTCGGGTTGGTCCTTCCAGAACTCCCTGCGGAGGGGGTGCGGGCCCATGATCGCGAGCGCGTACGTGCCGGGCTCGAGGTACGTGATCTCGAACGCGCCGTCGGGGCCGGTCCGGATTGTGCCGAGGATGGGCGTGGGCCCCCTGATCTGCAACGGGTAGAGGTTGATCTCCGCGTCCGAGACCAGGTTGCCGTCGGCGTCGCGCACGGTGCCGATGATCGCGGCGGGCTTCTCGAGTTCGGCGTCGATGCCGTGCCTGAACTCGCCCGGTGCGAGATTGAGGCGATTCGTCGGCAGGCCGAGCCCCTGCGGGACGTCGTCCCAGAACTCCGGAATGACGGAGTTTCGCGGTGCGCCGAAGCTGAAGCCGTAGTCGACGAGGGGAGCGAGGGTGAGTGTGTACCACCCCGTGGCATCGGTGATGGCGTACGTGAGCAGCATGTTCCGGTTCGCCCACGCGACATCGACCCTGCTGACGGCAGCCACGCTGGCGGAGACGACGGCGCCCTCGAGGGGCCCGTCGATCGTCGTGACCCGGCCGGTGATGGTCGCGGCCGGTATCCTCTCGATGTCGATTCCGGTGACCGACTGCCCGGCGTCGACGTGGATCGCGCTCGCCGAGCCGGGCATCGTCGCCCCGCCGAACCAGGTTGCGGCTGCGAAGGGCCTGCCTTCGGGCACGGCACGGGGGTCGTCGGCGGGTACGAGTGCGAAGTACTCACCCGGCGGCAGCTCGGAGACGACGTACGCCCCGTCGTCGAGCGATTCCGCGACGACGCCGACGAGTTCGAGCGTCCCGTCCGCGGAGAGCCGATGGATCTTCGGCACCTGACCGTGCGCGGGCTCACCGGTCGAGTGAGTCACGACACCGGAGATCGTGCCGTCGGCGATCGGCTCGGATGCTGAGGAGGGCGACTCCGCGGCCCTGGGATCCGCACCGGTTGCGGCCTGTGCAGCCATCGGAAGGTTGACGACCAAGAGCGCAGTGACCGCGATACTGACGATCGCTGTGAACGTGTGGGTCGCTGCGCGTGAGGTCGCCATCGATGCCTCTCTACCTACACATCGAGCGACGGCGGAAATGCCGTCACCCTCCCATAGAGATAGCAGCTTCGACGCGGGATCGACAGTCTGCGCCTTGGACGATCGTGACCGTCGCGGCGGCGGAGCGAGACGGCGCTGTGCACGGCGCTGTCAGCGCGCACCCGGTCGGCGCTACGCTGCTCACCATGCCGATGCTCGCACCGCTGACCGCGCTCACCCTCGCGGTGGCCGGCTTCGCGCTCGGGTGGTGGCCGTTGGCCGCGTGGTCGGCGCACTCGATCACGGGCGAGCGGATGCCCCGGCGCACGACCCTGCGCATCGCCGCCGCCGTGACGACCGCGGCGACCTTCGGCCTGCTCGGGCTGCGCTTCGGCCTCGACTGGCTGCTGCCCGCGCTGCTCGCGTTCGCCGCATGCGCGACGGTGCTCTCGATCGTCGACCTCGTCGAGAAGCGGCTGCCGAACGCGGTGGTGTTCCCGGCGCTCGCGGCCGTGGCGGTGCTGCTGGTGCCGGCGACCTGGGCCACGGGGGAATGGATGCGGCTGGTCTGGGCGCTCGCCGGCGCCGCGGCGATGTTCGCCGTCTACTTCGTGCTCGCCCTCATCTCGCCCTCATCGATGGGCATGGGCGACGTGAAGCTCGCCCTCGTGATCGGGCTGCTCACCGGCTGGTTCGGACTGTCGCCCTGGTTCGTCGCCCTGCTCGCCGCGTTCGTGATCGGGGGACTCATCTCGCTCGTTGCCCTCACGCTGAAACGAGTGACGCTCCGCGGATCGATCCCGTTCGGGCCGTCGATGCTGGCTGGGGCGCTCGTAGCGGTGCTGTTTGCGGGGCCGGTCGGGTGAGATAGCGGGCGGCTTCTCGAGTCGAGACGACGAGCGTTCGATCGGGCTCGCGAGGGGCGCGGGGTTCGCCACCCGAAAGGGGACTGTCCCGGACCACCGCTCGGCGTGTTCTCTGAACTGACCGTCCGCCCCCGCTCGGTCGCCGACCGGGTCGTTCCGACGGACGACCGGATGAAGGAACGCCCTACCGATGTCCGACCGCCACCAGGCGCAAGCTCGCGCCAGCCGTCTCCGATCCGTCATGTCGACCGAGCGGTTCCGATGGTGGATGGTCTTCGTGGTGCTGGAGATGGTGGCCGTGGTCCGTGCCGCTGCCCCGCATGAGCATGATCAGTACTGGTCGGCCCGGGCCGGCGTCGAGAACCTCGAAGGAGCGCCCCTTATCCGGGCCGATGCGTGGAGCTGGTCGCAGGAGGGCGATTGGGTGCCCAACTCCCCGGTCTGGAACATCGTGCTCGGACTCGGCTGGCAGTCCGGCGGGTTCTGGGGGCTGTTCTGGGTCGCGTTCGTCTCGATCAGCGTGTTCTTCGCGCTCGCTCTGCTGCTCGCCCGACTGGCCGGTGCGCGGGCCCTCCCGACGCTCATCGGATTCGCGCCGGTGCTCGTCTTCGCCTTCTCTGCCTTCACACCGCGCGCGACCGTCGTCGTCCAGTCCATGCTGTTCCTCGCAATCCTGTTCGCGTGGTGGTGGGGCGGAGAGGTGCAGCGACGCGGCGTCGTCGTCTCGGCGTCGGTCGTGACCGGTGTGGGATTCGTGCTGTCGGTGGTCGGCAATTGGGTGCACCTGTCGTTCATGCTGATGGCGGCCGTGATCGCCGTGATGTGGGCGGTCGCATGGTGGGCCAGCCCTGGGATCGACCGGGGACGACGACTCCTGATGACCGTGACCGGGACTCTCGGCCTCTTCCTCGGTTGTGTGGCCTCGCCCTACGGAATCGCTGCGACGCTCGAGCGATCACGGGTCGTCGCGGAAGCATGCAGGGGCCTTATCAGCGAGTGGCTCTCGATCATCGACCTGATCCGCATGCAGGGCGTCCGCTTCATCCCCTTCGTGGTGGCGGCGATCCTCATCGCGATCGTGGCATCGATCTGGACGATCCGTCTCCTCCGGCGGGGCGGGAGGTTCGACCCCCGGGCGAGGATCGTCGCCCCGCTGACGCTCTTCGGGGCCCCCGCCGTGCTGCTCGGGCTCGACTCGCTGCGCTTCACGCTGATGGGCCTGCTCGTGCTCCTTCCGGTCGCGGCGTGCGTCGCAACGAGCGCCATGCGGCGGATGTATCGTGCGCAGGGGAGCACGAAGCGCCGCCTTCTCTCGCATCCGAAGGTCGTCGAGTACACATCCGGACGCTTCTGGACGGTGATCCTCGCCGGACTTCTCGTGATGGCACTGCCGTGGGTGATCATCAACACCGCCAGGGGCGCGACACCGTCGGAGGCGGATGTCGTGGCCGAACTCCCTCGTGGATGCCGCGTGTGGTCCACAGACCCGGTCGCGGGGCCGATCCTGCTCCTGCGCCCCGATGCCGAGGTGTGGATCGACGGGCGAGCGGACTTCTACGGGCGGGATCACCTGCTCGAGTACCTCAGAATCCTGTCGACCGAGGACCCGTTGCCCGAAGCCACGGAGTGCGTCGTGCTGCCGGCCAATGCGATGAGCCGTCGCCTCACGGAGGCGCTCGACGGCGACCGGCAATGGGCGCGCGTGGCGTCGAGTCAGGGCTACACGCTCTGGGTGCATGAGTAGGTCGAGCACGGGCGGCCCTGCGGGGACGGGGTACAGATGTACCCCGTCTGCAGGGGACACGTGTACCCCAATGTACCCCGGTGCTGTACCCCCAGATCGGGGGTACAGCGAGCGCATGTTGCGCGGTATCAGGCCGATGCGGGGCATTCGTTGCGTCGAAGACGGTTCGGCTCCCCCAAAGTGGGGCATAGGTGACCTGAGGGGCGGTGTATAGCTTCATTCCACTGCATGTACCCGCATACAGCGCACTATCCCTCCCCGGTGGTGCAGGCACCTTAACCCGAAGGGTTCCCTCATGCTCAAGGCATACGCCGCGCTCCAGGCGCGGATCAACTCGCTCCGCTCCGAAGAAGGCGCGACGGCGACCGAGTACGCGCTCGTCCTCGGGCTCGTCGCCATCGCCCTGGTCATCGCGGCTATCGCGCTTACGCCGATCCTCGACAGCTACGTCGCCGAGATCGGCAGCTGGATGGACTCGCAGGGCGTCGGTTAAGACGGCCGAGAAGACACGTCGGGGGTTCGGGCGCATTCGATGTTCCCGAACCCCACTGGCGGTTGAGGGTGAAGATGCGTAGGCGAAAGAGCGAACGAGGAGCGGCGGCGGTCGAGTTCGCCCTCGTGTTCCCGCTCGTCATCATGCTGCTCCTGACGGTGATCGAATTCTCACGGCTCTGGAACATCCAGGCCACCATCTCCGACAGCGCCCGGATCGCGGCACGCTCTGCCGCGGTCTACTCGAACGATCCCGATCTCGACGATTCCGAAGTGATCGCGAAGGCGAAGGCGGATGCCACGGGGATCCCGAGCTTTGTCGATTGGTCGAGTGCCACGGTGAACATCACGATCAGTTGCGACACCACGGGCGCCGCGACGAGCGAGGTCATCGTTGTGCCGGGATCATTCTCATCCTGGTTCACTGAGGCGCTCGGCGATCCGATCACGTTGAAGGCGACTGGAGAAATGCCATGCGGGGGTTGAAGATCCGACTTCGCCGGCTCGTCCGGCAAGAGCGCGGGGCGAATGCAGTCCTGATCGCGTTCCTCGTCGTGCCGATGCTGGGACTCGGCGCCGTCGCGCTCGACGTCTCGGCGCAGCACGCTGAACTCGGCCAACTGCAGCACGGAGCGGACGCAGCAGCCGTCGCCGTCGCATTCGACTGCGCGAACAACGCGACAGCCTGCGGAGGCTCAGCGGATTCGACTGCCGAGGGCTTCCTGGACGGCAACGGTGCCATCCCCGTCGACGGTGAGGCGAGCGTCGCAATCAACGCGACGGCTCAGACTGTCGAGGTCACGGCCTCGGCCGATTTCCCGCATTTCCTCGCGGGTCTGGTCGACACCGACGACGATCCGTCGTCCACGACGGTCAGCACCGATGCGACCGCCGCGTGGGGCTACGTCGGCGGTGGAGAGTTCATCCCCCTCGCGATCGCGGAATGCGAGATCGAACGCGGCATCGCCGACGCAGGCTCGACCGGTACGCCGTTCAAGCTGCTCACCGATGCGACGCCTTCGGGCGGAGGCGGTGGACACCCCGCGGCGAATCCGTGTCTGGACGCCGACTACCCGGGTGGGTTCAGTTGGCTCGATGACGACAACTGCACGGTGACGCTCAACCCCGACAACGTGGCCGAAGGCACACCCGGAAACAACACCGGCGGTACGGGGTGCCCCGTGAACTTCCTGCACGACCTGCTCGGCGAAACGGTTCTGGTTGCGCTGTACGACCACGTCGACGGCCTGACCGGTTCGGGCTCGCATGGGGAGTACACGATCTCGAAGTTCGCGGCATTTCACATCACCGGCTACTCCGCAGTGATCCCGGGTGGTGGCGCGACGAGGGAGTACATCGGGGCGCCGTACAACCAGACCCCTTACAAGTTCACGGGGAGCGAGCGCGGCTTGCAGGGCTACTTCATCGAGTACGTCTCCGTTGCCGAAGCCCTCGAACTGACGACGGTCGGCAGCCCCGGTGATCCGATCGCCGTCCATCTCATCGACTAGCCATCACAGCCAACCCGTCCCTACCGAAGGCAATCATGAAGACCCGAATCATCGGCGCGATCGTCGCCCTCCTCCTCGCCGGGATCGGCGCGGTACTGCTTGTCGGATACGTCCGCGGTGCTGACGCTCGCGCAGCCGAAGGCGCCGAGCTGACCGAGGTGTACATCGTGCAGGAAACCATCGCCAAGGGCACCCCTGGCGAGTCGGTGGCCGACTCCGTCAAGGTGGACACGATGCCGACGCGCAACGTCCCGGAAGACAGCGTGACCGACCTCGACCAGCTCACCGGGCTCGTGGCCGACGCCGAGATCCTGCCCGGTGAGCAGTTGCTGGTCGGGCGCTTCATCGACCCGGCCGACCTTGCAGCGGGGGGTGACGTCATGATCCCCGAGGGCATGCAGCTCATCTCGTTCACCCTGCCCGCCGATCGCGTCGTCGGTGGCCAGGTGCGCGCAGGCGATCTCATCGGACTCGTCGGTACCGTCGACCCGGATGAGGTGGGCGAGGAAGACGATGTCATCAACCCGGTGACGAGCTTCGCGTTCCACGATGTCCTCGTCACCAACGTCCAGGGTGCGGTGCTCGTCGACAGCACCACCGATTCCGAGCAGCAGATCGAGCAGGGCTCCGGCGACGCCATCATGGTCACGATCGCACTCTCCGCGCACGACATCGAACGTTGGGTCTGGTTCACGGAAGGTGAGGCCGGCGGCTACGCCAGTATGTGGCTCACACTTCAGAATGCGCAGACCGACAACGACGGCACAGCGCCGGTGACTGGAAGCAACGCGTTCTAGTGACCGCCTACGTCCTGGTCAGCCGCTCCGCCGAGTACGAGACCCGTCTTCGGGCCCTGCTCGGCGAGCGGCTCGCCGTGATTCCGGGCGAATTCCTCACGTTCGGGCCGGAAGCGGTCGTGAGTCGTGTCCCGGAGGAGCCGCGCATCGCCCTCCTCGGGCCGGTACTCAATTACGAGGAGACGAAGGGACTGGTCGTGGCGTTGACGGCGAAGCACCGCGATCTCGGACTCATCGTCGTGCGTGAGCAGCGTTCGGACCTCGAGGACTGGGTCGACGAGCTCGCACTGCACGCGGTGCTGAACCCCGATGCGAGCGACGAGACGACCGTGGCTCTGCTCGACCGGCTCGGGGCTTGGCTTGTCGCGCATGGGCACGCCGACGCGAATGACTTCGACGCGCCGCCTGCGCTGGAGATCGACGACATGCCGTTCGTCGACATCGCGTCAGAAGGTCAGCCGGATCCCGAAGAGGCCGAGCCCGAGCCCGAGCCCGAGGTGCCGGAGTGGGAGTTTCCGCCGATCGAGGCCGGCGTGCCGACCGAGGCGATCGCCGTCGTCGCTCCGAAGGGCGGACAGGGCAAGACGACCATCGCGATCAATCTGGCGACCGGCCTCGCCGAGGTCGCACCGAATTCGGTCGTGCTCGTCGACGCCGATCTGCAGTTCGGCGATATCACCGCCGCCCTGGCGCTTTCGCCTGATCGGACCATCGTCGATGCAGTCGCCGATGCCGCGGCCGACGAGCTGGTGCTGAAGACCACGCTCACCCACCATGAGGACGGGTTCTTCGTGGTGGCGAGCGCCGCGTCGCCCGAACTCGGGGATCAAGTGCCCCCGGCCGCCCTTGCACAACTGATCGATCGCCTTCGCTCGACATTCCGATACGTGATCATCGACACTACCCCGGGTCTCGGCGAGCACACGCTCGTCACGCTCGAGCACGTCACCGATGCGGTGTTCGTCACGAACATGGGTGTGCCGAGTCTGCGGGCCATGCGCACCGAGTTCGAACTGCTCAGGAAGCTCGGCCTCATGCCGGGCAACCGGCACGTGGTGGTCAACCAGACCGACAAGAACAGCGGCCTCACGATCAAGGACGTCGAGAACATCATCGGCACCCCGATCGACGTCGAGGTTCCGAAGTCGTCGGCAGTGCTGCTGGCGTCGAACCGCGGCGTTCCCCTCATCCACGACGACGTGCGCGACCCTGCGGCGAAGGCGATCAGATCGATCGTGCTTCGCATCGCACCCGCCGCGTTCCCGAAGCGCACCAAGATCCAGAGAAGGCGGCGATCGAATGAACCTGAATGATCGGCTGAACGCCCTTCGTGCTCAGCAGGGCGAGGAGCCCTTCGTGCCGGCCGCGCAGGCGACACCACAGGAACCTGCGACGCCGGATGATGCGAACACGCCGCCCGTCGCGCTCGACGGGGCGGCATCGACCGAGCGACTCGACACGCAGAATGCCGCGCAGGCGTTCTTCCATCCGCCGTCGGCGCCGCGGGCGCCGCAGCCTCGACCGTCTGCCTCGGTCGACCCGCTCGCCGGAGTGAAGGAGAAAGCAGCCGAAGAGCTCTTCGGTCGCATCGGCACTCGGATGAACGATGCATCGCTCACCGAGGAGCAACTGCACCTCCTCGCGCGGGCCGAGCTCGCCGACATCGTCGCAGGGGAACAGCTCGCGCTGTCGACAGCCGAACGCAACCGGCTCATCGATGACATCGGCGCGGACGTGCTCGGGTACGGGCCGCTCGAACCGCTGCTCGCCGATCCGAGTGTCAGCGAGATCATGGTCAACCGCTTCGACCGGTTGTACGTGGAGCGCAACGGCCGGCTGCAGGAGACACCGCATCGATTCACGGGGGAGCCGCAGCTGCGCCGGGTCATCGAGCGCATCGTCGCGAAGGTCGGTCGCCGCATCGACGAGTCGTCGCCGCTCGTCGATGCTCGACTTGAAGACGGATCGCGCGTCAACGCGATCATCCCGCCGCTCGCGGTCGATGGCGCCTCGCTCACGATCCGCAAATTCGCGGGCACGCCGTACACGGTCAACGACCTCATCAACTTCGGCAGCATGACCCGCGAGGTCGCGACCGTCCTCGACGCGGCCGTTCGCGCGAAGATGAACATCCTCGTCTCGGGCGGAACCGGCACCGGCAAGACGACGCTGCTCAACGTGCTGTCGGCGTTCATTCCCGGCGATGAGCGCATCATCACGATCGAGGACGCGGTCGAACTCCAGCTGCAGCAGGAGCACGTCGTACGTCTCGAATCTCGCCCGGCCAACATCGAAGGTCGCGGCGAGATTACGATCCGCGACCTCGTGCGGAACTCGCTGCGCATGCGGCCCGATCGCATCGTGGTCGGCGAGGTCCGTGGTGCCGAGTCGCTCGACATGCTGCAGGCGATGAATACGGGCCATGAGGGCTCGATCTCGACGCTGCACGCGAACTCGCCGCGGGATGCGGTCTCGCGCATGGAGACGCTCGTGCTCATGGCGGGCATGGACCTGCCCTTGAGGGCGATTCGCGAGCAGATCGCCTCGGCCATCGACATCATCGTCCAGATCGGCCGCCACAAGGACGGCGTCCGTCGGGTCACGCACGTCACCGAGGTGCACGGGATGGAAGGCGACATCATCACCCTGCAGGACGCGTTCACCTTCGACTACTCCGCGGGCTATGACGAGAACGGGCGACTGCTCGGGCGGATCGAGCCGACTGGCGTCCGCCCCCGGTTCGCGGAGCGGATCGCCGACTACGGCATCGCCCTGCCGATCTCGCTCTTCCAGCCCGACCTGCGCGAGATGCTCGGGGAGATGCGATGAACCCCTTCGTGCTCGGGCTCGGCATCGGCGTGGTCATGCTCGCGCTGCTCGTGCTCCTCCTCTTCGTCATCGCGCCGCCCGCTCCGCGCGTCGCGCGCGACCGGAGACTCGCCCCCGGGGTCGAACACGTGTCGGGCATCACCAAGCTCACGCAGAAGACGACGGCCGCGATCGAGGCGGCCGGTTCGAAGCGCAAGAGCCGCATGTTCGGTCCGGAAGAGCTCGAACTCGCGGGTATCAAGTCCGATCCGTCCAGCTTCGTCGTGCTCGTCGCCTCCGGCGCCAGCGTCGCGGCCCTCATCGGCGTGCTGCTCGGCCTCGCGAACGGCACGTGGCTGCTCTGGGCGATCCTGCTCGCGCTGATGACACCGTTCGTCGCGAAACTGGTCATCTCGAATCGAACTGCAAAACGGCGAAGAAGATTCGCCGATCAGGTCGACGACACCGTGCAGCTCATCGCCGGAAGCCTGCGCGCAGGACACGGACTCAATCGCAGCATCGGGGCGGTCGCGAGTGAAGCCGACGCTCCGACGAGTGAGGAGCTCGCGCGAGTGGTGAATGAGGTACGCCTCGGTCGCAACCTCGCCGACTCCCTGCACACCACGGCGGAACGCATGAAGAGCGACGACTTCGAGTGGGTCGCGCAGGCGATCGCGATCAATCAGGAGACCGGCGGCAACCTGGCCGAGGTGCTCGATCAGGTCGGCAAGACGATTCGCGATCGCAATGAGATCCGTCGGCAGGTGCGTGCGCTGAGCGCCGAAGGCCGGCTCTCGGCGATCGTGCTCGTGGCGCTGCCGATCGTCGTCTTCCTCTTCCTCCTCGTCGTGCAGCCGACGTACTTCAGCACCTTCTTCACGCACCCGCTCGGCATCGTAGGGCTGGTCTTCGCTGTCATCCTGCTGATCATCGGTTCGATCTGGACGGCGTTCACGGTGAGGGTGAAGTTCTGATGGAGATCTCGAACGTGCTCGTCCTCGTGCTGATCGGTGTCACCGCGATCGCCTTCGGCGTCTTCGTCTTCCTGCTCTTCCCGGAGCGCCGCCCCGCCATCGACCCGGCAGTCGAAGAGCATCCCGCGTTGGGGCCCGTCCAACAGGGCTCGCTCGGGACCTCGCTCGTTGCCGCGGCACCGAGTGGATACATCGCCTGGCTCGAGAAGCAGCTCGTCTTCGCCGGGCGACCGAACGGCTGGTCGCTCAACGGCATCGTCGTCTGGAAGATCGTGCTCGGCATCGTCGGGATCATCTTCGGATCGGTGTTCGCGCTCAACGGCGGGATGCAGCCGTGGAAGGTGCTCCTCGGAATCGCAGCGGCGGTCTTGCTCTTCTTCCTTCCCGACGTGATGATCAACAGCCGCGCGCACGACCGGCAGAAGGCGATCCAACTCGCCCTGCCGGACGTACTCGATCAGATGACGATCGCTGTCGAGGCCGGCCTCGGCTTCGACGCCGCGATGGCGAAGGCCGCACGCAATGGCAAGGGTCCGCTCGCCGAGGAGCTCATCCGCGTCCTGCAGGACATGTCGATCGGCCGCACGCGCCGCGATTCGTTCATGGAGCTCGAGCGACGGACGAACGTCGAGGACCTTCGTCGCTTCATCCGGGCGGTCATCCAGGCCGACCAGTACGGTGTCTCGATCGGCGATGTGCTGCGGGTGCAGTCGGGCGAGATGCGCCTCAAGCGCAAGCAGCGCGCCGAAGAGCAGGCGATGAAGGTAAGCGTCAAGATCTTGTTCCCGCTCGTCTTCTGTCTCCTTCCCGTGCTGTTCATCGTGCTGCTGACGCCCGCGGCGATCAACATGATGACGTCGTTCGGAAGCGGGATCGGAGGGCTCTAGGCTCCGATCGATAGGCTGGCCTCGCGACGAGGGGAGGGCGGCGTGGGGGAGACCGAAGCGAGCCTGCGCCCCGCCGAGTCGACCGCGTCCGCCCAGCCTCAGACCTGGCGCCCCGACCTCCTCGGCGACCGCTTCGAGCACCTCACCCTCCCGCTCGGGAGCGATGACGAGGGCGAGGTCGTCGCGACCCTCGTGCGGTACCGCCCGAGGTGGCGGCCGCGGCTCACGCGGGGCGCGGCATCCGGGGCCGATGTGCTCTACGTGCACGGCTGGAGCGACTACTTCTTCAACAGGGAGCTCGCCGAATTCTGGGCGGGCCTCGGCGCCCGCTTCTACGCGCTCGACCTGCGCAAGTACGGTCGCAGCCTGCGACCAGGCCAGGTGCCGGGCTTCGTGGCCGACCTCGCCACCTACGACGCCGACATCGAGGCGGCGCTCGCCGCGATGGGGCAACCGGATGCCACGAGCCCGGCCTCGGGCCGCCCGCTGATCCTGCTCGGGCACTCGACCGGTGGGCTGACGCTCTCGCTCTGGGCCGCGCGGCACCCGGGCCGCGCGGCGGCGCTGGTGCTGAACAGCCCGTGGCTCGAGTTCCAACTGAGCAAGGTGGGTCGGCAGGCGCTCGCGCCCATGATGGAGCTCGGCGCACGCGTGCACCCGCTCGCGCCGCTGCCGAACGTCGACCTCGGGTTCTACACGCGCGCCGTCGCCCGCGAGCAGGGCGGCGAGTGGGAGTACGACCACGAGTGGCGGCCCGACCGCGGGTTCGCGACGTCGCCGGCCTGGCTCATGGCGATCCTCGCGGGGCACGCCACGGTCGACGCGGGCATCGACGTCGGGGCGCCCGTGCTCACGCTGCTGTCGGCACGGTCGACGATCCTCGCCAGGTGGGACGAGGCGATGCGCTCGACTGACAGCGTGCTCGTCGTCGACGAGATCGCCCAGCGGGCGCTGAAGCTCGGGCCCTCGGTGACGGTCGCCCGCATCGACGGCGCCCTGCACGACGTGTTCCTCTCGCGCGAGCCGGTGCGAGCCGAGGCCTACGCCGACATCACCCGCTGGCTGCGCGGCTACGGCCCGGCGAGATGAACCGCCCGCGTCGTCGACGAGCCTGGCCGACCGCCGTCGGGTTGGTCGTCTGGGTGCCGCTCGCGCTTGGGGCGATGATCTGCCTCGGCATCTGGATGTTCGAGACCATGTTCACGTTCACCTACACCGTCGCGCTGGCCGCCCGGGCGAACGCGATGCACTGGCTTTGGAGCGGGCTGGGGCTGTCGATCCTGGTCTTCGCCGCAGGCTGGGTCTTGAGTCGCCGCTGGTGGGGTGCGCTGCTCGCGGTGACGCCCGCCGTGATCGTCGCCGTCGGTGAGATCTGGGGCGAACCAGACGACAGCATGGTGCCGCAGCTGCTGTTTCCGGTCGCGGCGCTGATCGCCGTCGTCGGGATCGTCTTCGTGGTGCGTCAGGCCGACGCCGTCATGCCTCCGCTCGACGCCGACGGCTGAGCGCGGTCGGGCCGAAGCCCGAACCGCGCTCGTCGAGATGCGGCGCTCCGCTCAGCGGAAGTTCGTGAACTGCAGCGCGACGTCGAGGTCCTTGCCCTTGAGCAGCGCCATGGTCGCCTGCAGGTCGTCGCGGCTCTTCGAGGAGACGCGCAGCTCGTCGCCCTGGATCTGGCTCTTGACGCTCTTCGGCGCCTCGTCGCGGATGATCTTCGAGATCTTCTTCGCGTTCTCGCTGTCGATGCCGTTCTTCAGCGCGATCTCGATGCGGAACTCCTTGCCCGACGCGTACGGCTCACCCGAGTCGAGCGCGCGAAGCGTGATGCCGCGCTTGATGAACTTCGACTCGACGACCTCGAGCACGGCCTTCACCCGCTCGTCGGTCTGCGCCTTCAGGAGGATCTTCTCGCCGCTCCACTCGACCGACGCGCCCACGTTCTTGAAGTCGTAGCGCTGCTCGACCTCCTTGCGCGCCTGGTTGACGGCGTTCTCGGCCTCCATGTGGTCGACCTTGCTCACGATGTCGAACGTTGAATCTGCCATGCGGGTCAGTCTACCGAGGCGCGAAATCAGACGAACGGATGCCACGGCGCACGCGCGAGGCATCCTCGCCGCTACTCGGCCGGGCGGGCCGTCGAGGATCGCACGCGGAGCTCGTAGGGGAGCTGGGTCGCGGCGGGCGCGGTCGTCGCGTCGGCGGGCGGCTCGAGCGCGTCCATGAGGATGTCGACGGCCTGCTCGCCCTGCAGGCGGGGGAACTGGGCGACTGTCGTGAGGCCGAAGAAGTCGGAGAGGTCGTGGTCGTCGATGCCGACGATCGAGACGTCGCGCGGCACGACGAGGCCGAGGTCGCGGGCGGCGAGGATCGAGCCGATCGCCATCTCGTCGGACGCGGCGAAGATCGCGGTCGGCCGGTCGTGGGGCGCGCCGAGCAGTTGCTTCGTCGCGTGGTAGCCGCCGCGGATGGTGAAGTCGGCCGGGGCGAAGAGGCGTGTGTCGGGCTCGATGCCGGCGTCGCGCAGCGCACCCTCGTAGCCGAGGCGCCGGTTCGTCGGCAGGTGGAAGTCGACGTCGAACTCGAGGTCGCCGCCGATGTGGGCGATGCGCCGGTGGCCGAGACCGATGAGGTGCTCGGTGGCGAGTCGGGCCACGGCGACGTCGTCGATCGTGAGCGTGCGCACCCCGGGGATCGGTCCGCCGACGCCGACGAGCGGCTTGCCGAGCTCGTGGAGCCGGGCGACCTCGGGCTCGGTGAGTTCGAGCGACACGGCGATGACCGCGTCGACGCGCTGGCGCAGCAGGAAGTGCTCGAACACGCTCGAGCGCTCCTGGCCGTCGCCCGAGAGGTTGTAGAGGGTGAGGTCGTATCCGCGGCGGAGCAGCGCCTGCTGTGCACCCTCGAGCACCGAGGAGAAGAACCAGCGGTTGAGGAACGGCACGACGACGCCGATGTTGCGGGTGCGGCCCGAGGCCAGGGAGGAGGCGTTCGAGGAGACGACATAGCCGAGGCGGGCCGCGGCATCCTGCACCTTCGCCTTCGACCCGGGCGAGACGTGGCCGCGGCCGCTGAGTGCGCGCGAGACCGTCGCGGTGGAGACTCCCGCGAGCTTCGCGACCTCTTCGATGCCGGCCATGGGCCCTCATTCCCCGTAATCGGTTGGAATCCTACCGGTCGCACCCGCCCGAGTGCGGCGCGGCGCGTTGTCTCGGACGGCGGGTTCAGGCAAGAATGCCTTGGTCAGGGTCTGCCCAAGGGGTGGTTGGCATGCCCATCCGTCACTCGAAGGGAACCGCAACCGTGAAGTGGGTCAAGCGCATCGTCCTGGGCCTCGTCGTGGTCTTCGCCGCGTTCTATCTGATCACCCGGCCCGAAGACGCCGCCAACGCCGTGCAGGGCGCGGTCGATGCCGTCTTCAACGCCGCGGGATCGGTCGTCACGTTCTTCACCTCGCTCTCGTCATAGCCCGGAGCGCGCCGTGAGCCTGTTCGATCCGCACGTCGAGCGGCACCTCATCGCCGACGACGGCGAGGTGATCATCGACGAGGTGCGCAAGCACTGGGTGTCGAACGTCTTCGCCGCGCTCGAGATGCTGGCCGCCGTGCCCGTGCTGTTCCTGCTGGCGTGGCTGCCGTCGCAGCTCTACTGGGTGCCGTTCTTCCTCTCGCTCTTCCTCGTGATCCACGGCGGCTGGCGCATCCTCGGCCGGCGCATGGACCGCTTCGTCATCACGAACATGCGCGTGTTCCGCGTGCACGGCATCCTCTCGCAGCGCATCGCGACCATGCCGATCGCGCGAATCCTCGACATCTCGGTGCACGTGCCGATCCTCGGGCGGGTCTTCAACTACGGGCACTTCATCTTCGAGTCGGCCGCGCAGGACCAGGGCCTGCGCGAGATCCGCTTCGTTGCCGCGCCGAACCAGCGCGGACTCACGATCCAGCGGGTCATCCAGCGTGCGGGCCTCCGCGGAGGAGCGCGCCCCACGACCGAAGAGCGCCGCGCGGAGCCGGCTCGCATCTCGCGCGAGCGCGCCGAACGGGCGCGGGCCGAGCAGGCCGCCCTCGACGAGCGCGCCCGGGCTCGCGAGGAGTGGGACCGCGAGCAGCACGCTCGTGGCGGTCGCGACGCCGGCGGAGCCCGTGAGCCCAACACCGAGCCGGTGCCGGTGCAGGCGACCGCGCCGCAGGGCCACCAGGGCTGGCTCTCGACCCACGAGCAGCGGCAGAGTGCCGCGCTGGCCAGGGAGTCGTCGAGCGAGCCCGACGGCGTGCGAGACCACAACGACACGGCCGAGATGCCGTGGTGGCGTTCGTCGAACTGAGGGTGGCCCGTGCTCGACCGGTGTGCGAGCATGGCGGAATGTCGAATCGACGGAAGTCGCTCGCAGGGGGAATCGCAATCATCGGGCTCGTGCTCGTCGGCGCTGCCGCGCCCGCGAGCGCCGTCGACCCGGCGACCGAGATCGGTACGTACGCGGACTGGACGGTCGGCGGCGCCGCAGGCGCGTTCACCGCGACCGGGATGCTTCCGGCCTCGACCGGATTCGCGGGGCCGATCAGCGTCACGAGCGACTCCATCACCCTGACCGAGGCCTCGGGCGCGAGCGCGTTCCTCAACGCCTCGACCGACTTCGGCACCGAGTACGGGTCGAGCCGGTTGCAGCCGTACCTCACGATCAGGCCGAAGACGGGTGCGCTCGCGCCGAATCCGCCGGCCGTCGACAACCCGCCGCCGTCGCGCACCGTCGTCGACCTGGGCGCCACGCGCGGCGACGACTGGGGCTTCGCGCTCGGCGACGTCGACGCCGACTGGGTGTTCGTGACGGCGTTCGACGACGCCGGCGTGCAACTGCCCGTCTCCGCGCTCGGTGCGATGACGCCCGCGAACTACTGCGCGGCCGGATCGCCGAAGCCGAGCACGTGCACTGGGCCGGGGCCGTTCACCGACGTCCCGCGCTGGGTGAGCACGGGCACCCTCAACGATTTCGGCATCGACTTCGTGGCGGGCACGCTCGTCGGCAACTTCGACGACACGACGGGCGCCTACCTCGGGTTCCGGCCCGACCCAGCGGTGCGCCGCATCGAACTCCTCTACGGCGCCGTCAACGGTTCGCCCTCGTACCAGCTGTGGCTTGCCGCCGCCGCGACGAAGACCACGATCACGGGCACCGTCGTGCTCGACGACGGCGCTCCGCCCCCGCCCGGAACGGTCGTCGCGGTCGACGATGCCGACGGCGAACCCGTGCGCGACGTCCTGGGTGAAGAACTGCAGGTGCCGGTCGACGAGAACGGCGGCTTCACGATCGAACTCCCGCAGGTCGGCGAGTACACGCTCGTCGTCGTGCCCCCGGCCGGCTACACGCCGCCCGAACCCGTGACCGTCGACGGCTCGCAGGCCGAGGTCGAGGTGCCGCCGATCACTGTCGAGCCGGTCGTCGTGGTGCCGCCGTCGTCACCGCCCGCCTCGCCGCCACCGGCGACCGCGACGCCCGCCCCGGCCGCGACGGGCGAGCTCGCCGAATCCGGGGCGAACGTCGCGCCGTTCATCGCGATCGCGGCCGGCGTGCTGCTCGCCGGAGCCGCTGCAGTGGTGTTCGCGGCGGTCCGGCGCCGCCGCGCCGCACCCGTGTCGCTTGGCCCCGACGGGGCGCCGAGCGACCCGTCGTCGGGCCCTCCCGCGAGCCCTGCATCGGGCCCACCATCCGGCCCGTCGAACCCGTCCTGAGCTCGATTTCCGCCACGGGGCCTCGACGGGTATCCTTGACAGGCCCCCGGTTGTGTGCAGAACGTGGTCGGGTGCGACGGCGAGTTACCCAAGCGGCCAAAGGGATCTGACTGTAAATCAGACTGCTCAGCATTCGGGGGTTCGAATCCCTCACTCGCCACCAGTGAAAGCCCCGGTTCGCCGGGGTTTTCGTGTTTCCTGGGGGTGGGGCAGCAGGCCCGTTCCGATCCGCCCGCTCACGCCCGCGCCGAGGCGCGCACGATGAGTTCGGGTTGGAAGACCACGTGCTCCGCCGTGAACTCGGGGTCGGATGCCTCGCGCAGCAGCAGGTCGACGGCGGTGTGCCCGATGAGGGCGGCCGGCTGCCGGATCGAGGTGAGCGGCACGACGGCGGCGGCGGCGAAGTCGATGTCGTCGTAGCCGACGAGCGCGACGTCCTCGGGCACCCGCATCCGCCCCTGCATGACGAGCGCCTGCATCACGCCGACGGCGAGCAGGTCGTTCGCGGCGAACACCCCGTCGGGGCGTTCGGCCGCGGGCCTGGCGCTCAGCGCCTCGCCGGCGGTGCGGCCCTGCAGGGCGGTGAGGTTCTCGGTCGGGATGAGTTCGAGCGTGGCGCCGGGAACGGCGGCGACCGCCTGCCTGGCGCCCTCGAGGCGGTCGGCGACCTGGCGGATGCCGGTGGGCCCGCCGACGAAGGCGATGCGACGCCGCCCGAGGCCGAGTAGGTGCTCGGCGGCGAGGCGGCCGCCGGCGACGTCGTCGACGGCGACCGAGGAGAAGCGGTGGTCGGGTGCCTCGCGGTCGACGAGCACGACGGGCGTGCCGCGCGAGCGCAGCCGTTCGAGCTGCGGCATCTCGTCGGCGAGCGGTGAGATGAGCACGCCGTGCACGCGCTGCTCCTCGAAGAGGTCGACGTAGGCCCGCTCGCGTTCGGCGTTCTCATCGCTGTTGCCGAGCAGCACGGTCATGCCGTCTTCGGCCGCGCGGGTCTCGGCGCCGCGGGCGACGTCGGTGAAGAAGGGGTTTCGCACGTCGAGCACCACGAGCCCGATCGAGCGGCTGCTGCCGGCGCGGAGCTGGCGGGCGGCGTCGTTGCGCACGAAGCCCAGATCGTCGATCGCGGCGAGCACGCGCTCGACGGTCGCGGGTGCGACCTTGTCGGGTCGGTTCAGCACGTTCGAGACTGTGCCGACCGAGACGGATGCCGCGGCCGCGACGTCGCGCACACTCACTGTCATTTCGGGGCCCCCGTCGCCATCGGCGGAAATGAATCGATTCGATCATGATCGTAGCCCATGGTCTCGTCGAACGGCGGCAGGCGGATGAGACGATTCAACTGCGAGCTTGACCACTCGGGCGGATCGACCCTACAGTGGCAATGAGGGAGCTTTGAATCGATTCATGTTTCGAGTCGATCCGCCCGGTGCACAACGGAGTCCGAAGGAAAGGGGAGTGTTCGACGATGAGCCGTGCCGACCATCTCCAGCGCGTCTGCTTCCAGCTGCAGGTCGACCCCGCGAGGCTCGACGAGTACCGCGAACGCCACGCCGCCGTCCGGCCCGAGATGCTCCGCGCCATCGAGGCGTGCGGCCGCCGCAACTATTCGCTCTTCCTCCGTGAAGACGGCATGCTCATCGGCTACTACGAGACCGACGACGACGTCGCCGCGCAGCAGGCCCTCGCCGCCGACCCGCGCACTGCCGCGTGGGAGGCCGAGATGGCCCCGTTCTTCGTCGCACTCGACGGAGCCCGCCCCGACCAGGGCGCACCCAGACTCCCCGAGGTGTTCAACCTCGAGGCCCAGCTCGACGCCCTCGACGCCTGACGGCGCATCCGGCTCACTGAACGACGAACCACCGACGAAAGCGACACGAAATGACGACACTCACCGCCGAGATCGAGACGCAGCTGGCCGCGCAGGCCATCGAGCTGCCGAGCTGGGCGTTCGGCAACTCGGGTACCAGGTTCAAGGTCTTCGCGACCCCGGGCACCCCGCGCGATCCCTTCGAGAAGATCGCGGATGCCGCGCAGGTGCACCGGTTCACGGGCCTCGCCCCGACGGTCGCCCTGCACATCCCATGGGACAGAGTCGACTCGTACGACGAGCTGCGCCGCTTCGCCGAGGACCAGGGGGTCGCACTGGGCACGATCAACTCGAACACCTTCCAGGACGACGACTACAAGTTCGGTGCGCTCACCCACGAGGACGCCGCGGTGCGCCGCAAGGCCATCGACCATCACCTCGAGTGCATCGACGTCATGCACGCCACGGGTAGCCGCGACCTGAAGATCTGGCTCGCCGAGGGCTCGAACTACCCCGGCCAGGCCGACCTGCGCGGCCGGCAGGACCGCTTGCACGACTCGCTCACCGAGATCTACGCGCGCCTCGGCGACGCGCAGCGACTCGTGCTCGAGTACAAGTTCTTCGAGCCGGCGTTCTACCACACCGACGTTCCCGACTGGGGCACGAGCTACGCCCAGGTCACCGCCCTCGGCGACAAGGCCATGGTCTGCCTCGACACGGGCCACCACGCGCCCGGCACGAACATCGAGTTCATCGTCATGCAGCTGCTGCGCGTCGGCAGGCTCGGCTCCTTCGACTTCAACTCGCGCTTCTACGCCGACGACGACCTGATCGTGGGCGCCGCCGACCCGTTCCAGCTGTTCCGCATCATCTTCGAGGTGATCCGCGGCGGCGGCCTCAACAATCCCGACGTCGCCTTCATGCTCGACCAGTGCCACAACGTCGAGGACAAGATCCCCGGCCAGATCCGAAGCGTCCTCAACGTGCAGGAGATGACCGCCCGGGCCCTGCTCGTCGACCGTGAGGCCCTCGCCGCGGCGCAGCGCGCAGGCGACGTGCTCGAAGCCAACCGCATCTACATGGACGCCTTCTACACCGATGTGCGCCCGGCCCTCGCGGCCTGGCGCGAAGCGCGCGGACTCGCGGCCGATCCGCTCACCGCGTACCTCGACTCCGGCCATCTGCAGCAGATCGCGGCCGATCGGGTCGGCGGCGTGCAGGCAGGATGGGGCGCATGATGCTCGCCGACGCCACCCCCATCACCGCCGACACCGAGGGCCGCGCTGCGGTCATCCTGCGCACGAAGCTGCAGCTCGACGGGATCGACCTCGCCGGGGCGGTGCTGCAGGCCACCGCCCATGGCATCTACGAGGTGCGCATCGACGGCGTGCCGATCAGCGAGGCCGTGCTCGCGCCCGGCTGGACCGCCTACGAATGGCGCCTGCAGGTGCAGGAGTACGACGTCACGCCCCTCGTGAAGCCCGACTCGGTGATCGAGGTGACGCTCGGCAACGGCTGGTGGCGCGGCGGGCTCGGCTGGGAGGGCGCCGACGGCAAGTACGGCGACGACCTCGCCTTCCTCGCGACCCTCACCGTGCGGGACCGGGCGGGCGGGGTCCACCGGATCCACACCGACACGACGTGGGAGGCGATCGACTCGCCCACGAGCGACAACAGCCTGTACCACGGCCAGCGCATCGACGCCCGGGTCCGCGACGCCGCTCCGGCGCCCCGGTCCGTCCGCGCCGTGGAGGTCGACCTCTCCACGCTCGTGCCGCAGGCCGGACCGATGACCGTGCGTCACGAGGTGGTCGAGCCGAAGCGCATCTGGAGCTCGCCGAGCGGCAGGACCCTCGTCGACTTCGGGCAGAACCTCGTCGGCTGGGTGCGGCTGCGCGCCCAGGGCGCGCGGGGCGACGAGATCGTGCTCCGGCACGCCGAGGTGCTCGAGAACGACGAGCTGGGGGTGCGCCCGCTGCGGTCCGCACGTGCGATCGACACCTTCGTGCTCTCGGGCGGCGTGGACGAGTTCGAGCCGACCTTCACCTTCCACGGGTTCCGGTTCCTCGAGGTCGAGGGCTTCCCCGGCGACCTCACAGCCGATGCGCTCGAGGCCGTCGTCGTGTATTCCGACCTCGAACGAACCGGCTGGTTCGAATGCTCCGACGAGCGCGTGAACCAGCTCGTGTCGAACTCGGTGTGGAGCCAGATGGGCAACTTCCTCGACGTGCCCACCGACTGCCCGCAGCGCGACGAGCGACTCGGCTGGACCGGTGACATCGCCGCGTACGCGTCCACCGCCGCCTTCCAGTTCGACGTCGCCGACTTCCTGCACAAGTGGCTCCTCGACCTCGAGGTCGAGACGCGGGCCGCGGGGGCGCAGGGGGTTCCCGACGTGGTGCCCGACATCCTCCGCGTCATCGGGGCCGCCAACGGCGGGCCGTTCTCCGAGCCGCGCCTGCCGAAGGCGGTGTGGGGGGATGCCGCGGTCTGGGTGCCCGAGGCGCTGTGGCGGGCCTATGGCGATCGCGACCGGCTCGCCGCGCACTACCCGGCGATGGCCCTGCACCTCGCCTCGGTCGAGGGCGTGCTGACCCCCGAGGGCCTGTGGACGGCGGGATTCCAGTACGGCGACTGGCTCGACCCCGACGCCCCGCCGGAGGACGCCGCCCGGGCGAAGGCCGACCCCTCGGTCGTCGCGACCGCGTGCCTCGTGCGCTCGGCGTCGTTCGCGGCGGAGGCCGCACGCGTGCTCGGCGAGGAGGCGGACGCCGAGCGCTGGCAGGGCCTCGCGGATCGGACCCGGCAGGCCTTCGTCGAGGCGTACGTCGGCGCCGACGGCCGCATCCACTCCGACTGCGCGACCGTGTACGCGCTGGCGATCGCGTTCGACGTGGTCGACGGTGCGCTGCGCACGCGTGCGGGGGAGCGGCTCGCCGAGCTCGTGCGCGACGGCGGCTACCGTGTGACGACCGGCTTCGCCGGCACGCCGTACATCACGGATGCCCTCACCGAGACCGGGCACGTCGACGAGGCGTACCGGCTGCTGCTCGAAGACGGGTGCCCGTCGTGGCTGTACCCGGTGACGATGGGCGCGACCACGATCTGGGAGCGCTGGGACTCCATGCTCCCCGACGGCAGCATCAACCCAGGTGAGATGACGAGCTTCAACCATTACGCGCTGGGCGCGGTGGCCGACTGGCTCTACCGCGTCGTCGCGGGGATCCGTCCGGCGGAGCCGGGCTACGCCCGGCTGCGACTGCAGCCGCTCCCCGGCGCCGGGCTCTCGTGGGCGCGTGCGTCGCTCGAGACGCGCCACGGGCGCGTGACGAGCGGCTGGCGGCGGGAGCCCGAGGGCGTCGTCGTCGAGGTCGAGGTGCCGGACGGCATCGAGGCGGACGTCGTCCTGCCCGACGGCGGGGTCAGCACCGTGACCGGCGGCCGTCACCGTTTCGTCGCCGCGGCCGCGTAGCCGTGGCGGTCGCGGGCATCGGGGGAGTGCAGCCGGAACGGCACGCATCCCCGATGCCCGCACGCCCGCGAGCGATCGCCGCACGCGGGAGAGGCCGAGTGAAGCAGCACTTGCCTCGGAGGGTCACCGTTGATACGATTCAACAGCACCCGAATTGAAACGTAATAACTCGCGGGTCGGTTCACCCCACCAGAAGCCTGCCCCGAGTGCACCACATGCAGTCACCACTACAAGGAGGTAGTCCCCGAATGACTCAGCACACCCCCCGAGCCTGGCTCGTCGGCTCGATCGCGGCACTCGCGCTGCCACTCGCCCTCACCGGTTGTTCCACCGCTTCGGGCGGCAACGCCGACGGAACGGTCGAGATCAGCTTCCTGGTCCCGGTCAGCGGAGACGGCAACACCGAAGCCATCGACGAGTTCGTCGCCGCCTTCGAGGCCGAGAACGACGGCATCACGGTCAAGCTCGAGACGCAGCCGGCCGGCACCGAGGGCGACAACCTCACCAAGACCAAGCTGTCCACCGGCGAGATGGCCGACGTGTTCCTCTACAACTCCGGCGCGCTGCTGCAGGCGCTCAACCCCGACGAGACCCTCACCGACCTGACGGGCGAAGAGTGGGTCGACCGGCTGCAGGACTCGTTCAAGACCGTCGTCTCGGGCGAGAACGGCCTCTACGGCGCACCCTGGGGCACCACCCAGTCCGGCGCGATCCTCTACAGCAAGACGATCTACGAGGAGCTCGGCCTGGAGATCCCGGTCAGCTGGGACGAGTTCGTCGCGAACAACGAGAAGATCAAGGCGGCGGGCAAGGTCCCGGTCGTCCAGACCTACGGTGACACGTTCTCCAGCCAGCTCTTCGTGCTGGGCGACGCGGCCAACGTGCTGGCGGTCGACCCCGACTGGGCCGAGGAGTTCACCGCCGGCAACCGCGAGTTCGCCGACCAGCCGGCACTCGCCGGATTCGAGCACCTCGAGGAGGGCTTCGAGAAGGGCTGGTGGAACGAGGACTTCGCCTCCGCCAAGCTCGACGAGGGCATGCGCCGACTCGCGCTCGGCGAGGTCGCGCACTACCCGATGCTGACCGGCGCGGCGCCGATCCTGGAGCAGAACACCCCCGAGAACGTCGACGACGTCGGCCTGTTCGCCGTCCCCGCCGCCGACGGGGACGACACCTCGCTCGCGGTGTGGATGCCCAACGCGGTCTACATCCCGAAGACCACCCAGGGTGCCGAGCTCGAGGCAGCCAAGAAGCTCGTCGCCTTCGTCAACAGCCCGACCGGCTGCGAACTGCAGAACAAGGGATCGCTCGCCGGCCCCTACGCCATCGACGGATGCGAGCTTCCCGACGACGTGCCGCAGCTGATCAAGGACATGGAGCCGTACTTCGAGAGCGGCGAGAACGCTCCCGCCCTCGAGTTCCTCTCGCCGATCAAGGGCCCGAACCTCGAGAACATCCTGGTCGAGGTCGGTTCGGGCATCCGCTCCGCGAAGGACGGTGCCGCCCTCTACGACGAGGATGTCATCAAGCAAGCACAGCAGCTCGGCCTGTCCGGCTGGTGATCTGAACGAGGGGGGCGCACGCCGAGCGTGCGCCCCCCTCACCTCCGAAGGAGCCTCATGACCGCAACCCGAGTGGAGGACCGGCCGATGGTCGCCGGACTCCCAGCCCGCGCCGTTCCGCGGGCCCGAAGCACCATCGCCGGAATGTACCCGCGCTGGTTCTACGTCCCCGCGGGCGTGCTCTACGTCGTCCTGTTCGCCGTGCCGACGTTCGCGTCGTTCTACTTCGCACTCACTCGTTGGACACTGTTCGACGTCGAGTTCATCGGGCTGCAGAACTTCGTCACCTTCTTCAACGAGCCCATGCTGCTGCAGGGCTTCACCAACACCTTCGTCTACGGCTTCGTGACCTCGGCCCTCAAGGTCGTCCTCGGTCTCGCCCTCGCCCTGCTGCTCAGCGGGCCGATCATCGGGCGCGGCTTCCTGCGCGCGACCGTCTTCTTCCCGGTGCTGGTCTCGACGATCGGCATCGGCATCACCTTCAAGGTGCTGATGGACCCGTTCGACGGGGTCATCAACAACGTGCTCGCGACGGTCGGCATCGATGGGCCCGCATGGCTCACCGATCCGAAGTGGGCGTTGCTGTCGGTCGCCCTGGTCGACGTGTGGAAGGGCGTCGGCATCGCGACGCTCATCTTCATCGCCGGGCTCGTCGCCATCCCGCAGGAGTACTACGAGGCCGCCAAGGTCGACGGGGCCTCCGCGTGGCAGCGGTTCCGCGCCATCACCCTCCCGCTCGTCCGACCCGCGATGGCCACCGTCATCCTGCTGTCGCTCATCGGCGGCCTGCGTTCGTTCGACCTCATCTGGGCCATGACCAAGGGCGGTCCGGGTTTCACGAGCGACGTCATCGGTTCGGTGATCTACAAGCAGTACCAGGCCGGCTTCTACGGGCTCTCCACCGCCGGCAACGTCGTCCTGTTCGTCGTCGTCACGCTCATCGTCGTGCCGGTGTTCTGGCTCGCCAACCGCAAGCAGGTGGAAGCATGACCGACCTCGACACCAGGGCGATCGTCGCGCCCACGGGCAGCCGCGACCGCCGGCGCATGACGCCGCGGCGCTTCGTCCGCACCTACCTGGGCGGCCTCGTCGCGATCGCCGCTGCCACCGTCGTGTTCATCGTCCCCTTCGCCTTCATCGCCCTGACGGCGGTCAAGAGCCCCAAGGAGGCGTCGCTGCTCGACTTCTCACTGCCGGTCGAGGGCTGGTTCGCGGTCGAGAACTTCCTGGAGGTCATCCAGAAGCGAGACTTCATGCTGCTGCGCGCGTTCGTGAACAGCACGCTGCTGACGGTCGTGAGCGTCGCGATCATGGTCGTGCTCGCGGCGATGGTCGGCTACGTCCTGCAGCGGCGCAAGTCGCGGTGGAACGGGCTCATCAACTTCTTCGTGTTCGCCGGGCTGATCGTGCCGCCGGCGCTGGTGCCGACGATCTGGACGCTGCAGGCCCTCGGGCTGTTCAAGACGATGATCGGCTACGTGCTGCTGACGGCCACGTTCGGGCTCTCGTTCTGCATCCTGCTCTTCCGCGCCTTCGTGTCGACGATCCCCCGAGAGCTCGACGAGGCGGCGATCATCGATGGCGCGAGCCCGCTCCGGCTCTTCTTCGGCGTGATCCTGCCGCTCCTCAAGCCCGTCGTCGTCACCGTGATCGTCGTGCAGTCCGTCGCCGTCTTCAACGACTTCGCCGGGCCGCTGTACTTCCTCCCGGGCGACAACAACGCGACCGTCCAGCTCACGCTGTACAACTTCCAGTCGCAGCTCTCGAGCCAGTGGAACCTCCTGTTCATGGACATCCTGCTGATCACGATCCCCCCGCTCGTGCTGTTCATCTTCTTCAACCGGCAGATCGTCGCAGGCATGACCAGCGGCGCCGTCAAGGGCTGAGCCCTCCGCCGCGTCACCACCGACACACCGATCAGACTCACCACGAGTCGGACCCGAGGAACCACCATGACGAACCCCGTAGCCGCCGAGCTCATCGCGCGGTCGAACCGGCTCGGCGCCGATCCGAGGAACACGAACTACGCCGGCGGCAACACCTCGGCGAAGGGCACCGACACCGACCCGGTCACCGGTGAACCCGTCGAGCTCCTCTGGGTCAAGGGCTCGGGAGGCGACCTCGGCACCCTCACCGAACCGGGCCTCGCGGTGCTGCGGCTCGACCGCATGCGGGCCCTCGTCGGCGTCCACCCCGGCGTCGACCGCGAAGACGAGATGGTCGCCGCGTTCGACTACTGCCTGCACGGCAAGGGCGGCGCGGCCCCGTCGATCGACACCGCCATGCACGGCCTCGTCGATGCGGCGCACGTCGACCACCTGCATCCCGACTCGGGCATCGCGATCGCGACGGCCGCCGACGGCGAGGCGCTGACGGCGAAGGTCTTCACCGACACCGCGGGCGTGCAGAAGGTCGTGTGGGTGCCTTGGCGACGGCCCGGGTTCCAGCTCGGGCTCGACATCGCCGAGATCAAGGCCGCGAACCCGCAGGCGATCGGCTGCATCCTCGGCGGCCACGGCATCACGGCATGGGGCGACACCTCCGACGAGGCCGAGGCGAACTCGCTCCGGATCATCGACACCGCGGCCGCCTACCTCGCCGAGCACGGCGACGCCCAGCCCTTCGGCGGCGTTCGGCCCGGCTACGAAGCACTGCCCGAGGCAGAGCGCCGCGAGCGCGCCGTCGCGCTCGCGGCGACGATCCGCGGCATCGCCTCGCACGACAAGGCGATGGTCGGCCACTTCACCGACGCCGACGTCGTGCTCGACTTCCTCGCGAGCGAGAAGGCGCCCGCGCTCGCTGCGCTCGGCACGAGCTGCCCCGACCACTTCCTGCGAACGAAGGTCAAGCCGCTCATCCTCGACCTGCCGGCGACGGCGACGGCCGACGAGCAGCTCGCCCGCCTGCACGAGCTGCACGCCGAGTACCGTGCCGACTACCAGGCCTACTACGACGCCCACGCGACGGCCGACAGCCCCGCGATCCGCGGCGCCGACCCCCTCATCGTGCTCGTGCCCGGCGTCGGCATGTTCTCGTACGGCGCGAACAAGCAGACCGCGCGCGTGGCCGGCGAGTTCTACGTCAACGCGATCAACGTCATGCGCGGGGCCGAGTCGGTCTCGACGTACGCCCCCATCTCCGACGCCGAGAAGTTCCGCATCGAGTACTGGGCGCTCGAGGAGGCCAAGCTCCAGCGGATGCCGAAGCCCAAGACCCACCAGGGCCGCATCGCCTTCGTCACCGGCGCCGCGAGCGGCATCGGCAAGGCCATCGCGACCCGGCTCGCCGCCGAGGGCGCCTGCGTCGTCGTCGCCGACCTCGACCTCGAGAAGGCGCAGGTCGCCGCAGCCGAGCTCGGCACGACCGACGTCGCGATCGGCGTGGCCGCGAACGTCGCGGACGCCGCCGCCGTGCAGGCCGCACTCGACGAGGCGGTGCTCGCCTTCGGCGGCGTCGACCTCGTCGTGAACAACGCGGGCCTCTCGCTCTCGAAGCCGCTGCTCGAGACCACCGAGGCCGACTGGAACCTCCAGCACGACGTCATGGCCAAGGGCTCGTTCCTCGTCTCGAAGGCCGCCGCGCGGGTGCTCATCGACCAGCGACTCGGCGGCGACATCATCTACATCTCCTCCAAGAACTCGGTGTTCGCGGGCCCCAACAACATCGCCTACTCGGCGACGAAGGCCGACCAGGCCCACCAGGTGCGGTTGCTCGCCGTCGAGCTCGGCGAGCACGGCGTGCGGGTCAACGGCATCAACCCCGACGGCGTCGTGCGCGGCTCGGGCATCTTCGCCTCCGGCTGGGGTGCGAACCGCGCCGCCACCTACGGCGTCGACGAACAGGACCTCGGCCAGTTCTACGCGAACCGCACGATCCTCAAGCGCGAGGTCGTGCCGGAGAACGTCGCCGACGCGGTGTACGTGCTCACCGGCCCCGAACTCAGCCGCACCACCGGACTGCACATCCCCGTCGACTCCGGCGTCGCCGCCGCGTTCCTGCGATGACCGGGCGCTCGTCGCACGCGGGCGCCGTCGCCGCGGTCGACCTCGGGGCGACGAGCGGGCGGGTCGTCGTCGGGCGCGTCGACCAGTCGGCCGGGCGGCTCGAGCTCGAGCAGCTCGCGCGGTTCCCGAACGGGGCGGTGCGCCTCGCGTCCGGACTCCACTGGGACTTCACGGGCATGTACCGCGACCTGTCGCAGGGGCTCGCCGAGGCGTTCCGCCGTGAGCCAGGCATCGCCTCGATCGGCGTCGACGCCTGGGCGGTCGACTACGGGCTGCTCCGCGACGGGCGCCTGCTCGGCGAGCCGTTCCACTA
Organism: Agromyces sp. NPDC058126; assembly: GCF_042884595.1. NCBI lineage: Bacteria > Bacillati > Actinomycetota > Actinomycetes > Micrococcales > Microbacteriaceae > Agromyces > Agromyces sp. NPDC058126. Next base: position 74,694 of record NZ_JBHVTS010000007.1, on the reverse strand, counting down.
CCGCGATGAGCGCACTGCGCGGGCGGTCGACGGCGTGCACGCGGTGGTGCCGTTCGAAGAGCTCTACCGCCGCAACGGGCTGCAGTTCCTGCCGTTCAACACGCTCTACCAGCTCGCGGCCGAGCAGGCGTCGGGATGCCTCGGGCTCGCCGACACCCTCCTGCTGATCCCCGACCTCGTCGCCTTCCAGCTCACCGGCGCGAGGGTCGCCGAGCGCACGAACGCCTCGACCACGGGACTCGTCGGTCTCGCCGACGGCGACTGGGACGCCGAGCTCCTCGCGCGGCTCGGGCTCGGGGCATCCCTGCTGCCCCCGCTCGTCTCGCCCGGCGAGACGGTCGGGCGACTGCGCGCCGACATCGCCGCCGAGCTCGGTGCGCCCGGGGACACCCCGGTCGTCGCGGTCGGATCGCACGACACCGCGTCGGCCATCGTCGCCGTGCCGATGGATGCCGGCTCGGCCGCGTACATCTCGTGCGGCACGTGGGGCCTCGTCGGCGTCGAGCTCGAACGACCGGTGACGAGCGATGCGGCGCGTGCCGCGAACTTCACGAACGAGGGCGGTGTCGACGGGCGGGTGCGGTTCCTGCACAACGTCATGGGGCTGTGGCTGCTCAGCGAGTCGGTGCGGTGGTGGGAGCGCGACGGCACGCAGGTGGTGCTGGGCGAGCTGCTGGATGCCGCGGCCGCCGTCGAGTTCCCGGTGGCCGTGTTCGACGCGAACGACCCGCGGTTCATGGCTCCGGGCGACCTGCCCGGGCGCATCGCCGAGTGGTGCGCCGAGCACGGCGTCGCCGCCCCGCAGAGCCGCGCCGAGTTCGCCCGGTCGATCATCGAGAGCCTCGCGCAGGCCTTCGCCGACGCGGTCCGCGCGGCGTCGACGCTGTCGGGGGTGGACGTGTCGACCATCCACGTCGTCGGTGGCGGGGCGCTCAACGCGCTGCTGTGCCGGCGCACCGCCGATCGGGCGGGGCTGCCCGTGCTCGCCGGCCCGGTCGAGGCGACCGCGATCGGCAACGTGCTCGTGCAGGCCCGTGCGCAGGGGTTCGCCTCAGGCGACCTCGAGTCGCTGCGCGCGCTCGTCGCGCGGTGTTTCGCCCCGGTGCGCTACGAGCCGGGGGGCTCACGGCGCGATCGGGACGGGGCGTCGTGCGGCCGACGGCGGGCCGCGCTAGCTTGAGGGCATGACCGGGCACGTGGCATCCGTGGACCTCGTTGAACTGCTCGCGCTCGCGCGCGGCATCGCCGTACAGGCCGCGGAGTTCGCGGCCCGGGCCCGTCGCGCGGGCGTCGAGGTCGCCGCGACCAAGTCCACGCCGACCGACATCGTCACGGCGACCGATCGCGACACCGAGGCGCTCATCCGCGAGCGCATCCTCGCCGCGCGCCCAGACGACGGCATCCTCGGCGAGGAGGACGCCGAGCGCATCGGCACGAGCGCGCTCACCTGGGTCGTCGACCCGATCGACGGCACCGTGAACTTCCTCTACGGGCTGCCGAGCTGGGCCGTGAGCATCGCCGTCGTCGAGGGACCCGCTGAGCCGTCGAGTTGGCACGCCCTCGTCGGCGTCGTCGTGAACGCGTCGACGGGCGAGGTGTTCGAGGCGAGCGCCGGCGGGGGAGCGCGGCTGCGTGCGGGGGAGGGCGCGGGCGCGGTCGGCGCATCGCAGGCGCTGCAGGTCAACACCGGTGTGCCGCTCGGCCACGCGCTGGTCGGCACCGGGTTCGGGTACGCGGCCGAGCGTCGGCGCGAGCAGGCCGAAGTGCTGCTCGCGGTGCTCCCGCAGGTGCGCGACGTCCGACGCAACGGCTCGGCGGCACTCGAGATGTGCGCCCTTGCTGCCGGTCGGCTCGATGCCTTCTACGAGCGCGGACTGGCGCCGTGGGATCACGCCGCCGGTGCGCTCATCGCCCGTGAGGCCGGTGCGCTGGTCGGCGGCGCGCGCGGCGGCCGCGAGAGCGACGAACTCGTCGTCGCCGCCGCGCCCGGCCTCTACGAGGAGCTCGTCGCCGCGCTCGCCGCCGCCGGAGCAGGAGCCTGAAACCCGCGATGCCCGGGATGACGCGGAACACGGCCGTTCTTCGACCGTTCGCGCGACGGATCCCGCGGTTTCGCGTGGCGTTCACCGCTGATTCCGGGTAGTCTTTACCAACCTGTTATCTCGTCGCGCGCCGCCGAGATGAGCACCTCCTTCGACCGAACTCTCGCCCCCGACGCCGAAAGCCCCCTACACGTGCTCGAGTCCCCCCTCGTGCCCGACGGATCAACGCCAGGCACCCGCGCTGAAGTGCGGCCCGAGCGACCCCTGACCCGTCGTGAGCTGCGCGAACGCGAGACCGAGGCGGCACGGCTGGCAGCGTCGGCGAACGAAGGCATTCAGGCCCCCGCGCAGTTCACCGGGGCGGATGCCGCGGCGCCGGCCCCGTGGGTGCAGCAGCAGTCGCACGCGCCGATGCCGCAGGCGCAGAGCCGGCCCGCCTGGCCGACCCAACCGACCGCCGCCGTCGCGAGCGAGACTGCCGTGCAGCCGCAGGTCGCACAGCCGGCGCCGGCGCGATACGCCTCGGCTCAGCCCGCGGCCACGTCGGCTCAGCCCGCGGCGACCTCGCGGCCGGTCCATCCCAGCTTCGACGAGTTGTTCTCGGGCGTGAACGCCCCGACCTCGTCTCACGTCGCCGAAGCCCAGCCGACGCGTCGCCGCTCCACCCCCGCAACGCCCATCGAGGCCGAGCCGATCGACCACCCGGTCGCCCGTCGCTCGGCCTCCGTCATGTCCGCCGCGGCCGAGCCCGCCGAGCGGCCCGTCGCGGTGAGGCCCCAGCCCGCGCCCGCGACATCCGAGCCTGCCGGGTTCGACGACCTCTTCGCCGGGCTCGGCGATGACGACGCCGACGACCTCGCCGACACCGGCCGCCGATCGGGCCGGGCCGACCGCAGCGCCCGCGGCGATCGCAAGGCCGAGAAGCAGGCCAAGGCCGGCAAGGGCCGATTCGGCGCCAAGGCGCGTCCCGAGGTCCACGGAGTGCGCCGCGGTGCCGCCTCCGCGGCTGCTCCTGCCGCTGCAGCAGCTCCCGCGTCCTCCGCCGCTCCGCTCGCCGGCGGAGCCGCCACCGCGGCCGCCGCGGCGACCGCGTCGGCCGACTTCGCCTCGCTCATCGCCGGAGCCGCCGCCGGACCGCGTACCGAGCCGGTCGTCGTGCAGATTCCCCGGCCCGACGTGCTCGCCGCGTCGACCGAGATCCCCCTCGCCCCCCGCGGCGCCGTCGGGCAGAGCGACGAGCTCGCCGCGATGATCGCCGCCGCCGGTGCCGAGGCCGACGCCTTCACCGCCGATCGCCGCCCGCGCGACAACGGCCCCGAGTCGCACCCCGCGGCATCCGCCCGCCGTGCGTCCGGCGCGTCGCGCGCCACCGGCCGTCAGGCCGCGGTCGGCGCCCGCCCCGCGGCATCCGCCTCGCAGCCGGCGCGGCCGGCCCAGCGTCGTAATCGCACCCGCAGCATCGCCAGCGTCGTCGCCATGGGCTTCGCCGCGATGCTCGCCGTCGCCACCTCGGTGCCGTCGCTGTCGTTGCTCACCCCCGCCGAGGTGCAGGCCCTGGCCCTCGAGGGCGCGTCGACGACCACGATCGACGGTCAGCGCGTGCAGATCAACGACGGCGTGCTCGCCCAGGGCGTGCAGAGCGAGGGGTACAAGACCCAGACCATCGAGGAGTACGCCGAGGCCGCGGGCATCCGCGCCGAGGCGACCTTCACGAACAACCCCGCGGGCACGGTGCAGTGGCCGTTCGCCGTCGGCGTGCACATCGGCGACCAGTTCGGCTACCGCGACTGCGCGGGCTGCTCGAGCGACCACCACGGCCAGGACTTCAACCCGGGCTACGGTGCCGACATCCAGTCGATCGCCGACGGCGTCGTCGTCGAGTCGACCGACTCGGGCGGGTCGCTCGGCACCGTCATCATGATCCAGCACGAGATCGACGGGCAGACCATCGTCAGCGTCTACGCCCACATGATCGAGGGCTCGCGACTCTTCGAGATCGGCGACACCGTCGAGGTCGGCGATGTCATCGGCGAGACCGGCAACACCGGTATGTCGACCGGCCCCCACCTGCACTTCGAGATCCGAATCGGCGGCATGGACGGCGAGTGGGTCGACCCGCTCCAGTGGCTCTACGCCAACACGAACTGACCGGGTTCGCGCGGGCACCGGGCGCGGCGGTCGGCCGTCGGTCGCCGGTGAGTCGGTGTCGGTGCATCGGATTCGGCGTCGGTGTCGCCGTCAGCAGGATCAGCCGTTCGGTACCCCGCTCTGCGACGCAGCTCGCCGGCTGATCCTGTTCAAGCTGGTCGATCCGCGAGACGATGCGGCGCCACGCTGAGCGCGCGACAGATCAGGCGTTCCTCCCCGGGCGGGTGACCGTTGCGGCTCTCCACCGATCACGCCGCTGACCGTGAGGCTCATCGCTCGTCGCGAAGACTCATCGCATGTCGAACGACTCGAGACATGTCGCGCTCTGGATCCGCGGACACGGCGGCGCCGTGCCGCTTCGCAGCCTCGACGCCGCGGGTCTGCGCCGCGAGCAGGTCCAGGCCGCTGTCGCCGAGGAAGCCGTCGTGCGCCTTCGACGGGGCTGGTACTCGGTTCCCGATGCACCCGACGAGGTCGTCCGCGCGGTTCGCGTGGGCGGGGCCGCGACCGCGGCATCCGTCGCCCGAATCGAGGGGCTCTGGGTGCAAGAAGACCCGCAGCTGCACGTGCGGGTGCCTCGGACGGCCTCCCGGCTGAAGTCGCCGCGGGCCCGCACGTGCGGTCGTGCCCAGGTGCCGCTCGATGCGGCGGGCGAGGGGGTCTGTGTGCACTACCGCTCCGACCCGCGGGCCGTCAGCGGACGGGACGGCCTGGCGCTCGCACTCGCCGAGATGCTGCGCTGCTCGACACCCGAAGCTGCGATCGCGACGATCGACTCGGCGCTCGCGCGACGGCTGGTCGGCCTCGATGACGTGCGAGCCGTCGCGAGTCCTGCCTTCCATCGGACACTCGCGCGGTGCGCCGCCGGGTCGGAGTCCGGCCTCGAGACGAGGGTCCGTCTACTGCTGCGCGCCTACAACATCAGGCATCGCACACAGGTCTCGATCCCTGGCGTCGGCCGCGTCGACCTCCTCGTGGGCGACCGGTTAGTCGTCGAGGTCGACGGCGCCCGCTTCCACTCAGGCGTCGCCGAGTTCGAGAACGACCGCCGCCGCGACTTCGAACTCGCGATGCGGGGCTATCGGGTGCTCCGGTTGAGTTACCGCATGGTCATGGAGGAGTGGGCGACGACGAGCCGCGGCATTCTCGCGCTCGTCGAGCGGGGGGAGCACCGGTGGGGTGGAAGATCAGCGCCCTCGTCCGGGATCGGTGTCGCGCTGCGCGGGCTCGACCGGCATGATGACGCTCCGCCGGTCGGGGCGTTCAGCCGCGGATCATCGCACTAGCGCCTGCGACCCCCTTGAACAGGATGAGCGAGTCGGTACGCCCGGTGAGGTGGCCCTCCGGCTGGTCCTGTTCGCGGATGAGCGGCCGTGTGTTGGCGCGAGTGTGCGCGGCATGACCGGGGGGCTTGAGCAGGATGAGCGGGTCAGGACGGCCCGAGACGGGGGCGCTGGCCGGATGGTCCTGCTCAAGCCCGCCTCGAGGCAGCGGCAGCGGCCGCTAGGCGGCGCGCAGCCAGACGGTGGTGTCGCCGGGCAGGGCGGATGCCTCGTCGAGCGGGCCGCTCGTGAGGAGCACCTCGCCCGCCGGCAGTGCCACGGGAGCCGACCCGGTGTTCGCCACGACGACCACGTCGCCGTTGCGGAACGACAGCACCTCGGGGGTCTCGCCCGACAGCCACTCGAGCGAGCCCGAGGCGAGGCCGTGCGTGCGGCGCCCGGCGAGGAGCGACCGGTAGAGCGAGAGCGTCGACGCTGGGTCGTCGCGCTGCACATCGCGAGCGAACGACGCCCACGATGCGGGCTGGGGGAGCCACGCGGCATCCGTGGGACCGAAGCCGTACGACGGGGCCGAGGCCGACCAGGGCAGCGGCACGCGGCATCCGTCGCGACCGTAGCGCTCGCCGTTCGTGCGGAACCACGTCGGGTCCTGGCGGGCGTCGTCCTGCAGGTCGATGACCTCGGGCAGGCCGAGCTCCTCGCCCTGGTACAGGTAGGCCGAGCCGGGCAGGGCGAGCATGAGGGCGGTCGCGGCGCGGGCGCGGCGGAGGCCGGTCCCGGGGTCGCCGAGGCCGGGCGTGCGCGGGCCGACGCCGTGGCCCTGCGGGTTCGGTTCGGTGAGCGCGAGCCGGGTGGCGTGGCGCACGACGTCGTGGTTGGAGAGCACCCAGGTCGAGGGGGCGCCGACGGCCGCGAAGGCGGCGATCGAGTCGTCGATCACCTGGCGGAGCGCGCCCGACTCCCACGGCGTCTCGAGGTAGGCGAAGTTGAAGGCCTGGTGCATCTCGTCGGGGCGCACCCACTGCGCGACGCGGGGGAGCGGGTCGACCCACGCCTCGGCGGCGAGGATGCGCTCGCCCGGGTAGGTGTCGAGCAGCGCGCGCCAGTCGCGGTAGATCTCGTGCACGCCGTCGAGTCCCCAGTAGGGAGCGGGCACGGGCGGCACGTCGTCGAGGCCGGCCGCGCCGCCCATGCTGCCGCCCTCGGCGGGCGGGGTCCAGTCGGGCAGGCCGTCGGCCTTGATCATGCCGTGCGCGACGTCGACCCTGAACCCGTCGACCCCGCGGTCGAGCCAGAAGTGCAGGATGCGTCGGAACTCCTCGCGGACTTCCTCGTTGGTCCAGTCGAAGTCGGGCTGCGACGAGTCGAAGAGGTGCAAGTACCACTGGCCGGGCGTGCCGTCGGGCTCGGTGATGCGAGTCCAGGCGGGGCCGCCGAAGACCGACTCCCAGTTGTTCGGGGGGAGCTCGCCGCTCTCGCCGCGACCGTCGCGGAAGAGGTAGCGGGCGCGCTCGGCACTGCCGGCGGGCGCCGCGAGGGCCGCCTGGAACCAGTCGTGCTGGTCGCTCGAGTGGTTCGGCACGAGGTCGACGATGACGCGGATGCCTCGGGCATGCGCCTCCTCGACCATCGCGTCGAAGTCGGCGAGGGAACCGAAGAGGGGGTCGACGTCGCAGTAGTCGGCGACGTCGTAGCCGGCGTCCTTCTGGGGCGAGGTGAAGAACGGCGAGAGCCAGATCGCGTCGATGCCGAGCTCGGCGAGGTCGGCGAGGCGCGCCGTGATGCCGGCCAGGTCGCCCATGCCGTCGCCGTTCGCATCGGCGAAGGAGCGGGGGTAGATCTGGTAGATCGCGGCAGTGCGCCACCATTCGGAAGTCATGACGGAAACTGTACGACATCTTGATACACCGTGGAAACGCTTACAGGAATCGCAGGATGTTCGATCATCACGAACCGGTATCGATAGAGTTCGGCCGGTTTGGCGTTGAGGGGAAAGCAGGGTATACCTGTAATCGCTTGCAATCGCGAGCGACACAGGGAAGAACGGCCTTTCGGGCGGTGTGCAGTTCGAGCCACCAGGCGAAGGCGCCGATCTCACGCACACTGAGAAGGACACACCAATGAGGGTGAACAGGAAGAGCCTCCTTGCGGCCGGTGCGGTCGCGGTCGTCGCGACGCTCGGTCTCGCCGGTTGCGCCGGTGCCGATGGCAGCTCCGACACGGAGTCGAGCGCGAGCAGCACGCTGACCGTCTGGGTCGACGCCGAGCGCGTCGACGCGCTGAAGGGCGCGGCCAAGGCCTACTCCGACGAGACCGGCGTCGAGGTCAAGCTCGTCGGCAAGGACAACGCCGACATCAAGGACGACTTCATCCAGCAGGTGCCGACGGGCAAGGGCCCCGACATCACCATGGGCGCCCACGACTGGCTCGGCGAGCTCTCGACCAACGGCGTCGTCGCCCCGATCGAGCTCGGCGACTCGGCCGCCGACTACCTCAAGGTGGCCGTCGACGCGTCGACCTACGACGGCACGACCTACATGCTCCCCTACGCGGTCGAGAACATCGCAGTGCTCCGCAACGCCGACCTCGTCCCCGAGGCCGCCACGAGCTTCGACGACATGCTCGCCAAGGGCACCGCGGCCGGCCTCACGCAGCCGTTCGTCGTCGAGCAGGGCGCCGAGGGCAACCCGTACCACCTCTACCCCTTCCAGACCGCGTTCGGCGCCCCCGTCTTCGGCAGCGACGAGAACGGCTACAACGCCGACGACCTCCAGCTCGGCAACGCCGGCGGCGAGGCCTTCGCCACCTGGCTCGGCACGCAGGGCAAGAACGGCACCAAGGCGTTCAACACCGACATCGACGGCGACATCGCGAAGGACAGCTTCCTCACCGGCAAGTCGGCCTTCTGGCTGACCGGCCCGTGGAACGTCGGCGCGGCGGTCGACGCCGGCATCAACGTCGCGATCGACCCGACCCCGAGCCCCACCGGTGAGGCCACCCAGCCGTTCGCCGGCGTCAAGGGCTTCTTCGTCTCGGCCGAGTCGAAGAACAAGGTCGCCGCGAACGACTTCCTCGTGAACTACCTGGGCAGCGAAGAGACGCAGCTCGAGCTGTTCGAGGCCGGCAACATCCTCCCCGCGAACTCGGCCGCCGCCGAGACCGCCTCGAGCGACCCGATCATCGAGGGCTTCGCCGCCGTCGGCGCCGACGCCGTGCCGATGCCGGCCATCCCCGCCATGGGCAAGGTGTGGCAGTACTGGGGCATCGCCGAGGCCGCCATCATCAACGGTGCCGACCCGGTCGCCACGTGGCAGAAGCTCGCCGCCGACGTGCAGGCCGCGATCGACGCAGGTTGATCCCTCCGGTGGTCGAGTAGCGACGAAGGAACGTATCGGGGCCCGGCGACGGGTCCCGGTGCGTTCGCTTCGCTCGCGGCTCGACCACCGTTGCATCACCGAGCGACGACGATGAGAGAGACAGGCACATGGGCACCGTGATCGAGGAGGACGTCCGAGAGGACGCACCGCCGAAGCAGACGAAGCAGCAGCGTCGCGCTGCGGGCATCGCCGAACAGGCCTCCGGCGGCATCAAGGTGCTGCTGGTCAAGCTGCTGGCGCTCGGCCTCGTCGACGCACTCGCACTGTACGCCGTGTTCGTGCTCGCGCTGCACGAGCAGTGGGTGGTGCTCGTCATCGTCGCCGCCGTGACGGCGCTCGTGAACTGGATCTACTTCTCGCGCCGCAAGCTCCCCGCGAAGTACCTCACGCCCGGGGTGATCTTCCTCGTCGTGTTCCAGGTCTTCGTGCTCCTCTACACCGGGTACATCGCCTTCACGAACTACGGCACGGGCCACAACGGCTCGAAGGAGCAGGCCGTCTCCTCGCTCATGGCCTCCTCGCTCGAGCGGGTCGAGGACTCGCCCGCCTACCCCGTCACCGTCGTCGAGCGCGGCGGCGAGCTGGGCCTGCTCGTCACCGACCCCGAGGGCGACGCCCTCGTCGGCACCAACGAAGAGCCGCTCACCGAGGCATCCGGGGCCGAGTTCGACGGCGACGTCGCCGTCTCGGCCGACGGCTGGAACACGCTGCAGTTCGCCGACGTGCTCGAGCGCACCGACGAGGTCACCGCGCTCGCGGTGCCCGCCTCCGACGACCCGAACGACGGCGCGATCCGCACGCCCGACGGCTCGACCGGCTACCTCTACGTCTCGACGCTCGAGTACGACGAGGCCGCCGGCACCATGACCGACCTCACGACAGGCACGGTCTACTCCGACACCGGCGTCGGGGCGTTCACCGCCGAGGACGGCGAGCAGTTGCTGCCCGGCTGGCAGATCACGGTCGGCTTCGACAACTTCGTTCGCGCCGTCACCGACACGCGACTCGCGGGCCCCCTGCTGTATGTGACCGCCTGGACCTTCGCGTTCGCGATCATCTCGGTCGCGTCGACCTTCTTCCTCGGCCTCTTCCTCGCGATCGTCTTCAACGACATGCGCATGCGGGGCCGCAAGATCTACCGCGTGCTGATGATCCTGCCCTACGCGATCCCGTCGTTCCTCTCGGCGCTCGTCTGGGCGGGCATGATGAACGAGAGCTTCGGCTTCATCAACCAGGTGCTGCTCGGCGGGGCATCCATACCGTGGCTCACCGATCCGCTCCTCGCGAAGGTCTCGATCCTCATCGTGAACCTCTGGCTCGGCTTCCCCTACATGTTCCTCGTGTGCATGGGCGCGCTGCAGTCGATCCCCGACGACATCCAGGAGGCGGCGAAGGTCGACGGCGCGAAGCCGTGGGCGATCTTCCGACTGATCAAGCTGCCGCTGCTGCTCGTCACCGTGGCGCCGCTGCTCATCGCGTCGTTCGCGTTCAACTTCAACAACTTCAACACGATCTACATGCTCACCGACGGCGGGCCGCGCGACGCGAACGCGCCGATCCCGGTCGGGTTCACCGACATCCTGATCACGATGGTCTACAAGGTGGCGTTCACCGGCCAGACGCGTGACTACGGTCTCGCGAGCGCCTACTCGATCATCATCTTCATCGTGGTCGCGGTGATCTCGATCATCGCCTTCCGCCGTACCAAGAGCCTCGAGGAGCTGAACTGATGGCCGCTCGCAAGGTGGTGCCCGGCACGGGCGTGAGTCTCGCCGCCGGCGAGATCGAAGAGATGACGGATGCCTCGACGCGGGCCCATTCCTCGCTGGGCGACGCGCCGATCGTGCTGCCGAAGCGCCCGTTCAACTTCGGCCGCTGGTTCGCGGCGACGGGCTGGCGGCACATCGTCGGCGTCGTGATGGTCGTGTTCTCGCTGTTCCCGATCGTCTTCGTGATCTCGTCGTCGCTGAACCCCAACGGCACGCTGACCGGCTCGAACGCGTTGTTCTCGAAGATCGGGCTCGACAGCTACGTGCGGATCCTCTCCGACCCGCAGGTGCCGTTCGCGACGTGGTTCGCGAACACGATGGTCATCGCCGGCACGACCGCGGTGTGCACCGTGTTCCTCGGGGCGCTCGCCGCGTACTCGTTCTCGCGCATGCGGTTCACGGGCCGCCGGTTCGGGCTCATCTCGATCGTCGTGGTGCAGATGTTCCCGCAGCTGCTGGCCGTGGTCGCGATCTTCCTGCTCATGTCGACCATCGGCGACCTGTTCCCGGCGATCGGCCTGAACACCCACCTCGGCCTGATCATGGTCTACCTCGGCGGCGCGCTCGGCGTGAACACGTACCTCATGTACGGCTTCTTCAACACCGTGCCCGCGTCGATCGATGAGGCCGCCAAGATCGACGGCGCAGGCCACGCGCGCATCTTCTTCACGATCATCCTGCGGCTCGTCGCCCCGATCCTCGCGGTGGTCGCGCTGCTGTCGTTCATCGCCTCGGTGAACGAGTTCGTCGTGGCATCCGTGCTGCTCATCGACACCGAGAAGCAGACGCTCGCCGTCGGCCTCACGAAGCTCGTGTCGAACCCCCGCTACGCCGACTGGAGCGCCTTCTCGGCCGGGGCCGTGATGTCGGCGCTGCCGGTCGTCGCGCTGTTCCTCTTCCTGCAGAAGTACATCGTCGGCGGGCTCACCGCCGGCGCGGTCAAGTAGGGCGCGCGCCTGGAGAGCTTCGTGGACAGGATGAGCCGGCCGGCACCCGCCGCATGCGAGGTGCCGGCCGGCTCATCCTGTCGAAGCGAGGTGGATGCCTCGTGGCCGTCGCCGTTCGGCCCGTCAGTAGTAGCCGAGCTCGTGACCGATGCCGAGGCCGACGACCGCGGCGATCGCGATCACCACACCGCCGATGCCGAAGCCGATGCCGATCGCGGTCGCGCGGTCCATCTTGCGGCGGAGGCGCCGGCCGGCGGGGGCGACCGTGTTCGGCGAGGCGACGCCGGGCGCGCCGATCTCACCGGGAGCGCCGGCTGCGGCGGCCGCGAGGCGCGAGGCCGGCGTCTCGGCACCCGGCACCCGCTCGTCGACGTACAGGTCGGTGCGATCGTGGAACTTCGCACCGACGACCGCGCGGATACGGTCGAATCGCTCCCAGGTCGTGCGCTCGGCCCACGCGAACCCGCCCGGCCTCATCACGATCAACAGGTCGTCGCGCACCTCGACGTCGAGGTCGCCGGTCTCGTCGATCAGCAGGGCCATCAAGTCGGGCGTGAAGACGTAGAGCGCGTCGCGCTCGTAGCCCTTCGGCACGTACAGGCGGAAGTGCCGGTCGAAGTCGCCCTCGAGCGAGAGCCGCTGGTTCTCCTTCGGCGGACGCGCGAGGCTCGACCCGAACAGGCCGTCGTTTCGGCCGGCGTCGAGGATCAGGTTCGGCAGGTACCGCGGCAGCTCGATCGCGAGATAGCCGACGTCGATGCCGCTCAGCGACGTGCTCGACCGCACGCGCGTCGTCACCTTCACGCCCGACTTCGTGAAGCGCACCGATTCGGCGCTGCGGGTGCCGCCGCGCAGGTGCCCCGTCTGCCAGCCGTCGGCGATGACCTGGTCGTGCGCCGTGCCGTTCGACACCTGCTCCCAGAGGCCGTCGCCGAGCGCCGGCGGGTCGCCGACCGCGCGGTGGGCCCAGCCGTTGGCAGCGGCGAAGGCGGCGAGCCCGCCGTCGCGTTCGATCAGCTCGAATCCGGTGGCCACCCTCACTCCCTTCGCGTCGCGGTCGCTGGCGACGCTCCATTCTGCATCAGCGCCGTGACGCGCCAGCGCGCCGCGGTGTCACCGCCCCACGAGAGGATGACCCCATGCTGACCCCCCACCACGACGGATCGCCCCTACACGTCTCGACGCAGAGCCCCGCCCTCGGCGAGACCGTGCGCGTGCGGCTGCGGGTGCCCGAGGCCTTCGGCCCCCTCGCCTGGGTCGGCACGCGCTCGAACCCGAATCGCGAGCCGCGCTTCGACGAGGCGGTGCGCGTGGCGACGGGGGAGGGCGGCTGGAGCTGGTGGGAGGCGCGCGTCGAGGTCGAGAACCCCGTGCACGGCTACCGATGGCTGCTCGTCGGCGTCGACGGACGGCAGCACTGGCTGAACCAGGTGGGGCTCTCTGGCATCGAGACGCGCGACCGCGACGACTTCAAGCTCGTCGCGCACGAGCCGGTGCCCGAGTGGGTCTCGGGCAGCGTGCTGTACCAGGTGTTCCCCGACCGCTTCGCGCGCTCGGCGGCGGCCGACGAGCGCGAGACGCCCGAGTGGGCGATCCCGGCGCAGTGGGGCGATGCGCTCGACCCCGTGCCGCCCGGGTGTTCGGCACAGTTCTTCGGGGGCGACCTCGACGGGGTGCGCGAGAATCTCGACCACCTGTCGGGTCTCGGCGTCAACCTGCTGTACCTCACGCCGGTGTTCCCGGCGCGGTCGAACCACCGCTACGACGCGTCGACCTTCGACCACGTCGACGAGCTGCTCGGTGGCGACGACGCGCTGGTGCGACTCGTCGAGGCGGCGCACGCCCGTGGCATCCGCGTCATCGGCGACCTGACCTCGAACCACTCGGGCGACGCGCACGAGTGGTTCCGCACCGCGCAGGCCGACCCGGCGTCGGCCGAGCGCGACTTCTACTACTTCGACGACGCGGCGCCCAACGGGTACGAGTCGTGGCTCGGCGTGCCGAGCCTGCCGAAGTTCGATTGGTCGTCGCAGGAGCTGCGCCGCCGCTTCGTGGACGGCCCCGACTCGATCGTCGCGAAGTACCTGCGGGCACCCTTCGGGCTCGACGGTTGGCGCATCGACGTCGCGAACATGACGGGCCGCCTCGGCGGCGTCGACCTGAACGCCGAGGTGCGCCGCGCGATCCGCCGCACGATGCTCGCGGTGAACCCCGACACGATCCTGCTCGGCGAATCGACGAACGACGGCGCCGGAGACTTCCAGGGCGACGCGTGGCACGGGGCGATGAGCTACACCCCCTTCACCCGCCCGCTCTGGAGCTGGCTGCAGGCGCCCGGCAGCCCCGCCGCCGGCGGCATCGGCTTCGCGCTCGCGCAGGTGCCCGTGTTCACCGGCCGCCAGTTCGTCGACGCGCACCTGCGCTTCGCCGCGGGCTACCCGTGGCGCACCCGCCTCGGCGGCATGAACGCCCTCGACACGCACGACACCCCGCGCTTCGCGACGAACGCGCGCCCCGGCACCGTGCCGGTCGGCTTCGGTCTCGCCGTGACGATGCCCGGCATCCCCGTGGTGTGGGCCGGCGACGAGTTCGGCCTCACCGGCGAGGACGGCGAGGCCTCGCGCACGCCGATGCCCTGGGGCACCGAACAGGATGCCTCGGTCGCGCCCGTGCTCGATGCGTACCGCCGGCTCGTCGAGCTGCGGCGCTCGCACGAGGTGCTCGCGACCGGCGGCATCCGCTGGCTCGCGGTCACCGACGAGCTCGTCGCGTTCGTGCGGGAGTCGGAGGAGGAATCGGTGCTCGTCGTGGCCGCACGCTCGGCGGCGGCGGTCGAACTGCCCGTCGCGCTCGGCGAGCCGCTCGTCGCGTTCGGAGAGGGGCGGCTCGAGGCATCCGATGCGCCGTCGGCCGGCGTTGTGACCGCGATCGCCGACGGGCCCGCGTTCGGGGCGTGGCTGCTGCCCGGCGTCACCGCACCGGCGTGGTGACGCGTCGAGGCGTCGTGCTCGGCAGGTCCGTGCTCCGCGGTTCCATGCTCTCGTCGGGCCGATGACGGCGCGTGCCGGCGTGCTCGCGGCGGTGGTACGAAGCACCCTCTGAGAGGTGATATCCTCGTACGGTTGCCGAATGCGGCACACGCCCCGATAGCTCAGTGGTAGAGCACTTCCATGGTAAGGAAGGGGTCGTCAGTTCAATCCTGACTCGGGGCTCTGGTTCTCGGCCGAAGCATCGGCCGGTAGCCTCGCGGCGGGGTAGCTCAGGTGGTTAGAGCACACGGCTCATAATCGTGGTGTCGCGGGTTCGAGTCCCGCCCTCGCTACCAGAAGCCCGGAACGAAAGTTCCGGGCTTTTTGTGTTTCTGCAGGGCAGCGCGAGACGCCGGCATGGAGGTCATCCCATGCCGGCGTCTCGACTTCGGCGGCCTACTCGGCCTGGTTGCGGCGGCGACGCCGCGCGACCATCAGTACGACGCCGAGGCCCAGCAGGACGGCGCCCCCGATCGCAAAGGGGATGACGTCGGCGCCGGTGCTGGCGAGGCTGCCCGACTCCGAGCCCGCGCCGGATTCAGCGCCGGGGTCGGTGTCGCCCTCACCGGGCGTGCCGTTCAAGTCGCCGGGGGTCTCACCGCCGCCGTCGGCTGCGGCGGTCACGGTGAGTGCCGCAGAGGCCTCGGCGCCGTCGGCACCGATCACGACCAGCGTGTGCGCTCCCGGCGCGGTGTCGGCGGGAATCGTCATCGTGGAGCGGAACGCACCGGCCTCGTCGGCCGTCGCCGTGCCGAGCACCACCGGGGTCGAGTGCAGTTCGACGCGCAGCTCGGCCGCCGGCCCGAAGCCGCTGCCCGAGACGTCGACCGTCGCGCCCGCGGCCACGGAGCCAGCGCCGAGCTCGATGGCCGGCGTCGCCGGTTCCGGCGTGCCGCAGCCCTCGTCGCAGATGCGGAACTCGGCGAGCACCGCTTTGTGGTCGCTCGGCCACACCGCGTCGGGCGTGAGGATCTCGTCGGCGCTGTCGTCGACGACCCGCTCGTTGCGCACGATGCTCGACTGCGGGCCGACGACCGCCGCATCGTCGATCGCGAGGCGCTCGTCGGGGGTCGCGAAGATGTAGTCGATGCGGTCGCGCTCATCGGCCTCCGGCGCCCAGGTCAGCGACGACGTCGGGAAGCGCTCGTTGTCGGACGGCCACGTGATGCCGGGGTTCGCGACCGGGTCGGGGTGCACCTCGCGGTATGCGTCGACGAGGCCGCCGTCGAGCAGGGTCTGCGTCGTCTGCCACGGGATCACGACCCCGTTGTGGTCCTGGAGGTCGGCCGTCGCCGCGGTCCAGTCCTGCGCCGACGGCTCGTTGAAGTCGCCGCCCACGATCGCGATCCGGCCTGCCTCGCGCTCGGCCGCGATGTCGTCGACGAGCGCGGCCGCGGTCGCCGGCCGCCCCGACTGGAGGTTGGCGGCGAGGATCTGCTCCACATCGGTCACCGGGGCATCCAGCTTGTTCCAGGTGTTCCAGCCGGCCGGCCAGTCGCCGTGGATCTCGCCGCCGTAGCCGCGCGGCAGATAGGTCGTGTACCAGCGGTACTCCAGGTGGCCGCCGTAGACGACGACCTCGGTGCCGTTGACGTCGATCACGGCCTTCGTCCACCAGCGGTCGATCGTGTCGCTCGAGACGATCGGGTAGCGCGACACGATGCCGGTGTCGGTCGCGATGAGGTGCTCGTAGCCGAGCAGTTCGGCGACCTGCGCGGGCGCCTGCCCGACCTCGGGCATGAACGTGACGTCGGCATCGGTCTCGCGGATGATGTCCGCGATCTCCTGCGCGCCGTTCGGAATCTGCGTGCCGCCGTGCCAGACGTTGAACGCGAGCACGTCGAGCTCGCTCACCCCGTCGACCTCGGGCTTCGGCTCGGCCGGGGGCGTCGTCGGCTCGGTCGGAGCTCCGGTCACGGTGAGGTCGATCGGACCCGCGAGCACGCCGTAGCCGTCGTCTTCGAGCAGGTAGACGTCGTAGTCGCCCGCGCCCATGGTCGCGGTGTTGTGCGTCCAGCCGTCGCGTGCGGACGGCCCCCACGAGACCGCGCCGCTCGGCTCGGGCACGTAGCGCCAGTCGAGCGAGGCCGGCCCGCCGGGCATCACGCCGTCGCGGTAGATGCCGATCCAGTTGTCGTCGTGCACGGCCTCGCCCGCGTCGAAGGTGATCTCGACCGTCTCGTCGGCGGCGATGGTCGTCACGTCGAGGCTCAGCGAGGCCCCGGCCGCGTGCGCCGGCGGCACGTACAGGAAGGCGGTGAGTGCGACACCGGCGCCGACGAGCGAGATGAGCGCTCGTCTCGCCGGCAGGGAGGCGGAAGCCATGCAGCTGGTCCTTTCAGGGTGGGTCTGACGGGACGCAACCGTAGGAGCGCGACATAGCGGGCGCGTGGCCGGGAGATGAACGGGGCCCGAGGCCGTCGTTCGCGCCGCGATCACGGCTGGGTGCCGGAGCATTCGCGGTGACGGCAGCGACCACCCGCATTCGCCCGCAGTTTTCAGGACGAGCGGTCCGACAGGCCGCTCACCGGCCCCTGTCTTCCGGCTCGTCCTGAATACTGCGGCCGCTTGCGGCGCCGTCGCTTCTGAAGGCGCAGCGATTCAGCCCGCCGAGGGCACCTCGCGTGCGGCAAGCTCCTCACGCACGGGCAGCACCTCGCGCGCTGTCACGACGACGAGTGCGACGAGGAGCGCCAGCACCGTGACATCCGCCGCGATGTAGGCGTAGTGCGCCCAGTCGGTGCCGGGCGCCTCGGCGCCCGCGATGACGAGGTCGCTGCGCCGGTTGAGCACCGGGCGGATGACGGCGATCTCGACGAGGTAGACGAGCCAGATCGAGACGAGGAGGACGAGCGGCGCGCGCCCGGCGCGCGGTCGGCGGAGGCTCACGAGGGTGAGCACCGCGAGCGCGACGCCCGTCAGCACGTTGAGCGCGGTGAAGACGAGGCGGCCGATGCCGAGCCCGAGCGGGATGGTGATGCCCGGCGCCTGGAACTTCAGCGGCGCCTCGAGGAACGAGATCGCGACGATCGCTCCGATGAGGAACGCGGGCAGCAGCAGGCGGAGGGCGAGCGTCGCGCGGGGCATCTTTCTACACTACGTCGAAGAGCTGATCCATCGGGCCGGATGCTCGCTACGGCGCCGACTCGCGCACGACGAGCCGGTACGGCGCCTGTTCGACGCGCGGCGGCGAGTGCGGGTCGTCGACGAGGCGCAGCAGGGATGCCACGGCGAGCCGTGCGAGCTCGGTGAGATCGGGGGCGACGCTCGTGAGCGACGGTGCGGTGAACGCCGACTCGGGGGAGTCGTCCCAGCCGACCACCGAGACCTCGCGGGGAACCTCGACCCCCGCTTCACGGAAGGCGCGCAGCGCACCGATCGCGAGCAGGTCGTTCGCGCAGACGAGCCCGTCGAGGCCGTCGAGCGGGTCCGAGCCGCTGCGGCCGTCAGCGAGCAGCGCCCGCACCCGGGCGTACCCCTCCTCGCGCGAGTAGTCGCCGTCGGGCGACGCCGGGTCCCAGGGGGACACCTCGAGGACGTGCTGCGGCTTCGCCTCGAGCCCCGCCGCGCGCAGCGCAGATCGGAAGCCCTCGAGCCGGAGGTCGGCGGCCGCGGCGCCGATCGAGGCATCCGGAACCGTGCCGAGGAAGCCGAGCGTGCGGCGGCCCGACGCGATCAGGTGGGCCGCGGCATCCCGTGACGAGGTGACGCTGTCGACGACGACGCGATCGACGCGGGCGGCGCGGATGCGCTCGCCGAGGACGACGAGCGGCGTGCGCCCGCGCGCGGCGACGAGCCCCGCGTCGTCGAGCGACATGGGGCTCAGCAGGATGCCGTCGGTGAGGAGGGTCTGGAATCCGGCGGCCGCGCGCAGTTCGCGTTCGGGATCGCCGTGCGTCTCGTCGACCACGACGTCGTAGCCGACCCGCTCGGCCGCGCCGACGACCGCGTGCGCGAGCTGGGCGAAGTACGGCAGCGAGAGGAACGGCACCGAGAGGGTGATCAAGTTACTGCGCCCTGCCCGCAGCTGGCGCGCGGCGAGCTGCGGCCGGTAGCCGAGTTCGGCGATCGCGGCCTCGACCCGCTCGCGCGTCGGCCCGCTGACGGGTACCCGCCCGTTGATGACGTTCGACACGGTGCGGTAGGAGACCCCGGCGATCGCCGCGACATCCCGCAGCGTCGGGCCGGCTGAACGGTGGCCCGGACGGCCCGGATGGCCGGGGCGGCCCGCGCGGCCCGCCTCGTCCGGCCCGGTCACCAGCGGTTCCTGACGTCCTCGGCCCAGCCGAGCAGGCCGGTGATCTCGACGCGCTCGCCGCCGGCGTCGACCCAGCCCGAGTAGTGCCCGAAGCACTGGTGCCCGTGCGAGCCGAACACGACGAGCTCGGTCGCGCTCACCCGATCCCAGAACGGCTCGAACCGCAGCTCGACGTGCTCGCCATGGATGCGCCACGGTGCGAGCCAGTCGTCGACGTCGTACTCCCAGTCGAGCTCGTCGCCGATCTTGTGCAGCCGGCCGTCGACGACGACGGCGTTCTCGGTCGAGCCGGTGCCGTCGGTCCACTTGCCGCCGAGCTGCAGGCCGATCGTACGGCCGTCGACGCGGCCCGAGGCGGCGCCCCAGTTCCAGACCATCTTGTAGGGCCAGCGTCCGCGGCCGTGGTCGAGCACCGCCCAGCTCTCACCCTCGGGCAGCTCGATGCGCTCGACCGGACGGTCGCCGTCGCCGCCGACCTCGAGCCACCCGCTCGCGGGGCGCGCGACATCCTTCATCGTGTACTGGAACCGACGGTCCGACCAGGGCACGACGACGCCGAGGCTCTCGTGCCCGGCGGGGCGGTGCGCATCGATCTCGAGGCGCACGCCCTGCGCGCTGCCGCGGAGCCGGGTGGCCGTGCCGTCGGGCCACGACGAGGAGACCGGGCCGTCGAGCTCCTCGATGTCGATCTGGATGGACGACGTGCGGGCCCGCGCCGGCCCGTCGCCGAGCGAGGCGGGCAGGGTCGCGCTCGAGCCGAGCGGCGAGATCGCCGAACGGTCGATCGTCGAGCCGTCGCGGCGGTCGTGCACGAGGATCGCGTGCACCGCCGCGTAGTCGATCGACGACACGGTCAGCGCGATGAGGTGGGTCGGCGTCGTGATCGCCCAGTACTCCCAGCGCTTGTTGCGGCCCCACACGCGGCGGCCGTCGATGCCCGAGGTGTCGTGCAGCGGCGTGCGGGTCCAGCCGACGGCGTCGCGGTTCAGGCGGCCGTCGGGCCCGCAGAGGGCGACGGGGGCGGTGAGCTCGCGCTCGACGATGGTGCGGGCCATGGGGTTCCGTTCTCGGGTCGGGTTTCAGCGGGCGGGGCGGGTGGGCGGCGACGACGGGGATGCCGCGGCCGACGTCGTGACCGCGGCGAACTCGGCGAACAACTCGCCGATGACGTCGCGCACCCGGTCGGCGTCGACCTTCACGACGGTGCGGTCGGCGGTGAGCAGGCCGTTGAGCTCGTCCTCGACGTCGGACAGCTGCGTGTACACGATGCCGGAGAGACCCGCCGCGATCGCGGGCAGCACCTCGTCGCGGTGGAGCTCGACGAATCCCGCGGTGAGTGCGTCGATGCTGCCGTACCGCCGATAGCCGAACTCGCGCGGCCCGAATTCGTGACCCGGCAGGCGCAGACTGTAGCCGCCGTACTCCGAGACGACGACGGCGCGCCCGTCACGGCCCCAGCGACGCCCGGGCTGCAGCTTCCGGAAGTACACGTGCAGGCTCTGGAGGTCGCCGCCGCGCTGGTCATGCCATCCGCTCGCGTGGTCGACGACCCGATCGGGGTCGATGGCCCGCACCCGGTCGACGGCCGCGAGTGCATCGAACTGCCCCCAGCCCTCGTTGAACGGCACCCACACGACGACGCTCGGCGAGTTCTTCAGCAGCCGCACCGTCGCCTCGAGTTCGGCGGTGAACTCGGCCCGCCCCGCGGCATCCTGCCGGCCGAAGCGTCGGTATCGGTGGTCGCTGAGCCGCAACGGCAGCTTCACCGGCAGCGTGATGACGGCCGGGTCGTAGCGGCGGCCGCCGTTCACCATGTCCTGCCAGACGAGGAGCCCGAGCCGGTCGCAGTGGTGGTACCAGCGCAGCGGCTCGATCTTGATGTGCTTGCGCACCGCGTTGAAGCCGAGCGCCTTCATGGAGACGAGGTCGTGCACCATCGCCTCGTCGGACGGCGGTGTGTAGAGGCCCTCGGGCCAGTAGCCCTGGTCGAGCACCGCCGCGTGGAACACCGGTTCGCCGTTGAGCATGAGCCGCGGGCGGCCGAACGCATCGGGCGCGACGCCGACCGAGCGCATGCCGACGTAGCTCTGCAGGAGGTCGTCGCCGAGGCGCACCTCGAGGTCGTGGAGGAACGGGTCGTCGGGGCTCCAGCGGCGTGCGCCGGGCACCGGGATCGTGAGCGGGCGCCCCGCCGGGCCCTCGGCCCGGGCGAGCTCCTGACCGTCGGCGCGAACGACGACGGTCGCGACGGGCGGCTCGCCCGCGGCGACGCCCTGGGGCTCGGATGCCTCGACGACGACCTCGATCGTCTCGTCGTCGAGCCTCGGGCGCAGCTCGAGCTGTCGCACGTGGAGCGCGGGCACCGACTCCATCCAGACGGTCTGCCAGATGCCCGACTGCGCGGTGTACCAGATGCCGCCCCGCTTCAGCGACTGCTTGCCGCGCGAGTGGTACGAGGTGTCGCTCGGGTCGACGACGTCGACGGTCAGCTCGTGCGCCTCACCGTCGGCGAGCGCCTCGGTCACGTCGATCGAGAACGGCAGGTAGCCGCCCTCGTGCGCGCCGAGCTCGACGCCGTCGATGAAGACGCGGCAGCGCTGGTCGACGGCGCCGAAGTGCAGCAGCACCCGGTCGACGAGGAAACCGTCGGGCAGCCGGACGGTGCGCCGGTACCAGAGGTGCTCGCCGGGCTGGAGCTGCCGCCCCACGCCCGACAGCTCGGCCTCGGGGGAGAAGGGCACGAGGATGCGGCCGTCCCAGCTGCTCGGCGGCCGGTCGTCGGCGGTGAACGCGTGGTCCCACCAGCCGTTGAGGTTCAGGTGGCTGTCGCGGACGAGCTGCGGTCGCGGGTACTCGGGCAGGATCGCGTCGGGATCGAGGGCCTCGGCCCAGGGGGTGCGGCGGCTCACGCGCGCGGCTCCTCGGACGCGGCGGCGGCGACGGCGGCCGCGGCGGTGCGCCGCAGCACGCGCGTGCGGAACGCGGCCAGCACCGGCACGGCGACGAGCACGAGCGCGGCGACGGGGAAGATCTCGGGGCCGGGCACGGGGTGCTCGCGCCCGAGTTCGACGTAGCTGTGCGCGGCGCCCGAGATGACGGCGGCGCCGATCGCGGGGCCGATCACCATCGGCAGCATCACCGCCGAGATCATGCGGGCGCCCTGCACGCCGCCCGCCCGGTCGGCGGGCGTCTGGTCGCGGGTCATCGCGGAGACCGCGGCGATGGAGGCCATCATGCCCGCCATCATGAACGTCGCCGCGACGACCACCCAGGCGAAGTCGCGCACGAAGGTCATCGCGACGAGGCCGGCGACGAAGACCCCGACCGCGGGGAGCAGGAAGCGCTCCTTGCCGACGCGATCCATCACGCGCCCGCCGACGACGCTGAGCGCCGAGGCGAGGACGAGCACGATGCCGAGGGCGATCGCCGAGGCCTCGAGCGCGAGCGAGTAGCGCAGGTAGATGAGCACGAAGGGGATGAACACCTGCGAGCTGATGCCGATGACGCACCAGATCGCGAGGGTGAGGAAGAGCGCAGGCTCGCGTCGGATGGTCGCGGGGCGGAGGCCGTCGACGACCGCGCGCAGCACGCGCTGCTCACGGGGAGCGACGCCGCGGTCGCGGACGAGGAACCAGGCGGCGACGCCGGCGGCGGCGGTGACGCCGCCGACGAGGGCGAAGAAGGCGGGCCACTGGCCGGCCTGGGTCATCGGGTCGAGCAGCACGAACACGAGCAGCATCGCCACGAGCGGCATCGTCGCGAGCCAGCCGTCGACCCGGCCGCGATTCGCGGGCACCGTCGAATCGGTGACCCAGGCGGCGAAGGCCGCGTCGTTCGCGCCCGAGCCGACGAAGCTCATGACGCAGTCGAGCGCGATGATGGCGACGACCGCCCCGATGAGCACGGGGGCGGCCTCGGCCGCGGCGTCCGGCGCGCCGACGAGGCCGAAGGCCGCGGTGACCGCGCCCCACGCGAGGTAGCCGCCCGCGATGAGCTCGCGACGGCGACCGAGCCGGTCGGACCAGGCGCCCACGATGAGCGTCGCGACCGTCGCCGCGATCGCGCTCGCCGCGACCATCCACGCGATGACGCCGGGGTCGGTCGAGACCGTCTCGTAGACGAACAGGTTGAGGTACATGTTCTCGATCACCCAGGCGAGCTGACCGACGAGGCCGATGAGGATGACCGCGGCCCAGGTTCGGGGGCCGAGTGCGGGGGCGTCCGCTGCGGCGGCGGTCGGGATGCCACGGGGTCGGGTTCGGGTCGTCATGTCCTCGGCTCTCTACGATTTCAACGTTGAAACCAGTGGGAAGACTAACAGGGCGCGAGCCTCGGCGGCACCCGGGATCCTGTCGCCGCCGTGACCGCCCCGCTAGTGTGGCCGGATGAGCGACCCGCACGCCGCCTCACCGGCCGCCCCGCACCCAGCACCGCAGGCCGCCCCGGCCCGCGTCGACGCGATCGGCATCGTCGCCTTCGTCCTGGCCATCGTGCTCGTCGTCTTCGACCTCGTCGGCGTGATCATCACGGCCTCCGCCCTGAGATCGAGCGACATCGGGGCCATCGCGACCTCGTCGCTCGTGGTCTCGGCGATCATGGTGGTGCTCGCGCTCACGGCGATCGCGGTGGGCATCACCGCCTGTCTGCGCGGCGGTCCGACGCGCGTCTACGGTGCGATCGGCACGACAGCCGGGGCGATGGTGCTCCTGGCCGAGTTCGGCACCCTGCTCTACTCGCTCATCGTCTCGGGCTGACCTCGCGGCCGACTCGTCGGGATGCGCACGGCGGCCTCGGCATCTATCCTCGAATGCGGCCCCCGAACGCGGGCCGCCGAGGAATCGAGGTCGAGGTGAGCGACGGAACGGGCGAGCAGCCCAACCCCACGCGCCCCCGCGGCCGCCGCGCCGCCCCGCCTGCGGTCCCCGCCGGGCCGCTCGCCACGGCGACCGCCCTCCTCGCGGCCGTGGTCGATGCCCTCGCGCGCCGATCGGCGCCCGCCGTCGCCGCGGTCACCTCCTGGGCATCCGCTCACCGCGCCGTGTCGCTCACCGGCGCGGCCGCGCTCCTCTCGATCGGGATCATCGCCGGCGGAGCCGCGGTCATCCAGGCCGGGAGCGCCGGCGCACCCGACGCCGAGGCCTCCTCGGAGCTCCAGACGCCCCGGCCGACCCCGAGCGCCCCGGCGAACTCGCAGGCGTTCCCGCCGGTGCTGCCGACGTCGACCCCCGCACCCACCGAGCCCACGGCGGTCCCGATCGAACCGACCGACGAACCCGTCGCCGACGAACCCGACGAGCCGGTCGACGAACCCGTCGTCGAGCCCCAACCCGAACCCGACCCCAGTACCGACGACGACCACCCCGGCCGCGGGCAGGGGCCGAAGAAGCCCAAGGGCTGACGGCGACCACGGGCCGCGCAGACCGCCGTCCCGGCGGCACCCCGCGGCATCCACCGGGCCTTTCACAGCACCGGGGACTACCCTGAAGCGTGACTTCTGAAGAACTTCCCGCCCCGGCCGCGGCTCCCGAGGAGCCCGCCGCGACGACATTCGCAGACCTCGGTCTCGACGGGGCGGTGCTCAAGGCCCTGGACGACGTCGGCTACGAGACCCCTTCCGCGATCCAGGCGGCGACCATCCCCACCCTGCTCGAGGGACGCGACGTCGTCGGCCTCGCCCAGACCGGCACCGGCAAGACCGCCGCGTTCGCGCTGCCCATCCTCGCCCGCCTCGACCTCTCGCAGAAGACGCCGCAGGCGCTCGTGCTCGCCCCCACCCGCGAACTCGCCCTGCAGGTGTGCGAGGCGTTCGAGAAGTACGCCGCGCATCTGAAGGGCGTGCACATCCTCCCCGTCTACGGCGGGCAGGGCTACGGCGTGCAGCTCTCGGCGCTGCGCCGCGGCGTGCACATCGTCGTCGGCACGCCCGGCCGCATCATGGACCACCTCGACAAGGGCACCCTCGACCTCTCGGAGCTCAAATACCTCGTGCTCGACGAGGCCGACGAGATGCTCAAGATGGGCTTCGCCGAAGACGTCGAGACGATCCTCGCCGACACCCCCGACGACAAGCAGGTCGCCCTGTTCTCGGCGACCATGCCGGCCGCGATCCGCCGCATGTCGAAGCAGTACCTGCACGACCCCGAAGAGATCACCGTCAAGACGAAGACGCAGACCTCGGCGAACATCACGCAGCGTTCGCTGATCGTCGCGTACTCGCAGAAGGTCGACGCGCTCACCCGCATCCTCGAGGTCGAGAACTTCGAGGGCATGATCATCTTCGTCCGCACGAAGAACGTCACCGAAGAGCTCGCCGAGAAGCTGCGCGCCCGCGGATACGCGGCCGCCGCGATCAACGGCGACGTCGCCCAGGCCCAGCGCGAGCGCACCGTCGAGCAGCTGAAGAGCGGCAAGCTCGACATCCTGGTCGCCACGGATGTCGCGGCCCGCGGCCTCGACGTCGAGCGCATCTCGCACGTCGTCAACTTCGACATCCCCACCGACCCCGAGCCGTACGTGCACCGCATCGGCCGCACCGGCCGCGCCGGCCGCACGGGCGACGCGATCAGCTTCGTCACTCCGCGCGAGCGCAGCCTCCTCGCCCGCATCGAGAAGACGACGAAGCAGCCGATGACCCCGATGTCGCTGCCGAGCGTCGACGACGTCAACGTGACCCGGCTCGCCCGCTTCGACGACCGCATCACCGCTGCGCTCGAGCAGAACGAGCGCATCGAGGGCTTCCGCGACATCATCGCCCACTACCTGCGCCACCACGACGTGCCCGAGGTCGACGTGGCCGCAGCGCTCGCCGTGGTCGCCCAGGGCGAGTCGCCGCTGCTGCTCGAGCCCGAGCCCGAGCGGCCCGCGCGCTTCGATCGCGAGCGCCGCGACGACCGCGGGCGCGACCGCGACGACCGCGGACGCGGCGGCGACCGGTACGACCGCGACGACCGCCCCGCGCGCCGCCCGCGCGGCAGCGGCGTGCCGATGGCGACCTACCGCATCGCGGTCGGCCGACGCCACCGGGTCGAACCGCGCCAGATCGTCGGCGCGCTCGCGAACGAGGGCGGGCTGAACCGCGACGACTTCGGCGCGATCCAGATCAAGCCCGAGTTCTCGCTCGTCGAGCTGCCGGCCGACCTGCCCCGCGAGACGCTCGAGCGCCTCGACGGCACCCGTATCTCGGGTCGACTCATCGAGCTGCGACCCGACCGGGGCGCGCCGCGCCGTGGCGATCGCGACGGGCGCGGCGGCGGTGGGCGTTACCAGCGCGACGACCGTCCCCGCCGTGACGACCGGTACGACCGGCCGCGTCGCGACGACCGCGACGACCGGCCGCGCGACGACGACCGTGCCGCCGACTCGGGCGATGACCGCCCGGCGCGCAAGCCCCGCCACAAGGGTCCGCGCGACGAGTGAGTCGCGCGGCGGGTGACCGGCGCACGCGACTGGCGTTCGCCGCGACCGCTGCGGTCGTGCTGCTCGTGGGCCTCGGCCTGCAGCTGTTCGACCGCACGGTCGTGATCGACCTCGCCGGCAGCGCGCTCTACGCCTGCCTCGTCGGGCTCGTGATCGCGATCGTGCGGCCGAGCCTGCCGGCGTGGGCCGTCGCGGTCGCCGGGTTCGGGGTCTCGGCGGCGGTCGAGCTGCTGCAGCTCACCGGTCTCCCGTCGCGGATCGTCGATGCCGTGCCGCCGCTGCGGCTCGTCTTCGGCAGCTCGTTCGACCCGCTCGACCTCGTCGGCTACGTGCTCGGGGCGGTGCTGCTGCTCGGGCTCGTGCCGCTCGCGCACGCCGTGGCGGGTCGGGCGGCCGTCGCTGCCGGTTCTACCGGCTCCGGCTCCTGAGTTGCGCGTTCGTGGCGCGTCGTCAGCCGGCACTCCGCCTCAGCGAGCGACATCGGCGAGGAACACGAGCGTCTCGTCGAGGGCGAACTGCGCCTCGCCGAGGTCGAGGTGGAACTGGTACTCGTGCGGCAGCGCCGGTTCGTGGGCGGCCGGCCAGAAGAGCTCGGTGACCTCCACCCCCTGCTCGACGAGCCGGTCGCGCATCGGCAGCGACTGGATCCAGGTGAGCGCGTCGCCGTTGCCGCCCGAGATGTACGTCGGCGGGAACTCGGCGGTGACGTAGTCGATGGTCGACATCGTCGAACCGGGCGACTCCTGCGACCAGTCGCGGGTGCCGGTGTACGCCCAGAGCGCCGCCTTCAGCCCCCACGAGCCGATGCCGGTGAGCTCCGACATCGCGTCGAGGTCGTAGACGCCGCAGTTCAGCACCACGCCGGCGAGTTGATCGGCGTCGAGTGCCGGGTCGATGGCCATGAGCTCCGCGTAGCGGGGGTTGGTGCTGAGCGTCGCGAGCTGGCTCGCGAGCTGCGCGCCCGCCGAGTCGCCAGCGGGCACGATCCGGTCGCGATCGATGCGGAGGTCGTCGGCGCGTGCGTCGAGCTCGAGCAGCGCGTCGTTGAGCTGGTGCACCGCGGTGGGGTAGGTCGACTCGGGGCCGAGCCCGTAGTTCAGCCCCACCGTCGTGTAGCCCTCGCCCGCGAGGATCCGCAGATACGGGTCGACGTCGGTCGACGAGCCCGAGATCCAGGCGCCGCCGTGCACCCAGATGACCGTCGGCAGCGGCTCGTCGCCGCCGTCGGCGGGGGAGAACACGTCGTAGCGCATGTCGGCGTCGGGGTCGCCGCCGACGTGCTCGTCGAGGAGCGCGTTCAGCGGGGTGTCGGGCACGTGCCGCTGCATCTCGGCCGCGGTCTCGGCCCCGCCGCGCTCGAACAGCCCGCGGATCGCGAGGGCCGACGGCCACGGGGTGAGCGTCAGCACCCACGCGATGAGCGCCACGACGACCGTGACCGTCGTGACCACGCCGATGAAGCGGCGCTGCGCGCGGCTCAGCCAGAGTTCGCTGCCCCACGACGGCAGGGCGTTGCGGTCCTTCTTCGACGACACACGATCTCCTCGAGCGTTGGGGTTCGGCGCCATCCTGTCGGAGATCGGGGTGCGAGCACGCCCGGCGCACCGCGCCCGCATGACCTCGTGTGACCGGGCGTTCCGCCGCGTGACGGCCGGTTCCGTCGTGTGACCCGCGCGGTCGCGGCATCCTCGGGCCCTGCCTAGCGTCGAGGCATGTCGCACCACGTCTCGCTCGTCGCCGTCTCGGGCAGCCTGCACAGCCCGTCCAAGACCACCGTGCTCGTCCGCGAGATCCTCGAGGAGTTCGCGGTCGCGCTCGCTGCGCAGCCCGGCGTCGAGGTCGAGACCCACCTCATCGAGCTCGGCGAGATCGGGCGCGAGTTCAGCGGTGCGCTGCGGCGCGACGAGCTGAGCCCGACCGCGGAGGCGGCGATCCGCCGGATCGAGTCGGCCACGCTGCTCATCGTCGCGAGCCCCGTCTACCGGGCGAGCTTCACCGGGCTCTTCAAGCACGTGTTCGACTTCGTCGGGCAGTACTCGCTCATCGACAAGCCGGTGCTGCTCGCCGCGACGGGAGGCAGCGACCGGCACGCGCTCATCATCGAGCACCAGTTCCGCCCGTTGTTCTCGTTCTTCCAGGCGCTGACCCTGCCGATCGGGGTGTACGCGAGCGACGGCGACTTCGTCGACTACCGGATCGCGTCGCCGCAGCTCCGCGAGCGCATCGCGCAGGCGGTGCAGCGCGGCGCCCCCGTGGTGCGGGGAACGCTGCCCGACCGGGTGTCGGAGTACGTCGCGACCTGGTGAGCACCCCCGTCATGTGACGCCCGCAGTCCCCGTGTGACACCCGGTTCCCCCGTGTGACGGGTGGGCTCGCGGCATCCGATCGCCCTCCCTAGCGTCGGTCTCCGGGAGGTCGAAACATGACACGACTCATCATCGGCGCAATGGTCAGGGCGATCGGCGCCTACCCCTCGGGCTGGCGGTATCCGGGGGCGCATCGAGATCCGCGGGGGGATGCCGCGGTGCTGCGCCGCACGGCCGAGGTCGCCGAGCAGGCGCGCCTCGACTACCTGTTCTTCGGCGACTGGCTCGCGACGGGGCACGACCTCGAGTTCCGCGATCCGTACCTCGTGGCCCGCATCGACCCGTTGTCGGCGGTCACGTACCTCGCGGGCGTCACCGAGCGGATCGGCCTCATCGCGACGGCGAACACGAGCTACTCCGACCCGTTCACGCTGGCCAGGGCGACCGCCTCGGTCGACCTCCTGAGCGGCGGTCGCGCAGGGCTCAACCTCGTGACCGGCGCCGAACCGCGGGCGGCCGGCAACCACGGGCGCGACTTCCACGCCGCCAACGAGACCCGCTACGACCGCGCGGTCGAGTTCGAGCACGTGCTGCGCCGCCTCTGGGACTCCTTCGAGGACGATGCGATCGTCGCGGATGCCGCGGCGGGCGTCTTCATAGACCCGACGAAGCTGCACGCCACCGACTTCAACGGCCAGCACCTGAGCGTGACCGGGCCGCTGAACGTCGCACGGCCGGTGCAGGGGCACCTGCCGATCGTGCACGCCGGCACCTCGCCGCGCTCGCGCCTGTTCGCCGCGCAGAACGCCGACCTCGCACTCGTCGCGGTGAGCGACCTCGACCACGCCGTGCAGGTGCGCGAGGAGCTGCGGGCGCTGGCCTTCGAATCGGGTCGCGACGACCGCACGCTGAAGGTCATCGCGCCCGTGCTGCCGATCGTGGGGGAGACCCGCGAGCACGCGCAATCCATCGCCGACGAGCTCAGCGAGCTCGTGCAGATCGCCGAGGACTGGCCCGATGGGCCGCCTGCGGCGTTCCCCGCGAACCGTTCGCTGGCCCAGCTCTCGACGCTCCTGGGGGTGGATGTCTCGGGGCTGTCTCCCGATCGTGCGGTCACCCCGGCGATCGTCGCCGAGTTCAGCGCGCCCGGCCAGGAGCTCGTCGAGATCGTCGCCGAGCGCACGGGCCGCAACCCCTCGGGCGATCGGCCGCCGACCCTCCGCCACCTCGTCGTGGCCGCCTCGGTGAACGCGTCGATGATCGTCGGCACCGCCGAGGACATCGCGACCGAGTTCGAGGCGTGGGGCGACGCGGGGGCCGTCGACGGCTTCAACGTGCTCTCCGCGATCCAGCCCACGCAGTTCGAGGCGTTCGCCCTCGGGGTCGTTCCCGAGCTGCAGCGGCGGGGGGCGTTCCCGACCGAGTACGAGGGCGAGACGCTGCGCGACCACCTCGGCCTGGCCCGCCCCGAGAACGTGCACGTGACGCCGGGTGACGCCCCGTTGCCGCCGGTTTCCCGCGGTGACGGCCGGCGTCGAGGGGTGGTTGAGACGAGCGCGGGGCATCCGTAGCTTCGACGATCACACCCCGCACCCAGGGGCGAAACCCCGCTTCCGAACCGAAGGAACCCACAGCACATGTCCACGAAGAACACGCGACTGATCGCCGCCGGCGTCGCCGCGCTCGCCGCGACCGGCCTGCTGGCCGCCTGCGCCGGGCAGGGCGCGCCGGGCACGGCCGACGCGGCCGGCGACCCGGTCACGGGCGGCACGCTCACCTACCTCGAGCACCAGCCCCACACGACGCTCTACCCGCCGCAGGCCGGCTTCTACCCGAACGGCGGCATCGTGAACAACATCACGGCGCGCCTCACCTGGCAGGACCCCGAGACCCTCGAGATCGAGCCGTGGGTCGCGACCGAGTGGTCGGTCAACGAGGATGCCACGGAGTACACCTTCGAGCTCCGCGACGACGTCACCTTCTCGGACGGCACGCCGCTCGACGCCGCCGCCGTCGCGAAGAACTTCGACACCTACGGACTCGGCGACGAGGCGCTCGGCCTCACCGTCTCGGAGGCGATCAACAACTACGCCGCGAGCGAGGTGGTCGACGCCGACACGGTGACCTTCACCTTCTCGGCGCCCGCACCCGGGTTCCTGCAGGCGACCTCGACGATCAACTCGGGGCTCGTCTCGCCCGAGACCCTCGACCGCAAGCTCGAGGACTGGGGCGCGGGCTCGTCGACCGAGATCGTCGGCTCGGGGCCCTTCGTCGTCACCGAGGAGGAGATCGGCACCTCGCTGCACCTCGAGGCCCGTGAGGACTACGACTGGGCGCCGCCCTCGTTCGAGCACCAGGGCCGGGCGTACCTCGACGCCATCGACCTCATCGTCACCCCCGAGGACAGCGTGCGCATCGGCTCGCTGCTCGCGGGTCAGGCCGACGTCATCCGCTACGTGCAGGCCTTCGACGAGGCCCAGGTCGCGGACGCCG
This sequence comes from Agromyces sp. NPDC058126, assembly GCF_042884595.1. Lineage (NCBI taxonomy): Bacteria > Bacillati > Actinomycetota > Actinomycetes > Micrococcales > Microbacteriaceae > Agromyces > Agromyces sp. NPDC058126. The sequence goes on along the minus strand of NZ_JBHVTS010000007.1, from coordinate 43,626 downwards.
GCTTCGAGATCGTCGCCGCCCCCACCCGGGGCGTCAACAACTCGCTCGGGCTGCGGTTCACCAACCCGCTGCTGAGCGATCTGCGCGTGCGCCAGGCGCTCGTGCACGGCGTCGACGCCCAAGAGGTCGTCGACACGATCTTCACCGAGAACTACCCGGTCGCGACCTCGCAGCTCGCCGCGACGGCGAAGGGCTACACCGACCAGTCGGCGGCGCTCGCCTTCGACCCCGAGCTCTCGGAGCAGCTGCTCGACGAGGCCGGCTGGACGCCCGGCGCCGACGGAATCCGCGAGAAGGACGGCGCGCGGCTCTCGCTCACCGTCTACGAGGCCAAGCCGCAGCCGCTCTCGAAGCAGACGCTCGAACTCGTGAGCCAGCAGCTCGCGAAGATCGGCGTCGAACTCAACGTGAAGGCGGCCGACGCGGGCAGCTACGCCGAGGACATCCTCGACCCGCTGAAGACCCCGCTGTACCACTCGATGGTCGGACGCGCCGACAACGACGTGATCAAGAGCCAGTACTTCACGAAGAACCGCAACACCCTGCTCTCCGACGACGCGAAGCTCGACGAGCTGCTCCTGGCCGTGGCATCCGAGCCCGACCCCGCGAAGCGCGACGAGGCGTCGGCCGCAGTGCAGGACTACCTCACCGAGCAGGCGTACGTGATCCCGCTCTTCGAGGAGCCGCAGGTCTACGGCGCCGCGCCGTACGTGCACGGCTTCACCACCGAGGCGGTCGCCCGTCCGCTGTTCTACGACACCTGGGTCGCGAAGCAGTAGCGAAGCACTCGGCGGTCGGGCGGCCCCCACGAAGGCCGCTCGACCGCCGCGGCCCCTCACGCGAACAGAACGGAAGGAGAGAACGATGGCCTACCTCGCACGACGCTCAGGTCAGGCGCTCCTCGTGCTCGCGATCGCGTTCACGGCGACGTTCGTGCTGCTGCAGGCGCTGCCGGGCGACGCGATCCTGATCAAGTTCGAGAGCCCCGAGCTCGGCCTCTCGCCCGAGCAGATCGCCGAGATCCGCCAGAGCTACGGCGCCGACGTGCCGGTCTGGCAGCAGTACCTGCACACCGTCGCCGGCTTCCTCGCGGGCGACTTCGGCACCTCGGTGCAGTACGGCACCCCGGTGCACGAGCTCCTCGGCTCGGCGCTGCCAGAGACGCTCGTGCTCGCCGGACTCGGGTTCCTCGTCGCGGTCGTGATCGCCGTCGCCCTGGCCTTCCTCTCGACGCTCGCGCCGTTCGGGTGGCTGCGGCAGGCGCTGCGCTCGCTGCCGGGCGTGTTCGTCTCGGTGCCGGTGTTCTGGCTCGGCATCGTGCTCATCCAGGTGTTCTCGTTCCAGCTCCGGCTCGTGCCGGTCATCGGCGCCGACCCCGTGCAGGCGCTCATCCTGCCGGTGCTGACGCTCGCCATCCCGATCTCGGCGCCGCTCGCGCAGATCCTCGCCCGGGCGATCGACGAGGTGCAGCTGTCGCCGTTCGTCGCGGTCGTGCGGGCGAAGGGCGCGAGCCCGGCTCGCGTGCTCTGGCTCGACGTCGCCCGCAACGCCACCCTGCCGACGATCACCATCGCGGGCGTGCTCATCGGCGAACTCATCGGCGGCGCGGTCGTCACCGAGACGGTCTTCGGGCGGGCGGGCATCGGCCGGCTCACCGAGCAGGCCGTCGCCAATCAGGATGTCGCGGTGCTGCAGGCGATCGTCATCCTCGCCGCACTGGTGTTCGTCCTCGTGAACCTCGTCGTGGACCTCGTGTACCCGGTGCTCGATCCGCGGCTCAAGCGGAAGGCGGTGGCGGCATGAGCGTCGACGTGCTCGAGCGGCCGGGGTCGGCGAGCGCCGTCCGGGCTGCAGACGGAATCCGGCGGCTCCGTGGCATCCGGCCCGGTCTCGTGCTCGCCTGGGCGGTGATCGCCCTCGCGATCGCGTGGGCCCTCGTGCCGTGGCTGTTCACCGGGCAGGACCCGCTTGCGGGGGTGCCCGCCGACAAGCTGCAGGCGCCGAGCGCCGCGCACCTCTTCGGCACCGACGCGATCGGCCGCGACCTGTTCACCCGGGTCGTGTACGGCGCGGTGCACTCGCTGTCGGGCGCATTCGTCGCCGTCACCGTCGGCCTCGTCGGCGGCACCCTGCTCGGCGTGCTCGCGGGCTCGCTCGGCGGCGCCGTCGACGCGGTCGTCATGCGGCTCGTCGACGTGCTGCTCGCGATCCCCGGGCTGCTGCTCGCGCTCAGCATCATCATCCTGCTCGGCTTCGGCACCGTGAACGCCGCGATCGCCGTCGGAGTCGGCTCCATCGCCGCCTTCGCCCGACTCTCGCGCTCGGAGGTCGTGCGGGTGCGGCAGGCCGACTACGTCGAAGCCGCGATCGGTTCGGGGGCGCGGCTGCACACCGTGCTGTTCCGGCACGTGCTGCCGAACTCGCTCACCTCGGTCGTCGGGCTCGCAGCGCTGCAGTTCGGCACCGCGATCCTCGCGATCTCGACGCTCGGGTTCCTCGGGTACGGCGCTCCGCCGCCGACGCCCGAGTGGGGCCTGCTCATCGCCGAGGGGCGCAACTACGTCGCGACCTCGTGGTGGCTGACCGTGCTGCCCGGCCTCGTCGTCGTCGCCGTCGTGCTCAGCGCCAACCGCATCAGCCACGCCCTCGGGAGGACCCGATGACCGCGAACGCCGCAACGCCCCTGCTCGCCATCGAGCACCTCGACGTCGCCTACGGCGGGCGCGACGGACTCCGCCGCGTCGTGCACGACGTCTCGTTCGAGGTCGCGCCCGGCGAGGTCGTCGCCCTCGTCGGCGAGTCGGGCTCGGGCAAGACGACCACCTCGAGCGCCGTGCTCGGGCTGCTGCCCGGCGGCGGCCGGATCGAGGGCGGCGCGATCCGCCTCTCGGGCACCGACCTCGCAGGCTGGAGCGACCGCCGCCTCGAGTCGGTGCGCGGCGCCCGTATCGGCTACATCCCGCAGGATCCGGTCTCGTCGCTCAACCCCGTGCGGCCGATCGGCGTGCAGCTCGCCGACACCTTCCGCATCCACGGCCGGGGCGACCGCCGGAGCATCCGTGGCCGCGTGCTCGAACTGCTCGACCGCGTCGGCCTCGACGACCCGGCGCTGCGGGCCAAGCAGTACCCGCACGAGCTGTCGGGCGGCATGCGCCAGCGGGTGCTGATCGCGAACGCGGTGGCGCTCGAGCCCGAGCTCGTGATCGCCGACGAGCCGACGAGCGCGCTCGACGTCACCGTGCAGCGGCGCATCCTCGACCTCATCGACGAACTGCGCCGCGAGCGCGGCACGGCCGTGCTGCTCGTCACCCACGACCTCGGCGTCGCCGCCGAGCGGGCCGAGCGCGTCGTCGTCATGCAGCACGGCAGAGTCGTCGAGCAGGGCGGCACCGAGCAGCTCATCGACGCCCCCGTCGAGGCGTACACGCGCCGGTTGCTGGCGGATGCCCCGGGGCTCGCCGAGCATCCGTTCCGCCACCCCCGCCCGCCGCTGTACCTGCGCGACCCCGGGGTTGCCGCGGCCGAGAACCCGTTCGTGCTCGAGGCATCCGGGCTCGTGAAGGAGTTCTCGCTCGGCCGGGGGCGCGCGCCGTTCCGCGCGGTCGACGACGTCTCGTTCCAGGTGCTGCGCGGCACGACGCACGCGATCGTGGGGGAGTCGGGGTCGGGCAAGACGACGACGGCGCGCATCATCGCGCGGTTCGTCGAACCCGACGCCGGCACGGTCTCGCTCGGCGCACGCGGCGGCGGGGCCTCACTCGAGGTGACCGCGCTCGCGGGCGCCGCGAAGCGGGACTTCCGCCGACGGGTGCAGCTCGTCTACCAGAACCCGTTCGCCTCGCTCGACCCGCGGCAGACCGTCGCCGAGATCATCGCCGAGCCGCTGCGGAACTTCGGCATCGGCGACCGGCGCAGCCGGGCCGAGACGGCACGCGACCTCATCGAGCGGGTCGCGCTGCCCGCCGACGTCGCCGGCCGGCGGCCCGCCGAGCTCTCGGGCGGGCAGCGTCAGCGAGTGGCGATCGCACGCGCGCTCGCACCCGAACCCGAGCTCGTCATCCTCGACGAGGCCGTCTCGGCGCTCGACGTGACCGTGCAGGCGCGCATCCTCGAACTCCTCGAACGCCTCCAGGAGGAGCTCGGGCTCAGCTACCTGTTCATCTCGCACGACCTCGCCGTCGTCGCCCGCATCAGCCACTCGGTCTCGGTGATGCGGCGTGGCCGCGTCGTCGAGCAGGGGGCGACCGAGCAGGTGTTCGACGCGCCGCAGCACGAGTACACGCGCGAACTCCTCGCCGCGGTGCCCCGTCGGGCGGTGCGGTTCGACGCAGCCGACTCCGCCGCCGACCACGACGGCCGCACCGCGCCCGACGCGCTCGACTCGACCGACGTCTCACTCGCCGTCTCCTCAGGAAAGGCCCTCGCATGACCCGCATCGGATTCTTCACCCGCCTGCTCGACGACGCCGGTCCCGCCGAGCGCTTCCGCATCGCGACCGAGCAGATCGTCGCCGCGGAACGCCACGGCTTCGACTCGGCCTGGGTCGCGCAGCACCACTTCCACGCCGCGGAGGGCGGGCTGCCGTCGCCGTTCGTGTTCCTCGCGAACGTCGCCGCGCAGACCTCGCGCATCCGGCTCGGCACGGGGGTCGTGACGCTGCCCCTCGAAGACCCGGTGCGGGTCGCCGAGGATGCGGTCGTGCTCGACCTCGTCTCGGGCGGCCGTGCTGAACTGGGCCTCGGATCGGGCTCGACGCCCGCCTCGTTCCTCGCCTTCGGCGAGCGCTCGGAGGACCGGGGTCGCATCTTCGGCGAGAAGATCGACGCACTCGTCGCGGCGCTCGCAGGAGGAGCGCTCGGCGACGACGCGAACCGGCTGCAGCCGCCCGGCCGCGACCTGCTGGGCCGCGTCTGGCAGGCGACGTTCTCACCCTCCGGCGGCACGCGCGCCGGTCGCGCCGGTCACGGACTGATGCTCTCTCGCACCCAGCCACGACCGTCGGATGCCCCCCGCGCGAGCCTGTCGGACGTGCAGCAGCCGGTCGTCGACGCCTACCTCGAGGCGCTGCCGCACGGCGTGCCGCCGCGGATCCTCGCGTCGCGCACGCTCTTCGTCGCCGACTCGCGCGAGGAGGCCCGCCGCTACGCCGAGATCGGGCTGCGTCGCGCCGCGGTCGGGTTCACGCGCATGGGGCAGCCGCCCGCCGGCGACACGCTCGACGAGCTCATCGCGGCGTACGACACGCACGTCGGCACCGTCGACGAGGTGATCGAGTCGCTCTCGCGCGACGCGGTCGCCGCGCAGGCGAGCGAGGTCGCGTTCCAGGTGCACTCGGTCGACCCGCCGCACGAGCTCGTGCTGCGGTCGATCGAGCTCATCGCCCGCGAGGTCGCGCCGGCGCTCGGATGGGGTGCGACCGCACCCGCACCTGCGCTCGCCCGCTGAGCCGACCCGATGGGGCCCCGAAGGACCCGAACCGGCACCCCGCGACTCCCGCCACCAACGACCGACAGAAAGGCACCGACATGACCGACCTCATCGACCGACTCGCGGGGGTGACCCCCGGCACCGCCGCCGACGCGCTGCGCCGGCACCGGCCGGCCACCCGCGACAACGCCCAGGCGAGCTACGACGCACTCTTCACCGAGATCGACGAGTCGCACGCGACCCTCGCCGAGCGCGCCGCCGTCGCACAGTTCGTCGCGATCCTGCACGACGACGAGGTGGCGACCGCGCACTACGGCGCGCTCACCCGCAGCGTCGGCGGCGACACCGGCGACGCCCTCGCCGACGCCGTGTCCGACCTCGCCGCCTCGGTGCGCACGACCGGACCGTACGGCGACTATCCGACGGCCGCGCTCGCGGCCGAGAACCGCGACGGGCTCCGGCTCGCCGTCGCGGCCGACGACCCGGCCCGGGCGGCACTCGGCGAGCGGATCACCGCCGCCCTCGAGCACGCGCACCTGCTCGTGTTCCGCCCGCGCGAGGCCTCGCCCGAGACGCTCGCCGCGCTCGCCGCCGCAGGCTGGTCGAGCGATGGCATCGTCACCCTCTCCCAGCTCGTGTCGTTCCTCGCGTTCCAGTTGCGCGTCGCCGCCGGGCTCCGACTCCTCACGACGGAGGACGCAGCATGACCGACCACGCCACGCACGAGACCGCCCGCGTGCTCGGGCACCCCGAGGCATCCACCCCCGAGGTCTTCACCCAGGCCGAGCTCGGCTGGGTGCCCTGGCTCGAACCGGCCGACGAGGCGGAGCTCACCGAGCGCCAATACGACGGGCTCGTCGACCGGGCGCGGGCGAAGAGCGACTACTTCCGGCTGCTCGCGCGCGACCCCGACATCCTGAAGGCCCGCACCCTCACCGACAAGGACATCTTCTACAACGCGAAGGACGGCCTGCCCCGGGCCGAGCGCGAGCTCGCGGCGGCCGCGACGAGCCGCTTCAACGGCTGCATCTTCTGCGCCTCGGTGCACGCGCGCTTCGCGACGCACCACTCGAAGCGCCACGACGACGTGCAACGGCTGCTCGACGAGGGCATCGACGGCGAGCAGGATGCCGCGTGGCGGGCCGTCATCGACGCCGCCGTCGCGCTCGCCGCCACGCCGCCCCGGCTCGAGCGCGGGCACCTCGACGCGCTCCGCGAGGTCGGCTTCGATGAGCAGGCCGTGTCCGACGTCATCCACTCGGCTGCGTTCTTCAACTGGGCGAACCGGCTCATGCTCTCGCTCGGCGAGCCGACGAACCCGCCGACCGAGTAGGCGGACGGCGGCCCGACGGCGCCGTCTCGATCCTCCGTGTTTCCGATTGTTGCGCGCCATGACGGCCCGCGTCACGGAGGGTTGAGGCGGCGCAGGGGCATCCGTAGCGTCGTCCGAACCACGCACCGAGGAGAGCCCTGTGATCGCCACCGAGTCGACCGCCGCCCGCGCCGCGCGCACGTCGGAGCCGGCGGCGATGATGGATGCCACGGCCCCCGGCCCGCTCGCGCGGCTCGTCGACGCCGGCCTCGAGGTTCCCGTGCTCGGCGGGCGTCTCGTGCGCCACGTGAACCTCGACACCGCCGCCTCGGCGCCCGCGTTCACGGCGGTCGCCGCGCACGTGGCCGAGGTGCTGCCGTACTACGCGAGCGTGCACCGCGGCACCGGGTACCCGTCGCAGCAGACCACCGCCCTCGTCGAGGCCGCCCGCGCGACCGTCGCCCGGCACGTCGGGGCGCGCGACGACGACCTCGTCGTCTTCACCCGCAACACGACCGACGCGCTCAACCTGCTCGCGGCGGCCGTGCCCGGCGACACGGTGGTGCTCGACCTCGAGCACCACGCGAACCTGCTGCCCTGGCGCGAGGGCGCCCGCCGGGTCGTCGTCGCCCGGCCGACCATCGCCGAGACCCTCGAGGTGCTCGACACCGAACTCGCCCGATGTCCCGCCGCCCTCCTCACCGTGACGGGCGCCTCGAACGTCACCGGCGAAGTGCTGCCGATCGAGCGTCTCGCCGCACTCGCCCACGCGCACGGCGCCCGTCTCGCCGTCGACGCCGCGCAACTGCTGCCGCACCGCCGGGTCTCGCTCGAGGCATCCGGCATCGACTACCTCGCCTTCTCGGGGCACAAGGCCTACGCGCCGTTCGGCGCCGGCGCCCTCGTCGGCCGCGCCGACTGGCTCGACGCCGCACCCGCCCACCTCGCCGGCGGCGGCGCCGTCGAGACGGTCTCCCTCGATCGCGTCGCTTGGAAGCAGGGCGCCGCGCGCCACGAGGCCGGCACGCCCAACGTCGTCGGCATCGCCGCGATCGCGCGCGCGCTCGTCGAGCTCGAACGCCTCGGCGACGCCGCCCGCGACGAGCACGAGGCGGCCCTCGCCGAACGGCTGCACTCGGGCCTCGCCGCGCAGCGCGGCGTGCGGGTCGTGCGCGGGTTCGACGACGCTTCCGACCGACTCGGCATCGCCACGATCGAGCTCGAGCGCGGCTCGGTGGGCCTGCTCGCCGCCGCCCTCGGCGCCGAGTACGGCATCTCGGTGCGGGCCGGCCGGTTCTGCGCCCACCCCTTCTTCGAGCGCGTCGCCAGCCGCGCGAACGGGCTGCGCGCGAGCCTCGGGGCGGGGTCGTCGGCCGACGACGTCGACCGCTTCCTCGCCGCGCTCTCGAAGCTCCTCGCCGACGGCCCCGCGCACGCGTACGACCGCGGCCCCGAAGGATGGCACCCCCTCGTCGACGATCGGCCCCGCCCCGTCTTCTGATGCGGCGGCTCACCCCGCCGGCAGGGGGAGCACTTCCTCGCCGCGCTTTTCAGGATGAGCGGGGCGAGAGGGCTCGTGCAGGGCGCATCGCGGCGCTCGTCCTGAAGAGTGCGAGCGGATGCCGCAGACGGGGGACTGTTCGAACGCCCGTCCGCGGGCTAGCGTCGGCATCGGAGGGGCCTTGACGAGCGACGACGCGGAACTCGAGGCGCGGGCCGATGCCCTGCGCCGGGTCGTCTACGGCACTCCCGAGGGGTTCGCCTCGGGCGCCGCCGACGAGCTCGAGTCGGTCGAGGCCGAACTCGCTCGGAGGGCACGCGAAAGTGAACGGGCGGCGGCCGCGGCGGCATCCCACGAGGAGGAGCGGTTCGACGAAGCGCGGACCGGCGCGGCATCCGGTCGAGTGGATGCCGGGACCGACACGGCAGGGGACCGCGGCGTCATCACCGGCGGTGCGCCCGCCGCGGCGGGCGAGGGCCGTTCAGCGGACGGGGGAGGCCCCGTGGCATCCGCGACCGGCACTCGACGGCGAGGCCGACTCGGCACTCGCGTCGCGAGCGGGCTCGCCATCGCGGCGGTGCTCGCGGGCTTCGCCGTGGCCGGTGCGATCGCGGTGATCTCGGTCGCGACCCCGCCGCGCGGTCTCGCCGTCTTCGACCGTCCGCAGGAGCCCGACGACGAGAGCCTCACCGTCGCGCTCGGCGCGCAGGCCGACACCGTACGCCGCATCGACGAGGTGCTCGGCCGAGGCTTCTGGGCCTACCTCAACGGGATCGACCAGGTCTGCCTCTCGGTCGTCCCGGTGGGCACGAGCCTCGTCGAGCGCGGCGAGTGCGCCTCGCGGGCGCGCTTCGAGGAGCACGGCATCATGGTGCAGTACGCGGCCACCGAACTCGGGCGGCACCGGCCCGACGGCATGGGCGAGCGGGACGTGGTCGTCATCTCCTGGTCGGCCGAGAGCGAGGGCGTCACGTGGGAGCTCGTGCTCATCGACCCGCCCACGCCGGATCGGATGACCTACGAGGAGTGGTCGAACCGCCCGGTCGCGCACTAGGGATGCTCCGTCGCGCGAGCCCGTTCGTAGACTGGAAGTCGCACGAGGGGAGCCGTATGCAGCCGCTGGTCGAGTCCGAGGTCCGGGCGGTGCTCGGCAACGCCGACGCCTCCGAGCTCGAGCAGCTCTCGTTGCCGGTGAAGTTCTTCGTCACCGAATGGGCGCATCTCGACGCGTTCGCGTGGCGCGACCCGCGCATCTCCTCGCGCGGGTACCTCGTCACTGAGCTCGACGGCGAGCCCGCCGGCATCGTGCTGCGCAGCGCCGAGCGCACCGGTTCGCGGCACCGCGCCGCCGTCTGCAACCTCTGCCACACCCACCAGCCCGGCGACCAGGTCTCGCTGTTCTCGGCCCGTCGCTCGGGTGCGGCGGGAGCCCGCGGCGACAGCGTCGGCACGTACATCTGCGGCGACCTCGCCTGCCAGGAGACCGTGCGGCTGGGCCGTCCGCCCGCGCCGTCCGAGGTCCTGCCGAGCGCGCACGAGCTCGAACGCATCGAGGGGCTCGCGCGGCGCACCCGGGCCTTCGTGGCCGACGTGCTCGGGGCGTAGCGGGCGCGCCCGACCGTTGCGATGCCGGCGCGGACGCCGCCGCCGCCGCCGCCGCGCCTCAGCGCATCGCGTCGGCGTCGACCGCCTCGAGCGTCGCCCGCTTCGCGACTCGCCCGTCGCCCGACGAGCGGCCGGTGAGCCGGCGCCCGATCCAGGGCAGCACGAACTCGCGGTAGTACGCGGCGGTGTTTCGGCTGCGCGGCCCCGCGGGAGCGGCGGCGACCTCCTCGACGCCCCACTCGGCCGGCACCGGCACGTCGAGCGCGGTGAGCACGTTCGAGGCGACCCTGGCGTGGCCGAGCGCGTTGAGGTGCAGCTTGTCGGGCGACCAGTAGCGGATGTCGCGGAGCCCTCGGTCGTTGAAGTTGTCGACGAAGGTGACGCCCTCGAGCGAGCCGAGGTCGACGAGGGCCGCCGTGAGCCGGGCGCCGCGCGTATCGAACACGCGGCCCATCGGCAGGTGGTCGGTGGGGTTCGCCCCGCTCAGCATGAGCACGTGGATGTCGGCCTCGCGGATGCGGTGGATCGCCTCGCGGAAGCGGATCGCGGTCGCCTGCTCGTCCATGCGGGGGCGCAGCATGTCGTTGCCGCCGCCGTTGAAGCTCAGCAGCTCGGGCTTCAGCGCGATCGCCGCGTCGAGCTGCTCGTCGATGATTGGGCCGAGCTTGCGGCCGCGGATGGCGAGGTTGGCGTAGCCGATCGGCTCGCGGGCGGCCTTCGCGAGGCCGACGGCGACGAAGTCGGCCCAGCCGCGCACGCTGCCGTCGGGCAGCTCGTCGCCGACGCCCTCGGTGAAGCTGTCGCCGATCGCCGCATAGGAGTGGAACATGCCCTCCACGCTAGCGCGCCGCGCTCACTGCTCGGCGTGCTCGATCTCGCAGTCGGCGCCGGGGAAGAGCAGCGTCTCGTGGCCGTCGTCGAATCGCACGAGATAGGGCGGCCCGCCGTTCTCGCCGCGCACCTCGAGGATCTCGCCATGGCGGCCGGGCTGGCCGACCTGCTTGCCGTGGATGACGAGGCGTTCGCCGACCGTCGCGTTCATCGGAGCCCCCTTCGACGCCTCCAGCGTACGCTCGCGCGCCGCGGGCGGGAAGGGGCGGCGGCTCTTCCCAGCGCGAGCCCGGCCCGCTAGGGTGGGTCGAACTGGGTCAAGCGTCCCAGTTGGCGACGGACAGTGAGGTTCACGATGCAGGATGCCCCGACCACGCGTGCGACGACGGCCGACTCGGCCGCTGCCGACCCGGTGCTGCGGCTGCCCGCGGGCTTCCGCTGGGGTGCGGCGACGGCCGCGTTCCAGATCGAGGGCGCCACGGATGCCGCGGGGCGCGGGCCGAGCATCTGGGACACCTTCACCGCCGAGCCCGGTCGGGTGGTCGACGGCTCGAACGCGCTCGTCGCCGCCGACAGCTATCGCCGGTTCCGCGACGACGTCGCCCTGCTCGCCGAACTCGGCGCAACCGACTACCGGTTCTCGATCGCGTGGCCGCGCGTGCAGCCGAGCGGCACCGGGCCCGCGAACGCGGCGGGGCTCGACTACTACGAGCGGCTCGTCGACGCGCTCGCCGAGGCCGGCATCGCGCCGCTGCCGACGCTCTACCACTGGGATCTGCCGCAGCCCCTCGAGGATGCGGGCGGCTGGCTCGTGCGCGACACCGCCGAGCGCTTCGCCGAGTACGTCGGGCTGGTGCTCGACCGCCTCGGCGACCGGGTCGGGCGGTGGATCACCCTCAACGAGCCCGCGATGACGACGCTCGAGGGCTACGCGCTCGGCACCCAGGCGCCGGGGCGCCAGCTCATGCTCGGCGCATTGCCGACCGTGCACCACCAGCTGCTCGGGCACGGGCTCGCGGTCGCCGCGATCCGGGCTGCGGGCAATGCCGAGGTCGGCATCACGAACAACCACACCCTCGTCGTGCCCGCCGGCGAGTCGATCGACGACCTGATGGCGGCGGGCGCGTTCGACCTCATCTACAACCGCATCTTCGCCGGCCCCGTGCTCACGGGCGCCTACCCCGACCTGTCGGCCTTCGGGCTCGAGCAGTTCCCCGGGCTCGAGGCGGGCGACCTCGAGCTCATCTCGGCGCCGCTCGACTTCTACGGGGTGAACTTCTACAACCCGACGTACGTGGCCGCGCCCGCCGCCGGCTCGGAGTTCGCCGCCGCAGGCCTGCCGTTCGAGCTGGTCGCACCGCCCGAGGGCACGCCGCTCACGGGCTTCGACTGGCCGATCGTGCCGGGCGCGTTCACCGAGCTCCTCGTCGGCCTGCGCCGCGACTACGGCGACGCGCTGCCGCCCGTCGTCATCACCGAGAACGGGGCGTCGTTCGTCGACGAGGTGGTCGAGGCATCCGACGGCGGTCGCGCCGTGCACGACGCCGAGCGCATCGCCTACCTCGACGGCCACCTGCGCGCCGTCGCCGCGGCGATCGAGCAGGGCGTCGATGTGCGGGGCTACTTCGCGTGGTCGCTCATGGACAACTTCGAATGGGCGCAGGGCTACACGCAGCGCTTCGGCCTCGTGCACGTCGACTTCGAGACCGGCGAACGCACCCGCAAGGACTCGTTCGGCTGGTACCGCGAGCTCATCGCCGCCCAGCCGCGCTGACCTGCGGGTCGGGCGGCCGGGCGGCTGGCCCGCCCCGCCGCAGCTCTCGCACCGAGTCGGGAGGAGATCGCACGATCGGGAGGATCGGAATCGGGAACCGCTCCTCCCGATCGTGCGATCTCCTCCCGTCGCGGCGGCGGCCTGTGCCACGGCGCGCCCGGATACGCACGCGCCGACTCCGCGCCTCCTCCGCGCCTACTCGACCGCGAGGAGCGCCGCCCAGAGGTCGGCGCGGGCGTGGAACCCCGAGAGGTCGCGTCCGAGCAGCCGCTCGGCGAGGGCGATGCGGCTGCGCACCGTGTGCCGGTGCACGCCGAGCGCCTGCGCCGTCGCGTCGAACTGCCCGCCGTGCTCGAGCCAGGTGCGGGTGGTCACGACGAGCGAGGTGCCGCTCGCGGCGTCGTGCTCGGTGAGCGGGGCGAGGGTCGCGAGGGCGACGGCGCGCGCGTCGGTGCGCGCGAGGAACGCGAGCACGCCCTGTCGGCTGATCTCGTCGAAGGCGACGACGCCGGCGCCGCTCTCGCGCGCCCGCTCGAGCGCGCGCAGCGCCTGCTCGTGCGCCTGCGCGACGGCGCCGCCGCCGACCGGGTCGGAGACGCCGACGGGCAGCTCGAACTCGGTCGCGATCTCCTCGGCGAGTGGGGCGTCGGATTCCTCGACGACGAGCACGTACTGCTCGTCGTCGCGGCCGAAGAACAGCCGTCCGCCGCGTTCCTCGACGCGGAGCTCGAGGAGCTCGGTGAGGCGGTCGGCCTGGGTGAGCGGGGCATCCGTCACCATGATGCGCAGCGGTGGCTCGGGCAGCGGGCCCCACATCTCGGCCGAGACGCGCTCGGCGAGGGTCGTGTCGCCGGCGAGGATGCCGCTGAGCAGGCCCGACCGCAGGTGGCCGCGTGCGCGGTCGAGGTCGCGGTTCTGCTCGAGCGCGAGGCCCGCGAGCGCGATCACCGAGGTGACGACCTCGCGCCCGGCCTGGTCGAGTTCGGCCGAGTCGCCGATCGCGAGCACGCCGCGCAGCGCGCCGCCGCCGCCGAGGGTCTGGAGGGTCATCCGCTGCGGTGCGTCGGTCGACTCGGCGGCGAGGACGGTGCGGCTCGCCCGCTGGCCGCGGCGGATCATCGAGCGGGCCTCGCCGACGACCTCGCCGAGCGCGGGCTGCGCGAGTCCGCCCTCGGGGGCCTCACGGTCGAGCGATCCGGTCGCATCGATGAGTCCGACCCAGGCCCCGAGCCGGTGCGAGAGCTCGGCGAGGGTCGCCGAGAGCCCGTCGGGGCGGAGCGCCGCGAGTGAGATCGCGCGCTGCGCGGAGAGCGCCCACGCCTGCCTGGCGAAGGCGTCCTCGGCGATGAGGTCGGCGACGGTGCGCGCGATCGCGATGAACGGGGTGCGGTAGGGCACCTCGAAGAGCGGCAGGCCCTGGGCGAGGCACGCCGCGACGAGCGTCTCGGGGGTGCCGGCGCGGATCACCTCGGTGCCGAAGCCGAGCGCCGCGATGCCGCGCTCGCGGAGCCTCAGCACGAACGCCTCGGCGAACTCGGCGTCGGCCGCGGCGCCGTCGGCGAACTGGGTGCCGGTCGTGAGCAGGACATGGCCGGCGTCGAGGAACGGCGTCGGATCGGCGAGGTCGGAGCTGTGCGCCCACACGACCGGGGCATCGAGCGCACCGTCGGGCAGCGCGTCGGCGGGGGTGAGCAGGCCGAGGGCGAGCTCGGGGCGGTCGAGCAGGGTCTGCACGGTGGGCTTCACGGGGCTCCTCGGTGATCCCGGGTGGATCTCGAGTCGGCCCGGGCGGGCCTACTCGACCGGCGAGACGGTGTACACGCCGGCGAACATGATGCCCTGAGTGTACACATCGGCCCCGAGGCATCCGTCGAATGTGTCGCGCTGCCCCGATGGGTGACAGACAGTCAGGTGACCGCCCCGCGTCGCGCGAAGCGGGGCTCTCGCCAGACCCCGGTGCGCAACAGGTCCTCGAGCGTCGCGACCGCGTCCCACACGTCGGTGTGCGTGACGTAGAGCGGGGCGAAGCCGAAGCGCATGAGGTCGGGCGCGCGGAAGTCGCCGATGACCCCGCGTTCGATGAGCGCCTGCATGAGGGCGTAGCCGTCGCCGGCGTCGAGCGCGCCGCCCGCGCGGAGCGCGACCTGGCTGCCGCGGCGCGCCGACTGCCGCGGCGTCACGACCTCGATGCCCCACTCGGCCAGCTGTGCGTCGACGAGGCAGATGAACAGCTCGGTGAGCCGCAGGCTCTTCTCGCGGAGCTCGGCGAGGTCGACCTCGGCCCAGAGGTCGAGGCTCGCCTCGAGCCCGGCGACCGCGAGCAGCTGCGGCGTGCCGACGCGGAACCGTGTGATGCCGTCGGCGGGCTCGTAGCCGACGGTGAAGTCGAAGGGGCGGGCGTGGCCGTGCCAGCCCGTGAGCGGCGGCCGGGCGACGCCCTGGTGGCGGCCCGCGACCCAGATGAACGAGGGCGAGCCGGGTCCGCCGTTGAGGTACTTGTAGGTGCAGCCGATCGCGAAGTCGGCCCGGGCCGCGTTCAGCTCGACCGGCACCGCGCCGACGCTGTGGCAGAGGTCCCACACCATGAGCGCGCCCGCCTCGTGCACCCGACGGGTCACCTCGGCCAGGTCATACATCCGCCCCGTGCGGTAGTTCACGTGGGTGAGCACGACCACCGCGACGTCGTCGTCGAGCACCTCGTCGAGCCTCGGTCCGTCGTCGTCGATCAGCCGGCGCTCGAGGGGGCGGCCGGGCTCGCCGAGGAGCTCCTGCACCGACTCGAGCACGTACAGGTCGGTCGGGAAGTTGCCGCGCTCGGAGATGATCACCCGTCGGCCGGGGCGCATACGGGCGGCCGCCGTCACCGCCTGGAAGAGGCTCGCCGAGGTCGAGTCGCCGAGCACGACCTCGCCCGGCGCCGCACCGATGAGCGGGGCGATGCGGTCGCCGAGGGCGGCGGGCTTGTCGAACCAGCCCGCGTCGTTCCAGCTGCGGATCAGGCCCGTGCCCCACTCCTCCGCGATCACCCGTTCGACGTGCCCCGGCGTCGCACGGGGCAGTGCGCCGAGCGAGTTGCCGTCGAGGTAGACGACGCCCTCGGGCAGCGAGAAGCGCTCGCGGAACCGCGCGAGCGGGTCGGCCGCGTCGAGCGCGGCGCACGTCGCGCGGTCGATCGACTGGGGGGCGGATGTCGCGAGGCTCATGTGCGGGTCTCCGGGGGTCTGGGGTCGAGAGAAAGGAAGGAAGAAGGCCGGGCGGGGCGCCCGCGGTACGGGCGCCCCGCTCAGATCGCCAGGAAGCGGCGGGCGTTGCCGTGGCGGATCGCCGCCTTCTCGGCGTCGCTCAGGTAGTCGGCGCGGTCGAGGACCGAGCCGACCGGGCGCTCGCCGAGCGGATACGGGTAGTCGCTGCCGACCATCACGTGCTCGGTGCCGAGCGTGTCGACGAGGAGGCGAAGCGGCGCATCGTCGAAGACGACGGAGTCGACGCTGAACCGGTCGAGGTAGGTCGACGGCGGCCGCTCGCTCGTCGCGATGAGGTCGGGCCGGCGGTGCCAGGCGTTCTCGAGGCGGCCGAGCCAGAACGCGAACGAACCGCCGCCGTGGGCGAACGCGATGCGGAGCGAGGGCGGCACCCGATCGAAGACGCCGCCGAGGATCATCGCGATGATCGACAGGTGCGTCTCGGCGGGCATGCCGGTGAGCCAGCGCGCCATCCAGCGGTCGAGTCGCGGCGACTCGGCCATGTCCCACGGGTGCACGAGCACGGGCACGCCCTGCGCAGCGCAGTGCTGGAGGAAGGTGACGACGCCCTCGTCGTCGAGGTCGCGGTCGCCCACGTGGTTGCCGATCTCGACCCCGCGATGCCCGGCGGCGATCGCACGGTCGACCTCGGCGCACGCGGCGTCGGTGTCCTGCAGCGGCACCTGCGCGAACGGCAGCAGGCGATCGGCCGCCGGTGCGCAGATCTCGAGGGCGAGGTCGTTGAAGATGCGCGCGACCTTCACGGCCTCGTCGCCCGACTTGTCGTACGAGAAGAAGACCGGCGTGGGGGAGACGACCTGGAGGTCGACCCCGTCGGCGTCCATGTCGGCGAGGCGTGCCTCGGCATCCCAGCAGTCGGACTCCACGCGACGGAACTCGGACTGGCCGAGCATGATCATCGCCTCGCGCTCGGAGTCGACCCGCAGCGACGGCCAGACCCCCGGCCCGATCTGCGTCGACAGATCGGGCCAGGCGCTCGGCACGTAGTGCGTGTGGATGTCGATCGTGCCCAACGGGGTCAGCCCTTGCCGGGGTGGACGGTGCCGCAGTTCGGGCACGTCCGACCCTCTTCGCTCTCGTAGAACTCGCGGAAGACGGGCGGCAGGTCCTCGACGATGTCGCGCACCTGCAGCTCGACCTCGTGCACCTTCGTGTTGCAGTTCGGGCAGAACCACGCGAACTTCTCGAGCGTGCCCTCCTCGCGGATGCGCTCGATGACGATCCCGATCGAACCGGGCTCGGGGCGCTGCGGCGAGTGGTAGACGTTGCCGGGCAGCAGCCACATCTCGCCCTCGCGGATGTCGATGCGCTGCGGGCCGTCCTCCGTCTGGATGTTGACGTGCATGTTGCCGCGGTACTGGTAGAACCACTCCTCGTACGGGTCGAAGTGGAAGTCGGTGCGCTGGTTGGGCCCGCCGACGACCTGCACGATGAAGTCGTTCATCGGGATGAACGCCTGCTTGTTGTTCACCGGCGGCTGGAGCAGGTGCTCGTGCTCCTTGATCCACGCGGCGAAATCGATCACGGGTGGGATGGTGCTCATTTCTTCTCCTCCTCGAGAGTGGCGGTATCGGGAACGTCGGAAGCCTCGGGGCGCCGCGCGACCGCCTGGATCTCGATGCGCAGGTGCGGGTGCGGCAGCTGGTGCACGGCGACGGTCGTGCGGGTCGGGCCCTGTTCGTCGAAGTACTCGGCCCAGACCGCGTTGTAGGCGGCGAAGTCGTTCATGTCGACGAGGTAGCTCGTCGCCTGCACGAGGTCCTCGAGCCTGCAGCCGGCCTCCGCCAAGATCTCGCGGAGGTTCTCGATGACCGCGCGGGTCTGCACCGTGATGTCGAGCCGGGTGGCGCCGAACTCGTCGGCCTCGGCGCCCGCGATCGTGTTGTCGGGCCGGCGGCTCGAGGTGCCCGACACGAAGACGAGGTCGCCCGCGACCTTCGCGTGGGGGAACCGTCCGCGAGGGGTCGCCTTGCCGGCGACGAGGATGCCACGGGCGTCGCTCATGACGCGTCCTCCTGCTGATCGTGGTCGCCGGTCGACGAGCCGTCGGTTGCCCCGCGCTCGACGCGGAACGACACCCGGCCGAGACCGGCGATCGTCGCCTCGACGAGGCCGTCGCCCGGCAGCGGCACGGCCGCCGTCGCCGCGCCGGCCAGCAGCACGGTGCCGGCTCGCAGCGCGAAGCCGTGCTCGCGCGCGAGACGTCGGGCGGCGGCGAGCGCCCGCACGGGGTCGCCGAGGATCGCGGCGGTCGAGCCGGCCTGCGCGAGCCGGCCGCCGAGCTCGAGGCGCACCGCGCGGTTGTCGAGGGCGCCCGCCGCGGCGGGGGAGCTCCACGGGCCGATCGCGTAGGCGGCCGCCGAGGCGTTGTCGGCGACCACGTCGTCGAGGCTGAACCGGAAGTCGCGGTAGCGCGAGTCGATCACCTCGAGCGCGGGCGCGACCGCGGCGATGGCGGTGGCGGGGTCGAGCTCGGCGTCGGACGCGCCGTCGACGTCGACGCCGAGGAGGTACGCGACCTCGGGCTCCACTCGGGGGTGGATCGCCGCGCGGGGGTCGAAGGCGCCGCCGTCCTCGACGCGCATCGCGTCGGTGAGGGTGCCGATGATGACGTCGTCGACGCCCATCTGCGCGGCCTTCGCCCGGCTCGTGAATCCGAGCTTCACGCCGGTCACGCGCTCACCGCGGGCGACGCGGCGGGCGACGAGCGCGTGCTGCGCGGCGTAAGCGGTGCCGAGGCCGATGACCTCGCCCGCATCGAGGCGCGCGATCGGCGAGGCGGTGCGCTGCGCCCGGTCGAGGGCGGCGGCGAAGGCGGCTGCGGCGGTCATGCGGCATCCCCGTCCTTGCGCGCGGCGTCGCGCTCAGCGACGAGGTCGAGGGCGACGTCGACGATCATGTCCTCCTGGCCGCCCACCATGCGGCGGCGGCCCAGTTCGACGAGGATGTCGCGGGCGTCGAGCCCGTGGCGCTCGGCGGCCCGCTCGGCGTGCAGCAGGAAGCTCGAGTACACCCCGGCGTAACCGAGCGTGAGGGTTTCCCGGTCGACGCGGACGGGCCGGCGCTGCAGCGGCCGCACGAGCTCCTCCGCGGCATCCTGCAGGGCGAAGAGGTCGCAGCCGTGCCCGAAGCCGAGGAGGTCGGCGACGGCGACGAACGCCTCGATCGGGCAGTTGCCGGCGCCCGCGCCCTGCCCCGCGAGCGAGGCGTCGACGCGGAAGGCGCCGTGCTCGACGGCGGTCACGCTGTTGGCGACGCTGAGCGAGAGGTTCTCGTGCGCGTGGATGCCGATCTGGGTCTCGGGCGCGAGCACCTCGCGGTACGCGTCGACGCGGTCGGCGACGTCGCGCATGGTGAGCCGGCCGCCCGAGTCGGTGACGTAGACGCAGTGCGCGCCGTACGACTCCATGAGCCGCGCCTGCTCGGCGAGGCCCCGGGGGTCGTTCATGTGGCTCATCATCAGGAACCCGGAGACATCCATGCCGTGCTCGCGTGCCCAGCCGATGTGCTGGGCGGCGACGTCGGCCTCGGTGCAGTGCGTCGCGACGCGCACGCTTCGGACGCCGAGGTCGCGGGCCCGTTCGAGGTCGTCGATCGTGCCGATGCCGGGGAGGATGAGCGTCGTCAGCTTCGCCCGGTCGAGTACCGAGGCGGCCGCCTCGATCCACTGCCAATCGGTGTGCGCGCCCTGCCCGTAGGCGACGCTCGAACCCCCGAGGCCGTCGCCGTGGGCGACCTCGATCGCGTCGACGCCCGCGGCCTCGAGGGCCTGCGCGATGTCGCGAACCTGGTCGAGCGTGTAGCGGTGGGCGATCGCGTGCATGCCGTCGCGGAGCGTGACGTCCTGCACGTACACCTTCGGCGCGGGCGCGGACGCCGTCTCGGTGACGGTCATGCCGTGGCTCCGTTCCGTGCGGCGACGAGTCGCTCGGCCGTGCGCAGCGCCGCCGAGGTCATGATGTCGAGGTTGCCCGCGTACTCGGGCAGGTAGTGGCCGGCGCCCGCGACCTCGAGGAGGACGGTGACGCGGGTGCCGCGGAACGGGCGGTCGAGCGCCGGCACGTAGGGTTCGTCGACGCGGTCGAACTGCACCTCCTGCTTCAGGCGGTAGCCGCCGACGTAGCCCTGCACCTCCGCGACCATCGCGGCGACGGAGTCGCGCACGGCGTCCTCGTCGAGCGCGGCGCCGTCGCCCCGGTCCTCGACGAGGCAGTACACCGTGTCGCGCATGATGAGCGGCGGATCGGCCGGGTTCAGCACGATGATCGCCTTGCCGCGCTCGGCGCCGCCGATCACCTCGAGGGCGCGGGCCGTCGTCTCGGTGAACTCGTCGATGTTCGCCCGAGTGCCGGGACCCGCCGAGCGCGACGAGATCGACGCGACGATCTCGGCGTACGCCACCTGAGCCACCCGCGAGACCGCGGCGACCATCGGCACGGTGGCCTGGCCGCCGCACGTCACCATGTTCACGTTGGTGGCGTCGAGCTCGTCGCCGAGGTTCACGACGGGCACGACGTAGGGGCCGATCGCGGCCGGGGTGAGGTCGACCATCAGGCGGCCGCGGTCGCGCACGACGGCGTCGTTGCGCGCGTGCGCCCCCGCGGAGGTCGCGTCGAAGACGAGCTCGACGCCCTCGAACTCGGGCATCGCGACGAGCCCGTCGACACCCTTGTGGGTCGTCGCGACCCCGAGGCGGCGCGCTCGCGCGAGCCCGTCGGAGTCGGCGTCGATGCCGGCCATGGCGGCCACGTGCAGCGTCGACGAGAGGCGCTTGACCTTGATCAGGAGGTCGGTGCCGATGTTGCCCGAACCGATGATGGCGACGGCGGTGGTCATGCTGCGGCTCCTTCGAGAGCGGTCGTGGTGAAGTCCGCGCGCACCTCGCCGAGCCCGTCGAGGCGGGCGTGGAAGACGCCCGCGCTCGCCGCGACCATCGGCCCGAGTGCGCCCGAGAGCACGATCTCGCCGGCGCGGAGCGGCCGCCCGTGCCGGGCGACCTCGCGCGCGAGCCAGGCGACGGCGATGACCGGGCTGCCGAGGCATGCTGCGCCCGACCCGGTCGAGACGGGCTCGCCCCCGTGGTCGAGGCGCATGCCGAGCTCGGCGAGGTCGAGCCCCTCGATCCGGCGCGGGGTGGTGCCGAGCACGATCGCCCCGCTCGAGGCGTTGTCGGCGATCGTGTCGGTGATGCGGATGTCCCAGCCGGCGATGCGCGAGTCGACGACCTCGATCGCCGGGAGCACGAACTCGGTGGCGGCGAGCACCTCGGCCACGTGGGTCGTGGGGGAGTCGAGGTCGCGGCCGAGCACGAAGGCGACCTCGGCCTCGACGCGGGGCTGCAGGAAGCGCCCGAGGTCGATGGGCTCGCGGTCGGCGAAGACCATGTCGTTGAGCAGCACGCCGTAGTCGGGGGTGAACACGCCGAACTGCGCCTGCACCGCGGGCGAGGTGAGGCCGATCTTGCGGCCGACGATGCGCCGGCCCTCGGCGAGCCGGCGCGCGATGCCGAGCGACTGCACGGCGTAGGCCGCATCCTGGTCGGTCTCGCCGATGAGCTCGCGCACGGGCGAGCAGGCGAGGCCGTCGCGGGCCGCCGCGTGCAGCCGCTCCTCGGCGGCGTGCAGGGTCGTGGCCGTCGACTCGCCGCTCACAGCTGCACGCACACGTTCGTCGGCTCGGTGTAGAACTCGAGCGAGTGGTGGCCGCCCTCGCGGCCGATGCCCGACAGGCCCATGCCGCCGAAGGGGCTGCGCAGGTCGCGCAGGTACCAGGTGTTCACCCACGACATGCCGACGCGCATGCGCTGAGCCACACGGTGGCCGCGGGTGAGGTCGCTCGTCCACGTCACCGCGGCGAGCCCGTAGTCGGTGTCGTTCGCGAGCGCGATCGCCTCCTCCTCGGTGTCGAAGGGGATGAGGGCGGCGACCGGCCCGAAGATCTCCTCGCGGACGGTGCGGTGCGAGTTGTCGAGGCCGGTCCAGAGGGTCGGCTCGATCCACGAACCGCCGTCGAGGCCCTCGCCGAGGGTCGGGATGCCGCCGCCGGCGAGCACCGTCGCGCCCTCGGCCACGGCGAGGTCGAGGTAGCCGCGCACCTTCTCGCGGTGCGCCTGCGAGATGAGGGGGCCGGTCGTGGTCGCCGGGTTCTCGGGGCGGCCGAGGCGAAGCCGCCGCGCCTGCTCGGCGAGCCCGGCTGCGACGTCGTCGAAGATCGCCCGCTCGACGTAGATGCGCTCGGTGCAGAGGCAGACCTGGCCGGTGTTGAGGTACGTCGAGCGGGCAAGGCCGGCGACGGCGGCGTCGAGGTCGGCGTCGGCGAACACGACGGCGGCGTTCTTGCCGCCGAGCTCGAACGACACGGGGCGCACCCGCGGGGCGACCGCGCGCATGATCGTCGAGCCGGTCGAGGACTCGCCGGTGAAGGTGACGCCGTCGATGCCCGGATGCTCCGTGAGGAACGCGCCGGCCGAACCCGCGCCGAAGCCGTGCACGACGTTGACGACGCCGGCCGGCAGCCCCGCCTCGGCGAGGATCTCGGCGAGCATCGTCGCCGAGGACGGCGTCTCCTCCGAGGGCTTCACGACGACGGTGTTGCCGGCGGCGAGCGCCGGGGCGAGCTTCCAGGTGAGCAGCAGCAGCGGCAGGTTCCACGGCACGATGACCGCGACGACGCCGAGCGGCTTGCGCACGGCGTAGTTGAGCGCCCGGCGCCCGTCGGGCAGCTCGGTGAGGAACGAGTCGAGCCCGGCCGCGGCGACGGTGTCGGCGAAGGAGCGGAAGTTCATGGCCGCCCGGGCGACGTCGAGGTCGCGGGCGAGGGTCTCGGGCTTGCCCGTGTCGCCGACTTCGGCCGCGACGAGCTCCTCGGCGCGGCGGTCGATGACGTCGGCGATGCGACGCAGCAGGCGCGTGCGCTCGATGACCGACATGCGGCCCCACGGACCGTCGAGCGCGGCGCGCGCGGCGGCCACGGCCCGGTCGACCTCGACCCGGCCGGCCTCGTGCACCTGCCCGACGAGCGACCCGTCGACGGGATCGATCTTGTCGAAGCCGCGGATGCCGTCGACGAACTCGCCGTCGATGAAGTTGCGGATCTGGCGGGGCGCGCGAGGCGTCGGCTTGGTCGGCAGGGCGATCGTCGCCGGTGACGTCGGGGAGGACATGGCTTCAGGTTAGGAACCGGGCGGGATGCCGACAAATGCCGAGTTGACGCGCTGCCATGCCCGTTCGGCTATGGTTCCGTTGCATGAGCACTGACCGCCTCCTCGATGGCCGACTCAAGATCCGGCACCTGGTCCTCGTCGCCGCCATCGCCGACGAGGGAACCCTCGTGCGCGCCGCCGAGGTGCTGCACATCACCCAGCCGGTCGTGACGCGCGGGCTGCGCGAGGTCGAGGACCTGCTCGGGGTGCCGCTGTTCGAGCGGCTGCCGCGTGGCGTCACGCCGACGGAGTACGGCCGGCCGTTCATCGAGCGCGCCCGTTCGGTGCTCGCCGAGCTGCGGATCGCGGGGGAGGAGGTGCGGCTGCTGCAGTCGGGCCAGCTCGGCACGGTCACGGTCGGCACGCACCTGGCCGGCTCGAACCTGCTGCTGCCGCGGGCGATCGCGGGGCTCAAGGTCGAGCACCCGCGCCTCACGGTGGTCGTGCGCGAGGGCACGCCCGACACCCTGCAGCAGCTGCTGCTCGCCGGCGACCTCGACCTCACCGTCGGCCGGCTCTCGTCGAGCGTGCCGGTGCGGCTCGAGCAGGAGCGGTTGCACCTCGAGCCCATCCGGCTCGTGGCTCGGGCGGGGCATCCCGTGCACCAGGGCCCGACGACCGCGCTCGCCGAACTCGTGCGCTACCCGTGGATCTTCCCGCTTGCGCAGACGGCGCTGCGCGCCGAGCTCGAGGCCGTCTTCTTCCACGAGGGCCTGCCGCTGCCGGCCGACCGGGTGGAGTGCACGTCGATGCTGACGCTGCGCAACCTCCTCGTGTCGACCGACGTCATCGCGGCGCTGCCGATGTTCATCGCCGTCGACGACCGCGAGCTCCGCATCCTCCCGACGCCGCTGAGCTCGATCCGGCGCGCGGTCGGGGTCACGCGGCTCGCCGACCGGGCGCCGTCGGCGGCGGCCTCGGCCCTGCTCGAGCACCTCCGCGTCGAGGGCGCGCGGCTCGCGGAGTTCGAACGCGAGCACGCCGAACGCGAGGCGCAGCAGTTCGGTCGGTATGCCTGAACGGTCATGGCTCCGAGCCGAATAGATATTGGACGGTATCGCAACTTCTGGCGACGCTGAATGTGACGACGCACCGCGTCGCGACGATCTCAGTTCCAGCTGCCAATGGAGGCGACATGGCCGGCTCTCCCTACGTTCCCGACGCGAAGAAGTACCGTCCTGAGGACTTCGAGCGCGTCGACGGCGAACCCCGCGACCCCGAGCCCGGCACCTGGGGCATGCAGCCCGACGGCACCTTCCTCCCGCCGGCCTCCACCCCGTCGGTGCCGCGCGACGTGTTCGTCGACTGGCCCGGTCAGCTCGACTACCGCGACCCTGAGACGTACGCCCTCAACGCCACCGCCGAGGCGTTCTACCCGATCGTCGTGAACACGAGCCACTCGTGGCAGTGCATCTACGACTTCGACGGCACCCGCTACATGCTGCACTACGGCGGCGGCAATCACTGGAAGCTGTACGACATCACCGACCCGCGCGACCTGAAGATCGTCGACGAGGAGGAGTGGGGCTGGGGCGACCCCCGCCCCCAGTTCGGCGCGACCACGGTGCAGTGGAACGAGCAGCTCGGCAAGCACATCGCCGTCCAGGCCAGCGAGACCCCGCGCTACTTCCTCAAGGGGCGCGTCGCCAACAAGTGGCTCGACGACACCGTCGAGGGGCAGCTGAAGGAGTGGGAGGGCCTGCGCGGCTTCCGCACCTGGGAGATGAACGGGCCGAGCCCCCGCGACTGGACCCTCCTCACCGAGGTCTCGACCGACCCGAACCACGGGCCCGACGAGATCCAGGAGGGCAACGGCGTGCTCGACCTGCCCGTCTACTACGGCGACAAGTACCTCTTCGTCGCGACCGCGCCCGACAACACCTTCACGAACCAGCCCTACCGCACGACGCTCTGGACCGCCGGCCACGCGGCGTACGACGTCAGCGACCCCGCCAACCCCGAGCTGCTCTCGACTTGGTGGGTGCCCGGCTCCCGCGCCGGCGAAGAGGACGACTCCGAGTACCTCGCCGGCAACGACCGCTGGAACAACAAGACCTCGTGGTTCGGCTCGCGCATGGGCGTCTTCATGCCGCGCTCGGTCGAGTCGGGCTCCCGCTACGGCTACGCCGCCCAGGGGGGCCAGGGGTTCTTCGTGCTCGACGTCTCGGACCCGGCGAACATCCACCACGTCGGCTGGTGCGAGCTCCCGACGAGCGTCGCCGGCACCGAGGGCGACAACGTCGACACGACCCAGGTCGAGGAGACCGGCTACGTCTACGTCTCGGGCTACCCGATGAACACCGACTGCTACGAGCCCGCCAAGGAGATCTACCAGATCGACGTCTCCGACCCGACGAATCCGCGGGTCGTGCGCACCCTGCCCCGACCGGTGCCGCCCGTCGAGGCCGCGTTCACCGACTGGGCCCAGCGCCGGGGTTCGTTCGGGCCGAAGCGCTCGGGCTACTTCACCAACACCGGCACCCCGCACGGCGGCGTGATCCCCTACGCGTTCTACGCGGCGGGGCTGCAGATCTTCGACGTGCGCGACCCCGAGGACCCGAAGGTCGGCGCGTACTTCGTGCCCCCGATGGGACTGAAGGACGACGACGACCTCGCGGCGCCGGTGCACGGCATCTTCGTCGAGTGGGACCGCAACCTGATCTGGCTCTTCGCCAACCACGGCATCTACGCGGTCTCCACCCCGCTCCTCGGCGACCCGGTCGTCGGGCTGCCGGGCGAGTCATCCGCTGCGAACTGAACCCCACCCCCGGCCCGTGACCTCCCCCTGCGAAAGCCGACCATGAACCAGACCGCCAGACCGTGGCCCGCCCTCTGGGCGCTCGTCATCGGGTTCTTCATGATCCTCGTCGACACGACGATCGTGTCGATCGCGAACCCGGCGATCCTCGCCGACCTCGAGACCGACCTCACGGCGGTGATCTGGGTGACGAGCGCGTACCTGCTCGCGTACGCCGTGCCGCTGCTCATCACGGGCCGGCTCGGCGACCGCTTCGGGCCGAAGCGGGTGTACCTCGTCGGCCTCGTGGTCTTCACGCTGGCGTCGCTCTGGTGCGGGCTCTCGGGCGACATCACGACGCTCATCGCGGCCCGCGCCCTGCAGGGGCTCGGTGCGGCGCTCATGACGCCGCAGACGATGGCGGTCATCACCCGCGTCTTCCCGCCGAACCAGCGCGGTGCGGCGATGGGGCTCTGGGGCTCGGTGGCGGGTGTCGCGACGCTCGTCGGGCCGATCCTCGGCGGGCTGCTCGTCGACTCGCTCGGCTGGCAGTGGGTGTTCTTCGTGAACATCCCCGTGGGCGTGGTCGCGTTCGTCGCCGCGTGGCGGCTCGTGCCGAACCTCGAGACGCACTCGCACCGCTTCGACTGGCTCGGCGTCGTGCTGAGCGCGGTGGGCATGTTCCTCCTCGTCTTCGGCATCCAGGAGGGCGAGACCTACGACTGGGGCACGATCACCGGCCCGATCACGGTGTGGGGCGTCATCATCGCCGGCGTCGTCGTGCTCGCGGGCTTCGTGGTCTGGCAGGCGCTCAACACGGCCGAGCCGCTGCTGCCGCTCGGGCTCTTCCGCGACCGCAACTTCTCGCTGTCGAACGTCGCGATCTCGCTCGTGGGCGTCGCGATGACGACGATGCCGCTGCCGCTCGCGTTCTACTTCCAGGTGGGGCGCGGGCTCACGCCGACGCAGGCGGCGCTCATGCTCGTGCCGATGGCGGTGGTCTCGGGCGTGCTCGCCCCGCTCGTCGGCCGGTTCAGCGACCGGATCGACCCGAAGTGGGTCGCGCTCGCCGGGCTCTCGCTCTCGGCGCTCGCGCTCGCCTGGTACAGCGCGCTCATCGGGCCGGATGTCCCGTACTGGCTGCTGCTCCTGCCCTCGGCGCTGCTCGGCTTCGGCATCTCGGGCGTCTTCGCACCGCTGGCCTCGACCGCGACGCGCAACCTGCCGCGGGCGCAGGCCGGCGCCGGCTCGGGGGTCTACACGATGACCCGCCAGCTCGGCTCGGTGCTCGGCTCGGCGGCGATCGCCGCCCTCATGAGCCTCACCCTCGCGGCCGAGCTGCCGACCTTCACGGCCGAGGAGCTCGCGCCGGGAGCGGCCGGTGGCCTGCCCGCTGCGGCGGTCGGCGGCTTCTCGACCGCGATGGCCCAGTCGCTGTGGCTCGCGGTCGGCGCGTTCGCGCTCTGCGCGATCGTGGTGCTGTTCTTCGCGAGGCCCAAGGTGACCGTCGGCTGGGGCGAGGCTCGCGAGGCCGGGGCGGACGCCCGCGGCGGAGCGCCGGCGCAGGCGGTCGAGCACTGATGGCCGCCGCACGGTCCCTCCGGGGCATCCTCGTCCTTCAATCGGATCCAGAATTCAAAAATCGCCAAGGAGCGGACACATGACTGCAGCACAGGGAGGCGGCCGCCTCGTCGTCGACGGCCTCGAGAAGCAGTACGAGCTCGACGGCGGCGCGGTGCCCGTCGTCAAGGGCGTCAGCTTCACGATCGAGCCGGGCACCTTCACCTCGCTCCTCGGCCCCTCGGGGTGCGGCAAGACGACCACGCTCCGCTGCGTCGCCGGCCTCGAGACGAGCAACGGCGGGCGGATCACGCTCGACGACAAGGTGCTCTCGACCGGTACCGAGCACATGCCGCCCGACAAGCGCGACGTCGGCATGGTGTTCCAGAACTACGCGATCTGGCCGCACATGACCGTCTTCGCCAACGCGGTGTTCCCCCTGCAGGTCTCGGGCGGCAAGCTGCCGAAGAAGGAGGCGCGGGCCCGGGCCATGGAGGCCCTCGAGCTCGTGCAGCTCGACGCCTACGCGAACCGGCCCGCCACCGCGCTCTCGGGCGGCCAGCAGCAGCGCCTCGCCCTCGCCCGGGCGCTCGCGCACCGACCCCGGCTGCTGCTGCTCGACGAGCCGCTCTCGAACCTCGACGCGAAGCTCCGCGACACGATGCGCAACGAGCTGCGGAGCCTCCAGCAGCGCCTCGGGATCACCGCGCTCTACGTCACGCACGACCAGTCCGAGGCGCTCTCGATGTCGGACCGGGTCGCCGTGATGAACCAGGGGCGCATCGTGCAGGAGGCCTCGCCCCGCGAGCTCTACTACCAACCGGCCGACCGTTTCGTCGCCGACTTCGTGGGCCGGGTCAACATGATCCCCGCGGTGGTGCGCGAGCGCGGCGGCGCGGGCGAGGCGCACGTCGAGGCCTTCGGCACCCGGCTCACGACCCCGTGCCCCGACGGCGTCGGCCTCGGCGACGAGGTCACCGTCACCTTCCGCCCCGAGAGCGTGCGCTGGCACGAGACGGCGCCCGATCGCCCGAACGTGCTCCCCGCCCGCGTCGTCCGGGTCGAGTTCCTCGGCGAGATCGTCGAGTACGAGGTCGAGGTGCTCGCAGGCGAGACCGTCGTCGGCACGATCGTGGCGCGCGGGGCCCCCCTCGACTCGCCCGCCAACGGCAGCGAGATCGCCATCGAGCTCGCACCGCACGCGTGCCGCGTGCTCGTCGACTGACCACCACCCCATCGCGCAGGAAGGCCGCTCCACCCGCTCCATCGCACCGTCCCCCGCTCCATCCATCAGAGATCCACGTCAGAGAGGACACCCGGATCATGAAGTCATCCACAGCCCGCAGCGGCCTCATCGCCCTCGCGGCGACCGGCATGCTGCTGCTCAGCTCGTGCAGCACGCCCGGCTCGACGCCGCAGGCCATCGAACCCTCCGGCGATGCCGCCGCGGCCGGCGCCTGCGACGCCGTCGAGGTCGGCCCCGTCACCCGATGCGAGAACTTCTACGAGGACATCTGGCCCGCGATCGACGAGCAGATGGACGCCCTCTACGAGCAGGCCAAGGAGACCGACGGCGGCCGCCTCGTGATCTGGGACTGGTACGAGCTCTCGCCCGAGGTCATCGCCGAGTTCAACAAGAGCTACCCCGACCTGAAGATCGAGACGCAGGGCCTCACCTACAACCTGTCGTCGGCGATCATCTCGGCGAAGGCCACCGGCGCCCGCAACACCGACGTGATCTCGGGCTCGATCGTCTCCTCCGCGGCGATGACCGACGAGGGCTACTGGGCCGACGTCGACTGGGCGAAGTTCGGCGTGCCCGAGGAGTTCCTCACCCTCGGCTCGACCGGCATGCTGCCCGACAGCATCAACGGCTCGCTCATGCAGGTCAACACCGACAAGATCGAGGCCCCGGCCACGCTCGAGGGACTGCTCGACCCGCAGTACGCGGGCAAGGTCTCGGTCGCGAGCTACAACGCGAACGTGTTCTCGGGGGTCGGCATGGCGGACGGCGAGGACGCGATGGTCGACCTCATCGGCCAGCTGAAGTCGTCCGGCACCCTCCAGGTGCTCGAAGACCAGGACTCGCCGCTCTCGAACGGCGACGTGCCGATCGCGCTCGGCCAGACCCTGTTCAACCCGAACCCGAGCCTCACGGTGCAGCCCTACGAGAACGGCCCGGTGTTCGCGCAGTTCTCGGGCGTGAACGTCGACGCGAAGAACCAGGCCGGCGGCATGCTGTGGGTGCTCTGGAACGCCTTCAACCCCGACTGGCTGAACCTCCGCATGACCGATGAGCAGTTCTCGACCACGCAGGTGCCGTACGCGGGGCTGCCCGCCTCGGTGTTCGACGAGGCGACCGGCCTCATGAAGACGAACGCCGACGCGCTGCTCGCGGGCCTCGAGGGCACGACGAACATCGAGTCGCCCGAGAACCGCGACGACTGGATCGCGATGATCAACGCCGCCGACGCGGCACTGAACGGATAACCGCATGTCGACGGCAGGACGGACCACGACGGCCGGGCGGACCCGGCCGACCGGAATGAAGATCGCGACGATCGTCGCGGGAGCGGTGATCACCCTCCTCCTCGCGATCCCGCTGGCCGTGCAGGTCATCACGGCGTTCCGTGGTCCGTTCCTGCCGTTCGGCGTGTCGAGCGCGAAGTGGTCGGTCGACAACTTCGTCACCCTCTGGGAGCTGCGCGAGGACTTCTGGTCGGTGCTCGGCTCGACCGCCGTCTTCGTGGGCGGCTCGACGATCATCTCGCTGCTGCTCGCCTTCGGCCTCGCGTGGGTCACGGTGCGCACCGACGTGCCGTTCCGGCGGGTGATCTCGGTGCTCGTCGTGGTGCCGTTCATCATCCCGCCCATCGTCAAGGCGCAGGCGTACCAGCTCATGCTCTCGCCCGAGTCGGGCGTGCTGAACCAGCTGCTGCGGCTGCTGCCCGGCGATCTCGTCATCGACCCGTACTCGTTCGCGACGATGACCGTCGTGCAGTCGCTCACGAACGTGACGTTCCCGTTCCTCATGATCGTGCCGATCCTCACCTCGATGGACGGCTCGCTCGAGGAGTCGGCGCGGGTGTCGGGCGCGTCGTGGGGGCAGACCCTCCGGCGGGTGACCCTGCCGATGCTCTGGCCGGGCCTGCTCGGCGTCGCCGTGCTCACCGGCATCCTCGGGCTCGGCAGCCTCGAGATCCCGCTCCTCTTCGGCCAGGAGGCGGGCAAGAACATCTTCGCCCTGAAGCTCTGGAACCTCATCAGCGCGGGAGCCGGCGAACTGCCGCAGTACGGGCTCGCCGCGGCGTGGGGCTGCGTGTTCCTCGTGATCACGACGATCGCCTTCGTGATCTACCTCCGTGCGACCCGCAGCGCCGAGCGCCGCGCCTCGATCTCGGGCAAGGGGTTCCGGCCGACGACCATGAAGCTCGGCGCCTGGAAGGCGCCGGTACTCGTCGCGATCTTCGTCTTCGTGCTGCTCACCGCCGTCCTGCCGATGTTCGCCCTGCTCTGGTCGGCGATCACCCCGTACCCGATCGCGTTCTCGTTCGAGGCGCTCGCCACGCAGACGCACTTCACCGCCTTCGGCGAGGTGCTCGCCGACGGCGAGTTCTGGGCCTCGCTCGGGCGCACGCTGCTCATCGCGGGTGCCAGCGCGACGATCGCGTGCGTCGCGGCGACGGTGCTCGCCTACGGCATCGCGCGCGGCCGCCGCACCCCGGGGTCGAGGGCCATGGACCTCTTCGCCTCGTCGTCGGTCGCGATCCCGGCGGTCATCGCGGGCTTCGCGATGTTCCTCACCTTCCTCGTGATCAACCCCATGATCCCGCTCGCGGGCACGATCGCGGCGCTCGTGATCGCGTACTCGTACCGGGTGTCGATCGCCTACCGCTCGGGCTACAGCGCGACGCTGCAGATCCGCAAGGAGCTCGAGGAGGCCGCGGTCGTGAGCGGCGCGAGCCCGCTCGAGGGCTTCCGCCGGGTGGTGGTGCCGCTGCTGATGCCCACGGTGTTCGCCGTGTGGATCCAGATGTTCATCCTCGGCACGAACGAGTTCACGCTGCCGGCGTTCCTCGCGACGCCCGAGTCGCGGCCGCTGTCGGTGTACATGTACGCCATGATCAGCCCGCGCTCGGCGCAGCTCTACCAGCCCGACCAGGGTGCGGCGATGGCGCTGATCTTCACGCTGCTGGTGTTCCTGATCGGCTACGGGCTGCAGTGGGCGGTGTCGCTGCGCGCGATCGGCCGGGCGCGACGTCGCTCGGCGATCCCCGGCCTCGGCGCCAGAGCGGCCGCCGCGCCGAACGACCCGCCGGCGCCCGCGACGCGTGCCGTCGCGGCGCAGGAGATCGAGGAGCAGAAGGAGCTCGCCGGCCGCTGACGCCGACTCCGACAGGACGAGCCGGTCGGCACCCCCGTGAGCAGGGGTGCCGACCGGCTCGTCCTGTTCGCGGCGACCGGATGCCGCGGGGTGGCGCGCGACGTGTGCGCCGATATTGTACGCGGCGTCCAAGAAAGGGATGCTTCATGTACACACGGGCGTCGAGGCATCCGTGCTGCCCGACCTACCATCGACGCATCAGCCACCGTCGTCACATTGCATCGGAGCAGCTATGACCCTCGTCGACACCCCGGCCACCACCATCCCCGGCGGCCCCGCACTCGCTCAGGAGCGCCGTCTCGTCACGGCCATCCCCGGCCCCCGCTCGCAGGAGCTCATCGCCCGCAAGGCGCAGGCCGTCGCCGCCGGCGTCGGCCACACCCTGCCCATCTCGGTCGTCGCCGCAGGCGGCGGCGTGGTCGTCGACGCCGACGGCAACTCGCTCATCGACCTCGGCTCGGGCATCGCCGTCACCGGTGTCGGCAACTCGGCCCCGCGCGTCGTCGACGCCGTCGCGGCGCAGCTGAACGCCTTCACCCACACCTGCTTCACCGTCGCCCCCTACGAGGGCTACGTCGCCGTCGCCGAGAAGCTCAACGAGCTCACCCCCGGTGACCACGAGAAGCGCTCGGCGCTGTTCAACTCGGGCGCCGAGGCCGTCGAGAACGCGATCAAGATCGCCCGCCACTACACGAAGAAGCAGGCCGTCGTCGCGTTCGACCACGCCTACCACGGCCGCACGAACCTCACCATGGGGCTCACCGCGAAGAACATCCCGTACAAGAGCGGCTTCGGCCCGTTCGCCCCCGAGGTGTACCGCGCCCCCCTCAGCTACCCGTTCCGCGACGGCGGCCTCGACGGCCGTGAGGCCGCGGCCCGCGCGATCCTCCAGATCGAGAAGCAGGTCGGCGTCGAGAACCTCGCCGCGATCATCATCGAGCCCATCCAGGGCGAGGGCGGCTTCATCGTGCCCGCCACCGGCTTCCTCGCCGCGCTCGTCGAGTGGGCGAACGCGAACGGCGTCGTCTTCATCGCCGACGAGGTGCAGACCGGCTTCGCCCGCACGGGCGCCTGGTTCGCGAGCGAGCACGAGGGCATCGTGCCCGACGTCATCGTCACCGCCAAGGGCATCGCCGGCGGCCTGCCGCTGTCGGCCGTCACCGGTCGCGCCGAGATCATGGACTCCGCGATGGCCGGCGGCCTCGGCGGCACCTACACGGGCTCGCCGCTCGCCTGCGCCGCCGCGCTCGCCACGATCGAGACCTACGAAGAGGACGGCCTCATCGAGCGCGCCAAGGAGATCGGCTCGGTGCTCATCGGCCGCCTCAACGCGCTCCGCACGGCCGACCCGCGCATCGGCGACGTCCGCGGCCGCGGTGCCATGGTCGCGATCGAGCTCGTCGACCCCGCCACCGGCGCCCCCGACGCGGCCCTCACCGGCAAGGTCGCGAAGTACGCGCACGAGCACGGCGTGATCCTGCTCACCTGCGGCACCTACGGCAACGTGGTCCGCTTCCTGCCGCCGCTCACGATCTCCGACGAGCTCCTCATCGAGGGCCTCGGCGTGATCGCGGAGGGTCTCAAGCAGGCATGAGCACCGTGATCGACAACGTCGTCGCCCCGCACGCAGCCCCCATAGCGACCCCGCTCGACGACGCCCGCTCGCAGCTGGCCGAGGCCATCGGCCTGCTCGGCTTCTCCGAGGGCACCCACCAGATGCTCGCGACCCCGCGTCGCGAGCTGACGGTCGCGGTGCCGCTGCGCCGCGACTCGGGCGAGACCGTGCTGTTCACCGGCTACCGCGTGCAGCACAACTTCAGCCGCGGCCCCGCCAAGGGCGGCCTGCGCTACGCGCCGAACGTCGACATCGACGAGGTGCGGGCGCTCGCCATGTGGATGACCTGGAAGTGCGCCCTGCTCGACGTGCCGTACGGCGGCGCGAAGGGCGGCATCGCGATCGACCCCCGCGAGCACTCCAAGGCCGAGCTCGAGCGCGTGACCCGTCGCTACACGAGCGAGATCCTGCCGATCATCGGCCCGGAGCGCGACATCCCTGCGCCCGACATCGGCACCGACGAGCAGACGATGGCCTGGATCATGGACACCTACTCCGTGAACTCCGGCTTCACCGTGCCCGGCATCGTGACCGGCAAGCCCATCGCGCTCGGCGGATCACAGGGGCGCGCGAGCGCGACGTCGCGTGGGGTCACGCACATCGCGCTCGCCGCCCTCCGCCACGCCGGCATCACCCAGTCGCAGGCCACCGCGGCCGTGCAGGGCTTCGGCAAGGTCGGTGCGGATGCCGCGCGGTTCCTCACCGAGGCGGGCGTCACCGTGCAGGCCGTGAGCGACCAGTACGGCGCCGTGTACAACGGCGCCGGCCTCGACATCGAGGCGCTCAGCGCCCACGTCCGCGCGACCGGTGCGGTCGTCGGCTTCGCCGGCGCCGAGGCGCTCGACGGCGCCGCCCTGCTCGAGCTCGAGGTCGACCTGCTCGTGCCGGCCGCCGTCGAGGGCGTGCTGCACGAGGGCAACGCGGCACAGGTGCGGGCCAAGGTCATCGTCGAGGGCGCCAACGGCCCCACGACGCCGGCGGCCGACCGCATCATGCGCGAGCGCGGCATCCTCGTGGTGCCCGACATCCTCGCGAACGCCGGCGGCGTGATCGTCTCCTACTTCGAGTGGGTGCAGGCGAACCAGGCCTACTGGTGGCGCGTCGACGAAGTCGAGGCCAGACTGGAGGAGCGGATGCTCAGCGCGTGGCAGCACGTGCTCGGCTACGCGACCTCGCGGGGCCTGTCGCTCCGCACCGCCGCCACCGCGCTCGCGGTCGAGCGCGTCGCCGAAGCGCACAAGCTGCGCGGCCTCTATCCCTGATCCGACAACTTCCTCCCCGAGTCGCCCGCTCCATGCGGGATCGGGCGAC
Organism: Agromyces sp. NPDC058126; assembly: GCF_042884595.1. Taxonomy (NCBI): domain Bacteria; kingdom Bacillati; phylum Actinomycetota; class Actinomycetes; order Micrococcales; family Microbacteriaceae; genus Agromyces; species Agromyces sp. NPDC058126. Next base: position 9,105 of record NZ_JBHVTS010000007.1, on the reverse strand, counting down.
TCGGAGGCATCCGGACCCGCAGCACTCCGCACGAACTGCACGAACCATCGAACGGGAAAGTCACACATGACGAACGCAACGCTTGAAGCCACGGTGCTCGACAAGGTCGAGACCGGCCTCTTCATCGCCGGCGAGTGGGTGCCGGCCGAGGGCGGCAAGACCCTCGCCGTCATCGACCCCGCCACCGGCGACACCATCAAGGAGATCGCCGACGCCTCGGTCGCCGACGGCCTCAAGGCGCTCGACGCGGCCGTCGCCGCGCAGGACGAGTGGGCCGCCACCGCGCCCCGCGTCCGCGGCGAACTGCTGCGCCGCGCTTTCGACCTGCTGCAGGAGCGCAAGGAGGAGTTCGCGCTCCTCATGACCCTCGAGATGGGCAAGCCGCTCGCCGAGGCCCGCGGCGAGGTCGCCTACGGCGGCGAGTTCCTCCGCTGGTTCAGCGAGGAGGCCGTGCGCATCTCGGGCCGCTACGGCCTGAACCCCGAGGGCACCGGCCACATGGTCGTCTCGCAGCGCCCCGTCGGCCCCTCGTTCTTCATCACCCCGTGGAACTTCCCGCTCGCGATGGCGACCCGCAAGATCGCGCCCGCGCTCGCGGCCGGCTGCACCGTCGTCATCAAGCCCCCGGCACTCACGCCGCTCACGACGATCGCGTTCGTGCAGCTGCTCGAAGAGGTGGGCCTGCCCAAGGGCGTCGTGAACGTCATCGCGACCTCGACCTCCTCGGCCGTCTCGGGCCCGATCATCGAGGACCCGCGCCTCCGCAAGCTCAGCTTCACCGGCTCGACCGGCGTCGGCCGCGCCCTCATGAAGCAGGCCGCCACCGGCATCCTGCGCACCTCGATGGAGCTCGGCGGCAACGCCCCGTTCGTCGTGTTCGGCGACGCCGACCTCGACAAGGCGGTCGACGGCGCGATGCTCGCGAAGTTCCGCAACATCGGCCAGGCGTGCACCGCGGCCAACCGCTTCATCGTGCACGAGTCGGTCGCCGCCGAGTTCTCGAAGCGCGTCGCCGAGCGCGTCGCCGGCTTCTCGGTCGGCCGCGGCACCGAGGACGGCGTCAACATCGGCCCGCTGATCGACGACAAGGCGGTCGCGACGACCGACGAGCTCGTGCAGGACGCGGTCGGCAAGGGCGCGAAGATCCTCACCGGCGGCACCGTCATCAGCGGCGCGGGCACGTTCTACGCGCCCACCGTGCTCGGCGACGTCTCGGCCGACGCCCGCCTCCTCAAGGAGGAGATCTTCGGCCCGGTGCTCGGCATCACCACCTTCTCGACGGAGGACGAGGCCGTGCGCCTCGCCAACGACACCGAGTACGGCCTCGTCTCCTACGTCTTCACGCAGGACCTCGCGCGCGGCCAGCGCATGATCGAGAAGCTCGCCACGGGCATGATGGGCCTCAACACCGGCCTCGTCTCGAACGCGGCGGCCCCCTTCGGCGGCATCAAGCAGTCGGGCATCGGCCGCGAGGGCGGCGCGGAGGGCATCCACGAGTACCTCGACACCAAGTACACGCTCATCCCGGTGAGCTGAACGATGCGAGCGGATGCCACCGGCTGAGCCCGTGGCATCCGCTCGCCTCTTTTCGGGCGCGAGCCCAACGAACTGCAATCGAAAGCGAAGCGAAGTAGACCATGGAACGCATCGAGACCGACGTCGTGATCGTCGGCGCGGGGGCCGCAGGCCTCACCGCCGCCAACAAGCTGAAGGACGCCGGCGAATCGGTCGTCGTGCTCGAGGCCCGCGACCGCGTCGGCGGGCGCCTCTGGACCGGCGACGTCGACGGCGCCATGCTCGAGATCGGCGGCCAGTGGGTCTCGCCCGACCAGGACGCCCTGATCGAGACGCTCGCCGAGCTCGGCCTCGAGACCTACACGCGCTACCGCGAGGGCAAGAACGTCTACATCGCCGAGGACGGCGAGCGGCGCCTCTTCGAGGGCGAGATCTTCCCGGTCCCGGCGAAGACCGAGGGCGAGATCGTCGGCCTCATCGAGAAGCTCGACGCCCTCGTCGCCGAGATCGACCCCGACGCCCCCTGGGCGCACCCGCGCGCGAAGGAGCTCGACGAGATCTCGTTCGCCGAGTGGCTCGGCACGCAGACCGACGACGAAGAGGCCAAGCTCAACATCGGCATGTTCATCGCCGGCGCGATGCTCACGAAGCCGACCCACGCGTTCAGCGCCCTGCAGGCCCTGCTCATGGCCGCCTCGGCCGGTTCGTTCTCGAACCTCGTCGACGCCGACTTCATCCTCGACGCGCGCGTCGTCGGCGGCCTCCAGCAGGTGCCGCTCGGCCTCGCCGCGAAGCTCGGCGACGCGGTGCGCCTGAACCAGCCGGTGCGCAAGCTCCGCTGGAACCCCGACAACCTCGACGAGGGCGTCGTCGCCGTCACCGACTCGATCGAGGTGCACGCGAAGCGCGTCGTCCTCGCCGTGCCGCCGATCCTCTACAGCCGCATCTCGTACGAGCCGCCGCTGCCCCGCCGCCAGCACCAGCTCCACCAGCACCTCTCGATGGGCTTCGTCATCAAGGTGCACGCCGTCTACGAGACGCCGTTCTGGCGCGAGCAGGGCCTGTCGGGCACCGCGTTCAGCCCCTACGAGCTCTCGCACGAGGCGTACGACAACACGAACCACGGCGACACCCGCGGCACCCTCGTCGGCTTCGTCTCCGACGAGGAGGCCGACGGCGTCTTCACGCTCTCCGCCGAGGAGCGGAAGGCTGCGATCCTCGAGTCGCTCTCGCACTACTACGGCCCCGAGGCGCTCAACCCCGTCGTCTACTACGAGAGCGACTGGGGCAGCGAGGAGTGGACCCGCGGCGCGTACGCGGCGAGCTTCGACATGGGCGGCCTCGCCCGCTACGGCGCCGACCTGCGCAAGAACGTCGGCCCGATCCACTTCGCCTGCTCCGACATGGCGGGCAAGGGCTACCAGCACGTCGACGGCGCGATCCGCATGGGCCGCCTCGTCGCCGAGCAGATTCTCAACGAGCAGAGTCTCGCGAGCTGAGCGGAGTCTCCAGCATGTCCGAACCGATCCGCATCGTCGTCGGCTACACGGCCGACGACTCGGGTGCCGACGCGCTCGCGTTCGGCGCCCGGCTCGCCGGGGCGACCGAGGCCTTCCTCGAGGTCGTCATGATCCTGCCGATCGAGGCCCGCGGCGGCGTCGTGCCCCGCGACCCCGGCTACGAACGGCACGTCAAGGAGCGCTCGCAGCGCTGGCTCACCGAGGCGAGCGCGAAGATCGGCGACGACATCGCCCAGTCGCTGCACATCCGCTACGCGGAGTCGTTCGCCGAGGGCCTCGTCGAGGCCGCGCACGAGTTCGGCGCGTCGCTCATCGTGGTCGGCTCGGCCCGCGGCGCCTCGCTCGGGCGTTCGCGCATCGGTTCGGTCGCGAGCGCGCTGCTGCACGCCTCGGATGTCCCGGTCGCACTCGCCCCCGCGGGCTCGCGCGAGGTGCCGACGTCGCTCGGCGTCACCCGCATCACCGCGGCGATCGGCCTGCGCGCCGGGGCGAGCGCCGTGCTCGAGGCATCCGTGCGCCTCGGCCGTGCGACCCACGCGCCGCTGCGCCTCCTCTCGCTCGTTCCGATCGACCTGCCCTCCGGCATGGACGAGGAGCTCGCCGACCTCACGTCGACCGCCCACGCCGACGAGGTGCTCGTCGAGGCGCAGCGGGCGCTGCCCGCGGGCGTCGAGGCGACCGTCTCCACCGCGACCGGCTCCTCGATCGAGGAGTCGGTGCGCGGGCTCGACTGGCACGCGGGCGAGATCGTGCTCGTCGGCTCGAGCAGGCTCGCGACCCCGAGCCGCCTCTTCCTCGGGTCCACCGGCTCGAAGATGCTCCGCGAGCTGCCGGTCCCGATGATCGTCGTGCCGCGACCCGAGAACTGAAAGACATTGCGATGACGCATCCCCACGAACACCACACCGAGCCGCACGCGCCGCTCACCACGGCGAGCGCCATGGTCGACGGCGCCGACCCGGGCCTCTCGAAAAAGGGCCTGTCGGCCGGATCGGTCGGCCTGATCGGCGCGATCGTCATCGGCATCTCGTGCATCGCGCCCGCGTACACGCTGACGGGCGCGCTCGGGCCGACCGTCGCCGAGGTCGGCACGCAGCTGCCCGCGATCTTCCTGCTCGGGTTCATCCCGATGCTGCTCGTCGCCTTCGGCTACCGCGAGCTCAACAGCGCGATGCCCGACTCGGGCACCTCGTTCACCTGGGCGACCCGGGCCTTCGGCCCGTGGCTCGGCTGGATGGGCGGCTGGGGGCTCATCGCGGCGACCGTCGTCGTGCTCTCGAACCTCGCGGGCATCGCGGTCGAGTTCTTCTACCTCGCGGTCTCGCAGGTGGTCGGGTTCTTCGGCGGGGATGCCGCGGCGGTCGCCGACCTCGTCGGCAACCCGTTCGTGAACGTCGCCACGTGCCTCGTCTTCATCCTCGGGGCGACGCTCATCTCGTACCGCGACATGCAGACGACGCAGAAGGTGCAGTACTGGCTCGTCGGGTTCCAGCTGCTCGTCATGATCGGCTTCGGCGTCGCGGCGTTCATCCACGTCGCGAACGGCACCGCGTTCGACGCGACGCCGGTCGAGCTCAGCTGGTTCAACCCCTTCGAGATCGGCTCGTTCTCGGCCGTCGTCGCGGGCCTCTCGGTCTCGCTGTTCGTGTTCTGGGGTTGGGACGTCACGCTCACGATGAACGAGGAGACGAAGGGCTCGCGCACCACGCCGGGCAAGGCGGCGACCCTCACCGTCACGATCGTCGTCGCGATCTACCTCTTCGTCGCCATGGGTTCGCTCGCCTTCGCGGGCGTGGGCACCGAGGGCGTCGGCCTCGGCAACGAGGCGATCCAGGAGAACGCGTTCTTCTACCTCGCGGGCCCCATCCTCGGCCCGCTCGCGATCCTCATGTCGCTCGCGGTGCTGTCGAGCTCGGCGGCGTCGCTGCAGTCGACCTTCGTGTCGCCCGCGCGCACGCTGCTCGCGATGGGCCACTACGGCGCCCTGCCCGAGAAGTTCGCGCGCGTGAGCCCGCGCTTCTTCACGCCCGGCTACGCGACCGTCGTCGCGGCGATCGTCGCGGCCGTGTTCTACACGGTCATGCGCTTCGTCAGCGAGGACGTGCTGTGGGACACGATCACGACGCTCGGCATGATGATCTGCTTCTACTACGGCATCACGGCGTTCGCGTGCGTCTGGTACTTCCGCAAGACCTGGTTCCGCTCGGGCCGCGACTTCTTCTTCCGCCTGTTCGCGCCGTTCCTCGGCGGGCTCATCCTGTCGGTGCTGTTCTTCACGACGCTCATCGACAGCATGGACCCCGAGTACGGTTCGGGCTCGAACATCGGCGGCGTCGGACTCGTGTTCGTGCTCGGCATGGTGATCCTGCTCACGGGTGTCGTCATCATGTTCTGGCAGCGCTGGAAGCGCCCGGCCTACTTCCGCGGCGAGACGCTCTCGCGCGCGGTCGCGGAGGAGTGACGCCCGCGTCCCCTCCGTACGTATGACGAGGCCGCCCCCTGCGACACCAGGGGGCGGCCTCGTTCGTGTTCGGTCGGGCGGGTGCGCGCGCCTACGCCTCGTAGGCGGTGCGGCCGGCGACGACGGTGCGGATGACCCGGGCCTGGAGCAGCGCCGCGTCGCCCTCGGCGAACGGGTCGGCGTCGAGCACGGCGAAGTCGGCGGCGAGCCCCTCGGCGAGGCGCCCCCGCACGTGCTCCTCGCGGATCGACGCGGCCGCGTCGCGGGTCGCGTGCCCGACGGCCTCGCCGAGCGGCAGCGCGTACTGCGGCGTCAGCGCCTCGAGCGAGGGGTCGAGCGCCGAGCGCCGGGTCGCGGCGATGTAGAGGTTCGCGAGCGCCTCGTGCGGGGCGGTCGGCGCGTCGGTCGAGAACGCGAGCAGCGCCCCGGCGTCGCGGTACTCGCTCCAGGCGAAGCCGCGGTCGGCACGGGCGTCGCCGAGCTGCGCGATCCAGTTGTCCATGACGGCGGGGTCGCAGTGCACGGGCTGCATCGAGGCGGTGACGCCGAGCCGGGCCATGCGTTCGGCGGTGCTGGGGGCGGCGTACTCGAGGTGCTCGATGCGGTGGCGCCGGGGTCGGTCGCCGTTCACCTGCGCGGCGTGCTCGAGGGCGTCGAGCGCCGACTCGCTCGCGAGGTCGCCGATCGCGTGCAGGGCGATCTGCAGCCCTGCGGCATCGGCGGCGGCGACGACCGGGGCCATCTGCGCGTACGGCCAGATCGGGTCCTCGTTCGAGCCGTCGGCGTAGGGCTCCTTCATCGCGGCGGTGCACGCGTCGATCACCCCGTCGGTGATGAGCTTGATCCCGACGACGCGCACCGGGGCGTCCGTCCGCTGCGCGAGCTCGGCCGCGCGCGCGACCTGCGCGAGGTTCTGCGCGTCGTCGCCGGTGTTGTCGATGAGCCAGTACGCGACGAGGTGGAAGGGCAGCTCGCCGCCGCGCCGTGCGACGACGCGTTCGATCGAGGCGAGCTCGTGCTCGCCGAACGCCATGTCGGCGGCGCCGGTGACGCCGGCCGCGAGGTAGGCGTCGAGGGCGCGTTCGACGGCGGCGTCGCGGTCGGTGTCGGTCGCCTGCTCGGCGAGGAACCGCCACACGAAGTACTGCGTCGCCGTCTCGTAGAGCATGCCGTCGGGCTCGCCGTCGGCGTCGCGCCCGATGCGCCCGCCGATCGGGTCGGGGGTGTCGCGGGTGATGCCGAGCTCGGCGAGTGCGGCCGTGTTCACCCAGGTCGAGTGCAGGTCGTTCGCGTCGAGGTAGACGGGCACGTCGGCGACGACCTCGTCGATCATCTGCCGGGTGGGCGCGCCGCCCGGCACCGAGTCGAACAGCCAGGAGACGCCGAGGAGGCGCGCCGCCTCGGGGTCGGCGTCGCGGCCCCCGCGGAGGCGCGCCTGGATCTCGCCGAGGTCGCGGGCGTCGCGCAGCTGCACTCGGCCGAGCGCGTCGCCGAGCATGTGCAGGTGCGTGTGCACGTCGAGGAAGCCGGGCATCACGAGCCGCCCGCCGAGGTCGAGCACCTCGGCGTCGGCCCCGGCGGCACGGGCGGCCGACTCGGCGTCGCCGACGTAGGCGAGCGTCTCGCCGTCGACGACGAGCGCCTCCGCCCATTCGGCGCCGTCGCCGGGCCGGTTCGCGGTGAAGATGCGGGCGTTCGTGACGAGCGTGCGGCTCATGCGGTGACCTCCTGGGTGGGGGCGGATGCCTCGGGCCGCGCGCCGGCCGACGGGTCGGCCTCGGCGCGCTGCAGGCGGGTGGACAGTCGGGCGACGAGGACCGCCGGCACGGCGAGCACGAAGCTCGCGATGCCGAGGGCGACGGCGAAGCCCTGGTAGCCGAGCACCCCGACGAGCGCCGCCCCGATGACCGGGGTGAGGCTCGAGCCGACGAGGTAGACGGCGAGCAGCGGGCCCGACCAGCGGCCGTCGGCGTCGAGCGCGGCCGAGGTCGAGACGAAGTACATGAAGGCGAGCGCGTAGACCGTGTTCCACGCGATGAAGACGACGATGAAGCTCGTCTCGTCGGTCGTGAAGCCCTCCACGATCTTCAGGATGCCACCGAGTGCGAGCAGGATGCCGAGTGGCAGGGCGCGTCCGAATCGGTCGCCGACGATCATGAGCAGCACCGAGCCGACGAGCCCGCCGGCGGTCGCGCCGCTGAGGGCGAGGCCGAGGCCCGCGTCGGTGAGGCCGGCCTGCTCGGCGCCCATCGCGCCGGCCATCGCCCAGAGGGAGTCCTCGCTCGCGGCCCAGAGCGCGAACGTCACGAGCAGCGCGAACCCGGCGATGGTGACGAGGCGGGTCGTGGCGGGGCTGCGCTCGGGCAGGGCGCGCACGGCGCCGGTCGGCGGGATCTCGACGGGGACGGCCTCGGCGACCGCGGCGCCGGCCCGCGGCGCGTGCACGGGTGCGGCGGGCAGCCAGCCGCTCACGGCGATCCCGATGAGGCTGAAGAGGGCGAGCGCGCCGAACACGTCGATCGGGGCGAGGCCGATGAGCGGGATGACGAAGAGCACGATCGTGATGACGCCGCGGTTCGCGAGGCCGTTGAAGCCCGCGACCCGGTCGGGGTTGCGGAAGGCGGCGAGCGCGGCGCCCGCGGCGGCGACCGCGCCGCCCGCGCCGGCGCCGCCGAGGAGCAGGCCGCCGACGACGACGCCCGGCTCGGGCACGAGTGCGGCGGCGCCGAAGCCGACGACGCCGAGGGCGAGCCCGGCACGGGCGACGAGCAGACGGCGGGGCCCGGCGCAGAGCGGCGCCATCGCGAGTCCGACGATCGCGGTGGCGAGGAGGGCGCCGGTCACGATCCAGCTCGCGGTGATGAGGTCGGCGTCGAGCGCAGTCTGGAGGGCCGTGATCATGTACGGCGAGAGGTTGACGCCGAGGTAGCCGGCGATGGCGATCGCGAAGGTCGCGGTCGCGGTGGGCAGGCGCAGGGGGACGCGTGCGCTGAGGTCGGAGTGCGACATCGGGGCTCCGGTGGGGGATCGGGGCACTGCGGTGTGCCGGGGATGACGCGGCGGGGCGCCGCGTTAAACGAATGGTGTTCGTTTATTATGCATGGAGATGCCGGATCGCGGAACCCCGCACCGGGGCATCCGCGTAGGCTGACCTGATTGCTCGAACCCGAGCGCCCGACCCGAGGAGTGCGCATGGCGAGGCCGAAGGTGCCGCTGCTGTCGGCCGACCGCATCGCCGACGCCGCGATCGAGCTCATCGACTCGGGCGCTCCCTTCGGGGTCAACGCGCTCGCACGCAGCCTCGATGTCACGCCCTCGTCGCTCTACAACCACATCGAGGGCCGCGACGGCATCATCGAGCTCGTGCGCGGACGGCTCGGCCGTCGCTACCTCCCCGAGCTGCCGACCGGCACGTGGGACGAGATCGTCGTCGAGACCATGCAGGGCATGCGCCGCCTCTACGCCGAGCATCCTGCGATCGTGCCGCTGCTCGTCGGCAAGACCATCACCGATGACGCCGTCATCGAGAGTTACGACGTGCTCGCCACGGCGCTCGTCGACGGCGGGTTCCCCGACGACGAGGTGCTCTCGGTGGTCGCCGTGCTCGAT
>NZ_JBHVTS010000006.1:0-238902 GCF_042884595.1 Agromyces sp. NPDC058126 | reverse complement strand
TGCAGGGGGGACCCTGTGGGAGAGTAGGACACCGCCGGACAAACATTACGAAGAGCCGCCCACCACGTGGGCGGCTCTTCGCCTTTAACACGAACACGCAACACCACAACACGAGCCGCACAGCACCCACCCCGGGCAGCTGGAGCGGCTCAACACCGTTAACCGAACCCACCACACAACCAGGCAGCCATCTGCGCGAGCACGTACCCTGAAGGCATGGGTGCTCGTCTCGCCGACGCCGTGAGCCCCTACCTCCGGGCTCACTCGGGGAACCCCGTCGACTGGTTCCCCTGGGGAGACGCGGCCTTCGCCGCGGCTCGCCGACGGGATGTGCCGGTGCTGATCTCGATCGGCTACGCGACGTGCCACTGGTGCCACGTGATGGCTCGCGAGAGCTTCAGCGATGCGCTGACGGCGCACGAGCTCAACGCGCACTTCGTCGCGATCAAGGTCGACCGCGAGGAGCATCCCGACGTCGACTCGAGCTACCTCGCCGCGGCCTCCGCCTTCACGCGGGAACTCGGATGGCCGCTCACCGTATTCGCGACGCCCGACGGGCGCGCGTTCTACGCCGGCACCTACTTCCCGCCGCTCCCGCAGCGAGGGATGCCGTCGTTCCGACAGGTGATCGCCGCGGTCGGTGAGGCGTGGCGCGAGCGCCGCGGGCAGCTCGAGGAGACGGCGTCGGCGGTGGCGGCCGCGCTGGCCGAGGCCTCGCTCGCCCAGACGGCCGGACCGTTGCCGGGCGAGGCGGAACTCACCGCCGCGGTGGCCGCCCTCGCGGCCGATGAGGATCGGGTGCACGGCGGGTTCGGCCGCGCTCCGAAGTTCCCGATCGCGCCCGTGCTCGGCTTCCTGGCGCAACGCGCGGGTGAGGGTCGGGCCCTGGCCCGTCGCACGCTCCTCGCGATGGCGGCCTCGCCGCTGCGCGATGGAGTCGACGGCGGCTTCTTCCGCTACGCCACGCGCAGCGACTGGAGCGACCCGCACTACGAGCGGATGCTCACCGACAATGCACTGCTGCTCGACGTCGCGGCCGAGCTGGCACGTGGGGCGAGCGACGACGACGAGGTCGTGGCGGTCGGGCGCGGAATCGCCGGCTACCTGATCGAGACTCTGCAGCTGCCCGAGGGAGGATTCGCCTCGGCGCAGGACTCCGAGAGCATGGTCGACGGCGTGCGCACCGAAGGCGGCTATGCCACGGCTGACGCCGAGCGTCGACGCACGCTCGAGCCGCCTCCGCTCGACGAGAAGGTGCTCACCGGCTGGAACGGCCTGGCGATCGGCGCCCTCGCTCGGGCGTCGGGGGCCTTCGACGCTTCTGACGCGCTCGTCGCGGCCCGACGCGCGGCCGAGTTCGTACTCGCCGCGCATCTCGCTCCCGACGGTACGGTGCGCCGTGCCTCGCGGGACGGGCTGATGTCGTCGGCCCGCGCCGCGCTCGAGGATGTCGGGATGCTGGCCGACGGGCTGCTCGACCTCGCCGTCGCGACCGGGTCGGTTCAGGACGCGGTGATCGCCCGCAGGCTCATCGATGCCTCGCTCGACGCGGCGGTCGATCAGGCCGCGGTCGGCGCGGCTGTCGCTGAGCCGGGTGCCGCGCCGGCGGTGTTCGCGGTGCCGGGCGGTGCCGACCCGGTGCTCGCCGAGCGGGGACTCGCCCTGCCGACGGATCCGGCCGAAGGGGCGGCGCCCTCCGGGATCACCGCGTGCGCGACGGCGGCCTGGAAGCTCTGGCTGCTCGGCGCGGGTGACCGCTACCGCGAGGCCGCCGAGGAGGCGATGCGTCGGCTCGCGGGCGCCGCGCTCGAGCGTCCGATCGCCTTCGGTGCCGCGCTCGAGCTCATGACCCGATTCGCCACGCCCGTCGTGCAACTGGTCGTCGTCGTGCCCGAGCGGGAGGCGACGGGTCGTCCGCGCGCCGACGACGAGCTCGTCCGTGCGGCTCGGGCGGCCGAGGCATCCGTGACGCTGATCGTCACCGAGGCGGAGGCGGCGGCTTTCGCCGACGCCGGCTTCGAGCTCCTCGAGGGTCGACGACTGCTCGACGGGCAGGCGGCGGCGTATCGCTGCCGCGAGTTCGTCTGCGCGCTTCCCGTCGCGGACGCGGCGGCACTCGATGCGCTCGCGCCGTGATCCGCCCTGGGCGGTTACATTCGAATGCGAGTTCGAACAGGTGTGGACAACCCTGTGGATAACTTCACGGCGTCGTCGAGCGGCCTCGCGTCTCCCACTCCCGACGGAGCAGTCCGTAGATCTGGCTGTCCTGCCAGCCGTCGTCCCAGACGTCCTCGATGAGGGTCGCCTCGAGGCGCATGCCGAGCCGTCGGCAGAGGGCGGCGGAGGCCGTGTTGCGCACGTCGACGTGGGCGTTCAGCCGATGGGGGTTCAGCGTCTCGAACGTGAATCGCACCACCTCGCCCACCGCTTCCGCCGCGAGCCCGCGCCCCTGGAACGCCGGGTGCAGCACCCAGCCGAGCTCGAGCTGGGCGTCAGCGGCGCTCGAGACGCGGACCATGACGTCGCCGACGACGCGATCGCGGTGGCCGGACTCGTCGACGCGGGCCATCGATCGTTCACCCCGCAGTGCCATGGCGAAGTGAACCGCATCGCCGGCCTCGGCGAGCCGGCGCATGCCCGCCCGCTTCAGCGTGTGCACGTGCGCCTCCTCGCGACTGCGCGCCGGCCAGGGGATGTAGCGCAGCACCTCGGGCAAGCGCTGGTACTCCCAGACATCGTCGCTGTCACCCGGCTCGATCGGTCGGAGCGTCATCCGCTCGGTCTCGAGCGGGGCGGCGAGCGAGTCGGCGTCGAAGGGGAGCGCCATCGCGGGCGCTCCTGCAGCGCCGTCGGCGGCGTGGCCATCGGTCATGCTCCGACGCTAGCGGCTGCGGCTGCGCCGCGGCGCGTCGGATCTCGGGCGGACCGCGCCGGGTCAGCCGGCGAACGGCGCAGTGCTCGCGCGGATCACGAGCGAGGCGTCGACGTCGGTCGACGTGGGCGGGGAGCTCGGATCGTCGATGCGGCGCAGCAGGTGCTCGACCGCGAGTGCCGCGATCACGCCGAACGGCTGGGCGACGGTCGTGAGTGCCGGGCTGCAGTACGCCGCGAGGGCGATGTCGTCGACCCCGACCACCGAGACGTCTTCGGGCACCCGCCGGCCGAGCTCGTGCAGGGCGCGGATCGCCCCGAAGGCCATCTCGTCGCTCGCGACGAACACGGCGGATGCCTCGGGGATGCGGCCGAGCAGGAGCCCCGCCTGGTACCCCGACTCGGGCGACCAGTCGCCGTGCAGCAGCGGTGGCACCTCGCGGCCGGCCTCCTCGAGCGCGGCGTGCCAGCCGGCGGCGCGGCCGGTCGAGTCGAGCCATTCGTCGGGGCCGGCGATGTGCCACACCGTGGGGTGCCCGAGCTCGAGCAGGTGACGTGTCGCCAGGCGGCCGACCTCGAACTGGTCGATCGCGACGACTTCGCTCGACATCGTGCGCGATCCGTCGATCGTGACGGTGGGGATGCGTCGGGCGATGGACTCGACGGCGTCGGTGGCGGTCGGCACCGGCACGACGAGCACGATGCCCTCGACCGACTGCTCGTCGAGCCGTGTCATCGCCGCGGCGATCGCGGCGGGGTCGAGCGAGCTCGCGGTCGAGATGTTCACGGCGTACCCGGCGCGGCGGGCGGCCGACTCGACGCCGTGCGTGACCGCCGCGCCCGAGTAGTCGACGGTCGGCAGGACGACGACGCCGATCGTGCGGGTGCGCCCCGACGACAGCGCCCGGGCGGCGCTGTTCATGCGGTAGCCGAGCTCGTCGACGGAGCGCAGGACGCGGTCTCGCGTGGCGGACTGCACGTTGGGGTGTCCGCTGAGCACGCGCGAGACCGTCTGGGCGGAGACGCCGGCGTGGTGCGCGACGTCGGCCATGCTCGGCGATCGCGTGCGGCCGCTCGCGTCGAGCCGCCGTGTGTTGGACATCTCGAGATCCTCCTACAGTGGTAGCGGAAACATGCTATCGCCAATCGTCCCGAATTCGCAGGAGTCGTTTCCATTGAATCCGGGCTTGTTATCGGTAACAACATGTGGCACCATCGGAACACGCCCCGCGGAGCCCGCACCCGAGACCGCGACGGCCTGATTCGTTTGCACGACGCATTCCGAGCTCATTCAAAGGAGAGGCAGCAGTGAAGAAGACAGTCATGCGCACGGTAGGCATCACCGGCGCGTTGGGCCTCGGCCTGGCGCTCGCGGGATGCTCCGGAGCAGCCGAGCCCGCAGCATCCGGCCCGGCCGAGGTCACGTTCTGGGGCTGGGCCCCGGGCTACGCCGACGCCGTCGAGGCGTTCAACGCCTCGCAGGACGACGTGGTCGTCACGTACGAGGAGGTCGCCCCCGGCGCGAAGGGCGGCTACGACAAGATGCTGAACGCGGTCACCGCGGGCAACGCCCCCTGCCTCGCGCAGGTCGGCTACGAGACCCTCACGAGCTTCGCCGCACAGGGCGCCCTCGAGGACGTCTCGGAGTTCGCGAACGCGAACGAGGACGAGTTCACGCCCGCCACCTGGTCGGCGGTCTCGATCGGCGACGGCGTCTACGGCGCCCCCGTCGACCAGGGCCCGATGGCGCTGTTCTACAACAAGGCGGTCTTCGACGAGCTCGGCATCGCCGTGCCGACCACCTGGGCCGAGTACCAGGCCGCCGGCGAGAAGCTGAAGGCCGCGGGCAAGTCGCTCTCGGCGAGCTACCTCAACTACGACTACGCGGGCTTCGACTGGCAGGCCGAGGCCCCGTGGTTCTCGGTCGACGGCGACAGCTGGAAGGTCTCGATCGACTCGCCCGAGGGCCAGGAGGTCGCCGACTACTGGCAGGGCCTCACCGACGCCGGGCTCATCAGCCAGGCCCCCATGTGGGACCAGTCCTGGTACACCGGCCTCGGCGACGGCTCGATCGCGACGCACGTCGGCGCGGTCTGGATCGCGGGCGTCCTCAAGGGCAGCGCGCCCGACGGCGCGGGCAAGTGGGCCGTCGCGCCCATGCCGCAGTGGGAGGCCGGCGACGACAAGGTCGGCAACGTCGGCGGTTCGGCCACGGCCGTGCTGAAGGGCTGCGACAACCCCGAGGCCGCGTGGAAGTTCGCGCACGCGATGAGCACCGACCCCGACATCTACACCGGCCTCATCGAGGCGGCGGCGCTCTACCCGGCGGCCACCGAGCTGCTCGACCTGCCGGCGCTCAGCGAGCCCGACCCCTACTTCGGCGACCAGGTCATCTTCGACGTCTTCGCCGAGGCCTCGCCGAACGTGACCACCGGCTGGACCTGGGGCCCGAACATGCCCGAGACCGTCGGCTTCCTCGATGACGGGCTCGGCAAGGCCTGGTCTGGCAAGGGCACCTTCGCCGACGCGCTGACGAGCACGCAGCAGCAGACCGTCGACGCGCTCGAGGCCCAGGGCCTCTCCGTCGCGGAGTAGCACCCGACGGTCGGGTCGGGGCGGCGCATCCCGTCGCCCCGACCCGGCCCCGAGGCATCCGCGGCCTCGACCAAACCGGCCATCGCACCGGCCGAGCCACCATCGCACCAAGCAGGACGACATGGACACCACTTCGACACGGGCGGTCACCACCGCCGACCGCGGGCGCCGCGCCGACCGCGCCGGTGCCCCGGCACCCGGCGGCGCCGAGCGACGCCGATCCGGCGGACGCTGGCGCACTCCGCTGCTGTTCCTGCTGCCGTTCGGCGTGCTGTTCATCGCGATGTACCTCGTGCCGATCGTGTTCGCGTTCGTGCAGAGCCTCTTCACCCTCCAGCGCTCGGGGCTCGGCCTCGAGGCCCCCACGCTCGACTTCACGCCGTTCGCGAACTACGCCCGCCTCCTCGGCGACACCGAGTTCCTCGCCTCGCTCGGCCGGGTGGTGCTGTTCGGCCTCGTGCAGGTGCCCGTGATGCTCGGCCTCGCGCTCCTGCTCGCGCTCCTGCTCGACTCGCGCTCGGCGCGCGGCAAGGGCTTCTTCCGGCTCGCCGCCTTCCTCCCGTACGCCGTGCCCGGCGTCATCGCCGCGGTCATGTGGTCGTTCCTCTACTCGCCCGTGACGAGCCCGATCAACACGCTGCTCGAGCGGGTCGTCGGCACCGGCATCCCCTTCTTCGCACCCGAGATCGTGCTCTGGGCCGTCGCGAACATCGTGACCTGGGGGTGGACGGGCTACAACATGCTCATCATCTACTCCTCGCTGCAGACGATCCCCGCCGAGACGATCGAGGCGGCACGCCTCGACGGGGCGGGCCCCGCCCGGATCGCGTGGAGCATCAAGATCCCGATGGTCCGCCCCGCGCTCGTGCTCACCGCCGTCTTCTCGATCATCGGGTCGGCGCAGCTCTACAACGAGCCCAAGGTGCTGCAGACCATCTCGGGCGGCGCGATCAGCAACACCTTCACCCCGCTCATGGCGGCGCAGGCGCAGGTCACCGCGCAGAACTACCCGTACGCGGCCGCGCAGTCGGTCGTGCTCGCGCTGCTCGTGGGCGTGCTCTCGTTCACCTTCTTCAAGCTCACGAATCGAGGCGAACGATGACCGCACCGACCCTGGAGTCGGCCACGCGCCTTCCGCGCACCGACCGGCCGGATGCCTCGCGCCCGCGCCGCTCGAACCGCGAGGCGAACCTCGCGAGCCGCCTGGGCGTGTTCGCCCTCCTCGGCCTCTCGGCCTTCTACTTCATCATGCCCATCTGGTGGCTCGTCGTCGCCTCGACGAAGCCCGCCGGGCACCAGTTCTCGGAGCCCGGCCTCTGGTTCGACGGCTTCGGGCTGTTCGACAACATCGCGCTCGTCTTCGCCGAGTCCGACGGCATCTTCGGCAAGTGGATGCTCAACAGCGTCTTCTACGCGGGGGTCTCGGCCGTCATCGGCACGCTGCTCTCGGCGCTGGCCGGTTACGCCCTCGCGAAGTACGAGTTCCGCGGTCGCGGGGTCGTCTTCGGGGTCATCCTCGCCGCCGTGCTCATCCCGAAGGTGATGTTCACCCTGCCTCTCTTCCTGCTCTTCAACCAGGTGGGTCTGCTGAACAACCCGCTCGCGGTGCTGCTGCCGAGCATCGTGAGCCCCTTCGGCGTCTATCTCGCCCGGGTGTTCGCCGCCCAGTCGGTCCCCGACGAGCTCATCGAGGCCGGACGGATCGACGGCGCGGGGGAGTTCCGCATCTTCTTCTCGATCGGCGTGCGCATCATGTCGCCCGCGCTCGTCACGATCTTCCTCTTCCAGTTCGTCGAGGTCTGGAACAACTTCCTGCTGCCGCTCATGGTGCTGAACGACAGCGCCCTGCAGCCGGTCACGGTCGGCCTCGTCGGCTGGGCGGGCAGCAACGGGCAGGTGCCCGCCGGCACCGTCGTGGTCGCCGCGCTGCTCTCGGTGGTGCCGCTGATCATCGCGTTCCTCGGCCTCCAGCGCTTCTGGCGCGCCGGCCTCACGGCGGGGGCGGTCAAGTGAGCCTGTCGACGGACCTCGCCGCCGTGGCGGCCGCGGGGCCCGGGACGAGCGCGCTCGCGATCGCCGACGGCGGGTTCCTCCGCGACGGCCGGCCGCACCGGATCTTCTCGGGGTCGGTGCACTACTTCCGCGTGCACCCCGAGCAGTGGCGCGACCGCCTCGAGCGGCTCGTCGCGCTCGGCCTCAACACCGTCGACACCTACGTCGCGTGGAACTTCCACGAGCGTCGCCGCGGCGCGGTCGACTGGAGCGGCTGGCGCGACCTCGAGCGGTTCATCGCGCTCGCCGGGGAGCTCGGGCTCGACGTCATCGTGCGCCCCGGGCCGTACATCTGCGCCGAGTGGGACAACGGCGGGTTCCCCGCCTGGCTCTCGGGCGCGCCCGGCATGCGGCTGCGATCGAGTCATCCGGCCTACCTCGACGCGGTCGACGCCTGGTTCGCCGAACTGCTGCCGCGCCTCGCGCCGCTGCAGGCGGCGCACGGCGGGCCGATCGTCGCGGTGCAGCTCGAGAACGAGTACGGCAGCTACGGCGACGACGCCGACTACCTCGCGTGGCTGCGCGACCGCCTCGTCGCGGGCGGCATCACCGAGCTGATCTACACGGCCGACGGCCCGACCGAGCTCATGCAGGACGGCGGCAGCGTGCCCGGCGTGCTGGCGACCGCGACCTTCGGTTCGCGTGCAGCGCAGGCGGCGTCGATGCTGCGCGAGCGCCGCGACGGCGAACCGTTCGTCTGCGCCGAGCTCTGGAACGGCTGGTTCGACCACTGGGGCGACCCGCACCACGTGCGCACCCCCGCGGGCGCTGCCGGCGTCGTCGCCGACATCCTCGCCGAGGGCGGCTCGCTGAGCCTCTACATGGCCCACGGCGGCACGAACTTCGGCCTCTGGTCGGGCGCGAACCACGACGGCGCGCGCCTGCAGCCGACGCAGACGAGCTACGACTCGCACGCCCCCGTCGCCGAGAACGGCGCGATCACCGAGAAGTTCCGGCTGATCCGCGAGGTGCTGGTGGATGTCACGGGGCAGGTGCCGCCCGAGGCATCCCCGACCCCGGCGGTGCTGCCGGCCGAGACGCTGCCGCTGCGCCGAGTCGCCGGCCTCCTCGAGACGGTTCGCCGCGCGGGCCGCGAGGTGCGCACCGCGATGCCGCCGAGCTTCGAGGAGCTCGGCCTCGACGCGGGGCTCGCGCTCTACCGGGCCGAGCCGATCGTGCCGCGTGGCGGGGCGCTGCTCACCGTGCGCGGACTCCGCGACCGCGCCGTCGTGTTCGTCGACGGTGCGCGCGTCGCCGTGCTCGACGCCGATGAGGCAGCGGCCGGCGTGCGGATCGCGGGCGAGGGGCGGGCCGTCGTGCTCGAGCTCCTCGTCGAGAACCAGGGGCGCATCAACTACGGCCCGCTGCTCGGCGAGGGCAAGGGCATCCTCGGCGGGGTGCAGCTCGACCGTCGGCTCGTGCAGCGCTGGTCGACGAGGGCGCTGCCGCTCGACGAGTGGGATGCGGAAGCCCTCGAGGCGCTCGCAGTCGGCGCTTCCGCGGGCGCCGACAAGACCGGAGGCGGCCTCGCGACGGCGACACTGACCGTCGAGGAGCCGGCCGATGCGTTCCTCGCGTTCCCCGGCTCGGGCAAGGGCTTCGTGTGGGTGAACGGGTTCCTGCTCGGCCGCTACTGGGAGATCGGTCCGCAGCTGACCTACTACGTGCCGTCGCCCCTGCTGCGCGCGGGCGAGAACACCATCACCGTGCTCGAGCTCGAGCGCCTCGGCGGCACCGTCGAGCTGCGCGAACAGGCCGAGCTCGGACCTGAACAGGAGTACATCGAGACCTTCGACTGAACTGCGCCGTCGGCGCGGGTCGATATGGACGCGTCGACTCGACGCGGGAATGGAGACGAAGATGCCTTCATCACGCCCACCGGGCCGCCTCTGGCGCCTCGGAATCGCGTGCGCGGTCGCGAGCGGAATGCTCGTCCCGCTCATGGCGACACCCGCCGTCGCGGCGGAGACCGCCACGGCCGACGGGTTCACCGCCCCCGCGCCCGGTGCCTCGTTCGGCCTGCGGACGAGCGACCTCGCCGTCACCGCCGATGCCGGCTTCCCCCAGGTGATCGCGTACACCGACCGTGACTCGGGCGCCGTGATGCACGGCAACGACGTCACGATCGCCGCCGTCACGATCAACGGCACGGCCCAGCCGGTCGAGGTCGTCTCGCAGGCCGACGGCCGCAGCGCGGTGGACTACGTGCTCACTCCGACGGCGCTCGCAGGCGTCTCGATCGAGGCGCGCCTCTCGGTCAAGCGCAACGTCGTCACGATCGAGGTCACGAAGGTCGTCGACCCCGACGGGGTCGTGAAGACCCTGCAGATCCCCGACCACCGGCTCGTCACCGTCTCCTCGGCCGAGGCCGGCGCGGCGATCGCGGCGGCGAACCTCTCGGTCGACCGCGGCGCCTCCGGCGACGTGTTCCTGCCCGTCACCGCCGCGACGCCGGTCGACGCGGCGCCGAAGGGATCGAACACGATCATCGCCAACACGGGCGAGCTCGCCGCGGCCTTCGCGACGAATGCGCTCTACGACACCTCGTCGGGCGCGAGCTCGAAGGACTCGGGCAACTTCTGGCGCCAGGCCGTCGCCGCAGAGGCCGGCGTCGAGGTCGGCATCGCGAGCGGCCCGTGGCTGTACCGCGCGCAGGGGCAGGGCGGCACGGAGGAGCTGCCCTGGGTCAAGGTCGCGATCACCCCCGACGCCAACGACGACGACGTCGTCGACTGGCAGGACGGCGCGATCGCGATGCGCGACATCCGCATCGCCCCCTACAAGGGCGAGCAGACGCCCGAGAACGTCATCACCCACATCCCCTTCAACTTCGCCTCGCAGGCGACGCACCCGTTCCTGCGTACGCTCGACGACGTGAAGCGCATCGCGCTGAACACCGACGGGCTCGGCCAGGTGGCCATGCTCAAGGGCTACACGAGCGAGGGGCACGACTCGGCGAACACCGACTACGGCGACAACTTCAACGAGCGCGCCGGCGGCCTCGCCGAGCTGAACGCCGCGGTCAAGGCCGGCAAGAAGTGGAACGCCAGCTTCGGCGTGCACATGAACGCCACCGAGATCTACCCCGAGGCGAACTCGTTCAGCGACGAGATCGCGAACGAGAACGCCAAGGGCTGGAACTGGCTCGACCAGTCGTACTACATCGACCAGCGCTACGACCGCGCCTCGGGCGAGCTCGACAAGCGCATCGGCGAGCTCGCCGAGGCGACCGACGACAACCTCGACTTCGCCTACATCGACGTCTACTACGAGCACGGCTGGCTCGCGCAGTCGCTGCAGGACTCGCTCGTGAAGCACGGCTTCCGCGTCGGCTCGGAGTGGGCCGACAAGCTCGCCGAGAACAACACGTGGTCGCACTGGGCGAACGACGAGAACTACGGCGGCTCCTCGAACAAGGGCGTGAACTCGCAGATCCTCCGCTTCGTGAACAACACCGAGGCCGACGTCTGGAACCCGCACCCCCTGCTCGGCACGAGCCACATCGTCGAGTTCGAGGGCTGGACCGGGCAGAACGACTTCGACGCGTTCCTCGCGAACGTGTGGACCGCGAACGTGCCGGCCAAGTTCCTGCAGCACCACGAGATCACGCGATGGACGCCCGAGCGCATCGACCTCGAGGACGGCGTGAGCATGACCGGCACGAGCGCCGCGGACCGTTCGATCACGGTCGACGGCGCCGAGGTGCTGCGCGGCGGCACCTACCTGCTGCCGTGGTCGTCGAAGCCGGGCAAGGACGCCGACAAGCTCTACCACGTGAACCCGGCGGGCGGGCAGACCACCTGGCAGCTGACCGATGACTTCGCGGATGCCTCGTCGCTGCAGCTCTTCGCCCTCGGCGACGCCGGGCGCACGAAGGTCGCCGACCTCCCGGTCGTCGACGGTGCCGTCACCATCGACGCCGAGGCGGGGCAGCCGTACGTGCTCGTCGCCGGCAAGAAGGCGACCGCCGCCTCGACGCTGCCGAAGAAGGCCTCGTTCGGCCAGGGAACCCAGGTCGAGGACCCGGGCTTCAACGGGCAGGACCTCGAGGCCTGGAACCCGGCCGGCTCCGCGAGCATCGAACGTGACGATCGCGGACGCCGCGCCGCCGTGCTCGGCGCCGGTGAGTCCTCGATCAGCCAGCGGCTCGGCGAGCTCGAGCCCGGTACCTACGCGGTCTCGGCCGACCTCGGGGTCGCCGCCGGACAGACGCGTGCGACGACCCTCTCGGTCGACGTGCGCGGCGACGACGGCGAGGACGCCTCGACGAGCGTCGACAGCTCGGGCGCCGTCAACCTGATGGCCGCCGACGAGTGGCGCGACACGAACCTGCAGCGCCTGCGGACCTACGTCACCGTGACCGACGACACGCGGCCGACGCTCACGATCGCCGCGGCCGAGGGTGACGCCCCCGTGCGCATCGACAACGTGCGCGTCGTCGCGACCGACGACCCCGCCTCGGGCGATGGCGTGCTCGTCGAGGAGGACTTCGAGCAGGTCGACCAGGGCTGGGGTCCGTTCTTCAAGGGCGACGCGGGCGGCTCGACCGACCCGCGCACGCACATCGCGAAGCGCAACGAGCCGTTCACGCAGCAGGGCTGGAACGGCCGCGCCTTCGACATGGTGCTCGGCGGCGACTACTCGCTGATGGCGCACGAGGAGAACCGCGGTCTCGTGTACCGCACCTCCGAGTACACCGCGCCCTTCGAGGCCGGACACCGCTACCGGGTGTCGTTCGACTACCAGAGCGGCGTCGCGGGGGCCTACTCGTTCGTGACCGGCGTCGACCAGATCGCCGGCGGAGCTACGAAGGCCGTCGACCTCACCTCGACCGAGTTCGGTGCCGTCCACGAGACGACCGAGTTCGTGCACGAGTTCGACGCACCGGCGTGCGGCGACCCGTTCGTCGGCCTCCGGCGCAACGCCGTCGGCGGCACCGGGTCGGACCTCATCCTCGACAACCTCCGCATCGTCGACCTCGGTGAGAGCGAGACCACGGGCGCCTGCGCCCGCCTCACGCTCGCGGCGCCGGTGAGCGGACTCGTCCCGGGTGAGGCGAACACCTTCACCACGAGCTTCACGAACCACGAGGGCGAGGCCGCGACGGATGTCGCGACCACGCTCGCCGCGCCCGACGGGTGGAAGGTCGCGCCGGTCGGCGCAGCCGAGTTCGCCTCGGTCGCGCCCGGAGCCACCGTGAAGACCACGTGGCGGGTGTCGGCCCCGGCCGACATCGAGCAGGGCAGCTACGAGATCTCGGCGGCGACCGGCTACACCGTCGCCGGCGGAACGCGGACCGTCGAGGCATCCGTCTCGGTGCCGACCCTGCCGCCGGGGCTGATCCCGCAGTCGCGACTCGCGATCGCGGGCGTGAGCGACGCCGAGCCGGGCACCGGCGACGGCAGCGCACGTGCCGCCATCGACGGCAACCCGGCCACGATGTGGCACTCGGCGTGGTCGCAGGTGAACCCCGACACCCCCTACCCCCACTCGATCGCACTCGACCTCGGCGACAGCTACGCCGTCGACGGGTTCGACTACCAGGTGCGGCGGGGCAACGGCTCGATCAAGAAGTACGAGCTCTACCTCAGCGCCGACGGCACGAACTGGGGCACCCCGGTGAAGACCGGCGAGTTCGCGAGCACCGCCGAGGTACAGCACCTGTCGTTCGACGCGACCGATGCGCGCTTCGTCAAGCTCGTCGGCCTCAACGCGATCAACGGGGCGGCGTTCGCCGGCGCGAATGAGCTCAACGTGTGGGGCACCCGCGCGGCCGCTCCGACGCCGCTGCCGAAGGACGCGATGACGGTCGTCGACTTCGACTCGCAGGAGATCGAGGGCGAGGACGGCCACGCGTCGAACGTGATCGACGGCGACTCGGCCAGCTGCTGGCACAGCGAGTGGCTGAACGACTCGCCGGCCTACCCGCACCACGTGTCGATCGACCTCGGCGGCTCGCAGGAGCTCCGCGGCATCTCGATCCAGCAGCGCCCGGGCTCCGAGCCCAACGGTCGCATCAAGGGCTACGAGGTGTACGTGAGCGCCGACGGCACCGACTGGGGCTCGCCGGTCGCGGCCGGTGAACTCGGCACGGGCACCGCACCCCAGCCGGTGATGTTCGACGCACCGACCACGGCGGCCTTCGTCAAGGTCGTCGGCACGAGCTCCCACAACGGGCAGCCGTGGGCCTCGATCGCCGAGCTGGAGTTCTTCGGCACCGAGTGATCGTCCGTGCCGGGCCGTGCGCGGCCCGGGACGCGACGTGCGAACGCCCCCGCGATCCTCACCGCGGGGGCGTTCGTGCGTCTCGCCCAAGGGGTCGGCGTGGGAGAGCTACCGGCGGTGCCGCTTGCGGAACTGCGCCGGGCCCACGCCCACGCGCTGCGTGAAGAGGCGCGAGAAGTATGCGGCGTCGTCGTAGCCGACGCTTGCGGCCACGGCCTGCACCGACAGCGTGGTGGAGACCAGCAGGCCGCACGCGCGGTCGATCCGCGTGCCGATGACGAGCTCGTTCGGCGTGCCGCCGGTGACCTCGCGGACGTGGTCGCGGAGCGTGCTCACGCTGACGCCCGCGAGCCCGGCGCGGGCCGCGACGTCGAGGTGCAGGGCGGCGTCGGCCTGCAACGCCGCGACCGTCGCCTCGCTCGCGGTCGACGCGGCGCGTCCGGCGACCGAGTCGGCGAGGAGTCCCTGCGCGAGCATCGAGGCGTCGACGGCGGCCCGCCAGCCCAGGCGTCCGAGCGCATCGCGCAACGACCCGAAGCGGTCGAGCAGATCGTCGGGCAGCCGTGCGCCCGGCTGCACGGGCCGGCGCCGGTCGAGCACGCCCATGCCCTCGAATGCGGCGGCCGTCGCCCCGGAGTAGAGCACCCAATGCTCGGTCCAGCCCCGCGGCGAGGCGTAGTCGTGCGGGCGCTGCGGGAACACCTGGATCGTCGCCGGCGCCTCGACCTCGATCGTGCCGACGAACGGATCGCGGTAGACGCCCGAGCCGCTCGTGACGAACACGATCGCGTAGTCGCCGAGTCTGCGTTGCGCGCCGAACCCGGGTGACGGGCCCTCGTGCCGACCCGCGCCGAGGCAGGCGAATCCGTGCTCGACCAGGAGCGGATGCGACTGCGAGTAGATCGCCCAATCGGTCATGAAAGTCCAATTCTGTGCTGTCAGGAGTCTATTCCGCCGGCACTCGCCCGAGTTGATCATGGATTCATGCTGACGTCGAACGGATACGTGCTCGAAGAAACTCCATCGCGTCTGGGCGAGCTCGAGCCCGTGCCGATGGACGAGCGCGGCGATCGCGAGGCGCTGTGGACCCGGCTGCGCCGCGACGGCTACCTCTACCTCACCGGGCATCTCGCGCCCGAGGACGTGCTCGAGTTCCGTCGCTACTACTTCGAGGCGCTCGCCGAAGCGGGCCTCATCGCCGAGGGGTCCGACGCGGTCGACGGCATCGCCGCGCCCCACGACGTCGACCGTGGTTCGTATCGGCGCATCCTCTTCGATGAGATCGTCCCCGGCGCGCAGTACGAGGCGCTCTGTCGTTCGCCGCGGATCGCCGAGTGGTTCGCCTGGCTCCTCGACGACGACGTGCACCTCCACCGGCGCAAGATCATCCGTCACACGAAGCCGGGCGAGCACGGCATCGGCACCGCCACGCAGGCCCACTACGACCTCGTGTACCTCCGCGAGGGCAGCGACCGGGTGCTGTCGATGTGGATCCCGCTGGGCGACATCCCCCTCGAGCGCGGCGGACTGGCCTACCTCGAGGGCAGCCACCGGCGGGTCATGGCGCAGGAGGCGGCGGGCGAGCTCCGCCACCCGGCGGCGTCCATCACGGCCGACCTGCCCGGTCTCGCCGACGAGCACGACACGCGCTGGCTCGTCGCCGACTACGCGGCCGGCGACGTGATGGTGCATTCGGCGCACATCGTGCACGCCGGCCTCGACAACGTCGACACCGAAGGGCGCATGCGTCTCTCGACCGACATCCGGTACCAGCGGCTGTCCGAGCCGATCGACTGGCGCTGGCAGCACCACTGGCACCTGGACGACGGATTGTGAGCCGGCCGGGGCCCTCCGAGCGGGCGGCGAGCCCCGCTCCGCCGCTCGTGCTCATGCCGGACTGGGGCAGCGGCCTCGGGCCGTCCGAGCTCCCGGCCTCGGCCGTGGCGGCGGGATACGACGGCGTCGAGCTGTGGTGGCCGGTCGGTCGCCGAGCGCAGGGCGACCTCGCGGATGCGGTGGCCACGACGGGCGCCTCGCTCGCGTTGCTCGTGACGAGCGCCGCCGAGGACCCGGGGGCGCACGCCGACGAGATCGAGCAGCAGATCGAGGAGATCGACCGGTCGGGGCTCCCGGCCGAGCACGTCACGCTCCACCTCGGGCGCGACCACTGGGACGTCGCCGTGCATCACGAGCTCGCCGAGCGGGTCGTCGGCTGGCGGCGTCGTTTCGGGCGCAGCATCCTCGTCGAACTGCACCGCGGTCGGATGCTGCATTCGGCGCACCACTCGCTCGCCCTACTGGCCGAGCACCCCGAGCTGCGCGTCACGTTCGACATCTCGCACTGGATCGTCGTCGCCGAGTCGATGCTCGACGATCAGCAGGCCGCGGTCGACCTCGCGATCGCGCGCGCAGACCACGTCCACGCGCGGATCGGCCACCCGCAGGGGCCGCAGGTGGCCTCGCCCGTTGCGACCGACACGGCGATCGTCGAACGCCACTTCGCCTGGTGGGGGAGGGTCGTCGATCGCATCAGGAGCGAGGGGCGGCGTCCGACCCTGCTCGCGGAGTTCGGCCCGGTGCCGTACGCGCCGGCGCGGCGCGACGGACGAGCCGTCGTCGACCCCGCGCGGTCGAACCGATGGATCATGGGGGAGGTCCGCCGCAGGTACTGAACCGCGGCTCCGTCGATCTCCGGGCAGGCACTGATTCGGCGATGCGGGCGAGGGAACATTCTGAATGAGGATCTCTCATCTCTGTGGCGTCGCGCGGCGCGGGCACTCCGTCGCCGTCCTCGCGGAGATCGAGCGCGTCGTCGCCGACCTCGCGGCTCCGATCGTCGACGGCGCCCACGTGAAGGGGCCGCGTTCCGGAGGAGGAGACCATCATGTCGATGTCGACCACCGAACTGGGCGCCGATCACGGGCTGGGCACCGTGCGAACGATGCCGGAGTTCCGCGCCCACGTCGGGTCGAGCACCCTCACCCCGGCCGACCGGCGCACGCTCGTCGACCAGGCGGAGATCCTGCTCGACGGCCTCTACGTGCACCTGCCGCTCAAGCGCGCGATGCACGCGGTCGACCCGCTGCAGAGCCTTCGGCTGCTGCGGCACCGACTGCCCGAGCTCAGCGAGCCCGAGTTCCACATGGCGCTGCAGCGCGTCGTCCTCGGCCTGCGTGACCTGCACACCAACTACATCCTCCCCGAGCGCTACGCCGGGTTCGCGTTCCTCGGCATCCTCGTGGAGGGCTGCTTCGACGCCGAGGGCCCGCACTGGATCGTCACCAAGACGTTCGACCACCTCACGGGGGACCCCGCGCTCGCCGTCGGCGCGGAGGTGACCCATTGGAACGGCACGCCGATGGCGATCGCCGTCGAACGCAATGCGGCGCGCGAGGCCGGCAGCAACAAGGCGGCGAGCCTCGCCCGCGGCCTGGAGAACATGACGCTCCGGCCGATCGGCATGTCGTTGCCGCCCGACGAGGACTGGGTGGACCTCACGTACCGCGTCGGCGTGGTCGAGCACGAGACGCGGCTGCCCTGGCGCGTGTTCGAATCGGCGGGAGAGGTGACCGGCGGGGACGCGAGCGTGCTGCTGCCCCACGGGGTCGCCGCCCCGGTGTCGCATCTCGTCGGCCTCGACCTGAAGACCGAGTTGAGCCGGCTCATGAAGCGGCGGCTGTTCGCGCCGGCGTCGATCGAGGAGGAGGCGCGGGTCGCGCGGGGCGACACCGAGGTGCCCGAGACGACTGCCGCGCAGCAGGAGGCAGGGGTCGTGCCGACGACGAGACCCGCCGAGCTCAAGGCCCGCACCGTCGAGACGTCGAGCGGCACGTTCGGGCACCTGCGCATCTTCACCTTCCACATGCAGGACGCCCAGATCGAGGCGTTCATCAACGAGGTCGCGCGATTGATCTCGGTGCTGCCGCAGGACGGGCTGATCCTCGACGTGCGCGGCAACGGCGGCGGCTACATCATCGCCTCGGAGTTCCTGCTGCAGTTCTTCACGCCGCGAAGGGTCCGGCCCGAGCCGATGCAGTTCATCAGCACCCGCCTCACCGCCGATCTCTGCGGCAGCGTCGCCGACTACGGCGCATGGAAGCCGTCGATCGACGAGTCGGTGACGACCGGGGCGCCGTTCTCGAGCGCCGTGCCGCTCTACCCCGACGAGGTCGTCAACAGCGTCGGCCAGCTCTACCACGGACCCGTCGTGCTCGTCACGGACGCGCTCTGCTACAGCGCCACCGACATCTTCGCCGCGGGGTTCCAGGACCACGCGATCGGGCCCGTGCTGGGCGTCGACGACAACACCGGCGCGGGCGGCGCCAACGTGCTGACCCATGCGGCGCTCCGCGAGGACTGGGTCAGCGGGCCGCTGCGAGCGCTGCCCGCCGGCGCGGAGTACCGGGTGTCGTTGCGCCGTTGCCTCCGGGTCGGCGACCGCTTCGGGCAGCCCGTCGAGGATCTCGGCGTGGTGCCCGACCACGTGCACCGGCTCACCGAGCACGACCTGACCGACGGCAACGCCGACCTGATGGACGCCGCGGGCGCGCTGCTCGCGGGCCTTCCCACCCGGATGCTGGATGCCGAGCTCGCCCCGCCGTCGGGCGGCGCCCGAACGCTCGTGCTCACCACGGCCGGCGTCGAGAGCGTCGATGTCTACCTCGACGGGCGACCGGTCGCCACGACCGAGACAACCGACGGGATCACCGAGCTCCAGCTCGAGCTGTCGGTCGGCGCGGGCGGCGAGCTGCGCCTCGAGGGATTCGACGACGGGAGGCTGGTCGCCGCGCGCCTGCTCGGAGTGTGAGGCCGTCGGGTCAGTGCAGCTCGTCGGCGCGCACGCCGAACACGGCCTCGAGGCCGTCGATCCACGCACGCTGGTCGCCCGCCCGGGCGTACTCGCGCGAGCGCACCATGGGGGTGTGCAGGAGCACGCCGGCCATGTGCCGCAGCGCCGCCTCGACGCGCTCGTCGACCGCGGCGTCGCCCGTGCTGCGCGAGAGCGCACGCGCGATCTCGGCGTCGAGCACCCCCTGCACGTGCGAGCGCAGTGCGACGACCGAGGGGGCGAGGTCGAGCTCTTCGCCGACCGCGCCGAAGTTGCGTGCCGCGCGGTCGACGATGACGCGGGCGTCGTCGGTCGCGCCGAGCTCCTCGAGCGGGGCGTGGCGGCGGATCGTCTCGAGGTCGAGGAGTTCGACCCCGTCGACGTCGACGACGTCGGTCGCGACGTTGCGCGGCATGCCGAGGTCGATGACGAGCTGGCGCGCGTCGTGCGCGGCCTCGGGCACCGGGCACCAGGCGCGGAACTCCGCGAGCACGGCCGACGACGAGGCATCCGGCGCGGTGTGCGAGGCGGCGAGCGTCGCTCGGCCGCCCTCGAGCAGCACTCCGTCGACGACGTGGTGGTCGGCGGTCGTGCAGGTGATGATGACGTCGGCGGCCGCCGCGGCGACCGCGTAGCCGGCGTGCGAGACCGCGGTGATGTCGTGGGTGCCGGCGAACTTCGCAGCGCGGCCCGAGGGCGAGTAGACGCGGACGTCGTTCGCGCCGCGGTCGCGGAGTGCGGCGAGCGTCGCGCCCGCATACTGGCCGGTGCCGACGAGCAGTACGCGCGCGGCGGACCAGTCGCTGACGCGGCTCGACGCGAGCTCGAGGGCGAGGCGCACGAGCGAGCGGCCGGCGCCGCCGACGCCCGTCTGGTTCTTCACCCGGCGGGAGGTCTGGGAGGCGCGCTGGAACAGGCGCTCGAGCTCGGGCGTCGTGGTGCCCTCGGCGCGGGCCCGCTCGAGCGAGCGGCGCACCTGGCCGGCGATCTCGCCCTCGCCGACGACGACCGATTCGAGGCCGGAGGCGACGGAGAAGAGGTGGCCCGCGACGGCGTTGCCGTGCACGAAGCCGAAGGTCGCGCGCAGTTCGTCGGGCTCGAGGCCGGCGACGTCGCTCACGGCGCGGATGGCTTCGTGGACCGCGGGGACGGGGGAGTGCCCCTCGGGGGTGTCGAGGTCGAGGTAGGCCTCGAAGCGGTTGCAGGTCGCGACGACGACCGCGCCCTGGAGCGTGTCGTGACGGTCGAGGATGCGCGGCGCGGCGGACTCCGCGTGCGCCGACAGACGCTCGAGTGTGTCGAACCCGGCGTTCTTGTGGCTCGCGGTCAGGCAGATGAGCACGTGAAGATTCTACCCGCGGTCGAAGGCGAGGATGACTCACGCGGTCACGGGGTCCGTGCGCGCCCGCGCCGCGGCACCCGGAGACGCGGTGCGGCTAGCGCGCGGCTGCCAGCATCTCGCGGGTGATCACGGGGATCGGCGCCGTGAGCGGCGGCAGCTCGAGACCCTCGCGTTCGAGGGCGGCCCGGTGCTGGGCCTTCCACGAGCGGACGACCGCGTAGAACGGCGCATCGGTGACGGCGAAGGTGCCCGGGCGCTCGGTGCCGAGGATGATCGGCAGCGCGATGCTCGCGCCGTCGCGGCGGACCCGGACGACGACGATCGGCACGGGGCGGCTGCCGGCGATCATCTCATCGGCACGGATGTTGCGGATCTCGTGCCACGCGAACAGCGCCGTGCGACGGGGCCGGCGGCCGCCGCTCCAGAACGAGAGTCCGAGGTCGTCGGCGACGATCGAGAAGCGGTGCGACAGCGCGGCACGACGGCCGAGCAGTTCGGCGAGCATCGCGTCGAGCTCACGGTGGCGCAGCCCGCATTCGACGGCGCCGTCGAAGCTGTGCTCGAGCGCGCGGCGCCTGGCGCGGCACCGGGCGAGCACCGCGAGGCGGACCGAGAGCGCCACGACCACGAGCACGGCGACGGCGCCGAGGAAGGCGATGGTGCCCGCCCTGCCCGACACCTCGGGCAGCCGCGGCACGAGTCGCTCGACCTG
Organism: Agromyces sp. NPDC058126; assembly: GCF_042884595.1. Classification (NCBI taxonomy): domain Bacteria; kingdom Bacillati; phylum Actinomycetota; class Actinomycetes; order Micrococcales; family Microbacteriaceae; genus Agromyces; species Agromyces sp. NPDC058126. The sequence continues at coordinate 218,277 of NZ_JBHVTS010000006.1, read as the reverse complement.
CGGCGCGCCGGCGATGAGCGCACCGACGACGAGCGCGGTGATCACGGCGACGAAGACCGTCGGGGGAGTGCGGCGCTCGACGCTGTTCATCGGGGCGCGCCGCTCGGGCCGCCGCTCGTCGGTCGGCCGGCGCCGGGCGGAAGGCACCCGCATCCGCACAGGCAGGCGGGCATGGGCGTGATGGGCATGGTGACGATTCGGGACACGTCGCTTCTCTCCGTGGGTGGCGGAGGCGCGTCGACGTCGACGTCGACACGTCGTCGTGCCCGGGGGGACGGCACAACGGAACCGACTCTAGCGCGAACGCGCGCGCGAAGGTAAGGGTTCTTCAGCTCGGCTCGCAAGCGACGTCGGGCCCGGTGCCCCGTGCCCTCCGAGGGATCACGACCGCACCGGCTACGCTCGGTTGCGGGGGAATCGCACAGCATCCGGTCGTGTCCGGGTGCTGTTCGGCGTTCGCCGCGTCCCCCGCTGACGCGCATGGGGGAGATGTGAACGTGAATACCGGCCAGCCGACCGTCTACGTGCGATCGAGCACGGTGGCGGAGGTCCATCTCGGCGGAGAAGTCGAGCAAGTCATCGCCTCCAGCCGGGATGCGCTGAACGATCGCATCGTCGAGGCGATCCGACTGCGCGCGGCTTCCGCCGGGACTCCGTTGACGGCGCACCTCGTCGACGGGGCCCGGAGCTGGCCGCTCGTCATCCACCCCGACGGCTCGGTGACGATGCCCGACGCTGCGCCGGGGCATTCCCGAACCGACGAGGCGGTCCCGATCGCCACGGCGCCGGTCCCCGTCTCCGCGGCCCCGGCGGGCACGGCGCCGCCGGCGAGCCCCGTGCCCGCGACGCCGCCGCGCGCCGCAGCAGCCCCGACCGCCGCCCCGTCCACCGGTAAGCCGACGGTGGACGACCTGCTCAACAGCCGCAGCCGCCCGCGTCGCGATCGGGCGACGACCGGCTGGCGCGGCGCCGTGCGCAGGGCGACGCGGGGTGCGATCTCGCCCGCGCCCAGCCGCGCCGAGCAGTCGCGCCTCGAGCGCGAGCGCGCGGTGCAGCGACGCCTCGGCGGGCCGCGCACGATCGTCATCCTGAATCCCAAGGGCGGCGCCCACAAGACGACGAGCACGCTGCTGCTCGCGGCGACGTTCGGAACCCTCCGCGGCGGGTCGACCCTCGCCTGGGACAACAACGAGACCCGCGGGACGCTCGGGTGGCGCGCCCAGCACGCGCCGCACCATCGCACCGCGGTCGACCTGCTGGGCGACCTGCCGAGCTTCACCGATGCGGATGCCTCGAGCCTCGCCCGCCTCGACGCCTACGTCCGCACGCAGGTCGACGCCCGCTTCGACGTGCTCGCCTCCGACGAGGATGCCACCGCGTCGTCCACGATCGACGCGGCCGCGTTCGATCGGCTCCACGAGGTGCTCGCCAAGTACTACCGGATCATCCTCATCGACACGGGCAACAACATGCGGGCGTCGAACTGGATCGCCGCGGTCGCCGCGGCCGACCAGCTCGTCATCGTGTCGACGGTGCGCGAGGACACGGCGGCGAGTGCCGCCTGGCTCCTCGACGGGCTCCGCGAGAAGGGCTTCGGGCAGAAGGTCGACGAGGCCGTGACCATCCTGGCCGCGCCGTCGGCCCGCCCCGACCCCGCGCTCGTCGACCGGCTCGAGTCGCACTTCTCGCAGGTCACCTCCGCGGTCACCCGGGTGCCCTTCGATCCGGCCCTGGTGGACGGCGGGCCGATCGACTTCGAGGCGCTCTCGGACGGCACCCGCGATGCGTGGCTGTCCGCGGCCGCGGTGATCGCGGAGCGGCTGTAGGCGCGAGGCGTCGACGCGAGCCGCGGGGCGAGGCAGCCCGGGATGGCGCGTGTGGAAGTCCTCCCAGCCCGATGCGAGACAATGTCGGGCGTGATCCTCTCCCCGCAGCACCCGCTCTCCGCAGGCCTCACCTCCGACTCGCGACTCGTTCGGGCCTACCGCGGGGAACGCGCCGACACGACGCCCGTCTGGTTCATGCGGCAGGCCGGCCGGTCGCTGCCCGAGTACCGCGACCTCCGCGTCGGCACGCGCATGCTCGACGCCTGCCTCGACCCGGCGATGGCGAGCGAGATCACCCTGCAGCCCGTGCGCCGCCACAAGGTCGACGCGGGCATCTTCTTCAGCGACATCGTCGTGCCGCTGAAGCTCGTGGGCGTCGACGTCGAGATCCAGCCGGGCCGCGGCCCCGTCTTCGGCAAGGGGTACGCGAATGCCTCCGCGGTCGCCGAGCTGACGGCGATCGACCCGGCGCGTCTCGACGAGGCATCCGGCCCGATCGCCGAGGCGGTCGCGCTGACGATCGCCGAACTGGCGACGACCGACAACGGCTCGGGCACCGCGACCCCGCTCATCGGCTTCGCCGGCGCCCCCTTCACGCTCGCGGCGTACCTCACCGAAGGCGGTCCCTCGAAGGACCATCTCGCGGCCCGCACCCTCATGCACGCCGACCCCGGCGCCTGGCGCGCCCTCATGGAGTGGACCGCCGAGCTCACCGGGCGGTTCCTGCGCACCCAGGTGCTCGCGGGGGCCTCCGCCGCGCAGCTCTTCGACTCGTGGGCCGGCGCGCTCTCGCTCGCCGACTACGAGACGCACGTCGCCCCCGCCTCGGCGAAGGCGCTCAGCCACGTGCACGACCTCGAGTACACGACGACGGATGCCGCGGGGCAGGCGCAGCCCGCCCGCCCGGTGCCGGTCGTGCACTTCGGCGTCGGCACCGGCGAGCTGCTCGGCGCGATGAAGGAGGTCGGGGTCGACGTCGTCGGCGTCGACTACCGGGTGCCGCTGTCGGTGGCGGCCGAACGGGTCGGCCCGGGCGTGCCCCTGCAGGGCAATCTCGACCCCGCGCTGCTCGCGGCGCCGTGGCCCGTGCTCGAGGCCGCCGTGCGCGAGGTGCTGCGCCAGGCCGAGGCCGCGCCGGCCCACGTCTTCAACCTCGGCCACGGCGTGCCGCCCGAGACCGACCCGACCGTGCTCACCCGGGTCGTCGAGCTCGTGCACGAGGCGGGCGCGGCGTGAGCGACGCGACGCCAGCCGCTGCCGAGCGCCTCTCGGCCGACGTCGTCGTGATCGGCGGCGGCGTCGCGGGCATGGTCGCGGCGCTCGAGTGCGCGAAGATCGGCCTCGCCGTGACGATCGTCGAACGACGCGACGAGCTCGGCGGCTGCGTGGGCCGCATCGAGCTCGACGGGCTCACCCTCGACTCGGGCGCCGAGTCGTTCGCGACCCGCGGCGACGGCGTCGCCGAGCTCCTCACCTCGCTCGGCCTCGACGACGAGGTGGTCGACCCGAACCGCGCCGGCGCCTGGCTGGTCTGGGGCGACGGCGACGGCCTCGACGCCGCGCCGCTGCCGAAGACGGGCGTGCTCGGCATCCCCGCGAACCCGCTCGGCGACGACGTGCGCCGCATCATCGGCTGGAGCGGCGCGACCCGCGCCTACCTCGACCGGATCAAGCCGATCCTCCGCATCGGCCGGGCGCACAGCCTCGGCGAGCTCGTGCGCTCGCGCATGGGCCATGCCGTGCTCGACCGGCTCGTGACCCCGATCTCGTCGGGCGTGTACTCGGCCGACCCCGACCTCCTCGACCTCGACCTCGTCGCCCCCGGGCTCAACGAGGCGATGACCCGCACCGGCTCGCTCTCGGGCGGCGTCGGCCAACTGGTCGAGCAGCGCAAGGCGGGCGGCGCCGTCCGCGGCCTCCGCGGCGGCATGCACACGCTCGTCGACGCGCTCGCCCGCGAGCTCGAGCGCTTCGGCGTCACCGTCCTCACCGGTATCGAGGCGACCGGCCTCGAGCGCGACGGCACGGGTTGGCGAGTGACCGGCGAGCGGGCGATCGAGGCCGACCCCGACGCCGCCGTCGTCGCCGATGCCCCGCAGTCTGAGCCCGTCGAGCTCAGCGCCCCCGACGTCGTGCTCGCCGCCGCGGCGCACACCTCGCTCGGCCTCCTCGAGGCCGCCGTCGAGGGGTGGGAGTCGACGACGGACTGGCCGCAGGGGGCATCCATCGAACTCGTGACCCTCGTGCTCGACGCGCCCGCGCTCGACGCCGCGCCCCGCGGAACCGGGGTGCTGGTCGCCGCGGACACGCCCGGGGTCGCCGCGAAGGCGCTCACCCACTCGACCGCGAAGTGGTCGTGGCTCGCCGAGGCCGCGGGCGGTCGCCAGGTCGTGCGCCTCTCGTACGGGCGTGCCGGCCAGGCGAACCCGCTCGAGGGGCGCGGCGACGAGGAGGTCGCGGCGCTCGCGCTCGCCGACGCGAGCGCCCTGCTCGGCGTGCCGCTCGACGCGGGGATGCTCCGTGCCGCCGGCCGCACCGAATGGCGCGACGCCGTCTCGCACGCCGCCCTCGGGCAGCTCGATCGGGTGCGCGCGCTCGACGACGCGATCGCCGCCGAACCGGGCATCGAGGTCACCGGCTCCTGGGTCTCGGGCACGGGGCTCGCCTCGGTCGTCCCGCATGCGAAGGCGGCCGCCGCACGGGTCAGGCACCGCCGCGTGGCGCCCGACGGCACTGCATAGCCGAAACGGAATATTTCGTCGCAACCCCCTTGCGCGGCTCCGCGCGGGGTCTACGCTGGAGAGGTCGCTGCATGCGCCGCAGTGCGGAAAGTCGGGGGTGCACATGAAGGGCAAGATCCTCTTCGTCGTCGGACTGGGAGTCGGGTACGTGCTCGGCACCCGGGCGGGCCGTGAACGGTACGAGCAGATCAAGCGCGCCGCCGAGGGGGTCTGGAACACTCCGGCCGTGCAGCAGGGCGTCGACAGCGTCAAGGGCTTCGCCGCCGACAAGGTCGGCGACCTCTCCGACAGCGTGCTCGACGGCGTGAAGACGTTCATCGGCAACGCGACCCGCGGCTCAGGAGCCACGAAGCAGGACGTCTCGGACGTCGCGGCGAAGGCCAAACAGGGCGTCTCGAAGGGCGCCAGTGCGACGAAGTCCGCGGTGGACGACGTGGCCGACACGTTGAGCGAGGCGATCGACTCCGCCGCCGATGCGGCCGAGAGCGCCGCGAAGCCGTCGAAGCCGACCGCCGCGAAGCCGACCAAGGCCGCCCCGAAGCGGGGCAGCACGTCGCGCGGCGCCTAGCCCGCGGCATCCGACTCACAGAATCGAGGTGACCGCGCGATGGCCGCACCGACCAACGACGAACGCTCGCTCTTCACACTGATCGGCGAACTGCCCGACACGATCTCCAACCTCGTGCGTGCCGAGATCGACCAGATCAAGGCCGAGGTCAGCTACAAGGTCAAGCACTTCGGCATCGGCTCGGGCTTCTTCGTCGTCGCCCTGGTCGTCCTGCCGTTCCTGATCTTCACCCTGCTCGCGGCCGCGATCTTCGCGCTCGCGCTGGTCATGCCGGCGTGGGCGGCCGCGCTCGTGGTCTCGGGCGTGCTGCTGCTGATCATCGCCGTGCTCGTGTGGATCGGCATCGTGAACTTCAAGCGGGGCTCCGAGCCCCTCGAATCGGTCGAGAGCCTGAAGGCCGACCTCGACGCCCTGAAGGGAACGGGTGACTATGACCGCCGCTACTGACGCCCAGCGCCCCTCGAAGCGCGAGACGGCCGCGCGCGAACGCAACCTCACCCGCGTCGAGGCCCGCGCCGCGTCGGCGAGGGCGCGCGCCGAGTTCGCCGGCACGCTCAACGCCCTCGAAGACAAACTGAACGTGCCCAAGCAGGTCGGCCTCCGCGTCGACCGGGCCAAGGTGTCGCTCAAGGCGTTCTACGACGAGCAGCCGGGCGTCGCGATCGCGGCCGCGGTCGGCGTCGCGGCCGCGGTCGGCAGCCTCGTCTGGCTCATCGTGCGATCGAAGCTCGGCGACTGAGCGGCACGAGACGAGAGGATGCCTCGGTGCCGCCGCACTCCGCAGACACCGCCGTCGAACGGGTCGCAGAGGCGCTGCGCGCCGAGATCCTGAGCGGCACGGTCGCGCTCGGCTCGCCGCTCCGCGAGGAGGCCGCGGCCGAACGGTTCGGGGTGTCGCGGCACACCGTGCGCTCGGCGTTCCAGCGGCTCGTCGCCGAGCGGCTCGCCGTGGCGGAGGCGTACCGCGGGGTGCGCGTCGTGAGCTTCGACCCCGACGAGATCGTCGCGCTGCAGCAGCTGCGGGCGGCGCTCGAGGGCGAGGCGGTGCGGATCGCCGGTGAACGCCACGGTGCCGTGTGGCCCGAGGCCGCGCTCGCCCCGGCCGTCGCGGTGCTCGAACGGCTCGAGGAGATCGCCGGGGCGGCCCCGGGCGCTCGTCCGCCCGCCGTCGACCCGGGGGCGGGTGCGGACGCGGACGCGGACGACGGGATCGACTGGCTCGAGGTGGAGCGACTGCACGCCGACTTCCATCGTGCGATCGTGGCCGCCTCGTCGAGCCCGCGCATCGTCGAGGCGCACGACGCGCTCGGCAGCGAGCTGTTGCTCTTCCTGCTGCACGTGCGGCCCCACTACACGCTCGAAGGGCTTATCGCCGAGCATCGCGGACTGCTGGGCGACGTGCAGTCGCGCGGCGCCGAGGCCATGCGCGAGCACCTCGCCCACTCGACCGAGCTGCTGCTCGAGAGCTGAGCGGACCTACGCCGTGATCGCGGCGTACCAGATGAGCAGCATCGTGACGAGGAACCCGACGACGTAGTTGATCGCGAGGAAGCGACGCCAGCCGGCGTTCGCCCGGCCCGAGTCGGCGTCGCCCAGGGCGGAGTACGGCGCGGCGGCCGCGAGATAGGGCACCACGAGGAGCGCCGCGAGCGGGCCGGGCCAGTCCGTCGCGAGCATGAGCAGCCCGGCGACCGTCCACGCCGCGCTCGCGAAGCGCACCGTGCGGCGTGCGCCGAGCACCGTGGCGATGGAGGCGATGCCCCCGGCCCGGTCGGGCACGATGTCCTGCACGGCGCCGAAGGCGTGGCTCGCGACGCCCCAGGCGAAGAACGCCGCGAGCAGCGCGAGGAGCTGCGGCGTGAACGTCGCGCCCGCGAGCACGAGCCCGTAGACGGCCGGGCTCACGAAGTGCACACTCGAGGTCGCCGAGTCGAGGAACGGCACCTCCTTGAAGCGGAGCCCCGGCACCGAGTAGGCGGCGACGGCGAAGAGGCTGACGGCGAGCACCACCCAGGAGGCCGGACTGCCGAGGAGGACGAGGGCGAGCACGAACGGTGCGCACAGGGCGATCGCGGCGCCGATCGTGAGCCGGTGCCGACCGGGCTCGAGCAGCGCGCCCTCGACGCCGCCCTTGCGCGGGTTCGCGGCGTCGCTGGCGTAGTCGAACACGTCGTTGACGCCATACATGGCGAGGTTGTACGGCACGAGGAAGAAGAGCGCGCCGATCACGAGCGCGACGTCGACGTCGCGGGTCGTCAGCAGGTACGCGGCGGCGAAGGGGAAGGCGGTGTTCACCCAGCTCAGCGGGCGGGAGGCGGTGAGGAGTTCGGGGACGACGCCGCGCCGCGTGTCAGTCGGCATGGTCGGGCTCCGCGGGGGCGAGGAGGCTCCAGAGGCCGCTGAGCAGGAGCACGCCCGCGAGCGGGTAGGCGAAGTCCTCGATCGGGGCGAGCCCGACGCGCACCCCCCAGATGTGCGCATCGGCATAGCCGAAGAGCCCGGTCGCGATCATGATCGTGTCGAACACCGCAGTCAGCGCTACGAGCGCGATCGCGGTCACGAGCACGGCGCGGGCATGGCCGTGCGGAGCGTGGCGCCACCCGAGCAGCGCGACGAGCACCGCGACCGGGAGGAAGGCGATCGAGAGCAGCGCGTAGGTCATCGCCGCGCCTCCCGTGCCCGTCGCGGCTCCCGCTCCCGCCCTCGCTCCCGTTCCCGCCCCCGCGGCGCGATCGCCCGCAGTGCGCCCGTGTAGAGCACCAGCGTGAGGTAGCAGAGGAAGGCGAGGAAGACGAGCTCCTCGAGCGGCAGCTCGGGCGCGAGCAGCACACCGGTGCTCACCGGGTTCTCACCCCGGTGGAAGACGCCGAGGCCGATGCCGGCGAGATCCCAGAGGAGGAAGAACGCGAGCCCCAGTGCGACGATCAGGGCGGCGCGCCAAGCCCGACCGGGCGCGGCGAACACGAGCCGGAACCGCACGTCGAGCAGCACCATGCAGGCGAGCCCGCCCGCCAGGATCGCGAGGTACAGGAAGCTCATGCCGGCACGCTCCGCACCGACGGCTCGGGCAACGGGCCGGCGCCGCGCTCGCCGCGGACCGCCTTCAGCACGAGCTCGGCGCTGATGAGGCACATCGGCAGGCCGATGCCGGGCACCGTCGTCGCGCCCGCGAAGTACAGCCCCTCGACCGTCGGGGAGGCGGTGCGGCCGCGGAGGAACGCGCTCTGCCGCAGCACGTGCGCGGGTCCGAGCACCGAGCCCCGCCACGAGTTGAAGTCGTCGGCGAAGTCGGCCGGGCCGACCGTGCGGCGCACGACGATGCGCTCCGCGAGGTCGGCCTCGCCCGTCCACGCGGCGATCTGCGCGATCGCGGCATCGGCGACGAGCTCGACCACGGGGTCGCCGGCGCCGCCGGTTCCGCCGTGGCCGAGGCCGGGGTCGGCGGGCACCGGCACGAGCACGAAGAGGTTCTCGTCGCCCTCGGGAGCGACCGTCGGGTCGCTCGCGCTCGGCATGCAGACGTAGAGCGAGGCCGGGTCGGGCACCGACGGCGAACGGCCGAAGATGCTCGCGAAGTTGCCCGCCCAGTCCTCGGTGAAGAGCAGGTTGTGGTGCGTCAGCCGGGGGAGCCGCCCGCGCACGCCGAGCATGACGAGCACCGCACCGGGCCCCGGGTCGGCGCGTCGCCACGAGGCCTCCGACCGGCTCCGGTGCTCGGGCGGAAGCAGGGCCTGCTCGGTGTGGTGCAGGTCGGCGGCCGAGACGACGAGGTCGGCCTCGGCCGTTCGCTCGGCTCCCGACGCGTCGAGGTGGCGGATGCCCCTGGCCGCCCCCGACTCGACGACGATGCCGGTCACCCGCGTCTTCGTCACGATGCGCGCCCCCTCCCGTCGGGCGAGCCGCGCGACGCCGTCGATGAGTTCGCGGAACCCGCCCATCGGGTAGCGCACACCGTCGTCGAGGTCGAAGTGGCTCATCAGGTGGTACATGCTCGGCGCCGCCTGCGGCGAGGTGCCGAGGAACACCGCCGGATACCCCAGCACCTGGCGGAGCCGTTCGTCGCGGAACCTCGCGGCGACGAATCGGTCGAGCGGTTGCAGCAGGAGACGCGTCAGCCGACCGAGCCGGCGGAGCACGGGCGCCGAGACGAGCGCGCCGGGCGAGGAGAAGTCGGTGTACAGGAAGTGGTCGACCGCGAGCCGCGCGGTCTCGCCCGCCGAGTCGAGGTGGCGCTCCAGCGCCTCCCCGGCGCCCGGCTCGATCGCCTCGAAGGTCGCGACCGAGCGCGCCCGGTCGGAGCCGAGGTCGACGGGCTCGGGCCGGCCCTCGAAGAACACCCGGTACCCCGGGTCGAGGCGGACGAGCTCGAGCTCGGCGGCGGTCGTCGTGCCCATGAGCCGGTAGAAGTGCTCGAACACCTCGGGCATGAGGTACCACGACGGCCCGGTGTCGAAGCGGAAGCCCGAGGCATCCCAACGCCCCGCACGACCGCCGATCTCTGCGCCCTGCTCGTAGACGGTGACCTCGTGGCCGTCGCGGGCCAGGAGCGCCGCCGTCGCGAGCCCCGCGATGCCGGCGCCGATCACGGCGACCCGCATCATGCCGGCACCCCTTCAGTCGGCGCCGTCTCGGCTGGATGCGGTCGTGAGGCCGCGGCACGGACGAGCAACAGCAGCTTGCGGGTCGTCGGCACGCTCACGCGGGTGGTCAGCAGCTCGTCGGCAGGGGTGCGCCGGAGGCGCTCGGCGAGGGCGGAGAAGAGCGCGTGCGCCGCGGCGACGGCCCGGCGGCATCCGCCCGGCAGTTCGCCGACGACCTCGCCCGCGATCGCGAGGTCGCGATCGATGTCGTCGAGGAGGCGGTGCTTCTCGGCCTCGCCGAAGTGCCGTGGGTCGATGCCGGGGAAGTACCGGCGGTCGAGCGCGCCGACGTCGTCGGCGAGGTCGCGCAGGAAGTTGACCTTCTGGAACGCGGCGCCGAGGTGACGGGCGCCGCGCTGCCAGCGCGCGTCGCGGCCCGCGTCGACGGGCAGCTCCTCGCTGAACGCGCGCAGGCACATGAGCCCGACGACCTCGGCCGAGCCGTGGACGTAGTCGCGCAGTTCGGCCTCGTCGAAGGCCACGGGGTCGAGGTCTCGGCGCATCGAGGCGAAGAACGGCCGGGTCAGCTCGGTGCCGAACCCCGTGGCCCGCGCCGTCTGCGCGAACGCGTGCACCACGAGGTTCGAGCTGTAGCCGCGGGCCATTGCGAGCTCGGTCTCGGCCTCGAGCGCGTCGAGCAGCTCGCGGCGCTCGACCGGAGAGAGTCCGGCCTCGGCGGCGGGGCCGTCGACGATCTCGTCGGCGATGCGCACGAGGGCGTAGAGGTCGGCCAGGTGGGTGCGGATCGCGGGCGAGCACAGCCGGCTCGCGAGGCCGAAGGAGGTCGAGTAGCGCGAGATGACCTGCGCGGCGCTCTGTCGTGCCGTGCGGTCGTAGAGGGCGAGGCCGGTCGGCGCTGCGGCGCTCATCGCGCACGCTCCACGCATCGTCGCGCCGTCGCGGTGAGCGACGACGTCAGCCGGCGCGGCAGCCGGGCCCGGTCGACGGCGGCGACCGCGTCGGCGCAGCGCTCGTCGATGAGCCGCTCGACCCGGTCCCGCGCCCCGCTCGACTCGATCACCCCGCGCAGGCGGGCCGCGCCCGCCTCGTCGAGTTCGGGGCGGCCGAAGTCGGCCGCGACCGAGCCCCACGTGGCGTGCTCGCGGGCGTAGGCGATGAGCAGGGTCTCCTTGCCCTCGCGGAGGTCGCCGATCACCGACTTGCCGGTGACGGCGGCGGCGCCGAAGACCCCGAGCACGTCGTCGCGCAGCTGGAAGGCCACCCCGAGGTGGCGGCCGATCGCGCCGAGCTCGAGCACGGACTCGGCGGGGGCGCCGCCGAGCACCGCGCCCGCCTGCAGCGGGGCGCTGAACGAGTACGAGGCGGTCTTGTGCTCGATCATCGCGAGGATGTCGCCCTCGCCGGGCGCGCCGCCCGACTGGCCCACGTCGGCGTGCTCGCCGGCGGCCGCGAGGAAGACGCACTCGTCGAGGATGCCGAGCAGCAGCTCGCGCACCCCGACCGGGGCGTCGAGGCCCGCCACCACGCGGTGGGCGCCGCTCAGCAGCAGATCGCCCGCGAGGATCGCCGAGGCCTCGCCGAGCTCGTTCGCCCGGGTGCTCGAGAGCCCGCGGGCGAGGCCCTCGAGCGCGAAGCGCCCGGCGACGTTCGGCTCGCCGCGGCGCACGAGGTCGTGGTCGATGACGTCGTCGTGCATGAGGAACGCGGTGTGCAGCAGCTCGAACGCGGCGGCCAGTCGCACCGCCTCGACGGAGCTCGCACCGGCGAAGGCGGCGTGGGCCTCGAGCACGAGCGCGGGCCGGATGCGCTTGCCCCCGGCGGCGCCGTCACGGGCCGCCTGCCACAGGAGCACGTAGTCGCTGCCGTGCCCCGTCGCGCGGTCGAGCCGCTCGGTGAACCACTGGTCGAGGTACTTGTCGACCGCGGCGCGCTCGGCGACCGGGCGATCGAGCGTCGTGCCGATCATGAGGCGATCGCCTCCCGGGCTGAGCGGTCGGCGCGGGAGCCGCCGAGGAACGGCAGCAGCCTCGACTGCAGCACGAACCACGGGCTGAACGCCCAGGGCGCGTGCTCGATGGCGAGGGCGAGCTGCTCGAGCTCGACCCAGCGGTGGTCCATCACCTCGCCGGGGTGGGGCTCGGGGGTCGAGGCGGTGGTCGCGGTGTAGACGGGGCAGAGCTCGTTCTCGACGATCCCCGAGGCGTCGGTCGCCCGATAGTGGAAGGTCGGGAGGACGAGGTCGATGCGCTCGAGCTCGAGCCCGAGTTCGAACTCGCCGCGGCGGCGGACCGCGTGCAGCAGCGTCTCGGCGGGGGCGGGGTGACCGCAGAACGAGTTCGTCCAGACCCCGGGCCAGGCCTGCTTCGCGAGGGCCCGCCGCGTCACGAGCAGCTCGCCCCGGCCGTTGAAGACGTGGCACGAGAAGGCGAGGTGCCTCGCGGTGTCGAGTCCGTGCACGCTCGACTTCGGCGCGCGGCCGACCGGGCGATCGTGCGCGTCGAGCAGCACGACCTCTTCGATGTCGTCGGGACCCATGCTCGCTCCATCCCTCGATGATCGCGTCGCCGCGACCTTTATCTGCTTCGGCTAGTAATTAGCTTAGCGAGAATAATGCCGAGTTCGCTAGAATCTCTCCATGGCAGCAGCGGGGGAATCGGGCCACGACGTCCGAGCGGCGATGCACGACCCCAGGGTCTTCGACGCCGCCGGAGAACTCGTCGACCGCACGGGCCTCGACGACGCCGAGATCGACCAGATCGTGCGGGTCATGCAGAGCCTGCGCGACTGGCACGATGCCGCGCGGCGCATGAGCGAGGCCTCGAGCCGCTACATGAAGCTCAACGAGACCGACATGCGGGCCCTGCGCTTCCTCATCGCCGCGCGCAACCAGGGCGAGATCGCGACGCCCGGCGCGCTCAGCGAGTACCTCGGCATCTCGAGCGCCTCGACGACCAAGCTCCTCGACCGCCTCGAACGCGGCGACCACATCACCCGCGCTCCGCACCCGAGCGACCGCCGGGCGATCGCCATCGCCGTCACCGACGAGACCCGGGCGGTCGCCCGCGAGTCGGTCGGGCGCCTGCACGCACGACGGTTCGCGGCGGCCGCCGCGCTCGCGCCCGCCGAGCGCGAGGTCGTCATCCGCTTCCTCGACGCGCTCAGTGCGACCGAGCTCGAGCTCGAGCACGAGGACTGAGCCCCGCGGGCTCCGATCGGCTCACGCGTCCGGACGCGCCCGCTCCCACGAGGCGACGGGCCCCTCGACCACCGCGAACAGCGGGTGCGGCTCGGGTGCATCGACTCCGCCCCAGCGCAGCGCGAGCTCGGGACTGCGCACCTCGAGCTTCGCCATGAGATGGCGCCATTCGAGGGCCAGCTGCTCCGTCGCGACCTCGATCGCGACGGGTGCGGCGCTGCGTCGATGCACCTTGCTCCCGTCGAAGCGGTACCCGCGCTCGCCGGCCTCGGCGGCGACGCCGGCGAGATAGTCGCCGATCGCGCCGAGCGGGTCGGGCAGCTCGCGGAACCGCTCGAGCTGCGGATGGTTCGTGTACCCGCGGGTCGCGCCCTCGAGCACCGCCTGCGCGAGCAGCGTCTCGCGCCAGCAGGCGGTGAGGCCCTGCCGGTCGAGGTACCGGGGATGCACCGACCAGATCCGCATGGCTGGCAGCCTATGCCGAGCCGCCCGCGACCCGGGGCCCGTCGAACGAGCGGCGCGGGCGCGGGGCATCCGCATCGCTTTTGGCCGTTCGCTCGGAAAGGGGGAGACTGGAGGCATGTCTTCCCCCGCTGCCGAAGCGGCAGCCGACGCGTTCCAGAACAATTCCGATGCTGCAGGGGCCGACGGCCAGCAGTCACCAGAGGGCTACACGGTCTTCGCGGTGCTCCGTCGCGACCCCGCCCGCCCCGACGACTTCGACGGGCACGACGTGCGCCGCGTCGTCGAAGAGCTCGACGGCGTGATCTCGCTCGTCGAGAACGAGGGCGTGACCCTCCGCGGCATCTACGACGTCTCGGGCCTCCGCGCCGACGCCGACGTCATGCTGTGGCTGCACGGCCCGACCGCCGAGGGCCTCCAGTGGGCGCTCCGCGAGCTGCGTCGCGCCCGCCTCCTGAAGGCGCTCCTGCCGACGTGGAACGCGATGGGCGTGCACCGCGACGCCGAGTTCAACAAGGCGCACGTGCCCGGCTTCCTCCGCGGCCTCGAGCCCAAGACCTGGATGACGGTCTACCCCTTCGTGCGCAGCTACGACTGGTACCTGCTCGACCCCGCCGAGCGCAGCCGCATGCTCGCCGAGCACGGTCGCAAGGGCGCCTCCTTCCGCGGCGCGATCGCGAACACCGTCAGCGCCTTCGCCCTCGGCGACTACGAGTGGCTGCTGCCGATCGAATCCGACGAGCTCACCGAGCTCGTCGACATGATGCGCGAGCTCCGCGCCACCGACGCGCGCATGCACGTGCGCGAAGAGGTGCCGTTCTACACCGGTCGACGCATCACGACCGCCGAACTCGTGGAGGTCCTGCAGTAATGGCGCACTACGACGCGATCCTGCTGTCGTCGTTCGGCGGCCCCGAGGGCCAGGACGACGTGATCCCGTTCCTCCGCAACGTCACCGCCGGGCGGGGCATCCCCGACGAGCGCCTCGAAGAGGTCGCCCACCACTACCGCCACTTCGGCGGGGTGAGCCCGATCAACGAGCAGAACCGGCAGCTGAAGGCCGCCCTCGAGGCCGAGCTCGCGACGCGCGGCATCGACCTGCCCGTCTACTGGGGCAACCGCAACTGGGCGCCGTACTTCGGCGACGTCGTCGCCGAGGCGTCGGCGGCGGGTCACACACGCCTGCTCGGGCTCGTCACGAGCGCCTACACGAGCTACTCGGGCGTCGGCCAGTATCGCGAGGACTTCGAGAAGTCGACGGCCGGCACCGACGTGGCGATCGACCGGGTGCGCGAGTACTTCGACCACCCCGGCTTCGTGCAGCCCTTCGTCGAGGGCGTCTCGGAGGCCACGGCCTCGCTGCGTGCCGAGGGCGTCGCGCCCGAGCGCACCCACATCATGTACGTCACCCACTCGATCCCGAACACCGCGGCGAAGGCCTCGGGCGTCGGCTTCGAAGACCGGGTCGGCACCGACGAGGGCGGCGCGTACGTCGCCCAGCACCTGGCCGTCGCCGCCGTCGTCAGCGAGCAGGCCGCGCCCGACTCGCCGCGCTCGCTCGTCTACCAGTCGCGTTCGGGCGACCCGCGCACCCCGTGGCTCGAGCCCGACATCAACGACGCCATCGAAGAGCTGGCGGCGGCCGGGCAGACCGACGCGATCGTCATCGTGCCGTTCGGCTTCGTCTCCGACCACATGGAGGTCATGTGGGACCTCGACAACGAGGCGATCGAGACGGCGGGCGAGCACGGCCTGAAGGCGCGGCGCGTGCCGACGCCGGGCGTGCACCCGGCCTACGTCGCCGGTCTCGTCGACCTCGTGCTCGAGCGCGTGAACGACGTGCCCGACGCCGAGCGTCCGCACCTCACCGCGCTCGGCCCGTGGCCCGACCACGCGCGCATCGCGGGCGGCGCGGTCGTCGAGCCGGCGGCCGAATCGGCGGAGGCGACGTCGCGATGACCGTCATCCGGGTCGGCACTCGCGGCAGCGCACTCGCGATGGCGCAGACGCGCCAGATCTCCGAGCGGATCGCGAAGGCCGCCGGGGCCGAGATCGAGCTCGTGCCGATCACCACCCAGGGCGACACCTCGCGCGCCTCCCTCGCCTCGATCGGCGGCACCGGCGTCTTCGCCGCCGCGCTCCGCGAGGCGCTGCTCGCGGGCGAGTGCGACCTCGTCGTGCACTCCCTCAAGGACCTGCCGACGGCCGAGCACGAGGGGCTCCGCCTCGGTGCCGTGCCGAAGCGGGTCGACGCCCGCGACGTGCTGTGCGCGCGCGACGGGCTCACCCTCGCGACGCTGCCCGAGGGCGCCCGCGTCGGCACCGGTTCGCCGCGACGCATCGCACAGCTCGGCGCCGCGCGCCCCGACGTCGTCGCGGTCGATCTCCGCGGCAACATCGACACCCGGCTCGGCAAGGTCGAGTCGGGCGAACTCGACGCGGTGCTGCTCGCCGCCGCCGGGCTCGGCCGTCTCGGGCGGCTGGATGCCGCGACCGACCACCTCTCGCTCGCCGACTGGCCGACCGCGCCGGGCCAGGGCGCCCTCGCGATCGAGGTGCGTCGCGAGCGCGGCGACCGCGACCTCGAACGGGCCCTCGAGGCGATCGACCACGCCGTCACCCGGGCCACCGTCCTGGCCGAGCGCCTCGTGCTCGCCGGACTCGAGGCCGGCTGCGCCGCCCCGGTCGGAGCGACCGCGTTCCTCGAGGACGAACTTCTGTTCCTGACGGCGAGCGTGTACAGTGCCGACGGGACGCGGCGACTCACCAGTTCGCACGCGGCCACCCCCGAAAGCCGCTCGGCCGCCGATCTGGCGGATGCGGCACGCGACGTCGCAGACCGCGCCGTCGACGAACTCCTCGGCAACGGCGCCGCAGACCTCGTTCCCCCTGAGGAGCAGCCGTGACTGAATTCGAACCGATGACGGGCGCCATCAGGCTGCCCTCGTCGGCCGCCGGCGCCAAGCCGCTCGCCGGCTGGCGCGTGCTCGTGCCCCGTGGCGGGCCCTGGGGCGACGGCGTCGCCGCTGCGCTGCGCTCGCGCGGCGCATCGCCGATCATCGCGCCGCTCATCAACTTCGCACCCGCCGACGACCAGCCGGCGCTCGAGGCCGCGCTCGCGAAGCTCGCCGCGGGCGGGTTCGACTGGCTGACCGTCACCAGCGCGACGACGGTCGACGTGCTCTCCTCGTACGGTGCCGTGATCCCCGAGACGACGAAGGTCGCAGCGGTCGGCGAGACCACCGCTGCCGCGCTCGTCGCCGCGGGGTACCACGCCGACATCGTGCCGGCTGAAGACAACTCGGCGCGCGGCATGCTCGAGGAGTGGGAGGCCGCCACCGAGGGCGCCGCGGGTCTGCGGGTGCTCGCACTGCGCTCGGCGATCGCGAAGCAGGTGCTCTCGATCGGCCTCGAGCGCATGGGCCACCACGTCGAGGCCGTCGTCGCCTACCGCACGGTGGGCGTGCCCGTCACCGAGAAGGTCGCCGCCGACGTGCGCGCCGGCCTCGTGAACGCCGTGCTCATCACCTCGGGCAGTGTCGCGGAACAGGTGCAGGACCAGCTCGGTCCGCTGCCCGAGTCGACGCTCGTCGCCGCCATCGGCCCGCAGACGAAGCGGGACGCCGCGACCGTCGGCCTCCGCGTCGACGTCGTCGCGCGCGAGCGCTCGGCCGAGTCGCTCATCGACGCGGTCGTCGAGGCCGCGACGGCGCTCGCCTAGCGCGCCGCACCGGTCATCCGAGCTCGTCGACCGTCTCGACGAGCCATTGCCGCACCGCCCGGTCGTGCTCGTCGAACCAGGCGCCCGAGTACGCCCTCGGCGCCGCCTCGACCGTCATGACGAGCGCGAGGTAGGCGGCCCACAGCCGCGTGCGCGTCCTGGCTGCCGTACCGGGCATCGGCTCGTTCCCGCTCGCGGCCGCGTACGCCGTGCGGAATTCCTCGTCGGCGTCGACCGCCGCCGGCACCGCCCGCATGAGGTAGCGCGACGGCAGGTCGGCGGTCGGGTCCGCCCACATGGCGCGCTCGTGGTCGATGACCCCGGTGATCCGCCCGTCGCGGGCGAGCAGGTTGCCGTCCCACAGGTCGAAGTGCACGAGCGTCGGCGTCACCACTTCGTCGAAGGCGTCGGATGCCTCGTGCAGGCGCCCGCGCAGCACCTCGGCGTCGACGGGCAGCCCGACGCCGAAGCGGCGCCCGTCGGCGAGCACGGCGTCGAGCTGCGCGAGGTAGGCGGCGCGGGCGGTCGGCGCCTGCAGCTCCGCGCGGAAGGGGTAGCCGAACACGGGCGGGCCCCCGTCGGCGCCGGTGCCGGCACCCGCGCGATGCAGCGTCGCGAGCAGCCGGCCGAACTCCGCCGGGTCGATCCCGTCGCTCGGGGGTGCTCCGTCCAGCTCGGAGAGCACGATCGCCTCGCGGCCCTCGAGCTCGACCTCGCCGAGCAGCTCGGGCTGCGGGGCGTCGGCCCCGGCCAGCGCCGTGAGCGCGTAGGCCTCGGTGCGCAGGAGCTCGCGCTCGTGCGTCAGGCCCGCGACGGGCGGGGGAGCGAGCTTCACGACGGCGGTGCGGCCGTCGTCGAGCGTCACCCGGGCGACGGCGTTCGCGAACCCGCCCGAGAGGGGTTCGAGGAGGCGCACGGTTGCACCGCGCTCCGCGGCCCAGCGCTCGGCGACACGGGTGAGGAGCGGGCGGGCGTCGGTCATCGGCACACCATATCGACCCCGTGCGGCTGGGGCGCGACGTCGTCGCCGTCCGGCGACCGTTCAGCCCGGCACGCGTAGGCTGGTTCGGTGAGTTCCACGCCTGCGCCCCGCGTCCGCCCGCGCCGACTTCGCGAGACCCCGGCCCTGCGCCGCCTCGTCTCCGAGACCCGCCTCGACCCCGCCGATCTCGTGCTGCCGATCTTCGTGCGCGAGGGGGCTGCGGCGCCCCTGCCGATCGCCTCGATGCCGGGTGTCGTGCAGCACTCGCTCGAGAGCCTGCCGCAGGCGATCGAGGACGCCGTGGCCGTGGGCGTCGGCGGCGTGATGCTCTTCGGCGTCCCCGCCGTGCGCGATGCACGGGGCTCGGGCGCGACCGACCCCGACGGCATCCTCAACCTCGCGACCCGGGTCGCGGCCGAGGCATCCGCGGGCCGCCTGGTCGTGCAGACCGACCTCTGCCTCGACGAGTTCACCGACCACGGGCACTGCGGCGTGCTCGACGAGCGCGGCCGCGTCGACAACGACGCCACGCTCGAGCGGTACACCGCGATGGCGCTCGCCCAGGCGCGCGCCGGCTCCGAGCTGCTCGGCCTCAGCGGCATGATGGACGGCCAGGTCGCCGCCGTGCGCGACGCGCTCGACGACGCCGGCCACCAGGACGTCGCCCTCCTCGCCTATTCGGCCAAGTACGCGAGCGCGTTCTACGGGCCGTTCCGCGACGCCGTCGAATCGACGCTCGAGGGTGACCGCCGCACCTACCAGCTCGACCCCGGCAACCGCCGCGAGGGCCTCCGCGAGGCGATGATCGACATCGACGAGGGCGCCGACGTCGTCATGGTGAAGCCCGCGGGCAGCTACCTCGACGTGCTCGCCGACGTCGCCGCCGCGAGCGAGGTGCCGGTCTGGGCGTACCAGGTCTCGGGCGAGTACGCGATGATCGAGGCCGCCGCAGCGCACGGCTGGATCGACCGCAAGCGCGCCGTCATCGAGTCGGTGCGCTCGATCAAGCGGGCCGGTGCCGACGTCGTGCTCACCTACTGGGCCGTCGAACTGGCCGAATGGATCCGCAACGGAGAGACCGCATGAACGCCACGAACGCCGAACTC
Organism: Agromyces sp. NPDC058126; assembly: GCF_042884595.1. NCBI lineage: Bacteria > Bacillati > Actinomycetota > Actinomycetes > Micrococcales > Microbacteriaceae > Agromyces > Agromyces sp. NPDC058126. Next base: position 199,074 of record NZ_JBHVTS010000006.1, on the reverse strand, counting down.
TTCGCCCGCGCGCAGGCCGCGATCCCCGGCGGGGTGAACTCGCCGGTGCGCGCGTTCCGCTCGGTCGGCGGCACGCCCCGCTTCCTCGTCTCCGCGAAGGGCGCGCACGTCACCGACGCCGAGGGCCGCGACTACGTCGACCTCGTGGCCGGGTGGGGTCCCGCGATCCTCGGCCACGCCGACGCACGCGTCGTCGCGGCGGTGCAGGATGCCGCGAGCCGCGGCCTCTCGTTCGGCTCGTCGACGCCCGCCGAGACCGAGCTGGCCGAACTCGTCGAGGCGCGCGTCGCGCCCGTCGAGCAGCTCCGCCTCGTCTCGACCGGCACCGAGGCGACGATGAGCGCCATCCGCCTCGCCCGCGGCTTCACCGGCCGCGAGCTGCTCGTGAAGTTCGCCGGCCATTACCACGGCCACTCCGACGGCCTGCTCGCCGAGGCCGGCTCCGGCCTCGCGACCTTCGCCCTGCCGGGCTCCGCCGGCGTGCCGGCCGACATCGCCGCGCTCACGCTCGTCGTGCCCTACAACGACCTCGACGCGCTCGCCGCGGTGTTCGCCGAGCACGGCGACCGCATCGCCGCCGTCATCGTCGAGGCGGCCGCCGCGAACATGGGCGTCGTGCCGCCCGCGCTCGGGTTCAACCGTGCGCTCGTCGAGCTCGCCCACGCGCACGGCGCGCTCGTCATCAGCGACGAGGTGCTCACCGGGTTCCGCGTCTCCGAGGCGGGCTGGTGGGGGATCGAGGCCCGCGACGAGGCATCCGCGTACACCCCCGACCTGATGACCTTCGGCAAGGTCATCGGCGGCGGCATGCCCGTCGCCGCCCTCGGCGGCCGCGCCGAGGTCATGCAGCAGCTCGCGCCCCTCGGCCCCGTCTACCAGGCCGGCACCCTCTCGGGGAACCCGGTCGCCGTCGCCGCGGGCATCGCGACCCTCCGGGCCGCCGACGCCGAGGTGTACGCGAAGCTCGACGCCGCGGCCGCGACGATCAGCGAGGCGACCTCGGCCGCGCTCGCCGCGGAGGGCGTCGCCCACCGGGTGCAGCGCGCCGGCAACCTCTTCAGCTTCGTCTTCGGCGAGGCCGTCGCGGGCGTCGAGGTGCGCGACTACGCGACCGTGCTGCGGCAGGAGTCGTGGCGGTACGCCCCGTTCTTCCACTCGATGCTCGACCAGGGCGTCTCGCTGCCGCCGTCGGTCTTCGAGGCCTGGTTCGTCACCGCCGCGCACGACGACGCCGCGATCGGGCGCATCGTCGACGCGCTGCCGGCCGCTGCGAAGGCGGCCGCCGCGGCGACCGCACCCGTCGGATAGCCGCACGACCCGGTCGGTGACGGCCGGATGGGGCAGGATGGGAGCATGGCGAAGCTCCGAGTGCACAGCGACCGGGTCGAGGTCCACCTCACCGCGGCCGAGAAGTCGCTCGCGCTCCGCGCCGACGACCTCGTGGTTCGGCGCGACGACATCCGATCGGCGACGATCACCGACGACCCGTGGATCTGGATCCGCGGCATCCGGCGTCGCGGCACCGAGGTGCCGCTCGTCGTGGCCGTCGGCGTCTGGAAGTACCACGGCGGCAGCGACTTCGTCATCGTCAAGGGCAAGCGGCAGGCGGTCGTGCTCGAGCTCGCCGACGGCGAGTTCGCCCGCATCATCCTGAGCACCAACCACGCCGCCGAGCTCATCGACCGGCTGCGGCTGACCCCCCTCGACGAATCGGGCGACGCCGCGGGCGAGTAGCGCTCGGCGCATCGCTCCGCAGGCGATTCGGCGGCGACATCCGCCTCGCTTAGGATGTCCCCCGGACGCCGTGGCACGGCCGCGCCGCCGCCGGGGCCCTGCGATCCCCGCCGGGGGGCCGGTGAGGCATCCGCGACCCGAACAGCTCCCGGCGCGCCGGTGACCCGAAAGCCGGCAGGAGGCCCCCGCTCGTGGCGAAGCGTCTGCCCTCCCCACCGCCCGTGCTCTCCGGCTACAGCTATGTGCGCCCGCTCGGCACCGGAGGCTTCGCCGACGTGTTCCTCTACGAACAGGACCTGCCGCGACGCGTCACCGCGGTGAAGGTGCTGCTCGTCGACGTGGTCGACGCCGAGGCGCGGCGGGCGTTCACGGCCGAGGCCGACGCGATGGCGCGGCTCAGCGCGCACCCGTCGATCGTGACGATCCACCAGGCGTCGATCTCTGCGGACGGTCGGCCCTACCTGGTCATGGAGTACTGCCCCGAGTCGCTCGGCGCCCGGGCGAAGCGCGGACCGGTGCCCGTGGGCGAGGTGCTCGACATCGGGGTGCGCATGGCCGGCGCCCTCGAGACCGCGCACCGCTCGGGCCTGCTGCACCGCGACATCAAGCCCTCCAACCTGCTCGTCAACTCGCTCGGCGCACCCGTCCTCGCCGACTTCGGCATCGCCGGCACGATCGGCGACGGCGACACGAGCGACACCTTCGCGATGTCCATCCCGTGGAGCGCGCCCGAGGTGCTCGGCGAACGCACCACCGGCACCGTCGCCACCGAGGTGTGGGGCCTCGGTGCGACCCTCTACACGTTGCTCGCCGGCCACTCGCCCTTCGAGCTCGCCGAACGCAGCCGCAACAGCGTCGACCAGCTCTCGCGTCGCGTGCTCGGCGCGAAGTACACCCCGCTCGCCCCGCGGGGCGTTCCCGCGCGCATCGACACCGTGCTCTCGACGGCGATGCAACGCGATCCCGCCCGCCGCTACGCGTCGATGGCCGAGTTCGGCGAGGCGCTGCGCTGGGCGCAGTACGAGCTCGGCATCGCCCCGACCGGTCTCGAGGTCGCCTCGCCCGAGTGGGCGGCGGCAGCACCGCTCGGCTTCGCGGATGCCACGGCGCGGGGCCCGGTCGTGACCACCGTGAACGCCGACTCGCGCCGTGCGGGCCGTGCGGCGGCGGTCGCCGCGGCGAGGCCCGCCGGCCCCGTGGTCGACGACGGCGGGCTCGCGCCCGCCCGCGCGCGCGGCGGCCTGCTGAAGCCCGTGCTGATCGGCGCGGGCGCCGCCGTCGCGGTGCTGGCGATCGCCGCCGTCGGGCTCGCGGTCGCGGGAGTGATCTGATGGCGGCGCGGGGCGCGGAGCGCGCACCGGGTCGCCGCCCGAAGGGGCGCCGCGGTGCGATCATCGCCTCGGTCGCGGGCGTCGCCGCCGTCGCGACGGTCGTCACCCTCGCGGTCACGGCCAACGGCTACGAGGCGCAGGAGGTGCCGCGGCTCGAGACCTCGGTGTGGGTGACCCGCGACAGCGGCCAGTACGCCCGGGTCAACACCGACCTCGCCGAGATCGACCTCGTGCGCGACGTCGAGGACCCGAGCGGGGTGGTGCAGTCGGGCTCGACGACCTCCCTCTACAGCCAGGGCTTCCGCCAGCGGTGGGGCATCGACCCGGCCGACCCGGTCGACCTCGTCGCCGAGGACGGCGGCGGGTCGATGCCGACGCCGGTGGGCACGCGCGACGTCGCGAGCGCCGGGGACTGGATCGCCTACCGCACCGACACCGGCACGGTGCACGCCGGGCGCGTCGACGGCGACGACGCGTTCCCCGTCGACCCGTACGCCGAGGAGCGCGCGGACGACGACGAGGAGAAGACCTACGCCGCCGCCGCCGTCGGGATCTCGCCCGACGGCCTGCTGGCCATGTACTCCGCGCGCGAGGAGGCGGTGCGGCTGTTCGACGTCGCCACCGGCGAGTTCGTCGGCCGCGCCGCCGCGATCGCCGACCCGCCCGCCGCGGACGCGCGCCTCGAGCTCACCGTGATCGGCGAACGCTGGGTCATGCTCGACGCGGCCGAGTCGCGCGCGTGGGTGCCGGGTCGTGACGAAGCCGTGCCGGTCGACGTGGCGGCCGACGCGCGCCTGCAGCAGGGCTCGTCCTCCGGGGCATCCGTGCGCATCGCCGACTCGGCCGGACTCGTCGAACTGCCGTTCGACGGCGGCGACGCCGAGCGCGTCGTCGACGAGAGCGGCACCCCCGCCGCGCCGATCGTCGTGGGCGGAGAACTCGCGGCCGCCTGGCTCGGCGTCGACGGCGGCACGATCTGGACGAGCGCGGCGGGCGAGGCGGTGCCGCTCGAGACGCCCGACGGGGAACGCGACGCCGAGGGGCCGCAGGCGATCACGCCCGTGCTGCGGGGCAACGGCGACCGGGCGGTGCTCAACGAGACCACCTCGGGGCTCGTCTGGACGGTGCCAGACGGGCGCATGGTGCCGATCGAGCAGTGGGAACTCGACGACGAGGTCGAGGACCGCGTCGGCACGCGCGAGGTCGAGGACCTGGCCCGGCAGGAGCCGCCCGTGGCGGTCGCCGACAGCTTCGGCGTGCGGGCCGGGCAGCAGGTCGAACTCCCCGTGCTGCTGAACGACCACGACCCGAACGCGAAGGACGTGCTCACCGTCGACCCGGCGTCGATCTCGGGCGGCCTCGCCGACGCCGGCTTCGGCGAGCTCGCGCTGACCTCGAACGACCAGACGCCGGCGGTCCGCGTGCGGGCGAGCTCGGGATCGACGACGTTCAGCTATGCCGTGACCGACGGGCAGGCGACCTCGGCGCCGGTCACGGTCACGCTCACCGTCGTGCCCGACGACGTCAACGGCCCGCCGGTCTGGTGCGGCGTCGCCGACTGCGCGCAGCGCTGGCCCGAGCCGCAGCTCATGCCCGGCGGCACGGCGCTCGTGCCCGTGCTGCCCGGATGGGTCGACCCCGACGGCGACGCCTTCGTGCTCGCCGACGCGCAGCCGGTCGACCCGAGCGCTCCGGTCTCGGTCGTACCGATGTCCGACGGCCGCGTCGCGGTCAGGCACACCGACCCGAACGCCGCCGCCGAGAAGGTGCAGGTGCGCGTGACGGTCGCCGACGTGCACGGCGCCGAGGCCGAGGCGACGCTCGACCTCAGGGTGACCTCGAGCGCCTCGCTCGCCGTCACCCCGGTCGCCGTCACCGCGGGCGCCGGGGAGACGGCGATCGTCGAGATCGTCGAGCACGTCAGCGGCGGGTCCGGTTCGGTCCGCCTGCTCGACGCCGTGCCGACGGCGGCCGCGGCGAGCGGCGGGCTCGCGGTCGTGCCGAACGCGGCGGCGGGCGAGGTCGAGCTCTCGGCCGCCGAGCCCGGCGCCTACCTCGCGACCTTCACCGTGCAGGACGTGGTGACGCGCGCCGAGCAGACGGCGACGATCCGGGTGACGGTGGCGGCGCCGGGTGCGCCGCTCGCCCTCGCCCCGATGACGGCGTTCGTGCGCGTCGGCGAGGACGCCATGGTCGACGTGCTCGGCGCGGCGCAGAACACGAGCGGGCGCGTGCTCGTGGTCACCGATGCGGTCGCGATGACGCCCGAGCTCGGCGTCGGCGTGGTCGCGCAGTCGCAGGTGCGTGCGACGGGCGTGACGCGCGACGGCCGACCCGGCCTCGTCGGCCGCGCGAAGGTGAGCATCGCCGACGGCGCCGGTGCGACCGCGGTGGGCGACCTCAACGTCTTCCTCGTCGCCCCCTCGGCCGGGCTCAGCCCCATCGCGATGCCCGACACCGTCACCATGCGCGCCGGCGAGCTCAGTTCCATCCCGGTGACGGCCAACGACGTGAGCCCCCGGGCCGAGCGCCTCGTCGTGCACCCCGAGGTGACCTCGTCGGGTGCCGAGGGCGAGCTCGCCTTCGCGTCGGGCGACGAGGTGCGCTACCTCGCGCCGACCGTGCCCGGCACCTACGAGCTCGGCTACGCCGTGGGGCTCGAGCAGGCCCCCGAGCGACTCGACCACTCGACCGTCACGGTGACGGTGCTGCCCGAGGGCGCGAACCGCGCGCCCGAGCCGCACCCGCTGGTCGCGCGGGTGCTCAGCGGCCAGAGCGTGCGCATCCCCGTCGCCGCGACCGGCATGGATCCCGACGGCGACCGCACCGTGCTCGCGTCGGTCACGCAGCCGAAGGCCGGACTCGGTATCGCGACGATCTCGGCGGAGGGCGATGCGATCGTCTACACCGCGCCCGAGAACGCGACGGGCGACGTCCAGCCCGCGTTCGAGTACACCGTGCGCGACGCCTCGGGCGCCGAGGGCACCGCGCGGGTGCGCGTCGGCGTGCTCGCGGCCGCCGTCACCGACGCCGCGCCGGTCACCTTCAGCGACTACGTGCGCGTGCAGCAGTCGGCCGACGCCCCCGTGACGGTCGAACCGGCCGGCAACGACCTCGACCCGGCGCAGGGCCGGCTCGAACTCGTGAAGCTCGTGCCGAACGCGCCAGAGGGCAGCGCCGAGCACCGGCGGCTCGCCGCGCTCGTCGACGACGCGACCTCGCTCGACGACGGCCGGATCGTGCTGCACCCGGGTGACGTGGTGGGGGCCAACTCGTATCGCTACACGGTGAAGTCGCAGCGCAGCTCGAGCACGGCCGAGGGTCTCGTCGTCGTGAACGTGATCGAGGGCGAATCGCCCGATGCGCCGATCGTGACCGACACCGTCGTCACCGCGAGCTCGCGGGCCGAGCTCTCGGACGGGGGGCTCGACGTCGTCGCCGGCCACGTCGTGTGGGCCTCGGGCGAACTCGGCGGGCTCGAGCTCGAACTCTGGGGCGACGAGCCGGGCGACTACCGGGTCGACGGGCACCGCATCAGCGGCCCCCTTCCCGACGGCGGCGCGCTCGTGCCGTTCCGCCTGCACGGCGAGGACCGCTCGGGACGCGAGACCGAGGCGTTCGGGTTCCTCGTCATCCCGGCGTCCGACGACCTCCGCGTGCAGCTGCGCACCGACGTCGACCAGCTCGAGGTCAAGGAGGAGGCGCAGCTCGAGTTCGAGGTGCGCGAGCTCCTCGACCTGCCGAAGGGCGAGCGCGTCGAGGTCGGCGCCGACGGCGCCTACACGGTGCAGCGCGCGGCGGCGAGCTGCACGCCCGCCTCGGGCGGTCGTGCGACGTACTCGGCCGGCGCGGATGCCCCGTGGAGCGACCGCTGCCTCATCCCCGTGCGCCTGGACGGGCAGAAGACCTGGTCGTGGGTCGGGGTCCCGATCGCGATCGTGCCGAAGGACCCGCAGGCGATCCTCTCCGCGGTGAGCCGGACGGTGGCGCCCGGCGCGACCGAGTCCGTGCAGCTCTACGACGAGATGACGACCTGGGAGGGCGGACGCGAGGGCGACCGGTCGAAGCTCGACTACACGGTCGACTACTCGGGCAGCGCGTTCACCGTCGTGCGCTCGGGCGACCGCGTCAGCTTCGAGGCGCGCGCCGACGCCCGCCCCGGCACCCGCGAGACCGCAACCGTCGGGATCAGTGCGTTCGGCGGGGTCTCGTCGGCCATCACGCTCGTGGTCGGTCAGGCCCCGGCCGACGCGCCGCGCGGCGCCGTGTTCACGAAGCAGTGCTCGGTCGGCGACGGCGCCTCCTGCACGATCACCGTGATCGGCGTGGCGGGCGAGTACGACCCGTTCGCGGGCAAGACCGGCGCCGGGCTGAAGCTCGAGGGCCTCGGTGCCGGCGCGAACAGCTGCCAGGTCGCCACCGTGCGCGCGGTCGACGACCGCTCGGTCGTCGTCACCTGGCCGGCCGGCCAGAACGCCTTCGGCGGCGAATGCGTCGTGCCGTACGTCGTCGCCGACGCCCAGGGCCGCCCCGGTGAGGGACGCCTGACGGTCGACCTCCTCGGGCTCCCGCAGCCACCCGCCTCGATCTCGACCGCCGACTTCACCGCGACGAGCGTGACCCTCGAGGTCTCGCTCGGCGAGGCGCTGCGCGCCCACCCGGCGGTCACCGGACTCGAGATCCTCGAGGGCGGTCGCGTCGTGCCGGCCGACTGCGCCCCGGGCGCACCCGGCGTCTGGTGGTGCACCGTCGTCGGGCTCACGCCGGGCGAACGGCACGACTACGCCGCACGTGCGGTCAACAGCGTCGGCACCTCCTCGCCGACGAACGCCGTGACGACCTGGTCGTACGAGGCACCGAGGGTCACCGAGGTCACCGCGACGCCGGTGTACCGAGAGGGCACGACGAGTTCGGGCGTCGGGGTCGTCGAGCTCGGCATCACCGCCCCGCCCGACGCACGGGCCTTCCGCGTCGAGGAGACCGGGCAGGTCATCGACCGCCGGGGTGCGACCACCACGGTCGACCTCGCGCTCGCGCCCGGACCGCAGCTGCTCACCGTGGTGCCGATCAGCGTCTTCGAACCGCCCACGGGTCGCGGCGGCAACGAGGGCGGGGCGCAGTCGAAGTCGGTGACCGCCGCGGGAGCGCCGTTCCTCAGCCCGAACGGCATCTCCGCGACGGCGCTGACGAACTCGTCGATCCTCATCAGCGGGGTCTCGCTCGCCGGCAACCACAGTGCTCGCGACACCGAGTTCGTGTACTTCGCCTGGCGCGACGGCGGCGAGCCCCAGTGCTGGGCCGACTCGTCGGGCGCGCTCGCCTACGACGCGCGCGGGGCGACCGTGAGCACCTCGTCGACGATCTCGGGGCTCGACGAGCACAAGCGCTACCTCGTCAAGGCGTGCGGGTCGAACGGCTACGGCGCGACGAGCTCGGGCGTCGCCGAGGTGCGCGTGTACACCGACGTCGACGCACCGACCGGCAGCGCCGCCTACACGGTCGCCGTCGATGCGGCGGGCGGCGGCAACTCCTTCCGCTACGACCTCGTGCAGGGCCCGACGCTGCAGGCCGCCGAGGACTTCCACGTCGAGTACTGGCTGTACGGCGAGTGGCGGCAGGACTTCGCGCTCTCATCGGATGCCGCGCCGTCGGGAGTCACCGCTCGCCAGTGCCACGACTTCTGGGGTCGCTCCTACTGCTCGAACGAGATCCCGGTCACCCCGACGGCCGCGCCGACGACGGTCGCGGTCGACTTCGCCGACAGCTGCGTCGTCGTGCCGAAGAAGCCCGACGACGATCGCGGCGTCACCGTCTCGCCGGCCGCCGCCGGGTCGATGCGGCTCTCGGCGGTGTCCGCACCCGACACCGCGGGGAACGTCTCGTTCACCGTGTCCTTCGTCGACGCGTTCGCGGCGTTGAAGCCGATCACCCGCACCGGGGTGCCGTGCTCGCCCGCTGCCGGCGAGCCGCCGGCGCCATGAGCCCCGCGCCGTGACCCCGCCCGAGACATCCAGCCCGTGACATCCAGCCCCATTAGAGAGGAACCGCCCCGTGACGATCGCCCCTGAGCAATCCGCCTGGTTCGCCGAGACGTTCTCGCTCATCGCCGACAACGTCGAGCAGGCCGTGCTCGGCAAGCGGCACGTCGTCGAGCTCGTGCTGGCGACCGCGATCAGCGGCGGCCACGTGCTGCTCGAGGACGCCCCGGGCACGGGCAAGACCGCGCTCGCGCGCGCCATCGCGCAGACGATCCACGGCACGAGCTCGCGCATCCAGTTCACCCCCGACCTGCTGCCCGGCGACGTCACCGGCATCACGGTCTTCGACCAGAAGGCCGGACGCTTCGAGTTCCACGCGGGGCCGGTCTTCGCGAACATCGTGCTCGCCGACGAGATCAACCGCGCCAGCCCGAAGACCCAGTCCGCGCTGCTCGAGGTGATGGAGGAGGGCAACGTCACGACCGACGGCGTCACCCGCCCCGTCGGCAACCCCTTCCTCGTGATCGCGACGCAGAACCCCATCGAGCAGGGCGGCACGTATCGTCTGCCCGAGGCGCAGCTCGACCGTTTCACCGTGAAGACCTCGATCGGCTACCCCGACGAGGCCTCGACCATGCGGATCCTGCAGGCCGTCGGCGCTCCCAAGCCGAAGCTCGAGGGCATCGTCGGCACCGACACCATCGTCGCGATGACCGAGCTGTCGCGCGGCGTGTACGTGAACCCGCTCGTCTCCGACTACGTCATGCGCCTCGTCGACGCGACCCGCCGCGCCACCGAGGTGCGGCTCGGCGTGAGCGTGCGCGGGGCGATCGCGCTCTCCCGCCTCGCGATGACCTGGGCGGCGGCCGCGGGCCGTACCTACGCGACGCCCGACGACGTGCGAGAGCTCGCCGTCGCGGCGCTCGCCCACCGGCTCGTGCTCGAGCCCGAGGCCGAGTTCGACGGGGTCACGGCCGTCGCGATCGTCAACCAGATCCTCCTCGACGTGCCCGCGCCCCGGGAGAACGGGGTGGCGTGACCGGACCGACCGACCTCCTCCGCAAGCCCGCGACCACCGACACGGTCACCTCGACCCGTGGCGCCACGGTCACGCGGCTCGCTCGCACGCGCCGCGGCCCGGTCGCCGAGGGCGCAGCCCGGCTGCACCGCCGCGCGCGGGCGCTGGGCGGCGGGTTCGCGCGCGCGGTCGCGTGGGTGCGGGAGACGGTCTCGCCGGCGGGGATGCTCCTCGTCGGCCTCGTGGTCGCCGGCGCCGCCGGCGGCGCGGCGTTCGGCTGGTTCGAGGGGTGGGTGGTCGCCGCGACGGCGGGCGCGCTCCTCCTCGTGTGCGTGCCGTTCCTCCTCGGGGCGCACGACTACCGCGTGCGGCTCGAGCTCGATCGCGACCGCGTGATCGCCGGGTCCGAGATCCGCGGCACGCTCGACCTCGTGAACGACGGCGCCCGGCCGTCGCTGCCGGGCGTCGTCGACATCCCCGTGGGGCACGGCCTCGTCGAAGCCCACGTCCCGCTTCTCCGTGCCGGCGCGCACCACCGCGAGGAGCTGCTCATCGCCGCGCAGCGTCGCGGCATCATCGACGTCGGGCCGATGACGATCTCCCGCGGCGACCCCCTGCGGGTCCTGCGTCGCGAGATGAGCTGGCCCGAGGTGCAGCGGGTCCACGTGCACCCCGTCACCGTCGCGCTCCCGCCGTCGAGCGCCGGGCTCATCCGCGACCTCGAGGGTGCGCCGTCGAGTCGGCTCGTCGATGCCGACCTCTCGTTCCACGCGGTGCGCGAGTACGTCGTGGGCGACTCGCAGCGGCACGTGCACTGGAAGTCGACCGCAAGGACCGGGCGCCTCATGGTGCGCCAGTACGAGGAGTCGCGCCACGCGCGGATCGCCGTGCTCCTCGACCTCGACCTCGACGGCTACTCGAGCGACGACGAGTTCGAGCAGGCGGTGAGTGCCGCCGCCTCGCTCGGTGTGCAGGGCGTGCGCGAGGGGCGCGACGTGCTCGTCGGGGTGAGCGCCGAGCTCGACACCGCCGACCGCGGGGCGGTGCAGTCGATGCGGGCGCTGCCGACCGTGACCTCCCGGGTGCTCCTCGACGGCATGTCGGGCCTCGAGGGGGCGTCCGCCACCGGCGCGGGCGCCGGAGTGATCCGACTCGAGTCGGTCGCCGCGCTCGTGGCGCGCTCGTTCGGCGACCTCTCGATCGCCTACCTCGTCACCGGCTCGCTCGTGCCGCTGCAGCGCCTCCGCCGCGCGGCCGTGACGCTGCCTCCCGGCATCGCGGTCGTCGCGGTGCGGTGCGAGCCGGGCGCCGAGCCCGGCGCCCGGCGCTCGAAGGAGCTCACCGTCCTCACGCTCGGCGAGCTCGGCGACCTCGGCCAGCTCCTCGCGAGAGGAGCGCTGCGATGAAGGCGTCCGCCCGCGGCCGCGCCGAGGCGCCCGCGCCCGAGCTCGATCCGCTGCGCTCGGCGCTCGGCATCGGGTACGTCGTCGTCGCCGCGGCGCTCGCGACCGTCGCGGCCTGGCCGGTGCACGCTGCCCCGCGCATGATCCTGGTCGCCGCCGTCGGCGTCCTCGCCGGCCTCGGGCTCGCGCTCGCCACCCGGCTGCTGCGACTGCGCGGGACGCTCGCGGTGCTGTTCGTCGTCGGGGCGACCGCCGTCGTGTACGCATTGCTCGTGGTACCCGTCGCCGTGCCGAGCGCGATCGGCGACGTGCCGACGTGGGTGCGCGGCATCCGAGACGGCTTCGTCGGCGTGATCGTCGGCTGGAAGCAGCTCTTGACGCTCTCCCTCCCGCTGGGGGAGTACCAGGCGGTGCTCGTGCCGTTCTTCGTCGTGATGCTCGTGGGCACGCTCGTCGCCGCGCTCCTCGTGGTGCCCGACCGGCGCCGTTCCCCGTTCGCGGTCGTCGTCGGCTTCGCGATGTCGGGCTTCGGCCTCGCGTTCGGCTCGAGCTCGCTGAGCGAGTCGCTCGTCGTCGGCCCCGTCGTGGTGCCGGCCCCGCGCGAGCTCGCGGTCGCGGTCGGCGGGCTCGCGGCCGCACTCGTCTGGCTGCTGCTGCGTTCGCGGTCCATCCGCGCGATCGCGCTGCGGCGGGCGACCGCCGGCACCGTGCAGCGCGCCGGGCTGTCGGGCTGGCCCGCAGTGCGCCGCCGCGGGCTCGCCGCGGTGCTCGTCGCGATCGCACTCGTCGTCGGCGCGGTCGTCACCCCCGCCGCCGCCCAGCTCGCGGATCGCTCGGCGCTGCGCGACCGGGTCGAGCCCGCCGTCGTGCTCCGGCAGACGGCGACGCCCCTCGCGAGCTACCGTGCGGCGTTCGGTGCCGACCGGATCGACGAGCCCTGGCTGGCGATCGAGGGCGACACCGCCGGCATCGAGCGCCTCCGCCTCGCGACCCTCGACACGTACGACGGCGAGACCTTCCACGTCGCGGCCTCGCGCGGTGACGCGGAGGAGGGACGCTTCAGTCGGCTTCCCCGCGCGGCCGTGCAGCTGCCCGGCGACGTCGTCTTCGGGCTCACCGTCGACGACGGGTACTCCGGCGTCTGGGTGCCCGCACCGCAGGGTCTCCGCGCGGCCCCCGAGTTCGACGGGCCGCGACGGGCCGCACTGGCCGACGGCTTCCACCGCGCCGACGACGGGGCCACCTCCATCGACATCGCGGCGGTGCCGGATGTCCCGGCGTCGGCCTCGGCGGTCGAGCGCGGCCTGCGGCCGGGTGACGCCTACTCGCTCGTCGCGGCGCCCGACGCGCCCGCCCCGCTCGGCGAGCCTGGCGGGGCGCCCCGCCTCGACCTCGAGGAGTACCCCGCGCTCGCCGAATGGATCGAGATGCAGGAGCAGCCGGGCACCGCCGCCGGCTTGACCGAGCTCGTCGACCGCCTGCGCGGCCGCGGTTACCTCAGCCACGCGGCGGTCGACGGGCCCGACGCCGCCGAGTGGATCGCCCGGCTCGACGCCGGCTACACCTTCCTGCCGAGCTACTCGGGGCACTCCGCGGCACGCATCGAGGCGCTCTTCACCCAGCTCGTCGACCAGCAGCGACTCGCGGGGCCCGAGGCATCCGACGCCGCCCTCGTCGCCGCCGTCGGCGACGACGAGCAGTTCGCGACCGCCGTCGCGCTGCTGGCGCGCGCGCTCGGCTACGAGTCGCGCGTCGTGCTCGGGTTCCGCCTCGCGGGAACCGAGGAGGTGCCGGGCACTCCCGCCTGCACGGAGGTCTGCACGGGCGGCGCGCTGGCGGTGTGGGCCGAGGTCGCGGGCGAGCACGGCGCGTGGACGCCGATCGACGCGACACCCCAGCACGAGGTCGCCCCGAGCCTGATCAAGGAGGGCGAGCAGCTTCCCGAGCACCCGACGACGCCCGACCGAACCGACACGGCGACCGTCGACCCGCCCGCGGCGCGGAGCGAGTCGAGCGAGACGTCGGCGACGTCGCCCGAGGACGTCGATCTCGGCCTCGCCTCGCTGCTCGCGATCCTCAAGTGGACCAGCCTCGGCGCCGCGGCCCTGCTGCTCGTGCTCCTGCCGTTCCTCGTGCTCGTCGTGGCGAAGGGTGCGCGCTCGCGCCGCCGTCGGCACGATCCGGTGGCCGAAGTGCGTATCGTCGGAGCATGGGACGAACTCGTCGACCTGTACGCCGATCACGGGGTGCCTGCGCCGGTGGGCGCGGATCGCGCGGCCGCCGCACGGGCCTCCGGCCGCCGTGCCGCCGTCGAACTCGCTGCGAGGGTCGACCGTGCGGTGTTCGCGGGTGACCCGCCGAGCGACACCGACGCCGAAGCGGCGTGGGCGATCGTCGACGCCGAGCGCGCCGAGCTGCGTGCCCGTGCCCGCGCCCGTCGCCGACTGGCGGCGGCACTCTCGTTCGCTTCCCTGACCCGCCCCCTCCGCCCAGCTCGCGCATCACTCGAGGAGCCCGCACGATGACCCCAGCCGACGCACAGCAGCTCGTGGCCGCCACGTTCATGGCGGTCGGATTCTCACTCCTCATCGGCATCGGACTGTACGTCTGGTACGCGGCGATGCTCGCGAAGGTGTTCGTGCGCTTCGGCCAGCCGGCGTGGTCGGCGTGGGTGCCGGTGTACAACGAGATGCAGCTCTTCAAGGTCGGCCGTCAGCAGCCGTGGCTCGCCCTCCTGATGTACGTGCCGGTCGTGCAGATCGTCGGCCTCGTGTTCAAGGTGTTCGCACTGCACCGCATCAGCACCCAGAGCTGGCGCGGCGTCGGCACCACGGTGCTCGGCGTGCTGCTTCCGCCGGTCTGGGCGACCGTGCTCGCGACCGGCCCCTCGCCCGACCCCGAGCTCGGCCGCATGCCGATGCGCGCGGCGGGCACCGGCGAGATCCCGCCGGTGGCGCCCGGGGTTCCCGGCGGACCGCTCGCCGCGGCTCCGCAGGCCGCGGCACCGCAGGCGGCTCCGCTGCAGCCCGCGCCGCTCGTCGCGCCGTTCGTGCCCGCGGCACCGGTCGCGGCACCGGTCGCACCGTCGGTCGTGACGCCGCCCGCGGCTGCCGTTGCCGCAGCCCCGGCCCCGCCCGCGCACATGTCGGCCGCGGCGCAGGCGTGGGCGTCTCCGCTGAACGACGTCCCTGGCGGCGCGCCGGCTCCCGTTCCGGCCCCCGCTCCCGCTGCGCCGTCCGCCGCTGCGCCGGCGGACTCCGTCGCGTCGCTCTTCGCCCCGCCGAGCTCGCAGCCCCCGGTGGCGCCCGTCGTCGACCACGAGGTCGTGGCCCCGCGGATCCCCGGGCGGATCGAACCGCTCCCGCCGCTCCCGCAGGCGCCCGCGGCCGCGGTGCCTCCGCCCGCGCAGGCGCCCGAGCCCGCCGCCGAGGCGGCCCCGCCGCAGCCCGGTGGCGCGGCCGCCGCGTACGCCGCCCTCGCCGCGCCGCTCGAGGTTCCCGCGCCCGCGACGCCGGCCCCGCCCGCCGCCCCCCGCCCCGTCGATGCGTTCGACCCGTTCGAACCGGCCGACGCCCCGACCATCGTCACCGGCGAGGGCGACGACGACCCGTTCGACCGCACCGTCGTCGTGCAGCGCCGTCCGCTCGTGCGCTGGCGGCTCGCCCTCGAAGACGGGAGCGTGCTCGAGCTCGACGCGCCGGTCGTCGTGCTCGGCCGCAACCCGCGCGCCGCGCTCACCGGCGAGCAGCGGCTCGTCGTCCCCGACGTCAGCCGCACGCTCTCGAAGACGCACGCGGTGCTGCGCCTCGACGGCGAGCAGTGGAACGTCACCGACCTCGACTCGACGAACGGCGTCATGGTTCCCGACGCCGGCGGCGTCGACCGGCTGATCGATCCGGGCGTGCCCACGCCGGTCGCCGGCCGACTCGTGCTCGGCACGCTCGCCGTCGCACTCCAACGAGACGGGCAGCAGGAGGCGCCTCGCTGATGCCGGAACACCGCGTGAAGCTCGCCGCCGCCGCCGCAAGCGACGTCGGGCTCGTCCGTCGTACGAACGAGGACGCCGCCCTCGCCGAGTGGCCGGTGTACCTCGTCGCCGACGGCATGGGCGGCTACGAGGCGGGCGACCGGGCCAGCGCGGCGGTCGTCGAGGCGTTCCGCGAGCACGTCGTCGGCGCGCCCGTCGCGACGGTCGTCGGCGTGCGCGAGTCGCTCGCCGGGGCGAGTGCCCGGGTCGCCGCGGTCGCCGCCGAGACCGATCGGGGCGCGGGCAGCACGGTCGCCGGGGTCGCGCTCGTCGACGACGAGGGCGAGCCCGCCTGGCTCGTCTTCAACGTCGGCGACTCGCGCGTCTACCGGCACCACGGCACCGAGCTCGAGCAGCTCACCGTCGACCACTCGCTCGGCCAGGAGCTCGTCGACGGCGGCGCGATGCGCCCCGAGGATCTCGCGACCTTCGAGCGCCGCAACGTCATCACGCGGGCGATCGGCGCGCCCGACAGCACCGCCGACAGCTGGCTGCTGCCCGTGGTGAACGGCGAGCGGCTGCTCATCTGCAGCGACGGCCTCACCTCCGAGGTGAGCGACGAGGGCATCCGGGCGACCCTGACGATGAGCGGCCGCCCCGAGTCGGCGGCCGCGGCGCTCGTGCAGCGCGCGCGCCAGGCGGGCGGTCGCGACAACATCACGGTCGTGGTCGTCGACGTCCTCTCCGGCGGTCTCGACGAGCACGCGGATGCCACGACCGGCGTTCCCCGCAGGACGCCCGACGGGGCCGGACCGCCCGAGGTCGACGACGAGACGACGATCCCCGTGCGGAGGCGAGAGTGAACGAGGACCGGGGCGGCTCGATGCTCGACGACCTCGAGTTCGCCGACCTCCACGACGACGCCACCGTGGTCGTCTCCCGGCTCGACGAGGAGACGGTGGTCGTCGACCGCACGGTCGTGCGCGATACCGCCGACGCTGCCGAAGCCGATGCGACCGTGGTCGTGCCCCGCACCGCCGCATCCGACGAGGCCACGGTCGTGGTCGATCGGGGCGACTCGGCGGAGACGAGGCTCACGCACCAGGGTGCGCCCGTCATGAACCCGCCGCGGCGTCGCGACCGGCGCCGGCCGGCGCCCGCACCCGTCTCCGAGGAGGTGCTGCGCACCGCGGAGCCCGGCGCCGGGCCGGGAGTGATCGACCGCTACCCGGCGCGTGCGCCCGAGGCATCCCCGCTGCCGCGCCCCCCTCGATTCGCCGCGGGGCCGCCGGCGACCCGCGATACGACGACGGTGCTGCCCTCGGTCGCGCGTCGCTCGCGCCGCACGGCGATCACCTCGATCGCCGTGTTCGCCGGGGCGTGCGTCCTCAGCGTCGGCGGGCTCGTGGCACTGGCCGTGACGGTGCTCGGCGAGCTGTTCGGCTGACCCGCCTCAGACCGGGGCGACCGGCTCGACGACGACCTCCGATGGGAGGTCGAGGAACTCGGCGACCTCGACGAGCCGTTGGTCGAGCGAGCGGCGTTCCGCGGAGGAGAACTCCCGCCACGGCACGACCCTGATCGTGGCGCGCGCGCCCTGCACGACGGGGGCCCACCGGCCGACCATGGTGCCGCCGATGAGCATCGCGTGCAACGGGAACTCGGGGATGATCGGCGTGGCGATGCCGGGCGGCTGCAGGTAGGCGCGGGGCATCGCGTAGCCCATCACGTACTCGTCGTAGCCCTGCAGCAGGTCCACGCGCGCGAGGTCGTCGTCGGCGGCCGCGCGTTCCGGGTCGCGCGCCGACCAGGCGGCGGCGACGGCCGCGTCGTGCCAGAGCTCGGGTTCGTCGTCGTCCAGCTGCACGATGCGCCCCTCGGTGCGGTCGGATGCCTCGACGAGCGCCGCTCGGACGTCGCGCAACGTGAATCCCGACCAGGTCGCGAGATCGCGGGTCGTCGCCGGCCCCCGCGTGAGCAGCGCGCGTTCCACGAGTTCGGCGAGCGCCTCCTCCCTCGGCCGCGGCGGGGCTGAGGGCACGCGTTCGTCGAAGGCCGCGTAGCTGCGCTGCTTCCCGACGCTCGCACCCGAGATCGCGATGAGCTCGAGCTCGGCGACGAGGAGCACGAACATCAGCCCCTCCCTCGGGAGACCGGCGCCGACGAGCGCCGCACCGAGCTCGTCGCGGGTCCGGTGACCCTCCGCGAGCTCGCGCGCGACGACGTCGACGGCCCGGCGGCCCGGCTCGCCGTCCCACCCGGCCTTGCGGATCGTCCCCGCCATCTGCTGCCGCACCCGCGGCGCCGAGAGCTCGAGCAGCCACCGCGCGTCGGCGGGCACCACGAAGTGCCAGGTGGGTCGCAGCACGTGGGTGCGGAGGATCGTCCCGTCGTCGATGCCGGCGGCGACGGCGGGCGCGACGGGGCGCGTCGGCGCGGGCAGGCGCTGCGCGAGGCCCCACTGGGCGGGCAGGTACTCCTGCGCCTGCACCGCGAGGGCCCGGGCCACGACCTCGTCGGGCGTCGCGGGCGGCGTCGGCCCCGTGGCATCCGTGCCGCCCTGAAGCGCGCCGCGCAGGCCCTGCGCGAACAGCCGACGCGACCGCAGTTCGGCGGCGTCCACCTACGACACGTCCCTCCGCCAGGTGGTCGCCCCGCCGATCGCGGTCGTCACGAGGGCGATCCCGAGCAGCACGAGTCCGCCCTGCCACCAGTCGAGGGTCTCGGCGGCGCCGAACGCGGCGACCGTGTAGAACGAGGCACCGACGAGTGCGTCGCTCGCCGCACCCGGCAGGTACCGGCCCACCGTCGCCGTGACGTCGTTGAGCGACGCCGCGAACCGCAGGATCGGCTCGAGGAACTGGGTGAACGCGATGACGATCACGACCGCGGCGACCTGGTTCGTCACGAGCACGCCGAGCCCGACGCCGATGCCGCCCCAGAGCGCCATCGCGAGGATGCCCCGGCCGATGAGCGCCCAGGTGTCGCTCGAGTCGAGGCCGGTGTCGAGGCCGAAGCCCGAGAGGGCGGCCGCGGCCGATCCGACCGACACGGCGTAGCCGATCGCGCCGAGCACGGCGCCCGCGACGAACTGCGAGACGAGCTTCGCCGACAGCACCACGGTGCGGTGCGGTTCGGCGAGGAACGTCGGCGTGAGGGTCTTGTGCCGGAACTCGCTCGTCACCGCGAGCGCGCCGAGGAGCAGCGGGAACACGTAGCCGATGCTCGAGGCGAAGCTGTAGAGCAGCGGTGCGAGCTCGACGTCGGCCGGCAGTGGTGCGCCGCCCGACTGCGCCGCGGCTTCGGGGTTCGCGCCGAGCCAGCTGAACAGGGCGCCGAGTCCGCCTGCCATGAACGCGACGTAGGCGGCCAGCAGGATCGCGAGCAGCCACCACATGCGGGTGGTGAGGAGTTTCTGGAACTCGGCGCCGAGTGCGCGGAAGAAGCTCATCGTGCACCCTCCTCGCCGGCCGGGGCGTCGTCGGCCGGGGCGTCGTCGACGGGCGGCCTGTCGGCAGGTGGGGCATCGACGGGCGGGGCGGGTGGTGCGTCGGCGTGCGGTGCGTCGACCTCGGGCGCCTCGTCCGGCGCCTCGCCGACGAGCGAGAGGAACGAGTCCTCGAGCCCCGACTTCAGCCGGTGCAGTGCGCTGAGCTCGACGCCGCCGACGAACGCCGCGTGTCCGACCCGCCCGGGGTCGGGCTCGTCGACGATGAAGCCGCTGCGGCCGGCGTCGTACTCGAGACCGGCCGAGTCGAGGGCGCTGGCGAGCGCCGCCCGGTCGGGCGAGTCGACGATCGTGCGCGGGGCCGCGTCGAGCTCGAGGCTCGCGAGCGTGCCGCGCTTCACGAGGCGCCCGCGCGAGATGATGACGACCTCGTCGACCGACTGCTGCACCTCGCTGAGCAGATGCGAGGAGACCAGCACCGTCCGCCCCTCGCGGGCGAGCGTCTGGAGGAACACGCGGATCCACCTGATGCCCTCGGGGTCGAGGCCATTGATCGGCTCGTCGAGCACGAAGACGCCCGGGTCGCCGATCAGCGTGTACGCGAGGGCGAGGCGCTGGCGCATGCCGAGCGAGTACCCGCCGACCCGGCGGTCGGCGAACTCGGCGAGGCCGACCTGCTCGAGCACGACCGGCACCCGTGCCGAGGAGAGGCCGGCCGCGGTGGCGTACACCCTCAGGTGGTTGCGCGCGGTGCGGCCCGGGTGGAAGTTGGCGTCGAGGGCCGCGCCGACCGTCTCGAGCGGGCGCGCCAGCGCGTGATACGGCGTACCGCCGAACGTCGCCGTGCCGCTCGACGCGCGGACGAGTCCGAGCAGCACTCGCAGCGTCGTCGTCTTGCCGGCGCCGTTCGGCCCGAGGAAACCGGTGACCCTCCCCGGTTCGACCGTGAAGCTGAGGTCGTCGACGGCGGTGACCGCGCCGAAGTGCTTGCTGAGCCCCGTGATCTCGATGGGGATGCCGTCGGCCATGCGCGCTCCTCACGTCGGGGGCCGTCGTGAGCCGCAGGTGGGCCGCGCCCCCGCACGACCCGTGTCCGCGACCGAGGCCGCGAACATGCTCACCCTAGCGAGAACGGGGTGCGCGGGGCATCCGTCTCGTGGGGGATTCGCAGATCAGCGCGGGGAATCCGCGGCCGGTCAGTTCAGCGGGCGGATGTCGGCGGGCAGCACGCCGCCCGCGTAGAGGTCGGCTGCGAGGTCCTGCAGGGCGCCGAGCGCGACGCGCTGGGTCGTCGGGCCGTACGAGAGGCGCGCGACGCCGAGCGCCTCGAGCCGGCCGGGCGCGGGAATGCCTGGCAGCCCGATGAGCGCGAGCTTCTGCTCGCCGATGCCGGCGACGAGCTCTTCGACCTCGGCCTCGCCGAACACGCCCGGCACGAACACGCTCGTCGCACCGGCGTCGAGGAACGCGCGGCCGCGCTCGATCACGTCGGCGATCCACACCTCGCGGGGGCGGTCGTGGCCGCGCAGCCACGCATCGGTGCGGGCGTTGAGGGCGAACGGCACGCCCTCGGCGGAGGCGGCTGCGACGGCCGCCTCGACGACCGCGACCGACTCGGCGAGCGGCTTCAGCCGGTCTTCGATGTTCGCCCCGACGATGCCCTCGCCGATCGCACGACGCACGGTCTCGCCGGCGTCGCCGTAGCCGTCGTCGAGGTCGGCGCTCACGGGCACGTCGACCGCACGCGCGATGCGGCCGGCCATGTCGAGCATGAGGTCGACCGGGATCTCGCCGTCGGCGTAGCCGAACGAGGCGGCGATCGAGTGGCCGGCCGTGGCGAGGGCGCGGGTCTGGGGCAGCGCGGAGACGGCGCGGGCGCTCACGACGTCCCACACGTTGACGACCTGGAGGAGCTCGGGGGCGGTGTGGAGGCGGCGGAGTTCGGCGGCGTTCTCGACGAGGGTCATGCCCTCACCCTAGAACCAGCCGGAGCGGTCGACCCACGATCGGACCGTAGCATTGGAGGTCATGTCCGATTTCCTCGAACGCGCGTCACGTCTGCAGGTCACCGAGTTCGGTTACCCAGGGCCGCTTCGCGAGCAGTTGAACGCCGCGATCCTGGCCGGGCTGAAGACGTCGACCACCTCGCTGCTCGCGGACTACGACCACCCGGGGGAGGAGCTGCCCCGCGCCGGGCAGCACTACCGCCTGATCGACTCGGACGAGCGGGCGATCGCGATCGTCGAGACCACCGAGGTCCGCACGGCACGCCTGGCCGACGTCGACCTCCAGCACGCCCTCGACGAGGGCGAGGGCCTCACGAGCGTCGACGAGTGGCGCGAGGTGCACGAGCGGTTCTGGACCGGGGCGGAGCACACCGCGAGCACCGGTGCCCGCGCGACGCTCGACGACGACACCCTCGTCGTGCTCGAGCGCTTCCGCGTCGTCGAGCTGCCCGCGAGCTGACCCGTCCCTCGTCGTCCTCGCAGCGGATCTGAGGGGGCGCCGCCCGAATCTGAGGGGTCGATCCGGATGCCGCGGGCCCGGAGAGCCGTCACGCTCGGATGGAGCGGAAGGGGACGGCATGGATCGGGTCATCGTGGCGGTCGTCATCGTCGCAGGGTTCATCGCACTCGGGTTCGCCGGTCCCGACGGACCGTCGGCGGAGCAGGCCGGGGCGGGCGAGCCGGTCGTCGGCACGACGATCGAGGCCTCGCAGGCCGTGCCGGCCGGCACCATGACGGCCGACACCGCGGAGCGGCTGGCGCTCGCCGGCTCGAGGTGAGGCCGGGATGAGACCGGCCGCCGCCGTCAGTGGGGCGCGTGGTACTCGGCGTCGCCGCGACGCCAGTACCCCTTGACGACCGCGCGCTCGGCGTCGAGCCCCCAGCGCTCGAGGAGCGCCCGGCCGGGCTTCACGACGGCCTGCTCGGCGGCGACGAACGCGAAGACGTCGCCCGAGGGGCGGTCGTCGGCGGTCAGCGCGTCGAGCCGGGCGATGAGCGCCGAGGAGGGCGAGCCCGCGCCCCGCGCGATCCATTCGACCCGCACCCCCTCGGGTGCCTCGAGCTCGTAGTCCGCGCCCGCCCCGCTCGCCTCGAGCACGACGAGTCCGCGCGCGTCGCGAGGCATCCGCCGGGCCAGGCGACGGATCGCCGGGAGCGAGGTCTCGTCGCCCGCGAGCAGCCACCCCTCGGGCTCGCCCTCGATGACGAGCGAGCCGCGCGGACCGCCGACGCCCACCGACGCGCCGATCGCGGCGTCCGCCGCCCAGCGCCCCGCGATGCCCTCGTCGCCGTGCACGAGGAACTCGAGGTCGAGGGTGCCCGCCACGGCGTCCCAGAGGAGCGGCGTGTACTCGCGGCTCGGTGCGGCGCGCAGCTCGTCGACCTCGAGCGAGGCGGCGTCACCCTCGGGGAAAAACACGCGGATGTGGTCGTCGGCGCCCGGGGAGTCGAAGCCGATGAGCGCCTCGCCCTCGAGGCGTACGCGCACGTAGTCGGCGGAGAGGAAGCGGCGCGAGGCGAGCCTCGCAGGGCGGAAGACGAGCTCGTTCGAGCGGCGTGCGAGCGTGAAGGCGGTCATCGGGTCTCACTTCTGGTCGGTTCGGATCGGGTGGGTTCGGATCGGGCGGGTTCGGATCTGGGGTGCGCCGGCTCGGGCCGGTAGTACACCGCGAGGCGCTGCCCCGCGTGCTCGACGACGTCGACGGGGGTGTCGAACACGCGCGAGAGCACCTCGCCGCGCATGATCTCCTCCGGCGTGCCCGACGCGACGATCTCGCCGCCCGCGAGAGCGACGATGCGGTCGGCGTACGCAGAGGCGAAGTTCACGTCGTGCACCACGAGCACGACGGTCTTGCCGAGCACGTCGGCCGCGTCGCGCAGCTGCCGCATCATGGAGGCCGCGTGCCGCATGTCGAGGCTCGCGAGCGGTTCGTCGAGCAGCACGACGTCGGTGTCCTGCGCGAGCACCATCGCGACGAAGGCGCGCTGCCGCTGCCCGCCCGACAGCTCGTCGAGGAAGCGGTGCTCGAGGTGGGCGAGGTCGAGGAAGGCGATCGCCTCGTCGATCGCCTCGTGATCGGATGCCGCGAGCCGCCCCTGCGAGTGGGGGAACCGCCCGAACGAGACGAGCTGGCGCACGGTGAGACGGGCGACGAAGTGGTTCTCCTGCTTGAGGATCGACACGACCTTCGCGAGCTCGCGCGGCTTCGCCGTCGCGACGTCGAGCCCGCCGACCCGCACGACGCCCGCGTCGGCGCGGAGCAGGCGCCCGATGATCGTGAGCATCGTCGACTTGCCGGCGCCGTTCGGGCCGACGAGCGCGGTGATGCCGCCGCGGGCGATCTCGAGGTCGATCGGGCCGAGGGCGCGGGTGCCGCCGTAGCCCTTGGCGACGGCGTCGAGGGCGATCATGGGCGCGGTGGTCGTGGGAGCGGTGCTCATCTGAGCCCCTTTCGCAGGATGACGATGAGGAAGGCGAGCCCGCCGACGAACTCGATCACGACGGTGACGAGCCCGGCGGCGTAGAACACGTGCTGCAGCACGAAGTACGCGCCCGTGAGCGCGGCGAGCCCGATGAGCACGGCGAGCGGCAGCACCACGCCGTGGCGGTCCGAGCGCACGAACTGGTAGGTCAGCGTCGCCACGAGGAACCCGAAGAAGGTCATCGGCCCGATCATCGTCGTCGAGATCGCGATGAGCGCGGCGACGACGACCAGGAGGCCGACGACCTCGCGGCGGTACCCGATGCCGAGGTTCACGGCGGCGTCGCGCCCGAGCGCGAGCACGTCGAGCACGTGGCGCCGTCGCCAGACCGCGATCGCGATCGCCGCGACGACGAGCGCCGCCCACGGCAGCACCTCGGGGTTCGCGTTGCCGATCGAACCGTGCAGCCGCGAGGCGAGCACGTCGAACTCGCTCGGCGTGAGCAGGCGCTGCAGGAACGTCGAGACCGAGCCGAACCCGACGCCGAGCACGACGCCGACGAGGAGCAGGACGTGCAGGTTCTGCCGCCGGCCCGAGAACAGCCAGCCGTAGAGCAGGGTCGCGAAGAGCATCATCGCGAGACTCTGCACGAGGATCTTCGCGGGCCCCTCGACCTGCGTCGCGGCCATGCCGAACACGAACACGAGCGCGGTCTGCATGAGCGTGTAGAGCGCGTCGAACCCGAGGATCGACGGGGTCAGGATGCGGTTGCCCGTCGCCGTGTGGAACAGCACCGTCGCCATCGCCTGGCAGACGGCGACGAGTGCGATCGTCGCGACGGCGACCGCGCGCGACTCGACGATGATCCAGTATCCGGGCTGCCCGATCGGCACGGGGTTGTCGACGAGCAGGATGCCGGCCGCGAACGCGAGCGCTACGGCGCCCGCGATGACCGCCCCGAGATGGCGGGGATGCCTCGTGCGGGACGCGGCACGGGGCATCCGGGCCGTTCGGCTCAGGATCTCAGCCACGCGGCCTCCGCAGGAGGAGGGCGATGAACACCGCGCTGCCGACGATGCCGAGCACCATCGACACGGGGATCTCGAACGGCATGCGGATCGTGCGCCCGATGAGGTCGCACACGGTGACGAGGGCGACGCCGCCCACGCACACCCATGGCAGGTTGCCGCGCAGGTCGTCGCCGCGGATCATCGAGACGACGTTCGGCACGACGAGCCCGAGGAAGGGCAGGAACCCGACGACGACGGTCGTCACGCCCGTCGCGATCGCGACGAGCGAGGTGCCGACGACGAGCACGGCGTCGTAGCGCACGCCGACGGTCGTGGCGACGTCCCGGCCGAGGCCCGCGACGGTGAGGCGGTCGGCGACGAGGAAGATCAGGAGGGTCACGAGCGCGACGACCCAGAGCACCTCGTAGCGTCCGCGAACGACGCTCGTGAAGCTGCCCATGAACCAGGTGCCGAGCATCTGCAGCGAGTTCGTCGAGGCCGCGAGGTAGGTGGTGAACGCGCTCACGACGGCGCCGAGCATGATGCCGATGAGCGGCACCACGAGTGTGGTGCGGATCGCGACGCGCCGGAGGATCGCGAGGAAGGCGAGGGTGCCGACGAAGGCGGCGAGGCTCGCGGCGACCATCTGCACCTCGAGGTTCGCGCCGGGCACGAGCAGCACCGTGAGCAGCAGGCCGAGTGCGGCCCACTCGGTCGTGCCCGCCGTCGTCGCGTCGACGAAGCGGTTCTGCGTGAGCATCTGCATGACCAGCCCGCTGACGGCGATCGCGCAGCCCGCGAGCATGAGGGCGATCGTGCGCGGCACGCGGGTGATGGCGAACATCTCGGCACCGTCCTCGGCCCCGACGACGTCGTAGACGCCGACGAAGAGCGAGAGGGTCAGGAGGCCGAGGGTGGCGAGGATCGCCAGGGGGAGCGCGGCGCGGCGCGCGCGCCCGAGGCGCGCACCCGGTCGGGTGCGCGCCTCGGGCCTGGTGGCGGATGCCACGGACTGCTGCGACACGTGGGACTACGCGGCGGCGCCGAACGCCTTCGCGAGCTGCTCGTAGAGTGCCGTGTACGACTGGAGGTCCTCGGTGAGGTAGAAGGCGGGGTCGACGTAGAGGACCTGCCCCTCCTTGACGGCGGTGACGTTCGCGAGCGCCTCGGAGCCCTCGATGAGCTCCATCGCGGGCACGTAGCCCTCGGCGTCGGTCATGGCGCCCTCGCGGTCCATCACGATGATCCAGTCGGGGTTCGCCGCGGCGATCGCCTCGACGCTGATGTCGTCGCCGTGCGAGGTGTCCTCGGCGGCCTGCTCGATCGCGGGGGTGAGGCCCGCGGTCGGGTAGAGCACGCCGAGGCTGCGGCCGGTCACGGGGGCGATGTACGAGATCTCGCCGCCCGAGGTGAGCAGGGTCGCGACGGTCGATTCGCCGTCGTAGGCGTCCTCCGCCGCGGCGGTCGCCTCGTCGAACGCGGCGATGAGCTCGGCGGCCTCGTCCTCGCGGTCGAAGATCTGACCGAGGATCTCGATCTCGCGGGTGAGCTCGGAGCTCGGGTCCTCGCCCTCGCGCGGGGCGATCTCGATGACCGCGGCATCGGGGTTCTGCTTCACGATCTGGTCGTACGACTCGGCGAAGCGGTAGCCGCCGATGACGAGGTCGGGCTGCGCCGCGACGATCGACTCGAGGTTCGGCTCGAAGTGGGCGCCCACGTCGAGCACCGCCTCGTCGCCCGTGTACTCGGGCCAGATGTCGGTGCCCATGATCTGCTTCGGCGCGGCCGCGAGCGGGATGTCCCAGGCCGAGAGCGTCTCGAAGACGTGGTTGTCGAGTGCGACGACCCGCTCGGGGTTCACCGGCACCTCGACCTCGCCGTGGTTGTCGACGATCGTGACCGTGCCGCTCGCGGCAGGGGTCTCGGGCTCGGCCTCCGCGGTGCTCGCGCAGCCGGTGAGGCCGAGGGCGGCGATCGTGAGGAGACCGACGGTGATGGTCGGCGCCGAACGGCGTCTGGGCATGGTGAACTCTCGCTTTCCGTGAGGGTGGACGTGCCGCGACGCTGCGGCGACTTAGGGAACCCTAAGCAAGGTAAGGCTAACCTTAAGCTTTCCGGAAAGGCCAACTGAGTGTTCCTCGTCCGGCCCCGGGTAGCATTCCGGCATGGGGGAGACGTCGGAGGGGGCATCCGCGAGGCGACGGCCGCGCCGATTCTCGGCGAACGCGCTGCTCGACGGCTTCTTCTTCATCTACGCCGGGGTCGCGGCGGTGTGGCTGGCCTGGCTGATCCTCGAGCAGAGCTTCGACTGGGGATGGTTCGGACTGCTCTTCTTCGTCGCATTCTGGCTCGTGCTCGCCTACCTCGTGCTGCCGCGCCTGCACCGCATCCTCACGACGATCTACGTGCCCGACTACTTCATCGGACGCGCCCGCACGAGCGACGGGCTGCTCGGCGACCCCGTCAACCTCGCCCTCGACGGCGACGAGGCGCAGCTGCACGCGGCCATGCGCGCGGCCGGGTGGACCCGCGCCGACGACGTGACCGCGGGCACGAGCTGGCGGATCGTCGCCTCGACCCTCACCGGGAAGAGCTACGACGAGGCCCCGGTCAGCCCGCTCTTCCTCTTCGGTCGCCAGCAGGACTTCGCCTATCAGCAGGAGGTCGAGGGCAACCCCGCCAAGCGCCACCACGTACGGTTCTGGCGCACCCCCGACGGCTGGCTCCTGCCCGGCGGACGCCGGGTCGGCTGGCTCGCCGCGGGCACCTTCGACCGCGCCGTCGGGTTCTCGCTCTTCACACTGCAGGTCACCCACAAGATCGACGCCGACATCGACGTCGAACGCGACCACATCGTCATGACCGTGCTCGGTGCGAACCCGCGGGCCACGGTCGACGTGCTCGCCGACTTCTCCACCGGCTACCACTCGCGCAACGGCGGCGGCGACTCGATCAGCACCGACGGGGGGCTGCCGGTGCTCGACGTGCGCGAGGTCCCCCTCGCGGCGATCGAGCCGGCCCGCTCGGAGGAGGTCTCGTGAGCAGCGGCAAGCGCCCGGCCTACGAGTCGCCCGGCGACCTCGCCCGCCCGCTCGACCCCGGGTCGGCCTCGATGCGCCGCCCGGCGGCGACCGCCTTCGGCGCCGTGCTCGTCGTGCTGCGCGTCCTCGCGGGCGTCGTCTGGCTGATCGCGCTCGCCGTGCAGTGGCGCCAGGTGCTCGAGGGCGACTTCGGCGTCGTGCTCGACGGCGACGTCGACGCGCAGTCCGTGTCGGACGTCGGGCTCGCCGTGATCCTCGTGGGCGGCGGCGTCGTGCTCGCGGTCGAGCTCGTCTTCGCGGTGCTCGTCTACCGCGGCAGCAACTGGGCGCGCATCACGGTGATGCTGTTCGCGACCGTCAGCATCACCTGGTCGGCCGTCGACTACTTCGGCGGCGACGCGGAGATCACGCTGCGCACGACGCTCGTCACGCTCGCCCTCGACATCCTCGTGCTGCTCGCCCTCTCGAGCCGCAACGCACGGGCCTACGCCCGCCGCCCTCGGGGGTGAGGGCGGGGGCGACGCGAGTTCATACCTCGGCGGGCGCGCGCCGGGTCGACGGTCGCACGGTCGGCAGCGCGAGCTCGGGCGTCCCCGCCGCGAACATGCGCCGCACGAGCGGCAGGAACGGCTTCGACAGCATCACCCCGGTCGCCGCCCGCGCCATCGCCGCGGCGAACCGGTTCGCCGGCACCATCCGATCGATGCCGCCGCCCGGGATCTTCTTGCCCGCCTCGACGAAGGGTGCGATGTCGCGCGAGTAGCGTGCCAGCGCGGCGGGCACGTCATCGTGCCCGGCGGCGAGGTGCTCGCCGAGCAGGTACGCACCGACGAGCGCCGTCGCCGTGCCCATGCCGGTCAGCGGCGAGCCGCACGAGGCGGCGTCGCCGAGCAGCACGACCCGGCCGTTCACCGGCGCGTCGAGGTCGATGCGCACCAGTTCGTCGAAGTAGAAGTCGGATGCCTCGGCCATCGCCGCGACGATCGTGTCGGCGTGCCATCCGGCGCCCTCGAGCGCGCGGCGCACGAGCGCCTCCTGCGCGGCGCGGTCGCCGCGCAGGCTCGGGTCGTGGTCGCCGCGCAGCGTCAGGATCGCCTTCGACGTCGCCGGGTCGCGGTCGGGACGCAGGCCGAACGCGACGCCCGGCACGAAGCGGAGCGAGAACCAGCCGGGCTCGAGGTCGCCCGGGGTCGGGAGCGTGAAGAACGCGGCGTAGCCGCCGAGGGGGGTCGCGACCTGCTCCTCGGGCCCGAAGGCGAGGCGGCGGGTCGCCGAGTGCACGCCGTCGGCGCCCACGACGAGATCGAACGAGGCGGGCGACGCATGCTCGAATTCGACGTCGACCCGGTCGGCGTGCTGCTCGAGCGCGGTGATCCGGTCGCCGTAACGCAGCTCGACGAGTCCGGGTGCCGCGGCGGCCGCCTCCTCGAGCGCCTCCAGCAGCACCTCGGCGAGATCGCCGCGGGCGATCTCGATCTCGGCGACGGCGCCTTCGCCGTCGAAGTCCTCCATCGACATGCGGCCGAACACGCGGCCCCGGCCGTCGACGTACGACATGCCGATCTCGTGCACGCGTCGGGCGTCGATGCCGGGCATGAGGCCCATGCGCTCGGCGACGTCGCGGCTCGCACCGCGCAGGTCGACGGCCTGGCCGCCGGGGCGGGGAGCGTCGGCGCGCTCGACGACGGTCGCTCGGACGCCGTTGCGGACGAGCTGCAGCGCGAGGGCCAGCCCGGCGATGCCGGCGCCGGAGATCAGGACGTGGGGTGCGGAGGTCGTGCTCATCGTCGTGCTCCTTCATGGATTGAGACAAACGTCTTATACGAATGTTCTACACTCGATTCAGACGTTTGTCTAATACAAATGTCTGAATCGTTGGGTACGATGGCGGCATGGGCAATCGTGAAGACCTCCTTGCGGGGGCGCGGAAGGTGATCCTCGAGCGCGGCGTCGCCAAGGCCACAGCGCGCGACATCGCGGCGGAGGCCGGCGTCAGCCTCGCGGCGATCGGCTACCACTTCGGGTCGAAGGAGCAGCTCATCACCGAGGCGCTCACCGAGTCGCTCGGCTCGGGCATCGGCGACCGCATGGAGGCCGTCATCCGCGAGACGACGGCACTTCCGCTGCTCGAGGGGTTCGCGGCGCTCTTCAACCGCATGCCCGAGGTGTTCGCCGACAACCGCGAAGCCCTGCTCGCGAGCCTCGAGAACACGGTGCGCGTGCTGCGCGGCCCCGGCGGGGCGCACGATCTCGCCGCGGCCACGAACGAGGCCGGCCGGGGCATCGCCGAGCACCTCCGCGCCGCCCGCCCCGAGCTCGACGACGCGCAGGTCGAGGCGATCGCGAAGCTCGACTTCGCGCTCACGCAGAGCCTCGGGATCCTCTGGCTCGTCGATCCTGAGCTCGTGCCGACGGGCGACGAGCTCGCCCTCGCGGTCGCGGCGATCGCGGGGGAGTAGCCGGGGTCAGCCCGCGAGCTCCGCCGCGTGCGCGGGGCACCGGGCGGAGTCGCACGACGTGCAGAGCACGAACTCGGCGTCGCACGAGGCATCCGTGCAGTTGGCGGTGCGATTCGTCGCGCCGCCGCAGCGGGCGCACTCGCCGATGACGGCGGCGTGGTCGGAGAAGTCGATCGAGCCGCGCCCGTCGAAGACGTAGAGCGAACCCGCCCAGAGTCCGTCGTCGCCGAACCGCTCGCCGTAGCGCACGATACCGCCGTCGAGCTGGTACACCTCGCCGAACCCGCGGCTCACCATGAGGCTCGAGAGCACCTCGCAGCGGATGCCGCCGGTGCAGTAGGTCACCACCGGGCGGCCCTTGAGGTCGTCGTACTCGCCAGAGTCGAGCAGCTTCACGAAGTCGCGCGTCGTCTCGACGTCGGGCACCACGGCGCCGGCGAAGCGCCCGATCGCGGCCTCGAGCGCGTTGCGCCCGTCGAAGAAGGCGACGTCGTCGCCGCGCTCGGCGACGAGCTCGTGCAGCGCCTCGGGGGTGAGCTTCGTGCCGCCGCCGACGACGCCCTCGCCGTCGACCGCGAGCTCCTCGGGCGCCCCGAACGAGACGATCTCGTCGCGCACCTTGACACTGAGCTTCGGGAAGTCGAGGCTCGCCCCCGACGCGTCGAGGCCGGTGCCCTCGCTCCACTTGAAGTCGATGTGCTTGAACGCCGGGTAGTCGCGCGTCGCGCGCACGTACCGCTTGAGGGCGCGGAGCTCGCCGCCGAGCGTGCCGTTCAGTCCGTCCTTCGAGATGAGGATCCGCCCGCGCAGGCCGAGCGAGGAGGCGAGGTCGCGCTGCCAGAGCCGCACCGCGTCGGGGTCGGCGAGCGGCGTGAAGGCGTAGTAGAGGAGGATCTTGGCGATCGGCACCACGAGAGTCTACGAGTGGATGCTCCGCGCTCGCCGTGTGCGCCCGGCCTAGGCTGGAGGCATCCGTCGAGAGGAACGCCGATGTTCGATCACGACCCCTACGCCGCACTGCAGGCATTGAAGCCGATGGCCCAGTTCACCCTCGAGAGCGCCGACTTCGACGACGGCGCCGAGCTGCCGCTGCCATTGCGCGCCGCCGGCCACGGCGCCGGCGACCGTTCGCCGCAGCTGTCCTGGTCGGGGTTCCCGGCCGGCACGCAGAGCTTCGCGCTCACCTGCCTCGACCCCGACGCGCCGACCGGCTCGGGCTGGTGGCACTGGGCCGTCGCGAACCTGCCGGCCTCGGTCACGAGCCTCGAGCCCGACGCCGGCGAACCGGGCGCGCTGAAGCTGCCCGCGGGCGCGCTCGTGCTGCCCAACGAGGACGGCGAGCGGCGCTACGCGGGTTCGGCACCCCCGCCCGGCACCGGCGTGCACCGGTACATGTTCGTCGTGCACGCCCTCGACGTGCCGCGGCTGTCGATCGACCCCGAGGCGACGCCCGCGAACCTCGCGATCCAGTGCTTCTTCCACGGCATCGGCCGCGCGGTGCTCACCGGCACGGCGGTGAACCCGGCCGACGCGTAGTCTCCCGGGCTGCGTGCGGCCCATCGGGTAGCGTGTGACATCATGCGCCCCATGCCGCTCGAGCCCAATCCGCGCCGCGTCGCGATCGGTTCGCGCCTGCGCGCGGCGCGGCAGGCGCAGAACCTCACGATCGAGGAGGTCGCGACGATCACGGGCCTCACGAAGGGGTTCCTCTCGCGGGTCGAGCGCGACATCACCTCGCCGAGCGTGGCGTCGCTGATCACCCTGTGCGCGGTGCTGTCGATCTCGGTGGGGTCGCTGTTCGAGGAGCCCGATGTGCAGCTCGTCCGCGCGGGCACCGGTCCGCGCGTGAACCTCGGCGGCGTCGACACCGAGGAGCGCCTGCTCTCGCCGCGATCGGAGTCGCGCGTGCAGGTGATCCGCTCGGTGATCGAGCCCGGCGGCCACGGCGGCCAGGAGCTCTACGCGGTCGCGGCCGACGTCGACGTGCTGCACGTGCTGCGCGGCGAGGTCGTCGTGCGCTTCTCCGATCGCGACTGGGAGCTCGGCCCGGGCGACAGCCTCACCTTCAACGGCCACGAGCCGCACAGCTGGCGGATCGCGGGCGACGGTTCGGCCGAGGTCATCTGGGTGCTCGTGCCCGCGCTCTGGAGCGCGTGACGGTTCGCTGACCGGCGCCCGCCCTTCGGGCGGTGGCGGTCGCGTGCGCGGCATCCTTGCGCGGTCCGACCCCCGGGCGGGTTCGTCGTGCCGTTCGTCCCTGAGGCTGATCCCAGGTCTTGACGCTTCCTCGCATCACGGCTATGTTGTCTCCAGCCAGATGCCTCACAAGCAACAAAAGATTCACACTATGCAACAAGGAGGTTGTGACATGACGCAGCCGATCGGTCCCATCGACAGCTCGAAGACCCCGCGATTCGCCGGCCCCGCGAACTTCGCCCGCCTGCCCCGCCTCGACCAGGTCGAGCACGCCGACATCGTCGTCGCGGGCGTTCCCTTCGACGCCGGCGTCTCCTACCGCTCGGGTGCGCGCTTCGGCCCGGCCCACGTGCGCGAGGCCTCTCGCCTCCTCCGCCCCTACAACCCGGCACTCGACGTGTCGCCGTTCGAGCTCGCCCAGGTCGCCGACGCCGGCGACATCGTCGCGAACCCCTTCAACATCGGCGAGGCGATCGAGGCGATCGAGGATGCCGCGACCGAGCTCACCCGCGAGGGGACCCGGCTCGTGACCATCGGCGGCGACCACACCATCGCCCTCCCGCTGCTGCGCGCCGCCGCGAAGCAGCACGGCCCGGTCGCGCTGCTGCACTTCGACGCGCACCTCGACACCTGGGACACCTACTTCGGCGCCGAGTACACGCACGGCACGCCGTTCCGCCGCGCCTTCGAGGAGGGCATCCTCGACACCGAGGCGCTGAGCCACGTCGGCACGCGCGGCCCGCTGTACGGCAAGAAGGACCTCGAGGACGACCGCCGCTTCGGCTTCGGCATCGTGACGAGCTCCGACGTGTACCGCCAGGGCGCCGACGAGGTGGCCGCGAAGCTCCGCGACCGCATCGGCGACCGGCCGCTCTACATCTCGATCGACATCGACGTGCTCGACCCGGCGCACGCGCCCGGCACCGGCACGCCCGAGGCCGGCGGCATGACGAGCCGCGAACTGCTCGAGATCCTGCGCGGCTTCCGCGGGATGAACCTCATCGGCGCCGACGTCGTCGAGGTCGCCCCCGCGTACGACCACGCCGAGATCACGGGCGTCGCCGCCTCGCACGTGGCCTACGACCTCGTGTCGCTCCTCGCCGACCGGCACGCATCGCACCCGGCCCGCGCCGCGGTCGGCGCGGGCGCCGAGGCATCCGCCCATGTCTGAGGCGCAGCCGCGCAACGGCGGCGACGTCGTCGTCGAGACCCTCGAGACGCTCGGCGTCACGCACGTCTTCGGCATCCCCGGGCAGCACGCCCTCGGCCTGTTCGACGCGATCCGGCGCAGCGGCCTCGAGTTCGTGAGCTCGCGGGTCGAGAACAACTCGGCCTTCGGGGCCGACGGCTACGCCCGCGCGACGGGCGAGGTCGGCGTGCTGTTCCTCTCGACCGGGCCCGGTGCGCTGACCGCGCTCGGCGCCCTGCAGGAGGCGTACGCGACGGGCGTGCCGCTCCTCGTCATCACGAGCCAGGTGCCGCGCCGCGGCCTGGGCGGCACCCGCAAGGGCCTGCTGCACCAGCTCGACGACCAGCAGCAGAGCGCGCGCAACGTGACGAAGTCGACCGCGGTGATCCGCGAGGCCTCGCAGATCCCGTCGGCGCTGGCCGACGCCTGGTCGCTCGCGCAGGCGGCGCCCGCCGGCCCGACCTGGGTCGAGATCCCCGAGGACGTCCTGCTCGAGGCCACCCGCGTGCCGCCGGTGCGCTCGGTCGTCACCGCGATCCCCGAGCGGATGCCCCGCCCCGACCTCGTCGACGAGGCTGCCGGGCTGCTCGCCGCGGCGCAGCATCCCGTGATCCTCGCCGGCGGCGGCGTCCGCTGCTCGCCCGGCGGCCGGGCCGCGCTGCGCCGCCTGGCGGAGGCGCTCGACGCCCCGGTCGTCTCGACGGTCGGCGGCAAGGGCGCGATCGCGTTCGACCACCCGCTCTCCGCGGCCTCGTGGATCGAGGACCGGCACACCACCGAGCTCCTCGAGCAGGCCGACGTGCTGCTCGCCGTCGGCACCGCGATCGGCGAGGTCACGAGCAACTACTTCACCTTCGCGCCGCAGGGCCGGCTCATCCAGGTCGACGCCGAGGCCCGGGTGCTCGAGTCGAACTACGAGGCGCTCGGCGTCCACGCCGACGCCGCCCTCGCGCTCTCGGCGATCGCCGACCGGCTGCCGGCACGCCCCGACGACGCGCCCGCGCGCGGCGCCGAGCTCGCCGCCCGCCTCCGCGCCGACGTCGAGGCGCGGCTCGCCGCCCAGGACCTCGCGCCCGAGCTCGGGCTGATGGCCGATCTCCGCGCCGCGGTGCCCGCCGACGCGCACACCTTCTGGGACATGACGATCGCGGGGTACTGGGCCTGGTCGGCGTGGGACCCGCAGCAGGGCGAGTTCCACTCGGCGCAGGGCTCGGGCGGCCTCGGCTTCGCGTTCCCCGCCGCGCTCGCGGCGGCGATCGGATCGGGTCGCCGCACGCTCGCCGTCTCGGGCGACGGCGGTGCGATGTACTCCATCGCCGAGCTCGCCACCGCCCGCCAGCACGATGCCGACGTGACCTGGCTCATCATCGACGACGGAGGCTACGGCATCCTCCGCGAGTACATGACGGAGGAGTTCGGACAGGCCACCGCCACCGAGCTCGCCCGCCCCGACTTCGCAGCCCTCGCACGCTCCTTCGGCGTGACGGCCCACGAGTCGACCCTCGAAGACGTGGGCGCGACCATCGCCCGCACCTTCGCCGAGCCCGGCCCCGCCGTCGTGGTCGTGCCCGCACTGCTGCGCATGTTCGCGGCGACGCACCTGGGATGACGCGGCCCGGCCGCGGCATCCGAACCACCCACCCGAAACCCGACTGAACCTCCGACGCAAAGGATCCAACGATGGATATCGCGATCATCATCATCTACCTGGGAGCGATGCTGCTCTTCGGCTGGTGGGGCAAGAGCCGCACCAAGAACTCGGCCGACTTCCTCGTCGCCGGCCGCCGGCTCGGCCCCGGCCTCTACACCGGCACCATGGCGGCCGTCGTGCTCGGCGGCGCCTCGACCGTCGGCGGGGTCGGCCTCGGCTACAAGTTCGGCATCTCGGGCATGTGGCTCGTCGTGTCGATCGCCGCGGGCCTCTTCCTCCTCAGCATCCTGTTCGCCTCGCGCATCCAGAAGCTCAAGGTGTACACGGTCGCCCAGATGCTGAAGCTCCGGTACGGCGTGAACGCCACGAGCGCCTCGGGCATCGTGATGATGGCGTACACCCTCATGCTCTCGGTGACGTCGACCATCGCCTACGCGACGATCTTCAACGTGCTGTTCGGCACCGACCGCACGATCTCGGTGATCATCGGCGGCGGCATCGTCATGCTGTACTCCTCGATCGGCGGCATGTGGTCGATCACGCTCACCGACATGGTGCAGTTCGTCCTCAAGACGATCGGCGTGTTCTTCCTGCTGCTGCCCTTCGCCTGGTTCAACGCCGGCGGCTACGAGGGCATCGTCGAACGCCTCGGCACCGCGGCATTCGACCTCGGCGCGATCGGCGTCGACACGATCATCACGTTCTTCGTCATCTACACGTTCGGCATGCTCATCGGCCAGGACATCTGGCAGCGCGTGTTCACCGCGCGCTCGCCGAAGGTCGCGAAGTGGGGCGGCACGGCCGCCGCGGTCTACTGCCTCCTCTACGGCGTCGCCGGAGCCGTCATCGGCATGTCGGCCGCGGCGTTCCTGCCGGGCATCGAGGCGAGCGACGACGTGTACGCCGCGATCACCCAGCAGATCCTGCCGGTCGGCCTGAGCGGTATCGTGCTCGCCGCGGCGGTCGCCGCGATGATGTCGACGGCGTCGGGCGCGCTCATCGCGACCGCGACCGTCGCCCGCGCCGACGTGATGCCGTTGCTGAAGCGCCTCGTCGGCCGCAGCAGGGACGAGGCCGCAGCGGCGTCGAACCCCGAGCACGACGTGCGCTCCAACCGCCTCTACGTGGTCGTCCTCGGCGTCGTGGTCATCATCGTCGCGGCACTGCTCAACGACGTCGTCGCGGCGCTGACCGTCGCCTACGACATCCTCGTCGGCGGCCTGCTCGTGGCGATCCTCGGCGGCTTCGTGTGGAAGCGCGCGACCGGAGCCGGCGCGCTCTGGTCGATGGCCGTCGGCACGATCGTGACGCTCGGCACGATGGTCGTCGTGGGCGACGTGCTCGCCAACGAGCCGATCTACTTCGGCCTCGGCGCGAGCCTCCTGGTCTACGTCGTCGTGAGCCTCCTCACCCCGAGGACGCCCGCGTCGGTGCTCAAGATCTGGAACGACCGGCTCGCGAGCCGCGACGGCGATGACGATGCGACCGCCGAGGCGTCCGCCGCCCCCGCCGCCGCCCCCGCCGGTGCCGACACCGAGCAGCAGGCCGCGCCCGCTGCGCCCGCCGCTCCCGCCACCGCGCCCGCGACCGAGTAGCGGAATCCCGGACCGGTGGATGCGTCGCTTGGGGGGCGACGCATCCACCGCCGCGCGGAGGACCCGGCGGGCGGGCCTCAGTGCTTGTTGCCGCTGAGCGCGAGCACCCCGCCCAGGCCGATCATCATGACCCCGCCCGTGGCCGAGAGGTGCTCGATGCGCCTCGGCGAGCGGGCGAACCAGTCGCGGGCCGCGCTCGCGGCGAGCGCCCACACCGAGTCGCAGGCGAGGGCGAGCACGATGAACACGAGGCCGAGCTCGAAGAGCTGCAGGGGGATGGCCCCCGCCTCGAACGACACGAACTGCGGCAGCACGGCCACGAAGAACGCGATCGTCTTCGGGTTCGTCACGCCGACGACGAAGCCCTCGCCGAGCTGGCGCCAGTGCGAGCGGAGGGCGACCTCGCCGTTCGCCGCGCGGGCGGCGTCCTTGCGATGCCGGATCGCCTTGACGCCGAGGTACACGAGGTACGCCGCACCCGCGAACTTGATGATGGTGAACAGCACGACCGACTGCGCGACGATCGCGCCGACGCCGAGCGCGACGGCGACGACGAGGGGCACCATGCCGAGGGCGTTGCCGATGACGCTGAGCAGGCCGCCGAGGCGGCCGAGCGCGAGCGAGCGCCCGATGACGAAGAGCACGCTCGGGCCGGGGATGACGATGAGCACGACCGAGGCGAGCACGAACGCCCAGAGGTTCTCGACGGGGACCATTCGGGAATCGTAACCCCGCCCGCTGGTTCGGGCGATACGGTGGCAGGCGTGAGCGACCACATCTCCGCGAGCGTCGCCGACGGTGTCGGCCACGTCACGCTCGATCGACCGCAGGCGCTCAACGCGCTCTCGTACGACATGATCCGCGCCCTCGCCGAGGTGTTCGAGGCCTGGCGTCACGACTCGGAGGTCGCGCTCGTCGTGCTCGACGGCGCCGGCGAACGGGGCTTCTGCGCAGGCGGCGACGTGCGCGAGCTGCACCGGTACGCGACCAACGACGACCATGCCGAGGCCCGCGAGTTCTTCCGCGCCGAGTACCGGCTCGACGCGGCGATCGCCCGCTACCCGAAGCCCGTCGTCGCGATCATGGACGGCATCACCATGGGCGGCGGCATCGGACTCGCCGGGCACGCCTCGGTGCGCATCGTGACGGAGCGCTCGCGCATCGCGATGCCCGAGACCCGCATCGGCTTCACCCCCGACGTGGGCGGGTCGTGGCTGCTCGCGAAGGCGCCCGGCGAGCTCGGCGTGCACCTCGCCCTCAACTCGCGCACGATGGACGCGGCCGACGCCATGCACGCCGGCTTCGCCGACGCCTTCGTGCCCTCCGAGCGCATCCCGCACGTGCTGCAGGCACTCGCCGAGCGCGCCGACCCCGGCAGCCCCGCCGAGATCGTCATGCTCTTCGACGAGACCCCGGGCCCCTCGGCGCTCGCGCTCGCGCGCGACTGGGTCGACGCCTGTTACTCGGCGCCGACGGTCGCCGAGATCATCGCGCGACTGCGCGCCTTCGCCGAGGGCGGGCAGGATGCCTCGGCGAGCGCCTTCCCGAGCCATCCCCTCGACCCGGGGGCGAGGGCGTACGCCGCCGCGGCCGCCGACGAACTCGAGACGCTCTCGCCGACCGCGCTCGCGGTGACGCTCGAGTCGGTGCGCCGGGCGCGCACGCTTCCGAACCTCGAGGCCGCGCTCGAGCAGGAGTTCCGGGCGGTGACCTGGTTCATCGAGCAGCACGACCTGCGCGAGGGCATCCGAGCCCAGGTGATCGACAAGGATCGCTCGCCCCGCTGGAACCCGCCCGAGCTCGCCGACGTGCCGCCGGGCCTCGCCGCGCGCGTGCTCGACGAGGCGCGCTTCGGCCCGGTCTTCGACTAGCCGGCGGCGCTCGCTACTCGGCGGCCGGCGCCGCCTTCGCGAGCGCCGCCTCGAGCGCGACCCACGAGAGCATGGCGCACTTCACGCGCATGACGTACTTCGAGACGCCGTGGAAGGCGATCGCGTCGCCGAGCAGCTCCTCGTCGGGTTCGCCGGCGCCCTGCGAGCGCAGCATCGTGCGGAACCCCTCGATGAGCCCCCGCACCTCGTCGAGCGGGCGACCCGTGGCCAGTTCGGCGAGGGTCGAGGCCGAGGCCATCGAGATGCTGCAGCCGTCGCCCTGCCACGCGAGCTCGGCGAGGCGCGTGCCGTCGTCGCCGAGCTTCACCCGCACGGTGATCTCGTCGCCGCAGGTCGGGTTGAACTCGTGATGCTCGGCGTCGGCGCCGTCGAGCGGGCCGTCGCCGTTCCGTCGCTTCGCCTGGTCGAGGATGATCTGCTGGTACAGACCCTCGAGCCCGCTCACGCGATCACCGCCGCGGCCTGGTCGGCTCCCGAGACGCCGAAGAAGCTCCGCACCTCGCCGAGGGTCGCGACGAAGCGGTCCATCTCGTCGGCCGTCGTGTAGACGTGCGCACTCGCGCGGGTGGTCGCGGTGATGCCGAGCGCGCGGTGCAGCGGCTGCGCGCAGTGGTGGCCGACGCGCACGATGACGCCCGCGTCGTCGAGGAACTGGCCCACGTCGTGCGCGTGCACCCCGTCGACGGCGACCGAGACGAGGCCGGCGCGCGGCGAGCCCGGCGGCGGCCCGATGAGGCGCACGCCCGGCACCTCGGCGAGCTGTAGGGCGACGCGTTCGGCGAGCGATCGCTCGTGCGCGGAAACCGCGGCCATGCCGATCGACTCGAGGTAGCGCACCGCCTCGGCGAGGGCGACGACCTGCGAGACCGGCTGGGTGCCGGCTTCGAAGCGGTGCGGCGCCGGCAGGAACTCGGCCGAGTCGATCATCACGCGCGTGATGGTCGATCCGCCGGTGCGGGCGGGCGGCAGCGCGTCGAGCAGCTCGGCCCGGCCGTAGAGCACGCCGATGCCGTTCGGGCCCAGCATCTTGTGCCCCGAGAACGCGGCGAAGTCGACGCCGAGCGCGCCGAGGTCGCTCGGCAGGTGCGGCACCGACTGGCAGGCGTCGAGCACGACGAGCGCACGGGGCGAGCGTTCGCGCACGACCGCGACGACGTCGGCGACGGGCGCGAGGTACCCGGTCACGTTCGACACCTCGGCGATCGCGACGACGCGCGTGCGCTCCGAGAGCTCGGCGGCGAGCGCATCGACCGACCAGAGCCCGCGCTCGTCGACGCGCACGGCGCGCAGGCGCGCCCCGGTGCGCGCGGCGAGGCGCTGCCACGGGATGAGGTTCGCGTGGTGCTCGGCCTCGGTCACGACGATCTCGTCGCCGGCCTCGAGGGCGAACCGGGATGCCTCGCGCCCGCCGAGTCCGGCCGAGGCGTCGGCCATGCCGAGCGCCACGATGTTGAGCGCGTCGGTGGCGTTCTCGGCCCAGACGATCTCGCGCTCGCCGGCGCCGACGAATCGCGCGACCGTGGCGCGGGCGTCCTCGAAGAGGGTCGTCGACCGGCCGACGGCGGCGCTCGCGCCGCGGTGCACGGGGGCGAGGTGCTGCTCGAGGTAGTCGCGTTCGGCGTCGAGCACGCGGCCGGGGCGCTGGGCGGTCGCGGCCGAGTCGAGGTACGCGACCGGCGCGCCGCCGTCGGGCCGGGCGCCGTAGGCGGCGCCGTCGGCGAAGGCGGGGAAGTCGCGGCGGAGGTCGCTGACCGTGCGCTGCCCGATGGTGTCGAGATCGCTGATGCTCATCCCTTCCATCGTCCCACGTCGAGCGGGGGGAGCGGCCGGTCACGGGAGATCCTCAGCCGCGGTGGTGCTTCGCGATCCATGTGCACGCACTCTTCGGAAATGTATACACCGAGTCACAAATATGCCTTCGATTGCGTCGAACCTCGGCGGAGTGTATACATAAATGCGGGGAGGGTCGATGCGAGCGAGCGAACGCGCCTACCGCGCACTGCGCGAGGAGATCCTCGACGGCGCCCTCGAGCCCGGCGCCGCGCTCGCCGAGGTCGAGCAGGCGAACCGGCTCGGCGTCTCCCGGACCCCGGTGCGCGAAGCGCTCGCCCGGCTCGAGGCCGACGGCCTCGCCACCGCCGCCTCGGCGCGCGTGCTGCAGGTCTCGGCGATCGACGCCGCGAGCATCGTCTCGCTCTACGAGCTGCGCGAGGCGCTCGAGGGCCAGGCGGCCCGCCTCGCGGCGGCCCGGCGCGACCCCGAGCGCTTCACCGCGCTCCGCGAGCGGATCGCCGACGCCCCCGAACTGCTCGACACCGGCGAGGCGGGGCTCCGCGCCTACTACGACGCCGTCGACGCCCTCGACGACGAGATCGAGTCGGCCGCGGCGAACCCGATGCTCGGTGCGGCGCTCCGCAGCGTGCGCCTCCACTCGGCGCGCGTGCGGCGGCTCGCGCGCCACCATCCCGAGCGGCTCCGCGCCGCGGCATCCGAGCACCTGCTCATCGTCGACGCCATCGTCGCCGGCGACGCCGCCCTCGCCGCCCATGCCACCCATGTGCACCTGCACCTGAGCCTCCGCCACGCGCTCGCCTCGATCGAGGCTCGTCACCCCGACGGCCACCGCGTAGCCTGACCGATGGAACACTTCAGAAAGGTCCGCCCCATGCATCTCCACCACGTGCGCACCCACCGCAGCGACGAGAACCTCGCCCGCGAGGGCCAACTCGCCTGGAAGCTCGCGGGCGTCGCGACCGATCCGGTCGAGCTCGACGACGACGTCGTCGACATGGTGGTGAACCGCGTCATCGACAACGCCGCGGTCGCGGCGGCCGCAGTGGCCCGCCGTCCCGTCGTCTCGGCGCGCAGCCAGGCCCTCTCGCATCCCGTCTCGATCGGCGGCGACGGCGCGACCGTGTTCGGCGCCGACGCGGCCCGTCGCACGAGCCCCGAGTGGGCGGCCTGGGCCAATGGGGTCGCCGTGCGCGAGCTCGACTACCACGACACCTTCCTCGCCGCCGAGTACTCGCACCCCGGCGACAACATCCCCCCGATCGTCGCGGTCGCCCAGCACCTCGCGCAGAACCGCGGCCTGACCGGGCGCGACGTGGTGCGCGGCCTCGCGACGGGCTACGAGATCCAGATCGACCTCGTGAAGGCGATCTCGCTGCACAAGCACAAGATCGACCACGTCGCCCACCTCGGCCCCTCGGCGGCCGCGGGCATCGGCACCCTGCTCGGCCTCGACCAGGAGACGATCTTCCAGGCCATCGGCCAGGCGCTGCACACGACTACGGCGACCCGCCAGTCGCGCAAGGGCGAGATCTCGACGTGGAAGGCGCACGCCCCCGCCTTCGCCGGCAAGATGGCGATCGAGGCCGTCGACCGCGCGATGCGCGGCGAGACGAGCCCCGTCCCCATCTACGAGGGCGAGGACGGCGTGATCGCCTGGCTGCTCGACGGCCCGGATGCCTCGTACGACGTGCCGCTGCCCGACCAGGGCGAGGCGAAGCGGGCCATCCTCGACTCGTACACGAAGGAGCACTCGGCCGAGTACCAGGCGCAGGCCTGGATCGACCTCGCCCGCAAGCTCCACGACGAGTACCCGCTCATCCTCGACGCCGCGCACATCGAGTCGATCACCCTGCACACCTCGCACCACACGCACTACGTGATCGGGTCGGGCGCGAACGACCCGCAGAAGTACGACCCCGACGCCTCGCGCGAGACGCTCGACCACTCGATCCCGTACATCTTCACGGTCGCCCTGCAGGACGGCGCGTGGGACCACGAGACCTCCTACTCGCCCGAGCGCGCCCACCGCCCAGACACGATCGAGCTGTGGAAGAAGGTCTCGACCGTCGAGGACGCCGAGTGGACGCGTCGCTACCACTCGCTCGACATCGCCGAGAAGGCGTTCGGCGGCCGCGTCGTCATCAAGCTCGCCGACGGCGGCGAGATCGTCGACGAGATCGCCGTGGCCGACGCGCACCCGCTCGGCGCCCGGCCGTTCGCCCGCGAGCAGTACGTGCACAAGTTCCGCACCCTCGCCGAGTGGGCGGTCGCGCCCGAGGAGATCGAGCGCTTCCTCGACCTCGCGCAGCGCCTGCCCGATCTCTCGCCCGACGAGCTCGGCGGACTCACCTTCACCGTCGCGCCGGGCGCACTCACCGGCGTGGAGATCCCCGAGGGGCTGTTCTGATGCTGTACTCGTCCACCCCGGCCCACGAGAAGCGCCGCCTGTTCCGGGAGCGGCTCGCCACGGGCGAGATCATGCGGTTCCCGGGCGCGTTCAACCCGCTCTCGGCGAAGCTCATCGGCGAACGCGGCTTCGAGGGCGTCTACATCTCGGGCGCGGTGCTGAGCGCCGACCTCGGCCTGCCCGACATCGGCCTCACGACGCTCACCGAGGTCGCGGGCCGCGGCAAGCAGATCGCCCGGATGACCGAGCTGCCGGCGATCATCGACGCCGACACCGGCTTCGGTGAGCCGATGAACGTCGCCCGCACGGTGCAGGAGATGGAGGACGCGGGACTCGCCGGCCTCCACATCGAGGACCAGATCAACCCGAAGCGTTGCGGCCACCTCGACGGCAAGCAGGTCGTCGACGACGAGACGGCGCTGCGCCGCATCCGCGCCGCGGTCGACGCGCGCCGCGACGAGAACTTCCTCGTCATGGCCCGCACCGACATCGCGGCGGTCGACGGGCTGCAGGCCGCGGTCGACCGGGCGAAGGCCCTCGTCGACGCGGGTGCCGACGCGATCTTCCCCGAGGCGATGCGCTCGCTCGAGGAGTTCGCCGCGATCCGCGCCGCCGTCGACGTGCCCCTGCTGGCGAACATGACCGAGTTCGGCAAGAGCGAGCTGTTCACGGTGCAGCAGCTGGCCGACGTCGGCATGAACATCGTCATCTGGCCGGTGTCGCTGCTGCGGCTCGCGATGGGATCGGCGATGCGGGGGCTCGACGAGCTCGAGGCATCCGGCTCGCTCACCGCCCGGCTCGACGAGATGCAGCACCGCTCGGAGCTCTACGAGTTGATCGACTACGAGGGCTACAACCACTTCGACACCTCGATCTTCAACTTCACCGTCGCACGCTGACGCCGATCGCAGAACGCCAACGCAAGGGAGCATCCATGGCCGAGCAGGAGATCACCCCGCCCACCATCTACAAGGGGCTGGCCGGGGTGCCGGTCGACTACACCGCCGTCTCGAAGGTCAACCCCGAGACGAACTCGCTGCTCTACCGCGGGTACCCCGTGCAGGAGCTCGCCGCCTCGTGCACCTTCGAGGAGGTCGCCTACCTGCTCTGGTACGGCGAGCTGCCGACCGACGAGGAGCTCGGCGTGTTCGAGGATCGCGAGCGGTCGCTGCGCGGGCTCGACCACGAGGTGAAGCGCATCATCGACGAGCTGCCCCTCACCGCACATCCGATGGACGTCGTGCGCACGGCGGTCAGCGTGATCGGCGCGAGCGACGCGACGACTCCCGACGACTCGCGCGACGCCAGTCTCGACAAGGCGATCCGGCTCTTCGCGAAGCTGCCGTCGATCGTCGCCTACGACCAGCGCCGTCGCCACGAGCTCGAGTTCGTCGAGCCCCGCGACGACCTCGGCTACTCGGCCAACTTCCTCTGGCAGACCTTCGGCGAGGTGCCCGAGCTGCCCGTCGTCAACGCCTTCGACGTGTCGATGATCCTGTACGCCGAGCACTCGTTCAACGCCTCGACGTTCACGGCTCGCGTCATCACCTCGACGCTCTCCGACCTGTACTCGGCGGTGACGGGGGCGATCGGCGCGCTCAAGGGCCCGCTGCACGGCGGCGCCAACGAGGCCGTCATGCACACCTTCGACGAGATCGGCGCCGGCGAGGGCGGCGCCGAGCGCGCCGTCGCCTGGCTCGACGACGCGCTCGCCTCCAAGCGCAAGATCATGGGCTTCGGGCACCGCGTCTACAAGAACGGCGACTCACGGGTGCCGACGATGCGCGACGCCATGGAGCGCATGGTCGAGTTCTACGATCGCCCCGACCTGCTCGAGCTTTACGTCGCCCTCGAGCAGGCGATGGGCGAGCGCAAGAACATCAAGCCGAACCTCGATTACCCGGCGGGCCCGACCTACCACCTGATGGGTTTCGACACGCTCACCTTCACGCCGCTGTTCGTCGCCTCGCGGGTCACCGGGTGGACGGCGCACATCATGGAGCAGGCGGCGTCGAACGCGCTCATCCGCCCGCTGTCGGTGTACGACGGCGTCGATGAGCGGCACGTGCCGGCGAAGGGCTAGACGACGACGAGCTCGGTCGGCGAGGTGTTCATGAGCTTGGCGCCGTTGTCGCCGACCACGACGATGTCCTCGATGCGCACGCCGAACCGCCCGGGCAGGTAGACCCCCGGCTCGATCGAGAACGCCATGCCGGGCTCGAGCGGCCGGGTGTTGCCGGCGACGATGTACGGGTGCTCGTGCACCTCGAGGCCGATGCCGTGGCCGGTGCGCGTGATGAAGTACTCGCCGTAGCCGGCCCGCTCGATCACCTCGCGGGCGGCGCGGTCGATCGACTCGGCGGTCGCTCCGGGCCGCACGGCGTCGACGGCCGCGCGCTGCGCGGTGCGCACGAGCTCGTGCACCCGCGCGAGCTCGGGG
This sequence comes from Agromyces sp. NPDC058126, assembly GCF_042884595.1. Classification (NCBI taxonomy): domain Bacteria; kingdom Bacillati; phylum Actinomycetota; class Actinomycetes; order Micrococcales; family Microbacteriaceae; genus Agromyces; species Agromyces sp. NPDC058126. The sequence continues at coordinate 154,091 of NZ_JBHVTS010000006.1, read as the reverse complement.
TCGGGCTCACCGCCGGCGACGAGGTACGTGCGGGTGCTGTCGGAGTTGTAGCCCGCCGGGTTGGGGCCGCCGATGTCGACCACGACCGGGTCGCCGGCGAGGATGACACGGTCGGAGGCCTCGTGGTGCGGCGAGGCGCCGTTCGGTCCCGAGGCGACGATGACGAAGTCCGCCGTGCGGTGCCCCTCCTCGACGAGCGCGGCCGCGATGTCGGCGGCGACCTCGTTCTCAGTGCGGCCGGCCCGGAGCCATTCGCCGATGCGGCGGTGCACGCGATCGATCGCCGCGCCGACCGAGGCGAGCTCGTCGATCTCGAACGGCTCCTTGCGCATGCGCAGCTCGGCGATGAGCTCGCCGGCGGGCTGCAGCCGCAGTGCGGGTCGGGACGCCTGCAGCCGGAAGGCGTGCAGGAAGGGCAGGTGATCGTCGACGGCCGCGGTGCCGGGCTCGGCGCCGCCGAGCTCTCCGAGGAGGGCCGCGTACGGGTCCTCGCCGTCGAGCCAGGTCACGAAGCGGATGCCCGCGATCTCGGCCGTGCTGCCCTCCCAGCCGCCGCGCTCCAACGCCGGCAGGACCATCACCGCGTCGCCCGGTTCGGCCGCGGGCACGGCCAGCAGGGTGAGGCGCTCGTGCGAGGGCACCGAGTGCCCGACGAGGTAGGCGAGGTCCGGCCCCGGTGCGACCAGCACTGCATCGATGCCGGCGACGCGTGCGGCGTCGGCGAGCCGGTGGAGGCGATCATGGGTCGTCGCGGCTGCTGAGGTCGACATGCCACGGAGTCTACGGCGGAGGCTCGCCGCCCGTTCGGTTCGGCACAACTTCGGCGCGAGGCATCCGGCCCCTCGTTGTCGGGATCGACGGATTATCGAAACCCACCGCGATCTCGTCATACAGTCGTTGATCATGCACATGTTCTTCCGCACGATGCTGCATTTCGTGCTCGCCCGGTTCCGTTCGCGGCTCGGCCACGGCGACGTCGCCCGCACGAACTTCATCACGCTGCCGACCGACCTCGACATCATCAACCACATGAACAACGGGGTCTACTTCTCGATCATGGATGTCGCGCGGTTCGAGATGCTCGTGCGCAACGGCGTCTGGCAGCTCATGCGGGACCGCGGCTGGTACCCGGTCGTCGCGAGCGAGACGATCACGTTCCGCAAGTCGCTCAACCCGTGGAACCGCTTCACGATCGAGTCGCGGATCATCGGCCACGACGACAAGGCCGTGTACATGGAGCAGCGCTTCGTGCGCCCCGATGCCACGGGCACGCCCGAGATCTACGCGACCGGGTACATCCGGGCGCGGTTCCTGCGGAAGTCGGGCGGCACCGTGCCGATGTCCGAGCTCGTCGAGGCGTTCGGCGTCGAGGCCCTCCACGGCATCCCCGAGTGGATCGAGCGCTGGGGTGCGGACGTCGCGCTGCCGCCGATGCGCGGGGCGGCGCCGTCGATCTGGAGCTGAATCGGGCGCTCGCTCAGACGCGCGCCTGCTTCGGCACGACCACCTCGCGGATGATGAGCAGGATGCCCGCCGAGATCGGGATCGCGACGAGCGCGCCGAGGAGGCCGAGCAGGGTGCCGCCCGCGAGCGCCGAGATGAGCACGATCGTGCCGGGCACCTGCACCGCCTTGCCCATGACCTTCGGCGTGAAGATGTACGCCTCGACCTGCATGTAGACGAGCATCGCGATGAGCACGACGATGCCGGCGACGGGGGAGACGAGCAGGGCGATCACCGTCATGATCACGGTCGTGATGACCGTACCGATGAGGGGGATCAGCGTGATGAAGAACGCCATCGCACCGATGAACAGGGCGTACGGCACCCCGACCGCGATGAGCAGGAGGGTCGAGAACACCGAGTTCATGAAGGCGAGCACGACCATGCCGCTGAGGTAGCGGCCGACCGACTGCATGATGCGCTCCGCATAGCTCTCGACCTGGGGGCGGTGGCTCGCCGCGACGAGGGTGTAGCAGGCGCGCTTGGTCGCGTCGAGGGTCGCGATGAAGTAGATCGAGAGCACCACGACGAACACGCCCGTCGAGATGCCGTCGAGCACCGCGGCGCTGAACTGCAGCGCGCCGCCGCCGACCGCCGCCCAGAAGTCGGGGTCGGCGAGGATGCCGCTGACCCAGGCGACCGCGGACTCGAGCATGCCGTTCGTCGCCTCGTTGACGCGGTCGAACCAGCCTGAGGAGTAGAGGTCCTTGAGCTCGGCGGGGAGTGCCTTCGCGAACGAGACGGCCTGCCCGATGACCGGCGGCACGATGAGCCAGACGATGCCGACGAGGAAGCCGACGAAGAGCAGGATGACGGTGACGATCGCGACGCCCCGGCGCATGCCGCGACGCTGGAACCAGCGGATCAGGGGGTCGAGCCCAAGGGCGACGAAGGCCGCGATGAACACCGACAGCACGACGCTCGAGAGGTTGACGACCGCGACCGCGAGCGCGAGCGCGAGCAGCACGCCGAGCGTGACGATGAAGCCCCAGCGAAAGGGGTGGTTCACGAAGAGCCCGTTGCGCTCCTCAGCCGCCTGGGTGCTGCGCCGACGAAGTCTGTCTGCCGTGTTCACCGCGCCAGTCTAGGGCTGGGCTGCAGTCGGCACCGTGAGCTCGCGGTAGTGAGGCGCGAACTGGGGGTAGTACGTCTCCCAGACGGGCAGCTCCGCACCCGAGCGCGAGGCGGTGAGCCGATCGAGGTAGAAGTCCCAGCCGGGGCCGATGCTCGCGGCCTCGGTCGCGTCCTTCATGCGCTGGCCCAGGGTCAGGGTGGTCATGCCGCCGCCCTCGACGAGGTGGCAGAACACCCGCACGCCGGTCGGACCCGAGCCCGAGTCGGCCGTGAAGCTGTGCGGCGCCCGGCACTCGAGGATGGACACGTTCATCCACTCGGCGCCCTCTTCGCTCATCTGGAAGCGGACGCCGCCCGTCGACGGACTGCCCGTGTAGGTGCCGATCCAGCCCTTCATCGCGTTGGGATTGGTGAGGCTGAACCACACGTCCTCGATGGGGGCGTGGAAGAGGCGGTCGAACTGCAGGTACAGGCCGTCGGCCTTCAGCACGTAGTGTCCGGTCGGTTTCGCGGTCATCATCGCCCCCACTCGTCGTGACTTTCAGGCTAATCCGGGCGGGTGGGAATCACTAGAGCCGCGCCCTCGAACCACTAGAGTCGGAGCCATGAGCTCGAAGGGGTCGCAGCGCGTGGCGCACGAAGAAGCAATGGACATCACCGAGGGCAAGTCGGGGCTGTGGGGCGCCCTCGCCGGACTGATCGTGTTCGCGCTCATCGCGGTGCCGCTGTCTGCGGCGTTCGCGTTCGCGACGCACCCCCACTCGCAGCAGCTGTTCGCGGGCCGCCTCTCGGATGCCACGGCCGGCGGCTACCAGGCCTTCTGGTGGCTGGTGACGATCTTCCTCGTCGCGCTGCCCTTCCTCGTGGGCTTCGGCGTCGCGAAGCTGTCGGTGAAGTCGCTCGTGGTCGTCGGTGCCGTGATCGCGCTCTTCGTCATCGCGATCATGATCCTCGGGCAGGTCTTCGTCTTCTAGGCCCGGCGGGGTACTCGCTGCGATCGCCCATGGCATCATTCCGTACCATACGGTATGGTACGGAACATGGATGCCGCGTTCCCCGACCCCGTCTGGCCCGTCGTGCTCCTCGCCGTCATCTGCTTCGGTGACGCACTGCTGTGCCTCAAGCCCGTCGCGTTCATCGCGAAGTGCTTCGACGACGTGGGCTTTCCGCGGCGGTGGTGGTGGGTCATGCCGCCGATCAAGTTCGCCGCCGCTGCGGGGCTCGTCGCCGGCATCTGGATCCCGTACCTCGGTGCCCTCACCTGCGCCGCGCTCATCGCCTACTTCGTCGTTGCGATCGGCATGCACGTGCGGGCGCGCGACTTCGGGCGCAACCTCTTCGTCAACGCGACGGGGATGCTGGTGGTCTGCGTCGCGACCGGGCTGTTCTGCTTCGTGCTCTGAGCGCCTCAGTCGCGGTCGCCGTCGGCGCTCGGCTCGCCCGCGACCGGGGCGATCTCGAGCAGCAGTTCGTAGACGGCGCGAAGCTCGTCGGCGCCGATCGGCGGGACCGTCGCCGCGGCGCCCACCGAGACCAGGTAGGGCACGAGCGCCGCGGTGCGCGCGGCCGCATCCGACGAGGTCGCCGGCCGCCACACCGCCTGCAGCGCACCGATGACCCGCGCGTCGATGCGCGCCTGCGTCGCCCGGGCGTCGACGTCGGTGTGGGCCCACGCCCGCACGGCGGCGTCGAGCTCGGTCGGGCGGATCGACGGCCCGACCGTGAGCGCGAGTTCGCTGAGCCACTCGAGGGTGCCGCGGGTTCCGCTCTCGCCCCGCGCGGCGATCCCCTCGTCGATCGCCGCGATCGTGCGCTGCTCGTAGTACGCGAGCAGCGCCTGCTTGAACGCGTCGGCCCCGTCGAAGTGGTGGTGGAACGAGCCCTTCGTCACGCCGAGTCGCGCGGCCAGGCGATCGATTCGCAGCGCCGGTGCCCCCTCGGTGGCGAGCACCGTCAGGCCCTCGTCGAGCCAGCGTTCCCGTGTCGTCGCCATGGAGCCACCGTACCCGACGGTATGGTCGTCGCCGCGAGGCGGCTCAGCCGGCGAACTGCTCGAGCACGGCCATCGCGGCGTTGTGCCCGCCGATGCCGCTGACGGCGCCGCCGCGTACCGCGCCCGAGCCGCACAGGAGCACGGCCGGATGCCGGGTGGCCACGCCCCAGCGCTCGGCCGGCGTCGTGAGCGGCACGCCGGGCTCGGCCCACGGCCACGACAGCGGCCCGTGGAAGATGTTGCCGCCCGGCATGCGCAGCGCCGCCTCGAGGTCGAGCGTCGTCTTCGTCTCGACGCAGGGGCTGCCCGCGGCATCCGTCATGATGACCGAGGCGATGGGCTCGGCGAGCACCGAATCGAGCGAGTCGAGCACGGCCTGCTGCAGCAGGGCCCGCAGTTCGTCGTTGCCGTACCGCTCGAGCAGGCGGTGCGGCACGTGCAGCCCGAACACGGTGAGGGTGTGCGCGCCCGAGGCGGCGAGCTCTGGGGAGAGGATCGACGGGTCGCTCAGGGTGTGGCAGTAGATCTCGCAGGGCAGCGGCGAGGGGATGCCTCCGCGAGCAGCCGTCGCGTACGCCGCATCGAGCTGCGTGGCGAGCTCGTTGATGTGGAACGTGCCCGCGAACGCCTGCTCGGGGGCGACCTCGGCATCGCGCAGGCGGGGGAGTCGGGTGAGCAGCAGGTTCACCTTGACCTGCGCGCCCTCAGGGGCGTGCAGCGCGCGCAGCCGCTCGCGCACCACGGGAGGCACCGCGATCGGACCGTCGTCGGAGAAGGGTGCCTGGTCGCGCGGGGCGATGCTGCCGCTCGCCTCGGCGGGTGCGTCCGGCGCGCCCGCTTCGACGAGGCGCTCGAGCACGGCGGGCGCGACGTTCGCGAGCAGGGTGGCCGCGGTGGCGAGGCGCTCCCCGCCCGCGAGCCGGTATCGCACCCGGCCGGCCGGGTCGACGCCCAGCACCTCGGCGCCCGTGACGAGCGCCGCGCCGGCCTCGCGCGCCGAGCGGGCGAGCTCGCCGCTCACGGCGCCCATGCCGCCGACCGGCACGTCCCAGTCGCCGGTGCCGCCGCCGATGACGTGGTACAGGAAGCAGCGGTTCGCGTCGAGCGCCGGGTCGTCGAGCGTGGTGAACGTGCCGATGAGCCCGTCGGTCGCGACGACGCCGCGCACGAGGTCGTTCGTGAAGCGCTCGTCGATCGTCTCGCCGAGCGGGCGCTCGACGAAGGCGTTCCACGCGGCGTCGTCGCCGAGGAGGGCGCGGGCCTCGGCCCGCGTCGGCAGCGGCTCGGTGAGGCTCGGGAAGAGCCGCTCGGCGAGCAACGCGGTCTCGGTGTAGAACGCCTCCCAGGCCGACGCATCGGCCGCCGCGCCCACGCGGTCGAAGGCGCCGGCGGCGGCCGCGGCGTCGGCCTCGTTGTCGACGAGGAGCCCCCGCTCGGGGTTCGCCGGATCGGGGGTGTACGACGAGAAGCGCCGCCGCACGAGCTCGATGTCGAGGCCGAGATCGTCGATGATGCGCTGCGGCAGCAGGCTCACGAGGTAGGAGTACCGGCTGAGCCGGGCGTCGACGCCGTCGAAGGCCTCGGCCGAGACCGCCGCCCCGCCCAGGTGGTCGTCGCGCTCGAGGAGGAGTACGTCGAGCCCGGCCCGGGCGAGGTAGGCGGCGGCGGTGAGGCCGTTGTGGCCGCCGCCGAGGATCACGACGTCGTGCGCGGAGGTCTCGGCCTCGGGCTGGGGGAGTGACATGCATCGAGCGTAGGCGGTGGCGGCAGCGCCGCCGAGCCGTCCGGGTCACCGCGAGCGGCGCCCGATCCCGATCGCGTCGCCGTCGCGGCCCACGACGACGGTGCCGTCGAAGCCCTTCCGCGCGTGGCGCTTCCACACGTGGTCGGGTACGTCTCGGACGCCCGCGGGAACGAGGTGGCTCAGCGCCAGTGTTCGGACGCCCGCGGCCGACGCCAGTTCGCCCACGCGGTCGGAGGCGGTGTGCGTGCGTGAGAAGGTCTCGGCGAGCCGCGGGTTGATGGCCGTGAAGTAGGCGTGGTCGTAGACCTCGTGCACGAGGAGGTCGGCGCCGCGTGCGAGGCGGACCAGGTTGTCGGACGGGGCGGTGTCGCCGCTGACGACGACCGAGCCGTCCGAGGTGTCGAAGCGGTACGCGAAGGAGGGGAAGACGGGCGGGTGATCGACGAGGATCGCGGTGACTCGCACGAAGCCGTCGTCCATGACCTCGAACGGCTCCATGTCGGGGACCCGGTTCGCCGCCGTCGCGCCGATGTCGGGAAGCTCGATGTCGTGCGGGGCCAGCACGTTCCAGATGTCGGGCTTGCGGCTCTCGGCCATGCGGGTGTTGAGGTCGTAGGCGGTGGCGGCGACGGAGGCGCGGAGGAAGTCCGTGAGGCCGGGGGTCGGCGCGTCGGGCTGCTGGACTGGGGCTCCGGGCGCCTGCGGTACGGTCCCGGCCGGGCCGGGGCCGTAGATGCCGACCGATCGCGAGATGTTGCCGCGGGCGCCGGGTGCGCCGTAGTTCAGCCAGAAGAGGTTGTAGACCTCGGCCAGGTGGTCGGAGTGCAGATGCGTGACGAACACCGACTGGACCTGCTCCATCGTGAGGCCCGCTCGCGCGTACGCCGTCACGGCGCCCGGCCCGAGATCGACGAGGTAGGCGCGGTCCTCGACCAGCACGACGGTGCAGATGCCCAGACGCCCGTCCTGCGGGGGCGGGCCGCCGGCGGTGCCCGCCAGCACGATGCGCGTGCGGTACCCGCGGGCGGTCAGCGGTGCCGCTGACGCCGGGGAGGCGCCGAGGCCGACGCCGCCGGCGCCGATGGCGGCCGCGCCGGTCAGCATGCTGCGGCGGGTGAGCCCGGAACGGGGTGCGGATTCGAACGTCATCGGCCTTCTCCTCGGTTCTGGATACAGTATCCGAAATAAGGTATCGGCACCTTGCCGCTCTGGGCAATGACGAGCGGGGCGCGGGTGCACCCGCGCCCCGCTCGTCGGCCGGCTCAGTTCGCGCGGCGCATCGCGCGCACCCCGACGAACACGCCGATCGCGCAGGTCACGATCGCGGCGATCGCGCCGCCGATCACGGCCGGGTCGCCGAAGTCGCCCGCGAGGAGTGCCCGCTCGGCGCCGACGAGGTAGCTCAGCGGGTTCACCGCGGCGGCGACCTTCATCCAGCCGGGGCCGTCGTCGAGCGGCAGCAGCATGCCCGACAGGATCATGAGCGGGAACAGCAGCGTCTGGTGCACCATCCAGAACATCCAGTCGCGGTTGCGGCACGAGAGCGCGAGCGTGTAGCTCAGCGCGCCGAAGCCGATGCCGAAGACGGCCAGGATCACGAGGCCGAGGACGAGCCCCGGGACATCCACCGCGAAGCCGAAGGGCACCGCGACGACGACGACGATCGTGCCCTGGATGACGAGCGGCACGACCTCCTTGAGGGCGCGGCCGACGAGCAGCGCGCTGCGGGAGAGCGGGGCGACGAGGGTGCGTTCGTGCGAGCCGGTCTGCATCTCGAAGAGCAGGTTCGCGCCGGTCGAAGCGGTGCCGAACAGCGCCACCATCACGAGGATGCCGGGCACGAACCACTGCAGGGTGCCGGCGACGTCGCCGCCGGCCGCGCCGATGAGCAGCGGCCCGAAGAGGCCGAGGAACACGAGCGGTTGGACGAGCGAGAACATCACGCTGAACGGGTCGCGCACGAGCGGCTTCGACTCGCGGACGAACACGGCGGCGGTGTCGCGGACGAAGCCCGTCGGGCGGGTGCCGGTGGTGGTGGGTGCGGTGGTGGTCATCGGAGTGGTCCTTTCAGAGGGATGAGGTCAGGCGGCGACGGACTCGGCCGACTCGGCGGTCGGCTCGGCGTGCGCGGCCTCGTCACGGAGGCTGCGCCCGGTCAGCGCGAGGAAGACGTCGTCGAGGGTCGGCTGCCGGTGGGTGGCCGCGGCCACGTCGATCCCGGCATTCGAGAGTTCGCGGATGTACCGGGGGAGCGCCCGGTCGCCGCCGGGTGCCGTGATCGAGACGACGCGGGCATCGGCCCCGTCGAGCTCGCCCCCGAGGCGGGCGGCAGCGGCCGAGGCGTCCGCCGCGTTCTCGAAGGTGAGCGTGACCCGGTCGCCGGCGAGCGACTCCTTGAGCGCCCAGGCGGTGTCGTCGGCGATGACCGAGCCGTGGTCCATCACCATGACGCGCTCGGCGAGGCGGTCGGCCTCATCGAGGTAGTGCGTCGTGAGGAAGATGGTCGTGCCGGTCGCCCGGCGCAGCTCGACGATGTGCTGCCAGAGGTTCGCCCGGCTGTGCGGGTCGAGGCCCGTCGACGGCTCGTCGAGGAAGAGCAGCTCGGGCCGGTGGATCAGCCCGAGGGCGATGTCGAGCCGGCGCTTCTGCCCGCCCGAGAGCGACTGCACCGTGCGGTTCGCGACCTGCCCGAGCTCGAGCGACTCGATGAGCTCGGCGGCCCGGGCGCGCGTCTCGCGGCGGCCGAGCCCGTAGAACGCGCCCTGGGCGTGCAGCTCGTCGCGCACGCGCTGGGTGTGGCCGCCCGAGCTGCCCTGGCCGACGTAGCCGATGCGACGGCGCACGCCCGCCGGGTCGCGGCGGACGTCGCATCCGGCCACGACGGCATCGCCGCTCGTCGCGGGCAGCAGGGTCGTGAGCATGCGGAGGGTCGTCGACTTGCCGGCGCCGTTCGGGCCGAGGAAGGCGACGAGTTCGCCCTCGCCGACGGCGAGGTCGAGTGAACGGACGGCCTCGACGGTCTGCCCGTTCGAGCGGAACGTCTTCGTGAGGCCCTGTGCGGTGATCATCTGGTTCGTCATGACCCCAGCTTCTCGAGCCATCCGGTCACTTTCTGTCCGCATTCGCGAGAGAATCGGAACATGGCCGCAACCACCTCGAGAACCCTCGAACTGCTCTCGCTGCTGCAGAGCCACCGGCATTGGTCGGCGCGCGAACTCACCGACCGGCTCGACGTGAGCGACCGCACCCTGCGCCGCGACGTCGAACGACTGCGCGAACTCGGCTACGGCATCGAGTCGTTGCGCGGCAGCGCCGGCGGCTACCGGCTCGAGGCCGGTACGGGCCTGCCGCCGCTCCTGCTCAGCGACGACGAGGGGGTCGCGATCGCGCTCGGGCTCCGCTCGCAGGCGACTGCGGGGCTCCGCGGCGCCGAGCACACGACCCTCTCGGCGCTCGCGAAGATCGAGCAGGTGCTGCCGCCCGCGCTGCGCCGCCGCATCGAGGCGCTGCAGTCCCACACCGCGGTCGGCGCCGGCGGCGCCTGGAACCGTTCCGGCCGGCCCACGCCCGAGGTCGACACCGAACTCCTCGGCATCCTCGCGCTCGCCTGCCGCGACAGCGAACGGCTCCGATTCAGATACACGGATGCCACGGGCGCGGCCTCGGCGCGCATCGTCGAGCCGTACCGGCTCGTGCCCGTGGCGCGCCGCTGGTACCTGCTCGCGTGGGACCGCGAGCGAGTCGACTGGCGCACCTTCCGGCTCGACCGCATCAGCGAGGTGTTCTCGACGCGGGTGCGCTTCGAGCCGCAGGAGATGAGCGAGGAGGCCGCACGCGAGCGGGTCGAACGCGCCGTGCGGCATCGGCGCCGCAGCATCCGCGCCCGCATCGTCGTCGAGCTCGCGCACGCCGAGCTCGTCGAGCACCTCGGCTGGTACGGCCGCGAGGTCGAGGCGGTCGACGCGTCGCACTGCGCCTGGCCGATCGAGGCCGAGTCGGTCGAGGCCCTCGGCATGGCGCTCATGTGGCTGCCCGCAGGGGTCGCTTATCGCATCGAGGGTTCGCCCGAGCTGCGCGGGTTCCTCGCTGCGCAGGCGCAGCGGTTCGCGTCGGCGGCCGGCGCCTCGGTGCCCCCGGCCTGAGTCGTCAGGCGCCGTCCGTGCCGAACGCCGCGAAGAAGACGTCGAGGGCCGAGTCGACCTGGGCGTCGATCTCGGGCGGTGACGGGATCGCCGCGTCGCCGAGCAGCATCGCCCGGTTGACCGGCTCGCCCATGACCAGCCAGTTCAGCTGCGTGGCGGCGCGCTCGGGGTCGTCGACGTGCAGCAACCCGGCGTCGCGGAGCTCGGCGATGAGCGCGGCGAGCTTCGTGATCGCGCGTCGCGGGCCCTGCTCGTAGAGCGCGGAGGCCAGTTCGGGCGAGCGTGAGAGCTCGCCGATCACGAGTCGGCGAAGGCTCAGCACGCTCGGCGCCATCACGGCGGTGAGCTGTGCGACGAGGAGGGCCCGAAGGGTCGGCCGAGGATCGTCGGCCGGTTCGAACTCGGGCGGCGAGGGCACGGCGCGCCGCGCCGCGACGGTCTTCGATGTGACGAGCTCGAGGAAGAGCGCGCGCTTGCTGCCGAAGTGGCTGTACAGCGTCTGCTTGGCGACGCCGCACTCTTTCGCGATCGAGTCCATCGTCACCGACTCGTACCCCGTCGACAGGAACTGCCGCTCGGCCGCGAGGAGGGCGGCCTCGCGCTTCTGCAGTGAACTCGGGCGCATCTGAAGACCTCCTTGCAACATCATACTGATGAGTCTATATTCGGAATGAGACTCATCAGTCTAGAAATGAGGGCGACCATGTCACGCAGACCAGCGCTCGAGTTCGACGCCGAACTCCGGGTCGCACCAGAAGCGGCCTCCTGGACCGTCTTCGAAGTGCCCGACTCGAAGGCGTACTTCGGCACCGGCAATCCCGTGCGGGTGACCGGCACGATCGACGAGCATCCCGTCGCGATCACGCTCATGCCCTCGGGCACCGGCGCGCACCTCGGCCCGGTGAAGGCCGCGACCCGCACGGCGATCGGCAAGGCCGCCGGCGACCGGGTGCACGTGCGACTCGAACGAGCCGAGGCATGAGCGCCGTCGAGTCGGTGGTGACGGGCGCAGGCGACCGTGTGGTGTTCGACCGCCACGGCGCTGCCGGTGCGCCCGCGGCGCTGTTCATCGCGGGGGCCGGGCCGACGCGCGCCGACGACCCCGTGACGACCGAGACGGCCCGGCTGCTCGCCGAGCGCGGATTCCAGGCGCTCGTGCACGACCGGGTCGGCCGCGGCGAATCGGCGACCGCCGGGCCGATCTCGCTCGAACGCGAACTCGACGCCATCGCGGCGCTCGCCGATTCGGCGGCCGCGCCGGTCGTGCTCGTCGGGCACTCCTCCGGTTGTGCGATCGCGATGCTCGCCGCGGCGCGTGTCGAGCGGCTGGCCGGGCTCGTGCTGTGGGAGGCGCCGCTGGGCCTGTTCACCGCGGGTGCGCCCGACTGGTGGGCCGGGGTCGAGCGGCACCTCGACGCCGGCGAGCTCGAGCAGGCCGTGGCCGCCTACATGGTCGACATGCCGCCCGAATGGCTCGAGCAGCTCAGGCAGTCGCCCGACTACCCCGAGCTCGTGCTGAGCTGGATCCCCGACGGCCGGGCGCTCGCCGCGGTCGAATCGGAGGGCGCCGCGGCGTCGCTCGCCTCGCTCGACGTGCCGGTGCTCGCGGTGGTCGGCACCGAGACCTTCCCCGGCATGGCGGCGGCTGCCGACGCGATCGCCGCGGCGGCCCCGCACGGCGCCAGCGAGGAGCTGGCCGGCGCATGGCACAGCTGGGACCCCGAGGCGATGGCCGCTCGGCTCGCCGTCATGCTCGAGGGCTGAGCCGGCGCGGCGCGGCGCTGCGCTCCGCGGCGCTCGGCGGTTGCGGCGCGGACGCTCAGCCCGTGCGCTCGAGCGAGCCGATGACCACGTCGTCGTCGCCGAGCACGGTCATCGTGTCGCCGTCGACCGTGGCCTCGTCGAGCGCCGACAGCCACGTGTCGACGCCCTCGCACGCCATGCGCGTCGAGGCCACGTCGTCGAACTCGATGCGGCCGCCGCCCTCGTCCTCCCAGCGGCCCGTGAGGCGGTTGCACCCGTCGGTGCCGGCGAGGGTGCCGTCGGCGACGAGGGAGAGCGACGGGGCGGTGGCGTCGTCCGTGTCGCCCCAGGTGCCCACCGTGCTCGCTGAGACCGGCAACGGCGACGGTGCCGTCGCGGGGACGCTCGCCGGGGGTGTGTTCGAGGTGCCGGCGCTCGCGCACGCGCCGAACAGCACGAGCATCGCGGCCGCGAGCGAGACGGCGGACGCCGTGCGCATGGCTCGCCGGCCCGGCCCCGAGTCGCTCATGTGCGGCCCGTCGCCTCGTGGCTCACTCGTCCTCGCCGGTCTGCTGCTCGCCGGAGCTCGAATGGAGCGTGCCGATCTCGTAGCCGTCGGAGCCCAGCACCGTCATGGTGTCGTCGGCGATCGTGGCCTCGCTCAGCCCCGCCAGCCAGGTGTCGACGCCCTCGCACGCCTTCATCGTCGAGGCCGAGTCGTCGAACTGGACGTGGTCGGACTCGTCGACCGTCCACGTGCCGGTCAGCTGGTTGCAGCCGTCGGTGCCGCTGAAGCTGCCGTCGTCCTCGAGCGTGAGCGACGGCGCCTCGGCGTCGTCCGCGTCACCCCAGGTTCCGGTCGGATCGATCGAGCCGCCCTGCACCGAACCGGACTCGCCGAGGCAGCCGGCCAGGAGGAGCAGGAGCGCGGCAGCCCCCGCCGCGGCGCCGGCGCCACGCACGACCCTCTGAATCGTGGTCATGCCCGCAGGGTAGTCCTCCCGAGCGCCGTCCGCCATGCCCCGGACGGGGTCAGGGAGACACGGATCGGGCGGCCGGTGCGGGAGGTGCCGGGGTCGCGGTCGCCCGCGCGGCGCGTGCGAGCGCGTCGCGGCAGGCGACGACGGCAGGCCGGGCCGCCGCGGCGTGCCGCGTCGAGGTGAAGACCTCGCGCTCGGGATGCCCCGGCAGGTCGACGAGCCGGACGCTCGGCGCCTCGCCCGCCCACACGAGGTCGGGCAGCAGCCCCACCGCGTTGCCCGAGCGGATGAGGCGGATGTGCGCCATGAGGTCGGCCGTCTCGAACCGGACATCGGGTTCGAAGCCCGCCTCGCGGCAGAGCTGCTCGGCCCACTCGCGCGAGGCCGTGCCCTCGGGTTCGAGCACCCACGCCATGTTCGCGGCGGTCTCGAGTCTGGCGGCGGCCGAAAGGCCGGCCGAACGCGCGGCAGGGTGGGGCGGCAGCGCGAGACGGATCGCGTCTGCGGCGAGGTGCACGCGGTCGAGCTCGGCACGGTGGGCGCGGGTGTGGCCGGGGTACTGCTCGGCGACGACGAGGTCGAAGTCGCGCGCCGCGACCTCGAAGAGGCCGACGTCGGGCTCGCGCTCGGTGATCTCGACCCGCAGCGCGGGATGCTCGGCGCGCAGCAGGGTGAGCGCCTGCGGCACGACGGCGTGCGCCGCCGACTGGAAGACCGCGATGCGCACGGTGCCGCCGACGGCGGTGAGCGAGCGCGCCACCTCGGACTCGGCCTCCTCGAGCCGATCGAGGATCGCGCGTGCATGCTCGACGAGCACGAGCGCCTGCGGGGTGAGCTGCACCCGCCGGCCGACCTGCACGAGCAGCGGCACGCCCGCCTCGCGCTCGAGCAGGCTGAGCTGCTGCGACACCGAGGAGGGGCTGTACGAGAGGGCGTCGGCGACCGCGGTGAGGGTGCCGCGCTGGCTCAGTTCGACGAGCAGCCGCAGGCGGCGGACATCGAGCATGGGGGCCTCCGTGGCATCCGGCTGATCTTTCGGTTCTTCCGAACAGTATTCATCAGAATCATTCGCTGTACCGAATGGATGGCTCGGGCGCACACTTGATCCGACAGGCGCGCGTACCCCCGGCGCGCCCGAAGAAAAGGACACTACCCTCGTGACCATGTCGAACGCCGCCACGGATGCCCGGCCGGATACCGATCACGTCGTCGCCCTCGTGCGCCGCTGGCTCGAAGAGAGCGCGAAGTACCCCGTCGAGCCTGCCGCCCAGCGCCTCGCGGGCGTGCTGAAGGACCCGAACGGACTCGCCTTCACCGTCGGCTTCGTCGACGGCGTGATGCGCCCCGAAGACCTCGGCGTCGCGGGCCGCAACCTCGAGCAGGTCGCGAAGCTCACCCCGAAGTTCCTGCCGTGGTACCTCAAGGCCGCGATCCGCCTCGGCGGCGTCGTCGCGCCCGTGCTGCCGTGGGCGGTCATCCCGATCGCGCGCCGGGTGCTGCGCGCCATGGTCGGCCACCTCGTGCTCGACGCGACCCCCGACAAGCTCGGCCCCGCGATCGCGAAGCTGCGCGAGTCGGGCAACCGCCTGAACCTCAACCTCCTCGGCGAGGCCGTGCTCGGCGAGCAGGAGGCCGACCGCCGCCTCACGGGCACGTTCGAGTTCCTCGCCCGCGACGACGTCGACTACGTCTCGATCAAGGTGTCGTCAGTCGTCAGCCAGCTCTCGATGTGGTCGTTCGACGAGGCCGTCGCGAAGGTCGTCGCCAAGCTCACGCCGCTCTACGAGCTCGCCGCGGCGAGCGAGGCCCGCGGCAAGTCGAAGTTCATCAACCTCGACATGGAGGAGTACCGCGACCTCGACCTCACGATCGCGGTGTTCACGACCCTCCTCGACCAGCCGCAGCTGCGCGGCCTCGAGGCGGGCATCGTGCTGCAGACCTACCTGCCCGACGCGCTCGGCGCCATGCAGGAGCTCACCACCTGGGCGACCGCGCGTCGCGCCGGCGGCGGCGCCCCGATCAAGGTGCGCGTCGTCAAGGGCGCGAACCTCGCCATGGAGCACGTCGACGCCGCCGTGCACGGCTGGCCCGTCGCGACCTACGGCACCAAGCAGGACTCCGACACGAACTACAAGCGCGTGCTCGACTGGTCGATGACGCCCGAGCGCACGCACGCGGTGAAGCTCGGCGTCGCGGGCCACAACCTCTTCGACGTCGCCCACGCCTGGCTCACGGCGCGCGAGCGCGGGGTCGAGAGCCGCGTCGAGTTCGAGATGCTGCTCGGCATGGCGACCGGTCAGTCCGAGGCGGTGCGCGGCGACGTCGGCAACCTGCTGCTGTACACGCCCGTCGTGAACCCCTCCGAGTTCGATGTCGCCATCGCCTACCTGATCCGCCGCCTCGAGGAGAACGCGAGCGACGACAACTTCATGTCGGCCGTGTTCGAGCTCGCGGCGAACGAGCGCCTCTTCGAACGCGAGCGCGCCCGCTACGAGCGTTCGCTCGCCGCGCTCGAAGCGGATGTCTCGGCGCCGACCCCGAACCGCACGCAGAACCGCCGCACCGAGTGGGACGGCGACGCGCTCGCCGCGGCGATCGCCGCACCCGAGGCCCCGGCGCCCGGCACCGAGCACGACGACGACGCCTCGCTCACGAGCGTCGTGCTCGGCATCACGCGCGGCTCGGGCGGAACGCAGCTCACCGACGACGTGGCATCCGGCTTCGCGACCGCCGACGACGAGTCGGCCGCCGCCTCGGCCGTTGCCGCGCCGGTCGCCGCCGCGCCGAGCGGCCCTGGTGTGACCCCCGGCTTCAGCAACGAACCCGACACCGACCCGGCGCTCGCGCCGAACCGCGAGTGGGGTCGCCGCATCCTCGCCCGCGTGCCCGACACGACCCTGGGCCTGGCCACCATCGAGGCCGCCCGCGTCGACGACGAGTCCGAGCTCGAGCAGATCATCGCGTCGGTCGCCGCACGGGGCAAGGCCTGGGGCGAGCTGCCCGGCGCCGAGCGCGCCGCCGTGCTGCACCGCGCCGGTCTCGCGCTCGCTGCGAACCGCGACCGCCTGATCGAGGTCATGGCCGCCGAGACGGGCAAGACCATCGCCGAGGCCGACCCCGAGATCAGCGAGGCCATCGACTTCGCGCACTACTACGCCGAGCGGGCCCGCGAGCTCGACCACGTGCAGGGCGCGACGTTCGTGCCGTCCAAGCTCACCGTCGTGACCCCGCCGTGGAACTTCCCCGTCGCGATCCCCGCGGGCGGCGTGCTCGCCGCGCTCGCCGCAGGCTCGGGCGTCGTCATCAAGCCCGCGAAGCTCGCGCAGCGCTCGGGCGCCGTCATGGTCGAGGCGCTGTGGGAGGCGGGCATCCCGCGCGACCTCCTCGCGCTCGTCGACATCGGCGAACGCGAGCTCGGCAAGCAGCTCGTCTCGCACCCCGCCGTCGACCGGGTCATCCTCACCGGCGCCTACGAGACGGCCGAGCTGTTCCGCTCGTTCCGCGAGGACCTGCCCCTCCTCGCCGAGACGAGCGGCAAGAACGCCATCATCGTGACGCCGTCGGCCGACCTCGACCTCGCCGCCTCCGACGTCGCGAAGAGCGCCTTCGGCCACGCCGGCCAGAAGTGCTCGGCGGCCTCGCTCGTGATCCTCGTCGGCTCGGTCGCGAAGTCCGAGCGCTTCCACCGTCAGCTCGTCGATGCGGCGACCTCGCTGCGGGTCGGCTACCCGGCCGATGCGCAGAGCCAGATGGGCCCGATCATCGAGCCCGCGAACGGCAAGCTGCTGCACGCGCTCACCCAGCTCGGCATCGGCGAGGAGTGGCTCGTCGAGCCGAAGCAGCTCGACGGCAGCGGCAAGCTGTGGTCGCCCGGCGTGCGCACGGGCGTCGCGCCCGGCTCGTACTTCCACCTCACCGAGTTCTTCGGACCGGTGCTCGGCATCATGCACGCGAAGGACCTCGACGAGGCGATCCGACTCCAGAACGCGGTCGACTACGGCCTCACCGCCGGCCTCCACTCGCTCGACGCGGGCGAGCTCGCGACCTGGCTCGACAAGGTCGAGGCAGGCAATCTCTACGTCAACCGCGGCATCACCGGCGCCATCGTCGAGCGGCAGCCGTTCGGCGGCTGGAAGCGGTCGGCCGTCGGTGCCGGCGCCAAGGCGGGCGGTCCGAACTACCTGTTCGGCCTCGGCGACTGGGTGCCCGCGGGCGGAAGCGTCTCGAAGTCGCTGCACCTGCGCGGGCTCGAGCGGCGCGTCTCCGAGCTCATCGAGGCCTCGCAGTCGGCCCTCGACTACGACTCGTTCGAGGTGCTGCGCCGTTCGGCGCTCTCCGACGAGGTCGCCTGGGCCGAGGAGTACGGCACGGTGAAGGACGTCTCGGGCGTCGGCGTCGAGCGCAACCTCTTCCGCTACCGCTCGCTGCCCGTGGCCGTGCGCATCGGGGAACGCGCCTCGCTCGCGGAGGGCCTGCGGGTCATCGCGGCCGGGCTCCTCGCGAAGTCGGCGTTCACCCTGTCGTCGGCCGTCGAGCTGCCGAAGGGCGTGCGCGCGCTGCTCGCCGCGCGCGACGTGAAGATCGTGCGCGAGGGCGACGCCGCCTGGCTCGGCCGGGTCGCGAAGGACGCGGCGTCGGCGCTCGGCGCGAGCCGGGTGCGACTCGTCGGCGGGGACGCCTCGGCGCTGGCCTCGGCGCTCGGCGGCACCCCCGACGTCGCCGTGTGGTCGCACCCCGTGACCCCGTCGGGCCGCGTCGAGCTGCTGCCGTTCCTGCACGAGCAGGCGATCTCGATCACGAACCACCGTTTCGGCAACCCGACGACCCTGTCCGACGGGGTGATCTGAGCCCGGTCCGTCGAGACCACCGGTCGCTCGGTGCGACTCGCGTGAACAGGATGAGCCGGTCGGCACCCGCAGCTGCGGGCGTGCCGGCCGGCTCATCCTGTTGAGCGCTACGCAGCCGGCTCGACCGACGAGGTCGGGGGGCGCCGGAACGTCAGCACCTCGTCGCGCTTCGAGCGTTCGAGCTCGAAGCCGAGGTCGGCGAGCCGCCCGAGCACCCGCCGAGGCAGCGCCGGAAGCTCGGCGGTGAAGCCCCGCCGGCCCTTGGCGATGCCCGTGATGAGCGAGACATCGAGGTTCGCGCCGCGCAGTTCGACGCGGGCGTAGTCGCTGTTGCAGCGCCACACGAGTTCGTCGAGCTCGTCGAACTTCACGATGGTCGTCGATGCACCGATCGCCCCGGTCGCCGATGCGTCGGTGCGGAGCCACAGCCGGTCGTCGCCGAAGCCGATCGTGCAGTCGAGGGTGCGACGCTGCACGACCGCCATGTAGATGAAGTACGCGGGCAGCGCGAACACGACGCCGACGAGGAAGATCGCGAAGCGCGGACCGAGCTGTACGACGTATTCGGTGACGGCGATGAGTGCGACGACGGCGACGGCACCGACCACCATGACGATCAGCACGATCGCGGTCGTGAGGGCGCGCATCGTCATCGGCACCGCGGTGAACCGCACCTCCGAGCCGCGACCGGTCTCGGCGCGTACCCATTCGGGAGTGACCCGTGCGGGCCGCTTCTTCGAGGGGCGCCCGACGGCCGAGGTGATGCGTGAGAGGAGGCCGAGCCAGATCCACCCGGCGGCGGGGATGGTGGCGAACTGCGCGATGATGAACGCGATCTTGATCGGCTCGGGTGCGGTCTCGAGCAGCGGCTGACCGACGTCGACCATGAACCAGACGAGAGCCCCCGCCACGACCGCGCCGACCACGTGCAGGATCGCCCCGTCGCGCTCGGGCCTGATGCGGAACGTCAGGTTCACGAAGGAGAACCCGCACAGCCAGCCGCCGACGAGCATCAGCAGGTAGGGCACGAACTCCATTCCCTGCCCGGCGGCGAACCAGGGCACGGTCAGCGCGAAGCACACCGCCGCCCAGACGAGCGGATTGCGGATGAGGCGCCGCCACAGCGCCGCACGGAGCGCCGAGGGCTCCGCCGGCTCCTCGGTCGCGGTCGTTGCCTCGGTCACGCGCGTCGCTACGCGTGCCCGCGATTGCGGCGGCGGATGCCACGGGGTGCACGCCCGCCGACGAACGACCGGGCCGAATCGACGACGAAGCCCTGGCGCAGCGCCTCGCGGCCGATGAGCATGCGGAAGCCCATCTCGTCGCGGTTCGTGAGGGTCACCTCGGCGGTCACGGTGCGCTCCTGCAGCACGAGGTCGAGGAGCACGACGATCCGCTCCTCGGAGTGCCCCGAGGAGCTGCGCACCTGACGCCGGTCGTGCACGGGCAGCTCGACGACGACCGCGTCGTCGTCGCTCTCCTGCCAGGGGCGGATGCCGAAACGCACGCGGCCGAGCGGCTCGCCGCCCGGGGCATCCGACGAACCGGGCAGCTCCTCCACGTCGAAGGCGTGCAACGACGAGGTGCGGGCGCCCGTGTCGAGCTTCGCCTTGATCCAGGGCACTCCGGCATCCGGCAGGCTCACCCATTCGCGCCACCCGGCGATGGTGCTTGAATGGGATTCCTCGTTCACTCGACCATCTTGGCAGGGCTCACCCGATGAAACTCGCGATCCTCTCGCGCGCGCCGCAGGCGTACTCGACCCAGCGACTGCGCGCCGCCGCGCAGCAGCGCGGTCACCAGGTGAAGGTGCTCAACACCCTGCGATTCGCGATCGACCTCTCGGGCCCCGAGCCCGACCTGCAGTTCCGCGGGCGTCCGCTCTCCGACTACGACGCGATCCTGCCGCGCATCGGCAACTCGATCACGTACTTCGGCACGGCCGTGGTCCGTCAGTTCGAGCAGATGGACGTCTACACGCCGAACACGGCGAACGGCATCTCGAACGCCCGTGACAAGCTGCGCGCGAACCAGATCCTCTCGCGCCACAACATCGCGCTGCCTCCCACCGCGTTCGTGCGCAACCGCGCCGACGTGCGACCGGCGATCGAGCAGGTCGGCGGGGCGCCCGTCGTCATCAAGCTGCTCGAGGGCACGCAGGGCATCGGGGTCATCCTCGCGCCGCAGGTGAAGGTCGCCGAGGCCATCATCGAGACGTTGC
Source organism: Agromyces sp. NPDC058126 (assembly GCF_042884595.1). Taxonomy (NCBI): domain Bacteria; kingdom Bacillati; phylum Actinomycetota; class Actinomycetes; order Micrococcales; family Microbacteriaceae; genus Agromyces; species Agromyces sp. NPDC058126. The sequence continues at coordinate 133,844 of NZ_JBHVTS010000006.1, read as the reverse complement.
ACTCGACGAAGCAGAACGTGCTCATCCAGAAGTTCATCGCCGAGAGCCGGGGTCGCGACATCCGTGCCCTCGTCGTCGGCGACCGCGTCGTCGCGGCGATGCGCCGCGTCGCGAACGGCGACGAGTTCCGCTCCAACGTGCACCGCGGCGGCAGCGTCGAGGCCGTCGAGCTCTCGCCCGAGTACGAGCTCGCCGCCGTGCGCTCGGCGCAGATCATGGGCCTCAAGGTGGCCGGCGTCGACATGCTCGAGGGCAACGACGGCCCGCTGGTGATGGAGGTCAACTCCTCGCCCGGGCTGCAGGGCATCGAGACCGCGACGAACCTCGACGTCGCGGGCGCGATCATCGACTACATGGCGAACCAGGTCGCGTTCCCCGAGATCGACGTGCGCCAGCGGCTCACGGTCTCGACCGGCTACGGCGTCGCCGAGCTGCTCGTGCACGGCAACGCCGACCTCGTGGGCAAGACCCTCGGCGAATCCGGACTCTGGGAGCGGGACATCACGGTGCTGACGCTGCACCGGGGCACGACCGTCATCCCGAACCCGCGCAAGGGCGTCGTGCTCGAGGCCGACGATCGCCTGCTCTGCTTCGGCAAGCTCGAGGAGATGCGCTCGATGATTCCCGAGCGCCGTCGCCGCCGGGCGAAGGTGCGCAAGCTCCCGAAGCAGCCGATCCCGGTCGCCGAGTAGGGCGGGATGCCCCGGCGTCGGCGTCGGCGTCAGCCGGCGTCGAGCGCGGCGACGACGATGGCACGAGCGTCGGATGCCCCGACGCCGAGCCGGCGCGCGAGCGCGGCGTAGTCGGCTGCGGCGGTCTGCAGGGCCCGCTCGGCGGGATCACCGTGTTCGGCGACGAAGGTGCCGTTGCGGCCCCGCCCCTCGACGACGCCGTCGGCCTCGAGTGCCTTGTACGCCTTCGCGACGGTGTTCACCGCCAGGCCGAGCTGCTCAGCGAGGGCGCGCACGGTCGGCAGCTTCGACCCGGGGGCGAGCCCGCCGTCGGCGATCGCGGCGACGACGGCCCCGTGCAGCTGCTCGGAGGGCGGCAGGGATGACGCGGGGTCGAGTTCGAGCATGGCGCTCAGGTTATGACGCTCCGTCGAGGGCGGTCAACCGGACCGCGTGACGCTCACACCCCGTAGTTCGCCGCCGGTGCAATGAGTTCGACCACGAGATCGCTTTCTGCATCAGCCGTCACCCACACACCGAAGTTGGCTTCGAACTCGTTCACTGCCGGACTGAGCGGTGGAAGGGGCTCTCCTATACCGATCCGTGTCGATCGCCGAGCCCGGCTTGTGTCGGAATTGGGATGTTCCGACCAGGATTCTTCCGCGACGATGTCTGCCGTCGAATCCCCCACCGACACCCCTGCTGCGGTACCGACGCCCGGGGGCGTGCGGACGACAAGGTCGCCGACCGCCGCCGCGGTTGCCCGGACGAAGAAGCCGGGGCTGAACGGTGGATCCGGCGGATGGATGCCGTCCGAGAGCACGAATCCGTCCCACTCGTACTGGGTCGAGCTGTATCCCTCCCATTGCGGGCGAACCTCGGTGACGACCGGTTCGCCGAGCTGCTCGGTGAGCAGTGCGATCAGCGGGGCGGGCTCCTCGAAGTAGCTGTACGCGGCGAACTCCGATCCGTCATCGGCGATCACGGCCACGCGCTCCGAGGAGATCTCGATCACCGCGGGCACGGGGTCGGGCGCCGGAACGGTCGTGTACTCCTCCTGCTCGATCGTCGTGGTCGGCGACGGCGCCGCGGACGGTGCGGCGGTCGGCGTCGAGATCGCCACCGGCTCGGGTTCGGGGCCGTCGGGCCAGAGCCCGAACGCGAACGCGGCCCCGGCACCGACACCGAGAAGCAGGGCGATCGCGGCGAGTGCGCCGAGCACGCCGTTGCGCAGGCGCGATTCGCGAACGCGGGGGGCGGGCCCGTTCTCGGTCTGCTCGATCACCTTCTGTCGCATCGACAAGAGCAGGCGATCGAGCTCGTCGCCGTTCGGGGGTTCAGTTCTCATCGGCGGTCACCGCCTTCCTGAGTCGTGCGCGGCTGCGCAGGACACGTTGCTTGACGGCTCCGACGGAGAGGCCGAGGGACTCGGCCGCCTCGCCGTAGGGCACGCCGTCGACAAGGCAGAGCTCGCAGACGCGTCGATCGATCGGGTCGAGCCGGGCGATCTCGTCGAGCACCCAGCGGAGCTGCTCCTTGGCGTTCTCCGCCTCGCGGTGCGCATGCGTCGACCGCCCGAGGCGCGAGTCATCGGGGAGCTCGTCGGCCTGGTTGCGAAAGTGCCGGCGACCGGCGTTCGCGGCGAGGTAGCGGCAGGTGGTCAGCAGCCACGGCAGCAGGGATGCCTCGTAGAGCACGATCTCGGCCGACTTCCGCCAGAGCGTGATGAACGTGTCCTGCACGATCTCTTCGAGGTCCTGCCGATTCTGCGCGATCGCCCACGCGTAGCGTGTGACGGTCGGCGCGTGGCGATCGAACAGGACCGGCAACGCGCTCCGGTCGCCGCGCACGAGTCCGGCGAGCAGTTCGTCGTCGCCGACGTCGATGTAGTGTTCCACGTCCACCTCCCTCACCTGAGAGATGTCGGGAGAATCGGAAAGGTCACACCGCGCGTGGCGGAATTCTGCCGGATGCCTCGGCGCGAGGCGCTCCGGCCCGTCATCGGGTCAGTCGCGGTTGCGGTTCACGAGGCGCGAGAGCACGATCGCGCTGCGCGTGTGGTCGACGTTCGGGGCGATGCGCACCCGTTCGAGCGCGTCTTCGAGGGAGGCGATGTCGCGGGCGCGGATCTGCACGATCGCGTCGGCGCTGCCGGTGACGGTGCCCGCGTAGACGACCTCGGGCACGTCCTGGAGGATGCGCTTGAGCTCGTCGGGCGCCACGGTGCCGCGGCAGAACAACTCGACGTACGCCTCGGTCGACATCCCGTCGACGGTGGGGTCGACCTGGATCGTGAACGAGCGGATGACGCCGTCGGCGACGAGCCGGTCGACGCGGCGCTTGACGGCCGAGGCGCTGAGCCCGACGGACGACCCGATGTCGCCGTACCCGGCCCGGGAATTCTGCCGGAGCAGGTCGAGGATGGCGCGATCGAGGTTGTCCATGGTGGGAGTGTACGCGGGTTCTTTGCGCCGTGACACCCGTTCGCGCGGGATTCGTGCGGGGTGCTGCGGTGTCAGTCGATCGGGGCGAGGGTGGCACGCCGCGCGCGGAGGCCGTCGAGGAGCGCGGCGATGCCGAGCTCGAACGCGGCGGTGGCGCTCGTGGACTCCTCGTAGCGCGGGTCGAGCGCGGCGTGGACCCGCTCGAGCTCGGCGGGCACCGAGGCCTGGTCGAGCATGTCGCTCGGTGCGACGATGTCGAGCGCCGACCCGAGCACGTGCGCCTCGACCGTGCGCATCACGGCGACCGCGTCGTGCAGGGGCCAGCCCCCGTCGATGAGCGCGCCGATGACTTCGTCGTAGATCACGAAGGTCGACACGTCGCGGATGGGCGTCGTCGCGAGCACGCGGATGAGGTTCGGGTGGGCCGCGAAGACCGTGAGGTACGAGCGCGCCCAGGCCTCGAGCGCCACGTCCCAGGGATGCTCGGCGAAGGGGGAGGTGTCGATGTCCTCGACGATGCGGGCGCGCACGAGTTCGATGAGCTCGTCGCGGCTGCCGACGTGGTTGTAGAGCGAGGAGACCTGCCGGTTCACGCGCTTCGCGAGGCTGCGCATGGTGAGCGCCTCGCTGCCCTGCTCGTCGACGAGCTCGAGCGCGGCGTGCACGAGCTGCTCGCGATTCACCGTCGACATCGCCGCACCTCGACTCTTCCGTCCGCCCTGCCGAGAGTGTAACCTCTCAGCACTGATACGAACAGTGTTCGTACGAACATCGTTCGTACGGCGCTCCCGGCTCACGAAGGCAACGGTGCATGACGACGATCCACTTCTCCGGCGGAACCATCTGGCGCGGCGCGGGAGCGCCCACGGCGCGCTCGCTCTTCGTGCGCGACGGGCTGGTCGTCGCGTTCGACGATGAGGCGGATGCCGCGGCCGACGCCGCGCTCGCGGCCACCGAGGTCGGGGCGGTCGACCTCGGCGGCGGGTTCCTCATGCCCTCCTTCGGCGACGGGCATGCCCACCCGCTCTTCGGCGGGCTCGAGGCCGAGGGGCCGGCCGTGCGCGACTGCCGCACCGTCGACGAGATCGTCGCGGCCGTCGCCGGGTACGCCGCGGCGAACCCCGACGCCGAGTGGATCGTGGGCGCCTCGTACGACCCGAGCCTCGTCGAGGAGGGGCTCTTCGACGCGCACTGGCTCGACGCCGCGGTCGCCGACCGGCCGGTCGTGCTGCGCGCCTACGACTACCACACGGTGTGGGTGAACTCGCGGGCGCTCGAGCTCGCCGGCATCGACGCCGAGACCCCCGACCCGGTGCTCGGCGAGATCATGCGCCGCCCCGACGGCACCCCGCTCGGCACCCTGCGCGAGTGGGGCGCGGTCGAGCTCGTGCTCGACGCCGCCGGCGTCAGGCCCGCCGAGGAGCGCATGCGCGCACTGCGACGCGCGGGGGAGTACTACCTCGAACGGGGCGTCACCTGGGTGCAGGACGCCTGGGTCGAGCCCGGCGACGTCGACAGCTACCTCGAGGCGGCTGAGCGCGGCATCCTGCCCGTGCGGTTCAACCTCGCGCTGTACGCCGACCCCCGGCGCTTCGCCGCGCAGCTCCCGCTCATGCGCGAGTCGCGCCGCCGCGTGGCCGAGCTCGGCTCGCCGATGCTCACCGCGAACACCGTGAAGTTCTTCGCCGACGGGGTCATCGAGTCCGAGACCGGCGCCCTGCTCGAGCCCTACTGCACCGGGCTCCACGACCACGGCGACCGCAAGCTCGGCATGACCGTGTGGCAGGGCGACGACCTCGCCGACGCCGTGCGCGCCGTCGACGCGGCCGGGTTCCAGGTGCACATCCACGCGATCGGCGACGCGGCCGTGCGCGAGGCCCTCGACGCGATCGAGCGGGCGATCGACGCGAACGGCCCCCGCGACCGGCGGCCCGTCGTCGCCCACGCGCAGCTCGTCGACGACGCCGACCTCGCCCGCTTCGCCGAGCTCGGGGTCATCGCGTGCATGCAGCCGCTCTGGGCGCAGCTCGACGGCCTCATGACCGTGCTGACCGTGCCGCGCCTCGGGCAGGAGCGCGCCGATCGGCAGTACCGCATGCGCACGATCGACGACTCGGGCGCCGTGCTCTCGTTCGGCTCGGACTGGCCCGTCAGCTCGGGCGCCCCGCTCGACGGCCTCGCGATCGCCGTGTCGCGGCAGACCGCCGAGGGCGTGCCCGCGGGCGGCTGGACCCCCGCCGAGATCCTGCCCGTCGATCGCGCCCTCGACGCGTACTCGACGGCCGTCGCCCACCAGGCGTTCGCCGACGAGGCGTCCACCCCCTGGGGCCGCATCGAACCCGGTGCGAGCGCCGACCTCGTCCACCTCGCGCGCGACCCGCGCGACGTCCCGGCCGGCGAGCTCGCCGGCGTCGCCGTCCTCGCCACCTACCTCGCAGGAAGCCCCCGATACCGCGCCGCAACGTAGCCGCGCACCCACGAAAGGATCCCCCGTCCATGTCCCACTCGTCCGGCCCCGAGCCGCTGATCTCGCCGACCTCGGCGACCGCGCAGGTCACCGAGGGTCGCTTCAAGCGCGTCCTCGGCGTGCCCTCCCTCACGCTCTTCGGGCTCGCCTACATGGTGCCGCTCACGGTCTTCACCACCTACGGCATCGTCACGCAGATCACCGGCGGCCGCGTGGCGGCGTCGTACATCATCACCCTCGTCGTCATGGTGTTCACCGCGCGCTCGTACGCGCGGATGGCGGTGGCGTACCCGTTCGCCGGTTCGGCCTACGTGTACGCGCAGCGGAGCTTCGGCGGGGCCGTCGGCTTCATGGCCGGGTGGGCGCTGCTGCTCGACTACCTGTTCCTGCCGATGATCAACTACCTGGTGCTCGGGCTCTACCTGAACACCTCGTTCCCGGCGGTGCCGCCGTGGGTCTGGATCGTGCTGGCGATCGCGATCGTCACCGTGCTGAACCTCATCGGCATCGTCTCGGTCGCGCGCGCGAACTTCGTGATCATCGCCGTGCAGGTGATCTTCATCGTCGTGTTCGTGTCGCTCGTGATCGCCTCGGCCTCCGGCAGCGACGTCGACCTGCTGGCCCCGTTCACGGGCGACGGCACCGTCGAGGGATTCGGGACGCTGTTCGCCGGTGCCGCGATCCTCTGCCTGTCGTTCCTCGGGTTCGACGCCGTGTCGACCCTCTCGGAGGAGGCGAAGGACTCCACCCGCACGGTGCCCAGGGCGATCATGATCACGACGATCGGCGCGGGCCTGCTCTTCATCCTGCTCGCGTACAGCGCGCAGATCGGCTTCCCGTCGAATGAGTTCGGCTCTGCCGACACCGCGGCGTTCGACGTCGTGGCCGCGGTCGGCGGACAGTGGCTCACGCCGCTCTTCATCGCCGGATTCGTGGCGGGCGCCTTCGGGTCGGCGCTCACCTCGCAGGCGTCCGTCGCGCGCATCCTGTTCGCGATGGGCCGCGACGGCGTGCTCCCTCGGTCGGTCTTCGGGCACCTCAACAAGCGGTTCGGCACCCCGCACGTGGCGATCCTCGTGGTGTCGGTCGTGTCGCTGGCCGCGATCTGGATCGACCTCAACGTCCTCGCGAGCATGATCAGCTTCGGTGCGCTCATCGCGTTCTCCGTGGTGAACCTCTCGGTGATCAAGCACTACTACGTCGATCGCAAGGAGCGCGCGGGGTGGAGCCTCGTGCGCAACCTGATCCTGCCGCTCATCGGCTTCGCGCTCACCGTGTGGCTCTGGACGAGCCTGTCGGGACTCACGTTCCTGATCGGCGGCATCTGGCTCGCGGTCGGCGTGATCATCCTCGCGATCGCGACGAAGGGCTTCCGTCGGCCGACCCCGATGCTCGACCTCAAGGAGTGAGCGAACCGGATGTCGCGGCGGCGGCCGACCGCACGGCCCCGCCGCGACATCCGCTGACCCTAGGCTGTCGGCATGCCCTACGACGACCGCGTGCGCCTCGGCGTGCAGCTGCAGCCCGAACACGCGCAGTACCCGGCCATCCGCGACGCGGTGCTGCGCCTCGAAGACCTCGGCGCCGACCTCGTCTTCAACTGGGACCACTTCTTCCCGCTGCACGGCGACCGCGACGGCCTGCACTTCGAGGCGTGGACGATGCTCGGCGCCTGGGCCGAGCAGACCGAGCGCATCGAGTTCGGCACGCTCGTCAACTGCAACTCGTACCGCAACGCCGACCTGCAGGCCGACATGGCCCGCACGATCGACCACATCTCGGCGAAGGGCACCGGGGTCGGCCGCTTCGTGTTCGGCACCGGCGCCGGGTGGTTCGAGCGCGACTACGACGAGTACGGCTACGAGTTCGGCACGCGTGGCTCGAGGCTGAACGCCCTCGGCGCGGCACTGCCCCGCATCGAGGCGCGCTGGGCGAAGCTGAACCCCGCGCCGACCCGGCGCATTCCCGTGATGATCGGCGGCAAGGGCGAGCAGAAGACCCTGCGGCTGGTCGCGAAGCACGCCGACATCTGGCACTCGTTCGTCGGGCCCGACGAGATCGCGCACAAGCTCGACGTACTGCGTCGCTGGTGCGACGAGGTCGGGCGGGATGTCTCGGAGATCACCGTCTCGAACGAGCTCGACCGGCACGGGCTCGACGTCGAGCACGCCGACGCCCTCTTCGGCGCGGGCGTGCGGCTCTTCACGATCGGGGTCGACGGACCCGACTACGACCTCGAGCCGGTGAAGCGCTGGCTCGCCTGGCGCGACGCCCGCAACGGCTGACGCTCCGCACCCCCGGCGTCAACCGGCGGCGGGCGCCTCGGCGGCGCTGAACCCGGCGGTGCCGTCGGCGTGCAGGCTCGCGGTGATCGGGGTGCCCTCGCCGAAGCCGAAGCTGACGGCCAGCCCCTCGGGCGGCAGGACGCCCCCGTCGGTGCAGGCGCTGCCCGCGCCGATCTCGGGCACGACCACGACGAGGCACAGGTCGGCACCCCCGCCCAGGGTCGCGGCGTACAGGGTGGCGCCGTCGGATCGCGTGACGAGCAGCCGCGTTCCCGTCCGATCGAGATCGCTTCCCGCGAGCACGTCGTCGGCCACGAGGTCGGACGGGCGTTGCTCGCGCTCGAACACCTCGTAGACGGGCGTGAGCTCCACGGGCGTGCCCGGTCCGGTGATGACGGATGGCTCGGTGCTCGCTTCAGCCTGCGTGTCGGCGCCGATCGCGTCGGCCGATCCGGGCGCCCCCGCGCCCGCCGGAACGGCCGTGAGCCCCGAGACGCCGACGCCCACGGTGATGCCGATCACGAGCGCGGCGACGCCGGCCCCGATCGCCCAGCGCATCGTCGTCGAGGAGGCGGCTCCTTCGCGTGCCGGGGCGTCGACGTCTCCGGGCGTCGCCGGAGAGCCGGTGTCGTCGGACACGACCTCGACCGCAGACTCCGCGGCGGCGGCGGTGGCGGCGCTCGCCGCGGCATCCGACAACGCCTGCAGCTCGGCCTCGGCGGCCGCGCGCTCCTCGGGCGAGGTGTCGGCGCCGTAGGCCAGCCGCTGCAGGCGGCGCAGCCGTTCGTCGTGGTCGGATGCCTCCACTCGCCCTCCCCGGTCGCGCCGGCGGCGGCCGGGTCAGCTCAGGATGCCGCAAGCACGACGCCGGGGCAAGGGGCGGGGCTCAGCCGCCGCTGACGGTGATCGAGCCGTTCGAGGTCGACAGGTCGAGCAGGAACTCGCCGTCGACGACGTCGTCGATGTCGACGTCGACCGAACCGTTCGAGGTGTCGGTCTCGACCTGGTAGCTCCCCTCGGCCGACGGCACCGAGACGTCGATCGAGCCGTTCGAGGTGTGGGCCTCGACGTCCTGCGGCGTCGCCAGGCGCAGCTCGATCGCCCCGTTCGAGGTCGAGGCGCGCACGCCGTCGCCGGCGAGCCCCCGACCCTCGATGCGTCCGTTGCTCGTCTTCGCCTCGATCCCGCCCGTGACGTCGTCGAGCTCGATGCGTCCGTTGCTCGTCTCGACCTCGACCTCGTTCACCCCGGTGAGGGCGATCGCCCCGTTCGAGGTCGCCCCGCTGACGTCGACGCCGATCGGGACCTCGACCGTGTAGTCGACCGAGCAGTTGCGACCGCATCCGCCGAGCACGAGCACGTCGCCCTGCACCTCGAACGTGGAGCCGATCTCGCGGTCGCCCCGATACGACACGGTGCGCGACACCGAGACGGCCGTGGCGCCCTCGACGCCCTCGACGGTCACGCTGCCCTCGGGGTGCTCGATCTCGATCGACTGCACCTGCTCGTCGAGCGTGGCGTCGTCGCTGAACCGCTCGGGCGGCGCGAGCCAGGCGCATCCGCTCATCGCCATCGTGGCCGCCGCTGCGACCGCGACGATCGCGATCGTCCGGCCCGTGCGCGTCATGCGAGTCATGATCTTCCCCCTTGCCGATGGGTGCTTTCGCTCCCACGACCGATGGTAGCCAGCCCGGCCGGCGCGGCAACGGGGGCTCACCCCCGGATCGGGCCGGGGGATGGCGGTCGGGAGTAGGGTGAAACGCATGGGCAGCGTCACCGAACCTGCCCCGGGGGAGTCCGGGCCGCCTGAGCCCGCGAACGGCAGCGTGCCGGTCGAGCGCGACACCCGGGGCGATCACGGCTTCTTCGGACAGCCTCGATCACTCGCGAACATCTTCGGCGTGGAGATGTGGGAGCGCTTCAGCTTCTACGGCATGCAGGGCATCCTGCTGATCTACCTCTACTACTCGGCCGCCGAGGGCGGCCTCGGCATGGACCAGACCGCCGCGGCCGGCATCGTCGGCGCGTACGGCGGCGGCGTGTACCTCTCGACGATCCTCGGGGCGTGGCTCGCCGACCGGCTCCTCGGCAGCGAGCGGGTGCTGTTCTACAGCGCGATCGTCATCATGGCCGGACACATCGCACTCGCCCTGCTGCCCGGGTTCGTGGGCGTCGGCGTCGGGCTCGTGCTCGTGGCCTTCGGCTCGGGAGGCCTCAAGGCGAACGCGACGAGCGTCGTCGGCACGCTGTACTCCGAGCACGACCCCCGCCGCGACGCCGGCTTCTCGATCTTCTACCTCGGCATCAACCTCGGCGCGTTCCTCGGGCCGATCCTCACGGGGCTGCTCGCCTCGACGCTCGGGTTCCACTGGGGCTTCGGGCTCGCGGCGGTCGGCATGGGGATCGGACTCATCCAGTACTCGTTCGGGCGCAAGCGGCTGCCCGCCGTCGCGTCGGCCGTGCCGAACCCGCTGCCCCGCGATCGCATCGGGCTGGTGATCGCGATCGCCGTCGCGGCCGTCATCGCCGTCGTCGTGCTCGTCCTCACCGGCGCGATCACCGCGACGAACCTCGTCACGTGGGTGATCATGGGCACGATCGCCGCGGCGATCGCGTACTTCGCGGTGATCCTCGGGAGCCGTCGCATCGAGTCCATCGAACGCCGTCGGGTGCTCGGATTCATCCCCCTGTTCATCGCGAGCGTCGCCTTCTGGTCGCTGTACCAGCAGCAGTTCACCGTGCTCACGATCTACTCCGACGAGCAGCTGAACCGCGACCTGTTCGGCTGGGAGATGCCGGTGTCCTGGGTGCAGTCGATCAACCCGATCTTCATCATCATCCTGTCGGGCGTCTTCGCCGCCATCTGGACGAAGCTCGGCGACCGCCAGCCCTCGACGCCGATCAAGTTCGCACTCGGCACCGCCATCATGGGCGTCGCCTTCCTCCTGTTCATCCCATTCGCGGGCGGCGCAGCGAACTCGACGCCGCTGCTCGCGATCATCGGCATCCTCTTCGTGTTCACCGTGGCCGAGCTGCTGCTCTCGCCGGTCGGCCTCTCGGTGACGACGAAGCTCGCGCCGAAGGTGTTCCACACGCAGATGGTGGCGCTCTTCTTCCTCTCGGTGGCGCTCGGTACGGCGATCTCCGGGCGGCTCGCCGAGTTCTACTCGAGCGAGAACGAAGTCGTCTACTTCGGCGTGCTCGGCGGCATCGCGATCGTGCTCGGCCTCGCGCTCGCCGTGGGCAGCCGAGGGGTGCTGAAGCTCATGTCGGGGGTGCGCTGACCGGGCGCGCGCGACGCGACCGGCGTGAGCGGTTACGATTCGAGGGATGTCCCGACCGCTCGTGGTGATCCCCACGTACAACGAACGTGAGAACCTCGCCACCATCGTGGGCCGGGTGCGCACGGCGGTTCCGGATGCCTCGGTGCTCGTCGTCGACGATGCCTCGCCCGACGGCACCGGGGTGCTCGCCGACGAGCTCGCGGCCGCCGACGGCGCCGTGCAGGTGCTGCACCGGGCCGGCAAGGAGGGGCTCGGCGCGGCGTATCTCGCGGCCTTCGACTGGGCGCTCGCCCGCGGGTACGACCCGATCGTGCAGATGGACGCCGACGGCTCTCACCTGCCCGAGCAGCTGCCCGCGATGCTCGCGGCGCTCGCCGGCGTCGACCCGGCGGGCGAACCCGTCGATCTCGTGATCGGCTCGCGCTGGGTGCCGGGGGGTTCGATCCAGAACTGGCCGCGGCGACGTCAGCTGCTCTCGCGCGGCGGCAGCGCCTACGCCCGCTGGGTGCTGCGGCTGCCGACGCGCGACGCCACCGCCGGGTACCGGGCGTTCCGGGCCGACGGGCTGCGGCGGGTGCGCCTCGAGGACGTGCACACCCGCGGCTACGGGTTCCAGGTCGACATGCTGTGGCACGCCCGCGAGGCCGGCCTCACGATCGCCGAGGTGCCCGTCACCTTCGTCGAGCGCGAGCGCGGGCGCTCGAAGATGAGCATCGGCATCGTCGTCGAGGCGATGCTGCGCGTCACCGGCTGGGGCATCGCGAGCAGGCTGCGGCACCGGCCGCGGACGACTCAGCCGGCGAGCAGCGACGGCTCCGCGACCAGGCGCTCGCGCGCCTGACGCCGGGCACCGGCGAACACGGCCCCGGGGCCGAGACGGGCGGGCGCCAGCGTCGGGATCGCCTCGAGCGCACCGCCGCCGATCGTCGGCCGGTTCGCGCGGAACGCGGCATCGACGTCGCCGAGGAGGACGCCCCAGTAACCGCCGACGATGACCGCGGACGGATCGAGGGTCGGCACGACGAGCTGCAGCGCCCGGCCGATCCAGTGCGCGGCGTCGAGCCACGACCAGCGCGCCCGGTCGTCGGCGGCCGCGACCCGCTCGACGAGCTCGGCGAGGGCTGCAGTGCGACCGTGGGCGGCGGCGAACTCCGTGAGGCCGGCGCGCTCGAGCACCAGCTCGGGTGCCGCGACCGTGGCGAGGCAGCCCAGCTGTCCGCAGGTGCAGCGAGCACCGCCGGGCACGACCGGGAGGTGCGCGAAGGTGGCGGCGAGCCCGTGCGCGCCGGTGAGCGGGCGGCCGCCCGAGATCGCCGCGGCGGTCACCGCGTCGTCGCCCGCGATGTAGAGCAGTTCGTCGATGCCCGGCAGTTCGGCGTGCTCGGCGGACGCGGCCGCCGACGCCGAAGGCAGAAGGGTGATCGGGAGCGCCAGCCCGGGCTCGAGCTCGGCGAGCGCCGGGGCGAGGATCCGCAGCGCGCCGAGCACGTCGACGGGCTCGCTGCCGAGGCGGGCGTCGGCGACCACGACCGCGGGTCGCCCGACGACGGCGCCGTCGACGAGCACGGTGAGGTCGGCGACGGGATGGTTCCCGCGCTGCGCCCTGGCGGCGGCGCGGGTGAGCACGATCGCGAGGAGTTCGAGCGGGTCGGCGGCATCGCCGTCGACGGGGATCAGCGGTTCGACGAATCGGGCGATCTCGTCGCCGCCGAGCGTGGCGACGGTGGCGATCGCGTCGTCGGGGGTGAGCATCGCGGTGACGAGCACCCGGTCGGCCGCGGTGAGTGCGAGCGGGGCGGCGCGGCCGTCGCCCGATGCCGCCGTGCCACCCGGGCGCAGCACGCCGGCGTCGAGCAGGCGCGAGGTGAGCCCCGCGATGGTGCCCCGCCCGAGCCCCGTCGCCGTGGCGAGCTCGGAGCGGGTGGCCGGCCCGTGGACGACGAGGTGGTCGAGCAGGCGGGCCGACTGGGCCCGGTGCACCTCGTCGAGCGGGCCGGTGGTGGTGGGTACGGGAGATTCGCCGGCCGCGGTCATGTCGCAAGCATGCTCGGCTCGCGTCGCGGGGTCACGTACCCCGTTCGGGGGTCATCTCGTACCACTGCGCCCCACCTCGTGGGGTGAGGCGGGGCGCAGCGGGGGAAGGGACGGTCAGAGCAGCGGGCGCACGCTCGCGTAGCCGTCGTCCGCCACGGTCGTCGGGGTGTCGTACACGCGGGTCGCGCGCGAGGCATCCGACCAGCGCGGCCACGCCTCGCCGGGGTCGCCGGTCGCGACGAACGCGACCGCGCCGGCGTGCAGTTCGTCGGCGAGCGTCTGCGGCGGGTTCGGCCCCGCGAGCGGCACCATCGCGGGGCCGTCGAGGCAGTCGAAGAAGAACGGCACGTCGAGGCAGTGCTCGGCGAACCCGAACGTGCCGCTCGGCCACGCGAAGCGGTAGAGCCACGTGCCTGCGGCATCGGCGAGGCGCGCGCGGGCCGCGACCACGCGGAGCATCGGCACCTTGAACATGCGGTCGGTGATGAGGCGGCCGAGCAGACGGGCGTTGCCGTGCTTCGAGACGTCGCGGTTCGCCGCGAGGTACGGGCGCACCTGCGCCTTCGTCAGGCCGGACTTCTTCACGAGCATCGACTTCGGCACGAAGCGCAGGATCTTCGGAGCATCCATGAGCGCCATCGCGAACTCGTCGTCGGTCGCGCCGAGCACGAGCGGCTTGCCGGCGCCGATGCCCGCTGCGAGCGAGTCGACCGTCGAGCGGTGCAGCAGCTCGCCGTCGATCGTCGGGCCGAGCTGCAGGCCGAGCTCGAGCAGCTCGTTCATGGCGTCGGGGCCCTCGAGCGCGGTCGCCGCCTTCTGCACCTCGAGCAGGCGCTCCTCGCTCACCGAGCGGAAGCCCGCGAGGGTCGGCTCGACGCCGAGCTCTGCGGCGACCTTGCGCCCGAGCGCCTCGGCGCGCTCGGGCGTGACATCGGCCGTCGCCCCCGAGATCGCGTAGACGCCGTGGAAGAGGTGCTGCGCCGCCTCCATGCCGAGGAGCGTCAGCACGGCGCCACCGCCCGCCGACTGGCCGGCGATCGTGACCCGCCCGGGGTCGCCGCCGAAGTCGGCGATGTTCTGCTGCACCCACTCGAGCGCGAGCAGCCAGTCGCGGATGCCGCGGTTCGACGGTGCGTCCTCGATCCAGCCGAAGCCGTCGAAGCCGAGCCGGTACGAGATCGTCACGGTCACGACGCCGTCGCGGTTGAAGTTGCGGCCGTCGTACCAGGGGCTCGCGGGCGAGCCGGCGAAGTAGCCGCCACCGTGGATCCAGACGAGCACGGGCAGGCCTGCTCCACCGTCGGCGGGTCGTTCGGGCGAGGGCGTGAAGACGTTCACGTTGAGCGTGGAGTCGCCCTCGATGCTCGGCTCGGGGATGAGCGTGACGCCGGGGTCGCCGCGTTGCGCGGTCGGCGCGAACTCGAGGGCGTCGCGCACCCCCGTCCACGGAGCCTTCGGCACGGGCGCCGCGAAGCGGAGCTCGCCGACCGGCGCCTCGGCGAAGGGGATGCCGAGGAACGCCGCCGACCGCTCGGCGCCACGGCCCCCGGTCGCGTCGCCCGCGTGGCGGCTGGTCGGGCGCCACTGGCCGCGGACGCGGCCGGCGAGCGTGTCGACCTCGACGAACGGGGATGCCGCCGATGTATCCGTCTCGATGCTTGTGTCGGGCTGGGCGGGGGTGTGCGACATGTGGAACTCCTAACGCACGCTCTTGATGGGGGCGACCGCGACGGCCGCGATCACGACGAAGACCATGGCGAACACGAACAGCATTGCGTAGCCGCCGAGGCTCGAGATGATGATGCCGGCGACCGCCGCGCTCATGGCCTGGGGGATGTTGGTGGCGATGTTCAGGATGCCGAGGTCCTTGCCGGCGTCGGTGCCGCCGCCGGGCAGCACCTCGGTCATGAGTGCGGTGTCGACCGACATGTAGAACCCGAATCCGAAGCCGATGATGATGTTCATGATGAGCATGCCCGTCATGTTCGGCATGATCAACGGGAAGACGAGGCTCGCCACCATGATCGCCGACGAGGCGTAGATGAACACCTTGCGGCGGCCGATCCTGTCGCTCCACCAGCCGGAGATCGCCACCGAGACCAGGGTCGGCACGAGCGCGGCGAACGCGAGCATGGCCTGGGCTCCGGCTGCCTCGGCGAGTTCCATGCCGATGTAGTCGGTCAGGATGTAGAGCCCGTACGCCGAGACGACGAAGTAGCCGAGCATGAAGAGGAAGCGCGCGGTGAAGGCCCACGCGAAGTCGGGGTGCTGCTTCGGGTTGATCCAGAAGCCGCCGAAGAACTGCTTCCAGCTCCACGGCGCGACCGTCGCCTCCTTCGACGACCAGTCGCGGTCGATGATGACGTAGACGACCGTGGCGACGATCACGATGATGCCGAAAGTCGCATAGCCGATGCCGAAGTTCGTGCCGAACTGGCCGGCGACGATGATGCCGACCGTCGCGCCGATCTGCATGCCGATGCCGAACATGGCGCTCGCGACACCGCGCTTGTCGCGCGGGAAGCGGTCGGGCGTGATCGCCGAGAGCGGACCCTGCACGGCGTTCAGGGACACCTGGATGAGCACCCAGAAGACCGTGAGCCAGAGGATCGAGTCGAGGAAGCCCATGCCGACGAGCAGGACGCCGCCGATGAGGGCGCCGCCGACCATCCACGGCGCGCGACGACCGAAGCGCGAGCGGGTGCGGTCGCTGATCGCACCGACGATCGGCTGCGCGAAGAGCGTGAACACGAAGGAGGCCGTCATGATGATCGCGAGGTTCGCGACCTTGTTCTGCTCATCGATGAGGGCGACCTGGATCGGCAGCAGGATGGCGATGAGGCCCGCGTAGGTGGCGAAGAGCGCGAAGGCGACGAGCAGGATGCCGGGCAGGGTGCGCTTCGTCGGCGGCGGGCTCTGCGGCGGGTCGCCGGGGACGGGCTCGGTGGCCGAGATGGCGCCGGTCGGGGCGAGCTCGGTCGTGGGGTCGGGCAGGGGCGGTTGCAGGGACATGTGGGCTCCTCATCGTCGAGACGTCCGTGGGCTTCGGGAGGACTCGGGCTGAATCCCGAGCGGCATTCGGCTTCAGTGTGACGCGCGGAGCATGAAAATTCAAGTCGTGAACTATATGCGTAGCCGGGTGCGAGCGTGCGTCGGTGCGCCCCTCGGTCCGCGACTCAGGCGGGGGAGAGTGCTGCGGGGTCCGCGAGGAGGCGCGCGACCGCGGTCTGCTGGGCGCCGATGAGCGCGGCGTCGCGCCCGAGCCGGCTTCCGACGACCTGCGGGGCGGTGAGGAACGCACCCTCGAGGCCGGGCTGGATCTTCGCGAGCCGATCGCCGAGGTCGTCGGCGAGTGCGGCGAGGTAGCCGCCGACGACGATGAGCGCGGGGTCGACGGTCAGCGTCACGATCTGGAGCGTGCGGGCGAGCTCGGCGGCTCCCGCCTCCCAGGCGTCGACCGCCACCGGCTCTCCTGCGCGGATGCGGCGCACGAACTCGTCGAGCGCGACCGTGAGGCCGTCATCGCGGGCGACCCCTGAGAGGCCGGCCCGCTCGAGCAGCACGTCGGGGCCGGCGACGGTGACGAGGCATCCGTGCTGGCCGCACTCGCAGCGCACCCCGCCCGGAACGACGGGCAGGTGCCCGAGCGCCCCGGCCAGGTGGTGGCTGCCGTCGACCGGCATCCCGTCGACGACGACCGCGCCGCCGATGCCCGAGTCGCTCTTGAGGTAGACGAGCTCGCTCGGTCGACCCGCGGCGGCGTGCTCGGCGAGCGCCGCGACCTGGGTGTCGGCGAGGAGTCGCACGCGCCCGCTGGAGGCGAGCGCGGCGAACCGGGGCGAGCGGTCGGCGAGGAGGGCGACGAGATCGACCGTTCCCCAGCCGAGGTCGGTGTCGGCGAGCACGACCGCGGGGTCGCCGCCGACCGGTGCCCACACCACGACGGAGGCGTCGGCGACCTCGCGATCGCCGAGCCCGCCGAGCGCGGCGTCGAACGCCTCGGCCGCGATGTCGAGCACTCGGGCGGGGTCGCCCATGGGGCGCCCGTGCCGGCGTTCGACCCGGGTGAGCCGCTCACCGCCGAGCGTCGAGGCCACCGCGCTCGCGTGGTCGGCGTCGATGAGGAGCGTGAGGATCGCGAGGTGGTCGCCCGAGAGCTCGAGCATGGTGCGCGGCCGGCCCCTGCCCTCCGCGGCGACGAGCTCGGTCTCGCGCACGAGCCCGTCGGACTCGAGCTGACGCACGAGCGCCGTCACCGAGCCGCGGGCGAGGCCCGTGGCATCCGCCAGATCGCTGCGCGAGGCGGTGCCGACCTCGGCGAGCCGCGTCGCGACGAGCGCGAGGTTGTGCCGGCGGACGTCGGCGCTCGCGAGCGAGGTCATGGCGCGGCGGGGCGGCTGAGGATGCGGATGAAGTCCTCGATGTGGGCGGCCATGTCGATCGACGGGTCCATCAGCCACTGGGTCTGCAGTCCGTCGGCGAGGGCGAGCAGCATGGTCGCCACGCGGTCGGGATCGAGGTCGGCGGGCAGGCCGCCCTCGCGCTGGCTCTCGCGGATGCCCTCCGCCGCCATCTCACGGAAGGCGCGGAAGCGCTCGTCGAAGAACGGGCGGGCGGCGTGCTCGGGCTCGGTCGCCTCGGTCGACAGCCGAGCGTAGAGCTGCACGAGCCCCGGCACGTCGACGTTGTGGCGGATGACCTGCACGAATCCGTCGAGCATGCTGAGCTCGTTATCGGCGTCGGCCGCTGCGATGGTCTCGCGGTCGACCTCGTCGCGCTTGCGCAGGATCTCGGCGAACAGCTCCTCCTTCGAGGAGAAGTAGTGCAGCAGGCCGGCCTGGCTGAGCCCGACGGCGTCGGCGAGCTCGCGCACCGAGGCGCGGCCGTAGCCGTTGCGGGCGATCACCTCGAGTGCCGCGGTGAGGATCTCCTCACGCTTGGCGATGCCCTTCGCGTACGAACCCCGTCGTGCCATACCTGAATGCTAGTCGCTTGCCAACTAAAACCGAGTGACGTATGGTTTTCGCACTCGGTCTCATCGGCGAGGCCGCATCGAGAAGGATCCCCCAGATGACAACGGCGTCCACCCCCGAACCCGCCACCGACCTCCGCCCAGACGATCTCGACGAAGCCGCGGCCTTCTTCGAGGACGCCGCGGGCAACGAGGATCCGCCCGCCCCGATCAAGGGCGTCCGGCGGCTCCTCGGCTGGATCATCCCCGCGAACCTCGGCATCTTCATGATCTGGGGCGCGGTGCCGGGCATCCTGCTGCCGGCGCAGATCACCGCACAGTTCGGCGAGGCCGACAAGGTCACCAACCTCCTGATCGTGACGACCATCGGCTCGTTCTTCTCGATGCTCGCGCAGCCCATCGCCGGTCAGATCTCCGACCGGACGCGCTCGCGCTTCGGCCGCCGCGCCCCGTGGATCTTCATCGGCTCGCTCGCGGGCGGCCTCGCGCTCGTCGGCCTCGCCTTCGCGGACTCGCTCGTCGGCGTGGTCATCGCCTGGACCCTCGTGCAGATCACCTACAACTTCGCGCAGGGCCCGCTCAGCGCGGTCATGCCCGACCGGGTTCCGCTCAACCGCCGCGGCACGTTCGCCGCGCTGTCGGGCATCGGCCTCATGGTCGGCGCCCTCGGCGGTCAGATCGTCGGCTCGCTCTTCCTCGGCTCGATCGCCGCGGGGTACGTCACGTTCGCCGTGTTCTCGCTCGTCATCCTGACGCTCTTCATCGTGTTCAACCCCGACTACTCGTCGACGGACGTCGTGCCCGAACCGTTCAAGCTCGCCGACTTCCTGCGCACCTTCTGGGTGAACCCCGTCAAGCACCCCGACTTCTTCTGGGCCTTCACCGGCCGGCTGCTGCTCTACACCGGTTACTTCGCGGTGACCGGCTACCAGTTCTTCTTGCTCACCGACTACTTCGGCATCGAGAACCCGGGCGAGGTCATCCCGATGCTCGGCCTCATCAGCCTCGCCGGCATCCTCATCGCGACCGTCGCCTCCGGACCGCTCTCCGACCGGTTCGGCCGTCGCAAGCCGTTCGTCTTCGCCTCCTCGATCGTCACGGGACTCGCGCTCGTCGTGCCGTGGGTCTGGCCCGACCTCACCGCGTGGATGATCATGACCTTCATCGCGGGCCTCGGCTTCGGCATGTTCCAGGCCGTCGACACGGCGCTCATGAGCGAGGTGCTGCCCTCGGCGAAGTCGTTCGCGAAGGACCTCGGCGTCGTGAACATCGCCGCGACCCTGCCGCAGACCCTGGCCCCCGCCGTCGCCGGTGGCATCGTGCTGACCTTCGGCTTCGCCGGGCTCTTCCCCGTCGGCATCGTGCTCTCGGTGCTCGGCGCCTTCGCCGTCTGGCCGATCAAGGCGGTGAAGTGATGACGGATGCCACGAGCGCCACCGTCCCGTCGTCGTCCGCGCCGCTCGGGGTCGATGCCGGCGAGGCATCCGCCCGCCCGACGCGGCCGCGCGCGCTGCTCGTCGCCGGTCTCGTCGGGCTGGCCGCCTTCATCGCCTTCGGGTTCGCGGTCGCGCAGAACGTCGAAGCGCCGTTCACCCAGCCCGTCGACGACGCCTGGCGTGCGCTCGTCGGCCTCGCACCCGGCACGGGCGGCGAGACCTGGGCGCTGCCGATGCTCTTCCAGCACCTCGGCCAGATCCCCGGCGCCGTGCTCACCATGCTGCTCATCCCGGCGTGGCTGTTCGTCATCCGCCGCTGGCGCTCGGCATTGTTCTTCCTCACGGCCGAGCTCGTCGGCAACTTCGGCGTCTCGCAGCTCACGAAGAACCTCGTCGACCGTCCGCGACCGGCCGATGACGTCGCCGCAGGGCTCTTCGGCCCGCTGTTCCAGGTCGACCACGGCTCGTTCCCCTCGGGGCACGCCGTGAGCACCGGCATCCTCGTCGTGGCGGTCGCCGCCCTGCTGCCGCCGGCCAAGCGACTCGTCTGGTGGATCGTCGGCGCCCTGCTCGTGGTCGGCATGATCTGGCAGCGCACCCTCATCAACGCGCACTGGCTCTCCGATGCGCTGTTCGGCATCATCGGCGGGGCCTCCGCGACCCTCATCATCTGGTGGGCGTTCGCGACCCTGCTGCAGAAGGACTACGGAAAATCACTCTTCCGGCGCGCGATCGCGACGCCGGCGAACGAAGGAGCAGCATGACCGACACCCTGCAGACCGACCAGGCCGCCGGCTTCGCCGAGCGCGACGCGGCCGAGATCGTGGCCGAGCTCACCCTCGAGGAGAAGGCCTCGCTCACGAGCGGCGCGAGCTTCTGGACGACGAAAGCCGTCGAGCGCGCGGGCGTGCCGTCGATCGTGCTGACCGACGGGCCGCACGGCGTGCGCCTCCAGCGCGGCAGCGCCGACCACCTCGGCATCGGCGACAGCGTGCCCGCGACTTGTTTCCCGCCCGCGGTCGCACTCGGCTCGACCTTCGACCCCGAGCTGCTCGAGCGCGTCGGCCGCGCACTCGGCGAGGAGGCGCGCGCCGAAGGCGTCGGTGTCCTCCTCGGCCCCGGCATCAACATCAAGCGCTCGCCGCTGTGCGGCCGCAACTTCGAGTACCTCTCGGAGGACCCGCTCGTCTCGGGGGTGCTCGGCGCGGCGCTCGTCACCGGCCTGCAGTCGCAGGGCGTCGGCGCCTCGCTCAAGCACTTCGCCGCGAACAACCAGGAGCACGACCGCATGCGCGCGTCGAGCGACGTCGACCCGCGGCCGCTGCGCGAGATCTACCTGCGCGGCTTCCAGCGCGTCGTCGAGGACGCGCAGCCGTGGACGGTCATGTGCTCGTACAACCGGCTCAACGGGGTGTACACGAGCGAGGACCCGTGGCTGCTCACGAGCGTGCTGCGCGACGAGTGGGGCTTCGAGGGCCTCGTCGTCAGCGACTGGGGTGCGGTGAACGACCGCGTCGAGGGCCTGCCCGCCGGGCTCGACCTCGAGATGCCCGCCTCCGACGGACGCACCGACGCCCAGCTCGTCGCCGCCGTGCGCGACGGCCGCCTCGATGAGGCCGCGCTCGACCTCGCGGTGCGCCGCGCCGTCGAGCTCGCGCAGAAGGCCGTCGCCGGCGCCTCCGCCGACGCGGGCTACGACGTCGACGCGCACCACGCCCTCGCCCGCGAGGCCGCCGCCCGCGGCGCCGTGCTACTGCGCAACGAGGGCGGCCTGCTGCCGCTCGCGCCCGCGCAGAACGTCGCCGTGATCGGCGAGTTCGCGCGCACCCCGCGCTACCAGGGCGCCGGCTCGTCGCTCATCAACCCCACCCGCCTCGACACCGCCCTCGCGGCGATCGAGGAGCAGGCCGGCGCGGGGGTCGTCTTCGCGCCGGGCTTCACGATCGACGGGAACGTCGACGCCGCCGAGGCATCCGCCCTCGTCGAGGAGGCGGTGGCCGCCGCGGCCGCGGCCGACGTCGCCGTGCTGTTCCTCGGCCTGCCGGCCGCGGCCGAGTCGGAGGGCTTCGACCGCGAGCACCTCCGGCTGCCCGCGAGCCAGCTCGCGCTCGTCGAGGCGGTGCGCGCCGCGAACCCGAACACCGTCGTCGTGCTCGCCAACGGCGGCGTCGTCGAGCTGCCGTTCGCGGGCGAGGTGCCCGCGATCGTCGAGGGCTGGCTCGGCGGCCAGGCCGGCGGCAGCGGCATCGCCGATGTGCTCTACGGCGTCGTGAACCCCTCGGGCCGGCTCGCCGAGACCATCCCGCTGCGCCTCGAGGACACCCCGGCGTTCCTCGACTTCCCCGGCGAGTTCGGGCACGTGCGCTACGGCGAGGGCCTCTTCGTCGGCTACCGCTGGTACGACGCGCGCGACGCGGCCGTGCGGTACCCCTTCGGCCACGGCCTCTCGTACACGACGTTCGCGTACTCGGGGCTCTCGGTCGAGCAGGATGCCGCGGGGCTCGCCGTGCGCGTGACCGTCGAGAACACCGGCGCACGCGACGGGCGCGAGGTCGTGCAGGTCTACACCGGCCTCCCCGGGTCGTTGGTGCAGCGGGCGCCCCGCGCGCTCGCCGGGTTCGCCTCGGTCGAGCTCGCCGCCGGCGAGTCGCGCGAGGTCGAGGTGCGGGTGCGCCGCGAGGACCTCGCGTACTGGGACGTCCGTGTCGACCGCTGGGTCGTCGAGGGCGGCGAGCTCACGGTCGAGGTCGGGGCGTCCAGCCGCGACATCCGTCTCACCGGAACCGTCGCGATCGACGGCGACGACGTGCGCCTGCCGCTCTCGATGGAGTCGTCGATCGCCGACGTCATGGCCGACCCGATCGCCGGCCCCGCGGCCGCGGCGGCGCTCGCCTCGCTCGCCGGCGGCATGGCCGACACCGACGTGTTCACCGACGAGGGCATGCAGAAGATGATGGCGTCGTTCCCGATCGGGCGGCTCGTCGGATTCCCGGGCATCCCGGTGTCGTACGAGCAGATCGAGCAGCTCATCGCCGCGGCGAACGCAGGCGCGGCCGAAGGCAGGTAGCGGGCGAGCCTCGACCCGGCCGACCTCGCAGTCGCGGGACTCCGTCACTGATCCGCCAGTGGTATCAGTGACGGAGTCCCGCAGGCCGGGTCGGGGGCGTCACCGAGCTGATCGGCGCCGCGCGGCGTTCCCGTGCGCGGGGCGGTCCCGATGCGGGGCATCCATCGCGCTCGTAGCGTTCAGCGCATGAACGTCGCCGTCGTCGCCGGCGCGATCTCGACCGGCCTCTTCGCCATGAGCTACCTGCCCATGCTGGTGAAGGCCGTGCGTTCGAAGGACCTCTCGTCGTACAGCGTCGGCAACCTGGTCATCACGAACCTCGGCAACGGGCTCTACACGGTCTACGTGCTGAGCATGCCGTTCGGCCCCATCTGGTTCCTGCACACGTTCTATCTCGTCGCCTCGGCGCTCATGCTCGTCTGGTTCGTGCGCTATCGCTCGTCGCCGCGCGCGAAGGGGAAGGCCGGCGCGAGCCCCGCGTCGCCCGTGTCCCCGACTCATCAGCGGGACGCGGGGGTGCGGCCGTGACCCGTCGATGAGCGCGTCCCGAGCCGGCGAACGAAGCCGCTGGGCTCCCGCAACCCCTTGTCGGATGCACTCGCGTGACGTAGACCGGAGGTGTCCGGGGACACGAAGGGGGCAGCCATGAGGCGGGAGCGCAGGGAGGCGAAGCAGGCGATCGACTCGGCGCGGGCGGTCGAGGCCGAGGTGCGGCGCATGGCGAAGCGATCGCCCGCGGGCACGCGGTCGCGGTCGCGGCTCGAGGCTGCGGTGAGGTTCGCGGAGGCCGAGGTGACCGCTGCCGAAGCAGCGCGGCGCGATGCGCCCGGTCTCGCCGCGAGACGGGCTGAGCGTGCGGCCGCGCGACTCGACCGGGCGTCGATCCGGTTCGGGCCGCGATCGGCTGCGGGAGCGGCTTCGGGCCGGGGCGACCGGAAGCGCCTCGTCGGCGCCGATGCCGCGGTGCGGGCGAAGGTCCGAGCCGAGCTCGTGAAGCGCCGGCGCAAGCAGGCGGATCAGGCGCGGAAGATGGCGAAGAAGGTCGCCGCGCTCACGATCGGCCAGGTGATCGTCGTTCCGGACGACACCGACGCGCCGACTGCGGGCGAGCGGGTCAGCCGTCGGGCAGCAGCCCCGCGACGAGATCGTCGATGACCTCGTCGGTCGTCGTGCCCGGGTCGATCGGCGTCGTCAGCCGGTCGAGCATGAGGCCGTCGATGGCGTAGTGGAAGAGCGCGATCTCGCGCGCGTCGCCCGGCAGGCCCGCGGCGCGGTTGAACTCGACGTCGGCCGCGAAGCCGGCTCGCTGCCATTCGGCGAGCATCGCCGCGACCTCGGGGCGGCGGGCGCCCTCGAGGCGGAGTTCGAAGAGCGCGAGCGTCACATCGGGGTGCTCGCCGAGCCGTCGGACGATGTCTCGCACGTAGTCCGCGAAGAGGGCGCGGCTCGGCGGCTGCGCGGCGCGGTGCGCGAGGTCGGCGTCGGTCGGCATGAGCCGTTCGCCGATGCGTGTGACGAGGCCGGCGATGAGGGCGTCGCGGCTGCGGAAGTAGTTCGAGGTCGTGCCGGTCGGCACGCCTGCCTGGTCGTCGACCGCGCGGTGCGTGAGGCCGCGCGCGCCCTCGCGCGCGAGTACGGCCAGACCCGCATCGGCGAGCAGTCGGCGGCGGTCGTCGTTTCGGGCCATGCCCCGAGTCTAGACAAGATCACGACAGCTGTAGTAGTTTCGCAACCACAACATCAGTAGTGGATAGGAAGATGATGCGAGAACTCGTGTACTACGTGGCCGTCAGCCTCGACGGCTTCATCGCCGGACCGAACGGCGAGTACGATGCGTTCTCCGTCGAGGGCGACCACATGACCGCGATCAACGAGCGATACTCCGACACCGTGGCGACGCACGTCGCGGAGGCCTTCGGGGTCGAGGCCGACGGGCGCATGTTCGACACCGTGCTCATGGGGTGGAACACCTACGCCGTCGGCCTGCCGTACGGCATCACGAGCCCGTACCGGCACCTCCGGCAGATCGTGTTCTCCCGCGAGCACGCGGCCCCGGCCGAACAGGTCGAGGGCGTCGAGGTGACCGATCGCGACCCCGTCGAGTTCGTGCGCGAGCTCAAGGCGGAGGAGGGGAGTTCCATCTGGCTCTGCGGCGGCGGGGCGCTCGCCTCCGCGCTCGCCGACGAGATCGACCGCCTCGTGATCAAGCGCTACCCCGTGCTCTTCGGAGCGGGCGTTCCGCTGTTCGGGCCGCGCGAGTATGCAGCTCGCGCGTTCGAGGCGGTCGAGTCGCGCGCATTCGAGTCGGGGGTGACGCTCGGCGAGTACGCCCGGCGAGGTTGAGCGGCGGCCGCCCAGCGGGCCGGCCGCCTGAGGCTCAGCTCTTCGCGGCGGTACGGGGCTTCGCGGCCGGCTTCGACGCGGTCTTCGCGGCGGCGGGCATCGTCGCGGCGGGCTTCGCTGCCGCGGCCTTCGTCGCAGTCGGCTTGGCGGAGGCCGGCTTCGCCGCCGCACGCGGGGCGCGAACTGTCTTCGGCGCCGCCGACGCGGCCTGGGCGGCGGCGTCGTGCACCGGGCGCGCGATCGGCGTGAGCCGGGCGAGCTGGGTGACGTGCTGCGGGCCGAGCTCGTCGAGCGTCTGCACCTCGAGCAGCTTCATGGTGCGCACGACCTGCTTCGACAGGATCTCGATGGCCTTGTCGACGCCCTCGCGCCCGCCCGCCATCAGGCCGTAGAGGTACGCGCGGCCGATGAGCGTGAAGCGGGCGCCGAGTGCGACCGAGGCGACGATGTCGGCACCCGACATGATGCCGGTGTCGAGGTGCACCTCGAGATCGCCGCCGACCTCGCGCGCGACCTCGGGCAGCAGGTGGAAGGGGATGGGCGCGCGGTCGAGCTGGCGGCCGCCGTGGTTCGAGAGCACGATGCCGTCGACGCCGCGGCTCGCGAGCTCCTTCGCGTCGGCGAGGGTCTGCACGCCCTTCACGACGATCTTGCCCGGCCACATCGCACGGATCGTGTCGAGGTCGTTCCAGCCGATCGTCGGGTCGAACATGCCGTCGATGAGCTCGCCGACGGTGCCGCCCGTCGACTGCAGCGAGGCGAACTCGAGCTTCGGCGTCGTCAGGAAGTCGACCCACCAGGCCGGGCGCGGGAGGGCGTTGAGGACCGTGCCGGGGGTGAGCTGCGGCGGGATCGAGAAGCCGTTGCGGGTGTCGCGCAGGCGCGCGCCCGCGACGGGGGTGTCGACCGTGAAGAAGAGCGTGTCGAACCCCGCGGCCGCCGCGCGGTGCACGAGCTCGTACGAGCGGTCGCGGTCGCGCATCACGTAGAGCTGGAACCAGTTGCGGCCGTTCGGGTTCGCCGCCTTCACGTCCTCGATCGAGGTGGTGCCCATCGTCGAGAGCGTGAAGGGGATGCCTGCGGCGCCCGCCGCACCCGCACCGGCGACCTCGCCCTCGGTCTGCATCATGCGGGTGAACCCGGTCGGCGCGATGCCGAAGGGCAGCGCCGTCGGCCCGCCGAGCACCTCGCGGCTCGTGTCGACCTCGGGCACGTTGCGGAGGATGCCGGGGTGGAACTCGATGTCCTCGAAGGCCTGGCGGGCGCGCGCGAGCGAGAGCTCGCCCTCGGCGGCGCCGTCGGTGTAGTCGAACGGCGCCTTCGGCGTGCGGCGCTTCGCGATCGTGCGGAGGTCGGCGATCGTCAGTGCGGCGTCGAGCCGGCGCCGCTTCGCGTCGAGCGTCGGCTTCTTGAAGCGCATGAGCTCGGCGAGCTCCTTCGGGTTCGGGAACTGGCGCTGGACCATCGTGGTGCTGCCTCTCGTGCTGGGTGTCAGTGGTGGTGGATGAAGGTCTCGGCGTAGTACCCCGAGATGTGGTCGTGGGTGCGGGCGCGTGCTGTCGAGGCATCCGCCGCCCTGATCGCGGCGACGATGCCGCGATGCTCGCCGCGGAGCCGTTGCGAGGTCGCCTGCCAGTCGTCGAGGTGCGCGAGGCCCTCGAGGGCGTAGCCCTCGATGCCGCTGCGGAGCCCGGCCATGGTGGCGGTGATCACCTGGTTGCCGGATGCCTCGGCCAGCGCGAGGTGGAACTCGGCGTCGAGCGCGAGGAACTCGGCGGCGGTGAGGGCGGGCGAGTCCATCGCGTCGAGCAGGCGGTCGGCCGCGCCGAGATCGATCGGGTCGGATGCCTCGCCCCCGAGCCGTTCGGCGAGCTCGCCCGCGACCGCGCTCTCGAGGATGAGCCGGGTGCGCACGATGTCGGCGACCGGGAACCCGCTCGCCGCGACCTGCAGCCGCATGAGGGCGCTCATGCCGCCGCCGGGCGTCGCGATGATGACGGCGCCGGCGTTCGGGCCGGAGCCGGCCTGGGTGCGGATGAGGCCGAGCACCTCGAGCACCCGCAGCGCCTCGCGCACGCTCGAGCGGCCGACGCCGAGCTCGGCCGAGAGGGCGCGTTCGCCGGGCAGGCGGTCGCCGGGGCGCAGGGCGCCGTCGAGCAGCTGCGTCTCGATGTGCTCGAGCACGGTGCGCCAGGCGCGCGTCTCGCTCATGCTCCATCGCCTCCGTGCTCGCCGTGCCGCTGTGGTCTGACCACAGGCTAGCAGATGTGGTCAGACCACACGAAGGATGCCCCGGGGGCGACCCCGGGGCATCCGTCGAAGCTGCGCGTCGCCCGTCAGGGCACGACGACCGCGCGCCCGCGCAGGGTGCCGTCGTGGAGGCGTCGGTACGCCTCGGGCGCCTCGTCGAGCGTGAAGCGCTCGGTCTCGATCTTCACGAGGCCGGCGCGGGCGAGATCGAGCACCTCGAAGAGCTCGGCGCGCGAGCCCCAGTAGGGCGAGCGCACCGTCGCGTCGTACGGGGTCATCAGCATGCCGGCCGGCAGCATGCCTGCGCCGACGCCCACGATGACCTGGTCGCCCTCGACGGCGAGCATCGCGTGGCCCGCGTCGAGCGTCGGCTGGATCGCCACGAAGTCGAACACCGCCGCCGCGCCCCTGCCGCCCGTGAGCTCCTTCACCCGGGCCGCCGACTCGCCGTCGGAGGGGAACACGTGGTGCGCCCCGACCTCGGTCGCGAGCCGCAGCTTGTCCTGGCTGACGTCGAGCGCGATGACCGTCGCCGGCGTCAGCGCCCGCAGGATCTGGATCGCGACGTGCCCGAGTCCGCCCGCGCCGATCACGACGGCGGTCGATCCCGGCACGAGCT
This sequence comes from Agromyces sp. NPDC058126, assembly GCF_042884595.1. Lineage (NCBI taxonomy): Bacteria > Bacillati > Actinomycetota > Actinomycetes > Micrococcales > Microbacteriaceae > Agromyces > Agromyces sp. NPDC058126. The sequence goes on along the minus strand of NZ_JBHVTS010000006.1, from coordinate 105,972 downwards.
TCGGCAGCGACATCTTGATCGCGTGGTACGGCGTGAGCCCGGCGTCGGTGAGTGCGACGTGCTCGACCGGGTCGAGGTCGCCGAGCGGCAGCAGGAACCGGGCGTCGGGCACGACGAGGTACTCGGCCATCGCGCCCGGCGCACCCAGACCGGGCGGACGGATCTCGAGCTCGGCGGCGCGCTCGCAGTAGTTCTCCTTGCCCTGTGCGCACTGCGCGCAGCGTCCGCATCCCCAGGGCCCGTACACCGCGACGGCCTCGCCCACCTCGACGCCCGTGACGCCGTCGCCGAGCTTGTCGACGACGCCCGCGCCCTCGTGGCCCAGGGTGAGCGGCAGGCCGTAGATGTACTGCTCCTCGTTCAGCCCCATGATGAAGCTGTCGGAGTGGCACGCCCCGGCTGCGGTCACGCGGATGCGCACCTCGCCCGGGCCCGGCTCGGGCGTGTCGATCTCGACCACCTCGGGCTCCTGCCCGATGCTGCGGTACTGCAGTGCCTTCATCTCGATCCCCTTCTTCGTGATGGCCGGCGTCGCGAGCGCCGGAGTCAGTCCTTCTTCGGCCGGATCCGCACCCGTCCTCGACCCGTCTCGTCGAGCTCGACGACGCCGCCGCGCGACTTCAGGAACTCCGTGAACGAGGCGAATCCGAGGCGCCGCTCCTGGAACGACGGGTCCATGCGCATCATCTGGTTCTTCACCGCGCTCGACGACTGCCACTCCTCGTCGTTCTTCGCGTGCAGCAGTTCGATCGCCTTCTGCAGCAGGCGCCCCGGGTTGCGCGGGTTGCTGCCGACCTCGTCTGGCACGGGATCGCCCGGCGCCACGAACTGCAGCACTCGAGGCGAGAGGCGCTCGACCGGCGCGGTCGGCTCGGCGGGTTCGTCGGCCACGACGGGTTCGCTCTTCGCGCGCCGCGAACCACGGGCACGGCCGGATGCCTCGGGCGCGTCCTCGGCCGCCGCCTCCACGGTCTTCGTCGACGCCCGACGGCGCCGGTTGGGCGCGGGCTCCGCGGGGGCGGTCGCCGCCGCCTCATCGGCGTCGTCGCCCACCTCGGCGTCGGTCGTGAGCAGCGCGTCGTAGTCGGCGAACTCGTCGACCGCCGCCGTCAGGGCCCGGCTCGTGCCGCCCGCGACGCCGATGCCGACGACGTAGCGGCCGAGCCGCTTCGCCTTCTGCGCGAGCGCGACGTAGTCGGAGTCGCCGGCGACGATCACGATGTGCGAGAGGTCGTCGATGCGGAACATGTCCTCCACCGCGTCGACCGCGAGCCGGATGTCGGCGCCGTTCTTCGTCGCCGAGAGCGGGAACAGCTGCACGAGGTCGACGGCGCGGTCGATGAGCTGGCCGCGGTAGCTCGCGTTGACCGGCGTCGACCAGTCGGCGTAGGCGCGGGCGATCGCGATCGTGCCGAAGGTCGCGGCGAAGTCGAGCACGGCGTCGATGTCGACCGTCGCCTCCCGCAGCTTCTCGGCGGTCTTCGTGCCGGCGGACGGCGCCTTCGAGCGCGAGGTGTCCTTGCGGTACGCGAAATCGCCGTGCAACTGGTCGTAGCGCGAGATGACGATGTTGTCGAAGTCGAAGTACAGGGCCACGCGGGGTTCTGCCGAGATGGGCATGGAGACCTTCCATCGAGGGTGTGCCTCCGATGCTACGCCGCCGAGCTGTGCGAACCCGGGAGTCGGTGCGCCGGCCGCTCCGGCCGACCCGGTGTCACGCGGGGAAACACGGGAATACCGGTCTCCGCCCGTCGTTGTGGTCACTGCCGGCCGGACTCGCGTCGCCGGCGCCGACCCTGACGATCGACCCCCTGGAGCACAGATGACCGAGACCGCCACCGCCGCCGCACGCGCCCGCATCGGCGCATCCGACCTCGAGATCGCCCCGCTCTCGCTCGGCACGAACGTCTTCGGCTGGACCGCCGACCGCGACGCCACCTTCGCCGTGCTCGACGCGTTCACCGCCGGCGGCGGGAACTTCCTCGACACCGCCGACGGCTACTCGGCCTGGGTGCCCGGCAACACCGGCGGCGACAGCGAGCGCCTCATCGGTGAGTGGATCGCCTCGCGCGGCGCGCGCGACGACGTCGTCATCGCGACGAAGGTGAGCACGCACCCCGAGTTCACGGGCCTCGCGGCGGCCAACATCCACGCGGCGGCGGATGCCTCGCTCCAGCGTCTCGGCACCGACGTCATCGACCTCTACTACGCCCACTTCGACGACGCCGAGACGCCGCTCGAGGAGACGGTCGCCGCATTCTCCGAGCTGGTCGACGCCGGCAAGGTGCGCGCGATCGGCATCTCGAACTACTCGCCCGAGCGCATCGACGAGTGGTTCCGGGTCACCGAGGCGAACGGCTTCCACCGTGCGGTCGCCCTGCAGCCGCACTACAACCTCGTCGAGCGCGACTTCGAGACGAACGGGCTGCGCGTGCGCGCCGAGCGCGAAGGGCTCGCGGTCTTCCCGTACTTCTCGCTCGCGAAGGGCTTCCTCGCGGGCAAGTACCGCACCGAGGCCGACGTCACCGCCGAGGGCGCGAGCGTGCGCGCGGGCGGTGCGGCGCCGTACCTCGGCGAGCGTGGGAACCGGGTGCTCTCGGCGCTCGACGAGATCGCGGCCGCCCACGCGGCATCCGTGGCCTCGGTGTCGCTCGCGTGGCTCCGGCAGCAGCCGACCGTCGTGGCGCCCATCGCGAGCGCCCGCAGCGTCGAGCAGCTCGGCGACCTGCTCGCGTCGATCCGGCTCGAGCTGACCCCGGCGGAGCTCGCGGCCCTCGCCGACGCCTCGGCCTGATCCGCGAGCCGTGCGCGGCGACACGGTCGCGTGATGGGCCGTGTCGCCGCGTTCGGCACCGGGTGCCGTGCCATGATGCGGTGACATCGCCGCGGAGGCGGTGGTGTGGAGGGCGGTCGTGAAGGCTCACTGGTGGCGGCTCGACCCGGGAGGCGCCCTCGTCGGACTGCTCGCCGCCGCGCTCTCGATGACTCCGTCGCTGCTGCCACGACCGGCGCTGTTCCAGGGCATCATCACCGCGCTCGCGTTCCTCATCGGGTACGGCGTCGGAGTCGGCGCATGGTGGCTCGTGCGCCGATTCGTGCGCTGGCGCCCGACCCCGTCGCAGCGCCGCATCGGCTGGTGGGTCTACGCGGGCGCCGCCGTGCTGCTCGCGATCGTGCTCGGCTTCGCCTCGGTCGGCTGGCAGAACGAGGTGCGCCGGACCGTCGAGCTGCCGGAGATCGACGGCTTCGACGCCCTGGTCTTCATCGTCGGCTTCGTGCCCGTCGTGCTCCTCGGCATCGCGCTCGCCCGGGCGGTGCGCCGGCTCGGCCGGCGCCTGTCGGCCGGGCTCGGGCGCGGGTGGGGCGCGACGGTCACGACGGCCATCGTCGTCGGCTCGACCGTCGCACTGGTCTCCGTCGTGATGTTCGGCCTCGACCGGCTCTACCTCGCCAACAACGGCCCGGCGGCCCCGTGGGTCACCGAGCCGATGAGCGCCTTCCGTTCGGCCGGTCCCGACTCCGAGGTCGAGTGGGACGTGGTCGGCCGGCACGGCACCGCCTTCCTCGGCGGAGGCCCGACGGCGGCCGACATCGAGGAGCTCACCGGGCGCCCGGCGCTCGAACCGGTGCGCGTGTACGTCGGCCAGGCGAACGCGCCGACCGTCGACGAGCGCGCGGCCATCGCCGTGCGTGAGCTCGAGCGCACCGGGGCCTTCGACCGCGAGGTGCTCGTCGTCGCGACGACCACCGGGTCGGGGTGGCTCGAGCCGCAGGCCGTCGACGCCGTCGAATACCTGCACGGCGGCGACACGGCGATCGTCTCGATGCAGTACGCGTACACGCCGAGCTGGGTGTCGTTCGTATTCGACCCCGACGCGCCGGTCGCGTCATCCGTCGCCCTCTTCGACGCCGTCAGCGCGAAGTGGGAGACCCTGCCCGAGGAGACCCGCCCGCAACTCGTGGTCTACGGGCTGAGCCTCGGTGCGCACGGCACCCAGGAGGCGTTCGACGACCTCGACGAACTGCGCGCGCGCACCGAGGGGGCACTCCTGGTCGGCAGTCCGAACGGCTCGACGATGTGGCGCACCCTCACCGAGGGCCGAGACGCGGGCAGCCCGCAGTGGCTGCCCGTCGTCGACGGCGGTGCCGAGGTGCGATGGCTGTCGGAGCCAGGCGACTTCCACGCACTCGGACCCGACTGGCAGGAACCGCGGGTCGCATACCTGCAGCACGCCAACGATCCCGTCACCTGGCTCGGCCTCGAGCTGATCTGGGCGGAGCCCGACTGGCTGAAGCCCGGCGAACGTGCCGACGAGGTCAGCGACTCGATGCGCTGGATCCCGGCCGTGACCGCACTGCAGGTCGTCATCGACATGTTCATGGGCGAGAGCGTGCCCGCGAGCCACGGCCACAACTACGGCGACGTCGTGCTCGACGGATGGCAGGCCGTCACGGGCGACGGCGACCTCGACGAGCCCGCGCTCGCTCGCGTCCAGGGCGTGCTCGAGGGGTACGCGGCGGTGCAGCCGGTCGGCAGCGTGACCGAGTAGTCGCGTCGACCGGGCCCCGGCTCGTGCTTCCGGGCGGCATCGACCGTTAGGCTGCGCTCGTCGGCTCATGGGGGAGCCGGGGCTCGGGGGAGCCCGGTGCGAGGGGGAGGAGCGCCATGCGCGTCGTTCGAGGTGCCGCCGTTCCGGCGGTCGTGATCCTGGCCGTGGCGCTCGCCGGATGCACGGCCGCCGAGCCGTACGCGCCGAGGATCGAGCTCGGCGACGCGCCGCCCGCCGACGCGGTCGAGCTCGCCGAGGGCGCCCTCGACCCCGCGCTCGAGTCGCTGCCCGAACTCGTCGAACGCGTGCTCGACGAGACCGGGGTTCCCGGCGCCGCCGTCGCCGTCGTGCACCAGGGCGAGACCGTCTTCGCCGAGGGATTCGGCGTGCGGAAGGTCGGCGAGGACGACCCGGTCGACGCCGAGACGGTCTTCCAGGTCGCCTCGATGTCGAAGCCGATCGGGGCGACCGTCGTCGCGACGCAGGTCACCGACGGCGTCGTCGGCTGGGACACCCCGGTCGCCCCGCTGCTGCCCGGGTTCGCGCTCGCCGACCCGTGGGTGACGGAGCACCTCACGGTCGGCGACCTCTACGCGCACCGATCGGGCCTGCCGCTCGCCGCGGGCGACGACCTCGAGGATCTCGGCTACGACCGCGAGTACGTCATCGACCACCTCAGGTACCAGCCGCTGAACCCGTTCCGCGTCAGCTACGGCTACGCGAACTTCGGCATGACGACCGGTGCAGAGGCCGTCGCGAACGCCGCGGGCGTCGACTGGGAGACGCTCTCCGAGCAGGCGATCTACGAGCCGCTCGGCATGACCTCCACGAGCTCGCGGCACGACGACTTCCTCGCCCGCGACGACCGTGCCGCCCTGCATGCGCTCGTCGACGGCGAGTTCCAGCCCCTGTACGAGCGCGACCCCGATGCGCAGTCGCCCGCGGGCGGCGTGAGCTCGAACGTCGTCGACGTGGCGAAGTGGATGAGCTTCGTGCTGGCCGACGGCGTCGCCGAGGGCGAGACCCTCGTCGACGCCGCCGACCTGGCCGCCGCGATGCGGCCGCAGGTCACCTCCGCGCCGTCGAACGTGCCCGGCATGCGCTCGGGCTCCTACGGCTTCGGGTTCAACGTCGGCACCCAGACGAGCGGCCGCGCCACGGCGTCGCACTCGGGCGCCTTCGTGCTCGGGGCGGGCACGAACTTCCAGCTCGTGCCGTCGCTCGGGCTCGGCGTCGTCGCGCTCACGAACGGGGCGCCGGTCGGTGCCGCCGAGGCGATCGTGAGCGAGTTCCTCGACCTCGTGCAGTACGGCGAGTCGACGCGCGACTGGGGCGAGGCGTACGGGGCAGCCCTCGCCCACTACCGCGAGCCGGCGGGGGACCTCGTCGACGAGTCGGCCCCGGCCTCGCCCGCGGCCCCGTCGGCATCGCTCGAGTCGTTCGCCGGCACCTGGTCGAACGAGTACTTCGGCCCGGCCGAGGTCGCGGTCGAGGGCGGCGCGCTCGTCGTCCGCCTCGGGCCCGACGGCGGCTCAGAGATCTCGCTCGAGGCCTGGGACGGCGACGTCTTCGCGTTCACCCCCGACGGGGAGAACGCACCGGAGGGCTCGCGGTCGTCGGCGACGTTCGTGCTCGGCGACGCGGCGGGCACCTCGACGATGACGCTGCAGTTCTTCGACGTCAACGGCCTCGGCACCTGGACGCGCTGACCCCTCGCCGAAAACGGGAGCGGCGGCGCTTCAGCTGCGCAGCACGACGTTGGCCGGCTCGTCGCCCCGGAGCATCCGGTCGATCTGCTCGCGGAGGAGCCGGGCCATGCGCGGGATCATCGCCGTCGACGCCCCGCCGACGTGCGGGGAGACGAGCACGTTCGGCAGCGCGAAGAGCGGGTGGCCGTCGGGCAGCGGCTCGGGGTCGGTGACATCCAGCGCGAAGCGCAGTCGGCCCGAGCGCGCCTCGGCGAGCACCGCGTCGGTGTCGGCGACTCGGCCGCGCGCGATGTTCACGACGAGGGCGCCGTCGGGGAGGGCGGCGAGGAAGCCGGCATCGATGAGGCCCGTCGTCGCGTCGCTGAGCGGCACGCCGACGATGACGATCTCGGCCTCGGGCAGCAGCGCCGGCAGCTCGTCGACGCCGTGGATGCGCCCGCGCTCGTCGTCGCGGGCGTGCCCGGCGACCCGGGTGATCTCGACCTCGAAGGGCTCGAGCCGAGCCTCGATCGCTCGCCCGACACCGCCGTAGCCGACGATGAGCACGCGCCGGTCGGCGAGGCTCTCGTGCCGGGCGGGTGCCCAGCGGCCCTCGCCGGCGGCGCGCACGAAGTCGGGGATGCCGCGCTGCGACGCGAGCACGAGGGCGAGCGTGAGCTCGGCCGTCGAGGTCTCGTGCACGCTCGCGGCGTTCGCGAAGACATGCCCGGGCGGCAGTGCCGCGGGGATGTCGTCGTAGCCGATCGACTGCGACTGCACGAGCCGGGTGGTGACGTCGGCCAGCGCCCCGAGCCGGTCGGCGGCGCCCATGTACGGCGGCACCACGATGTCGAGGTGCGGGGCCGGCGGCGGCGAGTCGAGGTTCCAGACGACGACCTCGACCCCCTCGGGCGGGACGCCGAGGGCATTGCGGAGGGTGGCGCCGGGAACGGAGACGAGGAGCGAGGCATCCATCCTCCGATCCTCGCAGACGCGCCGTCGCCGCCCCGATCGTCTAGCCTGATCCTGTGACCGGCAGGAGCGCGTACGACGCGGGCCTGGACGCCCTCGGCGCACGCGACTGGCAGCAGGCGGCGGCGCTGCTGGAGGAGGCTGCCGCCGATGAGCCGTCGGCGGCGGTGCTCGAGGCGCTCGGCACGGCGTATTTCTGGACGGACCACGCGGCCACCATCGAGGTGCGGGAGCGGGCGTATCGGAAGTACCGCTCCGCCCGCGACCCGTACGGCGCGGCGCGGGTCGCGATCGCACTGGCTTGGGACCACGTCAACTTCCGCAACGAGGAGTCGGTGGCCGAGGGCTGGTTGCAGCTCGCAGGCCGCGCGCTCGCCGGACGGCAGGTCGCCGCCGAGCACGGGCACCTGGCCCTCTGGGAGGCGGACTTCGCGCTCAGCGACTCGAACCTCGGCATCGCACAGCTCAGGTCAGCCGAGGCGCTCGAGATCGGCCGACTGCTCGACGACTCCGACATCGAGCTGCTGGCGAGGGCGCAGCAGGGGCTCGTCCGGCTGATGCGCGGCGAGGTCGAGGATGGCATGCGGCTGCTCGAGGCCACCGCCGTCGCCGCGCTCACCGGCGAGATCAGCGATCCCGCCTACGCCGGGTACGCGTGCTGCTACCTGATCACCGCATGTCAGGAGGTACGCGACGTCGGACGGGCCGGCGAATGGTGCGCCAAGCTCGACGAGCACTGCCGCAGCGCCGGCTACTACGCGTTGCAGCAGATCTGCCGGACCGAGTACGCGGGCGTGCTGGTCGAGCAGGGGGATTGGGATCGTGCCGACCGGGAGCTGCGGGTCGCCGCCGAGATCCTGGCGGCGCGGCGGCCCCCGCTCGTCACGGTGCCGATGGTGCAGCTCGGCGAGCTGCGCCGACGCCAGGGGCGGGTCGCCGAGGCGGCCGAGCTGTTCGGCCGGGGCGGGGGGCAGCCGCTCGCGATCCTCGGGCTCGGTGCGATCGCCCTCGACGCGGGCGACGCGCAGGAGGCGCGCCGGGCCGCCGAGCGGTACCTCAGGCAGCACGACCCCGACGATCGGATCGGTCGGTTCCGTGGTCTCGAGCTGCTCGTGCTCGCGCTGGTGGCCGACGGCCTGAGCGAGGAGGCGGAGGCTCCGCTCCGCGAACTGCAGGAGACGGTGGCGACGCTGCGCGACGGCGTCCTCGTCGCGGCCGCGCTCCACGCGACCGCCGTCGTGCGGTTCGCGCAGGGCGACGAGGAGGCCGCCCGTCGTGCCGCCGAGGACGCCATCGTGAAGTCCGAGCGCGCCGGCGCGCCGCTCGCCGCGACCGGGTCCCGGGCGCTGCTCGAGCGGATCGACCGGGCGACCGGCCGCGAGCGCACGGATCGCGGCCGGGTGATCACCGCGCGCGAGTCCGACGTGCTCCGACTCGTCGCCGAGGGGATGAGCAACGCGCAGGTCGCCGCGCGGCTCCACCTCAGCGAGCACACGGTGCATCGGCACGTCGCCAACATCATGACGAAGCTCGAGGTCTCCACTCGCGCCGCCGCGGTGGCGAGGGCCGGAGCGCTCGGACTGCTCTGAGCGGGTGGCCCGATCGGGCCATCCCGGCGACCCGCGAATTGGCCGGTTCCGGCGAAGAGGCGGCCCGCCCGCGATTCCTAGCGTTGCAGGCATGACACTCCACACCATCGAGCTGACGGGGCGGCTGCTCACCCCGGCTCACAGCGAGTACGACGAGGCGCGCGTCGTCTTCAACACGATGATCGACAAGCGGCCCGCGGTGATCGCGCAATGCGAGACCGTCGCCGACGTCGCGACGGCGATCCGGCACGCACGGGAGCGCGACCTCGAGATCGCCGTCCGCGGCGGCGGACATTCCGTCGCGGGCAATGCGCTCACCGACGGCGGGCTCGTCGTCGACCTGCGTCGGATGAACGCCGTCGTCGTCGACCCGGTCGCGAAGACCGCACGGGTCGGCGGTGGGGCCACCATGGCCCACCTCGACCGGGCGACCCAGCCGTTCGACCTCGCGACGACCGGCGGTCGGGTCTCGACCACCGGAGTGGGCGGCTTCGCGCTCGGCGGCGGGTCGGGTTGGCTCGACCGCAAGTTCGGGCTCGCCTGCGACAATCTCGTCTCGGCCGAGCTCGTCACCGCCGACGGAGACCTCGTGACGGCGTCGGCCGACGAGCACCCCGAGCTGTTCTGGGCGCTGCACGGCGGCGGCGGCAACTTCGGCGTCGCGACCTCGATGACCTTCCGCCTCCACGAGGTGCCCACCATGACGGCCGCGCTCCTCGTGTTCGCTCCAGAGCAGGGGGAGCAGGTGATCAGGACGTTCCGGGATGCGATCGAGCACGGTCCCGACGAACTCGGCGGCGGCGTGCTGTACGGCACCGGTCCGGAGGAGGAGTTCGTGCCCGAACACCTGCAGGGACGGCTCGCACTGCTCCTCCTGGTGACCTTCGTCGGAACGGAGGAGCAGGCCCGGCCGTACCTCCAGCCGATCCTGGCCCACGACCCGGCGGGCCGGATGATCGTCGAGCTGCCCTACGCCGAGTTGAACTGCATGCTCGACGACCCGCCCGACTATCGCAACTACTGGTCGGCGGAGCACCTGGCCGGCCTTCCCGACGCGGCGATCGCGGCGTTCGAGTCCGCCCTCGACGGCATGATCGTCCCCTCCGCGTCGCAGCACGTGCTCTTCCCCGAGGGCGGCGCCGTCGGTCGGGCGGGCGCGGAGTACCCCGTGCCGTGGCGCACCGCGCCGTGGGTGGCCCACCCGTTCGCGCTCTGGACGGATCCGGCCGACGACGACCGCGCCCGCGAATGGACCCGGGCGGTGGGAGCGACGATGCGGCCGTGGGCCACGGGGCAGGTCTACCTCAACTTCATCGGCGACGAGGGAGCCGATCGCACGCGGGCCGGGTACGGCGCCGCCTGGGATCGCCTCGTCGCCGTGAAGCGGGCCTTCGACCCCGACAACGTCTTCCGGCTGAACCACAACATCACGCCGTAGGAGCCCCCGGACGGCGCGGGCGTCGCGCACGACGTCGGGGATGCCTTGCTGCTACCGTTGCGCCCATGGAGGACGCGGCCGAGGCCCCGAAGACGGGCGACGCCGGCGGCGACGGTCGCCGGCACCGCCACGACCGTCACGACCGCCCCGCCGACGAGCGCGTCGACGCCCTCAAGGAGCGCGTCTACGCGACCTTCACCGGGCTCGCGATCGTGCTCGTGCAGCACGCCAACGTCGAGCACGTCGAGGCGCCCCGCGCGGTCGTGACGCTGCTCGTCGGCATCGTCGCGATCACCACGGCGGGCTTCGTCGCCGACGTCATCTCGCATCTCGCCGTGCACGCCGCCTTCCCCGACCGCGCCGAGGTCGGCCGGATGCTCCGCATCGCGGGATCGGCGATCGCCTCCGCCGGGGTCCCGCTCCTCCTCCTCGGCCTCGCAGCGCTCGGCGTGATCCAGCTCGAGCACGCCCTGCGCGCCGCCTCGATCGTCTACGTCGCGACGCTCGGGGTCATCGGCTTCATCGCCGTGCGGCGTACGCGGATCGACTGGTGGAAGCAGGTGATCGCGCTCGGCGCGCTCGTCGCGCTCGGCCTCGCCGTCGTCGTGCTGCAGCAGCTCGCGCACGGCCACTGAGCCCGCCCGGGCGCCGAGCGCGTCACAGTGTCGGAGGCTTCCTCAGCACTGGGTATGTTGGAAGGACGCCGCGCGCGACTGCACCACGTGGCATCCGTTCGACCATGAAGGAGCGCGCGTGACCGCATCTCGCACTGCCATCGACGACGTCTACGCCCAGATCCTCGCCCGGAACCCGGGCGAGTTCGAGTTCCACCAGGCGGTGCGCGAGGTCTTCGGCTCGCTCGACCGCGTGCTCGAGCGCAACCCGCACTACGTGCAGGCGTCGATCCTCGAGCGCATCTGCGAGCCCGAGCGGCAGATCATCTTCCGGGTGCCGTGGGTCGACGACGCGGGGCGCGTGCAGATCAACCGCGGCTTCCGGGTGCAGTTCAACTCGGCGCTCGGCCCGTACAAGGGCGGCCTGCGCTTCCACCCGAGCGTGCTGCTCGGCACGGTGAAGTTCCTCGGCTTCGAGCAGATCTTCAAGAACTCGCTCACGGGCATGCCGATCGGCGGCGGCAAGGGCGGCAGCGACTTCGACCCGAAGGGCAAGTCGGACGCGGAGGTCATGCGCTTCTGCCAGTCGTTCATGACCGAGGCGTACCGGCACCTCGGCGAGTACACGGATGTCCCGGCGGGCGACATCGGCGTCGGTGCGCGTGAGATCGGCTACCTCTTCGGTCAGTACAAGCGCATCACGAACCAGTACGAGTCGGGCGTGCTCACCGGCAAGGGCCTCACCTGGGGCGGCTCCCTCGTGCGCACCGAGGCGACCGGCTACGGCGCGGTGTACTTCACCCAGCACATGCTCGAGACCCGGGGCCGCTCGTTCGACGGTGCGCGCGTGCTCGTCTCGGGGTCGGGCAACGTGGCGATCTACGCGATCGAGAAGGTGCACGAGCTCGGCGGCGTCGTGGTCGGCGCGTCCGACTCCTCGGGTGCGGTCTACGACCCCGACGGCATCGACGTGGCCCTGCTGCGCGAGGTGAAGGAGGTGCGCCGCGACCGCATCGAGCAGTACGTCGCCGAGCGGGGCGGCCGCGCGGAGTTCGTCGCCGGCGCCACCGTATGGGACCTCGCCGACCGCGGGCCCGTGCAGGTCGCGCTGCCGTGCGCGACGCAGAACGAGCTCGGCGAGACGCACGCACGTGCGCTCGTCGCAGCCGGGGTGATCGCGGTCGCCGAGGGCGCGAACATGCCGACGACGCCCGAGGCGATCACCGTGCTCCGCGACGCGGGCGTGCTGTTCGGGCCCGGCAAGGCGGCGAACGCGGGCGGCGTCGCGACGAGCGCGCTCGAGATGCAGCAGAACGCCTCCCGCGACTCGTGGAGCTTCGAGCACACCGAGCAGCGGCTGGCCGAGATCATGGAGTCGATCCACGAGCGCTGCGCGACGACGGCCGAGGAGTACGGTGCGCCGGGCGACTACGTCGTCGGCGCCAACATCGCGGGCTTCGTGCGCGCGGCCGACGCGATGCTCGCGCTCGGCGTGATCTGAGGCGCGGTCGACTCGATGCTCGTACTCGTGCTCGTGCTCGACTGAGGCGCAACCGACCCCCTGGGGTCGGCTAGCCTCGCTTGGTGCGGATCGCAGTCGTCGGGAGCGTGCTGGTCGCGCTCGGCATCATCGCGGTGGCGGGCGGTGTGCTCCCGATCGAGGCGGTCGGCGCGCTCGCGGCACGGTCGGCCCCGATCCTCGGCTTCGTCGTCGCGATGACGATCGTCGCCGAGCTGGCCGCCGAGGCCGGGGTCTTCCGGTCGATCGCCCAGCAGCTGGCCCGCTTCGCACGAGGTCGCGCGATGGCGCTGTGGCTGCTCGTCGTCGCCCTGGCGACGGCGTCGACCGTGTTCCTCTCGCTCGACACGACCGCGGTCCTGCTCACGCCGGTCGTCGTGTCGGTCGCGGCCCACGCCCGCATCTCGCCGATCCCCTTCGCCCTGACGACGGTCTGGCTCGCGAACACCGCCTCGCTCCTGCTTCCCGTGTCCAACCTCACGAACCTCCTCGCGGCCGGGCGTCTCGGCGCGCACCCGGTCGAGTTCGCGGCGGTCATGTGGGCGCCGGCCGTGCTCGTCCTGCTCGTCCCGCTGCTCGTGTCGGGGATCGACGTGTGGATTCCCGCGACGGCCGGCGCGGCGGTGCTGTTCGTCGCGTTCCTCCTGCGCCGCCCCTCGGTGCTCCGACCGGCGCTCGTGCCGTGGCAGCTGGTCGTGTTCGTCGCGGGGCTCTTCGTCGTGATGGAGGCCGCCCACGAACTCCGCCTGACCGAGGTCCTCGCGTCGATCGCCGGTGAGGGGGAGGACCCGCTCGAGCTCCTGCGGCTGGCGGGCGTCGCCGCGGTCAGCGCGAACGCGTTCGACAACCTCCCCGCGTATCTCGCCCTCGAGCCGTTCGCGTCGAGCCCGTTGCGGACCGCCGCCCTGCTCATCGGGGTCAACGCCGGCGCCCTCGTCACCCCGTGGGCGTCGCTCGCGACCCTCCTCTGGCATCATCGGCTCGTCTCGATGGGGGTGCAGATCTCCTGGCCGAAGTTCGCCGCGCTCGGGCTCGCCGTCGCGCCGTTGACCGTCACGGGCGCGGTGTTCGCGCTCGCCGCATTCGGCTGACGAATCGTGACGATCACGCGTCCGCGGTGCGCGGAAGGTGCGAGGATGAGCGCCGTGACCAGTGCATCGCCCAGTGACGTCGGCCCGCTCGAGTTCCCCCCTGGCTTCGTGATCGGCTCGGCGACCGCGTCGTATCAGATCGAAGGTGCCGCCGACGAAGACGGCCGCACGCCGTCGATCTGGGACACGTTCAGCCGCACGCCCGGCCGCACCTGGAACGGCGACACCGGCGATGTCGCCTGCGACCACTACCACCGGCTCGAGTCCGACCTCGACCTGATGGCCTCGCTCGGTCTCGAGGCGTACCGCTTCTCGCTCTCGTGGTCGCGGCTGCTGCCGGGCGCCGGCGATCGGCCGAACCCCGCGGGGGTCGACTTCTACTCGAGGCTCGTCGACGGGCTCCTCGCCCGTGGCATCCGCCCCATCGCGACGCTCTACCACTGGGACCTGCCCCAGGAGCTCGAGGACGCCGGCGGCTGGACGAACCGCGACACCGCGCTGCGCTTCGCCGACTACGCGGGGCATGCCGTCGACGCGCTCGGCGACCGGGTGCACACGTGGACCACGCTCAACGAGCCGTGGTGCTCGGCGTACCTCGGCTACGGCTCGGGCGCCCACGCGCCGGGCCGCACCGACGGTGCCGCCGCGCTCGCCGCGGTGCACCATCTGAACCTCGCGCACGGGCTCGCGGTGCCCGAGATCCGACGTCGTGCGACGAACACTCCGGATGTCTCCGCCACCCTGAACTTCCACGTCATCCGCGGCGGCGACGCCGAGGCGACGCGTCGCATCGACGCGCTCGCCAACCGCGCCTTCACGAGCCCGATGCTGCTCGGCAGGTACGACGACGACCTCATCGCCGACACCGCCGGCGTGACCGACTGGTCGTTCGTGCGCGACGGCGACCTCGAGCTCGTGCACCAGCCGATCGACGTGCTCGGCGTCAACTACTACTCGACCGTGACCGTCGCGATGTGGGACGGCGTGAGCGAGCGCAGCCGCAACGACGGCCACAAGGACGTCGGCGGCACGCCGTGGCCCGGCAGCGAGCACGTGGAGTTCCTGCCGCAGCCCGGGCCGTACACCGACATGGGCTGGAACATCGCGCCCGACGGCCTCGAGGAGCTGCTGGTCTCGCTCGGCGAGCAGTTCCCCGGGCAGCCGCTGATGATCACCGAGAACGGCGCGGCCTTCGCCGACGTGGTGACGCCGACGCTCGACGGCCCCCGGGTGCACGACGTCGAGCGGGTCGACTACCTGCGTCGGCACTTCGCCGCGGCCCGTCGGGCGATGGACCGCGGGGTCGACCTGCGCGGCTACCTCGTGTGGTCGCTGCTCGACAACTTCGAGTGGGGCTACGGCTACTCGAAGCGGTTCGGCATCGTCCGGGTCGACTACGACACGCAGGAGCGGCTCGTGAAGGACAGCGGGCGCTGGCTGGCCGGCCTCCTCGCCGCACGCGCGGAGGCGCGGCAGGGCTGAGGCTCAGCCCTTGGCCGTGCTCGGCACCCGCAGGGCGTCGGTCGTGATGATCGGGGTCGCCTCCGTCGGCACCTGCAGGGCCTCCGTCGGCACCGCGATGGCCGAGGTCGGCACGACGGCGATCGCGGCCGTCGGCGGCGCGTCGAAGCGCACCGCGGCGGCCCAGCGGCGCTCAGGATGCCTCGTCACGCGCATGCCGCGCGAGACGATGAGCCAGATCGCGCCGATCAACGCCGCCACCCCGGCGGCGATCGCGGCGACGCCGAGACCCCAGCGCGGACCCCAGCTGTTCGCGACCGCGCCGACGATCGGCGCGCCGATCGGCGTGCCACCCGACAGGATCGCGAAGTACAGCGCGAGCACGCGCCCGCGCAGCGCCGGGTCGGTCGTCGTCTGCACGTAGCCGTTCGCCGTCGTGAGCATCGTGACCGCGGCGAAGCCGATCAGCACCGTCGAGGCGGCGAAGAGCACGAAGGTGGGCATCACCGCCGAGATCCCGGCGGCGACGCCGAATCCGGCGGCCGCGAGGATGACGACACGGAGGCGTGCGCGCTCACGGCGGGCGGCCAGCAGCGCACCCGCGAGCGAGCCGATCGCGAGGATCGAGTTGAGCAGGCCGTACTCGCCGGCGCCGCGCCCGAACTCGACGGCCATCGTCGAGGAGAAGATCGGGAAGTTCATGCCGAACGCGCCCACGAGGAACACGATTACGAAGACGACGACGAGGTCGGGCCTGCTCCACACGTAGCGGAAGCCCGCGACGAAGGCTCCCCGTTCGCGGCTCGCCCGAGGCATCCGCTTGAGCTTCTTGCCCTTGAGCATCGCGAGGGCGCCGAGCACCGCGAGGAAGGTGACGGCGTTGATGATGAAGACCCAGCCCGAGCCGACGAGCACGATGAGCACACCGGCGACGGCGGGGCCGATGAGGCGCGCGGTGTTGAACGAGGCCGAGTTGAGCGCGACCGCGTTCGACATGTCGGAGCTCGAGACGAGGTCGGTGACGAAAGTCTGCCGCGCCGGGTTGTCGATCGCGTTCACGATGCCGAGCAGGCCCGCGAAGACGTAGAGGTGCCAGAGTTCGGCGTGGCCGAAGATGAGCAGCAGGCCGAGGGCGAGGCCGAGCAGCATGAGCGCCGTCTGGGTGCACATGAGGATCTTGCGGCGGTCGAAGCGGTCGGCGATGAGACCGGTGATCGGCACGAGCAGCAGCTGCGGGGCGAACTGCAGGGCCATCGTGACGCCGACGGCGAGGGCGTCGTTGGCGGTGAGCTCGGTGAGGACGACCCAGTTCTGGGCGGTCGCCTGCATCCAGGCGCCCACGTTCGAGACGAGGGCGCCGATGAACCAGATTCGGTAGTTGACGTGGCTGAGGGAACGGAACATGGCACTCACTGGTCGAGGAGCCTCCCGAGGATCGTGGTGGCGCGAGCGAGGACCTCGCGGTCGGCGGGGTCGAGGGCGGCGTACCGCTTGGCGATCCACGCGTCGCGGCGCTTGCGGGTCTCGCGGACGACGACGTCGCCCGCTTCGGTCACCTCGACGAGTACCTTGCGGCGGTCGTCGTCGTCGGTGCGGCGCGTGACGTAGCCGGCGTCGACGAGGCAGTTGACCGTGCGGTTCATGCTCGGCGCGGTCACGCGCTCGAGCTCGGCGAGGCGGCCGATCGTGAGCGGCCCCTCGCTGTGGATCCACCCGAGGGTCGAGAACTGCGAGGCACTGATCTCGGTGTCGCTGCGCTGCTGGCGCAGGCGCCGCGAGAGGCGCATCACCGCGATGCGGAGTTCGGTCGACTGCTCGGCCAGCGTCAGGCGTCGAGAGGATGCCACGGGGTTGGGTCGCGTGATCGCGGCAGTGTTCGTGGCATCCGTCATGATGCTTAGTCTAACAAATTAGTGTGGCTAAGTATTTCAGGGAGCGATGCCGTGAGATCCTCCCGCGGAATCGACGGCGCGAGGAAGATTCCGCACTCCGCCCGCGTTGGAGCCGACATGGGTTGGAATGATGACGTCATCGAGCAGTTCCGCAGCACCAAGGGCACCGAGAACCACTGGGGCCCGAAGTTGGTGATCCTGCACTCCATCGGCGCCAAGTCGGGCGAGACGCGCCTGAATCCCGTCGTCGGCTTCCGCAACGACCAGGGATGGCGCGTGGTGGCATCCAAGGGGGGCACGCCCGAGAACCCCGCTTGGTACCACAACCTGCGCGCGAACCCGACGTTCGAGCTCGAGGCGCTCGTCGACGGCGAGGTCGTCGTCCAGACGGTGACCGCGACCGAGATCCCCGAAGACGAGTGGCGCGAGGCGTACGACGCGATCGTGTCCGAGGAGCCGCAGTTCGGCGGCTACCTCGAGAAGACCGACCGTCGGATCCCGGTGCTGCAGCTCACGCCCAGCGTGAGCTGATCGGCACCGGACCGAACACGCGGATGCCCCGGCGAGTCGCACTTGCCGGGGCATCCGGGTCATCGCGACCTCAGTCGCAGGTGAACTTCGCGTCGCCCCACACGCCGTGGGCGCCGTTGATGCTGCCGGGCGCCTCGACGATCAGGTCGACGTACTGCACGCCTTCGAGATCGACGCTCACCTTCTCGGGCGCGAACCCGGGGGTGAAGGTGCGCGACTGGTAGCGGTTGTCGCCGTCGGCGTCGACCTTGAAGATCACGTTGCCGGCGAACTTCGCCTCGAGCCCGACCTCCGCGGTGAAGGCGCTGCACGCCCCGCCCACGTAGTACGTGATCTTCGAGAGCGCGTGCACCCCGAGTCCCTTCGCGTACGTCGGGTTCTGCCCCGTGGCCGGGTCGGTGTAGTTGATCGCGAGCGGCACGTCGGGCGAGTTCGCGGCGTCCTTGTTCGCCACGTTCTTGCCGATGACGCCCCAGCCGTTCGAGGCGCTCAGCCACGGCAGCTCGGAGGCGAAGACCGTGCCCGACGGCGGCGTCGGCAGCGGCTGGTCGACGACCTTCCAGTCGAAGATCTTCATCCGCGACTCGGTCGGCAGCACGACGTAGGCGAGCTCCTTCGAGGGGTTCAGCCGCAGCACGTTCGAGTACACCTGGTACTTGCCCGTCGGGTACTCGTACACGTTCGGGTTCGTCGCGCTGTTGCGCCCGAGCGAGGTGATCGCGACCGACGACCCCTGCAGGCCGGAGGCCTGCAGCAGCCAGTTCGGGAAGTACACGCTCTGCTTCGCGACGCTGCCGTCGGCGTAGTGCAGCTCGAGCTCGGGGTTGACCCCGCCGCCCGTCGCCGCCGACGCGAGGATCGCGAGGTGCGTGCCCTTGCCCGTGAGCGCAATCGTCTGCCCCGCCGGCGAGACCGAGTCGGCCGCCCCCGAGGGTGCGGGCCACGTGTACCCGATCGCCGCGTCGCCCGTGCCGACGGTGACCGTCGAGCCCGGCGTGACGCCCGCGCGGGCGAGCGCCTCGGCCGAGAAGCTCGCACCTCCGCCGTCGAAGTTCGCCGCCTTCGCCGTCGCGATCTCGCTGATCGCGTCGGCGTTGTAGGCGCCCGCGAGGGAGCCGTAGGCGACGTAGAGCTGGTTCGCCCCCGCCACCGTGTTCGGCTGGCCCTTCGAGGTGTACGACGCCTCGACGGCGACCGTCTGCAGGTCGGCGGCCGCGGCATCCGTGACCTCGAAGACGAACTCGGCGTTCGCCGTGCCGCCCTTCTTCACGGTGCCTGCGTGCTCGCCGCTCGAGGAGACGAGGCTCCAGCCCTCGGGTGCGACGGGCGTCAGCACGACGTCGTCCTTCGCCTTCGTGCCCGTGTTGGTGAAGGTCGCGGTGACGGTGGTCTCGTCGCCCTGGAAGACGCGGTCGACGAGGTCGACGGCGACCGATGCCGCGGTGACGTCGGCATCCTGCCCGCCCACGCCGCTCGTGTCGGTCAGGGTCAGCCGCACCGACTGGTTCGAGTCGATCGCACCCGTCGAGATCACGACGACTCCGCCCGCCTGCTCGGGGAGGAAGGCCCAGCCGGGCGCCTCGTCGAGCTCCGCGACGTCGTCGACGCGCGGGAGCGCGCGGTTGCCGAGCTTCACGTTCTTGGGCTCCGAACCGGTGTGCGCCTCGACGCGGTAGGGCCGCGACTCGGCCTTGCCGTCGTAGTCGCCGTCGCGCTCGCCGATCTCGATGCGCACGGTGCCCTTCTTGCCGGCCTTCGGCGCGTCGACCGTGAATCGCTGCACGCTCGACTCGCCGTCGGCGTAGGCGCGGGTCACCTGGTCGTCCTCGTAGAGCGCGAACTCGCTCTCGTCCTGCGGGTAGACCGACAGGGTGATCGGCGAGTCCTCGGGCACGAGCGAGGCGTTGCGGGCGACGACGCCCTGCGGCACGACGGCGCCGGCGCGCACGAAGATCGGCAGCTTGTCGAGCGGCGCGGGGTGGCCGTTGAGCACCTGGCCGCCCTCGTAGAGCCTGCCCGTCCAGTAGTCGACCCACTGCTCGCCCGCCGGTAGGTAGATGCCGTTGCGCACGGTCGTCTTCGTGAACACCGGGGCGACGAGGTAGTCGCCGCCGAGCAGGAACTCGTTGTTCGCCTCGACGCTGTAGGCGCCGGGGTCCTTCGGGTAGTCGAGCGCGAGCGAACGCATCATCGGCAGGCCGCTCGCGTGCGACTCGGCTGCCAGCGAGTAGATGTACGGCATGAGCTGCTGGCGCAGCTGCAGGTACGAGCGGTTGATCTCGGTCGCCTGGTCGCCGTAGAGCCACGGCCGCTTGTCGACCGAGGCCCAGCCGCTCATCGAGTAGAGCGCGGGGGCGAAGGCCTTCCACTGCAGGTCCCGCACGTAGCTCTCGGCGGAGCCGCCGAAGATGCCGTCGACGTCGCCCGTGGTGAAGGGCATGCCCGAGTTGCCGGCGCCGGTGAGCGCCGAGACCTGCCAGCGCACTGCGTCGAGGTTGCCCGAGTGATCGCCCGTCCACTGCATGCCGCAGCGCTGCGAGCCCGCCCAGCCCTCGACCATGAGCGAGGTTCCGCGGGCGTCGGAGTACTGCTCGATGCCGCTGTGTGCGGCCTCGCAGCCGGTGAGCGCGAGGCGGTAGCCGGCGCCGACCCACGCGACGTCGAGCTTGCGCAGGCGAATGCCGGCCTCGCCGACCTCGTACTCCTGCTGGGTCAGCGAGCGCTGGGTCCAGAGGCCGGTCTCGAGGCCGGTCTCCTCGGCGATTGCGTCGACCGTCTCGGGCAGCTCCTGGTACTCGCAGCCGTAGCCGTCGTTCACGAGCATCCAGCCCGCGGGCATGTCGTGCTCGACGAAGTCCTTCGCGATCTCGAGCGCCTGCGGGGTCTTCAGCTTCGCCGGGTCCTTCGATCCCGAGTAGGTCGGGCTCGACCGGTTGTAGCAGTCGGCGTCGCCGTACTCGAGGGCGTAGACGGGCGGCATCATCGGCCGGCCGGTGAGCTTCGTGTAGCCGTCGAGCGCATCCGTGTAGTCGCCGACGAAGTAGTAGGCGTCGAAGCGCTGCTCGGCGTGGGTCGTCGTGTGTCCGGCGAAGTCGTAGCTGCCGGCGGCGAAGGTGTTGCGGAGCACGCCGTAGCCGTTGGACGACATGTAGTACGGCACCGCGTTCGGGTAGCCTTCGTCGTCCCAGTCGTAGCTGCGGGCGACGTTGATGGTCGCGCCGGTGTGGATCGACCGCCCGTTCTGCATGCCGCCGCCGAGGAACTGCTCGCCGTCGACCGCGGCCAGGTGCTGCGTGGTCGAGGCGCCGCCGAAGGTCAGCGGCTCGGACTCCGCCCACACGAGCGAGCCGTCGGCGCGCGTCAGCGTCGCGGCGCCGGTCGCGCGGTCGATCGCGAGCGAGACCTGCTCGGTCGAGACGGTGATGGTGTCGCCCTCGGTGACCTCCACGGATGCCCCGTCGAAGTCCTCGGTGCCGATGACGATGTTCGCCGTGCGCGCCGGGTCGTTCTGCGGGGTGTTCGCCGGGTCGGTGAACTCACCGGTCGGGGTCGCCTCGAGGCGGAGGGTGCGCTCGTCGAGGAAGGTGGCGCGGATGGCGCCGTGCTCGGCCTCGAGGGTGACGCTCGCACCGTCCTTCGTGACGTCGGTCACGGCGCCGAGGGTCTCGCCGGTGTCGTCGACGGGGACCTCGGGGTTCACCTTCTTCGGGGTGATGGGCGTGGGTTCGGACGAGGCGGCCGCGGCCGGCTCGGGCGTGGCGCCGACCGTGAAGGCGACGGCGCTGATTCCGGTAATCGCGACGAGTGCCGCGAGGCCGAGGGCGGTGGTGCGCCGCGGTCGACCCGCGACGCGTGTTCCAGGTTGCTGCATCATTGCTCGCATTCTCGGAAGTGATGGTTTATGACGTTTTGACGCGCTAAACGTTCAAATAAGATCACTCCGGAATCACCCCCGTCAAGGGGGCGTCGCGGTTCAGGACGAACGGCCTGCCACAATGACCACATGCCGACCTTCACCGACGCGCACGGGGTCCGAGTCCACTACGAGTCGTGGCGCGTTGCGGAGCCGCATGCGGTGATCCAGCTCGCGCACGGCGTCGGCGAGCACATCGGGCGGTACGGCGAACTCGTCGAGGCCCTCAACGCCGCCGGCTACTCCGTCTGGGCCGACGATCACCGCGGGCACGGCAAGACGGGCTTCGAGCAGCACGGCGGGGATCTCACCCGGATGGGCCGGCTGGGGCCCGGCGGGCTGCGGGCCACGGTCGACGCCGTCGAGCGGTTCACCGGGGTGATCCGCGCCGAAGAGGGGTCGGACGTGCCCCTCGTCTACCTGGGCCACTCGTGGGGTTCGCTCGTCGGGCAGATCATCATGAACCGCTCGGCCGAGAACTACGACGCGTTCGTGCTCACCGGGACGGCGTACCGCACGCTGCTGCACATGAACGGCGGCGACCTCAACGCACGGTTCCGCAAGCTCGGACCGACGCCGGTCGAGTGGCTGAGCCGCGATCCCGCGGTCGCCCCGGCCTTCATGGCCGACCCGTACACGACGGCTGACTCGGTGCGGAAGCTGTTCGGCATCGTCGACGCCGCCCGCCTGCTCGGCCGCCCGGTGAAGGGCCTCCCGCCCGAGCTCCCGCTGCTCATCATGATCGGCTCCGACGACCCGCTCGGCGGCGAACGCAGCGTGCGCCTCCTCGCCGAGCGCTACGTGCGGCACTCGGGGCTCACCGATGTCGAGGTCGTCGTCTACGAGGGCGCCCGCCATGAGATCTTCAACGAGACGAACCGCGAGGAGGTGCGGGCCGATCTCGTGCGCTGGCTCGACGAGCGGTTCGCGGTCGACTGAGCGGGTCGCGGGGCGCGGGCGCGGGCGCCGGCGGGCTCAGGCGACGAGCGTCCACACGATGATCGCCGCGACGGCGGCGAGCACGAGCGCGAGGCCGGTCGCCGCGCGGCCGATGCGGCGGCGGCTCACGCTGCCCGGCTTCAGCGAGTCGCGCGAGAGCCGGTCGAGGTTCGGCGCGACCGCCTGATACGGCGGGTCGACGGTGCCGTTCGGGGCGGGTCTCCGGTCGTCCTCGTCCATTCGCGCAGTCTACGGCGGGCCCCGGAGAACGGGGTGATCCGCGGGCGATCGTGAGTGAATGATCACTCGATCTGCGCGTAAGTGATCGATTCGGGCTCGCTATTGACACACTCGATCAGATCTCGTTAGCTTCGAGGAAACCCGGACCACCTGACCGCCGATGCTCGAGGAGGACACCGATGTCCAGACGACCCCGCGCCACCGCGCTCGCCGCAACCGTCGCAGTGGGCGCGCTCGCGCTCATCGCCGCACCGCTCCCAGCCAATGCAGCCGACACCGGCGACGACCGCGCCGAGATCGCGCTCATCCCCGCGTCGGCCGAACTCGTCGCCGGCGCCGGCACGCCGGTCGACCTCGGCTCGGGCAGCGTCATCAAGATCCATCCCCGCGACGACGGCGCCGCCGAGGTCGGCGAGGGTCTCGCCGAGTTGCTCCGGGATGCCACGGGCTACGCGATCCCGGTCGGGCAGCGCGCGGCCGGGGCATCCCAGGGCGCCACCATCGTGCTCTCGACCCGCGGTGACGCCGCCCTCGGCGACGAGGGATACCGGCTCGTATCCGAGGGCACGCGCGTGACGATCGAGGCGCACAGCGCCGAGGGGCTGTTCCGCGGCGCCACCACGTTGCGGCAGCTCCTGCCCGACGAGATCGAGTCCGTCGGGTCGCCCGGGGTCGACTGGTCGGTTCCCGCCGTCAGCATCGACGACGCGCCGCGCTACGACTACCGCGGCGCGATGCTCGATGTCGGTCGACGGTTCTACCCCGTCGACGACGTCAAGCGGTTCATCGACCAGATGGCGCTCTACAAGTACAACGCCCTCCACCTCCACCTGACCGACGACCAGGGCTGGCGGCTCACGGTCGATGCGCGACCCGAGCTGACGCGCATCGGCGCCTCGACCCAGAGCGGTTGGAAGCCCGGGACCGGCGGGCCGTGGTTCTACACGAAGGCCGACTACCAGGAGATCGTGTCGTACGCCGCCGAGCACTTCATCGAGGTCGTGCCCGAGATCGACGGGCCGAGTCACGCGATGGCCGCCAAGGCCTCGATCCCCGAGATCAACTGCGACGGCAAGGCCGTCGCGCCGTACTCGGGCTTCGACGTCGGCCTGCCGACCATCTGCCTCACGCCCGAGCGTCGCGACGAGGTGCGCGCCTACCTGCAGGACGTGCTGACCGAGGCCGCGCAGCAGAGCTCCTCCGACATCGTGCACATCGGCGGCGACGAGGTGCCGTCGACGACCCAGGAGCAGATGGACTGGTACGTCGAGACGTCCGCCGAGGTACTCGCCGAGCAGGGCAAGCGCGTCATGGGCTGGCACCAGATCGGCGCATCGCCGCTGCCCGCCGGGTCGATCATGCAGTGGTGGGCCGATGCGGGCGATCAGGCGTCGATCGGCACACCGAACGAACGAGCCGGCGTGCGTGAACTGCGCACCGCGCTCGCCCAGGGCGCGACCGTCGTGGCGTCGCCCGCCGACCGCGCGTACCTCGACATGAAGTACGACGCGAGCGTGCCGTACGGCCTGCGCTGGGCAGGCTACGTCGACCTCGAGCGCGCGTACGACTGGGACCCGATCTCGGTGACCTCGAGCCCCGACGGCAGCGTCTCGCTCGCGACCGAGGACCAGATCGAGGGCGTCGAGGCGGCGCTCTGGGCCGACCGCGCGTACCGCGGCTCGAACTCGCTGCCGACCTCGCTCGACCAGTTCATCCCGGTCGCGCAGTACGCCGACTTCACGAGCTTCCCGCGCATGCCCGCGATCGCCGAGGTCGGCTGGTCCGCGCCCGAGGTCCGCTCGTTCGACGACTTCGAGCGTCGCATCGTCGCGCACGCCGACCGCTGGGACGAGATGGGCATCGGGTACTACCGTGCGCCCGACGTGCCCTGGGAGGACTGAGGTCCGTCGCACCCGTGCGAGGCGTCACCGGGGTTCCCGGTGGCGCCTCGTCGTGTTCGCGCCGCCCGGGGCTACACGCCCGCGTGCCACGGCGGCACGTCGTAGCCGAGCAGGCGGATGCGCGGGTGATGCGCCGCCCGCGACTCGGTCGCCCACGGGTAGACGATCGTGGTCACGTTGCAGTTGCCGAGCACCGGAAGCAGGTCGCGGTAGCCGTCGGGGTCCATGCCGGCGAGCTCGCAGAACAGGAGCCGGATGAGCGTCGCGTGCGCGACGATGAGCACCCGGCCGTCGGGGAACTCCTCAACGAGCTCGTCGAACACCGGAAGCGCCCGCTCGATGCCGGCGCGGCCGGTCTCGCCGCCGGGGAACGGATTCGACGCCGGCGCCTCGCAGAACGCCGCCCACTCCTCGGGGTACTGCTCGACGAGTTCGTCGGGCGTCAGCCCCTCGGCGTCGCCGAAGTCGATCTCGACGAGCCGGGCCTCGTTGCGCACGGGCAGGCCGGTCGTCTCGGCCGCGGGTGCCGCCGAGCGCTGGGCGCGGCTGAGCGGCGAGGCGACGATCGCGTCGAGTTGCGCGCCGACCGCCCAGGCGCCGAGTGCCGCGGCTTGGCCGAGGCCGTGCCGGGTGAGCGGCACGTCGGAGTTGCCCGCGTAGCGGTGCTCGGCGTGCCAGACGGTCTCGCCGTGCCTGGCCAGGAAGAACGTCGTCATGCCGCCAGCGTACGCAGGAGGTCGACGAACGGGAACGAGTCGCAGGATGAATCGGCGGACACGCCGTGAACGACCGGTGCCGATCGCCGATCCTCCTCCGACTCGCTCCCGGTGCCGGCGGTGATCCGTAGGCTGTACCGCATGCACGGTGAATACAAGGTGCCCGGCGGCAAGCTCGTGATCGTCGACTTCGACGTCGAGGGCGGGATGCTGCGAAACGTCCGCGTCGCGGGCGACTTCTTCCTGGAGCCCGACGAGGCCCTCGACGACATCAACGCCGCGCTCGAGGGGCTGCCCGCGGCATCCGATGCGAAGCAGATCGCGGCCGCGATCACCGCGGGCCTCCGCAGCGACGCCGTGATGCTCGGCTTCTCCGCCGACGCGGTCGCGGTCGCGGTGCGACGCGCGCTCACCGAGGCGACGAGCTGGGCCGACTACGAGTGGGAGATCGTGCACGACGAGGCCGTGCCGCCGCGCACGCACCTCGCGCTCGACGAGGTGCTCGCCTCGCGCGTGGGGGAGGGGCGGCGCAAGCCCACCCTGCGCTTCTGGGAGTGGGACGAGTCGGCCGTCGTGATCGGCTCCTTCCAGTCGGTGAAGAACGAGGTCGACCCCGAGGGTGCCGAGAAGTACGGCTTCGAGGTCGTCCGCCGCATCTCGGGCGGCGGCGCGATGATGATGGAGCGCGGCAACGTCGTCACCTACTCGCTCTACGTGCCGGCCGAGCTCGTGCAGGGCATGAGCTTCGCCGACTCGTACGCCTTCCTCGACGACTGGGTGCTGCAGGGTCTGCGCAACGTCGGCATCGAGGCGACGTATCAGCCGCTCAACGACATCGCGAGCCCGGCGGGCAAGATCGGCGGCGCCGCGCAGAAGCGGCTCGGCTCGGGCGGGGTGCTGCACCACGTCACGATGGCGTACGACCTCGACAACGAGAAGATGCTCGAGGTGCTGCGCATCGGCCGCGAGAAGATCAGCGACAAGGGCATCGCGAGCGCCGCGAAGCGGGTCGACCCGCTGCGGTCGCAGACGGGACTCAGCCGTGCGGCGATCATCGAGAGCCTCAAGCAGACCTTCGCCTCATTGACCGGGGCGACGGTCGGCACTGTCTCGGCCGATGAGCTCGCCGAGGCCGAAGAGCTCGTCGAGACGAAGTTCGCGACTCGCGAGTGGCTCTACCGGGTGCCGTGATCGGCCCCGCGCACCCTGGCGAGGAAGTCTCAGGGTCGCACCGCTAGACTCGCCGGGTGGATTGGTGGATCTGGCTCCTGTGCGCGCTCGTCGCCGTCGTCGTGCTCGGCGTCGCGGTGAAGCGCGGCTGGATCGACCTCTCCGACAAGACGAAGAAGGGTCGCCCGAGCGGCAGCGCCGTCATGATGATCGGTGACGAGGTCTTCGCGCCGCGCAAGTACGAGGCCCAGGTCGAGATGGAGCGGCAGAAGCGCCTGCCGACGCCCGCCCCGACGCCCGACGGCGACAAGGGCATCGCCTTCGCCGACGAGCAGGATGCCTCGGGGGCGCCTGCGGCGCGCGCCGAGCGGTTCAAGGGCTCGATCCGCCTCGACGTCTGACGGTTACTCGGCCGTCGCCGTCGTCGACGTCGGGCAGCCGAGCTCGGCGGCCACGGCGCGCATGGTCGCTGCCGCCGTCGCGACGGTCATGAGCGCGTTGCCGCCGACGATGTGCAGGCCGTAGGCGTCTTCGAGGGCGACGAACGTCATCGCGAGCTGTTCGTCGTCGAGCCTCGGGGTGAAGTGCCCGGCGGCCCGCCCCGCCGCGAGGATGCGCCGGTAGGTCTCGAGCTGGCGCAGGTAGAGATTCTGCACGAGCTCGTCGTGGAGGGTCGAGTTGCCGCTGAGCACGTCGAACTCGTAGAGCAGGCTCATGAGGGCGTCGTCGGGGCCGCTCGGGAGGCCGCCGTCGATCGCCGCCGCGAGCTGCTCCCGCGGGTCGTCGAGCGTCGCGATCGTGGCGTCGCGCTGGTCGCAGAAGCGTTCGACGCCGGCCGCGTGCGCCTCGGCGAGCAGCGCGTCGAGGTCTTCGTAGTAGTAGAGGATCGCGCCTCGGGTGAGGCCGGCCTGCGCGGCGACATCGGTCAGCGACAGCGATCGGAGGCCGTGCATGCGCCCGGCGGCATACGTCGCCTCGATGAGCGATTCGCGGCGGGCGCGTTGGTCGCGGGGTCGGGCCATGCCCTTGACACTAACCGATCGCCCTGTCATGCTCGGTGCATTCTTTGACACTTGAGTCAAATTATTCGTCCCCAACGACGCACCACTCGGATCCCCCGACGAAGAGAGACCGACATGTCCACCCCTCCCTCCCTCGACACCGCCGCGACGACGACGCACGGCGGGCAGCTCTCGCGCTCGCTCGGCGTCGGCGGCAACGTGCTCATCACGCTCTCGGGCATCTCGCCCGCCTCGAGCGTCTTCATCCTCGGCGGCGCCGCGCTCGCGACCTACGGCACCGGCGTCTTCTGGGGCTTCGCCCTGGCCGGGGTCATCAGCCTGCTCGTCGCCCTCTGCTACGCCGAGCTCGGGTCGCGGCATCCCATTGCCGGCGGCGACTACTCGCTCGTGAACCGCGTGCTCGGCCCGGCCGCGGGCGCCGCGGTCTTCTTCATCAACCTCGTCACCCTGCCGCTCATCGTCGCGATCTTCGCGCTCGGCGTCGCGGACTACCTCGGCGTCGCGATCGCGGGACTGGACCCGCTGTGGACGGCGCTCATCGTGATCGTGCTCGCGACCGTGACGGCGTGCTTCAACATCCGCACGAACGCGTGGGTGACCGGCGCGTTCCTCTTCGTCGAGATGGCGGCGCTCGTGCTGCTCGCGGTGCTCGGCCTCATCCACGTCGAGCGGCCCGTGACGGCGCTGTTCGACCCGCAGGTGCTCGAACCCGCGACCGGTGGGCTCGCGCCACTCGGCATCGCCGGCCTCGTGCTCGCGGTCACGCAGGGCATCTTCTCGTACAACGGCTACGGCGGGGCGATCTACTTCGCCGAGGAGACCCGCAACGCCCGCCGCACGATCGCGCGCGCCGTGCTCTGGAGCGCACTCATCACCGTGCTCGCCGAGCTCATCCCGCTCACCGCGATCCTGCTCGGCGCCGACTCGCTCGAGGGTCTCTTCGGTGCGGCGCTCCCGGTCGAGACCTTCCTCGCCGAGAGTGCCGGCGACGCCGTCACGATCGTCGTGCTCGTCGCGATCGCCCTCGCGATCGTCAACGCCATCATCGCCATCGCCCTGCAGTCCGGCCGCCTGCTGTTCGCCGCGGCCCGTGACCGGGCCATGCCGGCCGGGCTCGCGCGCCCCCTCGCCACCGTCTCCCCGTCGACGAAGATGCCCGTCGCCGCGACCGTCGTCATGGGCGTGCTCGCCCTCGCCGCCTGCTTCGTGCCCTTCGACGTGCTGCTCAACGCGACCGGCTCGACGCTCGCCTTCAGCTACGGCTTCATCGCCCTCGCCGCGATCGTCGTGCGCCGTCAGACGAACCGCGAGACCGCGGCCGGCGCCTCGACCTCTGCGTACTTCCGCATGCCGTTCTGGCCGCTCGCGCCGATCGTCGCCCTCGCCGCGATCGCGACGATCTTCGTCATCGGCATCCTCGACCCGGGCCAGTGGCTGAGCCTCGGCATCGCCGCCGGCATCATCGCCGCCGGCTTCGCCTACTACGCCCTGTACCTGCGCCGGAACCCCGGCGCAGCCCACCTCCTCGACGCCGACGAGGACGACGATCTCGTCTGACCTCGCCACGGAACGCGACGGGATCGCGGCGGTCGGCCGGTCGTTCCGGCTGCGCGATCTCGTCGCCCCGGGGGCATCCCCGCGGGGAGCGAGACCACATGACCACATGACCACACCGGTCGAGACCACACGACCACATGACCACACCGGTCGAGACCACACGACCACATGACCACACCGTCCGTGGGGTGAACCCCCGGGCCGCGGTGCATCCCACTTCGCTCAGGCGTCCACGAATCCACGAATCCACACGATCGCTGCGGACGCGTCGACACCCCTGAGGCCCAACCGCGCACCGAACCACCGCACA
Source organism: Agromyces sp. NPDC058126 (assembly GCF_042884595.1). Lineage (NCBI taxonomy): Bacteria > Bacillati > Actinomycetota > Actinomycetes > Micrococcales > Microbacteriaceae > Agromyces > Agromyces sp. NPDC058126. Next base: position 76,859 of record NZ_JBHVTS010000006.1, on the reverse strand, counting down.
CCACAGAAAGCCCAGCACCATGACCCTCGACCTCCTCATCACCGGCGCCCGAGTGCGCACCTTCGACCCGGCGCAGCCGTGGGCCGAGGCGATCGGCGTCTCGGGCGATCGCATCGCCTTCGTCGGCCCAGCCGATGAGGCGCCCGCCGCCCGCCGCACGATCGAGGCGAACGGGCGGCTCGTGACCCCGGGCATCATCGACAGCCACAACCACCTGCTGCTCGGCTTCGACGAGGACGCGGTCTCGCTCGAGGGGGCGCACACCCTCGACGAGGTGCGTCGCCGGATCGCCGAGTTCGCCGCGGCGCGTCCCGAGCTGCCCTGGATCTGCGCCGAGAACGCCGTCTATGCGATCGTCGAGAACCGCCGCCCGAACGCGCGCGATCTCGCGGGGCTCGACCCGCTGGGCCGGCCGATCTTCGTGACGACCTACGACCAGCACTCGGTCTGGCTCGACCGGCGCGCCCTCGAGGTGCTCGGAATCGACGACGGCGGCGAGATCGCCTGGGGCCGCGCCGAGCGCGACGCCGACGGCGCGGCGACCGGATGGGTCACCGACTTCTACACGAGCGCGATGACGGTGGCGGGGCTCGCGGGGCTGCAGCGCGACATCCCGATGTACTCGCCCGAACGCCGCTACCGCAAGCTGCAGTCGAGCATGCGCATGGCGACCGCCCTCGGCATCACGACGGTCGTCGAGCCGCAGGTGCCCCTCGCCGAGCTGCCGCTCTTCGAGCGAGCCCTCGCGGAGGGCGTGCTGAGCTCGCGGGTGATCGCGGCGCTGTTCCACCCGGTCGGTGCCGACGGCGAGTTCCGCAGTACCCTGCGCGACACGATCACGAACGCGGCCGAGCACGCGGATGCCTCGGGCCTCCTGCGCCTCGGACCGATCAAGCTCTACGCCGATGACGTCATCGAGCCGCACACCGCGCTCATGCTCGACGACTACGCGAACCGCCCAGGACGGCGGGGGCGCCCGAGCTACGCCGGCAACGGCGGGCGCGAGCTCGTCGACGTCGTCACCGAGCTCGACCGGCTCGGCCTGCAGACCCACACGCACGCGACCGGCGACGGCGGTATCCGGCTCGCGCTCGACGCGATCGAGCACGCGCAGCGGGTGAACGGCACGGTCGACCGCCGCCACGGCGTCGTACACGTCGAATGCCTGCACCCCGACGACCTCGGACGGTTCGCCGAGCTCGGCGTCACGGCGGCGATGCAGCCGCGGCACTGCTCGCCCGACCTCGTCGCCGGCACCTGGATGGACAACGTCGGCGAGGAGCGGTGGAACCGGGCCTGGCGGTTCAGGAGCCTGCTCGAATCGGGCGCCACCGTCGCCTTCTCGAGCGACTGGCAGGTCGGCGAGATGGACCCGCTCGTCGGCCTCTTCTCGGCCGCGACCCGCGCGGCCCTCGACGGCGGCGACGCGTGGACGGCGGGGGAGCGGGTCGGCCTCGACCGCTCGCTCGAGGCGTACACGGTGCACGGCGCACGGGCCTGGCATCTCGAGGGATCACGCGGCCGACTCGTGCCCGGCATGGACGCCGACCTCGTCGTCTGGTCGGGCGACCTCTTCGCGCACGAGCACGATCCGGCGGGCCTGCTGGGCGAGCACGCCGAGGTGACGCTCGTCGGCGGGTGCGTCGTGCACTCGCGCGGTGCGGTGGCCGACGCGGTCGGTGCGGCGTCCGCCGCCGATCCGGTCGCGGGCCGCGAGTTCTCGGAGGCGCACGCGCACGGCGGCCACTGAGCCGAGCGGGGCGACTGGCAGACTGGGGGCGTGGCAGCCGACGAACCGAACCGCATCATCCATGCGGACAACCTCGCCGTGCTGCCCACCCTGCCCGAGGGGGGCTTCACACTCATCTACCTCGATCCGCCGTTCAACACCGGTCGGGCGCAGGCGCGGCAGGCCACCCGCCATGTGCGGCAGCGCGCCGGCGGCGACCCGTCGCCCGAGCAGGCCTCGGCGAACACCGTCAACACGATCACCGGGTTCGCGGGGCGCCAGTACGAGCGCATCCGCGGCGACCTGCTGCGCTACGACGACCGTTTCGACGACTACTGGGGGTTCCTCGAGCCGCGGCTCGTCGAGGCCTGGCGCCTCCTGGCCGACGACGGCACCCTCTACCTGCACCTCGACTACCGGGAGGCGCACTACGCGAAGGTGCTGCTCGACGCGCTGTTCGGGCGCGAGTGCTTCCTGAACGAGCTCATCTGGGCGTACGACTACGGCGCCAAGTCGAAGCGGCGCTGGCCGACGAAGCACGACACGATCCTCGTCTACGTGAAGAACCCCGACGCCTACTGGTTCGACTCGACCGCGGTCGACCGCGAGCCGTACATGGCGCCGGGGCTCGTGACCCCCGAGAAGGCCGAGCTCGGCAAGCTGCCGACCGATGTCTGGTGGCACACGATCGTCTCGCCGACCGGCAAGGAGAAGACCGGGTACCCGACGCAGAAGCCCGAGGGCATCCTGCGGCGCATCGTGCAGGCCTCGACCCGCGAGGGCGACTGGGTGCTCGACTTCTTCGCCGGCTCGGGCACGACCGGCGCCGTGGCGGCGACGCTCGGCCGCCGCTTCGTGCTCGTCGATGAGCACCCCGACGCGATCGCGGTGATGCAGGCGCGCTTCGCGGAGGTCGCGGGGGTCGCCTTCGAAACCGGGCCCACCGCGGCAGCGGGCTGAGCTACGCCGACTCGCGCACCACGAGCTCGGTCGGCAGGATCGTCGCGTGCGGCACCTCGGCCTCGCCGGCGAGCAGCCGCAGCAGCACGTCGGCCATCGCGGCGCCCGCCGCCTCGGAGGGCTGTGCGACGGTCGTGAGCGGCACCGGTCCGGTGATCGCCGCGGGGCTGTCGTCGAAGCCGACCACGGCGACGTCGTCGGGCACGCGCAGGCCGCGCTCACGCAGTTCGGCGACGACGCCCGTCGCCATGAGGTCGCTCGCGACGAACAACGCGTCGAGGCCGTCGTCGCCGACGCGGTCGAGCAGTCGGCGAGCGGCGAGCGTCGCCCCGGCGGCCGTGAAGTCGGCGGTCTCGAACAGCTCGTCGGAGAGCCCGGCGCCGCGAACGGCGTCGAGGTACCCGTCGAGCCGGTCGATGCCTGCCGGCATGTCGACGGGACCGGTGATCGAGCCGATGCGGCGGTGCCCGCGGCCGATGAGGTACTCGGTGCCCGCCGCGGCGGCGGCACGGTTGTCGACGTCGACGAAGTAGTCGTCCTGGCCGGCGTCGAGCGCGGGCCGGCCGCCGAAGACGAGCGGCACCGCGGGCCGGGTGTCGGCGAGGATCGCGTCGCCGACGTGGTGCGAGATGACGATCGCCCCGTCGACCACGCCCGAGTTCAGGTAGCGCAGGGTCTTGTGGTGCGGGTCGGTCGAGGCGACGAGCAGGTTCAGCACGAACTCGCTGTCGTCGACGCGGCTCGTGATGCCCTTCACGATCGTCGCGAAGTACGGGTCGCTGAAGAACCAGGTCACGTCTTCGGGCACGACGAGCGCGATCGCGTTCGACGAGCGCCGGGCGAGCGATCGCGCCGCCCGGTTCGGCACGTAGTGCAGTTCGGCGACGGCGGCGTTCACGGCTTCGACGATGTCGGGGCTGACCTTCGGCGAGCCGTTGACCACGCGGCTCACCGTCGCGCGCGACACCCCGGCCACGCGGGCCACCATCTCGAGGGTCGGGGGCGACCCCGCGGCATCCTTCGCCATGTCGTCAGTCTAGGTCTGCGGTCACAGCGCGCGGTCGCGGATGATCCGCGAGTACTCGTGCCCGCTGTGCTTCACCGTGCGCACCTGCGTGTCGTAGTCGACGTGCACGATGCCGAAGCGCTTGTCGTAGCCCCAGGCCCACTCGAAGTTGTCGAGCAGCGACCAGTAGAAGAACCCGCGCACGTCGACCCCGGCGTCGGCGGCGTCGAGCGTCGCCGCGAGGTGCGCGCGCAGGAACTCGGCCCGGTCGGCGTCGTCGATGCGGACACCGCCGCCGCCCGCTGCGTCGAGGACCGTCACGGCGTCGTCGTAGGCGGCGCCGTTCTCGGTGACGGCGAGCACCGTGCCCGCGGCGGCGGCGTAGTCGTCCCAGATGCGCCGCAGCAGGCGGGTGAGCCCCTCGGGCTGCACCTCCCAGTTCTGCGCCGTGCGGGGCAGGCCCCGCTCGACCGAGTGGAGGCCGTCGGGCGCGGGGTAGGGGCTGCGCGTCGGGCGCGCGTTCGCGGGCGCTCCCGACACCGGCGGGGTCGCGGGCGGCTCCGCCGAGACGAGGTCGCCGTGGTAGTAGTTCACGCCGAGGGTGTCGATCGGGGCGGCGATCACCTCGAGGTCGCCCTCCTGGACGGCGGCCTCGAAGCGCGCGACGGCCGCGGCGTCGACGGCCCGGACGTCCTCGATGATGTCGGCCGGGTACGAGCCACGGAAGACCGGGTCGAGGAACCAGCGGTTGAACTGCCCGTCGAGGCGGCGCACCGCATCCACGTCGGCGGGGTTCTGCGGGTCGGCGGGGTCGGCGACGGTGTGGTTCAGCGTGAGGCCGAGGTCGAGCGACGCGTCGCGCGCCCGCAGTTCGCGCACGACCTGCCCGTGCCCGAGCAGCAGGTGGTGCGAGGCGAGCAGGCCCTCGGCGACGCTCTGGTGCCCAGGCGCGTGCTCGCCGCCCGTGTACGAGAGGAACGACGCGCACCACGGCTCGTTGAGCGTCGTCCAGGTGGTGACCCGGTCGCCGAGCGCGTCGTGCAGCGAGAGCGCGTACTCGGTGAAGCGGTCGCTCGTCTCGCGGACCGTCCAGCCGCCGAGCTCCTCGAGGGCCTGGGGCAGGTCCCAGTGGTAGAGCGTCAGCCACGGCTTGATGCCGGCGCCGAGCAGCTCGTCGACGAGGCGCGAGTAGAAGTCGACGCCGGCGGGGTTCACCGGGCCGCCGTCGGGGCGCACCCGTGCCCACGAGGTCGAGAACCGGTAGGTCTGCAGCCCGAGCTCGCGCATCAGCGCGACGTCCTGCGGCATGCGGTGGTAGTGGTCGCAGGCGACGTCGCCGTTGTCGCCGCCGGTCACCGCACCGGGGACGCGGGTGAAGGCGTCCCAGATGGAGGCGCGGCGGCCGTCCTCGAACGCGGCCCCCTCGATCTGGTAGGCGGCCGTGGCCGCGCCGAACAGGAACCCGTCGGGGAAGCGGCGGCGCGTGGCATCCGTCGTGGCGGTCATCTGACGTTCCTCTCGAAGTTCGACGGTCATCCCTTCACTGCTCCTGCCATGATTCCCGAGATCAGCTGCTTTCCGGCGATGACGAAGAGGATCAGCAGCGGGATGGTCGCCATCACCGCACCGGTCAGCACGATCGAGTAGTCGATGTAGAAGCCCGACTGCAGCTGGCTGAGCGCGGTCTGCAGCGTGGGGTTCGACGGGCTCAGCACGATGAGCGGCCAGAGGTAGTCGGTCCAGGCCGTCATGAACGTGAACAGCCCGAGGATCGCCATCGCCGGTCGTGCCGCCGGCAGGCCGACGGTGAAGAAGGTGCGGAGCTGGTTCGCGCCGTCCATGCGCGCCGCCTCGATGAGCTCGTCGGGAATGACGTCGACCATGTACTGCCGCATGAAGAAGACGCCGAATGCGGTGACGAGCGTCGGCACGATGACCGCGCCGATCGTGCCGGTCCAGCCGAGCTCCTTCATGATCATGAAGAGCGGAATGATGCCGAGCTGGGTCGGGATCGCCATCGTCGCGACGACGAAGACCAGGAGGCCGTCGCGGCCGCGGAACCGGAGCTTCGCGAACGCGTACCCGGCGAGCGTCGAGAAGGTCACGACCGAGATCGTGATGATCGTCGAGATCAGGATCGAGTTGCCGAGCGCGAGCCAGAACGGGATCGCGTCGAGCACCTTCTGCGCATTGGTGAGGAAGTTGCCGCCCGGGATGAGCGGAAGGGTCTCGCCGCGCGTCGAGTTCGTGCCGGACCCGACGACGAACGACCACCACAACGGGTAGGCGCTGCCGATGAGGAACGCGGTGAGCAGTCCGTAGGTGAGGAACCCGGGGCGGCTGCCGAGGCCGGCCACGCCGGAGGAGCGGCGGCGACGGGGCGCCGAGTCGGCCGGACGCTCGTCGCGCGGGCGGCGCGGCTGGTCGGGGCCCACGGTGTCGACCTGGACGGCGGGCAGCGGCTCGGGAATGGCGGTGCTCATCGGTTCTCTCCTCGGGCGAGGGCGCGGCGGGTGCGACGGTTCGGGCGACCCTCTCCGGTTGCGATGCGCCGCGAGATCAGGAAGTTCACGAGGCCGAAGCCCACGATCAGCAGGAACAGCAGCCACGCGACGGCGGCGGCTTCGCCGAAGTCGCGGCGGAAGAAGGCGAGCTCCCACATGAAGAGCACGGTCGTCTGGAACTGACGGTCGCTGCCGCCGATGCCGCCCGCGCTCGAGACGTCGAACAGTCTCGGCTCGGCGAAGATCTGCAGGCCGCCGATGGTGGCCGTGATGATCACGAAGATGAGGGTCGGCCGGATCGAGGGGATCGTGATCGAGAAGAAGCGACGGATGCTGCCGGCCCCGTCGATCGCGGCGGATTCGTAGAGGTCGCGGGGCACGGCCTGCATGGCCGCGAGCAGGATGAGTGCGTTGTAACCGGTCCACCGGAAGTTCACCATTGTGGCGATCGCGATGTGGCTGAGGAACGTGTCGTGCTTCCACGCCTGATCGGGGATGCCGATGAGGTTCAGCAGGTTGTTCGCGAGACCGTCGGCCTCGTTGAAGATGCTCGAGAAGATGAGGGCGACGGCGACGGGTGTGACGACGAAGGGCAGCAGCACGCCCATGCGCCAGAAGGTCGGGGCCCGGAGCCCCTGGTCGAGCAGGTACGCGCAGACGATCGCGACGATGAGCTGGGGGATCGCGGACAGCAGGAAGATGCTGACGGTGTTGAAGATCGAGTTCCAGAACATGCTGTCGCCGAGGATCTCGACGAAGTTGTCGAGCCCGACGAACGGGCCCTGACCCTTCAGCAGGTCCCACTCGTGCATCGAGACGACGAGGGTGTACCCGAGCGGGAAGAGGCCGACGAGGGCGAAGAGGAGGAAGAAGGGGGAGACGTAGAGGTACGGGGACGCCTTCAGGTCGAACCTGGACAGTCGCTGCCGGAACGTCGGTCGGGACGGGCCTGCGGGCGGCGGGGTCGGCGCCGCGTCCGCGCGGGGTGTGCGGAGCGTGGTGGTCATGGCTGGCCGTTCTCGGGGTGGGGAGATCAGGACGGGTCGGGGTCCCCGGGCGCGAGCCCGGGGACCCCGAATGCGCGAGCGGTCGGTCAGTCCTCGACGAGCTCGTGGAGGAGCTCGATGGCCTGGTCCCACCCGGTGGTGGCGTCGACCTCACCGCGGTCGAGGGCATCGAGCACGGGGCCGAACACGTTCTCCTGGATCACCGAGTCGTCGGCGCCCTTGAACTGGGCGACGATGCCTTCGGCGCGCTTGGCGAGGATCGCACCGGTGGGTGCGCCGTTGAAGAACTCGTTGGGCTCGGCGGCGGACGCGAGCTCCTCCTGGGCACCGAGGGTGCTCGGGAAGTTGCCGGCGGCCGTGGACTGCTTGACCTGCTGTTCGGGCTGGGTCAGCCAGTCGGCGAGCTTCGCGGCCTCCTCCTTGTGCTGGCTCGTCTCGGGGACCGAGAGCCACGCGCCGCCCCAGTTGCCCTGGCCGCCGGGGAACACGTCGGCGAAGTCCCAGCCGGTGGAGGCGTCGCCGCCGCCGGCCTCGGTGCTGCCCTGAATCACGCCGAGCATCCAGCCGGGGCAGACCGCCGTGGCGAAGGTGCCGTCGACGAAGGACTTTCCGCTGTTCCAGTCCCACTCGGCCTGAGCTGCCGAGAGCTTGTCGCCGACCGCGGCGGCGAGCAGGTCGAAGTTCGCCTTGAGCTCGGCGTTGTCTTCGACGTTGAGTTCGCCGTCGCTCGTGTAGTAGCCCTCGGGCATCTGGTTCACGATCGAGTTCCAGACGAAGCCGGACTGGTCGAACCACGCCTTGCCGGTCGCAGCCTGGTACTCGCGGCCGACGTCGAAGTAGTGCGCCCAGTCGCCCTCGAGCAGTGCCGCGACCTCTTCGCGGTCGGTCGGAAGGCCGGCGGCGGCGAAGGCCGGGCCGTTGTAGCAGAGACCCGTCGGACCGATGTCGGTGCCGTATCCGATGACGCGGCCGTCGGCGTCGGTCGCCTGGTCGTACTTCCAGTCGACCCAGTCGCCCTTGCGGTCTTCGATGCCGTACTCGGTGAGGTCGACGAACTGGTCGGAGACCTCCATGATGGCGCCGAGCCAGCCCTCTTCGATCGCGACGATGTCGCTGAGTCCGGAGCCGGCGGCGATCTTCGTGAACGCGTCGGTCCGGGCGTTGCCGCCCGTGTCGATGTTGGTCGCCTCGATCTTCACGCCCGGGTTCTCGTCCTCGTACTCCTTGTAGAGGTCGTCGTAGCCGAACGTGCCGAACGTGGTGATGGTGAGGGTGATGTCCTCGCCGTCGGAGCCCTGGTCGCCACCGGTGGAGCATGCGGTGGCAAGGAGGGCGATGGATGCCGCGCCGGCGAGGGCGACGGCACCACGGGTGCGTCGTGAGAGCTTCACGGTCACTCCTTTGTGTGCGTGGGTTGTGTGCGTGGGGATGTGTTTCGGTGCAAGGGTGAGAGCGCTCTCTCACGTCAACGTGAGAGCGCTCTCACACCGTCGGGAGGTGACTCTACGAGTGATTTCGCGAGATGTCAAGAGAGCGCTCTCACGGAGGGCCCGCGACGCGGTGGCGCGGGTGCGGCACACCCCGCTGGGAAGCCCCTCGGCGTGCAGGCCGGGGTGGCGCGGAGGCCCCGCGTAGACTCGTGAGAGTGTCCGATCCCGCAGGCCTGCCGCCCATCGACGAGGCGGTCCAGCGACGCCGCATGACCATCGCGCTCTCGCTCATCGCGGTGCTCGTCGCGGTCGCCGTGATCGTCGTCGGTGCCGTGGTCGGCACCGGAGGCGGCGGGGGTGCGACCCCCGGATCCGCCTCCGCCGACGAGACCGCCACGCCGCGGCCCGCGCCGACCGCACCCGCCGCGCCCGCGACCGTCGACACCTTCGACAAGGCCGCGCACTCGCTCGACGACCCGGCGAGCATCTGGGTCGTCGTGAACCAGGTGCGTGCGCTGAACCCCGAGGACTACGTGCCCGACGACCTCGTCGAGGTGCCGGTCGCCCACACCTGGGTGCCCGAACTGCGGCAGGAGGCCTCCGACGCGGCCGTCGCGATGTTCGAGGCCGCCGCCGACGAGGCCGACTTCTACCTGGCCTCCAACAGCGCCTACCGCAGCTACGAGACGCAGGTCGAGCTCTACGGCGACGGCAGCGACCCGACGACCGCGCCGCCCGGGCACTCCGAGCACCAGACCGGCCTCGCCATGGACATCGGCACCGAGGGCGGCTGCAGCTTCGAGTGCATGGATGACAGCGCCGAGGGCGAATGGATCCGGGCGAACGGATACCGGTTCGGCTTCATCCTCCGCTACCCCGCCGACAAGGTCGAGATCACCGGCTACCCGCACGAGTCGTGGCACTTCCGCTACGTCGGCGTCGAGCTCGCCACCGAGATGCACGAGCGCGGCGTGACGACCCTCGAGGAGTTCTTCGGCGTTCCGGGCGGCGCGGCGCAATGAGCCGGATGCCTCGGGCGACCCCCGTGCCGCACCGCGGCCTGTCGCTCGCGGTGCTCATCGTCAACCAGCTGCTCGCCGGCGTGGGCGTGGCCTCCGGCATCGCCGTCGCGGCCCTGCTCATCGGCGAGCTCACCGGCGCCGCCGTCCTCGGCGGCCTCGCCCAGTCGTCGAGCGTGCTCGGCGCGGCGCTCTCGGCGATCCCGCTCGCCCGGCTCGCGGTGCGATCGGGCCGGCACGTCGCCCTCGCGACGGGCTACGCCCTCGGCATGACCGGCGCGGTGCTCATCGTGATCGCGGCGACGAGCGGCTGGGTGCCGCTCGTGTTCCTCGGGCTCGCCGCCTTCGGCGCCGGCACCGCCGCAGGTCTCCAGGCGCGCTTCGCCGCCACCGAGGTCGCGGCGCCGGGGTTCGAGGCCCGCTCGATGTCGCTCGTGCTCTGGGCCACCACGCTCGGCTCGGTCGCGGGCCCACTGCTCTCCGAGACAGGCGACACGGTCGGCCGGGCGCTCGGGCTCCCGCCGCTCGTCGGCCCCTTCCTGTTCTCGGGGGCGGCGTTCGCGCTCTCGACCCTGCTGGTCGCGACCCTGCTGCGCCTGCCGAAGGCGGGGCAGCTCGCCGCCGACGCCGTGCCGGCGGCGACGCCTGCACCGGGCGACGATGCGGCACCGGAGGCCGTGCCCGCCGAGCCGATCGGCGCAGGGGTCTCCGCCACGACGGCGGCCGAGGCATCCGACCCGGCCGACCCCGCCCCTGCGAAACCGGTCGGCGCGTGGGAGGCGCTCCGCATCGCGGCGAGGACGCCGCGGGCGCTCTTCGCGATCCTCGCGATCGTGTGCTCGCACACCGTCATGGTCGGCGTCATGGTCATGACGCCCGTGCACATGATGGCGCACGGGCTGTCGCTCACGCTCATCGGCGTGGTGATCAGCATCCACATCCTCGGCATGTACGGCGCGAGCCCCCTCGTCGGATGGCTCGTCGACCGCATCGGCGCCTCGCGCGTGATCTTCATCGGCGTGGGAGTGCTGCTCTCGGCGACCCTCACCGGCATCCTCGCGCCGGCCGACGACATGCTGCTCGTGCCGCTCGCGCTCGGCCTGCTCGGGCTCGGCTGGTCGTGCGGGCTCATCGGCGGCTCGACGCTCCTCACGAGCTCCGTCCATCCGTCGATCCGCGTGCCGCTGCAGGGCGCCACCGATGCGGCAATGAACCTCTCGGCGGCGATCGCCGCTGCGCTCTCGGGCTTCGTGCTCGGTGTCGGGGGCTTCGCCGGCGTGAACACCGTCGCAGTCCTCGTGCTCGTGCCGCTCGTGGTCGCGGGCGTTCGCGCGGCGCGCTCGGGCGGTGCCGGCGCCGAGGTCAGCGCCGGGACGCGCGCGCCCGCTCGCTGAGCGCCTCGAGCAGTGCGGCGGCGGTGGCCGCGTCGCGCACCGTCACGACGAAGCGCCGGCCGTTCTCACGAACGACCTGCAGGGCCTCGCCGCTCTGCAGCACGATGCCGAAGGCGCCGTCGGGGGCGAGACGGATGCCCCACCCGCCGAACTCGGCCGTCGGGTTCACATCGGTGACCGACACCGAGCGCACCTGCGCGAGCGGCACCCTGAACCAGGGCGCGCCGATCGACGAGCGCACCTCGAGACCGCGCTCGTCCACACGCACGCGGAACACGAAGGTCGCGGCGGCCAGCACCGCGAGCAGCAGGGTGGTGGCGAGCATGATCCACCACGCCGGCGACCCGACCGCAGCGAAGACGATCGTGCCGATGGCCAGTGCGGCGATGCTCGCCCCGATCGCGATCATCGCCCCGCGCGACATCGTCGTGGTGCGCACCCAGACGGCGCGCTCGTCGGGCCGGAGTTCGAGCGGGGCGACCGTCGTGCTCGCGTTCGCGCCGGCGATCGTCGTGCGCGGCTGGGCGAACCAGGCGGCGAGGCCCGACAGCACGGCGAGCCCGGCCGAGACGAGCAGCGGGATGCCGATGCCCGGCGCGTCGGCGGGGTCGTCGAGCCCGCGCTGCATGCCGAGCGACCAGGTCAGCAGCACGACGAGCAGCACCGTCGTGCCGAGCGAGAAGGCGCCGAGCAGCCGCATCATCGGCCCCCAGCGACCGTCGCGGGTGCCCGCGAACATGAATCCGGCGAAGAGCGCCGTGAGGCCGAAACCGAGCAGGGCTGCACCGAGCGGCACCGTCCACGCCGGGGCGAAGGCGTCGGGGGCGCCGTCGCCGCTCCAGTGCGTCGCGATGGTCGACGGCACCTCGGGCAGCCAGGCGAGCATGAGCGCGACGCCCGCGAGCGTGACGAGTGCGGGCGCGAGGGCGGCGACGAGCAGATAGCGGCGCCGGGCGGTGCGGAATTCGTCGGAACGGGTCATCGGTAGGTCTCCTTGACGAGGGCGGCGAGCGTGTCGGGCGAGAGGGCGAGGTCGCGGGCGCGGGCGACGAGCGCCTCGATGTCGTGGTGCAGCTGGGCGAGCGGCTCGACCGCGTCGGTGGCCACCGCTCCTCGGCCGCGCCGCATGTCGACCAGGCCCTCGTCGCGCAGCACCTGGTACGCCCGAAGCACCGTGTGCAGGTTCACGCCGAGCGAGGCGGCCACGTCGCGGGCCGACGGGAGGCGGTCGCCCGCGCGGAGGCGGCCGGCCGCGGCGTCGGCTCGGACCGACGCCGCGACCTGGGCGAAGATCGGCGTCTCGCTCGCGGGATCGATTCGGATCAGCACATGCGCTCCTTCACAACTGTTCTATAAATACTAGAACAGTTGCGAGCGGCCGCAGACCACCCGGAGAACGGAACGCCGCTCGCTTTTCGAGAGAGCGTTCTCACCGGTCTCCCAGAGTTCAGGAGGGTTCCTCACAAAATCGCATGATGAGGTGTCCTGTCCCCCGAAACGCCGACCCGAAACCCCCTTCGTGTTCAAACGCCTCAGCAAGACGCCGCCTGCCTCCATGCCCGAACGCCGTCGCTCGACCTTCCGCGCGCCCGGAACGATCGACGCCGCTCTCCTCGCAGAGGGGGCGGTCGACGAGACGGAATCGCCGGCCACGGATGAGGAGTCCGCGACCGCCGAGGTGATCGAGCCTTCGGAGCCCGTGCGTCGTCGGCGGGGTTTCCGCGCCGCGCCCGACGCCGACGCGTCGGAAGTCGATGCCGTCGACCCGGCTGCCGCCGCGCCCGACGCCGACGCCGATGCGCACGAGGCCGACGTCGTCGAGTCGGGCGCCGCCGAATCCGCCCCTGATGCAATCGACTCCGCCTCCGAATCGCCGAGTCCGGCCGACCAGGAGCCCGAGGCCGAGCCGGCCGTCGAACCCGCCGCCGAACGGGCGTCCCAGCCCCGCCACCGCGCCGACCACGTGCGCAACCGTCGCCCGTCGAGCGGCGCCCGCCGCTTCGCGGCGCTGTCGTGCACCACGGCGATCCTCGGCGTGAGCGCCTTCGGCGCCGTCGCGGCGTCGGCCGACACCTCCGATGCGCCGGCGCTGCTCGCGCAGGAGTCGGCCGTGACGGACGCCGCGGCCGCAGCGGGCGCCGCCGATGAGATCGTCGCGACGCCCGTGGTCGACGAGGGGCCGACCATCACGAGCGGACTCTCGACGGCCTCGGTGCCGTTCACGGGCGGCACGCAGATCACCGTCACTGGCGACGAACTCGACCAGGTCGGCGCCGTGAGCGTCGCCGGCGTGCCCGCGACGATCGTCGCCGCCGACGAGAGCGCGGTCACCTTCGCCGTGCCCGCGACGACGGCCGACGCGCTCGGCGGCGTCGAGGTGCAGTTCACGGATGCCTCGGGCGAGGTCGTGCCCGTCGAGGAGACCGTCTCCTCGATCGCCGCCGCCGGCGTCGAGCTGTCGGCGACGACCGTCGCGCCGACCGAGCAGCTCGACGCGCTCACGCTCACCTACACGAGCAACCCCGCCATCGACGCGCAGCTCGGCTACGTGCTCGCCCACTGGAACAACTACAACTCGGCCGAGTACACCGTCTTGAGCGGCGTCGACTGCGCGAACTTCACGAGCCAGTCGCTCATGGCCCGCGGCTGGAAGATGGACGCGGGCTGGTACTACGACCGCGCCACCGGCGCGATGTCGCCGAGCTGGTCGAGCTCGACCGCGATGCGCGACTGGCTGTACAGCCGCCCCGACCTCGCGACCCCGCTCGACGACTCGCAGCGCGGCCTCGTGAAGGTCGGCGACATCGCCCAGTTCGACTGGGACGGCTCGGGCGATCGCGACCACACCGCCGTCGTCACCCGCGTCGAGCACTCCGCGAACGGCACCGCCGTCTGGGTCGGCGGCCACACCAAGGACGCCGACTACTGGAACGTCGACGAGGCCCTCGCCTCGGGCGGCGGCGCGGTCACCTACTTCTCGCTGAAGTAGGCCGGTGGGGTCTCAGCCGCCGAGCGCGGCGTCGACGATGCGCTTCGCCTCGGCCTGCACCTCCGCGAGGTGCTCTGCGCCCTTGAACGACTCGGCGTAGATCTTGTAGACGTCCTCGGTGCCGCTCGGCCGTGCCGCGAACCAGGCATCGGCCGTCTCGACCTTCACCCCGCCGATCGCGGCGCCGTTGCCGGGCGCGTGCGAGAGCTTCGCCGTGATCGGGGCGCCGGCGAGCTCGGTCGCCGCGATCGCGTCGCCGTCGAGCTTGCCGAGGGCGGCCTTCTGCGCCGCGTTCGCCGGGGCATCCACTCGCTCGTAGGCGGGGTCGCCGAACCGTTCGACGAGTTCCGTGTAGAGCTCCGACGGCGACTTTCCCGTGACCGCGCGGATCTCGGCGGCGAGGAGGCACAGCAGGATGCCGTCCTTGTCGGTCGTCCAGACGGTGCCGTCGAAGCGCAGGAACGACGCGCCGGCGCTCTCCTCCCCGCCGAAGCCGACCGAGCCGTCGACGAGCCCGGGCACGAACCACTTGAAGCCGACCGGCACCTCCCAGAGGCGTCGGCCGAGCGAGGCCGCGACCCGGTCGATCATCGACGACGAGACGAGCGTCTTGCCGATCGCGGCGTCGGGCCGCCAGCCGGCGCGGTGGCTGAACAGGTACTCGATCGCGACCGCGAGGTAGTGGTTCGGGTTCATGAGGCCGCCGTCGGGGGTGACGATGCCGTGCCGGTCGGCGTCGGCGTCGTTGCCCGTCAGGAGGTCGTACGAGCCCGCCTGCGCGACGACGGAGGCCATCGCGTTGCGGCTCGACGGGTCCATGCGGATCTTGCCGTCCCAGTCGAGCGTCATGAATGCCCAGCGCGGGTCGACCTTCTCGTTCACGACGGTGAGGTCGAGCTCGTACGCGTCGCGGATGGCGGCCCAGTACGAGACGGACGCCCCGCCCAGCGGGTCGGCGCCGATGCGGATGCCCGAGCGGCGGATCGCGTCGAAGTCGATCACGTTCGCGAGGTCGGCGACGTACTCGCCGCGGAAGTCGTAGGTCTCGACCGCGCTCGGCTCGGCCTGCAGGACACCGCGCAGCCCGTCCTCGATGAGCTCGTTCGCCCGGGCCGCGATCCAGGAGGTCGCGTCGCTGTCGGCGGGCCCGCCGTGCGGCGGGTTGTACTTGAAGCCGCCGTCTTGCGGAGGGTTGTGCGACGGGGTGATCACGATGCCGTCGGCCTCGCCCTCGGCGCGCTTCGCGGGGTCGTTGTTCCACTTCAGGATCGCGTGCGAGAGCGCGGGCGTCGGCACGTAGTCGTCGAACTCGTCGGCGAGCACGCGCACGCGGTTGGCGACGAGCACGTCGAGCGCGGTGGTCTGCGCGGGGGCGCTGAGCGCGTGGGTGTCGGCGCCGATGAAGAGCGGCCCCGTGATGCCCTGCGCGGCGCGGTACTCGACGATCGCCTGCGTCGTCGCGAGGATGTGGTCCTCGTTGAAGCTCGTCGTGAGTGAGGAGCCGCGGTGCCCCGAGGTGCCGAAGGCGACGCGCTGGCCGGGCACCGAGGCATCCGGCTTCTTCTCGTAGTAGGCCCTGACGAGGGCCTCCACGTCGATGAGGTCGGATTCGGTCGCCGGGGTTCCCGCTCGCTCGTGCATGCGAACAGTCTGGCGCGGGGCGGAGCCCGCCTCAACCCGCGAGCGCGTGCAGCGCCGTCGCGATCGAGTAGATCGCGAGGCCGGCGAGGGCGCCCACCACGGTGCCGTTGATGCGGATGAACTGGAGGTCGCGGCCGACCTGCAGCTCGAGCTTCTCGGTCGTCTCCCGCGGGTCCCATCGCTCGACGGTCTCGGTGATCACGCCGGCGATCTCGTGACGGTAGTTGCGCACGACGTACGCGGCGGCATCCGTCAGCCAGGCGTCGACCTTCGCGGCGAGCGCCTCGTCGGTCGCGAGGCGGGCGCCGACCTCGACGACGGCGTCGCGCAGCGCGGTGCGCAGTTCGCTCGTCGCGTCGGCGAGCCCCTCCTCGAGGGTCGACTTCACCGCGCCCCACGCCTCGCCCGCGAACTCGCGCACGCGGGGACTCGCGAGGAGGTCGGCCTTGACGCGCTCGACCCGGCCGATCATCACGGGGTCGTGCTGCAGGTCGTCGGCGAGCTCGGCGAGGTACCGGTCGATCGCGCGGCGCAGCGGGTGCGCCCGGTCGGCGCGCACCGCCCGTACGAAGGCGAGCACCTCGCGGTGGGCGCGGTCGTCGACGAGGCGGTCGACGAAGCCAGGCATCCACCGCGGCAGTCGCTCGGAGACCATGCGCCCGAACGCCTCGGGGTGCGCGGCCAGCCACGACTCGGCCTTCTCGAGCACCGCGTCGACGGCGGCGCGCTGCTGGTCGGCGGCGACGAGGCTCGCACCGATCCGGCCGATCGCAGGGCCCCACTCGGGTTCGAAGAGATGGCGGCGGGCGAGCCGTTCGATGACGTCCTCGACATCGTCGTCGCCGAGCAGGGTGAGGATGCCCCGGGCCGCGACCGCGGCCTCGGCGGTGACCCGCTCGGCGTTCGCGGGCTCCGCGAGCCATCCGCCGACCCGCCGCGCGATGCCGATCGAGCGGAGCTTGCCGAGCACGACCTCATCGGAGAGGAACTCGTGCTCGACGAACGCGCCGAGGCTCGCCCCGATCTCGTCCTTGCGCTTCGGGATGATCGCGGTGTGCGGGATCGGGATGCCGAGCGGATGCCGGAACAGCGCCGTCACCGCGAACCAGTCGGCGATCGCGCCGACCATCGCCCCCTCGGCGGCGGCCCGCACGTAGCCGAGCCACGCGATGTCGTCCTGCAGGGCGAACGACACGGCGAACACCGCGGCGGCCACCACGAGCAGGCCGGTCGCGACGCGCTTCATGCGACGCAGCGCGGCCAGCCGCTCCGCGTCGCTCGGCACGGGCGGCACGGTCCTCGTCGTCACCGCGTCCACCTCCGCAGTATTTCAGGCGCCCCGCGCGGCGCTCGTTAGGCTTGGCGCATGACCACGGATGCCACGCCGACACCCCCCGACGAGACGTACTCGTACCTCGGGCCGGCCGGCACCTTCACCGAGGCGGCCCTGAAGCAGGTTCCCGAGGCCGCGGGCAAGCACTGGCGCTCGGTGAACAACGTGGGCGAGGCGCTGGCCGACGTCGTCACCGGCCGGTCGACGGCGGCGATGATCGCGATCGAGAACTCCATCGACGGCGGCGTGAGCGCCACGCAGGACGCGCTCGCGACGGTGCCGGGTCTTCGCATCGTCGGCGAGTACCTCGTGCCCGTGAACTTCGTGCTCGTCGCACGACACGGCACGACGCTCGCCGAGGTGAAGGTCGTCAACGCGCACCCCGTCGCCTACGCCCAGTCGCGGGGCTGGCTCGAGCGCGAGCTGCCCGACCACGGGCACATCCCGGCGACGAGCAACGTCGCGGCCGCGGCATCCCTCTTCGAGGACTCGCAGGCCGACGCGGCCGTCGCGCCGCCCGGCATCACCGAGCACCTCGACGTCGAGGTGCTCGCCCGCGACCTCGGCGACAATCCCAACGCGGTGACCCGCTTCGTGCTCGTGAGCCGCTCGCGAGTGCTGCCCGAGCCGACCGGGGCCGACAAGACGAGCCTCATCGTCGAACTGCCCGACGACGAGCCGGGTGCGCTGCTCGCGATGCTCGAGCAGTTCTCGACCCGGGGCGTGAACCTCTCGCTCATCCAGTCGCGGCCGATCGGCGACGCCCTCGGGCGGTACCGCTTCGTCGTCGACCTCGACGGGCACGCGGCCGACGAACGGGTCGCCGACGCCCTGCTGGGCCTGCGCCGCACGAGCCCGAAGGTGATCTTCCTCGGCTCGTACCCCCGCGCCGACCTGCAGGAGGTCGCGTACCACTCGAAGTACGATGACGAGATTTTCATCGAGGCCCGCGACTGGTTGCGCGGCATCCTGAGCGGCGAACCCGAGGGCGCCTGACGGCGACGCAGGCTCGCGGAGGAGGTCGACGATGACGGACACCGGACGGGGCATGGACCCGAGATACGACCCACGGTTCCAGCGCGGGTACGACGCGTCGCGCGACGGCGAGGCCACGGCGTCGACCGGTGCCCCGAGCGCCGTCGGGGCGCGGGGTGATGCCGGGCACGGTGCTGCCGGTCGCGACGCCGGCGGGCCCGATGCGGCCGGCGAACCCGAGCCGTCGCTCGATGCCGGGCGCGACCGGCCGGCCTACATCACGCCGCCGCCCCCCGCCGACCCCGATCCGTCGACGCACCCGGACCCGGACCCCGCGGTGGACCCGCGTCGGGCGCAGGGGCCGATGGCGGGGACGCGACGACCGGGGGAGCGGGACCTGGAGTCCGATCGCCGGGCGGCCGCCGCGCGCGTGCACAGCTGGCTGATCGCCGGGTGGGCCGTCACCGGGGGAGCGCTGCTGCTCGGCACCTGGCTGTCGTGGAGCGTGAACTCGGACTTCAGCTACTACAGCGGCATCGTCGACCAGGCGTCCGAGAACCTGCGTGTCCTCGGCTGGGCGCTCGCACCGTCCCTGCTCCTGACCGGTGCGATCGGCGCGGTCGTGGTGACCGGCGTGGCAGCGAACCTCCACGACGACGCGCGGCCCGCCGGCTCGGAGGAGGGCCCGCCATTCCGGCGCGCGCCCGCGTGGTGGGCGCTGCTCGCGATCGTGGTGGCCGCGGTCGTGCTGATCGCGTGGGGCGTCGCGCTCGCGGTCGAGGGCAACCGGGTCGGCTCGAGCCTCCAGTTCAACCCCGACGGGAACGTCTCCGACGACCAGCAGACGCTCCTCGACACCATGGCGCTCGGTCAGGTCGCCCAGATGCTGATCCCGGCGATGGCGTCCGCCGCGATCGCGGCCCTCGTCGCCATCACGGTGATCGAGGTCTGGCGGGCGGCGCGCGGGATGCCCCGCCGCATCGAGCCCGACGGGCGCTGACCCGGCGGACGCGAGGTCGTCAGCGGGCGGCCCGGTGCACCTCGGCGGGACGGTCGACGCGTCCGAGGCCGCCGTCGAGGGCGGCGTCCCAGGCGGACCGCAGCGCGGCGGTGATGGCCCCCCGCACCACCGTGTTCTCGGTGAAGGGCGAGAGCCGCACCTCGATCGGGGACGCGCCGCCGACCGCGAGGCGTCGTTCGAGCGCGGCGGTGAGCACCTCGCCGCCGCGGGCGATGCCGCCCGTGATGTACATGCGGTGCAGGTCGAGGGCGAGCAGGATCGGCGCGAGCGCGCGCGCCGCGACGTCCGCGAGCAGGTCGACGATCTCGATCGCGGCACGCTCGCCGTCGTTCGCCCGCTCGAACACCTGGGCGGTCGCCGCCTCGGCGCCGAGCACCGACGCGAGCCGCGTGAACGGGTCGCGCGCGGCGACGAGGCGGGCGACCTCGTCGATCCGCTCGGCTCCCACGACCGCTTCGAGCGCCGCCGGCTCGCCGCTCCACGGGTCGACCACTCGGAGGGCCCCGATCTCGCCGGCGGCGCCGAGCGGCCCGCGGTAGAGGCGTCCGTCGAGCACGAGCCCGGCGCCGAGCCGCTCGCCCCACTGCACGGTGAGGAAGGAGGGCGGGCAGTCGTCGAGCCGGGACATCGCGAGCGCCGCGAGGTTGGCGTCGTTGTCGAGCTCGGCGGTGCAGGTGAAGCCGCGGCCGAGTTCTCGGGTCAGGTCGAGGTCGGACCAGGCGTCGATGCCGCGGATGACCCGGACGCGACCCTCGGCGTGATCGATCATGCCGACGCTCGCGATGGAGAGCGCCGCCACGTCGGGCCGCGTCAGTCCGGCACCGTCCAGGGCGCGGTCGATCGTCGCGCCGACGAGCTGGAGCAGCGCCCGCCCGTCGTGCAGCTCGTGCTGCGCATCCGCCGAGGAGAGGACCGTGCCCGAGGCATCCGCCACCTCGGCGACGACGCGGTGCAGGCCGATGTCGACGCCGATGACGTGAAACCGGCCGGGCGTGACCGAGAAGCGGACGGCCGGCCGGCCGAGCGATCCGGCGGGCTCGTGACGCTGCAGCCAGCCGTCGACCTCGAGCTCCTCCATGATCGTGGCGACCGTCGAGCGGGTGAGTCCCGTGCGCTCGGCGATCTCGACGATGCGCTGGGGATCGGTGCCGGTGCGGAGCTCATCGAGCACGCGCGCGGTGTTGTAGCGCTTCAGTCGCGCGGTGCCGACGATCGGGTCGTTCATTCGGGCTCCGTTCCGAGATTACTTTAGCCGAGACTTTACGTTAAGACCTTGCGTAAATGTTGGGGCTCTGGTTGGGTCGGTCGTGACCGCGCGGATCCCGCGCACTCCCTTGGCGAAAGGCCCGATGATGCACCCAACGCCCAACCGCCGTCGACGCGCCGTGATCGCGCCGCTCGCGGCGCTCGCGACGACCCTGCTGCTCGTGACCGGCACCGCCGTCGGCGCGAGCGCCGAGCCGCCCGACCGCAACGCGAAGCTCAACGTCCCGCCGAAGACGGCGAGCGGGTTCGAGTCGGCCCGCGCCGCGGCCGATCGCCTCCTCGGCGACGCGGCCGACGGCTTCGACTTCGCGAAGCTCGACGCGGCCGACGGCGCCGACCGGTACGAGATCACGTCGAAGCGCAATCACGTCCGCGTGGCCGCGACCGACCCGGCCACCGCCATCGCGGGCGTCAACGCCTACCTCGGCACGATCGGGCAGTCGATCTCGTGGAACGTGCGCAACCTCGACGAGGACGCCGCACTGCCCCTGCCGCGTTCGCCGATCACGGCGAACTCGAACGTCTCGCACCGCTTCTACGGCAACGACACCGAGGACGGCTACACCGGCGCCTATCGCAGTTGGGAGCAGTGGGAGCGCGAGATCGACGAGCTCGCCGCGCTCGGCTTCAACGAGGTGTTCATGCCGGTCGGCTCCGAGGCCGTGTACTTCGAGGTGCTCACGCAGTTCGGGTACTCCGCGGAGGAGGCGCGCGCCTGGATCCCGCTGCCGGGCCACCAACCGTGGTGGCTGCTGCAGAACATGTCGAGCTATCCCGCCGGCACGAGCGACGCACTGCTCGCCGAGCGGGCCGAGCTCGGCAGGAAGATCGCCGATCGACTGCGCGAGCTCGACATGACCCCCGTGCTGCCCGGCTACTTCGGCACCGTGCCGACCGACTTCGCCGACCGCAACGCCGGCGCGCGCGTCGAGCCGCAGGGCGGTTGGGTCGGCTTCCAGCGCCCCGGATGGCTCGACCCGAACTCGAGCGTGTTCCCCGAGGTGGCCGACGCCTTCTACACGGCGTCCGAACAGAAGCTCGGCGTCTCGGCCGCGTACAAGATGGACGTCCTGCACGAGGGCGGTCGTCGCGGCACGGTCGACGTGCCCGCCGCCACGCGGGCGATCGAGACGGCGTTGCAGACGGCGCATCCGGATGCCACGTGGGTGCTGCTCGGCTGGCAGAACAACCCGCCCGCCGACGTCGCCGCGGCCGCGAACCCCGAAACCACCTTCATCGTCGACGGCCTCTCCGACCGCTACGACGGTCGCGGCGGACTCGAGCAGCAGTGGAGCGGCATCCCGTACGCCTTCGGCACCATCTGGAACTTCGGCGGGCACACGACCATGGGCGCCGAGCTCTCGACGTGGAACGAGCGCTACTACGACTGGCTCGACGCCGAGGGCAGTGCGGTCGACGGCATCGCCGCGATGCCCGAGGGCGGGCTCAACAACCCCGCCGCGATCGACTTCTTCGCCGGCCTCGCCTGGCGCGACGGCCCCGTCGATGTGAGCGCCTGGTTCGACGAGTGGACCGAGCGCCGCTACGGCGTCGACGACCCCGAGCTGAAGGCCGCGTGGCGCGCCCTCGCCGAGACGGCCTACACGCTGCCGAGCAACGACAGCTACAGCGAGGCGCACGACGGGCTCTACGGCGCACGACCCTCGCTCTCGGCCGGACGCGCCGCGAGCTGGTCGCCCGGCGCCTTCTCGTACGACCCCGACCGCTTCGCCGAGGCGCTCGACCACCTGCTCGCCGCGGCGCCCGCCGCGGCCGAGGTGCCGAGCTACCGCTACGACCTCATGGATGTCGCGCGCCAGGTGACCTCGAACACCTCACGCGTGCTGCTGCCGCAGCTGCAGCAGGCGTACGGCATGCGCGATCGGGCGGCCTTCACGCAGCTCAGCGAGGAGTGGCTCGGCAACATCGAGCTGCTCGACGACCTCGTCGCGACGCAGCCGCAGATGCTCTTCGGCCGCTGGATCGCCGACGCCCGCGCCGCGGCCGCCGACCCCGCCGAGGCCGATCGGCTCGAGTTCGACGCCAGATCCATCGTCACGACGTGGGGTGATCGCAGCGCCGTGAACGCCGGCCTCAACGACTATGCGAACCGCGAATGGCAGGGGCTCGTCGGCACGTACTACGCGGACCGCTGGGAGCGCTACTTCGCGAGCATCCAGACCTCGTTCGACACCGGCAAGGCGCCCGCGGCGATCGACTGGTACGCCGTCGGGGCGGAGTTCACGGCCTCGACCGACACCTCGGGCTTCCTGACCGAGCCCGAGGGCGACGTCGTCGAACTGGCGGGGCTCGCGGTCGAGGCGTGGGACGCGACCGTGCCCGAGGTGCCCGAGCCGCCGGCGGCGGGGGAGCACTTCCTCTCCGACCTGCCGTTCGCGACCGTGTCGCTCAATGCGGCCTACGGGCCGATCGAGCGCGACACCGAGATCGGCGAGGCGGCCTACGGCGACGGCAAGCCGATCCGGCTCGCCGGCGTCCAGTACGCGAAGGGCCTCGGGGTGAACTCGCCCACGACCATCGGCTTCAACCTCGGCGGGCGATGCTCGGCCTTCGAGGCCGTGGTCGGCATCGACGACGTCATGAACAAGGCGGGGGCGTCGCCGAACGTCGTCTTCAGGGTCCTCGGCGACGACGAACTCCTCTACGACAGCGGGGCGATGACGAAGGGCCTCGCTGCGGAGGTCGCCGTCGACCTCACCGGCGTGCAGACGCTCGAGCTCGTCGTCGACCCGAACGCCGCCGGCTCGCCGGCCGGTCAGGCCGAGTGGTGGGACCGCGCGGACTGGGCGGACGCCGCGGTGAGCTGCGAGTGATCGCGGGATGAGGCTCGGGCGGGGCCGGCCGGCATCGGCCGGCTCCGCCCGTCGTCGCGCCGTCGACCGCGGCGGGACGCGCCCCGAACTGGACACTTCCGCAGGGGGCGGCAGTGTGCTTGGCTGAGCCATGGACTCTCCCAGCGGCGGTGAAGTGAAGTTCAACGGCAAGCTCGCCATCCTCCTGGCGATGGCGATGTTCGTCCTCGTCGTCGACACCTCGCTCATGAACGTGTCGATCTCCGCCGTCGTGCACGATCTCGGCACGACGGTGAGCGGCGTGCAGGGGGCGATCGCGCTCGAGGCGCTCGTGTCGGCGGCCTTCATCCTGCTCGGCGGCAAGACCGGCGACCTGATCGGCCGAAAGCTCGCGTACATCCTCGGTCTGCTCGGCTACGCCGTCGGTGCGATCGCGATGGTGTTCGCCCAGGACCTCACGGCGATCATCGTCTTCTGGGCGTTCATCGGCGGCATCGGCGCCTCGCTGCTGCTGCCGGCGATGCAGTCGCTCATCCACGGCAACTTCGAGGGCGCGCACCAGAAGCGGGTGTATGCGCTCGTGGGGGCGTCGGCCGCGATCGCGGCCGCCGTCGGGCCCCTCCTCGGCGGCTTCATCACGACCTTCCTCTCCTGGCGCGTCGGCTTCGCGCTCGAGGCGGTCATCATCGCGGTCGTGCTCGCCGGCATCGGCCTCGTGAAGGACGTGCCGTACCACGGCGACCGATCGGTCGACTACGTCGGGGCCCTGCTCTCGATCGTCGGCATGGGCGGCGTGGTCACCGGCATCCTCGTCTGGCAGGAGGGCGGCGGCTACGTCGGCCTCATCATCGGCATCGGCGCGGTCGGGCTCGGGCTCCTCGTCTTCTGGCTGCGCAACCGCAAGCGGCGCGGCAAGCCGACGCTGCTCGACCCCGCGCTCTTCGAGTCGAAGATGTTCCGCACCGGGGCGAGCGGTCAGCTGCTGCAGCAGATCGCGCTCGGCGGCACGATGATCGTGCTCCCGATCTACCTCCAGATGGTGTTCGGATACAACGCCCTCCAGGCCGGCCTCTCGATCGCGCCGCTGTCGCTCAGCATGTTCGTCGTCGCACTGCTCGCCGGGCGGGGGCTCAAGCGGCGCCCGGCGACCATCATCCTGTGGGGCTTCGCCCTCGTCGTCGTCGGCGTCGGCGTCCTCGTCCCGATCGTGCCGATCGCCGACTCGGGCTGGTACCTGACCGTGCCGCTCATCGTCGCGGGCTGCGGCCTCGGGTTCCTCGTCTCGCAGCTGAACAACTACACGCTCTCGCCGATCTCCGACGAGCGGGTGAGCGAGGCGGCCGGCGTGAACTCCGCGGCCGGCTCGTTCGGACTCTCGTTCGGCCTGGCCTTCGCGGGGGCGATCATGCTCGCGACGCTCGCGTTCACCTTCACGGCGAGCGCCGAATCGTCGAGTGTGCTGAGCGCCGAGGAGGCGCAGCAGGTCTCGACCGTGCTCGAGGAGGACGCCGAGATCATGACCGACGAGGGGCTCGCGGAACTCCTCGCCGATGAGCCGGCAGACGTGCAGGAGGAGATCCTGCGCATCAACACCGACTCGCGCGACATCGCCCTGCAGGTCGCCCTGTTCGTGCCGATCCTCGCGGGCCTGCTCGGTCTCCTGAACGCCCTGCGCATGCGGCGGCTGCCAGACCCGAAGCCGTCGGAGGCGGCCGAGGGCACGATGCTCGGCTGAGCCGACGGTCGTGCCCGGCTCGCCTCAGCGCGGGACGCGCACCACGAGCGCGGCCGGGTCGACGCGGAACCGCGCCGACACCACGCTGCCGAACTCGTCGCCGTCGATCTCGAACTCCTGCGGGTCGCCCTCGATCTCGAGCTCGACCGAGCGGCCGCGTCGGTAGACGATCTGCTGTTTGCGGTTGCCGCTCGTGAGGTCGATGAACTGCCGGCCGAGGGCCGACTTGCGCAGCACCCGGTTCTCCCAGAAGACCGTGCGCCAGATGAGCAGCCAGCCGAGCAGGTTGCGCGGCTGCAGCACGACCACGTCGAGGTGGCCGTCGTCGATCTCGGCGTCGGGGATGAGCTCGATGTTGCCCGGCAGGTAGCCGAGGTTCGCGACGAGGATGCTCGCGACGCGCGCCCGGTGGTGGCGCCGCGACTCGAGGCGGTACATCGCCCGATACGGCTTCGAGGCGGGCAGCGCCCGGATTCCCGCGTCGACGTAGGCGAGCCAGCCGACCCGCTTCTTGAGTTCGGGGTTCGTGTTCTGGATCATCTCGGCGTCGATGCCGATGCCCGCCATCACGAGCGAGACGTGGGATTCGTCGTCGCCCCCGGGGCGCGTGACGTCGGCGACGATGACGTCGACCGCGCGGTCGACGCCGGCGAAGGCCAGCACGACCGCGTCGTCGATGTCGTTCACGGGGATGTCGAGGTTACGGGCGAAGAGGTTGCCGGTGCCGATCGGCACGATGCCGAGGGGGATCCCGGTGCCGCGGAGCGCAGCGGCGACCGACCGCACGGTGCCGTCGCCGCCCGCGGCGATCACGAGGTCGACGCCGGCCTCGGCCGCTTCGCGCGCCATGCCCTTGCCTGGGTCGTCGACGGCGGTCTCGATCCAGAGGCTCGGCGCGAACGACTGCCGCTCCTCGGCGCGGCCGACCGCGGCGCGCAGGGCATCGGTGCCCTGCTTGCTGGGGTTGAAGATCACGGCCGCGCGCAGCCGCGGCTGCGGGGCATCCCCCTGCCGCTCGTTCAGATCGTCCGACACGCTGCCACCGTATTGCATCCGCCCGAGAACACGGCGAACGGGTGCATCGCGCCCATGAAGGGTGTCGGATGCCCCGGGCTAGACTTGCTCGGGTGATCGATCCCGTACTGCTTCGCGAGAACCCCGACCTGATCAAGCGTTCGCAGGAGCTCCGCGGCGAGTCCTCGGACCTCGTCGACGACGCGGTGGCCGCCGACGCCGCCCGCCGCACCGCGATCACCGTCTTCGAGGCGCTGCGCGCCGAGCAGAACGCCTTCGGCAAGCAGGTCGCGCAGGCGCCGAAGGAGGCGAAGGCCGCCCTCGTCGCGCAGGCGCAGGAGCTCGCGGCCCGCGTGAAGGCCGCGAACCAGGCCGTGAGCGACGCCGAGGCCGAGTTCACGCTCGCCGTGCAGAAGCTCGGCAACGTCGTCCTCGAGGGCGTTCCCGCCGGCGGCGAAGACGACTACATCGTGCTCCGCGAGGTCGGCGAGATCCCCGCGTTCGCGTTCGAGCCGCGCGACCACCTCGAGATCGGCGAGCTCCTCGACGCGATCGACATGCAGCGCGGCGCGAAGGTGTCGGGCGCGCGGTTCCACTACCTCAAGGGCGTCGGCGCCCGCCTCGAGCTGGCGATCATGAACATGGGCCTCGACCGAGCGATCGCGGCCGGCTTCACCCCGCTCATCACGCCCACGCTCGTGCGCCCCGAGATCATGAACGGCACCGGGTTCCTCGGCGCGCACGCCGACGAGGTCTACTACCTGCCCGAGCAGGAGCTCTACCTCACCGGCACGAGCGAGGTCGCGCTCGCCGGGTACCACGCCGATGAGATCATCGACGTCTCGAACGGGCCCATCCGCTACGCCGGCTGGTCGACGTGCTACCGCAGCGAGGCCGGCAGCCACGGCAAGGACACCCGCGGCATCATCCGGGTGCACCAGTTCAACAAGCTCGAGATGTTCACCTACATCGACCCGGCCGACGCCGAAGCCGAGCACGAGCGCCTGCTCGCCTGGCAGGAGGGCATGCTGCAGGACCTGGGCCTCACCTACCGCGTGATCGACACCGCGGCCGGCGACCTCGGGTCGAGCGCGGCCCGCAAGTACGACGTCGAGGCGTGGGTGCCGACCCAGGGCGCGTACCGCGAGCTCACCTCGACCTCGAACTGCACGACGTTCCAGGCCCGCCGGCTCGACATCCGCCACCGCACCGAGAGCGGCAAGACCGCGCCGGTCGCCACCCTCAACGGCACGCTCGCGACGACGCGCTGGCTCGTGGCGATCCTCGAGACGCACCAGCAGGCCGACGGCTCGGTCGTGGTGCCCGAGGCGCTGCGCGGCTACCTCGGCGGACTCGACCGACTCGAGCCCGTCGCACGATGAGCATCGAGCGAGCGCGCGAGGCCGAGGTCGCGACCGAGGCGTGGTTCGTCGCCCTCGACGTCGACGGCACGATCATGCACGAGGACGGCACGATCGACGACGCCGTCGCCGAGTCGGTCGCCGCCGCGGTCGAGCGGGGCCACCTCGTCACGCTCGCGACCGGTCGCTCGTGGTCGACGACGCGACCGGTGATCGAGGCGCTCGGACTCGCGCCCGAGTACGTGGTGTGCGCGAACGGCGCCATCACGATGCGCCGCGACGACACGGCACCCGACGGGTACGTGCGGGAGCACGTCGAGACCTTCGACCCGACGGCGGTGCTCGAGCGCATCCGTGCCTTCCTCCCGTCGGGCAAGTTCATGGTCGAACTCCCCGACGGCTACCGCCTGTACACCGAGGGCATGACCGAGTGGAACCTCGAGAACGCCCGCGAGGTCGTCTTCGACGAGCTGCTCGACCAGCGCGCCACGCGCGTCGTCGTGACGAGCCTCGAACACGGGCTCGACGAGTTCTTCGAGATCGTCGACCAGATGGGCCTCCACCACGTGAGCTACGCGATCGGCTGGACGGCGTGGCTCGACATCGCTCCCGACGGCGTCAACAAGGCGACGGCGCTCGAGCGGGTCCGCGGATGGCTCGGCGTCGACGCCGACCGCGTGTTCGCGGCCGGCGACGGTCGCAACGACCTCGAGATGTTCGCCTGGGCCGGGGCCGCAGGGCGCGCCGTCGCGATGGGGCAGGCTCCCGAGGAGGTACGGGCCGCCGCCGGCGAGGTGACCGGCCCGGTCGCCGAGGCCGGACTCGCCGCGGCGCTCGACTCGCTTCCCTGATTCGTGCACCCGGGCACGAATAGAATCGATCGTGCCGAGGGGAAGGGCGACATGGGGCAGGATGCGGCGCCGGAGGCGCCTGAGACGAGCGATTCGGAGCCGGCGGCCCCCGAGACTGCGGAGACGACCGCCCTCGAGTCGGCGGGCGGGGCGCCCGTTCCGACCCGTCACGGTCGCCTGCCCCGGCACACGGGGCCGCGCACCGCGGTGAAGTTCGTGGCATCCGCCGCCGCCGTGCTGCTGGTGAGCGCGGGCGCTGTGGGCGCCTACGCGGCCGCCGACCTCGTCGGATCCGTCGGCAGCGGCGTCACGCTCGCGAACGAGGAGATGCTCGAGGGCGTGCCCGACATCGGCGCGATGGACGGCGGGCTCAGCTTCCTCCTCGTCGGCAGCGACAAGCGGCCGGCCGACGGCTCGTTCGGCGACCCCGAAGAGGATTCGGGCATCCTCAACGACGTCAACATGCTGCTGCACATCTCGCAGGACCACTCGCACGTCGAGGTCGTGAGCTTCCCGCGCGACATGATGGTCGCGGTGCCCGAGTGCCCCGACCCGGAAGACCCCGCGACGGGCCCGCTCTCGGCGATGTCGGAGGTGCCGCTCAACAGCGTGCTGGAGCACGGCGGGCTGAACTGCGTCGTGATGACGATCGAGCAGCTCACCGGAACGAAGATCCCCGTGGGAGGGGTCGTCGAGTTCAAGGGCGTCGCCGCGCTCTCGTCCGCGGTCGGCGGTGTCGAGGTCTGCCTCGTCGATCCCATCGACGACATCGACTCGGGGCTCCACCTCCCGGCGGGCAGGAGCACGATCGCCGGCTACGACGCGCTCGCGTTCCTGCGCACGCGCCACTCGGTCGGCGACGGCAGCGACCTCGCCCGCATCGCGAGCCAGCAGGCGTTCATGGCCTCGCTCGCCCGCACGCTGCAGTCGAGCGGCACGCTCACCGACCCGGTGAAGCTCTACTCGATCGCCAAGGCGGTGCTCTCGAACATGGAGCTGTCGAACTACCTGCAGAACCCCACGGTGCTCATGTCGATCGCACGCACCCTGCAGGACGTCGACCTGTCGAAGATCGCGTTCATCCAGTACCCGACGGCCGAGTACGGCGACGGCCAGCACGTGATCCCGGCCGACTCGGGCGAGGCCGTGAACCTGGCCCTCCAGGAGGATCGACCGGTCGTCCTCGATCCGACGGCGAACGAGAACGCCGAGTTCGGCACGGCCCCCGCCGACCCGGCGACGGAGGCCCCTGCGGGAACTCCTGCCGAGGAGACGCCGGAGGCGCCCGCACCGGATGCCACCGCGTCGGCGCCGCCCGCCGAGCAGCTGCCGCCCGACGTCACCGGACTCACCGGCGACGAGGTGCGATGCGCCACCTCGAACGACGGCTGAGGGAGGCATCCGCTCGCGCTTCAGCGCTCTCTCAGGAGTGCCTGCGAGGCTGAACGGAACGCGATTCGGCTAGAATCGGGGCCTGCCTGCACGATGAACCCCTCGATGGGGCGTCGCGCGGGCGAGGAGGGCTGTCCGAGCGGCCGATGGAGCTGGTCTTGAAAACCAGTGGGCAGAAATGTCTCGTGGGTTCGAATCCCACGCCCTCCGCGCGACCACCACACACGAGAGGATCCCGGTGAACGAAGCGTTGCGACCCAGCTCGCGGCGTGCCGCGAAGAACCCCGCGGTGGCGCACCACGGCAAGCTCCGTCGCCGTTCGATCGGCCGCACGCTCGGGAAGGTCGTCGGCATCGGCCTCTCGGTCGCCCTCGTCTCCGGGGGCGCCGTCGCAGCGTACGCGGCATGGGACCTCGCGAGCACCGTGAAGCCGACCGTCTCGCTCGGCAACGAGGACGTGCTCGAGGGCGTGCCCGACGTCGGCGCCATGCCCGGCGGCGTGAACCTGCTGCTCGTCGGCAGCGACAGCCGCGAGGGCCAGGGCGACGGCTTCGGCGACCCCGACGAAGAGACCGCCGTGCTCAACGACGTCACGATGCTGATGCACATCTCGGAGGACCACTCGCACGTCGAGGTCATCAGCTTCCCCCGCGACATGTTCGTCGACGTGCCCGCGTGCACCGACCCCGAAGACCCCGCCGGCGAGCCGCTCTACGAGCAGTACGGCGTCAAGATCAACTCGGTGCTCGACTACGGCGGGCTCGGCTGCGTCGTCAAGACGGTCGAGCAGCTCACCGGCGTCACGATCCCCTTCGCAGGCACGGTGCAGTTCCTGGGCGTCGCCGCCATGAGCGAGGCCGTCGGCGGCGTGGAGGTCTGCATCGCAGAACCCATCGAGGACGAGCACACCGACCTCTACCTCCCAGCCGGCATGCGCGAGCTCAAGGGGCTCGAGGCGCTGCAGTTCCTGCGCACGCGCCACGGCGTCGGCGACGGCTCCGACCTCGGGCGCATCTCGAACCAGCAGGTGTTCATGTCGGCGCTCGCCCGCAAGCTGCAGTCGGGTGGCACGCTCAGCGACCCGGTCGCGCTCTACTCGATCGCCAAGGCCGCGCTCGCGAACATGGAACTCTCCGACTCGCTCGCGAACCCCACGACGATGGTCTCGATCGCCAAGGCGATGAAGGACATCGACCTCTCGAAGATCGCGTTCATCCAGTACCCGACGGGCACCACCGACGGCGGGGTCATCCCGAGCGACTCGGCCGAGATCGTGAACCTCGCGCTGCAGAGCGATACCCCGGTCGTCTTCGATCCGACCGCCGACGAGGCCTCGTTCGCGTCGGCCGGCGACCCCACGGCCGTACCGGCCGAAGGCGAGGCGGCTGCTGAAGAGCCGGCCGCCGAGGAGCCGGCCGCCGAGACCCCGGCGACCCCGGCGCCCACGACCGAGGCGCTGCCGACCGACGTCACCGGCCAGACGGCCGCGGAGACGCGCTGCTCGGCGGGTCGCACCCTCGAAGACCAGTAGCCGGGCGGCCCGATCGGGCCGTGCGGCGGGCGTCCGGCGACCGACCGAGTGCCGCTCGCCGACTGCGCGAACCGGCCCGAATCGTCATTCGGGGTGTCCTCGGGTTATGATGACAGTCGCGTGAGCGCATGCGCACACGCAAGGAGACGTCGCATAGTCCGGCCGAGTGCACCACCCTGCTAAGGTGGAGTCCCCGTAAGGGGACCAGGGGTTCAAATCCCCTCGTCTCCGCACTGATGAAAGCCCCGCCATTCGCGGGGCTTTCGCCGTTTCCGGGTCACGCGCCCGCGCTGGCCGCCTTCCGTGCGTGCGCGTCTTCGCGGATCGTGCTGACGACGAGGACGACGGCGAGGACGCCGAGGAGCAGCTGCACCGTGACGGTCACCGGGGTGCCGGGCGCCTGCACGCTGCTCGGCTCGCCCGAGTGCAGGTAGATCGAGAAGTCGTCGAGTGCGTGCAGGGCCATCGGCACCCAGAGCCGGCCCGTGGCACGGAACGCGGCGTAGAGGGAGACGCCCGTGAACGCGGTGACGCTCACCTGGAAGGCGATGGTCCCGAGCGGGAAGCCCTGCATGAGCGAGCCGAAGGAGTGGGCGAGGCCGAAGAGCGAGGCCGTCACGAGCAGCGTGAGGAACTCTCCGTGGTGGGCCCGGACGCTGACGCGCAGGATGCCGCGGAAGTAGAGCTCTTCGCCGATGCCGACGAGCGCGAGGCCCACCGCGACGACGACGATCGCGCCGAGCTGCTGGTCGCCCCAGGGCGCGGTGCCGAGCTGGACGAGCGACTGGATGAGCATGAGCGCCGGGATGGCGAGGAGCCACCAGCGCCGAGGCCGGGTCTCCCATGAGGCCGGGGCGCGCCAGACGTCGCGCGACCATCCCGAGCGGCGTACGAAGGCGAGCCCGGCGACGATGAGGATCGGGACCGAGATGAAATGGCCGAGCGCGAAGTCGACGAGCTCGTCGCTCGGTGCGACGAGCTCCAGCAGCAGGTTCGCGCCCACGCCGGCGATGAGCACGTACGCCGCGACGGCGACGAGCCCCACCCAGAAGCGGCGGGGCACGATGTCGCGGCCGGTCGGTCTCGCTGCGGTCGTCTCGGCGTCGGTCATGTGCCCCCTGGTGCTCGGCAACCTGAAGCATCCCATATCCGGGGGGCCTCTCAGTCCGCCGCTCGGGGCGACCCGCGAGAGCGCGCCGAGGTCGTCGGGATGCCGCAGCTCAGGAGTCCGAGTCGCCGGGGCCGGATGCGCCGCGTTCGGCCGGAGGTGCCATGAGGCGCTGCGAGATCTCGGCTGAGATCGACTCGATGTGGAAGCGTGCGGCGGCTTCGGCGCGCTCGGCGTCGTGCGCCCGGATCGCGTCGAGGATCTCCTGGTGCTCGCGCATCGAGTTGGCCCGTCGGCGCTCGGACTGCATGCGCGCATCGCGGACCGGAGCGATGTCGTGGGCGAGTCGCTCGCTCATGGCGGCGAGCAGCGGGTTGTAGCTCGAACGCGAGATCGCCTGGTGGAACGCCTTGTCGAGTTCGCCGTAGCGCTCGGTCGAGATGTCGGCGGTCATCTCCACGAGGAGCTCCTCGAGCTGCACGATGTCGCGAGGGGTCGCCCTGGCCGCCGCGAGCGCGGCCGTCGGTGGTTCGACGACGAAGCGGAACTCCATGATCTGCGCGATCTCAGGCTCGAGCTTCGTGAGGCGATTCGCGAGCTGCACCGACTCCGACGTCGCGGTATGCCCGCGGGAGAGGATCGTGGTGCCTCGGCCGGGCTTGCGGTCGATGAGCCCGCGGATCTCGAGCTCGCGGAGGGCCTGGCGGAGCGAGACGCGCGAGGTCGAGAAGATCTCGGCGAGCTCGCGCTCGGACGGGAGTCGATCGCCCTCGTTCAGCTGCCCGTCGAGCATGAGTCGCTCGATGTCGATGGAGATCCGGTCTGGCAGGGAGATCGACCCGGCAGGGCGGACTTGGCTCCAGTCGACCATTGGCGTTCCTCCCTCGCCGCCATTCGGCGGCTTCTTCGTTTGCGAGCGTAGCCGGATGACGTTGACGCGTCACCGATCATCATCTAGATTACTCAACTAATCGACTGTTGGACTAACCAATCGAGTCACGGCACACACGCAAGGAAGCGAGATGGACCGCATGCCCCGAGACCTCATCGGCTCAGACGAGTACGCCGCACGGATTTCCGCCTTGCGCACTCTGCTGCACGAGCGCGGCCACGACGCCGCGCTCGTCTGGGCGCGCGGCGGCGGCTCGGTCGACCGATACGCCGACCTGCGGTACCTCACGGGCTACTACCCGGTGTTCCCGACGATCCGCGATCTCGACGGCGTCTGGAGCGACCGCGGCCTCGCCGCCGTGCTCGTCACCGCCGACGAAGTCGTGCTCTTCGCTGACGAGGTCGGCGTCGACGATTCCGCGTCGGGAGTCACCACGTGGATCGGTCGGCACGGTTCGGGGTCGCGCACCCTCGTCGGAGACGTCGTCGGGGCGCTCGCCCAGCGACCCCGGGTCCGCTCGCTGCTGCTCGTCGCCACCGACGCCATGTCGGGCAAGCAGGCCCGATCCCTCGCAGTCGAGCCCGCGTTCGCCGAACTCGCCGTCGCGGACGACAACGACATCGTCGAAGGCCTACGCCTGTGCAAGTCCGCGGCCGAGATCTCGCTCCTCCGCGAGGCGGCCTCGATCGCGGACGAGGCCCTCGAGGCCGGCTTCGCGGCGATCCGCCCCGGCGCCCGCGAGGCCGATGTCGTGGCAGCGATGGCCGGGGTCGTCACCCGTCGTGAGGCGGTGCTCGCCAACGCGTTCGTCTACACGTTCCAGTCGGCCGGCGGCAGCGAGGACAATCGCCTGCCCATCCACAGCAGCCGCGTCTTCGCAGACGGCGACCTGTTCACCGTCGACCTCAGCGGCAGCTACGCCGGATACTTCTTCGACCTCGCCCGCAGCGTGGTCGTCGGCGGGCATCCGACCCCCGATCAGGCAGCCTCGTACGAACTCGCCCGGGCCACCGTCGATGCGGTCGTCGACGCGTTCCGGCCCGGGGTCGTGCTCGGCGATGCGGCCCGTGCCGGATCCGACCTCCTCCGCGCCGCCGGGGTCGACCCCGAGCGAGCCGAGTTCACCGCACGGGGGCACGGCCTCGGACTCGGCTTCGAGGCGCCGTGGATCCGAGACGACTCAACGCTCGTGCTCGAGCCCGGGATGGTCGTCTCAGTCGAGCAGTTCTGCTTCGTCGGCGATACGGGCGCCACCTTCGAGCGCAATCTCGTGATCACCGAGGACGGCGCTGAGGACCTCGTCGCGGTCCGCGACTTCTGGGCGGACTGACGCGCTCCTCCCGGCGGACGACGTCCGACCGACGTCCGCACGCGCGCACACCCCGCACGCATCCGCACCACCCCCACTCCAGCGATGAGAGGAACCACCCCCATGAAACGCTCGCGCGCAGCCAAGCTGGCGGTCGCCGGCCTGGTCGTCCCCACCCTGTTCCTCGTCGGCTGCACCGGAGCCCCGCGGCCCGACGGCAATGCTGCCGCAGCCGACATCCCGCGCGGCCTCGCCTCGACTCCGCCGGGCACCGGGGAGGTCGACGCCGTCACCTGGAACATCCAGACGGGCGAGCCCGCATCGCTCGACTGGATCTACGCTTACGACGACTCGAGCAACCTGACGCTTGCCAACATGTGCGAGGGGCTCGTGCGGCAGAACGAGGATCTGAGCCTCAGTCCTGCGCTCGCCGAGCGTATCGACCACCCCGACGAGCTGACGACGGTGTTCACGCTCCGCGAGGGCGTCACCTTCTGGGACGGCACGCCGCTCACGGCCGCCGACGTCGTCTTCAGCCTCGAGCGCCACCGGGACGCCGACGCCGGCTCGTACTGGGGCGTTCCCTTCTACGACAGCGTCGAATCCATCGCCGCGACGGGCGATGCGGAGGTGACCGTCCGCTTCTCGCAGCCCGACTCGCTCTTCGAGCGCATGCTCGGTACCGCCGCCGGCATCATCGGAAGCAAGGCGTTCGTCGAGTCGCAGGGCGCCGCGTACGGCACGGCCCAGGGAGGGGTCATGTGTACCGGGCCCTTCGCCTTCGGCGAGTGGCGCTCGGGCTCCAGCATCACCATGACGAAGAACGCGCAGTACTGGGATGCCGAGCTCGTGCCGCTCGTGCAGGAGCTCACCCTGACCTTCGTCGCCGATGAGAACACCATCACGAACAGCCTCGTCTCGGGTGACATCGACGGCGCCTATGCGACGCCCCTTTCGGCGACCGAGACGCTCGCGTCTTCCGAGAACGGCACGCTCTCGCTCGGCACCTCGACCGACTGGATGGCCATCCGGCCGACCGAGAAGGAGGGGCCGATGAAGGATCTCGCCGTGCGACAGGCGCTCAGCCTGCTGCTCGACCGGGAGGCGATCGCGAAGACCGTGTTCCGGGGTACGGCCACGCCGTCGCTCACGCCGATCCAGCCCGGCGCCTGGGGCTACGCGGCGGACACCTGGCAGGCCGCCTACGACGAGATCCCCGCGCCGGTGTTCGACGTCGCAGCGGCGAAGCAGCTCATCGACGAGAACGGCCTCGCCGGCACCGGCATCTCCATCGCGATCCCGGCCGACAGCGAGGCCGAGGCCAAGACGGCCGAGATCCTCACCTCGGCGGCCAAGCAGGCAGGGCTCGAGATCGACATCACGACGCTGCCGCAGACCTCGTTCACCGAGCTCTACTTCGATGCGGCCGCGCGCGCCGGGTACGACGCCTTCCTCGTGCAGGAGTACGGTGCCGGCGTCTCCGACCCGATCGTCTCGATGAGCGAGTTCACCCCGCTCAGCGCTTACAACTACGGCGCCTACGACGACGCGGTCCTCACCGACAGCGTCCGACAGGGCTTCGCCACGACCGACGACGAGGCTCGCGCGGCCGTGCTCATCGAGGGCCAGACCCGCATGGTCGACGACCTCCCGCTCATCACCGTCGTGAACCCCGAGCACCGCGTGTACATGAACGACCGCATCACGGGTGCCACCGCATCACGTGCCGCGCTCTACTACCCGTGGGCCGCGAAGATCGGCACCCCCTAGGAAGGACGATCCGGGACGGGGCGGGCGCGAGCCCGCCCCACCTGGAGCACGACAATGCTTCGATTCATCCTGATCCGGGTCGCCGAGGGCGGCGCGACACTCCTCCTGTCGTCGCTGCTGATCTTCGGCGCGCTCTTCCTCGCGCCCGGCGATCCGATCGCGATCCTCATCGGCAACAGAACGGTGAGCCCCGAGACCGTCGAGGCGCTCCGCGAGCAGTACCACCTCGACGACCCATTCCTCATCCGCTGGTTCGCCTGGCTCGGCGACGTCGTCACCGGCGACCTCGGCCAGTCGATCACCTACCGCGACGACGTGTGGAACCTGCTCGAGCCCCGGCTCGGCACCACAGCCCTCCTGCTCGCGATGAGCCTCGTGGTCATCATCATCGTGGGCGTCGGCCTCGGCGTCGTCTCGGCGCTCGGCGGGCGCCGCCTCGGCGACGTGCTCCTCGGCGCGACCTCGGTCGGCGTCGCAGTGCCCTCGTTCGTCGCGGCGCTCGTGCTGATCTCGCTCTTCGCCGTCGGGCTCGGATGGTTCCCGACCTTCGGCTCCGGCGGCGACGACCTGGGCAGCAGGGTCTACCATCTGACCCTGCCGGTGATCGCCCTCACCATCGCCTCGGGCTCCTACGTCGTCCGGGTCACCCGCGCCGCCCTCCGGGAGGAGGCGCAGCGAGACCACGTGCAGACGGCGATCGGTCGTGGGTTGCCGCGCGGTCGCACCATCGCCCAGCATGTCGTCCGGAACGCGCTCACCCCGATCGCCACCGTGGTCGGCGTCACCCTCACCAGCCTCGTCGTGGGATCCATCGTCATCGAGAAGGCCTTCGCCCTCGACGGCATCGGACTCCTCCTGACCGACGCCGTCCTCAGGAAGGACTTCGCCGTGGTCCAGGCGATCACCCTGCTCCTCATCACCATCGTGGTCGTCGTCGCGCTCCTCGTCGACATCCTCCAGGTCGCGGTCGATCCTCGCGTCCGGGCGAGGGTGGTGCGCCGATGACCGCCACGCTCCTCCGCTCGAAGCAGGAGGCGGCGCCGGTCGTGCGCCCGCGGCGCGACATCCCGTTGATCGTCGCGGTGATCGTCCTGGCCGTGTTCGTCCTCGCAGCCGTGTTCGCGCCGCTCCTCACGCCGATCGACCCGACCGCGTCGGACTTCAGCCGCACTTATCGGCCGATGGAGCCTGGAGCGATCCTCGGCACCGACAGCTCCGGACGCGACATCTTCAGCCGCCTCCTCTACGGCGCGCGGGTGAGCCTCGTGGCGCCGGCCGTGATCGTGCTCGTCGCGGGCGTGCTCGGCACCCTCATCGGCATCGTCTCGGCCGTCGCCGGGGGAGTGGTCGACCGGGTGCTCAGCCGCCTCCTCGACATCGGGTTCGCGTTCCCCGGCATGCTGCTCGCGATCCTCGCCGTCGCCATGTTCGGTGCGGGCCTCGCGCCCGTCGTGATCGCGCTGGCCATCGCCTATGTGCCCTACATCGGCCGCATAGTACGGAACGTCGCGGTCGGCGAGATGGTCCTGCCGTACATCGACGCGCTGCTCAGCGTCGGGCAGAGCCGTTGGCGCATCGCAGTGTTCCACGTGCTGCCCGCGGTCCTGCCTACGGCGATGGCGCAGATGACCGTGTCGTACGGCTACGCCATGGTCGACCTCGCGGCGATGTCGTTCCTCGGCATGGGCGTGCAGCCCCCGACGGCGGACTGGGGCCTCATGGTCTCCGAGGGGCAGAGCGGCGTCATGCAGGGCTACTGGGAGGAGTCGGTAGTGGCGTGCGCGGCGATCGTGGTCTCCGTGTGCGCCGTCTCGCTCATCGGCGACCGGCTCGCCGATCGCGTCGGCAAGGTGAAGGAGATCCGCATATGAGCCTCGTCACGGTCGCGGACCTCTCGCTCCGCACGAGCGCGGGCGATCCCATCGTCTCGGGCATCGACCTCACGATCGGCCACGGCGAGATCGTCGGCGTCATCGGCGAATCGGGGTCGGGCAAGTCGATGACCCTGAAGGCGATCGCCGGCCTCCTGCCCAACGGCATCGAGGCGAGCGGTTCGATCGCCTACGAGGGCACCGAGCTGACGACGCTGTCGCGGAGCGCCTACCGGGCGTTCCGCGACCGCGAGCTCGGCATCGTCTACCAGGATCCCCGGGCCCACGTGAACCCGGTGCACACCGTCGGCGACTTCCTCACCGAGGCGCTCCTGGTGAACCGGCGGATGAGCCGTCGAGACGCCGTCGCCCGCATCACGAAGCTCTGCCGGGAGGTCGGCATCACCGAGCCGGAGACGCAGCTCAGCGCCTACCCGTACCAGTTCTCGGGCGGCATGCTGCAGCGCGCGGTGATCGCCGCGGCACTCGCCACCGACCCGAGGCTCATCCTCGCCGACGAACCGACGACGGCCCTGGACGTGACCAGGCAGGCCGAGGTCGCCTTCCTGCTGCGCAGCCAGGTCCGTGAACGCGGCATCGGCATGATGTTCATCACCCACGACCTCGAGCTCGCCGCCGCACTCTGCGACCGCGTCTACGTGATGTACCGCGGCGGCATCGTCGACGGCTTCGCGGCCGACCGCATCTTCGAGTCGAGGCATCCGTACACGATGGCGCTGCTCCGCGCCCGGCCGAGCCTCGGCAGCGGCCGGCAGCGCCTGGCGACCATCACCGAGGAGCTCCGGGCCGAGATCGACGAGGAGGTGGGTCGACGATGACGACCGCGGACACGGGAACGGACGTCCTCATCGAGGTCCGTGATCTCCGCAAGGTGTTCCACCGCGGCGGACACGAGCTCGTCGCCGTCGAGGGCGCGAGCTTCGAGATGCTGCGCGGGCGCAATCTCGGCATCGTGGGCGAATCGGGCTCCGGCAAGTCCACAACCGCGCGCATGATCATGGGGCTCGAGCAGGCCACGTCCGGGAGCGTCACCGTGTGCGGCGAGGACATGACCGTGCCGGTCCGCTCGGCGCGTGCCCGGCGACGCCGTGCCAAGCTGACGCAGATGGTCTATCAGGACCCGTTCGGCTCGCTCGACTCCAGGCAGAGCGTCGCCTCGTGCCTGCGCGAGGTGCTGCGCATCCACGGTCCGGCGTCGAGCGCGGAGCGGGAGGGGAGGATCGCCGAGCTGTGCGACCTCGTCGGCCTGACGTCCGTGCAACGCGAACGGAGTCCGAAGGACCTCTCGGGCGGCCAGCGCCAGCGCGTGGCGATCGCACGCGCGCTGGCGGTGCAGCCCGAGATCGTCGTGCTCGACGAGGCCGTCGCGGCGCTCGACATCTCGATCCAGGCGCAGATCCTGAACCTGCTCGTCGACGTTCAGCGCGAGACCGGGACGGGCTACGTGCTCATTTCGCACGACTTGGCCGTGGTCGGCCACCTGACCGACGACGTCGTGGTCATGCGCAACGGCCGGATCGTCGAACAGGGCCCGACCGCCCGGGTGCTGACGGATCCCGTCGACGAGTACACGCGGATCCTCCGCGACAGCGTGCCGTCGCTCGACTGGCGGACGCCCGGCGCCCTGGAGGCCGTCGCCCGACGGGTCGGCCCCCGCGGCGAGTTCGCGACCACGGGCATGGCCGTCCCATCCGCCATCGAGGGGAATCAGTGAGAGCGATGACGACCGCACCGAACGCCGTGAACGACGAGAATTCCCGGGCCTCCGCGCCCGCCCGCGGCGCAGTCGCGACTTCGCACCACCTGGCCACCGAGGCCGGCGCCGACGCGCTTCGGGCGGGCGGGAACGCGATCGACGCAGCCCTCGCCGCGGCCGCGGCGCTCTGCGTCGTCTATCCGAACAACGTCGCCCTCGGCGGCGATCTCGTCGCCCTGGTCCGCAAGCCCGACGGCACCGTCGTGTTCGTGAACGCGACGGGCCCGGCGGCCGCCGCGTCGAGCCTCGCCGAGCTGCGCGAGCGTCACGGCGACGCCCTGCCCGCGCGCGGCGTCGACACGGTCACGGTCCCCGGCGGCATCCGCGGCTGGGAGACGCTGCATGAGCTCGGCGCCAGCCGTAGCTGGGGGCAGCATCTCGAGGCCGCCGTCCGCTTCGCGGCAGACGGCGTGCCGACCGCCCGTTCGGTGGCCGCGGCGATCCGCGACGAGCGCGCCGACCTCGAGGCCGACGCGGGGTGCCGCGCCGTGTTCCTCCCCGGCGGCGAGCCGCTGGCAGAGGGAGCCCCGCTCGTGCAGCCCGAGCTCGCCGACTCGCTCCGCCGCCTCCAGGCCGGCGGCGCAGAGGAGTTCTACTCGGGCGAGCTCGCCGAACGCTGGGTCGCGGGGCTCCGAGCTCTCGGCTCGAGCATCGTGCTCGGCGACACCACGGCCTATGAGGCGGAGACCGCCGAGCCGATCGAGGCGCCCTTCGGTCCGTACCGGGTGCTGACGAGCCCGCCGAACACTCAGGGGTTCTCGCTGCTGCGCACACTCCACGCCGTGCAGGCCGAGGCGTGCTCGGACCCGCTCGGCGTCGGGGCGGGCCGCACCGCCGCGGTCTTCGAGCGCAACAACGCC
The DNA here is from genome assembly GCF_042884595.1 of Agromyces sp. NPDC058126. Lineage (NCBI taxonomy): Bacteria > Bacillati > Actinomycetota > Actinomycetes > Micrococcales > Microbacteriaceae > Agromyces > Agromyces sp. NPDC058126. The sequence continues at coordinate 36,301 of NZ_JBHVTS010000006.1, read as the reverse complement.
GTCCGCGACGCGCTGCTCGCCGATCCCGCGTTCGGCGGACGCGGCGGCGACGAACTCGTCGGGGCCGATGCGGCGGCCGGGATCGCCGAGCCCTCGCGGCTCGCGACCGGCGACACCGTCGGCCTGAGCGTGGTCAGCGCCGACGGGTGGGCGGTCTCGCTCGTACAGTCGGTGTACTTCGGGTTCGGGTCGTGCGTGCTCGAGCCGACCACGGGAATCCTCTTCCAGAATCGGGGCACGTCGTTCTCGCTCGACGAGGCCTCGCCGAACGCGTTCGCGCCGGGGAAGCGGCCCCGCCACACGCTCATGCCGGTGCTGGTGCTCCGCGACGAGGAGGTGGCCTGGGTGTCGGCGACGATGGGCGGCCAGGCGCAGCCCCAGATCCATGCGCACCTGCTCCTGCGCTCGTTCGCGGGCGCCACGCCGGAGGACGCGACCTGCGCGCCGCGCTGGGTCGTCGGGGTGCAGGACGTCGGCGACACCCGGCGAACGGCGACGGTCGAGGCGGACGTGCCCGACGCGGTGCGTGCCGCGATCGCGGACGCCGGGTTCGACGTCAAGATCGTGCCGAGTCGCGACGAGTTGCTCGGCCACTCCAACCTCATACGCGTCGAGCGCGGCGGCTACGCTGCCGCGAGCGATCCGCGCTCGGACGGTTCGGCCGTCGTCATCGGCCCGGAGGACTGACCTGAAATGATGCACCAGAACCATGGCGGCGCCGACCGCGCCGCCGTGTCCACGACCACGAAACCGGAATCGATGACCGAGAACCACCGCCCAGCCCTCCTTCCCCTCATCCTCGTCGGCCTCCTCGGGGGACTCCTCTCGGGGCTCTTCGGGATCGGCGGCGGCCTCGTCATCGTGCCGGCCCTCGTGCTGCTGCTCGGGATGCCGCAACGGCTCGCGGCAGGCACCTCGGTCGCGGCCATCCTGCCGGCCGCCGTCGTGGGCGCCGTGAGCTATGCGATCCAGGGCCAGGTCGACTGGGTCGCCGCGCTCCTGCTCGCGGCCGGCGTGATCCTCGGCTCCCAGGTGGGCAGTGCGCTCCTCGCGAAGCTCCCGGTGCGCACCCTGCACTGGTTCTTCCTGGCGTTCCTGCTCGTCGTCATCGTGAGCCTCTGGTTCGTCGTCCCGCAGCGCGACAGCGAGATCGACATGACGTGGCTCTCGGGTGCGCTGCTCGTGGTCACGGGCTTCGTGACCGGCGTGCTCTCGGGCGTGCTCGGCGTCGGCGGGGGCATCATCGTCGTGCCCGTGCTGATGTTCTTCTTCGGCGCGAGCGACCTCGTCGCCAAGGGCACCTCCCTGATGATGATGATCCCCGGATCGATCTCGGGCACGCTCGCGAACTGGCGCCGGCGGAACGTCGACCTGCGCACTGCGGCGATCGTCGGCATCGCGGCGAGCGTGATGTCGCCGCTCGGCACGCTGATCGCGGCGGGGATCGATCCGTTCTGGTCGAACGTCGTCTTCTCGATCTTCCTCGTGTTCGTCTTCGCGCAGATGCTCGGGCGCCGCATCAAGGACGTCCGCGCCCGTCGGGGGTAGCAGGAGGGCCCGGGCAGCGCGACCCCCGGCGGGTGTCCGAGGCCGTCGCTAGACTCTTCGGGTCACTGAATTCAGGGGGAACTGCACCATGCAACGAATCATCACGTCCACCGCGCTCGTCTTCGCCGCCGCCCTGCTGTTCACCGGGTGCGCCGCGAGCAGCGACGACAGCACCACCGCCCAGGGCGGCGACGACTGCGAGGTCGTCCGGGTCGCCGTGCGCGACATCTCGAACGGCGCGCAGAACGCCATCCTCACCTCGACCGAGCAGGCTGCCCTCCTCGAGAAGCTCGACGGCTACTCCGAGCGCGTCGACGAGCTCGACGAGCAGGCTGCCGACGACACCAAGCTCGCCGAGGCGCTCGACGGCCTCCAGGAGAAGATCGAGGCCGCTGAGACCTACGCGGCCACGCTGCCGACCACCGAGACCGAGGACTTCCAGGCCGACGCCGACGCGCAGGCCGCGGCCACGGGTGACATCCAGGCCGCTGCGGTCACCGTCACCGAGGTGTGCTCGGCCGAGTAATCGGGGCATCCCCAGTACGCGAGCACGCGGCATCCCATCGTCGGATGCCGCGTGCTTCGCGTTTCACCGACCGGAATCGCGGGTTCACGCCGACTTCGACTTCGCCGCCTTCTTCGCGGGCGCCTTCTTGGAAGCCGCCTTCTTCGCGGTGGCCGCCGCCTCGTCGCCCTTGCCTCCGCGCTTCGCGGCGATCGACTGGCGCAGCGCCTCCATGAGGTCGATGACCTCGCCGCCCTGCTCCTCCTCGGGCTCCTCCCCGAACGTCGCCGCCGTGTCGAGTGCCTCGCCCTGTTCGAGCTTCGCCTCGATGAGCGTGCGCAGCTCCTGCTGGTACTCGTCGACGTACTGCTCGGGATCGAAGTCGGAGACGAGGCTCTCGACGAGCTGCTTCGAGAGGTCGAGCTCCTTCGCCGAGATCTTGACGGGCTCGTCGAGGGACTTGAACTCGGCGGCGCGCACCTCGTCGCTCCAGAGCAAGGTCTGCACGACGAGTACGTCGCCGTGCACGCGGAGCGCCGCGAGGCGCGTCTTCTGCCGCAGCGCCATCTGCACGATCGCGGTGCGGTCGGTCGACTCGAGCGTCTCGCGCAGCAGCACGTACGCCTTGTTCGACGCCGAGTCGGGTTCGAGGTAGTAGCTGCGGTCGAGCATGATCGGGTCGATCTGCTCGCTCGGCACGAACTCGACGACCTCGATCTCGCGGCTGCGCTCGGCAGGCAGCGCCTTGAGGTCGGCGTCGGTGATGACGACGGTGCGTTCGCCGTCGTCGTAGGCCTTGTCGATGTTCTGATAGGCGACGACCTTGCCGCACACCTCGCACTTGCGCTGGTACCTGATGCGCCCGCCGTCCTCGTCGTGCACCTGATGCAGGGACACGTCGTGATCCTCGGTGGCGCTGTACAACTTGACGGGCACATTGACGAGGCCGAATGTGACCGCCCCCTTCCAGACGGCTCGCATACCCCCTAGTACACACCCGGGGATGCCTCGTGGGAACCCCGGGACCTTCGACACCGCGGGCGCGAGACGCCAAGATGGGGGCATGGCCGATGGGGAGCGGCAACTCGTCGAGGTCGACGGCCGGAGGCTCAGGCTGACGAACCTCGACAAGGTCATGTATCCCGAGTCGGGCATGACCAAGGGCGAGGTGATCTCGTACTACGCCGAGATCGCCCCCGTCATGCTGCCCCACGTCGCCGGGCGACCGATCACGCGCAAGCGCTGGGTGCACGGCGTCGGCACGGCCGAGGACCCCGAGGCGCCCTTCTTCGAGAAGCAGCTCGCCGACCATGCCCCCGACTGGATCCGGCGCGGCGTGATCGAGCACTCGGACGGGCCGAAGACCTACCCGATCGCGGGCGACCGGGCGACGCTCGTGTGGCTCGCCCAGCAGGCCGCGCTCGAGCTGCACGTGCCGCAGTGGCGCTTCGCGCCCGACGGCAGCGCGTCGAATCCCGATCGGATGGTCTTCGACCTCGATCCCGGGCCCGGCATGGGCCTCGCCGAGTGCGCCGAGGTCGCCCGGCTCGTCCGCGATCTCATCGCCGGCATGGGCCTCGAGGCGATGCCGGTGACGAGCGGCAGCAAGGGCCTGCACCTCTACGCCGAGCTCGACGGTGCGCAGACCTCGCAGCAGGTGTCGGAGGTCGCGCACGAACTCGCCCGCGCGCTCGAGGCCGATCACCCCGAGCTCGTCGTCTCGAGCATGCGCAAGTCGCTGCGGGGCGGCCGCGTGCTCATCGACTGGAGCCAGAACAACGGCAAGAAGACCACGATCGCCCCGTACTCGCTGCGCGGCCGGCTGCGGCCGACGGTCGCGGCGCCGCGCACCTGGGACGAGCTCGAGGACCCGGGGCTGCGCCACCTCGAGGCGCACGAGGTGCTGGCACAGGTCGCCGAGCGGGGCGACCCGATGGCCGGGCTCGCGGATGCCTCGGGGCCCGGCCCGCTCGCGACGTACCTCTCGATGCGGCGGGAGGGCCGCACTCCCGAGCCGATGCCGGGCGGCCCCGGCGACGGGCGCGTGGGGGAGGAGTCGCGATTCGTCATCCAGGAGCACCACGCGCGGCGACTCCACTTCGACCTGCGGCTCGAACGCGACGGGGTGCTGAAGAGCTGGGCCGTGCCGAAGGGCGTGCCCGAGAGCTCGGGGAGGAACCACCTCGCCGTGCAGACCGAGGACCACCCGATCGAGTACCTGGACTTCGAGGGCACGATCCCGTCAGGCGAGTACGGGGCCGGCTCGATGACCGTGTGGGACACCGGCACCTACGACGTCGAGAAGTGGCGCGACGACGAGGTGATCTTCACGCTCGCGGGGTCGACCGGCGGGCCGCTCGGCCGGGTGCGACTCGTGCTCATCCGCACCGACGGCAGCGGAGAGAAGAGCTCGTGGCTGCTGCACCGGATGAAGGAGCAGGGCGGCTCGCCGGCGCGGGCGGCGCCGCGCTCGAGCGGCTCGACGAGCGGTGCGGGGTCGACGGCGTCGCCCGTGCGTGAGGCGCCGATGCTCGCGACGCCCGGCACGCTCGGCTTGCTGCGCGGCGAGGACTGGGCGTTCGAGTGGAAGTGGGACGGGATCCGCGCGCTCGCCAGGGTCGAGGGGGGTCGGGTGCGGTTGTCGAGCCGGAACGGGATCGACGTCACCGCCCGGTATCCAGAGCTGCACCGCCTGCCCGAGCTGCTCGACGGCGATGCCCTGCTCGACGGCGAGATCGTCGCGCTCGACGCCGGAGGTCGGCCCGACTTCGGCGTGCTCCAGCAGCGGATGGGACTCACCAAGCCGCGCGAGATCGCCGAGGTCGCGGCATCCGTGCCGGTGCGCCTGCTGCTCTTCGACGTGCTCGAGGCCGACGGCGAGTCGCTCGTCGACGAGCCGTACCGGGTGCGACGCGCCCGCCTGGAGGCACTCGTGCGGCCGCGGCGCGGGGTGCCCGTCGAGGTGCCGGCGCTCGCCGAGGGGAGCCCTGAGGAAGCGCTCGAGGAGAGCCGGGTGCTCGGCCTCGAGGGGATCATGGCGAAGCGTCCGGGCTCGGTGTACCGCCCGGGCGTGCGCTCCGACGACTGGGTGAAGCTCAAGCTCACCCGCACGCAGGAGGTCGTCGTCGGCGGCTACCGGCGCGGGGTCGGGGGCCGGGCCGGGCGCATCCGGTCGCTCCTCGTCGGCATCCCGGTCGAGGGCGACGGCACCGAGGGGGAGCGGGTGCTCGAGTACGTCGGGCGCGTGGGCTCGGGGTTCCGGGAGCGCGAGCTCGAGCAGCTGCTCGCCCGGCTCGACGCGACGGTGCGACCCGATCCGCCGTTCGTCGAGGTGCCCGCCATGGACGCCGTCGACGCCGTCTGGGTGCACCCCGAGCTCGTCGGCGAGATCGAGTTCAGCGAATGGACGGGCACGGGCGTCGCCCGCCACCCGCGCTGGCGCGGCCTCAGGCCCGACAAGTCGCCCGACGAGGTGCGTCGCGAGGACGAGGGATGAGCAGCGGTCTCGCCCCGGCGGAGACGCCTGCTCACTCGCCGTCGGAGGCGAGCAGTTCGAGCAGGCGACGCTCTCGGTCGGCACCGGATGCCACGACCGCGCCCCGCTCGTACGCCGCGACGACCCGTGGATCGATGTAGCTCCCCTTCGCGATCGCGGGCGTGTTGCCGAGGGCCATGGCGGTCGCCTCGACCGCGTCGCGCACTGCGGTCGCGCGGGCCCGCACCGTGCCCGCCGGGCCGATCAGCGCCAGATGCTCCGCGGCGACGAGGGTGCCGCGCAGGGTGCGGAAGTCCTTCGCCGTGAACTCGCCACCCGTGCGCTCGCGGATGTCGTCGTTCACGTCGACCGGCGCGACCGCGCGGTGGGCTCGGCCCTCGGTCCAGGCGTAGAGCCGTGCGGCTCGCGACCGTTCGCCCGCACTTTCGACGTAACCGGCCAGTCCGGTGTCAATGATGCGCAGCTGTTGCGCGACGCCGCCCTTCGCCCGGAACCTGAGGCGGACCGTCTCCTCGTCCTCGAGGCTCGCGTTGCGCACGAGCAGGGTCGTCAGCCCGCGGTTGCGGAATCCGGCGAGCGACTCCTCCGAGCCGATGCGGATCGCGCCGAGGTCGAGCGTCGTGAACGCGGCCGCGAGCACGCGGGCGCGAGGCATCCCGTCGAGTGAGAGGTCGTGCCGTGCGCTTCGTCTCGCCGCGGGCAGGGCCCGCGCGAGCTCGGCCATCCGCTGGAACTTCTCGACGTCCTGCCGCTCCCGCCATGAGGGGTGATAGAGGTACTGGCGACGTCCGGCCGCGTCGACGCCGACCGCGAGCAGGTGGGCGTTCGCCGAGTCCGAGATCCAGACCTCCTGCCAGGCGGGCGGCACGGCGAGTTCGGCGATGCGTGCCCGCTCGGCGCGACCCGCCGACCCACCGTCGCTGTGGACGTACCCGAAGCCGCGCCCTCGTCTCACCCGCGCGTAGCCAGGTGAGACGTAGGGCACGACCCGCTTCAGCCGCGGCATCGCGCGATCCCGTAAGCCGGGCTCAGTGGTTGCGCAGCGCCGAGATCAGCTCGGCCTTGCGCTTGCCGCTGTACCCGGTGAGGCCGAGCTCCTTCGCGCGCCGGCGCAGCTCGTCGACGCTCCAGTCCTCGTAGTCGCCGTGCTGGCCGCCTTTACGGCCGATCGCGCTCCGACCCTGCGCCGCCGCGGCGTTCGAGATGCGCGCCGCCTTCTCCTTCGAGGCGCCGTCCTCGCGGAGCTCCTCGTAGAGCTCCGGGTCCTTGAGCGAGGCGTTCCTGCGTCCGGGCATGGTGCGCTCCTTCCTGATCGTTCGTCGATCCGGCCGTTCAGAACGGCCGTCCGCCGGTCACCGGCAGCACCGCCCCCGACACGTACGAGGCGTCGTCGGAGGCGAGGTAGACGTAGGCGGGGGCGAGCTCGGCCGGCTGTCCGGCTCGGCCGAGCGGGGTGTCCTTGCCGAAGTCGGTGATCTTGTCGGGCCAGCCCGTCGCGGGGATGAGCGGCGTCCAGACCGGTCCGGGTGCGACGGCGTTCACGCGGATGCCCCGGGGCCCGAGCTCTTCGGCGAGGGCCTTGGTGAACGCGACGAGCGCCGCCTTGGTCATCGCGTAGTCGACGAGCGCCGGCGAGGGCTCGGTGGCCTGGATCGAGGCGGTCGTGATGATGCTCGCCCCCGGCTCCATGAGTGGCACGGCTGCGCGGGCGAGGAACACCGGGGCGAACAGGTTGACCCGCATCACCGTCTCGAAGTCGTCGCTCGGCACGTTTTCGATGCCCTCGCGGTCGCGCTGGTGGGCGGCGTTCAGGACGAGCACGTCGAGGCCGCCGAACGCCTGCTCGGTGTGCTCGATGAGCTCGTTGCAATGCGCCTCGCTGCGGAGGTCGCCGGGCAGCAGCAACGGGTCGCTGCCGGCGTCGGTGATCCAGCTCGCCGTCTCGTCGGCGTCGGGCTGTTCCTCGGGCAGGTAGGAGATCGCGACCTTGGCTCCCTCACGGGCGAATGCGATCGCGATCGCACGACCGATGCCCGAGTCCCCGCCGGTGATCAGCGTGCGGAGCCCTTCGAGGCGGCCGCTGCCGCGGTAGCTCTGCTCGCCGTGGTCGGGGAGCGGCGACATCGCCTCGGTGAGCCCGGGAGGCGCCTGTTCCTGGCGCGGGAATCGGTCGGTGGTGTGCTTGGTCGTCGGATCGATCAGTCGGTCGTTCATCATGGTGATTCGCCCCCTCGAACGCGAGCCACGGTACGCCGGGCCCATGGCGGGCGGGAGGGGATTGACAGCGGCGCGAGACCGTCCTCGCCGACGTGCTCGTGCACGCGCTTACACGTGGTTCCGCTGTGAGGTCAACCCCTCGCATGGGCGGCCGGGGACCCGTAGCGTCGGAGACGTGAAGGAGGAATCATGAACATCCTCGTCGTCATCATCGCCATCGCCGCCGTCGCGCTGCTCATCACGGGCGGAGTCGTGCCGACACTGAACTTCCTGCTCTGGGTCGGCCTGGCACTCGCCATCATCGCCGTCATCGTGTTCCTGGTGCGGTACATCGGTGGGAACCGCGCGGTATGAGACCCACGCGAACGTGCATCGAGCGGGAGGCCCACCGGGTCTCCCGCTCGATCGGCGAGCGGACCGCTCGTCCCATGACTGGCGACGTGTGCGCCGGAGAGGCATAGGCTGACGAAGTGGGAACCCTCTACTACGGTGACTCCGGCACGCCGATCGGTATCGAGGACCGGGCGCTCGCGCACCTCAAGGTCGCGATCATCACCAAGCTGCGGCGCGGCGAGAGCTTCACCCTCTCGTGGCGTCACACCGACGACCAGCCGCGTGGGCGGAGCACGCTCTGGCTCCATCAGTCGATTCCGCTCCGCTTCGTGTTCGACGAGCCCGAGACGCCCGAGCTCAGCCGCAAGTGGATCGAGGACCTGATGCGGTCGGCGAACAGCACCGGGGGCGTGCAACTCGTGCCCGAGCAGCTCGACACCTCGGCGATCCCGACCGTCGTCGAGCAGCCGGTGCAGGTGGGCGTCGACGTGCAGGAGGTCGAGCAGGGAAGGTCCCCTACGCCGGCCGGCGACGGGGCGCGCCCCGCCTGAGCCCTGGCCTGCCCGAGGCCCGAATCACCCGTTTCACACATTGAGATCGGGGTCCGCGCCGACGGCACCGTCGGCGCGGTCTGCGCGCGGGGGCACCGGCGTCGCTCCGCCCCGGTGGATCTCGCCGCGCCATCCGCCGCCCTCCGCCCCGCGATCCTCGACGAACTCCTTGAATCGGTGCAGGTCGCGCTTCACTTGCAGGTCGTCGATCTGCAGCGCGGCGCCGGCCTGTTCGACGAACCCTTCCGGCTGCCACTCGATCTCGAGGTCGATTCGGGTGCGGTCCGGTCCCTCTGGGGCGAACTGCACCCGACCGCGGTGCAGCACTTCGCCCGCGCTCCGCCACGCGATGTGGTCGTCGGGAACCTGGTCGCTGATGTCGGCGTCGAACTCGCGACGCACTCCGCCGATCGAGACCACCCAATGGGTGAGGTCGGCGTCGAGCTGCGTCACCTCATCCCCACACCGCTCAGGAACTCGGGGAACGTCTCGAACTGCGTCCACTGGTCGTACGCGACGCGGATGGGGACGTCGACGTCGGTCGATGCGGTCACGGTCGTGCTCATGATGATCCTCCCGTTCCGGGCGCACCGTCGGCGCCCGGTGGCCACCGTACGCAGCGCGACGCCCTGATCGCGAGGGGCTTGTCAGCCGACGCCTCGGCTGGTAAACGGGAGGTGGGGGAGCATTCCGGCTCCGGAAATCCGGGAGGTGGTTTCGATGGGCGCCGATGAATCGCAGGTATCACGACCAGCGATCGAGGACTGGTGGCCGAAGCTCTCGATCCGCGCGAAGCATCGCGTTCTCGAAGACCTCGAGGCGCCGCTCCACGAAGAGGTCGCGGCCGAGATCGAACGCATCACGGGGGCGCACGCACCCGACCTGCTCACGCACGACGAACGCCGGTTCGTGCTCACGCAGATCGAACCGGTCGACTGAGGCGACCGCTCAGTCGTTCTCGAGCTCCTCGCTCTCGTCGGGCTCCGGCACGTAGTGGAGGCCGCTCGTGCTGTTGGCCGTCAGCAGCAGCTGCTCGATCCAGAGGCGATTGAGCGTCGGCGGGCGATTGCCGCTGAAGACGAACTGCAACGGGATCGACTCGTTCAGCCACAGCGTCGTGCGGCCGCTGCCGTTCTCGACGCCGTGCTCCCACGTCAGCGCGAAGCTCTCCGAGCGCCGAAGCTTGTTGAGGATCGCGATCCGGAGGTGGGCGAGGGTGCGGTCGTCGATGTCGAGTTCCCGCGTCGAGGAGTTGTAGATCAGTTTGCCCATGGCTGCACTGTAGTCCGATGCCGTGCCGTCAGGCACCGGTCTCGTGGTGCGGGGTCGCGACGGGCTTCGATTCGGGCGAGCCTCGCTGGCGCAGGTACACGGAGGCTCCCACGATCGCCGCGACGGCGAGGAACTCGCTCTGCCAGTTCTGCATCGACTCGAACCAGAACTGCGCGGTGCCGAGGTACTCCCACGCCGAAGTCCCGGGCAAGCCGTGCAGACGCTGCTCCTCCGAGTACGCCTCGGCGCCGCCGACGGCGTGGAGCCAGAACGAGAGGCCGAACAGCACGAGGAAGAAGAGCGCGAGCGAGTTCTCGTAGAGCACGAGCACGAATCCCCCGCGGCGAACGGGCCACGGGGTGTCGGGGCCGAGCTCGGCGGCCCTGGGGTCGTCGTCCTGCGGGGTGCGCCGGCCGATCGGCTTCGACTCGCTCGATCCCTTCTGGAAGAGGAAGACCGTCAGCACCACGTAGGCGCCCATCTGCAGGAACTCCGACTCCCAGTTCTCGAAGGTCGCCTCGATGAACTGCCCGGACCGCAGGTAGTCGGCGAACGGGAGGGGACCGGCGCCGTGGTCGAGCCGCGCTTCGTTCGCAACCTGGAATCCGCTCGCGGCCATGCCCGCGAGGCACGGCACGAAGACCGCCATGCAGACGAGGAACAGGGCGTGCGCGTGGAACCAGCGGGCAGCACCGCCGCGCGCCGGGCCTCGTTCCGAGCTGCTGTCGGCGTCGTGGGTCATCGGTGCTCCCTTCGTGCCATTCCGATGCTGGCCCCGTCGGGAGCCGGGTGGCAAGGGCTTGAGGGTGCGGCCGGGTGCCGGGCGATTGTCGAGTTCTTGCATCGCCTCGCGTAGCATTGCCGCCATGTCGAGAAGGCTGGCGGATGTCGCGCGCAAGGTCGGAGTCAGCGAGGCGACCGTCAGCCGGGTGCTCAACGGCAAGCCCGGCGTCTCGGCCTCGACCCGCGACGCCGTGCTGACGGCGCTCGACGTGCTCGGCTACGAGCGGCCGACGAAGCTCCGCGGTGAGCGGGCCCGCCTCGTGGGACTGGTGATGCCCGAGCTGCAGAACCCGATCTTCCCCGCGCTCGCCGAGGTCATCGGCGGCGGCCTCGCACAGAACGGCTTCACGCCGGTGCTCTGCATCCAGACCGCGGGCGGGATCTCGGAGTCGGACTACGTCGAGCTCCTGCTGCACCAGCAGGTCTCGGGCGTCATCTTCGCCGGCGGGGCGTACGCGCAGGCCGACGTCAACCACGACCACTACGAGCGCCTCCGCGAGCTCGGGCTCCCGACCGTGCTCGTCAACGCACCCATCGACGGCCTCGACTTCGCGACCGTCTCGTGCGACGACGCCATGTCGATGGAGCAGTCGCTCGGGCACCTCGCGCAGCTCGGGCACGAACGCATCGGGATCCTGCTCGGGCCGAGCGATCACATGCCGTCGCGGCGCAAGCACGCCGCGGCGATCGCCATGGCGGCACGACTCGGACTCGAGCTCCCCGACGAGCGGGTCGTGCACTCGTTCTACTCGCTCGAATCGGGGCAGACCGCGGCCTCGAAGCTCCTGGCCGCGGGCGTCACCGGCATCGTCTGCGCGAGCGACCCGATGGCGCTCGGCGCCGTGCGCGCGGCCCGGCGGGCCGGCCTCCGCGTCCCCGAGGACGTGTCGGTGATCGGCTTCGACGACTCGGCGCTCATGAACTGCACCGAGCCGCCGCTCACGACGGTCCGGCAGCCCATCGAGTCGATGGGCAAGATGATCATCGAACTGCTCATGCGCCAGATGTCGAGCGAACGGGCGATCGGCGACGAGGTGTTCTTCGCTCCCGAGCTCGTCGTGCGCGCCTCGACGGCCCCGGCCCCGGCCCCGGCCCCGTCGGTCGAGTAGCGACGAAGGAGCGTATCGAGGCCTCGCGTGGTCTCGATACGCGCTGCGCGCCGACTCGACCGACGACGTCGCTCCACCCTGTGCAACTGACGATGCGCACGGTTTCTGCAAGCCGCTGCCGCAAGTCACCGCAAACTGTCGCAAACTGATGCTCGATTGTTGAATAGTTGCATCATTCTGTTGCTCTCATTACGTTGAGCCGCATCGACGCCGGCGTCTCGAACGGTCCGGCGCGAAGCCCGCCCGACTCGAGGAGAAGCGACCGCGTGACCATGCCGCTCACCGACACCCCCGCCGCGCCGACCGCGTTCACCCGCGACCCGCTCTGGTGGCGCAGCGCCGTGATCTACCAGGTGTACGTGCGCAGCTTCGCCGACTCCGACGGCGACGGCACGGGCGACCTGCGGGGCGTGCTCAGCCGCCTCGACTACCTCGCCGACCTCGGCGTCGACGCCCTCTGGTTCAACCCCTGGTACCCCTCTCCGCTCGCCGACGGCGGTTACGACGTCGCCGACTACCGCGACATCCACCCGGCCTTCGGCACCCTCGCCGACGCCGAGGAGCTCATCGCCGAGGCGGCGGCGCGAGGCATCCGCACCATCATCGACATCGTCCCGAACCACGTCAGCTCCGAGCACCCGTGGTTCCGCGAGGCGCTCGCCGCCGGCCCCGGCAGCTCCGAGCGCGAGCGCTTCTGGTTCCACCCGGGCAAGGGGCCGAACGGCGACGAGATGCCGACGCACTGGGTGTCGAACTTCCAGGGTGACACGTGGACCCGCACGGTGAACCCCGACGGCACGCCGGGGGAGTGGTACCTGCATCTCTTCACCCCCGAGCAGCCCGACCTCAACTGGAACCACCCCGAGGTGCGCGCCGAGCACGAGGACATCCTGCGATTCTGGTTCGACCGCGGCGTCGCGGGCGTGCGCATCGACTCGGCCGGACTGCTCATCAAGGACCCGGAGCTCGGCGAGGTGCCCGAGTCGGTCGCGCCAGGGCAGCACCCCACCGAGGACCGCGACGAGGTGCACGAGGTCTACCGCTCGTGGCGGCGCATCGCCGACTCGTACGACGGCACCCGCGTGCTCGTCGGCGAGGTCTGGGTGCCGGATGCCTCCCGCTTCGCGGCCTACCTGCGGCCCGACGAGATGCACACGGCGTTCAACTTCGACTTCATGTCGCGCCCCTGGCAGGCCGACGAGCTCCGCGCCTCGATCGACCTCATGCTCGCCGCGCACGCGCCCGTCGGGGCGCCGAGCACCTGGGTGCTGTCGAACCACGACGTCACGAGGCCGGTCACCCGCTACGGGCGCCACGACTCGTCGTTCGCGTTCGCGAAGAAGCGGTTCGGCACGCCGAGCGACCTCGCCCTCGGCGGCCGGCGGGCACGCGCGGCGGCGCTGCTCACCGCCGCCCTGCCCGGCTCGCTCTACCTCTACCAGGGCGACGAGCTCGGCCTGCCCGAGGTCGAGCTGCCGCGCGCGGTGCTCGAGGACCCGATGCACTTCCGTTCGGGCGGCGTCGACCCCGGCCGCGACGGCTGCCGCGTGCCGCTGCCGTGGCGCGGCACGACGGCCCCGTTCGGATTCGGCCCCGACGTCGCGACCCCGTGGCTGCCGCAGCCCGCCGAGTGGGCGGCGCTCACCGTGCAGGCCCAGCAGGCCGACCCCTCGTCGATGCTCTGGCTCTACCGCCAGGCCCTGCGCCTGCGCAAGCGCGAGGCCGCCCTCGGCGACGGGCCCATGAGCTGGATCGACGCGGGCGCCGACGTGCTCGGCTTCCGCCGCGGCGACGACCTCGTCTCGATCACGAACTTCGGAGGGGCGCCGATCGCCCTGCCCGAGCACGAGAGCATCCTGCTCGCGAGCGCCCCGCTCGAGGCCGGTCTGCTCCCGAGCGATGCGACGGCCTGGCTGCGCATCGCACCGGCGCCGAGGCATCCCTGAACCGCACCGCCACACCACCCCGAGACCGCACCATCCGCACCACCCAGCACAGCACCGAAAGGAACAGGACAATGAAGTCATCACGCAGCATCGCGATCGCGGGGCTCACCGCGCTCGTGGTCGCCGGCTCGCTCGCCGCCTGCAGCGCCGATTCGGGCGGCGACGACGGCAAGCTCGAACTCCGCGTCGCCACCTTCCCGCCCGGCGCCGACCAGGCCGCCTACGACGCCTTCGCCGAGCAGGAGAAGCAGTTCGAGAAGGCCAATCCCGACATCGACGTCGTCGGCCTCGAGTACGAATGGACGGCGCCCACCTTCGCCGCCCAGCTCGCAGGCGGCAGCCTGCCCGACGTCTTCACGGTGCCGTTCACCGACTCGAAGACGCTCCTCGAGAACGGCCAGCTCATGGACGTCACGAAGGAGATCGACGACCTCGGCTACTCCGACAAGTTCAATCCGATCATCCTGAACGAGGTCACGGGCGGTGACGGCAAGCTCTACGGCTTCCCGCGCCAGGCGTACGCCAACGGCCTGCACTACAACCGTGCGCTCTTCGAGGAGGCCGGCCTCGATCCCGACAGCCCGCCGACCACCTGGGACGAGGTGCGCGCGGCCGCGAAGACCATCGCCGAGAAGACGGGCAAGGCCGGGTACGCGACCATGGCCGCCGGCAACACCGGCGGCTGGCAGCTGTCGGTGCAGGCCGACTCCCGCGGGGCGTCGCTGCAGGAGGCGAACGACGACGGCAGCTACACCTCGACGATCGACAACGACGCCACGAAGGCGACGCTCGAGTACCTGCACGACCTCCGTTGGGAGGACGACTCGATGGGGGCGACCTTCGACCTCGACTGGGGCAGCATCAACCAGGAGTTCGCCGCCGGCAACGTCGGCATGTACACCTCGGGCTCCGACGTGTACACGGCGCTCGTGCGCGACTTCGGCATGAGCCCCGACATCTACGGCCTCACCGTGATCCCCACGGAGAACGAAGGCGGCGTGCTCGGCGGCGGCGACATCGCCGTGATGCCGCCCACGCTCGACGACGACACCAAGGCCGCGGCCGTCGAGTGGATCGACTGGTACTACATGCAGAAGCTCCTGAACGAGGGCGCCGCCGTCGCCGATGCGAAGGCGCTCGCCGCCTCCGACCAGGCCGTGGGCACCCCCGTGCTGCCGGTGCTCGACAAGGACACCTGGGACCAGCAGCAGGAGTGGATCGCGCCCTACGTCAACGTGCCGCAGGACCAGATGACCGGCTTCTTCGACGGCATCTTCGAGCAGACGCCGGTGGGTGAGTTCAAGGGGCAGACGCAGCCGATCTACGCCCTCATGGACAACCTCGTGCAGGCCGTGCTGACCGATGAGAACGCCGACATCGACGCGCTGCTGAAGCAGGTCGACGTCGACGCGCAGGCCCTGCTCGACCAGTAGTGCACCCTCGTCGGTCGAGGAGCGCCCGACGGAGCAGGATGCGTATCGAGGCCGCCCCCGAGGCCTCGATACGCGCTCCGCGCTCCGCGCTGCTCGACCGACGAGACCGTCAGGCCGAGGAAGGACCATCATGACCACCACCATCGACCCGGATGCCGCGACCGACGTCGCCCCGCGGCATCCCTCGCCCCCCGCGCCGAAGGCGGCCCGACGGCATCGCCGCACCCCCGTGACCTGGCTGCGCGGCGGCGGGCTCTGGAACCTCGCGTTCCTCGCGCCCATGCTCATCGTGTTCGGGATCTTCAGCTGGGGGCCGATCGCGCAGGCGGTCGTCATGAGCTTCCAGAAGACGAACCTGATCACGCCGCCCGTGTGGGTCGGGCTCGACAACTTCGCCCGCGTGCTGAGCGACCCGAACCTCGGCACCGCGGTGCTCAACACCCTGTACTTCGCGGGCCTCGCGCTCGTGTTCGGGTTCCCGCTGCCGATCCTCATGGCCGTGCTGATGAGCGAGGTCCGCCGCGGCAAGGGCCTCTACAGCGCCCTCGCATACCTGCCCGTGGTCGTGCCGCCCGTCGTCGCCGTGCTGCTCTGGAAGGTGTTCTACAACGCGAGCCCCGACGGGGTCTTCAACACCGTGCTCGGCTGGGTCGGGATCCCGCCGCAACCGTGGCTGCAGTCGTCGGCGACGGCGATGCCGTCGCTCGTGATCGAGGCGACGTGGGCCGCCGCCGGCGGGTCGATCATCATCTACCTCGCGGCGCTCATCGCGGTGCCGCCCGAGCTCTACGACGCCGCCGAGGTCGACGGCGCCGGCATCTGGCGCAAGATCTGGCACGTCACCCTGCCGCAGCTGCGCGGCATCCTCTTCATCATGCTGATCCTGCAGATCATCGGCACCGCGCAGGTCTTCCTCGAGCCGTACCTGTTCACCGGCGGCGGGCCGAACAACTCGACCCTCACCGTGCTGCTGCTGATCTACCGCTACGCGTTCCAGAACAGCCTCGGCGGCGACTACGGGGAGGCGACCGCCCTGAGCCTCATGCTCGCGGTCTTCCTGGGCCTCCTGAGCTGGCTCTACTTCAAGCTGACCGACCGTTGGAGCACGAATTGACCACCGCGCAGGGCACCGCCCCCGCCACGACGGCGGATTCCATCACGCTGCGCGCCCGCCTGTCGCGGATGACGCGACGCCGGCCGGGCGCCCCGGAGGACGGCGGAGACCGCGGCATCGTCTCCGAGCACGAACGGGGGCGCGGCGGCGTCCGTGCGTCGATGGGCGCGATCCACGTGTTCCTCTTCGTCGGACTCGTCGTCGCGGGCCTCGGGCCGCTGCTGTGGCTGGCCAAGGCGGCGGTCACCCCCACCCAGGACACGCTCTCCCAGCCGTTCGCGCTCTGGCCCAACGGCATCGACTGGGCGAACCTCGAGCAGGCGTGGAACGACATCCACATCGACCAGTACTTCCTGAACACGATCTGGGTCGCGGCCGGATCGTGGTTCTTCCAGCTGCTGATCGCGACGACGGCCGGGTATGCGCTGTCGATCCTGCGGCCGAAGTACGCTCCGGTGCTCAACGCCCTCGTGCTCGCGACGCTCTTCATCCCCGCGGTCGTGCTGCTCGTGCCGCTCTACCTCACGATCCTGCACCCGCCGCTCATCGACACGTCCCTCCTCAACACCTACTGGGCGGTGTGGCTGCCGGCGGCGGCGAACGCGTTCAACATCCTGCTCGTGAAGCGATTCTTCGACGGACTGCCCCGCGAGGTGTTCGAGGCCGCCCGCACCGACGGCGCCGGACCCTTCCGCGTGTTCTGGTCGATCGTGCTGCCGATGTCGAAGCCCATCCTCGGCGTCGTCTCGGTGTTCGCCGTGATCGCCGCCTGGAAGGACTTCCTCTGGCCGCTGCTCGTGCTGCCCGACCCCGCGGTGCAGCCGCTGTCGGTGCGACTTCCGGCGGTGCAGTCGCAGACCGAGCTCGACGTGTTCCTCGCCGCGCTCGCGATCTCGACGCTCATCCCCGTGGCGCTGTTCCTGGTGTTCCAGCGGCTGTTCCTCCGGGGCGCCGGGCTCGGCGGCGCGGTCAAGGGCTGAGGATGCCGCGGCTGGGCGCCGTTCGGGCGCCCAGCCGCTCGGGCGCCCCGCCGTGGTGGGCGTCGGCGCCCGCGGGTAGGGTGACGCGCATGGAGCACCCCCGCGTCGTCGACCCCGCGCACCCGCTCATCGAGCGCGTGCGCGCGCTCTGCCTCGACCTGCCCGAGGCGGTCGAGGTCGAGGCGTGGGGCCGCCCGACGTTCCGCGCGGCGAAGCCGATCTTCGTGCACGTCTCGGCGAGCATGGAGCGGCCGTTCTCGATCGTCCTGAAGACCGACCCCGACGAGCACCTCGCGCTCGTGCAGGACGCGCGGTTCTTCGGGCCGCCCTACTACGACCGCGCGCGCTGGGTCGCGACCGATCTCGACGGGCCCGACACCGATTGGGCGCTCCTCGCCGAACTCGTCGAGACCTCGTATCGGCAGGTCGCGAACCGCCGCCAGCTCGCCGCGCTCGACGTGCAGCGGCCCGAGCACGCGGGCCGGTGAGCGTGACGCGTCGCTCGCTTCGGCAGGGTCGCGGAATGGTCTCGCCGATGCTCCAGGTCGCTCGATTGGCGCGAACGCGAACGGTGCGTTAGAGTTACGTGGTTGCCTGATCGCAGATGATGCGGCAGGCGACAAGCCATGCGCCCGTAGCTCAATGGATAGAGCATCTGACTACGGATCAGAAGGTTGGGGGTTCGAGTCCCTCCGGGCGCACGGAAGAAGGCGGTTCGCAGCTCTGCGAGCCGCCTTCGTCGTTTTCCGGGGCCGCTTCGGGGCCCCGCATTTCCGGGCAGCGCGGCGGCTGGGAATCCACCGCGCATCATGGCAGCGATGCCATCCCCGGGATGACACGGATCGCCGGCCGTCAGTAGGCTCGCTTCAGGCCTGGTTCCCGTTGATCGAGGGTTCGACCTATGAGGGGTGTGTGCGCGGGGGCGATCCCCGTCTCGTTCGACTCGGGGTTCGCGTCGCGTTTCGACACGATGCATCCGAGTGCAGCCGACCGTGAGGGGCACGGTCGGCCGACGATCGAGCCCGCGGGCCGCTCGGGCCGCCTGGTCTCACTCGTGCGCCGGCTTTACGCCCTGCTGATCGCGATGGCGATCTCGGTCGTGCTCGCTCGCGCGTTCGCGCCCGCCGCGCTCGATCCCGCGAGCGCACTCGACGTCGTCGGCCTCGTTCCCGCGCTCGCGGGTGGGGTGGCGGTGTGCGCCGGGCTCATCGCCGTCTCGGCGTCGCACGCCGGGATCGCCTCGATCGCGCACCTGCGCCTGCCCGGCCTCGCCCCGAGGCCGCGCGCCGCCGCGAACGGACTCGCCTGGGCGGCACTCGCCCTGCTCGCGGTGCATTTCACCTCGGCCGCCTTCGAACCGCTGCCGGGCGGACCGCTCGCGATCGGCTGCCTGCTCGGGGCGGTCTTCGGCTTCGGCACCTTCCGCCTGCACCGGCATGCGCTCGAGCACGAGGCGTACCGCACCTTCAACCTCGTCGCGATGCTGCTCGCGGCCGGCAGCCTCGCGAGCATGAGCATCACCCCGACGGGCGACTGGTGGACGCACAACTTCAGCACGCTCGGCACCTCGAACGACCTCGCCGCGGCGTGCTTCAACGTCGCCGTGGTCGTCTCGGGCGCGGGCATGGCCGGGCTGTCGGGCGCGCTCACGCGGGCGCTCGCGTTCGGCGGCTTCGCCATCCGCCGAGGGGCCCGCACGACGATGCGCGTGCTCATCGGGCTCGTCGGCTTCGGGTTGATGGGGGTCGGCACGGTGCCGATCGACCGCGAGACCGACCTGCACAACGCGTTCGCGCTCGGGGCGGCGCTCGCGTTCGCGCTCCTCTGCATCGGGGCGCGCTGGTACGCGCGGCGGATTCCCCGACGGCTCCTCGTGTTCTCGTACACGGCGCTGACGCTCGAGCTCGTGGCCATGGCGGGCTATGACGCGCTCGGCTGGTTCAACCTCACGGTCTTCGAGATCATCGCGTTCACGCTCGTGTTCGCCTGGCTCATCGCGCTCGTCGCGACGACGTCGGGCCGCCACCACTCGCACGGTCGTTCGCTGTCGGCGCACGGTGACCCGGAATCCTCCCACGCGCTCGACGTTATGTTCGGTAGAGAGTTGAGTCGAGATGACTCAAGAGCACCGATCAGGAGGAAACATGCCCACCGCCTACGACCCGTTCCGCGATCTCGACCGAGTCGCGTCCGCGCTGTTCGAGCCCCGCCGCGGGCCGCGTCGCATGCCGATGGACCTCTACCGCGACGGCGACCACTACGTCCTCACCGCCGACCTGCCGGGCATCGACCCCGGTTCCGTCGACATCGACGTGGACGGCCAGTTGCTCACGATCCGGGCTGAGCGCACCCTCGCCGCCGGCGACGGCGTCAAGTGGATCACGCGCGAGCGCGAGGCCGCCTCGTTCCTGCGCCAGCTGAGCCTCGGACAGGGCGTCGACACCGAGCGCATCTCGGCGAGCTACACGAACGGCGTGCTGAGCGTGACGATCCCCGTCAGCGAGAAGGCGAAGCCGCGCAAGATCGCGGTCGAGCACTCGGATGCCTCGTCCGCGCCGTCGCCCGCGGGCGACCGCGTCGAGCCGGTCGAGCTGTGACCGCCGAGGCGGGGGTCGTCGAGATCACGCGACTCGACGAGCGGCACCGCTACGAGCTCGTGGTCGACGGCGAGCGCGCCGGGTTCGCGCAGTACCGCCGCGAACCAGGCAAGGTGGTCTTCACCCACACCGTCATCAAGCCCGAGTACGAGGGTCGTGGTCTCGGAAGCCGCCTCGCGCGTCACGTGCTCGACGACGCGGTGGCGAGCGGGGAGCGCATCGTGCCCGAATGCCCGTTCATCGCGGCGTACCTCCGGAGGCACGACGAGTACGAGACCTCCGTCGACTGGCCCTGAGCCCGTGACGTGACGGTGATGACGGCCGGTGATCGGAGGATCACCGGCCGTCGCCGTGTTCTGGAACGGAATCACCCCCAGTTGGGGGCGGTGCGTCGAGCCCGGCACAGGATTACCATTTCGAGCACAACCCGAGTCCGACCCGACCGGACCGGCCGGTCATGCCTCGACGGCCGAGCGATCGGAATGTCCCTATCGATCGCTCGGGTCAGGCTCGCCGAGCTCAGTTCGGGTCGCTCGGCGAGAGGGTCTCCTCAGGAGACCGCGATGGGGTGGGAGGTAGGGTTCCCACCCCATCGTCACGCGCTCGGTCTGCCGGCCCGCGCGTCAGGCCCGCTCGGCGAACCCGCGGATGAAGAGCGTCTGCGCCGCGATCATGCGCTCGATCTCACCCGGGTCGACCGACTCGTCGGAGGCGTGGATCCGCGACTGCGCGGTGTCCTCCGCGCCCCAGAGGATGATCGCGGAGCCGGGGGAGACCTTCTGCAGCGACGCGACGAGCGGGATCGACGCCCCGCTGCCGATGTTCTCGACGGCGGCTCCGTAGGCCTGCTCGAGCGCGGACTCCGCCGCGACGATCGCCGGGTTCGAGGCATCCACTGCGAAGGCGTGACCCACCTTCACCTTCTCGACCTCGACCTCGCAGTTCCAGGGGCGCTGCGACCGCAGGTGCGACATGAGGGCCTCGAGCTGGGCATCGCCGTCGGAGCCGGGCACGATGCGCATCGAGAGCTTCGCGGTGACCGAGGGCAGCAGCACGTTCGACGCCTCGGCGGTGTTCGGTAGGTCCATGCCCAGCACGGTCACCGAGGGCTTCGCCCAGATGCGGTCGGAGAGGGAGCCCGTGCCGAGGAAGTCGACGCCGGGGAGGATCGCCGACCCCTCGCGGTAGACGTCCTCGTCCATGTCGGCCCCGCTCCACGAGGAGGTGTCGACGCCGGGGATCACGGTGTCGCCGTGCTCGTCGTGGAGGGTGTCGAGGATCCGGACCATCGCGGTCATCGCGTCGGGCGCGGCCCCGCCGAACATTCCCGAGTGCACCGGGTTCGCGAGGGTGCGCACGGTGACCGTGCAGGCGACGTCACCGCGGAGCGCGGTCGTGAGCCCCGGGCGGCCGACCTTCTGCGGGCCGATATCGCCGATGACGTAGGCGTCGGCCGCGAACAGCTCGGGATTGGCCTCGACGAAGTCCTCGAGGTGCGAGATCGTCTCCTCCTCGCCTTCCACGAGGATCTTGATGCGACAGGGGCGGTCGGGGCCGATGAGCTTCAGCGTGCCGTAGTGGATGACGAGACCCGACTTGTCATCGGCGGCGCCGCGCCCGTAGATGCGCCCGTCCTCCTTCGTGACCGGCTCGAAGGGGCTGCTCGACCAGCCCTGGCTCTCGGGCGCCGGCTGCACGTCGTAGTGGGCGTAGATGAGCACGGTCGGCGAGCCTGCGGGCCCCGGCAGGTCGGCGTAGACGCACGGGTACCCGCCCGGCACGTCGAGGAGGCGCACCCCCTCGGCGCCCGCCGCCTCGAAGAGCTCGACCACGGCCTCGCCCATGCGGTGCACCGGTTCGGGATCGAATCCGGGGAAGGCGACCGATGGGATGCGCACGAGGGCCTCGAGGCGTTCGATCACTTCGGGCATGAGCGCCGCCGCAGCGGACGAGACGTTTCCGGGGTCGTTCATTGGTTCCTCCTCGGATCGACGGACGGACGGACGGTTGGGTGCTCGCCGGCGGGGCGGCGAGACGGTCGACGTGCGCCGAGTGGCGCCGGACGGATCACACGGGGACGACGAGCTGGATCAGCAGGCCGGAGGCCACGACGGCGACCCACGAGACGAGCATCGGGATCGTGAACGAGTGCCAGACGGGCACCTGGGTCAGCTTGGTCGACCCGGTCAGGTCGGTCTCGACCGCGGCGATCTGGGAGCCGTTCGCCGGGAACAGCCAGACGCCGATCAGCGAGGGCCACATGGCCGTGATCACGCCCGGTGCCAACCCGGCCGCGAGGGCGATCGGGATCATCGTGTTCGTGGTCGCCGACTGGCTCGTCGTGAGACCGCAGACGACGAACAGCGCGACCGCGAGCAGCAGCGGGTTCGCCTCGATCATCGCGCCGAGCGGTTCGATGATCGTCTCCTCGTTCGCCGAGATGAAGGTGTCGGCCATCCACGCGATGCCGAAGAGCGCCACCGCCGCGACGAACCCGGCCCGCAGCAGCGGCTGCTCGACGACGACGGCCGGCTTGACCTTGCGCACGAGGATGATGACGAGCGCGACCGAGAACATGACCATCTCGATGAGGGTCGCCATGCCGATCGGCACGAGCTCGCCCGACTCGTCGGGGAACGCCGGGCGGAGGCTGGGGAACAGCCCGAGCAGCACGATGAGCAGGGTGCCCGTGACGAAGATCCACGCGGCGGTCGCACCGCCCGGCGGGACCGGGTGCTCGATGCGGGCGGGCGGGACATCGGTCGCGGTGACGGACGCGCCGGCTCCCTCGCCGGCCGTCGCAGCACCGCCGGTGCCCGTGGCGACTGCGGTGCCGCCGACCTTCGCCTCGTAGCGGGCCTTGAGCGAAGCGGGCACCGCGACGGTTCCCTCGGCGACCCGCTTCATGAACACCGGGTCGTCGAGCAGGTCCTTGCCGATGCGCTGCTGCACCGCCGAGGTGGCGATGCACGCGACGATCGCCGCCGGAACGGTGATGAGCAGGATCTGCGGCAGCCCGTAGCCGGTGCCGTCCATGAGCACGAGGTACGCGGCCATCGCAGCGGAGACCGGGCTCGCGGTGATGCCGAGGCCGGACGTCACCGTCGAGGAGGCCAGCGCTCGCTCGGGTCGCTGCCCGTTGCGGTACGCCGTCTCGTAGATCACTGGGATCAGGGCGAAGAAGATGTTCGACGTGCCCGAGAGCACGGTGAAGACGAACGCGACGATCGGCGCGACGTAGGTGAGCCGCTTCGGGTTGCGCTGGATGATCTTCGAGGCGATCGACACGAGGTAGTCGATGCCGCCGGCCGCCTGCATGGCCGACGACGCCGTGATCACCGCGATGATGATGAAGAAGGCGTCGATCGGGATGGAGCCCGGTGGCAGCTGGAACACGAAGACGAGGATGACCGTGCCGACGACGCCCCAGAGGCCGAGGCCGAGCCCTCCGGTCCGAACGCCGAGCACGATCGCGCCGATGACGACGGCGGCCTGCAGAATCACGAGCACGATGTCCATGGAATCCCCCCACAGGATGGACTGGAACTCACTCCCGGAGTCGCAAGGCGCTCACTCCTGTCCAGACAGTACTGCGCGCTGAGCGGCTGAGTCCAGTACCGGAGGCCGCGCGCCAGAAGTCGGCCGGACCGGCCTCAGTCGCGCGCGGACTCGGGGCGCGCGCGGACGCTGAGATCGGCGAGCGTGTGCAGCTCGTCCTCCGTCAGCGAGGCGCCGAACTGCCGGTGGATGGCGTCCATGTGCTGAATGGCCACCCGCCGGAACAGCGCGAAGCCGACGTCGGTGATTCCGACGATCGTGCCGCGCCCGTCGTCGGGGTCGGGCTCCTTCACGACGAGCCCGCGTGCGGTGAGCCGGTCGATCAGCCGGCTGATGCTCGGCTGGGTGATCAGCGAGTTCCGGTTGAGCTCCTTCAGCCGGAGCCGTCGGCCTGGCGCACGCGAGATGTTGAAGAGCACGTCGTACTCGTTCAGCGACATGAGTTCGGTCGGGAACTCCGCTGCGAGCTCTCGCATGGTCGTCACCTGGGTGCGGAAGAGCGCCTCCCATGCAGCGACCGTGAGTGCGCGTTCGGCCATCGGGGCTCCCTTCGTCTTCGACTCAACCAACATTAGGGAATCGGCGGAGGAAGGAGGGACTCGGCAGGGGAAAAACGAGGCACTCCGGAAACGGTTGAGGGCCGGTCGTAGAGGCTGACGACCGGCCCTCGCCCTTGCACCAAGAGTGTCCTGCAATCACATTCCGCGCCGTCCGCCACAGCAAACGTTCGGCGCACTTCCGAATATATAACGGATCGGTAACAGGCGCTAGTTATCGTTTCGTGATTTTTCGGAACTGCCGCCGACGGCGTTCGTCGCGGCGGCGGCCGGCGCGTCAGTACAGGTCGGGCGAGGGCGTCGAGGCCTGGCGGATCGACACGTCGGCGTGACGGTCGAAGCGGTAGCCGATGCCGCGCACGGTGCGGACGATGTCCTGGTAGTGCGCGAGCTTCGAACGCAGGCGACGCACGTGCACGTCGATCGTGCGCTCGCTGGGGGCCTCGTCATCGGCGTCCCAGAGGCTCTCGATGAGCTCGTGCCGGTCGATCGTGCGGCCCTCGCGCAGCACGAGGTACTGGAGCAGCTCGAACTCCTTGTAGGTGAGGCCCGCGGCCTCGCCGTCGAGCAGCACGCGCTTGCGCGAGATGTCGATGATCACGCCGTTGGGGTGGCGGTCGGCGTCGTTGCGGACGCCCTGGCCGTCGCGCTGCTTCGCGAGCGCCGACGGGTCCTGCAGGGCGAGGCGCACGACGTCGACGTCGCGGCCGCCGGCGCCCTCGGGGGCCAGCGCGACGGCGGCGTAGGTCTCGGACGAGGGCGAGACCTCGGCCGTCAGGGCGCGCAGCGCCTCGACGATGCGGTGGAGGGTCGTGCCGTCCTCGGCGGCCTTCGCCTCGTCGATGCCGACGTAGAGCACGAAGCCGCGGGCCTCGGTGCCCTCGGGCACGGCGCGGACGCGGGGTCCGGTCGGCGCGGCCGGCGCGGCGGCGGGAGCGGAGGAACGGTCGGCGGCGGCGACGCTCGAGAGCGAGCGGAGCGGCGCGGCCGAGGTCGCGGCCGACAGCGACGGAGCGGTGCGTGCCTGCACGGGACGGACGGAAGCGGTGCGGACGGGAGCGAGTGCGAGAGACATGACGGGAATCCTTGTGTCGAAGGGTGCTGCAGGAGACCCCGGTCTGCGGGGTCGTGAACGAACGGCCGATCGGCCTGGCGAACCCCCGAGACTCGGTGGGTTCAGTGGAGTCCGTGCCGATCGGGATGCTGATCGGCTGCGTGACTCGGCGGAGGGGTCGCGGTCAGCGGCACATTCGACAACACATGGGTGCACGCGACGACATCATCATGTCGTTCGTCCTGAGAGCGCCGAGGGCGGTCAGGGTGCGTGCGTTGTCAGTCATGGGTGCGAGTAAATCCGACGGTCGAGCATGTGTCAATTCATGTCCGTCGGATGACGGGGTGTGACGTCGCAGTGGGTGCGCGTCAGCGCGAGGCATCCGGAGGAATCAGACGACCGGATGCCTCGCATGAAAGATTCTGCGATCAGATGCGAATCTCGAAAATCTTCCGCAGTCGAACTGCGCCTCGGCGTGTCGAGGGGCGAAGAATCTGCGAAGGGGAGGCTTCGGGGCGCCCTTATACCGTGCCGTAGAGGCGGTCGCCCGCGTCGCCGAGGCCCGGCACGATGAAGCCGTGCTCGTTGAGGCGCTCGTCGACCGCGCCGAGCACGATGGTGACCTCGCGGCCGTGCATCGCCTTCTCGACCGCCTCGAGGCCCTCGGGGGTGCCGAGGATGCAGATCGCCGTCACGTCGTCGGCGCCGCGCTGGAAGAGGTACTCCATCGCCGCGGCGAGCGAGCCGCCCGTCGCGAGCATCGGGTCGAGCACGAAGCACTGGCGGCCCGAGAGGTCGTCGGGCAGGCGCTCGGCGTACGTCGCCGGTTCGAGGGTCTCTTCGTTGCGCGCCATGCCGAGGAACCCGACCTCGGCCGTCGGCACCAGCTTGACCATGCCCTCGAGCATGCCGAGGCCGGCCCGGAGGATCGGCACGACGAGCGGTTTGGGCTCGGCGATGCGCACGCCCGTCGTCGGGGCGACCGGCGTCTGAATGTCGACCGGGGCGACGCGCACGTTCCGCGTGCCCTCGTAGGCGAGCAGCGTCATCAGTTCTTCGACGAGCGAGCGGAAGACGGGCGACGGGGTGTTCACGTCGCGGAGCACCGTCAGTTTGTGGGTGATGAGCGGGTGATCGGCAACGTGGACTCGCATAGGCTCGATTCTAGTTTGCGGGGGTCTCGCGAGGGGAGAGCGGCATGGATGCACCGGGTTCGTCGCTCCATCGCGAGTGGATGCGGCTCGCGCTCGCCGAGGCCGCCCAGGCGCCCGCGACCCGCGACGTGCCCGTCGGCGCGATCGTCGTCGATGCCGCGGGCTCGGTCATCGCGGCGCGACGCAACGAACGCGAACGCGACGGCGACCCGACCGCGCACGCCGAACTGCTCGCCCTGCGCACCGCCGCCGAGGCCACCGGCGATTGGCGGCTCGAGGGGTGCACGCTCGTCGTCACGCTCGAGCCGTGCGTGATGTGCGCGGGGGCGATCCTCGCCGCCCGGGTGCCGACCGTGGTGTTCGGCGCGTGGGACGAGAAGGCGGGCGCCGCGGGCTCGCTCTACGACGTGCTGCGCGATCGGCGG
This sequence comes from Agromyces sp. NPDC058126, assembly GCF_042884595.1. NCBI lineage: Bacteria > Bacillati > Actinomycetota > Actinomycetes > Micrococcales > Microbacteriaceae > Agromyces > Agromyces sp. NPDC058126. Next base: position 9,669 of record NZ_JBHVTS010000006.1, on the reverse strand, counting down.
CTCAACCACCGCGTCGAGGTGTTCGCCGGGATCGAGGCCGAGGCGTCGGCCCGCCTGCTGCTCGACTTCTTCGAGGATCCGCTGCGGCGGCCGCCCGCGCCCGCCGGGTAAGGGGCTACCGGCCTCTCGCGTCGGGCACGAGGGCGATGCCGTGCGACAGCTGCGCGAACGCGCGCACGGCGAGGTCGGCGGGCGACCCGGGTCCCTCGTCGGGGCCGTCGCCCGTCGCCCAAGCCTCGAGGCCCACGCGGATCGCGTCGGTCGCGGCCGCCGCGGTGAGGCGCACCTCGAACGGGTCGGCGTCGTCGACGAGCTCGGCGATGATCTGGCGGAGGCGCGACTCCGAGTCGTGGTTCACCCGGTGCCACACGCCGAGCAGCGCCGGATCGCCTTCGGCGGCGCGGAGCACGCCGCGCGTCCAGCGCAGGCCCTCGCGGGCCTCGTCGTCGCGGGGGGTGAGCTGTTGCGCGATGATCGCCGGGACGGAGGCGATCGGGTCGCCGCGCTCGGAGGCCGCGAGGGCGCTCTGCCAGGCGCCCGCCCCGATCGCGAGCAGCGGGCCGATCGCGTCCTCCTTTGTGCGGAAATAGCGGTAGAAGGTGCGCAACGACACTCCGGCGTGCGCCGCGATGGCCTCGGCCGTGACGCGGTCGGCTCCGTGCTCGGCGAACAGCACCGCAGCCGTGCGTGCGATCTCGAGCTGGGTGGCGGCCTTGCGGCGCTCGGTGAGCGTGGGGCTCGGGATGCTGGGTTCCACGATCGCAGCGTACGCGAAATGCCCGCTCCATGTCCGATGTTGGACAGAGTGGCACAGTGTGCCATACAGGCGTAGCGTGTAACAGAAATTGCCGACACACACTGAAAGGTCGAACACATGAACCGCTATGAAGGTCGCCGCGCACTCGTCACCGGCGGCGGATCGGGCATCGGACAGGCGACCGTGCTGCGCATGCTCGCCGAAGGCGGCCGCGTCGTCGCCGCCGACGTCAGCGAGGCCGGCCTCGCCGACACCGTCGCGAAGGCCGGCGAGGCCGCCGAGCGGCTCACCACCGTGACGATGAACATCGCCGACGAGGCATCCGTTCGCGAGGGCGTCGCCGCGGCGGTCACCGCGCTCGGCGGACTCGACGCGCTCGTCAACGCCGCGGGCATCCTGCGCTCCTCGCACACCCACGAGACCACGCTCGACGCCTTCGAGCAGGTCGTCCGCGTGAACCTCGTCGGCACGTTCCTCGTGATCCGCGAGGCGATCCCCACCCTGCTCGAGGGCGACGGCGCGGCCGTGGTCAACTTCAGCTCGACCTCGGCGACGTTCGCGCACCCCTACATGGCGGCCTACGCCGCGAGCAAGGGCGGCGTGCAGTCGATGACCCACGCGCTCGCCGCCGAGTACGCGAAGCAGGGCATCCGCTTCAACTCGGTGCAGCCCGGTTCCATCTCGTCGGGCATGACCGACGGGTCGGGCCAGTCGAAGCAGAGCCAGGGCCCCGGCCTGCCCGAGGACGCCGACATGATGCTCTTCATGAAGCTCCAGCCCGCGCTCGGCCAGGGCTTCGCCGGCCCCGAGACGGTCGCCTCGGTCGTCGCGATGCTCGCGAGCGCCGACGGCGCCTTCATCACCGGCACCGAGGTGCGCATCGACGGCGGCACGCACTTCTGATCGTCGCCGTTCGCCGGCACTGAACCCCGTCTGCGTGGCTGAACCCCGGATGTCCGGGGTTCAGTGGCGTGAGCGGGGTTCAGTCGCGGGCGGCCAGCCCGTCGAGGTACTCGCCGAGCAGCAGGGCGGATGCCTCCTGCGCGCGCGGCCCGTGCACGGCGCGCTCCGCGCGCAGCCGCTCGCGGCTGAGCCCGTAGTCGGGCAGCTCGTCGCCCCAGGCCTCGAGCCAGTCCTCGTGGATCGCGTCGTCGACCTCGGGGTGGAACTGCACCGCGAGCAGCCAGTCGCCCTTCGCGAACGCCTGGTTCTCGTACCGGGCCGAGGAGGCGAGGCGAGTGAGCCCCGCATCGTCGGGCAGCTCGAAGCTGTCGCCGTGCCACTGCACGGTCGGCACCCCGGCGAAGTGCCGCACGGGGGAGGCGGCGCCCGCCTCGGTCGGCTCGACCGTCAGCCAGCCGACCTCCTTGCCGTCGCCCTTGTAGGCGCGTCCGCCGAGGGACTCGGCGAGCAGCTGCGCCCCGAGGCACACGCCGAAGATCGGCGCCTCGGCGGCGATCCGTTCGCGCAGCAGCGCGATCTCGTCGGCGAGGTAGGGGTAGCGGTCGGTCTCGTACGCCGCCTCGTCGCCGCCGAGCACGATCACGAGGTCGGCGTCGAGCGGGTCGAGCGCCGAGACATCCGCCGTGGGGGCGTCGACGGTGACGATCTCGTAGCCGCGACCCTCGAGCGTCTCGCCGAGGTTGCCGAGGGCGATCGCCGAGTCGTGCCGCAGCACGAGCGCGACGCGGCGCCCGAGGGCGCCGGCGGCAGCGCTCACTCGAGCCCCTTGATGACGATCGCGTCGGTCGGCGGTGCCGGCTGGTTCGGCTCGACGTACACGTCGGGCTCGATGTAGATGACGCGCGCGGCGGGCACCGCGTGGCGGATGCGCTGCTCGATCACGTTCGTCGCGGCGGCGACCTCGAGCAGGCGCTGGTCGGCGGCGAAGCCGAGCTTGGCGGCGACGAGCAGCTCGTCGGGCCCGAGGTAGAGGGTCTTCATGTGGATGATGCGCTCGATCTCGGGGCCCGCCGTGATGGCCTCCTCGATCTTCGCGACATCGTCGTCGTTCGCGCCCTCGCCGACGAGGAGCGACTTGGTCTCGATGCCCAGGACGATCGCGACGAGCACCAGGAGCGTGCCGATCATGAGCGTGCCGATCGCGTCGAACAGCGGGTTGCCCGTGATGACCGTGAGGCCGACGGCGAGGAAGGCGAAGACGAGGCCGATGAGCGCGGCGATGTCCTCGAGCAGCACGACGGGCAGCTCGGGGGCCTTCGCCCGGCGCACGAACTGCACCCAGCTCTGCCGCCCGCGCACGTGGTTCGACTCCTTCACGGCCGTGCGCAGCGAGAACGACTCCAGCACGATCGCGATCGTCAGCACGAGCATCGGCAGCCAGGCGTTCTCGAGCTCGTGCGGGTGCGTCAGTTTGTCGACGCCCTCGTAGATCGAGAAGATGCCGCCGACCGAGAACAGGATGATCGACACGACGAACGCGTACACGTACCGCTCACGGCCGTAGCCGAAGGGATGCTCCTGGTCGGCGGCCTTCTTCGCCTTGCGTCCGCCGAGGATGAGGAGCAGCTGGTTGCCGGCGTCGGCGAGCGAGTGCACGCCCTCGGCGAGCATCGAGGCGGAACCCGAGAAGAACCACGCGATGAACTTCGTCAGGGCGATGCCCGTGTTGGCGAGGAATGCCGCGATGATTGCTTTGGTGCCGCCGGATGCGCTCATGGCGACAATCCTAGGATGGCCGAGATTGGCTCCGCGCATCTCGCCGGATGCGGTCATGGCGACAATCCTAGGATGGTCGCCATGACCCCCGAAGCATCCGAGTCAGCGACCGTGACCCTTCCCCCCATCGCCTTCCTCGGCGCCGGATCAATGGCCGGCGCCGTGATCTCGGGGCTGCTCCAGCCGGGCGTCGTCGTCGACGGCGGCATCCGCACCACGAACCGCACCGCCGAGAAGGCGGCCGCCTTCGCGGGCGTCGACGGCGTCACCGCGTACGCCACCGAGGCGGATGCCGCGGCGAACCGCCGGGCCGTGGCCGGCGCGAAGCTCGTGGTCGTCGCCGTGAAGCCCGCGATGGTGCCCGACCTCCTCCGCGAGATCGCCGACGCCCTCGAACCCGGCACCGTCGTCGTCTCGGTCGCCGCGGGCGTCACCGTCGCGACCTTCGAGGCGCTGCTGCCCGGCGGGGTCTCGGTCATCCGCTCGATGCCGAACACCCCCGCCGTCGTCGGCCGCGCCGTCACCGGGGTCTCGGCCGGCACCCGCTCGAGCGACGACGACCTCGCGCTCGCCGTGACGATGTTCGAGACCGTCGGCGAGGTGCTCGTCGTGCCCGAGTCGCAGCTCGACGCCCTCTCGACCATCTCGGGCTCGGGCCCGGCGTACGTCTTCTACCTGATCGAGCAGCTCACCGCGACGGCGATCGACAAGGGCTTCACGCCCGAGCAGGCGGCGACCATGGTGCAGGGCACCTTCCGTGGGGCGAGCGAGCTGCTCGCGGCCTCGGGGGAGGAGCCGGCCGAGCTGCGCCGCCGGGTGACGAGCCCGAAGGGCACCACCGAGCGGGCCGTCGCCGTGCTCGAGGAGGCCGCGCTCAAGCAGACCTTCGACCGCGCCACCGACGCGGCGCTCGCCCGCGCCCGCGAGATGGCGGCCGGCGCGTGAGCGCGGCCGACGTCCAGGTGAGCCCCGCCGCCGGCCTCAGGCTCGACGGCGAGCCGCGCTTCGCCTGGCGCGGCGTCATGCTCGACGTCGCCCGGCGGTTCCGCCCGATCGCCGAGCTCGAGCGCTTCGTCGAACTGCTCGCCGCGCACGGGCTCAACGTGCTGCAGCTGCACCTCACCGACGACCAGGGCTGGCGCTTCGAGGTGCGCGCCTACCCGCGCCTCACCGAGATCGGCGGGCGACGCTCGCAGTCGCAGCTCGGCCACGGGCCGCGTTCGACGCTCGACGGCGTGCCTCACGAGGGCTCCTACACCCAGCACGAGCTGCGGGGGCTCGTGCGGTTCGCGGCGGAGCGCGGCATCCGCATCGTGCCCGAGATCGACGTGCCGGGGCACGCCCAGGCGATTCTCGCCGCGTATCCCGAGTTCGGCGTCGGCGGCGCCGACGCGGTGCGCGCACGGGTCGTCGAGCCGTGGACGCGCTACGGGATCAGCGACGAGGTGCTGAACGTCGAGGAGGCCACCCTCGAGTTCATCGGCACCGTGTTCGACGAGCTGTGCGAGGTGTTCGACTCGGAGTTCATCGGCATCGGCGGCGACGAGGCGCGCAAGCGACTCTGGAGCGAGGACCCGCGCACGCAGGAGCTCATGGCCGAGCGCGGCCTGGCCGATGAGGAGGAGCTTCAGGCGTGGTTCCTCGCGCGGATCGCCGACCGGCTGCGCGGGCACGGACGCCGCGTCGTCGGCTGGGACGAGATGCTCGAGGGCCGCGACCCCGCGCCCGACGCGGTCGTCGCCTCGTGGCGTGGGCCCGTCGGCGCCGAGCTCGGTGCGCGGCTCGGGCACGAGGTCGTGCTCTGCCCCGACCTGTGGACCTACTTCGACTACCGGCAGTCGGATTCGGCGGAGGAGCCGATCCCGGTCGGCACCGTGCTCTCGCTCGAGGATGTCGCGACCTTCGACCCCGTGCCGGCCGATGCGCCCGAGTGGTACGCCGAGCGCATCGCGGGGGTGCAGGCGAACGTCTGGACCGAGCACCTCGACTCGCGCGAACGGCTCGACTACGCGGTCTTCCCGCGGCTCGGGGCCTTCGCCGAGATCGCCTGGAACGGCGAGCCGCTCGAGTGGGCATCGTTCGCGGAGCGGCTGCCCGGCTATCTCGATTGGCTCGACGAGCAGGGCGTCGACTTCCGGCCCCTCGAAGGCCCCCGCCCCGAGCAGCAGCGGCCCGGCGTTCCGGGGGTGCCGCGCGACCGCGCCGACCGGCTCGCCGAGCTCGAGCGCCTCACGGCGACGCTGCGCTCGCAGCGGCCGGTCGAGTAGCGCACCGCGCTGCGAACTCCTCGGCGGACGGGAATTCTGCCGACGGTGTCGATTTCGAGTGGCCGAGTTCGTCACCATGGTGTGACGAACGTCGTCACAGGCCCGTGACGGGCCCGACGAAGGAGACGCCATGACCGACACGTACATGTACCTCATCCACGAGCCCGACTGGGACAGCGACGCGTACCTGGGCGCGCGCGACGGCGTTCCCGGTGGTGCGCCCGAGAGCAACTTCCCCGCGCATCAGGCCTTCCAGGAGGCCGTCGTGAAGCTGGGCGCCCGCCTCGTCGGCGGCGCCGCACTGCAGAACGCGCGGCACGGCGGACAGGTCACCCCGGGCGACGGCGACCGCGCGTTCGACGACGCCGTCTACTCCGACGGGCCGTACCCCGACACCAGCGAGGTCGTCTCGGGCTACTACCTCGTCGAGACCGACGACGAGCAGCTCGCCCGGCAGATCGCGGCGCTCGTGCCCACGGGCGGGCACATCGAGTGGCGCAAGGTGTTCCCGGTCTCGTGACCGACCCCATCGCCGACCTGGGCGAGGACTTCGTCGACGCCTGGCCGCGGATCGTGCGTGCGCTCGCCGCCTACACGGGCAGCGTCGACGACGCGCAGGAGTACGCGGCCGAGGCCGTCGCGCGGGCCGTCGCCCAGGCCGGTGACGGCCCGCCGCTCGGTTCGCTTGCAGCCTGGTGCATCGCGGTCGGCAAGCGGGCCTTCATCGACGACCGCCGCAGGGCCGCGACCGAGCAGCGGCACGCGCAGCAGCTCGCCGCCGAGGCGGCCGGGCTGCACGACGACGGGGACGTCTCGGACGAGGCATCCTCGATGGGCGGGACCCGCACGAGCGGTGCGCTCGACGACCGAGTCGCCCTCCTCTTCGTGGCGTGCGATCCCGCGCTCACCGAGCAGGCGCGACTCGTGCTCGCGCTGCGACTCGTGTGCGGGCTGGACGTGCCGCGCATCGCCGCTCACCTCGGCGTGCAGCCCTCGGCGGCCGCGGCGCGACTGACGCGGGCGAAGCGCGCGCTCGCCGAGGCGCGCGGGCGGTTCCATGTTCCCGAGGCGCCCGAGCGGCGCGTGCGGCTGCCGGTCGTGCTCGCGAGCGTCGCCGGGATGTTCACGGTGGCGCACCGCGACGTGCTCGACCCGCAGACCCCGCTCGACGACCTCGGGCGGCAGTCGCTGTCGATCGCCGACGCGCTCGTCGCCGAGTACCCCGACGACCCCGAGGTGCGCGGTCTCCGGGCCGTGATCCGGCTGGGGCTCGCCCGCAGGCCGGGGAGACTCGACGAGACGGGTGCCGCCGTGCCCCTCGACGAGGTCGACCGACGTCGCTGGGATCGTCGGCTCATCGAGGCGGGGCTCGACGACGCGGCGGCCGCCGCCGAGCGCGGCGACGGCCGATTCGTGCTCGAGGCGGCGATCGCGGGCCTGCACAGCACCGCGCCGAGCTTCGCGGAGACCGACTGGGCCCGGGTCGTCGACTTCTACCGTGCCCTCGAGCGGGTGTGGGGTGCGCCGTCGGTCACGGTCGCGCGGCTGTCGGCCGAGCTGCACCGCGCGTTGCTCGCACCGCCGTCGGGGGAGCGGACCGCTCGGCTCCGTGCCGTCGAACACGAGCTGCGCGCGCTCGCCGACGGGGCGGCGCCGTACGCCGCGATCGACGCGAGCCTCGCGCTGGCGGATCTCGCGTGGCGCACCGGGCGTCGCGACGAGGCATCTGCGGAGTACTCGCGACTCGCCGGGCTCGTGCCGACCGAACCCGTGCGCCGGTTCTGCCTGGCGCGCGCCGGCGCCGGCGCCGGGTCGGGGGCCTAGCCGCACCGTCGCATCCGTGACGCTCCGTCGGCGCTCGGCGTGCGACACGCCGCCTTCCGGTTCCGGCGGCGGCGTGTCGTCGTTCGATGCCGACGGACGGTCACGGCTGCGCGCTCAGCCGCGGGCTGCGGCGAGCCTGCGGCGTGCGGGCCCGGCGGCGAGCCACGCGATGCCGGCGACGACGCCGACCACGGCGACCGTGGCGGCACCGATGCCGACCGCGCCGGCGACGGCGTCGGCCTCGAGCGACTCGCCCTGGCGCAGCTCGTATGCGAGCACGAACCCGACCGCGAACAGCCAGGTCGCGACGATCATGATGGCGGGGATCAGGGGGATCCTTCGCATGTCCACCTCCTTTCGCATGACCTTCCAGCATAGCCCGAGCCGCAGGAAATTTCCTGAACAGGTGCCATTTCCACCCGAAGTGACTTCCTCGCGGAACCGGGCTATGGTCTTCGGAAGCCCGCCAGCTGATGAAGGGAAGCGAGCTCGAATGTCGAAGAAGTCCCCGCGCGGAAACGGCGCGAAGAAGACCGCCCAGCTCTCGCTCAAGGAGAAGCGCGCGCAGAAGCGCGAGAAGCTCGACGAGGGGTTGATCAAGCCGCGGAAGCGGTGACCCGCGCCGCGTCGACCGGGTGATCCGGTCGACGCGGGCGCCGGTCGCGAAGCTCTGCTCCGCCGGGCGTGCGGCGGTCGACGGCTGTCGCCCGTGGGGCCCGTGTGCCACGCTGTGAATGCGCCATGGAACGGATCGTTCAGCGAGGGCGAGGCCACGCCTCCACCTATATTGGATAACATCCAATTCTAGGAGGTGGAGCATGTCGGGATTCCTGATCTCTCGACGAGGGGTGCTCACCGCGGCGGGCATCGGCCTGCTCGGCGTCGGCGCTGCCGGCTGCGCCCCGACGACGAACCCGGCGCGAAGACGCCGGGTCGGACCGAAGGAGACGCCGCCATGGCCCGCAGGCTCGGAGCCGAATGGGAGCCGCACGAGCTCACCGTCATGTCGTGGCCGACCGAGGCGATCTGGGGCGAAGACCTGCAGTACGTGCGCGACGACATCGCGACGCTCGCGGCGACGATCGCCGCCTACGAGCCGGTCGTGCTGCTCGCCTCGCCGGGCGACGAAGAGGATGCCGCGTACGAGGCGGGGTCCGACGTCGAGATCCTGACCGTGCCCGTCGACGACCTCTGGGCGCGCGACACCGTGCCGGTCTTCGTCGAGGGGCCGAACGGCCTCGAGGGGGTCGACTTCAACTTCAACGGCTGGGGCGACAAGCAGTTTCACGACCATGACGCCGGGGTCGCGGCAGCCGTCCTCGCCGAGTTCGAGATCCCGCGCATCGTCGCCTCGCTCGTCGCCGAGGGCGGTTCGCTCGAGACCGACGGGCAGGGCACCCTCCTCGTCACCGAGAGTTCGATCGTGAACGACAACCGCAACCCGGGTCTCTCTCGCGACGACATCGAGGCCGAGCTGATCGAGCTCCTCGGCATGCGGAAGGTCATCTGGTTCGACGGCGTCTACGGCGAGGACATCACCGACGCCCACGTCGACTCGCTCGTGCGCTTCGTCGCGCCCGGCGTGGTGCTGCTCGACGTACCCGGCCCCGGCGCGCCCGACGACGTGTGGTCGCGTTCGAGCGCGCAGGCTCGCTCGGTGCTCGGCGGGGCGACGGATGCCACGGGGCGCGCCATCGAGGTCATCGAGCTGCCGCAGCCCGACTTCGCGAAGATCCGGGGCGAGGGCGACGACTTCCTCGCGTCGTACGTGAACTTCTACGTCGCCAACGGCGCAGTGTTCCTCCCCGAGTTCGGCGACCGGAGCGCCGACCGTCGTGCGCAGGACATCCTGCAGGAGCAGTTCCCCGACCGCGACATCGTCCCGATTGCGATCGACACCATCGCGTCGGGCGGCGGCGGCATCCACTGCGCGACGCACGACCTGCCGGGCGAGCCCGAGGAGTGACCTCGAGTCGCTGACAGGCGGGCGCCGGTTCCACGGCGGGGCCGGGGGCATGCATCGTGCCCCTGCCCCTGCCCCTGCCCCTGCCCCTGCCCCTGCCCCTGCCCCTGCCCCTGCCCCTGCCCCTGCCCCTGCCCCTGCCCCTGCCCCTGCCCCTGCCCCTGCCCCTGCCCCTGCCC
>NZ_JBHVTS010000005.1:125917-394914 GCF_042884595.1 Agromyces sp. NPDC058126 | reverse complement strand
CCACCGGCAGCATCTCCTTCGGCATCGCCTTCGTCGCCGGCAGGAACCGCGTCCCCAACCCAGCCGCAGGAATGACCGCCTTCGTGATCCGTTGAGTCATCGTCGTCTCCTCGTCATCGTCGCTTCGGCTCACGCCGGCCGGAACCCGCTCGTCTCGGGCGGAGGCGCGTGCCGGATCATGAGGTGCCGCGTGACCGAGTAGTCGAGCAGCGGCTCGATCGACATGTCCTTGCCGAAGCCCGAACCCTTGACGCCGCCGTGCGGCGCCTCCGACGCGATCGGCAGGTGGTCGTTGACCCACGTCACGCCGACGTCGAGCGACTGGCTCACGCGCAGCGCCCGCCCGACGTCGCTCGTCCACACCGACGAGGCGAGGCCGTAGGCGCTGTCGTTCGCGAGCGCGATGCCCTCGGCCTCGCCGTCGAAGGGCAGCACGACGAGCACGGGGCCGAACACCTCGCCCTGCACGATCTCCGACGACTGCGCCGCCCCGACGAGCAGGGTGGGGGCGAAGTACGAGCCGATGCCGTCGAGCGAGCGGCCGCCGACGAGCGCCTCGGCGCCCTCGGCGACGGCGCGCGACACGAAGCCCTCGACGCGCTCGCGGTGCGCCCGCGACACGAGCGGACCGATGTGCGTCGCGGGATCCATCGGGTCGCCCGCGACGACGCCCGCGACGGCCTGGCGCAGTGCCGCGACCCCGTCGTCGTAGACCGAGCGCTCGAGGTAGACCCGGGTCGCCGCGGTGCAGTCCTGGCCCGAGTTGTAGGTGGCGCCCATCGTGACGGCCTGCGCCATCGCACCGAGGTCGGCGTCGGCGAAGACGATGACCGGCGCCTTGCCGCCGAGTTCGAGATGCACGCGCTTCACGCCCTCGACCGCGCCGCGCATCACGGCCTTGCCGGTCTGGGTCGACCCGGTGACGCTCACCATGTCGACCTCGCGGTGCGTGACGAGCGCCTGCCCGACCTCGGCATCGCCCGTGACGACGCTGAAGATCCCGGCGGGCAGCCCGGCCTCCACCGCGAGCTCGGCGAAACGCAGGGTCGTGCGCGGGGTCGCCGGGGCGGGCTTCACGATCACGGCGTTGCCTGCGGCGAGCGCGGGACCGGCCTTCCAGATCGCCATGATGAGCGGGAAGTTCCACGGCGTGATGCCGGCGACGACGCCGACCGGGCGCCGGGTCAGGATCGAGGTGTAGCCGTTCGAGAACGAGCCGGCGCCCGTGCCGTCGAGCGACCTGGCGGCGCCCGCGAAGAACCGCAGGTTGTCGATGCCGAAGGGCAGCTCGCCGTCGAACGCGGTCGTCCACGGCTTGCCCGAGTCCTCGACCTCGAGCTTCGCGAGGTGCTCGGCGTCGGCCTCGAGGGCGTCCGCGAGGCGCAGCAGGGCGAGCGAGCGCTCCCCCGGCGTCTTCGCGGCCCACTCGGGCTGCGCGGCACGTGCCGCGGCAGCCGCCTCGTCGACGTCGGCGACGCCCGACGAGGTGAACGCCGCGACCTCCTGTTCGGTGGCCGGGTTCGTGATGACGGCATCGCCGCCGGTGCCGGCGCGGTAGTCGCCGATGAAGGTTCCGGTGCTCATGGCGAGCTCCTCTCTCGGATGGGGGTCTGGTGCGGCTTCAGGAGTTGAATCCGAGGCCGAAGCGGTCGAGGGTGCGCAGCCACAGGTTGCGCCGGCCCTCGTGGGCGTCGGCGGCGAGGATCGAGCGCCGCGTGAACTGGACGATCGGGTTGCGCAGCGGCTCGGGCGGGATGGGGAACGGGCGCCGCCGCACGATGTCGTACCGGAGCCGCGAGGTCGGCTGCCCCGACAGCAGGTCGAGCGCGACATCCGCCGAGAATCGCGACGCGCCCACCCCGAGGCCCGTGTGGCCGACCGCGTAGGCGACCCGCCCGCCGCGGGCGGTGCCGTAGGCGGCGGTGAACCGCGTCGTCGAGTCGATCGGGCCGGCCCAGCGGTGCGTGAAGCGCAGCCCCTCGAGCCGCGGGAACGTCGTGAAGAAGTGCTCGGCGAGCAGCTCATGCGAGGCGTCCCGCTGCTCGAGGCTCGCGTCGACCTTGCCGCCGAAGTAGTACACGGCGTCCCAGCCGCCGAAGAGGATGCGCCCGTCGGCGGTGGGCCGGTAGTAGTGGAACTGGTTGCCGGCGTCGGTGAGTCCCTGCCCGTCGGCCCAGCCGACGGCGGCGCGCTGCGCCCCGTCGAGCGGCTCGGTCATGAGCACGTGGTCGTAGAGCGGCATGATGTAGTTGCCCAGCCGCCGCAACGGCGCCGGGTACGCGGCGGTCGCGATGACCGCGTTCCGCGAATCGACGTGGCCGAGGGCGGTGCGCACACGCACACCTTCACCGCGGCGGTCGATGCCGGTCACCGCGGATGCCTCGTACACGCGAACCCCGCGGCGTTCGAGCTCCGCGGCCATGCCCCAGGCGAGGCGGGCGGGGTCGATGAGCACGGTGCCGGTGCGGTCGCGGAGGCCGCCGAGGTAGGTCGCCGAGTGCACGTCGGCCTGCACCTCGTCGCGGCTCTGCAGCTCGAGGTCGACGCCGTGCCGGGCCCCGAGTTCCTGCGCCTCGCGCAGGCCGTCGAGCTGCCACGGCTCGATCGCGAGCGTCGTCTTGCCCGCGCGGCTCAGCCCGCAGTCGATGCCGGCGGCTTCGATCGTCGCGACGAGCTCGGCGAGGTTGCGTTCGCCCTCCTCGTGCAGGGCGCCGACCTGGTCGGGCCAGATCGCGGTGCCGTGGGTCAGGCCGTGGGTGAGCGAGCTCGAGACGAATCCGCCGTTGCGACCGGTCGCGCCGTGCGCGACGCGCTCGGCCTCGAGCACGACCACGGATGCCCCGGGGTCGCGTTCGAGGGCCCGCCAGGCCGTCCAGAGCCCGGTGAAGCCGGCGCCGACGACGACGAGGTCGGCTTCGGTCGGACCGGTGAGGGACGGGCGCGGCCCAGGCGCACCGATGTCGCGGCCGCGGTCGGTCCAGAACGGACGCGGTGCCGCGTCGGCGAGTGCGGATCGGGCCCCGGTGCGGGTGGCGCTCACACCCGTTCCCTGGCGCCGACCCGCTCGATCACGTCGGCGGCCGCCGAGACGCCGTCGCGCGATCGGATGGCGGCGCCTGCGGCGGCGACGCGCTCGCGCAGCGCTGCGTCGTCGAGCAGCGAACGCACCGCGCCGGCGAGCTCCTCGGGCGTGAACCGGTACGGGTCGAGGCGGATTCCGTACCCCTGCTCGTGCACCCGCTGGGCGTTGTCGTACTGGTCCCAGAAGAGCGGCAGCAGCACCATGGGCTTACCGAAGTGCAGCGCCTCGGTCGTAGTGTTGTTTCCGCCGTGCGTGATCACGAGGTCGACGAGCGGCAGGATCTTCGTCTGCGGAAGGAACTCGGCCCCCCACATGTTGTCGGCGAGTTCGAACTCGTCGTGCAGCGGCCCCTTCGAGACGATGACGTCGACCGGCTGGTCGGCGAGCGCGGCGATGACCCGCCGCATCAGCTCGACGTCGGCCGAGCCGAGGGAGCCGAGGCTGAAGTAGACGAGCGGGCGGCTGCCGTCGGTGAAGGAGGCGGGCAGCTCGGCCGGCGCCTGCTCGGTCTCGCGCACCGACGAGTCGAGCCGGTGCCAGCTCTCCTCGAGCGGGCGCTCGACGTGGTAGTCGAGCACCTCGGGGTAGACGTAGAGGTTCGCGTCGCCCTGATGGATGAACTCGAGGTCGGGCAGGGCGGGCGCCCCCTGCTCCTGCACCCAGGCGTCGAACTCGGTCCAGAGCTGTCGATGCGTGCGCTCGTACTCGTCCCGGAACGCGGGCCAGGCGTCGCGCTCGTCCTTTCCGAGTCCCGAGAACACGGGCGCGATGTGCTCGCCCGGCACCTCGAGCGGGTTGCACGAGACGATCCGCACGAACGGCACGCCCGCGGTGACGAGGGCGGGGAACGCGATCACGTTGTCCTCGATGATGACGTCGGGCCGCACTCGGTCGATGATCGCCTTCAGCTGCGGCTCGCAATACTTCGCGCCGTCGACGAGGGCCTGCCAGATCGGCAGCGTCACCGTCTCGAGCTGCTCGGCGGTCGTCTTGCGGAACTCCGGCGAGACCTCGCGGATGTAGTCCTTCCAGAACTGGCCGGCGTCCTGCTCGACCTCCTCCTCGGGGGCCGGGGCGAGGTCGACGAGGTCCTCTTCGAAGCCGAGCGCGGTGAGCTTGCCCTCCCACGACCGCTCGGCGGCGAAGACCACGCGGTGGCCGCGCTGGAGCAGCGCGTTGCCGATCCCGATGCAGTTGTTCGTCGGCCCGTAGGCGCTCTCGGGCATGAAGAGGAACGTTCGGCGCTCGTCGCCCATGGTGACTCCTTCGTCAATTTATTGAATGGTGATGAAAAGAATTCGAGTTGTCAAGACTTCCGTGAAATATGGCCGGATCGACGTATCATTGACCGACGGTGCAGAGAACTCGTCGGTGAGGGGAACCAGGATGGCGCGGCCGAAACGTCAGGAGGAGCGACGCAGCCAGCTCGTCGCAGCGGCGCAGCGCGCCATCGCGGCGCACGGCCCCGACGGCGCCAGGCTCAACCGCGTCGCCGAAGAGGCCGGGCTCACGTCGAGCGCGGTGCTCTACTACTACCCCGACATCGACGAGCTCATGTTCGAGGCGAACCGGGCCGGCATGGAGCGGTTCTACGAGGCGCGGGTGCGCATGCTCGAACAGCTTCCCGACGACCCGGTGGCGCGTCTGCTCGCCTTGGCCGAGTCGGGCCTGCCGAGCGGTCCCGGCGACACCGAGGTGCGGCTGCTCTGCGAGCTCGGCGGCTCGGCCGGCCGCAACCCGCTGATGGCGTCGCTGCTCACCACGCTCTTCGACCGTCAGGTCGGCATGTACCAGGTGGTGCTCGAGCAGGGGGCCGCGCGCGGCATCTTCACGCTCAGCCAGCCGTCGCTCGTGATCGCGCGCAACCTCGTCGCCCTCGAAGACGCCTACGGCTACCGCATCATCGCCGGCCACCCGACGATCGACCACGACGGGGCGCTCGAACTCATCGTCGCGAGCGCCAGGCTCGCGACGGGTCATGCGCTGACCCCCTCCGCCTCCTCCTGAGGCGACGGGCCGGCCGAGCCGCCTGCGACGCGACCGGACCCGGCGTCGGCCGAGCCGGCGTCGACGGCACCGGTCGGCTGCGCGACGGCGACCCCATCGCGGGCGACCGCGGCCGCCCGCCCGAACCGAACGCCCACCGCGTCGCCGCGGGCGAACCCGCTCGCGCCGTGCACCGTGGCCAGGATCGGTGCGGCGACCCCCGGCACCTCGACCGACAGCGTCGAGGCACCCCCGAGGAAGTAGGTGTCGACGACCTCGCCGCGCAGCACCGCCGTGGCGGCGTCGGCCGTCAGCACGACGTCCTCGGGGCGCACGACCGCCGTCGCGGCGGCCCCGTCTGCGAGCGCGTGCGGAGCGACCTCGACGGCGCCGACGCCCGGCACCTCCACGCGCCCGGCGCGCACCACCCCGTCGAGGAGGTTCGCCGAGCCGATGAACGAGGCGACGAATCGCGTCGCGGGGTTGGCGTAGAGCTCCTGCGGGGTCGCGAGCTGCTCGAGCCGGCCGTCGCGCAGCACCGCGATGCGGTCGGCCATCGACATCGCCTCCTCCTGGTCGTGCGTGACGACGACGAAGGTGAGGCCGACCTCGTGCTGCAGTCGCTTGAGCTCGAGCTGCATCGACGCCCGCACCTGCCGGTCGAGCGCCGACAGCGGCTCGTCGAGCAGCAGGAGCTTCGGCCGCTTCACGATCGCGCGGGCGAGCGCGACGCGCTGGCGCTGGCCGCCCGACAGCTGGCCCGGGCGACGCTTGGCGAGCTGGCCGAGGCCGACCACGTCCATGACCTCGGCGACCCGAGTCGCGGTCTCTGCGCGGCCGACGCCCTCGGCCTCGAGCCCGTACGCGACGTTCTTCTCGACCGAGAGGTGCGGGAACAGCGCGTAGCTCTGGAACATCATGTTGACCGGTCGCTTGTGCGGGGGCATCTGCAGCAGGTCGTCGCCGTCGATCTCGATGCGTCCGGCGGCCGGGGTCTCGAACCCGGCGATCGAGCGCAGCAGGGTCGTCTTGCCGCAACCCGACGGGCCGAGGAGGGCGAAGAACTCGTTGTGGGCGATGTCGAGCGAGACGTCGTGCAGGGCGACCGTGTCGCCGTAGACCGCGCGGACGCCGTGGACGTGGAGGAGGGGTGCGGTGCTCACTTCGTGGTTCCTGTCAGTCGGGTCAGTCGTTGCGCCGCGATCACCGTCACGATGCTCACGAGCAGGAGGAGGCTGGCGAGGGCGTTCACCTCGGGCGTGACGCCGAAGCGCACCATCGAGTAGATGACGATCGGCAGGGTCGGCTGGGTGGGCGCGGTCGTGAAGAACGCGATCACGAACTCGTCGATCGAGAGCGTGAACGCGAGCAGCGCCCCCGCGACGATGCCGGGCGCGAGCTGCGGCAGCGTGACGCGTATGAAGGTACGCACGGGACCTGCGCCGAGGTCGCGCGACGCCTCCTCGAGGCTCGGGTCGAGTCCGGCCATGCGGGCGAGCACGATCGCGGTCACGAACGCCGTCGCGAAGACGGCGTGCGCGAGGATCGCCGAGTGCAGCCCGAGCGTGATCGACAGCAGCGAGAAGAAGGTCAGCAGCCCGATGCCGAGCAGCAGGTCGGGCAGGATCGCCGGGGCGATCGCGAACGCCCGGATGAGCCCGCCGCGCGTGTACTTCTGGATGCCGTAGGCGAGCAGCGTGCCGAGCACCGTCGCGATGGCCGTGGCGCCCGCCGCGACGATGAGCGTGTTGACGAGCCCCTGCATGATCGCCTTGTCGGCGAAGAGCTCGGGGTACCAGCGCAGCGAGAAGCCGCGCCAGACGAAGAGGTTCTCGGAGTCGTTGAAGCTCATCACGACGACGACGAGGATCGGCAGGTAGAGGAAGGCGTAGCCGAGCCAGAGGGGCACCAGGATGCCGCGGGGCTTGCGCACGGCGCGCGGCGTCGCGGCCGGATCGGCCTCGCGCATCGCGCTCGTTGGCGGGTTCTGCACGTCAACCACGGCGGCTCCCCTCGGTCAGCCGCCGCGAGACGGCGGTCTGCACCAGGATCACGCCGACGAGCATGATCGTGAGCACGAGCGCGAGGGTGGCGCCGAACGGCCAGTCCCGCGCCTCGAAGAACTGATCGCGAACGAGGTTGCCGACCATGATCGTCTTGCCGCCGCCGATGAGCTCGGGGATCACGAAGTTCGACATCGCCGGCACGAACACGAAGATGCAGCCCGTGAGGGCGCCCGGCAGCGACAGCGGCAGCGTCACGGTGCGGAAGGCCCGCCACCCGGTCGCGCCGAGGTTGGTCGCCGCCTCGCGCAGCGACGGGTCGAGCTGCTGCAGGGAGGCGTAGAGCGGCAGCACCATGAGCGGCAGGTACATGTAGAGGAGCCCGACGACGATGGCCTGCGGCGTGTACAGCATCGCGATCGGGTCGTCGATGAGGCCGAGGCCCTGCAGCCACTGGTTGACCCAGCCGGCGTTGTTGAGCAGCAGGATCCAGGCATAGGTGCGGATCAGGAAGTTCGTCCAGAAGGGCAGCACGATGGCGACGAGGGCGACGGTGCGCCACTTCGGCGAGAGCCCCGCGATCGCGTAGGCCATCGGGTAGCCGAGGAGCAGCGCCAGCAGGGTCACGACGAGCGCGATCAGCACGGACTGTCCGATGACCCCGAGGTAGAGGGGCTCGGTGAGCTTCACCCAGTTGTCGAGCGTGAACTCGAACACGATGCCGCCGAACCGGCCGCGCGTGAAGAAGGTGTAGAAGGCGAGCAGCCCGACCGGGATCGCCATGAAGACGATCAGGAAGATCGTGCCGGGCGCGAGGAACGGGACCGGGGCAAACCCCCGCCGCGCGCGCGGGGCGCGCACGGCGGGGGCCTTCGGGTCGAGCGTCGAGGTCACGGCGTCAGTTCGTCGCGAGCACTTCGGCGTTGAGGTCGACGTACTTCAGCGAGTCCTCGCCGAGGTCGACGATCACCTCCTGCTCGAAGAGTTCGTCGACCGAGATGCCGAGGGTCGGGTACTGCTCGATGAGGGCGGGGTCGAGCGCCTCCATCGCCGCCTGGTTCGGCACCTTGTAGAGGATGTTCTCGGCCACCCAGGTCTGCACCTCGGGATCGAGGATGTAGTTGATGAAGGCCATGGCGGCCTCCTTGTTCTCCGAGCTCTTGAGCACCGTCATCGTGTCGACCCAGAGGTCGGCGCCCTCGTCGGGGATCACGAACTCGATGTCGGGGTTCTCGGCGATGCCGTAGTTGCACCAGCCGTCCCACGCCTCGACGAGGGCGGCCTCGCCCGAGACGAGCTTCGAGTAGAAGGTGGTGTCGTCGTAGGCGAGCAGCGTCGACTTCGTCTCGAGGAGCTGGGCCTTCGCCTCGTCGAGCTCGGCGTCGTCGGTGGTGTTGAGCGAGTGCCCCTGCGCCTTGAGCGCGGGCATCGCGAGCCAGCGGTCGGTCGAGAGCATCGTCGTCTTGCCGACGAGCTCGGGCTTCGGGTCGAGCAGGTCGTTCCACGACGTGGGCGCGAAGCCGGTGAGGTCGGGGCGGTAGCAGAGGCCGGTGGTGCCCCAGGCGTAGGGCTCCGAGTACACGTTGCCCTCGTCGTAGCCGAGTTCGAGGGCCTCCGGGTAGAGGTTCTCCTCATTGGGGATGAGCGACTTGTCGAGCTCCTGGAGCAGCCCCTGCTCGCCGAGCGCCTGCGCGTACTGGCCCGAGACGAACGCGACGTCGATGCCGGGGTCGGCGCTCGCGGTCAGCTTCGCGACGATGTCTTCATTGGTGGTGTGGTTGACGATCGTCGTCTTGACGCCCGTCGCCTCCTCGAACTGCTCGGCGAGGTCCTCGGGGTAGTAGTCGGCCCAGACCGACACGGTGAGCGTCTGCTGGCTCAGGTCGGCGTCGGGGTCGAGGGCTTCTCCCCCGCCTCCGCCACCGGTCGAGCACGACGTGGCGGCGAGAGCGAGCGCGAGTGTGCCGGCCGCGGCGGCGGCGATGCGGCGGGTCGAGCGCATGTGGAACCTCCTGCAACGATGAACAAGGTTGAGCGATTGTTGCATCGGTCGTCAAGAAATGGCAATGCCCCCGAGAGAGTACTGGAGCGCGGGTTGCCGAATAGTTATAATCCGTATTCAATGAACTCGATGATGAGCGGTGAGCGACCGAACGTCGACGGACGAGCACTCTCCGTCGACGATGACGGCGTCGTGCTCGTCGACGGGCGGCGTCCCGCCGCCGGCGACGGACTCGGCCGGGCCCTCGCGCGATCGGTGGTCGGCGACGCGATCCCGGCCGACGCCCGCGAGCGTGCGATCACGGTCGACCAGACCAACATCTCGGTCATCGTCGACGAGCGACTCGTCGTGAAGATCGTCGGTCGCTGGGCCGCCGCCGACCGGGCCGCGATCCTGCTCGAGCGCCTCGCCGACGCCGGCAGCGGCGACGTCGACCGCCTCGTCGGACGGGTCGGGTGGCGGCATCCCGCCCTCGGCGAGTCGACCGTCGCGATCGTCACCGAATACCTGCCGGGCGCCGACGACGGCTGGACCTGGGCCGTCGACGACGTCGTCGAGCACCTCGCGACGGGCACCGAACCCGACTGGCCGGCCCTGCTCGGCACCAGGATCGCCCGGATCCACGACGTCCTGGGTCGCACCGCGACCCCGTCGGGCACCCGAGCGCCGGAGGCCCGCCGCGCTCGCGCCGACGACGCCCTCGCTCGGGCGCTGTCTGCCACCGACCCGGCCGACGGAGCCGGCGGCGCGCGACTGCACAATCGACGCGAGTCGCTCGCCCGGGACATCCGCTCGCTCGACGGCACAGCGGCCGGACTCGAGTTCCCGATCCACGGCGACCTCCACGTCGGCCAGGTCCTGGCATCGCCCGGGGTCGACGGCCGCCGCTACACCGTCATCGACTTCGACGGCGACCCGCAGCTCTCGTCCGACGACCGCGAGCGCGCCGATGCCGCCGCACGCGACCTCGCACACCTCCTCGTCTCCCTCGACCTCGTCGCCGCCGTCGCCCAGCGACGCGTCGGTCGCGCCGACGCCAGGGCCTTCGAGTGGTCCGACCGGGCCCAGGCCGCGCTGCTCGAGGCGTACCGGGCCGAGCTCTCGCGCCCCGAGCTGTTCGACGAGTCGCTCGTGCCGGGCTTCCGCGCCGAGCAGCTCGTCGCCGAGCTGCACTACGCCGACCGGTTCCTGCCGGTCTGGCGCTACGCCCCCGACGCCGCCATCACGCACCGTCACCGCCCGACCGACGACCACCCGGAGGCCCCGTGGACCCCGCCGCCTTTCGCACCGACCTCGACCTGATCCCCGACACGCTCGGCGCGCTCGCCGACGCGCTGGAGGCCGGCCTCCCCGGCCTCGACGCCGTCGGCGCGCTCGGCTCGGGACTCGGCCCGGCCCCACGCGTGCTCGTGCTCGGCATGGGCTCGAGCCGCTACGCCGCCGACGTCGTCGCGCGCCGCCACCGGGCGTCCGGCCTCAACGTCGTCGTCGAGCTCGCGAGCGCCGCCCTGCTCCCGCCGCCGTCCCCCGACCTCGTCGTCGTCGCCGTCTCGGCGACCGGGGGCAGCGTCGAGGTGCTGCGCGCCATCGAGCATTACCGGGGTACCGGCCGACTCGTCGCGATCACGAACCGCCCCGACTCGCCGCTCGGCGAGCGTGCCGACGTCGTCGTTCCCCTCGTCGCGGGCGTCGAGGCCTCCGGCATCGCGTGCCGCACCTTCCGCGCGACGTTCGCCGTGCTCGACGCGGTGCTGCACGCGCTCCGGCCTGCCCACGGCGCCGCCCGTCCCGCCCGGTTCGACGCCGCCGTGCTGCGCCGCGCCGCCGAGGCCACGGCCGACCTCGTGCACAGCTCGGCCGACTGGCTCGACCCCGCGACCCGACTGCTCGCCGGGCCGTCCGGCGCCTGGACGCTCGCCCCGGTCGAACGGCTCTCGAGCGCGCAGCAGTCGGCGCTCATGCTGCGCGAGGTGCCGCGCGTCGGCGCCTTCGCCTCCGAGACCGGCGACTGGTCGCACGTCGACGTGTACCTCACGAAGACGCAGGACTACCGCGCGCTGGTGTTCGCCGGATCGGCGTGGGACGCGCAGGCCCTCGAGTGGATGGCCTCGCGCGGCTCGCGCCTCATGTCGGTCGGCTCCGCGCTGCCGGGCGCCGAACTCGTCGTCCGCCATCGGCATGACGACGACGCCGACGCCGCCCTGCTCGCCGAGGTGCTCGTCGGCGAGCTCGTGGCGAACCGCCTCCTCGACGGGGAGGGCGCGAACACGCACGGCTGAGCCGCGTCGGCCGCGACCGCGTGAGGGCCCACCTCGACCCGGACGCCATCGTCGTCACGCGATGAACCGCCGCTCCCGAACGATGCCGATCGTTCGGGGGCGGCGGTCGTCTCGGCTCCCGGCCGGGCTGCGCCGGCTAGAGCCCCCGCAGCAACTGGTCCGCCTGCGTCACGCCCGAGGTGTACGACGAGGAGACCGTGCTCGTGCGCATGCCCGCCCAGTAGAGGACGCCGTCGACCGTCGCCGCCATGTCGGCCGAGCTCCCGCCGCTTCCGTACGGTCCCCACGAATAGGGTTCGTTGGCCCAATCGGTCATCACGGCCTTGTGGTACTTCAGCCCATGGTCGCCCGCCGACCTGCGCACGACCTCGAGCACGGCCTGGTACTTCTGCTCGAGCGGGAGCGCGTGGAGCTCACGTGCGGCGGCGCCCGTCTCCCACCCGACGATGACCTGCCCCTTGTAGCGGGTGTGGGCGATCGAGGCGTTCCAGAGCGTCGTCGGGAAGTGATCCATCGACTCGGCGTAGCCCCAGTCGTCACCGCCGTTCGGCGTGAACACCTTGTCCTTGAACTCGAGCACGCACTTGAAGATGTTGCTGTAGGTGAACGCGTCGAAGGCCGCCCACTTCGCGGCCGGCAGACCCTGGGTGAAGGCGATGTCGCGGCGCTTCATGACACCGGCGGGGACGGCGAACACCACGCGCTTCGCGGACATCGTGCCCTTCGAGGTGCGCAGCTCGACGCCGTTGGCGGTGTAGTCGACCTCCTCGACCACGGTCCGCAGCATCACCGGGACATCCCCGGCGATGTAGCGGAGCAGCTGGTCGTAGCCGCCGATGATCTTGTAGTCGCCGTCGTCGTACCGGGGGTCGTTCGGATCCAGGATCTCGGGCTCCGGCGCCTGGTCGGGGTGCAGCGTGTACCGGATGCAGTCCCGCAGCGGCCCGACGGCGCGAGTCGCGGCCGTGTTGTAGAGCGGCTCGCTGTCGTCGGTCAGCTCGTAGATGAGGCCGCTCGGCGTGTTCGTCGCGGTCACGCCGAGGCGCCGCAGGTACGCGTCGGCCTTCTCGCCGGGCAGCGCAGCCGGCAGGGGCAGGTTCTGCCCTGCCGGGTCGTACTGGACGAGCCCCTCGGGGATGCCCAAGGGGAAGAGCCACGAGCTCGGCGAGTCCCACTGGTGCCACTGCGACGACGCCGAGGACGCCGGCGCATCGGCGAGACGGATGTAGTTGTGCTGGAACATCCGCAGGTCGAACCCGGCCTGCTCGATCCAGGGGTAGGTCGGCGCGTAGGGGCCGCCGTGCACGAGCTCGCAGCCGCGCTCGACAGGAATGCCCATGGAGGTGCGATCGGTGTACATGCGGCCGCCGATCCGGTCGCGCGCCTCGACGATCACGACCCGCAGCCCGGGGTTCTGGTCGGTGAGGCGGCGCGCAGCACCGATGCCCGCGGCACCGGCTCCGACGACGATCACGTCCCAGTTCTTCTTGTCGCCCGTCGCATGCTTCAGCGAGGGCGTCCCGTTGCCGTGACCGTTGCCCGGGCCGATCGGCGGGCCGGCAGCGGCGAATTCGGCGAGTCCTCCTGCGGCGGCGAGCCCGCCCAGCAGGAGGCCGCGACGGCTGATGTTCTCCATGGTGCAACTCCTTCGTTGTCGGATCGTTCGATGAGCGCGATGCCCGTGATCGGGCGATCGGCGCGACGGCATGCTCCGCTGCATGCGCGTCGGTTCGCGCTCCGTCGAGACCGGACGGAGCGCGCGATGGGGACCTGCGGGGGCGGGGGCGGGGGCGGATGCGGAGGCGCCTAGTCGGCGCTCGAGACCTCGGGGACGCCCCACCCGTACGCGAGCTTGTGCACTTCGAGCACGAAGAACGACTCGGTCGAGACGACGCCGTCGACGGCGCCGATCTTGTTCTCCAGGACGTCCACGATGTGCGCGACGTCGCGGCAGATCACCTCGACCATCACGTCGAACCTGCCGCTCGTGATCACGACGTAGCTCGTCTCGGGCAGCGCCGCGAGCGACGCGCAGACGGCCCGGGCCGTCCCCGGCCGTACACGCACCCCGACGAGGGCGAGCCGGTCGAAGCCGATGGCCAGGGGGTTCGCGATCCCGACGACCTGGAGGACCCCTTCGTCCTCCAGCTTCTTCAGGCGGTAGCGCACCGACGAGGCGGGCACGTCGAACTCGGCGGCGAGGCTGGAGATCGGGCGCCGTCCGTCCACCTGCAGCGCCGCGATGATGCGGCGGTCGAGGTGGTCCAGGCCGTCGAGCTCGTTCACGGGTCGAGGCTAGCGCGGATCGTCGGGGCTCGGTCGATCCGGCTGCGGCACGCCGTCGGGGAGGTCGATCATGGGGCGGCCCTGCGCCGAAGGGACGATGACCGCGGCTGCGCTGACGACGGATGGGTCATGACGGGTTCCTCTCTCGATCGGTCGGACTTGCGATGCCCCTCGAGCGCATGACGACTCGCCCCGGGGCCAATCTGACGGCCATCCTTGCGGAGTCTTGTGGAATGCGCAATCATCTGACTCAACTTCTCACAAATCAACAGCTGGGTTTCGCTCGGCATGACGAATCATCCACTCGTCACGACGGCGGCCATCGACTTGCACCATGTTCAGCAACGCTCCACCGAGACGGACAGCGAGGTTCTTCATGAAGGCAATCCCCCGCGGCACCACGCCGCTCACCACTCGGATCGGCTCGATCCTGCGCGCCCACGGCGAGGCCGAACGGCGCGGCATCCCGGTCGACGAGGTGCTCGGCGAAGCGGCCGAGGCCCGCGCCGAGGCATCCGGTTCGACGGAACTCGGCAGCCTGCCGCCCAGCCGGCGCGACGCCCTCAGGGTCGCGGGCATCGCCGGCGCCGGCGCGGCCCTCGCGATGGCCTCGCCGATGCCGGCCGCGGCGGCCGTGGCGAAGCCGGCTCCCGCCCCGAGCGTCGCGATCGTCGGCGCCGGACTCGCCGGCACCCGCGCGGCGCACTGGCTCTGGCGCACCAAGGGCATCGCATCGACCATCTACGAGGGCAGTTCCCGGGCCGGCGGGCGCTGCTACAGCCTGCGCGGCTTCTTCGACGAGGGCATCGTCGTCGAGCACGGCGGTGCGCTCATCAACACCGACCACAACGCGATCCGCAGCCTCGCGTCGAACCTCGGGCTGAGCCTCGACGTGGTGTCGGGCGGCAGCTACGGGGGCTGGGTCGACAAGTACCGCATCGACGGCGCCGACTACCCGTACGACGACGCGAACGACGACTGGGGGCAGGTGTACCAGGCGATGAAGGCCGACCTCGCCGCAGCTCCCTACTGCCAGACCCACGATGTGCACACGGCAGCGGGCGTGGCGCTCGACGAGATGACCGTCGACGAGTGGCTCGCGGCGAAGGTGCCCGGGGGCCTGTCGAGCCGCTTCGCGAAGCTCATGCAGTCGAACGCGATGGCCGAGTACGGGCTCGAGTCGCACGAGCAGTCAGCCCTGAACCTCGTGTACCTGCTCGGCTGGAACTCGCAGAACAGCCTCTCGCCCATCAACGGCGCCGACGAGAAGTACCTCGTGCGCGGCGGCAACGACCAGATCGTGACCCGCATGATCGCCGAGCTCCCCTCGAACACGGTGCGCTACGCTCACGAGCTCGTCGCGGTGAAGCGCAACGCCGACGGCACGGTGCGGCTGAGCTTCACGGTCGGCAACCAGACGATCGACAAGACGGTCGACCGGGTCATCCTCGCGTTGCCGTACACGACGCTGCGCGACTGCGATCTCAGCCAATCGGGCTTCTCGGCCCTGACGCGGCGCGCGATCGACGAGCTCGGTCTCGGGGCGAACGCGAAGATCCACGTGCAGGTCTCGCACCGGCCGTGGGTGGAGCAGGGCTTCGGCGGGGCGGCCTACACGAACCCCTCCGGCTTCCAGTGCGGCTGGGATGACACCGCCTCGCATCCGCTGCCGGTCGGCGTCTACAACTTCTTCCCGTCGGGCGACCAGGTGAAGGGATGGTCGGGCGCGCCGTTCGGCACCGCGCCGGCGGCGCAGGTGCAGGGGTATCTCGCGCAGCTCGAGCCGATCTTCCCCGGCGTGACCGCCGCGTACTCGGGTAAGGCCTACCGCGACTACTGGTGGGCGAACCGCTGGTCGAAGGGTGCGTACACCTGCCCGCGCCCCGGTCAGTACACGCAGCTGTTCGGCGTCGGCTCGGCGCCCGAGGGCAACGTGCACTTCGCGGGCGAGCACACGAGCGTCGAGTACTTCGGCTTCCTCAACGGTGCCGTCGTCTCGGGCGAGCGGGCGGCGAAGGCGGTCGCGCTCTCCTGATCGGGATGCGCGGGATTCCGTGTCGCGGGCGCCCCCGAACGCGGCCGCGGCGCGGAGGCCCGCCACCGATCGACCCGCGTGCTCACTGCGGGTACGGCGTCTCGCCCCGTTCGAGGCCGCCGACGAGCTTCGCGAGCCGGTTCGCCCGGCTGGTCGCGCTCGGCG
Organism: Agromyces sp. NPDC058126; assembly: GCF_042884595.1. NCBI lineage: Bacteria > Bacillati > Actinomycetota > Actinomycetes > Micrococcales > Microbacteriaceae > Agromyces > Agromyces sp. NPDC058126. The sequence goes on along the minus strand of NZ_JBHVTS010000005.1, from coordinate 379,076 downwards.
CGGTCGTGACGCGGTGGAGCACGGCGTACCGGTTGGTGGCGTTGAGACGGTCGAAGAGTTCGGATGCCGCGGGTGACGCGGCGAGCGCCGCCGCGAGGTCGTCGGGCACCTCGATCGTCGACGAGCCGGCGTAGGCGCGCTCCCAGCGCCCGTCGGCCTTCGCACGATCGATCTCCGACTGCCCGCGGGCGCGCATGCGCCCCTCATCGGCGAGCCCTGCGACGAGGCCGATGTTGCGCTGCGACCAGAGCGACGCGCGTCGCCGCGGCGTGAACCGCTGCAGGAAGCAGGCGGCGTCGTGGCTGCGCTTCTGCCCGTCGATCCAGCCGCTGCAGAGCGCCTCGTCGAGCGCTTCGGCGTAGCTCAGGGTGGTCGGCTCGGTGGTGCCCTTCTTCGCGAGCAGCAGCCACACGCCGTCGGAGCTCTCTTCGTTCGCGTCGAGCCAGGCGCGCCAGGCTGCGCGGTCGGCGACGACGAAGGGGGTGATCTCGGGGCTCATCTCAGGCTCTTCTCGAGGGACGTCCAGGGTGCTGCCCATCGTAGGGCGCACCCCCGACAGGATGAGCGTCGAGATGCAGGAGCGGACGAATGGCTTCGACGAGTTAGGGTAGGCTCACCTCATCCCTTCGCCACTCGGCACCCTCCCCTGCTCTGAAAGCCCTGCTCGATGCTCCTGACCGCACCCGCCATCGGCGTCTCGATGCTCGGCGGCCGTCCGGCAGACCCCGCGCTCGTCGCCCACGGCCGGGTCGTCGACTACGCCGAACTCGGCGATCGGGTCGCCCGGCGTCGTGACGAGCTCGGCACGACCCGTCGTCTCGTGATGATCGAGGCGGGCAACGCCATCGAACCCGTCGTCACGTACCTCGCGGCGCTCGAGGGCGGCCACCCGGTGCTCTTCGTGCCGGGCGAGGGCGACGAGACCGCGTGCCGGAACCGCGCCGCGCTCGTCGAGCGCTTCGACCCCGACGTGATCGCCCGCAACGGCATCGACGACCACGGCGAGGCCGGCTGGACCCTCGAGGAGCGCCACCCCGGCACCCGGCACGAGCTCCACCCCGAGCTCGCCCTGCTCGCCAGCACCTCTGGGTCGACGGGCTCGCCGAAGCTCGTGCGCCTCTCGACCGAGAACCTGCGGAGCAACGCCGCCGCGATCGCCGAGTACCTCCGCATCGGGCCGGCCGATCGCGCCGCCACCACGCTCCCGCTGCAGTACTGCTACGGGCTCTCCGTCGTGAACAGCCACCTGCTCGCCGGGGCGAGCCTGCTGCTCACCGAACGATCGGTCACCGACGAGACCTTCTGGCACGAGGCATCCGAGCACCGCGTCACGTCGTTCGCCGGCGTGCCGTACACCTTCGAGCTGCTCGAGGCCGGTGGCTTCGCCGACCGCGAGCTGCCGAGCCTGCGCACCCTCACCCAGGCGGGCGGGCGCCTCGCGCCCGACGCGGTGCGACGCTTCGCCGCGCTCGGCGAGCGTCGCGGCTTCGAGCTGTTCGTCATGTACGGGCAGACCGAGGCGACGGCGCGCATGGCGTATCTCCCGCCCGAGCTCGCGGCGAGCGCCGCCGGCGCCATCGGCCGGCCGATCCCCGGCGGTCGGTTGCGCATCGATCCGCTCGGCGGCATCGAGGGCGAAGCGGATGCCTCGGGCAATGCGCCGCTCGCCGGCGACGCTCCCGGCGACGGACTCGGCGCGGACACCGGCACCGGCGAACTCGTGTACGAGGGTCCGAACGTGATGCTCGGCTACGCCGAGACGCCGGCCGACTTCGCGGTCGAGCGCACGGTGCACGAGCTCCGCACGGGCGACCTGGCGCGCCGACGCGCCGACGGCCTCTTCGAGATCGTCGGGCGCGCGAACCGTTTCGCCAAGGTGTTCGGCCTGCGCCTCGACCTCGATCGGGTCGAGCGCCTGCTCGCCGAGGAGGGGCTCACCGCGCGCGCGGCGACCGACGACGCCCGGCTGCTCGTCTTCGCGACGTCCGAGCGCGTCGCCGTGCGGGTGCGCGAGCGGGCCGCGGCGCTCACGGGGCTGCCGTTGCACGCCGTCGCCGCCTACGCGGTCGACGAGTTCCCGCGGACCTCGAGCGGGAAGCCCGACACCGCGGCCCTCGTGCGCTTCGCCGCCGACCACGATCGTGTGTCGAACGAGTCGCGCACGGCCCTCGCAGACGGCTCGACGACCGCGACCGCCGCCGCCGACCCGGGTCGCGTTCGCGACCTGTTCGCGACGCTGCTGGGTCGGCCGACTGCCGGCCCCGACGACTCGTTCGCGGGCCTCGGCGGCGACTCGCTGAGCTACATCGAGGTGTCGCTCCGGCTGGAGGAGCTGCTCGGGCCGCTCCCCCGCGACTGGCCGCAGCTGACCGCCCGCGAACTCGCCACGCTCGGCGGCTCGAGCGGCACGACGGTCGCAACCGCGGCCGCGACCGCGAGCGCGACCGCCGAGACGGTTCCGGGGCCCGCAGGTGCGCCCGGTGCCCCCGCGGTCGGCGCATCGGCGACGGGCGGTTCCTACCACGAGGCATCCGCCCCCGGCTCCGGCGCACCGCCTCGCCGCCGCCCCCGCCTGGTGCGCCTCGAAACGCCCGCGGTGCTCCGTGCCGCGGCGATCGTGCTCATCGTCGGCACGCACGCCGACCTGTTCATGGTGAAGGGCGGCGCGCACCTGCTGCTCGCCGTCGCGGGCTACAACCTCGCACGGTTCCAGCTCGCTCCGGTGCCGGGCGCGACCCGGGTGCGCCGACTCGCCCGGAGCGCCGTGCAGCTCGCGGTGCCCGCGGTGCTCTGGATCGGCGCGGTCGCACTCGTGACCGCGCAGTACCGACCTGCCACGGCCCTGCTCGTCAACAACCTGGTGCCGAGCGACGGCCGATGGAACGAGCAGTGGCAGTTCTGGTTCCTCGAAGCGGCCGTGTGGACGATCGTCGGCCTCGCGCTGCTGTTCGGCGTGCGCGCGGTCGACCGGCTCGAGCGGCGGGCGCCCTTCGGCTTCGCCCTCGGCGCCCTTGCGGTCGCACTCGCCGCACGCTTCGCGATCGCCGGCCCCGAGGCCGAGTTCGTCGAGCGGTACAGCGCCCCCGTGGTGGTCTGGCTCATCGCGCTCGGCTGGCTGGTCGCCCGCGCCGACACGACCGCCCGGCGGCTGCTCGTCTCGGTGCTCGCGGTCGCGAGCTCCTTCGGCTTCTTCGGCGACCCCGGTCGCGAGGCGATCGTCGCTGGCGGGGTGCTCGCACTCATCTGGATCCGGACGATCCCGCTGCCGCGCCTGCTCCTCCCCCTCGTCGTGACGCTCGCGACCGCCTCGATGTTCATCTACCTCACGCACTGGCAGGTGTATCCGCCGTTCGAGGCGACCGCGCCCTGGCTCGGCACCCTCCTGTCGCTCGCGGTCGGCGTGCTCGCCTGGCGCGTGTACGTCACGGCGAGCGGTCGGCTGTCGAAGCTGACGGGCCGTGCGCGCAGCGCGTTCGCGGCACGCGCGAGTGCACGTCGTGCGAGGTCAGGCGGTGAGCACGACGTCCCGAGGACGACGGTCGCCCGCGCGGGTGCGTCAGCGGCTCAGTCGGACTGAGCGACCGCGGCGGCCGGAGCGGCCGTCGGCCGATCGTGCTCGGGGTAGAGCACGACGCCGCCGTCGACCGCGACCTGCACGGGGCAGCCGGGCTCGAAGCGGCCCGCCTCGTGCAGCGGGACGCGATGCGTCACCTCGACCGGGAACTCGGCGGCACCGAGCCGCAGCCGCAGCTCCGCCGAGGCGCCCGTGCGACGCACGCCGATGACGGTCGCGTTGCCGTCGGCCGCGCCAGGATCCAGGCGCAACTGCTCGGGCCGCAGCATCGCGCACACCCGCTCGGCGCCGCCGCTGCGATCGTGGCGCACCACGAGGCATCCGAACGCGCAGTCGGCCAGGTCGGCCCCCGCCGACCGCGCCGGCACCATGACGACGTCGCCGAGGAACTCGGCGACCCCGGCATCGATGGGCGCGTCGAACACCGCCGCCGGATCGCCAGCCTGCACGAGCCGGCCGCCGGCGAGCACGCCCACCTGCTGGCCGAACGAGAGCGCCTCGTCCTGATCGTGGGTGACGAGCACGGCCGTCACGCCGCTGCGCTCGAGCACGTCGATCACGGCCCGCCGCGTCTGCGCGCGCAGCCCGGTGTCGAGGGCGCTGAACGGCTCGTCGAGGAGGATCACGCTCGGGCGGAGGGCGAGGGCCCGGGCGAGGGCGACCCGCTGCTGCTGTCCTCCGGAGAGCTCGTGCGGCATGCGCTCGGCAAGTGCTGGGTCGAGCGAGGCGAGCTCCATGAGCTCGCGCACCCGCGCCGCCCGACCCGGCCCGCGGGGCAGCGCGAACGCGATGTTGCGGGCGACCGAGAGGTGCGGGAAGAGCGCGCCGTCCTGGGCGACGTACCCGATGCCGCGACGATGCGCGGGCATCGCCGCGGCGGGTCCGGCGAGTTCGCGGCCGTCGAGGGAGATCGTGCCGGTGTCGGGGCGATCGAAGCCCGCGATCAGCCGCAGCAGCGTGCTCTTGCCGCTGCCGGAGGAGCCGACGAGGGCGAGCCGGGTGGCGTCGGGCACCTCGAGCGAGACGTCGCGGAGCACCTCGGTGCCGCCGAACGACTTCGAGATGCGGTCGAGGCGCAGGGTCATCTGAGGCTCCGTCCGGTGGCATGGGCGAACATGAGGGCGACGGCGGGCACCGAGAGCAGCACCAGCAGCACGGCGTAGGGCGCGGCGGCCGGGTAGTCGAGCGAGGATGCCGCGGACCAGAAGCTCGTCGCGACGGTGCGCGTGCCCGTGGGCGCGAGCAGCAGCGTCGCCGTCAGCTCGTTCGCGGCGCCGAGTGCGACGAGGGCGCCGCCCGCGGCGACGGCGGGCACCAGCATCGGCGCGGTCACGCGGAGGCGTGCGGCCCACGGGGCGACGCCGAGCGAGCGCGCCGCCTCCTCGAGCGACTCGGGCACCTGGGAGAGTCCGGCTCGCAGCGGCACGAGCGCGCGCGGGAGGAAGATGACGACGTAGGCCACGATCACGGTGAACGCCGTCTGGTAGAGGGCCGGGGCGAACGCGAGCGTCGTCGCGACGAGCGCCAGGGCGACGATGATCGCCGGCAGGCTCGACGCGAGGTAGGCGGCGCCCTCGAGCAGCCGGGCGAGCCGGCTCGGGTAGCGCACCGCGAGCCACGCGAACGGCAGCGCGACGAGGATGGCGCAGACCGCGCCCCCGATCGAGAGGCCGAGGGTCTGCACGGTCGCCGGCACGAGCGCGGCGAGATCGAGCGCGTCGGCGGCGAAGAGCCAGCGGACGACGCTCGAGAGGGGCACGACCGTCGCCGCGACGACGATGCCCGCCGCCGCGACCACGGCGAGCGGCGCGAGCCCGCCGAGCGGCAGCCGTGCCGGCGGGTGCGGCGAGCCGCTGCCGACGCGGGCGTAGCGCGCGCGACCCCGCGCGAGCGACTCGGCGGCGAGCAGCATGAGGCAGAGCACGGCGAGCACGAGGCCGAGGGCAGCGGCGTTCGGGCCGGCGAACGTGGCCTGGTAGGCGACGACGATCGCGGTGGTGAAGGTGTCGAAGCGGAGGAAGGCGAAGGCGCCGTACTCGGCGAGCAGGTGCAGGGCGACGACGAGGGCGCCGCCGAGCACTGCGAGGCGCAGTTGCGGCAGCACCACCCGCGCGAAGACGCCCCACGATCCCATTCCGAGCGCCCGCGCCGACTCCTCGAGCGCGGGGTCGAGGCCTCGGATCGCGGCGAGCGCCGGCAGGTAGACGAGCGGGAAGTACGCGAGCACGGCGACGAGCACGCCGCCCCACAGCCCGCTGATCGACGGGATCGCACTCGCCCAGCCGTAGCTCGCGACGAACGCCGGGATGGCGAGCGGCGCCACGAACCCGACGGCGAAGAGCCGCCGCGCGGGCAGCGCCGTGCGCTCGACGAGCCAGGCCGCGCCGACCCCGAGCACCACGCTCGCGGGCACGCCGATCACGACGAGCAGCACGGTGTTGACGAGCAGCTCGCCCACTTTCGGGCGGAAGACGAGCGCCGAGAGCTCGTCCCAGCCCATCGCGAAGGCCGCCTGCACGACGTAGCCGATCGGCACGAGCGCGCCGGCGGCGAGCACGGCGACGATGACGACCAGACCGACGGGCGCCCGACGCCGATGCGTCGCGTCCGTCGGAGCGGTGGTCGCCGTCGAGGTCAGAGCAGGCCGGCTTCCGTCATGAGCTCGATCACCTTCGGGCCGTTGAGCGACGAGGGGTCGATCACGGGGGCGTCGAGGGTGTCGAGCGGGGGCAGCTCCGCCTTCGCGGGCACCTCCGAGGCGACGGGGTACTCGAAGCTGTAGCCCTCGCCGAGGATCCGCTGGCCCTGCTCGCCCGCGATGAAGGCGAGGAACTGCTGCGCCTCGTCGGGGTGCTTCGCGTTCTCCAGCACGCCGCCGCCCGAGACGCTGACGAAGGCGCCCGGGTCCTGGTTGCCGAAGTAGTGCAGCTTCGTGTTGCCGCTGTCTTCAGCCGCGGCATCCTGATCGCGGTACCAGTAGTAGTGGTAGATGATGCCGACCGGAACCTCGCCGGCGTTGACCGCCTTCATGGTGACGATGTTGTTGCGGTACTCGACCGCGTTCTCGGCCATGCCCTCGAGCCAGGCGCGCGCGCCGTCTTCGCCCTGCGTCTCGAGCACCGCGGAGACGATGGCCTGGAAGTCGGCCTTCGCCGGGGCGGCGCCCCAGCGATCCTTCCACTCGGGCTTCTGGAGATCCATGAGCGAGGCGGGGAGCTCGGCCTCGCTGATCAGCTCGGGGTTGTAGACGAGCACCGTCGAGCGGGCGGCGATGCCCGTCCACGCACCGGATGCCGGGCGGTACTGCTCGGGCACGAGCGCGAGGGTCGACTCGTCGACGGGGGCGAACAGGCCGGCCTCCTCGACGAGCGACATCGCCGGCGAGTTCTCGGTGAGGAAGACGTCGGCCTTCGAGGCCGCCCCCTCCTGCACGAGCTGGTTGCCGAGCTCGCTGTCGTCGCCGTTGCGGAGCACGACCTCGATGCCGGTCTCCTCGGTGAACGCGTCGGCCCACTCCTGGGTGAGCTCCTCGTGCTGCGCGTTGTAGACGACGAGGGCGTCCTCGTCGACCGCGGCGTCGCCCGCGCCTCCGGCGGCGCAGCCGCTGAGCAGCAGGGTGAGGGCGACGGCGGGCACGACGGCGCGGCGCAGGGGTGAACGCATGGGGAGGAGGACCTTTCAGGCCGAGGCAAGCAGGTAAGGCTATCCTAAAGCACCCAACGGCTCGCTCCGATCGGCGATCGGATGCCTCGTGCTCGCCCTCGCCCGCTCGCTCCGGCGCCCCGCTCGTCCCCAGCGGCGCTCGGCGCTCGCCCGCTCGCGACCCCTGCGCTCACCCGGCGCGGTCGGCGCGGTAGCGCTCGACCGCGTGCAGCCCCGAGGAGATCGCCGCGAAGAGCACGGCGGCGATCGGCCAGATGATCCACGAGCGGCCCCAGTCGCCGCCGATGAAGCTCCACCCGAGGAACACGACCACCACGAGCGGCCAGTAGAAGGCCGAGATCACGCCGACGATGCCGCGTCGGTCGTCGGATGCCGCGGCGACGCCCTCGGCCTGCGTGAGGGTCTCGGCGACCGAGGCGGCCCAGTTGCTCGGAAGGAAGACGAGCAGCCCGGTCGCGACGATGGCGAGCATCGCGGCGACCGCGACACCGATCCAGGACTTCGTCACCTCGGGCGGAGCGAGCAGGCTCATGGCGAGCACCGGGGTGACGGCGAGGATCCAGAGGGCGATCGAGACCTGCAGGGCGGTGGTGCGCCGCGGGGACGCCTCGGGCGCGAGCTGCCGCGCCCAGCGGTCGACGGACGCCGTCCGGGTGAACTCCCCCGCAGTCAACCGCGCGAACGGTTCGAGCAGCTGGCCGCGTCGCACCATCATCATGACGGCGACGGTCACCATCACGAGCAGGACTCCCAGGCCGATCAGCACGCCGACCTGCTGGTCGAGGGCGATCGCGCCGCCGCCGGTGAGCGTCGCCAGCGCGATGAGCACGGCCGGGGAGAGGACGAACATGGCCACGGCGAGCGCGACGCGCGGCTCGCTGCGACGGCGCGCCTCGGCGTACCCCTCGGCTTCCTCCTGCGTGACGGGCGCGGGCGCCGCCGCCCGACTCGCCGACGGCGACGCCGCTCCGTCCGCGGCACCGAACGCTCCGGCTGCGGGCGCGATCTCGGCGCTGATGCCGAGCTGCGGCGCGAGCTCGTCGAGGTTGCCGAACTCGGTGATGACCCGGCCGACGGCCTCGTTCTCGGAGAGGCCCTCTGCGAGGTACCCGTGGTAGGCGTCCTCCATCATCGTGTGCAGCTCTGCCTTCGCCTCGAGCATCTTCGAGGTCGGCGGGTAGGCGCCGAACATCGTCTCGAGGTAGGCGGTGATGACGTTCATGCTTCGACTCCTTCGATGAACCGGTCGACGACCGATTTCGTGTCGCGCCACTCGGCGACCTTCAGCTCGAGGTGGGCGAGCCCGTCGTCGGTGATGCGGTAGTAGGTGCGTGGTTTGCCCGACTCGGATGCCCCGGCGTACGAAGTGACGAGCCCCGACCCCTCGAGGCGCTTGACCGCCGAGTACAGGGTGGTCTGCTTGATCGTGTACTCGGCACCGGTCACGGCGTGGATCTGCTGTGCGAGCTCGTAGGCGTACGACGGCCGCTGCCGCAGGAGCGAGAGCACCATGAGGTCGACGTACCCGCGGATCGCGTCGGCACTGATCATCGTGGCCCTCCATTCCACTCGTCGACTGATGCACCACCGAACGTACTACGCGTGCCGTAGTACGTCAAGCATTCATCGATCCGGAGTCAGGAGTCCGCGGTCGTCTCGAACGTTCGACGAGGGAGGTCGCGGCGACGGAGCCAGGGCTGCAGCCACGAGGCCGCGTTGGCGACGAGCGCCACGACGCCCATGACGAAGATCACCGGGGCAGGCCCCCACTGCTCGGCGAGCACCCCCGCCAGTACGCCGGCGATGGGCATGCCCGCGAAGTTCACGAGCTGGGCGCTCGTGCTCTGGCGCGCGAGCATGTGCTCGGGCACGTACGACTGCACCCAGGTGCGCCGCAGCACGTTCGCGGCGACGATGCCCGCGACGGCCACGGCGTTCGCCGAGACCACGATCCAGAGCACCGGACCCGGCTGTGCGAAGGCGAGCAGCGGCAGCATGAGCCCCGCGACCGTCAGGGTGATGCTGACGCCGCGCGCGTCGCCGAGTAGACGACCGAGCGCGGGCGCGGCGAGCGCGCCCACGATGCCGCCGATCGAGGAGACGGCGAAGACGAGGCCGATCGCAGCCGAGTCGAGACGCAGCTCGCGACTCAGCCACAGCACGAGGACCGCCTGCTGCCCGATCAGGCCGAAGTTCGCGACCGCGCCCTGCAGGGCGAAGAACCGCAGCCGCCGGTCGCCGAACACGAGCCGGAGGCCCGATCGCACCGACGCCCAGAGCGGCTCCCGTCGCGGAGCCGACGCCGCGGGGTGCGGCCGCATCACCACGAGACAGACGAGCGAGATCGCGAGCCCGAGCGCCTCGCCGAGCATGCCCTTCACCGGGCCGACGAGCTGGCCGACGAGGCCGCCGAGCCCCGGCCCCACCGTGTTGGCGGCGTTCTCGGTGCCGAACAGCAGGCTGTTGGCGACCGGCCGGTCGCGCTCGGGAACGATGCGCACGAGCAGTTTCGTGTACGCGGACCGGAACGCGATCGTGCCGGTGCCGACCACGAGCGCGACGACGACGAGCTGCCAGAGGCTCAGCACGCCGACGACCGCCGCGACGGGCACCGAGACGTACGCCAGCATCGAGACCGCGTTCGCGCCGATCATCACGGCGCGCGGCGATCGGCCGTCGACCCACGCGCCGAGCGGCAGCCCGACGACGAGCCACGGCAGCCAGGTGGCCGCCGCGATGACGCCCATCCAGGTCGCCGAGGCGTCGAGGAGGTCGACGGCGACGAGCGGCAGGAGCACGCTGGTCATCCCGGCGCCGGTGACCGAAGCCGCCTCCCCCGCCCAGAGCCGCAGGAAGTCGCGGTTGCGTCGGAGACCGCCGCTGCCGTCTCCACCCCGAGCCGGCACCGCCGACGCGGGCGGGATCGCCCCCGTGGCATCCGCCCTCGACCCTGCCTCGGCGCGGCGCGCCTGCTCGACGCTCACGGCCGGTTCGGGAACGCGCGCGCCCACAGGAGCACCGCCTCCCGCCCCTCGTGCTCGCGCCCCGAGTACGAGCGGACCAGCGCCACGATCGCCTCGTCGAGCTCGGCGAGTTCGTCGGGGCTGAGCCAGAGCCGCGACTGGTGCGCGAAGGCGACCTCGGACCACTCAGGACGCGCGTCGCGCTCGGCGAGCCACTCCCGGGCCCGGTCGTGCTGCTCCTGGAGCATCTGCGACTCGAGCGAGTCGGCGATCGTGCGCGCCGCCGGGTCGGCGAGGCCCGACGACGACCAGCGGATGCCCCGCTGCGCGCGCTGCCACCAGTGCTCGCGGGCGTCGCGGGCGAGTTCGGGTGCCTCGACGACGAGCCCCGCCCTCGCGAGGATGCCGAGGTGGTGGCTCACGCTGCCGATCGCGACGCCCGCGCGCTCGGCGAGCATCGACACGGTCGCCGGGCCGTCGACGGCGAGCAGGTCGTAGAGGCGGTTGCGCAGCGGGTGCGTGAACGCCTTCAGCACATCGGCGTCGACGATGTCGCGGATGCCGTCGGGTTCTGGTGTCGTCTCCATGGTCCCCACGATAGATGCACAAGGAACTTTGTACAAGTACTCTTGTGCATATCCACCCCCGCCCGACCCTGCGACTTCGACGGGAGCGGTCAGGCGGATCGGACCCGAGCCCCTCCCGGACTCCAGGTCTCGGCCGGGTCCACCGCCTGCGCGAGTCGCCCGGCGATGATGCCGAGCTGACGCACCTGCTGCGGGGTGAGCGCATCGAACACGAGCCGCTCGACGAGCGCGTGATGCGCCGGCGTCGACCGGATGAGCAGGTCGTGCCCCTCGTCGGTCAGCACGGCCAGGGTGACCCGCCCATCGCTCGGGTCGACCTGGCGACGGACCAACCCCTTCCGCTCGAGCCGTGAGATCGCGCGCGACAGGCGCGAGAGCGTGCTGCTCGCGTATCCGGCGAGCGTGCTCATCCTGAGCGTGCGGTCGCCTGCGCTGTCGAGCGCGAACAGCAACCCGTGCTCGAAATGCGTGAGGCCGCTGTCGCGCTGCAGCTGGGCGTCGAGCGCCGCGGGAAGCCGCTCGAGGAGCGTGGCGAGGGAGGCCCACACCTCGAGGTGGGCTTCGCTCAGGCCTGACGATTCGGTCGACGACGGCATGATCCGAGGCTACGGCACCCGCGGACCCCGGAGGCACCGACAACTCAGAAACTTGCTCAGGAAAGTGAATTGCTCCTAGGATTACTTTCCCAAGCAAGTGAATTGCGGCGCCCGGGCGCTGCAGGAAGGAGAGATGCAGATGGATCTGCGACTCCAGGGCAGGACGGCGTTCATCAGCGGATCGACGCAGGGCATCGGCTTCGCGATCGCGCACGCGCTCGCCGCCGAGGGCGTTCGGGTCATCCTGAACGGGCGCACGGCCGACCGTGTCGACGCGGCCGTGGCTCAGCTGCGCGCCGCGCATCCCGAGGCCGACCACACCGGGCTGGCGGCCGACTTCTCCGCGCCGGCGGAGGTCGACCGCCTCGTCGACGACCTCGGCGAGGTCGACATCCTCGTCAACAACGTCGGCCTCTTCGGGCTCGCCGAGTTCGAGTCGGTCTCCGACGACGAGTGGCGTCGCTACTTCGAGGTCAACGTGATGAGCGGAGTACGCCTGTCGCGCCGCCTCCTGCCCCGCATGCTGGAACGGGGATGGGGGCGCGTCCTCTTCATCGGCAGCGATTCCGGCGTGAACATCCCGGCCGACATGGTGCATTACGGCGTCACCAAGGCGGCGATGATCGCCCTCGGCAACGGGCTCGCGAAACGTACGCGCGGTACTGCCGTCACGGTCAACACCGTGCTCGGCGGCCCCACCTACTCCGACGGCGTCGCCGCGACCGTCGCCTCGATCGCCGACGCGCAGTCCGCTCCCGTCGACGCCGTCAAGGCCGCGATCATCGGGCAGAACAGCACGACGCTGCTCGAACGATTCCTCGATCCTTCGGAGATCGCCGGCCTCGTCACCTACCTCGCCAGCCCCCTCGCCTCGGCGACCAACGGCGCAGCGATCCGAGCCGACGGCGGCGTGCTCACCGCGACGCTGTAGCCGCCTCCGTCGCGGGCGACGCGCCCGTCGCGCGCGTGGCGAATCCGTCACGCGCGCGACGCGTCGCTCAGGCGGCCCCGGATGCTGCGACCGACTCGGTCGCGACGACACCGGCGTCGGCGCCCGCCGCCGCCATGTGCCGGGCGGCGATGAGGCCGAACACGCAGGCCGGCCCGATCGTCGAGCCCGGACCCGGGTAGGTGTGGCCCATCACCGCGGCCGAGTTGTTGCCGGCGGAGTAGAGCCCCTCGATCACCGAGCCGTCGGCGCGGAGTGCCCGCGCGTGTTCGTCGGTGACGACGCCGCCCTTCGTGCCGAGGTCGCCGATGACGACCTCGTAGGCGGTGAACGGGCCGCGCTCGATCGGGGCGAGGTTGTTGTTCGGGAGGATGGTCGGATCGCCGTAGTAGCGGTCGTACGCCGAGTCGCCGCGCTGGAAGTCCTGGTCGCGCCCGGTGCGGGCGAATCCGTTGAACTTCTCGATCTCGGCGGCGAACGCCTCGCGGTCGACGCCGATCTTCGCGGCGAGCTCGTCGAGGGTCGGCGCGGTCACCTTGATGCCCTGCGCCGCCATCGCCTTGTTGGCCTTCGGGTCGGCGGCGAAGGTGAGGAAGTACCGCTTCACGTACCGGCCGTCGAGGATCATCCAGTAGGGACCGGTCGCGCCGTCGTGCTCGAGCATGTGATGCCCGAGGTCGACGTACGACTCCGACTCGTTCGCGAACCGGCGCCCCTCCTTGTCGACCAGCAGCGAGTGCGGCATCGAGCGCTCGCCGACGATGAACGAGCTGAGGCCGCCCTCGACCGGGCGAACGGTGGCGCCCCACCAGGCGTCCTCCATGTACTCGAGGTCGGCCCCGACCGCGGCGGCCATGTCGATGCCGCCGCCGAGCGCACCCGGCGAGCCGGCCGGGTTGCCCTCGACGCCCTGCAGCGCCTTGCGTCGCTCGCGATCCCGGTCGAATCCACCGGCGGCGAGCATGACGCCCTTGCGGGCGCGCACCGTGACGAGTTCGCCGTCGCGCTCGACCTCGACGCCGACGACGCGATCGCCCTCGACGACGAGTCGCCGGGCGGGCGAGTCGAGCCAGAGCGGCACTCCGCCGTCGAGCACGACGGTCTTCGCGAACGAGGTCGCGAGCGCGGCGCCCATGCCGACGAGGATGCGGCCGGTGACGAGTCCGCCCAGCGTGCGGAAGACGAGGCGGACGCCCTGCCAGAAGCCCGACCACGTCGACCATGCGCGGCCGAGCAGGTACATGTCGCTGTTGAGCATCGGGAACGGGAGCAGCGCCCGGGACTTCTTGCGCCACGCACCGATCCGCTTGCTGTCGACCGGGGCGAGCTCGATGGAGCGGCCGATCTTGCCGCCCGGGAGCTCGGGATAGTAGTCGGGGTACTTGTCGGCTCGGATCCACCGGAACCCGAAGCGTTCGGTGGTCAGGACGAAGTCGGCGACGCCGTCGACGAACGCCTCCTTGCGCGCCCGGTTCGACGACCGGCCGGGCTCGCTGACCGTCTCCTCGAGGTAACGGAGCGCCTCTTCACGCGAGTCGCGCGCGCCGTCGCGCTGCATCAGCGGATTGTTCGGCAGCCAGAGTCCACCGCCGGACATCGCGGTATTGCCGCCGAATCGCTCGGTGCTCTCGACCATCAGCACGGTGAGCCCCTCGTCGATCGCTCCGAGGGCGGTGGCGAAGGCGGCGGCCCCGGATCCGACGACGACCACGTCGACCTCGTCGCTCGGGTGTTCGGATCGGGTGGTTCGGGTGTCGGTCATGAATCCTCCTTGATCGATGACGCATTCATATTACGTAACGGAGCGTTTTGTGAATAGTGCCGCTACGGTGTGACCATGACCGAGCGACGACGCGGGGCCGTCCGAAGTGAGAAGGCGCGAGTGGCGATCCTGCAGGCGACCGCGGCGCAGCTCGCCGAACGCGGGTGGGACCAGCTCACGATCGAGGGGATCGCAGCCGACGCCGGCGTCGGCAAGCCGACGATCTACCGGTGGTGGCCGTCGAAGAGCGCGCTCATCGCCGACGCCCTGCTCGAGGGCGCCATCGTGCTGCCCACTCCCCTGCCGGCCGACACCGGTGACCTCCGCGCCGACCTCGTCGCCTGGCTCGAGCCGACCCTCGGGCTCACCGAGAATCCCGAAGCCACCGCCCTGACCCGCTACCTCGTCGCCGCGGCCGCCGAGGATGCCGTCGTCGGCCATCGCCTCGACGAGGCCAATCCCGCCACGCGCCTCCTCGCCGAGCGGTTGGCGGTCGCGCAGGAACGCGGCGAGCTCGCCCCGACGGCCTCGATCGAGCTCATCATCGATGCGCTCATCGGCGCGTTCATCCTGCGGGCGCTCCGCCGCGCGGAGTATCAGCCAGGTCAGGCGGCGGCGCTCGTCGACGCGGTGCTGTTCGAGCAACTGGGCACGGCCGCCGCGCGCGGCTGAGGCAACGGGCTGACTCGCCACTGACCGCCAGAAACACGAAAACCCCCGGCGAACCGGGGGTTTCTCACTGCTGGGGTACCTGGACTCGAACCAAGAACAACTGAACCAGAATCAGCCGTGTTGCCAATTACACCATACCCCAATGGCCGAGAACCGGAGTTCCGCGCCGAGAGTCAACTGTAGCCTACCGAGTCGCACCCGCCAAACTGAGCGGGTCTCAGCGGCTCGAGGGGGTCTCGAACCGGCCGAGACGACGGATGCCCCGGGGCGAACCCCGGGGCATCCGTCTCGTGCAGCGATGCTGCGGCAGACCGCGGAGATCAGCCGATGAGCGCGGCGAGCCGGTCGACGCGCGCGAGCGAGTCGACCTTGCCGAGGATCTGCATCGACTCGAACAGCGGCGGCGAGACGCGACGGCCCGAGACGGCCGTGCGCACGGGGCCGAAGGCCACACGGGGCTTGAGGCCGAGGCCGTCGATGAGTGCGGCGCGCAGCGCCTCCTCGATCTCGGCGATCGTCCACGCCTCGGCGGGCAGCGCGTCGAGGGCGTTGCGCGCGGCGGCGAGCACGGCGGGCGCGTCGGCCGGCAGTGCGCCGACGGCGGCCTCGTCGAACTCGAGCGAGTCGGCGTCGGTGAAGAGGAAGCCGAGCATTCCGGGCGCCTCGCCGAGCAGGTTGATGCGCTCCTGCACGAGCGGGGCGGCCTCGGCGAGGATCGCCTCCTCGCCAGGGGTGATCGGCGTCGAGACGGCACCCGCGGCCTGCAGGTACGGCACGGTGCGCGCGGCGAAGTCGGCGACGTCGAGCTGGCGGATGTGGTCGCCGTTGATCGCCTCGGCCTTCTTCAGGTCGAAGCGGGCGGGGTTCGGGTTGACGTTCTCGACGTCGAAGGCGGCGACGAGCTCGTCGCGGCTGAACACGTCGCGGTCGGCCGAGAAGCCCCAGCCGAGGAGCGCGAGGTAGTTCAGCAGCCCCTCGGGGATGAAGCCGCGGTCGCGGTGGTGGAACAGGTTCGACTCGGGGTCGCGCTTCGAGAGCTTCTTGTTGCCCTCGCCCATGACGTAGGGCAGGTGGCCGAATCGCGGCACGAAGGTGGTCACGCCGATGTCGATGAGCGCGTGGTACAGCGCGATCTGGCGCGGCGTCGACGAGAGCAGGTCTTCACCTCGAAGCACGTGCGTGATGCCCATGAGCGCGTCGTCGACGGGGTTCACGAGCGTGTACAGCGGCGCGCCGTTCGGGCGCACCACGACGAAGTCGATCGTGTTGCCGACGGGGAAGTTGATCTCGCCGCGCACGAGGTCGTCGAAGCCGAGGTCGACCTCGGGCACGCGCAGGCGCAGCGCGGGCTCGCGGCCCTCGGCGCGGAACGCGGCCTTCTGCTCGTCGGTCAGGTCGCGGTCGAAATTGTCGTAGCCGAGCTGCTTCGGGCGACCGTTGGCCTCGTTGCGAGCGTCGATCTCCTCGGCGGTCGAGTAGCTCTCGTACACGTGGCCCGAGGCCTTCAGCTTCTCGATGACCTCGGCGTAGATGCCGGCGCGCTGCGACTGCCGGTACGGCTCGTGCGGGCCGCCCGCGCCGACGCCCTCGTCCCAGTCGAGGCCGAGCCAGGTGAGCGCGTCGAGGATCATCTCGTAGCTCTCTTCACTGTCGCGCGCGGCGTCGGTGTCTTCGATGCGGAACACGAAGGTGCCGCCGGTGTGGCGTGCATAGGCCCAGTTGAACAGGGCGGTGCGCACGAGGCCGACGTGCGGCGTGCCGGTCGGTGAGGGGCAGAAGCGCACACGGACATCGCTGCCGGTGGCCTGGGTGAAGGGGTGAGCTGACTCGGACATCGCCTCAATGCTACCGAGCGGTGCGCGCGGCCCGCTCGCCGGCGAGGCCATCGAGCGCGGCGAGGGTGGCCGCGACGGCGGGCACCCGCCCGGCGCCCTGCGCGGTCACGAGGTGCAGGGAGCGCACGTCGGCGCGCGCGGTCGGCCGGGCGACCACGTCGGGATGCCGCGGCGACGCCGCGAGCGCGAGCGCCGGCAGCAGCGCCACGCCGAGCCCCTGCGCGACCATGCCCTCGACGGCGACGAAGTTGTCGGTCTCGAAGGCGATGCGCGGCGTGAATCCCGCGGCATCCGCGAGCTCGAGCAGGTGCCCGCGGCAGCGCGGGCAGCCGGCGATCCAGGGTTCGTCGCCGAGAGCGGCGAGTTCGATGCGGTCGGATGCCGCGGCCGGGTGCCCCGCAGGCAGCACGAGCTGCATCGGCTCCTCGCCGTAGCCGCGCACGTCGAGGCCGCGTGCGCTCGCGCGGTGCGGGTCGTCGCGGTCGCCCGGATAGCTGAAGGTGATCGCGACGTCGGCGCGGTCGGCGCGCACGGCGGCGACCGCCTCGGGCGGCTCGGCCTCGACGTAGGTGACGGTGACGCCCGGATGCTCCGCCGCGAGCGCGGCGATGAGCCGGGGCACGAGCGTCGCCGACGCCGACGGGAACGCGACGAGGCGCACCCGCCCGGCGCGGAGCCCCCGGAGCTCGGCGAGCTCGCCGGCGGCCGCCTCGAGGGCGGTCGCGACGTCGTTGGCATGGCGGGCGAGCACGCGCCCCGATTCGGTGAGGCGGATGCCTCGGCCGACGCGCTCGACGAGGGCGATGCCCGTGCGCTCCTCGAAGCGGCGGAGCTGCTGGCTCACCGCGGGCTGGCTGTAGCCGAGCGAGGTGGCGGCGGCGGTGAGCGAGCCGTGCTCGGCGATGCGGCGCACGACCCGCACCGTCTGCAGGTCGAGGGCGGCCGCGAGGGCGTCGATCGAGGCATCCGACATGCCAGCATCATAAGCGTTGGTTATGCATGTCATCGAACACTGGTTCTTGTCGAATGATTCGAACTGTTCGACGCTGGAGTCATGCACCACCTCCGAGACCGTTTCGCCGCAGGCCGCGGCTACCTCGCCGCCTGCACCCTGGGCCTGCCGGCCGACGTCACCCGCGACGCCGTGCGCCGCGACCTCGAGCGCTGGTCGCTCGGCGCGGCCACCGCCGCCGACTACTCGGCCGCCCTCGAGCGCGCCCGCGGGCACGCCGCGAGCCTCCTCGGCACCTCCCCCGAGCGCATCGCGACCGGTTCTCAGGTCTCGGTGTTCGCGGGGCTCGCCGCCGCCGCCGCTCCGGCCGGCGCCGAGATCCTGTGCGTCGACGGCGACTTCTCGTCGGTCGTCGCCCCGTTCCTCGCGCGCGGCGACCTCGACGTGCGGCACGTGCCGCTCGACGCCCTCGCCGACGCCGTCACCCCGTCGACCTGGCTCGTCTCGTACTCGCTCGTGCAGTCGGCGACCGGCGAGATCGCCGACGAGGCATCCGTCGCCGCCGCCGCCCGCGACGCCGGTGCACTGACGCTCGTCGACACGACGCAGGCGACCGGCTGGATGCCGACCGACCACGTCACCGGCGATCTCGTCGTCTGCCACGCCTACAAGTGGCTCGGCGCCCCCCGCGGTGCGGCCTTCGCAGCGATCTCCGACCGGGCGGTCGAGTCGTTCACCCCGCACACCGCGGGCTGGTACTCGGGCACCGACCCGTGGGCGTCGTGCTACGGGCCCGAACTGCACCTCGCCGACGGCGCGCGCCGCTTCGAGGTCTCCCCCGCGTGGCACGCATGGGCCGGCGCCGACGCCGCACTCGGCTTCGCCGCCTCACTCGACATGGCCGCCGTGCAGCGGCACGACGTGGGGCTCGCCAACGCGTTCCGCGAGCGGATCGGGCTCGCCGCCTCCGACTCGGCGATCGTCACCTGGCCCGACGAGACCGGCTGCGACCTCGCGGCGCTGACGACCGCCGGGCTCGTCGCGTCGGGTCGCGCCGGCCGGGCACGCGTCGCGTTCCACCTCTGGAACGACGACGAGGATGTCTCGCGCGCCGCCGACGCCGTGATGGGCAGCGCCGCGCACCTCAGCCTGCGGCGCTGAGCTCGGGCTGCCGGGCGCAGTTAGCCGACGCTCGGGCTCAGCCGTCGGCGCCGGGCCCGTCGATCGTGCCCTCCTCCTCGAGCCGCTCACGCGTCGTGATCGTCTCGTACGCCGAGCCGGTACCGCCAGCGAGGCGGCGGCGGATCGAGGCGGCGATGCGCTCGCCCTGCACCTTCGCGCGGTCGGCGACCTCACCCCTGAACCCGTCGTCGACGGTCTGCCGCCAGAGCACGAGCCAGCGGTCGAAGTGGGCCTCGGTGAGCGGATGCTTCGCGTCGAGCGCGACGTGCAGCGCGAGCGTGTTGCGGTGGTAGGTGCCGGCGTCGAAGAGCACCGACTCCCAGAAGTCGCACATGATCGGCAGGTGGTGGGCGAGGTCCATCTTCGCGACGTCGGTGAAGATCGGCCCGATGAGCGGGTCGGCGAACGCCCGCAGGTAGAACGCCTCGATGAGTGCGACGAGGTCGTCGCGGTCGCGGAGGTCGTGGTGCCCGTCGCCCGGCGCAGGCTCGATCGTCAGGGGGTCGCCGGAGCTGCCGGTGACCTCCGCCCCGTGCCCCGCGCCCTGCTCGCCCATGACGCCTTGCTAGCTCGCCGAGCGCACCGGGTTCGAGAGCACGCCGAGACCCGAGATCGTGACCTCGACGGTGTCGCCGTCGACGATGGGGCCGACGCCCGCCGGCGTGCCGGTGAGGATGACGTCGCCCGGCAGCAGCGTGAACACGCTCGAGGCGTGCGCGATGATCGCGGGCACCGAGTGCACGAGGTCGGCGAGCCGCCCCTCCTGCTTGCGCACGCCGTTGACACTCGTCTCGATGGTGCCGTTCTCGAAGTCGACGTCGATCGAGATGACCGGCCCGAGCGGGCAGAACGAGTCGAAGCCCTTCGCGCGGGCCCACTGGCCGTCGCGCTGCTGCAGGTCGCGGGCGGTCACGTCGTTGGCGATCGTGTAGCCGAAGATCACCTGCTCGGCATCGGCCTCGCTCACGTTCTTCGCGATGCGGCCGATCACGACCGCGAGCTCGCCCTCGTGCTCGACCTGCTCGCTCTGCGGCGGCAGCACGATCGCGTCGTCGGGGCCGATCACCGAGGTGTTCGGCTTCAGGAACAGCAGCGGCTCGGTCGGGGCGGTGCCGCCCATCTCGGCGGCGTGGTCGTGGTAGTTCTTGCCGACCGCGACGACCTTCGACCGCGGGATCACCGGCGCGAGGAGCTTCGCGTCGGCGAGCGCGACCCGCTCGCCGGTCGGCTCGTAGCCCGCGAACATCGGGTCGGCCTTCAGCACGACGAGCTCGTGCTCCTCCTCGTCGATGATGCCGAACGAGATGGTCTCACCATGGCTGAACCGCGCGATCTTCATGAGATCAAGCCTATCGGCGGGTGGTGTGCGAGGGCTGGACGGCAGGCCCTCGTCGCACACCATGGTGGGCGCGCCGCCAGCACCCCTCACGCGGCGTCGCGGAGTTCGAACCGCGCTCGCCCTCCGAGTCGAGGTCGCTGCCCGGGGTCGACATGCGGCGGTGGAATGAACCAGATCTCGTGCCGACTCGCGAAGATGCGCCAGCCGTCTCGATGCACCTGGTGATGGCAGTGGGTGCAGAGCAGCACCCCGTTGTCGAGATCGGTCGGGCCGGTGTCGCGCTCCCACCACCTGATGTGATGGGCGTCGACGTAGCCGATGTTGCGACCGCAGCTCGCGCACCCGCCGTCGCGCTCGGCGAGGGCGAGGCGTTGCGCCCGGGTGAACAGGCGCTTTGCTCTGCCGACATCGAGCGGTTCGCTGCGCCCACCGAGCACCATCGGAATGAGCTCGGCATCGGCCGCCATCCGCCGAAGCATCGCTGCCGACATCACTCGATCGAACCCATCGATCGAGCCGAGCCTGCGCGATGTGGTCGAGCGTGCGGCAGCGCCGTGCACGACACGGTCGGCGCGTGCGTCGACCGCTCCTCCGATCGCGGCATCGACGTGCTCGGACGGCAACGGCGCGTCGAGCGCATCGGCATGCAGGCGAACGACGACCGTCGTCTTCGACACCGTCGGCATCTCAGCGCAACCGAGCGCATGCCTGGCGAGATCGGCCAGCGCGTCGGCCTGCAACTGCGGGATGGAGCGCCGGTCGTCGATGACCGGACCATCGCCGTCGGTGCCGTCGCCTGGAGTCGCCCGACGCCGCCGCTGCAGCACTTCGGAGACCAGGTGCTCGACCGCAGCCTTGATCGGTGCCGCGGCCGTGACGTCGAACCGCCCGTGCAGCCGCACCATGCCCGACGCCTCCTCGGTGATCGTGAGCGAGCGCTGCTCGCGCAGCGCCTCGTCACGCGGAGCGACGCCATCTGGATCGAGCCGCGCCTCAGCGTGCGTCAGCGCGCGCTGGAACAACGAGTGCGGCACCGACGTCGCAAAGGCGGCGAGCTCGACCTCGTAGGCGGCGGCACGCGTGGCGCTCGTGCGAGGAGCCACTCGGTCGAGCATGGTGCAGATCGCATCGGCCGCCTCGAGGCCGATCGCCCCGCTCGCGAGGACACCTGCCACAGCCGGCCGCCGCGGCGGCATCGGCTCCCCTGTGAACGACGCGCGCGGTCGACTCGCGGCTCCGACCCTCACGAGCATCGCGGCCTGCCGTGCGGTCGCTCCGACCGTCGAGGCGACGAGCTGGATCGCGTTGCGCTGCCCGTGCCGCTTCGCGAGCCCCTCGGCACCGAACGCGGCGTCGCTGCGCAGGTCGACCTCGGCGGCGAGCGCCGCGAGCACCGCATCGAGTTGACGACGCAGCCCGCCCGCGACCTCGACCACACGGACGAGACCGGCATCGCTCATCGCGACGACGTCGTCGAGCCCCCGCTCGGCACCGGCCTCGACCACTGCGCCGAACGCGGGCGCAGCCCCCGCCCACTCGGCGCGCAGCGCGTCGAGATGACTCTCGAGGGCGGCGAGCGGGTTCGTCATGCTTCGATCCTGCCGCCACCCACCGACATTCGAGCTCGAGCAGAATCTAGATCTGATCAGGTATTCAGATGTGGATAACTCGACCTGGACGCCCCTTGTGGAGAAGGAGTCGAGCCGTCAGCGGCCCGCGGCGAGGCATCCTCGATCAACCGCCCACTGAGGCTCGCCTCATCGTCGACCGACCACCCCATCGATACCGTTGTCGAGGCCGGTCGCGCGCGCACACCTACCGCTTCTGCAGCTCATGGAGCCGGGTGCGGGGCCCGCCCCACCCTCAACGCGTTGAGGTTCTCGGTGATCCTGTCGGTCTTCGAGTATGAAGGGCGGAACAGTCCGAACCTCGCCATCGGGCAAACACGGATGATTCGTTCGTCGTGGAGAGCGATGACGATCAGCGGATCATCGGTCGCTCCGCTCGAGTCGACGCGGATACTCCGGATCTCGTCGGGAGCGAGCTCGAACATCGCATCGGATCGGTCATGAATCGAGAATCCCGACTCCCCCGCGACGACGACGACCATTTCCTGCGGCTCGAGGCCGGACCACATCATTCCGATGAAGCCCATTCCGTTCTCCTGGCCTGCCAGCAGCTCCCTGAGGCGAGCCCGCGCCCAAGATGTTCCGAAGAACGCAAGTGCGAACCAGGCGAACGCCACCGCCACGAGGACGAAGGTGGTGACGCCGATCCAGACCGGATTGCCCAGCAGACCGGACGCCAACTCCGCAGCCGGCACGACCACACCCGCCACCAGGATGTACCACCCGACAGCGAGCCGTTGGCGGGGTCTTCCGGTCATGCGTCAAGTCTCCCGAGTCGACGAGGCGTTGACAACGACCAATGGTTCAGCGCCCCGCCGGCGAGGCATCCTCGATCAGCCGCTTGCCGAGGCTCACCGCATCGTCGACCGCGTATCCGAGGCGCTCGTAGAACGCGATCACCTCGGTGTTCGAGGTGCGCACCTGCAGGTTGAGCTTGGGGCATCCCCGCTCGACGAGGAGGCGCTCGGCCTCGGCCATGAGCCGGCGGCCGAGTCCGGTGCCGCGCGCGGGGTCGGCGACGGCGAGGTAGTTCACCCAGCCGCGATGGCCCTCGTACCCGACCATCGCCGTGCCGACGAGGGTCGCGTCACTCGCGACGGCAACGAGGAACAACTCGGGCTGCACCGTCATCTTCCGCGAGATGTCGAGGTACGGGTTGTTCCACGGCTTCACGAGGCCCGCGGCACGCCACAGCGCGACGACGGCCTCGGTGTCGTCGACGACGAACGGCCGGATCGAGGTCGATCCGGCCGTCGCGTCGTCGTGGAGCGTTTCGCTCACGCGTCGAGGCGCAGCAGCCAGCCGTGGCGGTCTTCGACTCGCCCGTACTGGATGCCCGTGAGCTCCTCGCGGAGCGAGAGCGCCAGCTCGGCGGCCGCGTCGCCCTCGTGCACGATCTCGAAGTCCTCGGCGAGGATGCGGCCGATGGGCGTGATGACCGCAGCGGTGCCGCAGGCGAAGGCGCCCACGATGTCGCCGGATGCCGCGCCCTCGCGCCACTCGTCGATCGTCACCTTGCGGCTCTCGACCGCGTGGCCGCGGTCCTTCGCGAGCTGCAGCACCGAGTCGCGCGTGATGCCCTCGAGGATCGAGTCGGACTCGGGGGTCACGAGCGTGCCGTCCTTGTAGACGAGCACCACGTTCATGCCGCCGAGCTCCTCGAGGTACTTGCCCTCGTCGAGGAAGAGCACCTGCTGGCAACCGTGCTCGGCCGCCTCGGCCTGGGGCAGCAGGCTCGACGCGTAGTTGCCGCCGGTCTTCGCCGCACCGGTGCCGCCCTTGCCGGCACGCGCGTAGTTCGTCGACAGCCAGATCGACACGGGCTGCACGCCGCCGTGGAAGTAGGCGCCCGCGGGGCTCGCGATCACGTAGAACGCGACCTTCTTCGCCGGGCGCACGCCGAGGAACGCCTCCTTCGCGAACATGAACGGCCGCAGGTACAGGCTCGTCTCGGGCGCCGACGGCACCCAGTCGGCGTCGACCGCGATGAGCTTCTTCAGCGACTCGATGAAGATGTCGCTCGGCAGCTCGGGCAGCGCGAGGCGCTTCGCCGAGCGCTGCATGCGGGCGGCGTTCTGCTCGGGGCGGAAGGTCCAGATCGAGCCGTCGGCGTGCCGGTACGCCTTCATGCCTTCGAAGATCTCCTGCGCGTAGTGCAGCACGGCGGCGGCCGGGTCGAGCTGGATCGGGCCGTAGGGCGTGACGCGGGGGCGGTGCCATCCACCCTTCTCCGACCAGCACACGTCGACCATGTGGTCGGTGAAGTGATTGCCGAAGCCGGGGTCGGCGAGGATCGCCTCGCGCTCCTCGGGCGACTTGGCGTTCTCGTTGCGGACCGTCTGCCAGATGAGTCCGGCGGCGGAGGGGGCCTGGAGCGGGAGGTTGATCGTCATGAGATGTCCTTCGATGCGCTTGCGCTTGATCAGTCGAGTGCGCCGATGCGGGCGGCGATCGCGTCGCCGACCTCGGAGGTCGTGCGCGTCGCCCCGCCGCGTTCGGCGATGTCGGCGGCGACCGCCCGCGAGACCTTCGCCGAGGCCGCTGCGAGACCGAGGTGGTCGAGCAGGAGGGCGACGGAGAGGATGGCCGCGGTGGGGTCGGCGATGCCCTTCCCGGCGATGTCTGGAGCCGAACCGTGCACCGGCTCGAACATGCTCGGGAATCGGCCGTCGGGGTTGATGTTGCCCGAGGCTGCGAGGCCGATGCCGCCGCTGATCGCGCCGGCCAGGTCGGTGAGGATGTCGCCGAAGAGGTTGTCTGTGACGATGACGTCGAATCTAGCAGGATCGGTGACGAGGAAGATGGTCGCGGCGTCGACGTGCAGGTAGTCGACGGTCACGTCGGGGTACTCGGATGCCACGGCGTCGACCGTGCGCTTCCACAACGAGCCGGCGAAGACGAGCACATTGGTCTTGTGCACGAGGGTGAGCTTCTTGCGGGGGCGCGCGTTCGCGGCGGCGAAGGCGTAGCGCACGACCCGCTCGACGCCGTAGCCGGTGTTCACGGAGACTTCGTTGGCGACCTCGGCGGGGGTGCCGACGCGGATCGCGCCGCCGTTGCCGACGTACGGGCCCTCGGTGCCCTCGCGCACGACGAGGAAGTCGACGTCGCCCGGATTCGCGAGCGGGCTCACGACGCCCGGGTAGAGCACCGACGGGCGGAGGTTCACGTAGTGGTCGAGCTCGAATCGGAGCTTCAGGAGGAGCCCCCGCTCGATGTTCGCCCCGGCGAGGCGCGGGTCGCCCGGCACTCCCCCGACGGCGCCGAGCAGGATCGCGTCGTTGCCCTTGATCGCGTCGAGGTCGGCGTCGGTGAGCACGTCGCCCGTCTCGAGGTAGCGGGCCGCACCGAGGGAGAACGGCGTCTGCTCGAAGACGGTGTCGCCCCCGGCCGTGACCGCGTCGAGCACCTTCAGCGCCTCACCCACGACCTCGGGGCCGATCCCGTCACCGGGAATGACCGCGAGCTTGACCGTTCGACCCATGAATACTCCTTCGTGCGACAACCCCTCCAGCGTACTGCCGTCGCCCGCCGTGCCCCGTTCCATGACGGGGCACGGCAAGCCGGCACCCGGCGCTCAGTCCTGATGCGAGGGATTGCGCAGCGTCAGGGCTGCGATGGCCGCGGCCACGACCATGAGGCCGACGCCGATGAGCGAGGTCACCAGCACTCCACCGTCGAAGGCGACCGCCGCCGCGTGCATGAGCTCCTCGGCCTGCGCGGCGGGCAGCTCGGACGCCACCACCGCCGCGCCCGCGAGGGTTTCGCGCGAGGCATCCATCTGCGCCGCCGTGAGCGAGGCGGGCAGATCGATGGCGCTCGCGTAGTGCGCCGCGATGATGCTGCCGAGGCCCGCGGTGCCGAGCACCGCGCCGAGCTCGTACGCCGTCTCGGAGACCGCGGAGGCCGCGCCCGCCTTCGACGCCGGCGCGCTCGAGAGGATGAGCTCGTTCGACACCGTCTCGGCCATGCCGATGCCGATCCCGAGCATCGTGAAGGCGAGGATGACCGCGCCGAGCGATCCTTCGGACGCACCGAACGCGACGACGAGGTAGCCGCCCGCCGAGAGGGTGAGCGCCGCGGGCACGAGCAGCCTCGGGGCGACCCGCCGCGAGATCGGCACCACGACGAGGCCGGCGACGATCATCGCGAGGAGGCCCGGCAGGAGGGCGAGCCCGGCCTCGACCGGCGAGAGCCCGGCGATGATCTGCAGGTGCTGCGACACGAAGAACAGGAAGCCGACGAGCGAGATGACACTCAGCAGGTTCACGAGCACGGCGCCGCCGAACGGGCCGACCGTGAAGAGGCGCACGTCGAGCATCGGCGCCTCGCTCGCGAGCTGGCGGCGCACGAACAGGTAGCCGGCCGCGAGGCCGACGAGGATGAAGAGCGGCCCGGCCGCGTCGAGGCCCTCGGTGGCGAGGTGCTTGATGCCGAAGACGATCGGCGCCATCGTCGCGAGCGAGAGCAGGATGCTCCAGACGTCGATGCGGCCCGGGTTCGGGTCGCGGCTCTCGGTGATGAGCAGCGGCACGAGCACGAGCATCGGCACGAGCACCGGCACCGCGAGCAGGAACACCGAGCCCCAGGCGAAGTGCTCGAGCAGGATGCCGCCGACGAGCGGGCCGAGGGCGCTGCCCGCGGCGAACGCCGAGGCCCAGATCGCGATCGCCAGGCGGCGCTGCTCGCGATCGGCGAAGATCGAGCGCAGCAGCGACAGCGTCGAGGGCATGAGCATCGCGCCGAAGAAGCCGAGCGCGGCGCGCGCGGCGATGAGGAGCTCGGCGGACGGGGCGAATGCCGCACCGACCGACACGACGGCGAAGCCGATCGACCCGATCATGAGCATGCGGCGACGGCCCCAGCGGTCGCCGGCGCTGCCCATCGCGACGAGCAGGGCGGCGAGCACGAGCGGGTAGGCGTCGATGATCCAGAGCTGCTGGGCGGCCGTGGGCGCGAGGTCGCGCGAGATCTCGGGCAGCGCGAAGCTCAGCACCGTGTTGTCGATCGACACGAGGAGCGCGGGCAGCATGAGCACCGCGAGCGCGATCCAGGCGCGGCGCGGGGCGCGGCCCGAGGCGGTCGCGCGGACCGCGGCGCGGGTGCGCTTCGCGGCGGCGCGAGGCGTCGCGTCGGTCATCGGGGTGGTCGACGAATCGGTCGTCGGGGTCGTGGTGGCCGTCTGTTCGGTCATGGTTTCACTCAGTTTCTATACCGTCTAGTTGGTATAGTAACAGAAGCAAGCCGCGCGCCGTCAAGGTCGCCGGCACGTGATCGCCGCCGTTCAGGGAGAATCGACTCATGGCCCGTCCCCCAGCCGCTCGCGAAGCAGTGCTCGATGCGTTCGAGCGCCTGATCATCGCCGACGGCGAGCGCGCCGCCACCCTCGACGCGACCGCCCGCGAGGCCGGGGTGTCGAAGGGCGGACTGCTCTACCACTTCGGCTCGCGCAACGCGCTCATCGCCGGGCTCATCGAGCGACTGCACCGCCTCGTCGACGATGACGTCACCCGCATCGAGGAGGCTCCCGAGGGGCCGATCGCCTACTTCGTGCGGTCCTCGCTCGAGATCGAGACGGCCCTCGACCGCAGCTTCATCGCGACCGTACGACTCGCCCAGGGCGGCGACCGCGAGGCCGGGCAGGCCATCGAGGAGGTCCGCGAGCGCTGGCTCGCCGAGCTCGGCCGGTACGTCTCCGACCCGGCCCTCGCCATCGCCATCACGCTCATCGGCGACGGCCTCTACTACCACTCCGCCCTGCGGGCCGAGGCCGTCGACGACGCCGCGAGCGCGGGCGACTTCACCCCCGAGCAGATGGACGCGCTCGTCGCCCTGCTCGAACGCCTCGTC
Source organism: Agromyces sp. NPDC058126 (assembly GCF_042884595.1). Taxonomy (NCBI): domain Bacteria; kingdom Bacillati; phylum Actinomycetota; class Actinomycetes; order Micrococcales; family Microbacteriaceae; genus Agromyces; species Agromyces sp. NPDC058126. The sequence goes on along the minus strand of NZ_JBHVTS010000005.1, from coordinate 351,524 downwards.
GCCGACGGCCGCTGAGACGACGGATGCCCCGGCGCGCGCCCCGCGAGGGGCGTCTCGCCGGGGCATCCGACCGATCGAGTGCTACTCGGTGATGTCGATCTCGACGAAGACCTTCGCGTCGATCGCCTGGCGCACCCGCTCGAGCACCTCGGCGGGCACCGGCGAGTCGACGGTGAGCACGCTGAGCGCGGTGCCGCCGGCCTCGCGACGGGCGATCTGCATGCCGGCGATGTTGATGCCGGCCTCGCCGAACTCCTGGCCGTAGACCGCGACGATGCCGGGGCGGTCGGTGTAGCTCATGACGATGTGGTGCTTCGCGATCGGCACCTCGAGGTCGTAGCCGTCGATGCCGACGAGCTTCTCGGTCTGCTTCGGACCGGTCAGGGTGCCCGACACCGACACCTGGGTGCCGTCGGCGAGCGCACCGCTCAGCGTGATGACGTTGCGGTACTCGGGGCTGTCGGCCTCGGTGATGAGCCGCACCTGCACGCCGCGCTGCTCGGCGAGGAGCGGAGCGTTGACGTACGACACCGACTCGGAGACGACGTTCGTGAACACGCCCTTGAGCGCGGCGAGCTTCAGCACGCTGACGTCGTAGTCGACGAGTTCGCCGCGCACCTCGACGTCGAGGCTCGTGAGGCCGCCGTGCTCGCCGTGCGCGAGGCCCGAGAACAGCTGGCCGAGCTTCTCGACGAGCGGGATGCCGGGGCGCACGTACGGGTCGATGACGCCGCCGGCGACGTTCACCGCGTCGGGCACGAGCTCGCCGGCGAGCGCGAGGCGCACCGACTTCGCGACCGAGATGCCGGCCTTCTCCTGCGCGTCGTCGGTCGAGGCGCCGAGGTGCGGGGTGACGATGAGGTTCGGCAGGCCGATGAGGGGCGACTCGCGCGGCGGCTCCTGCACGAAGACGTCGAGCGCGGCGCCGGCGATCTCGCCGGAGACGAGCGCGTCGTGCAGCGCCTGCTCGTCGATGAGGCCGCCGCGGGCGACGTTCACGACGTAGGCCGTCTTCTTCATCTGCTTCAGCTGCTCGGTGCCGATCATGCCGAGCGTCTCGGGCGTGCGGGGCATGTGGATCGTCACGAAGTCGCTGCGCTCGAGCAGTTCGTCGAGCGAGACCGTCTGCACGCCGAGCTGCTGCGCGCGGGCGGCGGTGATGTACGGGTCGTAGGCGATGACCTCCATGCCGAACGCCTGCAGGCGCGCGGTGATGAGGGCGCCGATGCGGCCGAGGCCGATGATGCCGACGGTCTTCTCGTAGAGCTCGGTGCCGGTGTACGACGAGCGCTTCCACTGGCCGGCCGAGAGCGAGACGTGCCCGGCGGGGATGTGGCGGGCGAGGCTCAGGATGTGGCCGATCGTGAGCTCGGCGGCCGAGATGATGTTCGACGTCGGCGCGTTCACGACCATGACGCCGGCCGTCGTCGCCGACTTCACGTCGACGTTGTCGAGGCCGACACCCGCACGCGCGACGACCTTGAGCTTGGGAGCTGCGGCGATCGCCTCGGCGTCGACCTGGGTCGCCGATCGGATGAGGATGGCGTCGGCATCGGCGAGCGACGACAGGAGCGCCGGTCGATCGGTGCCGTCGACCTGACGGATCTCGAAGTCGGGCCCGAGGGCGTCGACGGTGGCGGGCGAGAGTTCTTCGGCGATCAGCACGACCGGCTTTGACACGAACGGTTCCTTCGGAGCGATGCGCGCGGAAAGGCGCGCGGGGAGGAGCGCCTACGCCAGTGGGGGCGCCGTTACCCCGCCAACCATACTGGAGTGTTGCGCGCCATCACGTACTGTGACGGCTCGCGACGTCGCCGAGCCGGCGAACGGCTCAGACGACGACGCCGCCGACCTGGCCGAGCAGCACCGTCAGGCTCAGGAACAGCGCGGCCGAGACGCAGAGGCCCGCGAAGTACAGCGCGATGCGCGCGAGGATGCCTCGGCGCCGCCCCAACGCGAACGCCACCGCGAAGCACGCGAGCGGCGCGAGCAGGGCGACGATCATGACGGCCCATCCGGCCACGGAGAACGACAGGCCGATGCCGAGCAGCTGCACGATGCTCTCGACCACCTCCCACACGTCGAACGCGTAGAAGAGCCCGAACGCGACGGCGAGGGCGACGTCGAGCCAGAGCGGCAGGGCCGGGCCGGCGGCGGATGCCTCGGGCTCGGCGCCTGCAGGCACGGCGGATGCGGCGGTCATGCGGTCACTCCGAAGATGAAGGGCAGCGGCGCCAGCACGACGGCCCCGGCCACGAGCCAGGCGAGCCGCGAGCGGGCGGTGCGCGCTCCGCGCAGCGCGAGCACGAACCAGAGCGGGGCGGCGAGCACCGCGAGCCAGAGGCCGAGGCTGTACATGAAGTCGCCGACGACGCTCATGCCCGGCGTCGCCGTGCGGAGCGCCGTGATGATCCAGCCGATCGTGTAGAGCAGGTACACCCCGCCGAGCACGCCGAGGACGACGAGCTCGACCGAGCCGGTCTGCGCGCCACCGGCGGGTGCGACGGTGTCGTCGCCTTCCTCGGTGCCCGCATCCGTGCCGGTGCCGGTGCCTGCGTCCGCGTCCGAGCCGGCGCCCGTCCGGGGTGCCGTCGTCGCCGCGCCCTTCAGCGGAACCGGGGTGCCGACGGCCTTCCAGCCGGGGGCGAGGGTGGCGTCGTCGTCGCCCTCCCAGCGCAGGGCGTCGTCGTCGGCATCGGGGTCGGGGCGCATGGCTCCAGCCTAGCCAAGCGGGGGTGTCGCGGGGACGGCCGACGCGGCCGCGATCGCGGCGGCGACGAGTGCGGCGTCCGTCTCGTCGAAGCCGTCGACCCCGCCGCCGGGGCCGCTCGCGCCGCCCCGCAGCGCCCGGCCCCGCGCCGACAGGTGCACCGCGTCGACCCCGGCCGCGGCGAGCGCCGGGATGTCGTCGAGCTTCACGCCGCCGCCCGCCATGATCTGCATGCGGCCGGCCGCAGCACTCGCCATCTCGGCGAGGGCCTCGAGCCCGGCGCGGCAGTCGGGCGCACCGCCCGAGGTGAGCACGCGGCGCACGCCTCGCCCCGCGAGCGCGGCGACCGAACCGAGCGGGTCGGCCGAGGCGTCCACCGCGCGATGCACCGTGACCTCGGCCGCGCCGGCCGCCTCGACGAAGCGGGCGATCGCGTCGAGGTCGAGCTCGCCGCCCTCGGTGAGCGCACCGACGACGACGCCGTCGGCACCGGCGGCGACCGCCGCCCGGATCTCGCGGAGGATCGTGTCCTGCTCGTCGGCGTCGTACACGAAGCCGCCACCGCGCGGGCGCACGAGCACGTGCACGAAGCCGGTCGCACCGGCGTCGCGGGCGAGGTCGACCGCTGCCTCCACGAGCCCGGCCGAGGGCGTCAGCCCGCCGAGGCCGAGGGCCTGGCAGAGCTCGATGCGTGCGGCGCCGTTCGCGAGGGCGATGCGCGTGCCCGCGGCATCCTGAACGGCGATCTCGACGGGGAGCGGGGAGGCGACCATTCTCGACAGCGTACCCGCCGCGCGAACCCTCGGCGGCGCTCTGTCCCCCGACGCCGCCCGTCCAATATGCTCATCGCGGCACACAACAGGAGGGGGCCACGTGGCAGAGCAGCGCAAGAAGAAGATCGTACGGGTCGAGACGCCCGAGGGGCAGGCGGCGGAGGCCGGATCGACGGCGACGACGACCGCGGCGCCCACGTGGACGCCGACGCCCGAGGCGAAGCAGAAGGCGCTGCGGTTCCGGCTCATCGCGGGCGGCCTGTGGCTCCTCGCCATCGCCGGCGAGGCGTTCACGATCTTCTGGGTGCTCCGGCAGGTGCCGGTCGTCATGTGGCTCCTGATCACGCTCATCGTCGTGATCGGCGCGCTCGCGATCGGCGGCTCGCTGCTCTGGAAGCAGGCGAACCGCCTCGACCCAGCGTCGAAGGAGGACAAGGTCCGCTTCTTCGTGCAGAACCAGCTCGGCGCCATCATCGCCGTGATCGCGTTCCTGCCGCTGATCATCCTGATCTTCACGAACAAGGACATGGACGGCAAGCAGAAGGCGCTCGCCGGCATCATCGCGATCGTCATCGGCGGCGGCGCGATCGCCCTCGGCGTCGACTACGCCCCGCCGTCGGTCGAGCAGTACACCGAGGAGTCGAACATCGTCGCCCAGCTCACCGGCGAGGACCTCGTCTACTGGACGAAGTCGGGCAAGGTGTTCCACGTCTGCGAGGACGTGCCCGACGTCAACAAGGAGTCGCAGGACGGCCAGATCTACGAGGGCACCGTCGCCGAGGCGCACGCCGCCGGCAAGGACCGCCTCGTCAGCTACTGGGAGCGCGAGGCCGTCAACTACTGCGGCTACACGCAGGAGCAGGTCGACGCTGTGATGGCCGACGTCGACGCCCCCGCCGACGAGGCGCCCGCCGAGGGCGACGTGCCCGCCGATGAGGATGCCACGGAGGAGACGCCCGCCGCGGAGTAGCACTCCCCGCGACCGCGAACGACGGCCCGCCCGGCTCCCCCGGTGCGGGCCGTCGTGGTCTCTGCGCTCGGACTCGGCACGATCACCACCCGTTCGTGGGGAGATCGTGGAGGCCTCGCGGATCGTCGTCGTTCACCGTGCGGCGCTCCGATCGCGGCAGCTTGGTGAGCGTCGGATCGCTCCGCAGCCCGTGCGGCTCGGCCGGACGGATTCCGGGGCGGACCTCTTCCGTATCGGTGTCCACCGATGCCGGAACGCCGGAGCTGGCGTCTCCGTGGAGGCCGCGCGGATCGTCGTCGTTCACGAGCAGGTTACGGGCACGCTGCACGTCGAGCGGCACGGTCGCGACCGAGGCCGACCCGGACCCGCGATCCGGTTCCGACGCGGGCGCTGCGCCGTCGGAGCAACCGGCGAGACCGACGCCCGCGAGAAGGGCGAAAGCGACGGCGGTCGTGCCGACCCGCCGGCGAGGTGTGTTCGATGCGGTGTTCATGACCTCACCGTCTCCCGCGCCGGTATCCGCTCGGCGCCCGACCAGTATCCGTCCGGTATCCACCCCTCGGATCGGGGATTGACCGTGGCGTCCGCGCACGCGCAGACTGCTCACGTGACCGTTCGCGTCCTCGGGACGCTCGATCTCGACGGTGTCCCGATCAGCCCGCGGGAGCGGGCGTTCCTCGCCGCACTCGTCCTCAGAGCCGGAAGCACCGTCGCGCCCGACGAACTCGCCGATGCGGTGTGGGGTGAGCAGCCGCCCGCCACGTGGGCCAAGCAGGTGCAGATCGCCATCGCGCGGCTTCGCCGCCATCCGGGCTCACCCCGGATCGCGACGAGCCCGGATGGATACCGGGTCGAGATTCCCGACGACGGTGTCGACGCGGCGGAGTTCGAACAACTCGTCGCCGCCGGACTGCGCCACATGGGCTCCGGCGCACCCGACCGCGCCGAAGCCGCCCTCGTCAAGGCGCTCGCACTATGGCGGGGCTCCGCCTACCCGGAACTGGCCGACTGGCCACCGGGCGCGGCCGAGTCGCACCGTCTCGACGAGCTCCGCGAGTTCGCACAGGAGGAGCTGCTGTCGAGCCGCCTCGCGCTCGGTCGCAGCTCCGAACTCGTCGGCGACGCAGAACTGCTCGTGCGGAACTCGCCGCTCCGCGAGCGACGATGGGAGCTGCTCGCGACGACGCTCTACCGCAGCGGCCGTCAGGCGGATGCCCTCGCCGCGATCCGGGAGGCCCGCCGGCGTTTCGACGAGGACCTCGGCATCGAGCTGTCGGACCGGCTGTCGGAGCTCGAGGGCGCGATCCTCCGGCACGACGCAGCCCTCGCCGCACCCGTGAGGGGTCTCTCGGTCGATGCGGACTGCCCGTACCGCGGGCTCGACGCCTTCGACGCCGACGACGAGCGGGAGTTCTTCGGACGCGACCGCGAGGTCGCCGCCGGTCTGACCCGGCTCGAGCACTCGAGGTTCGTGGCGTTTGTCGGCCCCAGCGGCTGCGGCAAGTCGTCGCTCATCAGGGCCGGCATCGTGCCCGCCCTGCGGCGGCGCAGCCACCGCGTCGATGTGCTCCTCCCCCGGCGCAGCATCACCGCCGCGCTGTCTGATCGCCTCGGCCGGCAGGGCTCATGCGACGTGCTCGTCATCGACCAGTTCGAGGAGCTGCTGCACCTCGGTCTCCGCCCCGACGAGATCGAGGCATTCGGCCGCGGGATCGCCCGGTTCATCGACGCCGGCGGAACCGTCATCGCCACGGTGCGCAGCGACCACCTCGACGACTGCGCGGCCCTGCCGCACCTCGCCGGCCTCTTCGCGGGCGGCGTGCAGCTGGTGCCTCCCATGGGAGCCGAGCAGCTGCGCGAGGCCATCGAGGGCCCAGCCGCGGCAGCCGGACTGCGACTCGAGGCGGGGCTCGCGGAACTCATCCTGCGCGACGCCGCCGGTCGGCCGGGCGTGCTGCCGCTCGTCTCCCACGCGCTCGTCGAGACCTGGCTGCGGCGCGACGGCGCGACGCTCACCGTCGCCGGCTACGAGGATGCGGGCGGGCTCTCCGGTGCGATCGCCCAGTCGGCCGACCTCATGTACCGCCGGATGTCGCCCGAGGAGCGCGAGGTCTGCCGAGCGACGATGCTGCGGCTCGTCGCGCTCGGCAGTGACGGCACCCCCGTCAGGCGGAGCCTGCCGACGAGCGTGCTGCACGAGGACGAGACTCGCGAGCGCGTGCTCGCACGGCTGTCGGACGCCCGGCTCGTGAGCGCCGACGAGTCGGTCGTGGTCGTCGCGCACGAGGCGCTCGCCGATGCGTGGCCGAGGCTGCACAGCTGGCTCGAGCAGGATGCGGCGGGTCTTCGCACCATGCACGCGGTCGCCAACGCCGCAGAGGCCTGGGACACCGGCGACCGTCTCGACGAGGACCTCGCCCGCGGCGCCCGCCTGGAGGCCGCGCTCGAATGGGCGGACGGCGCCGACCGCTCGCTGACCGCGGTCGAGACGGAGTTCCTCGCCGCATCGGCCGAGCACGAGGCATCCGACCGCCGAGCGCTCGAGGAGCGCGCGAAGACCGACCGCCGACAGAATCGTCGCCTGCGGAGCCTGCTGATCGCCGCCGGGGTGCTCATCGTCGCGCTCGTCGGCGCCAGCGCTTTCGCCGGCTACAACGCCGGCGAAGCCGAGCTCCGGCGGAACGACGCCGCGATCGAGGCACTCGTCGGCAAGGCACTGTCACTGCGCGGCTCGGAGCGGGATGTCGCGGCATTGCTCGCGGCGGAGGCGTACCGTCGCTGGCCTGACGATGCGCGCACGCACGCGGGACTGATGGGCATCGTGAGCGGCGTCGGCGGGTTCCTCGGCAACGCGTTCACCGAGGACGCGGGCGAAGCCGTGGGCGCGGTGATCCCCGGAACCCTCACCGCCCTCATCTCGAGCGACGACGGCGGGCTGGCGGTGCGCGAGCTCGACGACGCCTCGCTCGTGCGCGAACTCGACCTCGGCTTCAGGACGGAGCGTCAGAGCCGTCTCGTCGGCGTCAGCGGCGACGGCCGAGTCGGTGCCGTGCTGTGGGGCGAAGACACCGATCCGGAAACCGGCTCGGCGCATACCGGTTCGACCGCGTCATCGACCCTCGTCGTCGTCGATCTGGACGACGGCCGTCGCCTCCTGGGTCCGCTCCGCGTGGACGTGGGGGTCGGCACCAGCATCGGCGTCGGCGCGCTCGCCCTCGATCGGACGGGCGAGGTCGTCGCAATCGCCGACTTCGACAACGGCAGCGTCCGGCTCGTCTCGGTGGCCGACGGCACGGTCGAGCGCATCGACGGCGAGCGGACGGCAGCGCGCGAGGCGAACACCGAGGCCGGACCGTCGGCCACGCTCGCCTTCGACGAGGATGGGCTCGTGTACGTCGGACGTGTCGACGGCCGCCTCGAGATCGTCGATCCGACGACCGCAGAGGTCGTCCGTACGATCGCGGTACCGCCAGGATCGGCCCACGCCGCGATGACGATCCGAGCCGATGGCGAGGTCCTGGCTGCCGGCGATGCCGCCGTCGTCGCCATCGACCCCGTCACCGGTCGCACGCGATGGGCCACAGCCCTCCCCGAGGGCATCCCGGGCGCGTGCGCGTGGATCGCCGTCTCGGAGCCGACCAGCGCCGTCTACTGCGCAGGCATGTTCGGCCGCATCCAGGGGTACTCGCTCGACGACGGGCACCCCACCCGTCAGCTCGACGCACTGCTCGGCACCGTCGGGTCGATCACGACGATCGACGAAGGTGCCGAGCTCGTCACGATCGCGGTCGGGCGTGGAGCGATCTCCCGTTGGCGGCTCGACGGCGGCGGGCCGGTGAACCGCCTCATCGCGCCCGGCTGGATCGCGACAGGCGGGTACGCGTTCGAGGGAAGCACGCTGCTCGCCCGCCCGCGAGCCGAGGCGGGCGGCGACGAGGTCCGGGAGACCGCGATGATCGACACCGCCGACGGCTCGGCGACCTCGCTGGGGGACGCGTTCGACGGGCTCGCTTGGGCGGCCGGCGGGCGGCTCACGGGCTGGGAGGTGGCGCGAGATCGCCCCGTCCTCATCGACGCCGACACGAGGCAGGTCGTCGCCGGACTGCCCCGCGACGCGTACCGCTGGTGGCCGTCGCTCGACGGACGTCGCCTCTACGTCGCCCGCGACGGTGATTGGGTCGTCGGCGTCGACGCGTCGACGGGCGAGATCGAGGGGCCGTCGTTCCACGGCTTCGAGGGCAGGTTCGGGGTCATGGGGGTCGCCGAGAGCCCCGACGGGCGCGAGGTGTCGATCACGTACTTCCCCGGCGTGACGCGCCACACCGTCTTCGACGCGCGCACCGGCGAGCGTCTCGCCACCAACGATCTGTACGTCACCGTGCTGCTGGCCGACGGCGGCATGATCTCGTTCAGCGACAATCGCATCACCCGCTTCGCCGACATCGACGGCGACGACCCGGTCGCGCTGGCCGGTACGGCGGGCGGGCTCGGCGTGGTGTCGGTGAGCTCCGACGCGCGCCTCGTGCTCGTGCGCGCGGCCGACCAGTCCGCGTCGCTCTTCGAGTTCCCGCGCGGCGTCCGCCTCGGCGAGCCGTTCCCAATCGACTCGCCGGGGCTCGTCGACGCCGCCGTCCGCCCCGACGGAGGCGAGATGGCCGTCACCGTCGCCGAGGGCATCATGATCTGGGATCTCGAGCCCGAGCACCAGTTCGAGGCCGTGTGCCGCATCGCCGGGCGCAATCTCACGGAGCAGGAATGGCGCACCTACCTGCCCGGGTTCGACGGGCCCCGGTCCACCTGCGGTTGACCGGGGCCGGCCGCTCAGAACACCGGCACCCCGTTCCGCACGAGCTTCCAGTTCTCGACGTGGAAGCTCGGCGGGTCGATCGTCCCGGCCGCTGAGGCGTACGCCACGATCGCCTCGCGGATGGCGACCTGCGCGTTGTAGACGACCGGCGCCGTGGCGATGTGCGGGAACCCGCCGCCGCCCGACTGGCGGTAGTTGTTGACCGCCACGAGGAACCGCTGGTCGTCGGCCACCGGCGCGCCGTCGTACGTGAGCGGCGAGATACGCTGCCCGATCGGCTTCGAGAGGTCGATCGTGTACTCCACGCCCGAGAACTGGTCGTAGTTGTAGTCGGGGGTCGACGCGGCCCTGGGGGTCGGGGCGTTCGTCCACGCGGCCGGGTCGATCGGAGCGTCGGGGGCGACGGGCTTGAAGTACTCCGCCGAGAACTCCAGGTACTCCCTGATCTGCTTCCCGGTGAGGACCGACGCCATGAGCGTGTTGTCGTAGATGTAGAGCCCGGCGACGTCCTTGATCGTCACCGACCCCTGCGGGAAGCTCGCGGCCCGGTTGAACGGGGCGGCGATCGAGACGATCGGCAGGGATGCCTCTGCGGTGCCCGCGACCGCGGCGCGCACCGTCTCGGTCTGCACCTCGTTGACGTAGTCGAGGATCGCCGTGTCCTTCCAGCACGACTCGGCGGCGAGCATCTCCTCGGTCGAGGTGGCGACCGCCGAGTTCATGTAGTCGACGACCGCGTCGTGCTGTTCGCGCACGAGGGCCACGAACTCGGGGTCGTCGACGACGGTGTTGGTGTTGACCGTCACGGCCTTGCTCGTCGCGACCCGCCAGCGCCCCTTCTCGAACTCGAGTCCGAGATCGAACACGCTGACGCGCTGCCCCCAGTTCTTCGGCTCGCTCATGATGACCTGCTTGCCCGTGGCGAGGTTCGTGACGAAGCGCTCGGGCACCTCGCGGTGCGCATGGCCGAACAGGATCGCGTCGATGCCGGCGACCTGCTCGGCGACGAGCGCGGCCGCGTTCTCGACCGGCAGGCCGCCGGAGTACGACGACGTGCCGCTGTCGCCGGAATGCGCGCTCACGATGACGATGTCGGCGCCCTTCGAGCGCATCACGGGCACCCAGCGCGCCGCCGCCTCGACGAGCCCCTGCACCTCGACACGGCCGTCCACGTTGGCCTTGTCCCAGATGACGACGCCCGGGTTCGTGAGCCCCAGCACGCCGACCCGGATCGGCGGACGGCCCTTCACCTTCAGCGTGGTGATCGTGTACGGGGTGAATCTCGGCACCTTCGTTCCGGCGTGCACCGCGTTCGCCGCGAGCACCGGTGCGTCCATCTGCGAGATCCAGTGGTCGAGGAAGTCGAGGCCGTAGTTGAACTCGTGATTGCCGAGCGCGACGGCGTCGTAGCCGAGTGCGTTCATCTGCGCGGCCATCGGGTGGATCGCCCCGGTCTCGGTGACCGGCTCGACCGTCGCGTAGTAGAAGCCGAGCGGCGTGCCCTGGATCGTGTCGCCGGCGTCGAACAGCAGGGTGCGGTCGGCCCCGCGATCGGCCCTGATCTGCTTCACGACGCTCGCCACCCGGGCGAGGCCGACGACGTTGCCGCCGCTGTCGCTGTACGTCGCGTCCTTGTAGTAGTCCCAGTTGACGACGTTGGTGTGCAGGTCGGAGGTGCCCATGACCGTGATCGTCACGGTCTTGTCGTTCGGTGCGGCCTGGGCGGGGCCCGCCCATCCGGCGGCGGCGAGTGCGCTCGCGGCGGTCGCACCGATCAGGACGTTGCGTCGGGAGACACCGGAGGGCGTGGCCGCGACGTCATCGTCGGGCACGGCGCACGAGCACCAGCGAGGGGCGGGTTCGGGGTGACGATGTGAGAGTTCGCTCATGCCACCGAATACGACCACGGTGGGATGCCCCGTGGCAAGGGGTCGACGGCGAATTCGTCGTGCTCATTCGCGCACGACGGCGAACGGCCCGCCCCGGAGTGTTCCGGGGCGGGCCGTTGGAAGGATGAGACGCTCAGCGAGCGACCTCGCCGTCGCGCCGCGCCGACACAGTCGGTGCGCCATGGGCGCAGTGTCGCGCGGCTGCGTCGACGCGTGAGGACGCGAGCGTCAGCGAGCGACCTCGCCGTCGACGTAGTCGTCGTCGTCCGACGAGTTCCACGCGAAGAGCTTGCGCAGGTCGCGGCCGGTGGTCTCGATCGGGTGCTGCTCGCCCTTGGCGCGGAGCTCCAGGAACTCCTTCTGGCCGTTGTCCTGGTCGGCGATGAAGCGCTTCGCGAAGGTGCCGTCCTGGATGTCGGAGAGCACCGCCTTCATGTTCTCCTTGACCGACGGGTCGATGACGCGGGGGCCCGACACGTAGTCGCCGTACTCGGCGGTGTCGGAGACCGACCAGCGCTGCTTGGCGATGCCGCCCTCCCACATGAGGTCGACGATGAGCTTCAGCTCGTGGAGCACCTCGAAGTAGGCGATCTCGGGCTGGTAGCCGGCCTCGACGAGGGTCTCGAAGCCGTACTGCACGAGCTGCGAGGTGCCGCCGCAGAGCACGGCCTGCTCACCGAACAGGTCGGTCTCGGTCTCCTCGGTGAAGGTCGTCTTGATGACGCCGGCGCGGGTGCCGCCGATGCCCTTGGCGTACGACTTCGCGAGGTCCCAGGCGGTGCCGGTCGCGTCCTGCTCGACCGCGATGATGTCGGGGATGCCACGACCGGCGACGAACTCGCGGCGCACCGTGTGGCCGGGCGCCTTCGGCGCGACGAGGATCACGTCGACGCCCGCGGGCGCCTCGATGTAGCCGAAGCGGATGTTGAAACCGTGGCCGAAGACGAGCGCGTTGCCCTCGACGAGGTTGTCGCGCACCGACTCCGCGTAGATGTGGCGCTGGTACTGGTCGGGCGCGAGGATGACGACGACGTCGGCCCAGGCGGCCGCGTCGGCGACGTTCTTGACCTCGAAGCCGGCCTCTTCGGCCTTCTGGATCGACTTCGAGCCCTCCTTGAGGCCGATGACGACCTCGACGCCCGAGTCGCGCAGGTTCTGCGCGTGGGCGTGGCCCTGCGAGCCGTAGCCGATGACGGCGACCTTCTTGCCCTGGACGATCGAGAGGTCGGCGTCCTGGTCGTAATACATCTCAGCCATTGCTGTTTTCTCCTTGGTGTGGGTTGCGTGAGGGATGTTTCGGCGCGCGCCGCGGCATCCGTTTCAGTTCTTGAAGACGCGCTCGGTGATGGACTTGCCGCCACGACCGATCGCGAGGAGGCCCGACTGGGCGATCTCCTTGATGCCGTAGGGCTCGAGCACCTTGAGCAGCGCCTGGGTCTTGCCCGAGTCGCCAGTGACCTCGATCACGAGGGCATCGGTCGCGACGTCGACCACGCGGGCGCGGAAGAGGTTCACGGCCTCGAGCACCTGCGAACGGGTCGTGTTGTCGACGCGCACCTTGATGAGCAGGTGCTCGCGCTGCACGGACTGGGCGGGGTCGAGCTCGACGATCTTGATGACGTTGATCAGCTTGTTGAGCTGCTTCGTCACCTGCTCGAGCGGCAGCTCCTCGACGTCGACGACGACCGTGATGCGGCTGAGGCCCTCGATCTCGGAGTGGCCGACCGCGAGTGACTCGATGTTGAAGCCGCGACGGGCGAAGAGGCCCGCGACGCGGGTGAGCAGACCGGGCTTGTCCTCGACGAGGAGGGAGAGCACGTGGGTCGACATGGTCAGTCCTCCTCGCTGAATGCCGGCGCGTGATCGCGGGCGTACTGGATGTAGCTGTTCGACACGCCCTGCGGCACCATCGGCCACACCATCGCATCGGCCGAGACGACGAAGTCGATCACGACGGGGCGATCGTTCGTCTCGAGCGCGAGCTTGATAGCCGCGTCGACCTCCTCCTTCTTCGTCACCCGGATGCCGAGCGCGCCGTAGGCCTCGGCGAGGGTGACGAAATCGGGGATGCGCACCGTGTCGTGACCGGTGTTCAGGTCGGTGTTCGAGTACCGGCCGTCGTAGAACAGGGTCTGCCACTGGCGAACCATGCCGAGGGAGGAGTTGTTGATGACCGCGACCTTGATCGGGATCTTGTTCAACGTGCAGGTCGCGAGCTCCTGGTTGGTCATCTGGAAGCAGCCGTCGCCGTCGATCGCCCAGACCACGCGGTCGGGCTCGGCGACCTTGGCACCCATGGCCGCGGGGACCGCGTAGCCCATGGTGCCCGCGCCGCCCGAGTTCAGCCACGAGTTCGGCCGCTCGTACTTGATGAACTGCGCCGCCCACATCTGGTGCTGGCCGACGCCCGCGGCGTAGACGCCCTCGGGGCCGGTGAGCTGGCCGATGCGCTCGATGACGTACTGCGGTGCGAGCAGGCCGTCGCGCGGCTCGGTGTAGCCGAGCGGGAACTCGCTGCGGAGGCCGTCGAGCGTCGCCCACCACTCGTCGAGATCTGCCGCGGTGCCGCCGGTCACCGTGCGGTAGGCCGCGGTGAGGTCGACGAGCACCTCCTTCGCGTCGCCCACGATCGGCACGTCGGCCGTGCGGATCTTGGAGATCTCGGCCGGGTCGATGTCGACGTGCACGACCTTCGCGTTGGGCGCGAACAGCGCCGCCTTGCCGGTCACCCGGTCGTCGAAGCGGGCGCCGAGCGCGACGATGAGGTCGGACTCCTGGAGCGCGAGCACCGCCGGCACCGTGCCGTGCATGCCGGGCATGCCGAGGTGCTGCGGGTGCGAGTCGGGGAAGGCGCCGCGAGCCATGAGCGTCGTCACGACCGGGGCCTTCGTCGTCTCGGCGAGCGTGAGCAGCTCGTCGGAGGCGCGGGCGCGGATCACGCCGCCGCCGACGTAGAGCACAGGGCGCTTCGCCTCGGCGATCAGCTGGGCCGCGGCCGCGACCTGCTTGCCGTGCGCCTTCGTGATCGGACGGTAGCCGGGCAGCTCGACCTTCGGCGGCCAGCGGAACGAGAACTTCGCCTGCTGGGCGTCCTTCGTGATGTCGACGAGCACGGGACCGGGCCGGCCCGTCGTCGCGATGTGCACCGCGGCGGCGATCGTCCCGGGGATGTCCTCGGGATCCTTCACGAGGAAGGAGTGCTTCGTGATCGGCATCGTGATGCCGACGATGTCGGCCTCCTGGAAGGCGTCGGTGCCCATGAGCGTCGAGAACACCTGGCCGGTGATCGCGAGCATCGGCACCGAGTCCATGTGCGCGTCGGCGATGGCGGTGACGAGGTTCGTCGCGCCGGGGCCGGACGTCGCGATGGTGACGCCGAGCTTGCCGCTCGAGGCGGCGTAGCCGCTGGCGGCGTGGCCGCCGCCCTGCTCGTGGCGCACGAGGATGTGCCGGAGCTTCTTGCTCTCGAAGAGCGGGTCGTAGACGGGGAGGATGGCGCCGCCCGGGAGTCCGAACACGTCGGTGATGCCGAGCATCTCGAGCGAACGGACGACCGCCTCGGCACCCGTGATCTCCACGGGTGCGCCTGGCGGCACTGCAGCGGGCGACGGCACGGGGGTCGATTCCGTGGTCATTCGATTCCTGTTCTGGTGGGCGATGGGTGCGGGAAGCGCAGCGCTCAGCCCGTCGTGGCGCCTTCGGCGGCGGAACGCACGAGCTTCGAGTACTTCGCGAGAACGCCTCGGGTGTAGCGCGGGGGAAGCGGAGCCCAGCCTTCGCGGCGGGCGGCCAGCTCGGCCTCGTCGACAAGTAGGTCGATGGACCGGGCTGCGATATCGACCCGAATAAGATCACCATCGCGCACGAGAGCAATAGGACCTGCGTCTACTGCTTCGGGTGCCAGATGGCCGATGCACAGGCCGGTTGTGCCGCCTGAGAATCGACCGTCCGTCAAGAGTAGTACATCTTTTCCGAGCCCGGCGCCCTTGATGGCCGCGGTGATCGCGAGCATCTCGCGCATGCCCGGGCCGCCCTTCGGGCCTTCGTAGCGGATCACGACGACGTCGCCGTGCTTGATCTCGCCGTTGGTCAGCGCATCCATCGCGCCGCGCTCGCGCTCGAAGACGCGCGCGGGGCCCTCGAAGACGGCCGCGTCGAAGCCGGCCGTCTTCACGACCGCGCCCTCGGGCGCGAGCGTGCCGTGGAGGATCGTCAGGCCGCCGGTCTCGTGGATCGGGTCGTCGAGGGTGTGCAGCACCTCGCCGTCGAGCGGCGGGAGGTTCATCTCGGCGAGGTTCTCGGCCATGGTCTTGCCGGTGACGGTCAGCACGTCGCCGTGCAGGAGGCCCGCGTCGAGCAGCGCCTTCATGAGCACGGGCACGCCGCCGCGGCGGTCGACGTCGTTCATGACGTACTTGCCGAAGGGCTTGAGGTCGCCGATGTGCGGCACCTTCGAGCCGATGCGGTTGAAGTCGTCGAGGGTGAGGTCGACCTCGGCCTCGCGGGCGATCGCGAGCAGGTGCAGCACGATGTTGGTCGAGCCGCCGAGCGCCATGCCCACGGCGATGGCGTTCTCGAAGGCCTTCTTCGTGAGGATCTGCCGCGCGGTGATGCCCTTGTTCAGCAGGTTCACGACGGCCTCGCCGGAGCGGTGCGCGTAGTAGTCGCGACGGCGGTCCGCCGAGGCCGGCGACGCCGATCCCGGCAGCGAGAGGCCGAGCGCCTCGGCGACGGAGGCCATGGTGTTCGCGGTGTACATGCCGCCGCAGGCGCCCTCGCCCGGCGCGAAGGCGCACTCGATGCGCTTCGCGTCCTCCTCCGACATGGTGCCGGCCTTCACCGCGCCGACCGCCTCGAAGGAGTCGATGATCGTGATGTCCTTCTCGGTGCCGTCGGACAGGCGCACCCAGCCGGGGGCGATCGAGCCGGCGTAGAGGAAGACGCTCGCGAGGTCGAGCCGGGCCGCCGCCATGAGCATGCCCGGGATGGACTTGTCGCAGCCGGCGAGCAGTACCGAGCCGTCGAGGCGCTCGGCCTGCATGACGACCTCGACCGAGTCGGCGATGACCTCGCGCGAGACGAGCGAGAAATGCATGCCCTCGTGGCCCATCGAGATGCCGTCGGAGACCGAGACGGTGCCGAACTGCAGCGGGTACCCCCCGCCGCCGTGCACGCCCTCCTTCGCGGCCTGCGCGAGGCGGCCGAGCGAGAGGTTGCAGGGCGTGATCTCGTTCCACGAGCTCGCGATGCCGATCTGGGGCTTGTCCCAATCGGCATCGCCCATGCCGACGGCGCGGAGCATGCCCCGGCTCGTCATGGCCTCGATGCCATCGGTGACAGTACGACTACGCGGTTTGGGATCGAACTCCGACATGGATCGAGTCTATGGCCAGCGCGAGGGGCCCCCGCGCTGTGTGTCACGTTCGTCGGCGAGGCGCTCGAGCAGCTCGGCGACGTCCTCGGGGCTGCGCACGCGGTGGGCCGCGAGCGACTTGCCCTGGCCGACCTTCACGCCGAGGTCCTCGTCCTGGAGCGCCGCGAAGGCGTCCTCGTCGGTGACATCGTCGCCGACGTAGACGACGGCGCTCGCGCCGGCGTGCTGACGCAGCCGCGTGAGCGCCTCGCCCTTGTCGCTCGGGCGCACCGAGAACTCGACGACCCCCTTGCCGCTGCGCATCGTGAGTTCGGGGAGCTCGCGCGCGACGCGCTCGCGCGCGATGCGCTGCAGCTCGCTGCCGCGCGCCGCCTGGGCGACCTTGCGGGTGTGCAGCGCGAGCCCGGCGGGCTTCTGCTCCACCCAGGCCCCGTCCTCGCTCGAGGCGATCTCATCGAGGACGGCGGCGAGCCGCTGCAGTTCGGCGAGCTCGCTGTCGCGCAGCTCGATCATGACGTCGCCGCCGTCGAGCTGCAGCTCGACTCCGTGCGAACCGCTGAGGAGCGCCCCGTGGGGCGGATCGGCGACCTCGCGGAGACTGCCGAGCGCGCGGCCCGAGACGATCGCGACGCGTGTGTCGTCGACCGCGGCGAGCCGTTCGACGGCGGCGCGGGCGCGCCGGGTCGCCCGCGCATCCTCGGGCCGGTCGACGAGCGGCGCCAGGGTGCCGTCGAAGTCGAGTGCGACGAGCAGCCGCTCGGTGCCGGCGATGCGCCGCACCGAGGAGGCGAGCGACTCGGGCACGCCCGGCTCGATGATTCCGGCGCCCGTGAGCGTCTTGAGGAACGTCGCCGACCAGTTGGCCACGTCGTTCTCACGTACGCGCCGCCGAAGCGCCCGCATCCGCCGGGCCCGCTCGCGCTTGGGCATCGACGCCGCCTCGACGATCGCGTCCTTCAGGCCCTCGATGTCGTGCGGGTTCACGAGCACCGCCTGGCGCAGCTCGTCGGAGGCACCGGTGAACTCGCTGAGTACGAGCACCCCGTCCTCGTCGAAGCGGCAGGCGGCGTACTCCTTGGCGACGAGGTTCATGCCGTCGCGGAGCGCGGTGACGAGCATGACGTCGGCGGCGAGATAGAGCGCCACCATCTCCTCGCGGGGGTAGCCGTGGTGGAGGTAGGCGATGGCCTGGTGCCCGAGGGTCGAGTAGTCGCCGTTCAGCCGGCCGACCATGAGCTCGATCTCGTCGCGCAGCTGCCGATACGTCTCGACCCGTTCGCGCGACGGGCTCGCGACCTGCACGAGCGTCGCCTTCTCGACCGCCAACCGTTCGTCGCGGAGGAGCTCGCCGAACGCCTTCAGGCGGTGGCGGATCCCCTTGGTGTAGTCGAGCCGGTCGACGCCGAGCATGATCGTCTCGGGGTTGCCGAGGCTCTCGCGGATCTCGCGGGCGCGAGCCTGCACCTCTGGGCGCCGGGCGATCGCCTCGAAGCCCGCCGCGTCGATCGAGATCGGGAAGTGACGGGCGACGACGTGCCGCACCTCCCCCGTGGCATCCGGCACGTCGATGACGCTGCCCCGCGTGGCGTAGCCGAACAGGCGCCGCACCGCGCGCGAGAAGTTGCCCGCGTCGGCGGCGCGCTGGAAGCCGATGACGTCGGCGCCGAGCAGCCCGTCGATGACCTGACGACGCCACGGCAGCTGCGAGTAGATGCCGTATGCGGGGAAGGGAATGTGGTTGAAGAAGCCGATGACGAGGTCGGGGCGGCTCTCGCGGAGCATCCGCGGCACGAGCTGGAGCTGGTAGTCCTGCACCCAGACGACGGCACCGGGCGAGGCGGCCCGGGCGGCGGCCTCGGCGAAGCGGCGGTTGACGCGCACGTAGGCGTCCCACCATTCGCGGTGGAACGAGGGCGGCGCGATCACGTCGTGGTACAGCGGCCAGAGCGTGTCGTTCGAGAAGCCCTCGTAGTACTCCTCGAGCTCGGACTCGCTGAGCGGAACCGGGATGATCGAGATGCCGTCGTGCTCGAACGGGTCGAACTCGCGGTCGGCCACGCCGGCCCAGCCGATCCAGGCGCCGTCGGCGGCGCGCATGACGGGTTCGAGCGCGGTGACGAGCCCGCCGGGCGAGCTCCTCCACTGCGTCTCGCCGTCGGGCCCGGGCTGGTAGTCGACGGGCAGGCGGTTCGAGACCACGATCATGTCGTAGGCGGCATCGACGTACAGGTCGTCGCGTGATGGTTCGGGGGCGTTCATAGAGCGGATGTCCCTCCTCGCGCTGCCCTCAGGCTAACAGTGCGGTGTGTCGGCGGTCGGTGCGAGAGTCGGGGCATGGAGATCACACGCTTGCAACCCGCCGGGCTCGTCGTGAGTCCCGCATTCAGCCATGTCGCCGTCGTGCCGCCCGGCGCGACGACGATCTACCTCGGCGGTCAGAACGGCGTCGACGAGACCGGCGCCGTCGTGTCCGACGACGTCGCCGCGCAGTCGGTCCGGGCGATCGACAACGCGAGCATTGCGCTCGAGGCGGCCGGCGCGAGCCTCGCCGACGTCGTGCAGTGGACGGTGCTCATCGCCGAGGGCGCCGACCTCGGGGCGGCCTACGGGGCGATCGCGCCGCGACTCGCCGGACCGGGGGCCCCTCCGCTCGTGACGGGGGCCACGGTGCGTGCGCTCGGGGTGCCGGGCGCGCTCATCGAGGTGAGTGCGATCGCGGCGCTGCCGCCTGCCGCTCCGTCGGTCGGGTGACGACGAAGGAGCGTATCGAGACCCGCTTCTGCGACTGAACCCCGTTCGTGCGAGGTTCAGACGCACGAACGGGGTTCAGTCGATGACAGGCTGGGTCAGCCGAGCGCGGTCGCGGCGAACCCGATCGAGCGGATGCCTCGCCGCCGGCCCACGACGAACGCGGTGCCCGCGACCCCGAGCAGGCCGAAGAGCACGAGCACTCCGGCCGCGCCGGCGATGACGCCGCCGCCCGCTCCGGCGATGATCGACTGCATGCCCTGCACACCCCACGTGAGCGGCAGGAACGGGCTGATCGCCTGGTAGGGCCCGGCGAGCACCTCGATCGGCACGAGTCCGCCGGCCGCCGTGAGCTGCAGCGCGACGAGCACGAGCGACACCAGCAGGCCCGCGCGGCCGAGCCACACCGTCAAGAACGAGTGCAGTGCCGTGAACACGAGCGCGAGCAGGGCCGCGAACGCGAGGGTCTGCGGCAGCAGGCTCCACGCCACGCCCATCGCGCCGTGCAGCAGCAGCACGACCGCGATCGCCTGGGCGAGTGCGAGCAGCCCGGCCCGGGCGAGCGCGCGCCAGACGAGGCCGCCGGTCGAAGCGGTGCTGCGCAGCGCCTCGCGCCCGAACGGACGGAAGACGAGGAACATCGCCATCGCGCCGAGCCAGAGGCCGACGGGCACGAAGATCATGCCGATGACCTCTCCGGTCGAGCTGATCTCGTTGTCGCGGGTCGCGTCGACCGTGACGGGCTCGGCGACGACCTCGGCCGTCGTCTCGGCGTCGATGTCGCCGAGCTGCTGCGCCTCCTTCGCGCCGGCGGTCAGGCCGTCGGCGAGCTCGTCGGCGCCCGAGGCGAGCTTCGTGGCACCGTCGGCGGCACCGTCGGCACCGGTCTGGAGTGCGCCGAGCCCGCCGGCGAGTTCGCCGATGCCCGAGGCGAGTCCGGTCGCGCCGTCGCTGAGGCCCGCCGACCCGGCCGAGAGCTGCTGCGCACCCGAGGCGAGGCCCGAGGCGCCGTCGCGGAGTCCGGCCGAGCCGGCCGAGAGCTGGGCGGCGCCGGAGGAGAGCTGGGCGATGCCGCCCTGGAGCGGCGCGAGCCCGGCCGCACCGGCCGCGAGCTGCGTGCCCGAAGCCGAGAGGGTCGATGCGCCGTCGCCGATGCCGACGACGCCGTCGCGCATGTCGCACAACCCGTCGAGCTGCGGCGGGCGCGGCTCGGTCGCGCAGTCGGCGAGCCCGCCGGTCGCGGCCGAGATCGTCTGATCGATGAGGGCGAGCAGCCCCGGCTCGAGTGCGTCGTAGTTCTGCGAGAGCGCGGTCACACCATTCGTGTAGTCGACCATGCCGGCCCCGAGCTGCCCGAGGTCCTTCGTCTGCGTCGAGAGCTTCGCGAGCCCGCCGGCGATCCCGTCGACCCCCTGCGTGTACTTCGTCACGCCCGCAGAGTAAGAACCGAGCCCGCTCGCGATGCCGTCGACGCCGTCGGTGTACTGCGCCACGCCGTCGGCGTACGCCGAGGCGCCGCTCGCGGCATCCGAAGCGCCCGACGCCGCCTGCCCGACGCCGTCGGAGAGCTTCCCGAGCCCGCCCGAGAGCGTGCCGATGCCGCTCGAGAGCTGCGTCGCCCCGTCGGCGGCCTCGCCGAGCGAGCCGCCCATCGCGGCGAGGTTCGTGTAGAAGCCCTCGAGGTACTGGGCCGTGAGCTCGCGGCCGAACGCGGTCGACATCGCATCGCCGACCGACTGCGCGACCGAGCCGGCGAGGTAGCCGTGCGCGTCGTCGGTGCGGATGTCGAGGTTCGCCTGCGTCGGCGACTGACCCGAGATCGAGGTGACCGACTGCGAGAAGTCGGACGGGATCGTGAGCACGGCGTACGCGTCGCCCGAGGCGAGCAGCTCGGCGGCCTCCTCGTCGTTCGAGATCGTCCAGGCGAAGCCGGCGGTGTCGGCGCCGGTGAGCTCGGTGACGAGCTGGCGGCCGGCGAGCACGGGCTGCTCGGTGCCGTCGGGCAGCGTCATCGTGACCATCTCGTCGTTGTTGACGACGACCGCCGGGATCTCGGCGAGGTTGTCGGTCGCACCGCCGAGGGCGCCGGAGACGAGGCCGGCGACGGCGAGCGGAACGGCGATGACCGCGGCGACGAGCACGCCGAGTCGCGTGCGGCGCTGCGCCGGCGTCGAGCCGAACAGGCGGGAGAGTCGGGTGCTCATCGGTGTGCCTCCAGGCTGCGAGAGACGGGTTCGAGGGTTCGGATGCCACGGGCGGCGAGCGCGGGCGAGGCGTCGGGTGCCGACGCGTCGGTGCCGACGCCGACGATCAGGGTGACCGTCGCGGGCACGAGGGCGGCGAGGGCCGACCAGAGTTCTGCGCTCGCGCCGCTCGGTTCGTCGTCGAGGTCGAGCACGACGAGGCGCGGCCGTTCGGCGAGCGCGGCGGCGACGGCGACGACGGTGCGCGCCTCGGCGCCGAGCGAGGAGAGCGGGGTGTCGGCGTCGAAACGGGCGACCGGTGCTCCACCGCCCACGGCGTCGGGCGCGCCGGCGCCGAGCGCACGGGCGGCGCGCTCCGTCCAGTCGCGCACCTGCGAACCCGAGACGCCGAGGCGGTACCACGGCCGTGTCGCGTCGAGTCGTGCGGCGATGAGCTCTCCGACCGTGGTGCCCGTCGGGGCATCCGAGGCGACCTCGGCCATCGCGACGTGGCGCATGACGCGACCCTGCCCGGTCGGAAGGGGCGTGCCCTGCACGACGACGAGGCCCGAGACGGGGGCGAGGCGGCCCGCGAGGGTCGCGGCGACCACGCGACGGTCGACGGCTTCGCCGCGCACGACGAGCACACCGCCCGCCGGCACCTCGACCGCGAGCGGGCCGATGGGTCGCTCGGCGAGCCCGAACACGGCCTCCTCGACGTTGATCGCGGCGGGCCGGGCGGCGGCCCACTCCTCCTGTTCGAGGTGGGCGCGCAGCCCCTCGCCCTCGATGTCGACGTCGGGCAGTCGCTTCGCGAGCCATGCGGGCAGCCACCAGGCGGCCTTGCCCGCGAGTGCCATCGCGGCGGGCACGAGCGTCATGCGCACGAGGAAGGCATCGAAGGCGACGCCGATCGCGAGCGCGAAGGCGATGCCCTTGATGACCCCCGATCCTTCGGGCACGAAGGCGAAGAAGACGAAGAACATGATGAGCGCGGCGGCGGTGACGACGCGGGCGGCGTGCTGGAACCCGTGCACGATCGAGGTGCGCGGCTCCTTCGTCTTCACGTACTCCTCGCGCATGCCCGAGACGAGGAACACCTCGTAGTCCATGGCGAGGCCGAAGAGCACGGCCATGAGCAGGATCGGGAGGAAGCTGAGGATCGGCCCGGGCTCGACGTGCAGCAGGTCGGCGAACCAGCCCCACTGGAAGATCGCGACGGTGACGCCGATCGCGCCGAACGCCGAGAGCAGGAAGCCGAGGGCCGCCTTGATCGGCACGAACACCGAGCGGAACACCATGAGCAGCAGCACGATCGAGAGCCCGACGACGATGAGTGCGAACGGGATGAGCGCGTCGGCGAGACGATTCGAGATGTCGATCGCGACGGCGGTGTAGCCCGTGACGGCGATCGGCGTGCCGAACTCCGCCTCGATCGAGGGCGCGAGCTCGCGGATCTCCTCGACGAGCGCCTTCGTCTCGGGGGTGTCGGGGGCGCTCTCGGGCACGACCTGGATGATGGCGGTGTCGACGGTCTCGTTCGGCAGGCCCTCGCCGACGTAGGCGACGTCGTCGAGTTCGGCGAGCTGAGAACCGATGGCGTCGAGGTCTTCGAAGATGTCGGTCGTCTGCGTGATGTCGACCGTGACGATGAGCGGGCCGTTGTAGCCGGGGCCGAAGCCGCTCTCGATCATCTCGTACGCCTCGCGCTGGGTGGAGCCCGGCGTGCCCGCGTTGTTCGGCAGGTTGAGGTCGAGGCTCGCCGCGGGGATCGCGGCGGCGCCGAGGAGACCCACGACGAGGACGACGAAGACGACCGGGGCCTTCAGCACGAGGTCGACCCAGCGCCGGCCCATCGTGGGCTTGCCGCCGTCGTCGGCGGCGTTGGCACGTCGGTGCGCGCGGCTGCCGGGCTTGGGCGCGAGCCGCTTGCCGAAGACGCCGAGGAGCGCCGGCAGCAGGGTGACCGCGCCGATGACGGCGATGAGCACGGCGAAGGCGGCGCCGACGCCCATGACGCTGAGGAACGGGATGCCGACGACCAGGAGGCCGAGCAGGGCGATGATGACCGTGAGGCCGGCGAACACGACCGCACCGCCCGCGGTGGCCACCGCCTCGGCGGCGCTGTCCTCGGGATCCTGCCCGCGGGCGAGCTGGTTGCGGTGCCGCGAGAGGATGAACAGCGCGTAGTCGATGCCGACGGCGAGCCCGATCATGACGGCGAGCATCGGGGCGGTGGAGGACACCGTCGCGAAGGACGCGACGATCAGGATCCCGCCCGAGGCCGCGCCGACGCCGACGAGGGCGGTGAGCAGCGGCATCCCGGCCGAGAGCAGCGAGCCGAAGGTGATGATGAGCACGACGGCGGCGAACAGCACGCCGAACACCTCGGTGATGGTGAGGCCGAAGCTCGTCTCCTGGAAGACGTCGCCGCCGAACGCGACCTCGAGGCCCGCGGTCTCGCCGATCTCCCCCGTCGCCGTGACGGCGTCGAGCATCTCGGGGGTCACGTCGGTGACCTGCCCGTCGAAGGTGATCTGGATGTAGGCGGTGCGCTCGTCGCCCGAGATCTGATCGCCCGCGTACTCGTCGAACGGCCCGAGCACGCTCGCGACGCCGTCGAGGTCCTCGAGCTCGGCCTCCATGTCCTCGATGGCGGCGCGGGCGTCGGGCGAGTCGACGGTGTCGCCCTCGGGCGCTTCGATCACGGCCTTCGCCGAGGCGCCCGCGGTCTGCGGGAACACGGCGGCGAGCTGGTCGATCGCGGTCTGCGACTCGGTGCCGGGGATGGCGAACGAGTCTTGCAGTTGCCCGCCGAGGCCGAGGCCGGCGCCGAGCAGGGCGCCGAGCGCGATCACCCAGGCGACGATGACGAGCCACGCGCGGCGGTAGGCGAAGCGGCCGATGCGGTGCAGGAGGAGAGCCATGGGCGGGGCCTATCGGGTCTGGCGGCCGTCGGCCGGGAGGAGGAGTTCGGAGACGACGTCGACGAGCGCTTCGCGCAGCTCGTCGTCGGTGTGGGCGTTCATGGTCTCGTTCACGAGGTCGTCGTCGTCGAAGAAGGTGGCGCCGGCGACGAGCGCGTAGGTGGCGCCGGCGAGCGCGACGCCGAAGCGCATCTGCTCGACGAGGCTCGCCCCGCTGCAGATCGCGTCGGCGAGCACCCGGATGGCGGCGTTGCCGCGTTCCACGATCGGGATGCCGCCGAGCGAGTGCCCCTGGTTCACGAAGAGGTGCACGGCGAGTCGCTCGCCGAGCAGGAGGTCGACGAACCGGCCGATGAAGACGCCGCGGGCGGCGTCGGATCGCCGTCCCTCGGCGAACTCGTCGACGAGCACCTCGAGCCGCTCGATGGCGGGCGTGATCGCGGCCTCGAGCAGCGCCTCCTTGGAGGCGTAGTGGTAGAGCACGCTCGACTTCGAGTAGCCGGCGTGGTCGGCGATCTGCTGCAGCGAGGTGCCGGCGAAGCCGGCGGTCGCGAACTGCTCGAGCGCGGCGCGCAGCAGCTCGTCGCTGGCGCGGGCGCGCGAGGGGATGGTCGCATCGGTGGGCATGATCCGACGGTAATTGACCGATCGGTCAGATCCTGCACGATCGGTCAGATTCACGGATGACTCCCAGCCCGCGTTCACCGCACGGTAGCGTGACGGACATGCGCAAGTACCTCTTCAGCGGAGCCGTCCTCGGCGCGATCATCAGCGGGTTCGGCGTGGTCAAGGCCACGGTCGACGGCCCGCGCGACTGGCGCCTGCTGCTGATGTGGGTGTCATGGGCGGCGAGCATCGCGATCGCGATCGGCACCGTCGCCGAAGAGACCAAGCGACCCGAACTCGGCGAATAGCACGCCGACGCCGGGCCCGCCCGGCGTGTCATTCGAATTCCGCGCCGCCGTGCCCGAAACTGGGACGAACGACCCGAGACGACGCAGTACCCGCTGCACCACGACCGAGAGGGGCCACTGATGTTCCGCCGCTGGCGCCGCGCACGGCTTGCCGCCCAGGCCTCCGCACACGCTGCCGCTCCTGCTGCAACTCCGCCGCGCCCGACCGCGGCCGACCTGCGTGGCGAGCACATCTTCGAACTTCTGAACGCCCGCCTCTCCGAGTTCATCGGGCAGGGCGGCGGCTGGTCGCTCGTCCGCCGCTCCGACGGCGACACCGACCGCATCTTCCACGCCATGCTCACGCACCAGATCGCGGCCGAGCTCACCCGTGCGATCCTCGACGAGCGCGACTCGGTCGCCGTCGTCGTGCCCGCCGGTGAGGAGTCGATGGCCCTCGGCTGGGAGCCCGCACCGCTCATCGTCTGGGCCGACCCCGTCGAGAACGACGCCGTCGACACCGTCGAGGTCGCCGACGCCGACGCCTCCGAGCTCGCCGCCGTGCGCATGATCGGTCCGATGACCGAGCTCGAGACGCGCGCCGCCGCCTGAGCCTCGCCGATCCGGGCGGTTCCAAATTCGGCCGTGCATTCTTGTACGGCTGAGCCGACGGGGCACTCCCCCGCCCTTCTAGCGTGAAATCACGGGTGATTCGCCCGCCACGCCTCCAGAGGGGAACCCGATGAGCACCGCACCGAGCAGCACCCCGTCCACCGAGATCGCCGACGGGTCATCCGACCTCGAGCAGGCGCGTACGCCCAGGCGTCGCGGCACCGCCCGCGATCTCGCCCAGATCGCCGTGTTCACGGGTCTCATCGCCGCGCTCGGCCTGCCCGGCGCGCTCTACCTCGGCGGCACCGCGGTGCCGATCACGTTCCAGACGCTCGGCGTCATGCTCGCGGGCGCCATCCTCGGCGCGCGCAAGGGCTTCCTCTCGGTCCTGCTGCTGCTCGTGCTCGTCGCGGCCGGGCTGCCCCTGCTCTCGGGCGGCCGCGGCGGCCTCGGCGTCTTCGTCGGCCCGTCGGTCGGCTACCTCGCGGGCTGGCTCCTCGGCGTCGCCGTGATCGGCTGGGCGACCGCGCGCCTGCTCCCCCGCTACCGGGTCCTGCCCGCGCTCCTCTGGACGGCGCTCGGCGGCATCGTCGCGATCTACCTCGTCGGCGTGCCGGTGTTCGCCGCCATCACGGGCACCCCGCTCGGCGTCGCGATCGTCGGCTCCACGGCCTTCCTGCCGGGCGACGTGCTGAAGGTCGTCGTCACCGTGCTCGTCGCGAAGGGCGTGCACCGCGCCTGGCCGGGCCTCATCGAGCCCCGCACCTGGCCGTGGGCCCGCCGCGGCGCCGGCACCTCGGGCTCGGCGGTCGACGCCGCATGAGCGAATGGCTGCGGGGAGCGCCCGGCGCGCCCGCCCTCGTGTTCGGCGGCGACGTCGTACGCGTGGGCGAGCTCGCCGCGGCGGTCGCCGCAGCCGCGCTCCCGCAGGGCGACGGGCCCATCGGATGCCCCGCCGGCATGCCGCCCGCCCAGCTCATCACGACCGTGCTCGCCGCGCTCGAGCGCGGGCGGCCCGTGCTCGTCGGCGGCGACGCAGAGGAAGCCGCGCGACTCGAGGGCCGGCTCCCCGAGGGCACCGCACTCGCCCTGCGCACCTCGGGCTCCTCGGGCGGCGCCCCGACCGTCGTCGCCCGCACCGAGGAGTCGTGGCTCGCCTCGGCGGCGCCCCTCGCGGAGATCGCCGGCATCGGGGCATCCGACCGCGTCGCGATCACCGGCCCCCTGCACGTCTCGATGCACCTCTACGCGGCGCTGCACGCACTGTGGGCGGGAGCCTCGGTGGGCGACGGGCTGCGCGGGGCGAGCGTCGTGCACGCGACGCCCACGCGGCTCGCGCGGCTCCTCGACGACGGTCTCGAGGCGCGCACCGCCGTCGTCGCGGGTGCCGCGATGAGCGCGTCGGTTCGCGCGGCGGCAGGCGCCCGTCTCCGCGTGGTCGAGTACTACGGCGCCGCTGAGCTCTCGTTCGTCGCCGTGGGGCGCGGCGACGGGCTCGTACCGTTCCCCGGCGCCGAGCTCGAACTGCGCGATGCGCCCCGAGGGCGCGAGCTCTGGGTGCGATCGCCCTACCTCGCACTCGAGGCGATCGGCGGCGGGATGCTGCGTCGCGACGCCGCCGGCTACGCGACCGTCGGCGACCTCGCCGAGACCGCGCCCGACGGCCGCCTGCACGTGCTCGGACGCGGCGACGCGGCGATCACGACCGCCGGCGCGACGGTGCTCGCCGAGCACGTCGAGGCGGTGCTCACGGGGCTCCCCGGGGTCGCCGCGGCGGCCGTCGTGGGCGAGCCGCACGAGCTGCTCGGCGAGCGAGTGGTCGCCGTCGTCGAACTCGATCGGCTCTCCGTCGACGAGCCGGTGACCGACGGGCGCCTCGATGCCGCGCAGCAGGCGGTCGTCGACGCGGCCCGGGTCCGACTCGAGCCCGCCGAGCTGCCGCGCCGATGGTTCTTCCGCGCGGTGCCGCGCACCGACTCGGGCAAGGTCGCCCGGGGCGCCGTGCGTGCCGCGCTCGCGGCGGGCGGGCTCGACGGGGCGGCACGCTCCCGCTCCACCGAGCCCGACGCCGACGCGGATGCGCACGTCACCGCAGCCGCCGTCTCCTCCGCCCACTCGGCCGAGGGCATCATCGAAAGCGAGCCCGCATGACCGCCGCCCCCGTGCTCGTCGCCGCGCGACGCACCCCGATCGGCACCGCCGGCCGCGGCTTCGCCGGCCACTCCGTCGACGCACTCGCCGCGCCCGTGCTCGCCGCTGTGGCCGCCGAGGTCGCGCCGGCGGGCCTGCCGATCGACGACGTGGTGCTCGGCAACTGCATGGGCCCCGGCGGCGACCTCGCCCGGGTGGCGGCGCTCCGTGCCGGACTCGGCGCCTCGGTGCCCGGCGTCACGGTCGACCGCCAGTGCGGCTCGGGCCTCGACGCGGTCATGCAGGCGGCGTCGCGCGTGCGCGCCGGCGATGCCCGCCTCCTCATCGCGGGCGGTGCCGAGTCGGCGTCGACCGCGCCGCACCGGCTCTGGCCGAACAGCGGCGAGCGGTACACCCGCGCGCCGTTCGCACCGCTCGGCTTCGCCGACCCCGACATGGGCCCCGCCGCCGATCACCTCGCGGCCGTGCGCGGCATCACTCGCGACCGCCAGGACGCCTGGGCCGAGCGTTCCCACCGGCTCGCGCTCGCGGCGCAGCGCGCGGGCCGCTTCGACCGCGAACTCGTCGCGGTCGACGACCTCGCGAGCGACGACCGCCCCCGCGCGATGAGCGCCCCGCTCCTCGCACGGTTCGCCCCGGCGTTCGCCACCCTCGACGAGGCGTCGGGCTCCGGCACCGTCACCGCCGGCAACTCGTGCGGGTTCTCCGACGGCGCCGCCGCGATGGCCGTGACGCTGCCCGAGCTGGCCCGCGAGCTGGGCCTGCCCGCCCTGCGGGTGCGCGCCGCCGCGGTGTCGGCCGGCGACCCGGCACTGCCGGGGCTCGGCGCCGCCCCCGCGGCCGCGGCCGCCCTCGATCGCGCCGGGCTCACCGCCCGCGACCTCGGCTTCGTCGAGATCACCGAGGCCTTCGCCGCGCAGCTGCTCGCCGTGAGCGACGCGCTCGCGCTCGACGAGGGCGTCGTCAACACCGACGGCGGGGCCATCGCGCTCGGGCATCCGTGGGGGGCATCCGGCGCCGTGCTGCTCGTGCGCCTCGCCGCGCGCATGCTCGACGCCGACGACGACCGTCCGGGGCTCGCGGCCTGCTCGATCGGCGGCGGCCAGGGCATCGCCATGATCGTGGAGCGTGCAGCATGAGCCGCATCGAGTTCGACCGCGTCTCGCACGACTTCGGCGCCGAGCCGATCGTCGACGACGTCTCGCTGACGCTCACCGAGCACCGCGTCGGCGTCGTCGGCGCGAACGGCTCGGGCAAGTCGACGATCGCCCGCATGATCAACGGCCTCGTCACTCCGAAGTCGGGTGCGGTCGCCGTCGACGGCCTCGACGTGGCCCGCCGCGGCCGCGAGGTGCGCCGCCGCGTGGGATTCGTGTTCACGAACGCCGACAACCAGATCGTCATGCCCACCGTCAGGGAAGACGTCGCGTTCACCCTGCGACGGCACAAGCTGCCCGCCGAGGACGCCGCGGCGCGCGTCGAGGCGACGCTCGAGCGCTTCGGGCTGACGGCGCTCGCCGACCGGCCGGCGCACCGGCTCTCGGGCGGCCAGAAGCAGTTGCTGGCGCTCGCCTCGGTGCTCGTCGCGGACCCGGCGATCGTGGTCGCCGACGAGCCGACGACGCTCCTCGACGCCCGCAACGCGAGGCTCGTGGCCGAGCATTTCGCCGCGCTCGAGCAGCAGCTCGTCGTCGTCAGCCACCAGCTCGAACTGCTCGACGACTTCGACCGCGTGATCGTGATGGAGGCCGGCCGCGTCGTCGCCGACGACGCCCCCGGTCCCGCCCTCGCCGCCTACCGGGCACTGATCGGGTGAGCGTGACCGGATGATCGGCGTTTACCACCCCGGCGACTCGCTCGTGCACCGCACCCCCGCGCTCGTGAAGCTCGGGCTGCTCGCGGTGCTCGTGACCGTCGTCGCCCTGCAGAGCTCGCTCCTCGCGCTCGGCATCGCCGCCGGAGCGACGGCGCTGCTGTTCCTCCCCGCCCGGCTGCCGGTCGCGGCCGTCTGGGGGCAGATCGCCCCGATCCTGTGGGTGCTCGCCTTCGCGGTACCCGTGCAGTGGCTGTTCGCCGGCTGGGAGGCCGCGGCGACGATGGGACTGCGCCTGGTGATCGCGGTCGCCCTTGCAGCGCTCTACACGCTCACAACGCCGGTGACGGCGACGCTCGACGCGATGCAGACCCTGCTGCGCCCGTTCCGGCGCTGGATCGACGCAGACCGGGTCGGCCTCGCCCTCGCCCTCGCGATCCGCTGCGTGCCGCTCCTCGCCGACATCGTGCGCGAGGTGCTCGAGGCCCGCAAGGCCCGCGGCGCCGAGGGCTCGATCGTCGCGCTCGCGGTGCCGGTCATCGTGCGCGCCCTGCAGACCGCCGATCACCTCGGCGAGGCGCTCATCGCCCGCGGCTTCGACGACTGAGGCGGGCGCTCGGGTCGTGCCGCCTCCACCGTTCCGGCGCGAACGGGAGTACAGTTCACCTCACTCGGAGGGGCGACATGGACTGGACCGGTTGGCTGACACTCGTCGTACTGCTCGCCGCCTGGTGCGTCGGCCAATGGCTGTTCACCCGGCACCGCGGCACCACCCGCCCTCGCCCGCCCGGCGACGACGGATCGGGCGTGGCGAATTCGGTCGACGTCGAACGAGAGAAGTCGATGCGGCAGTTTCGCGGCACCATCATTCCGTGATCCGCGCGGGCAGCCGCGGCCGGCCGATCAGGAAAAGAAAAACCCCGATCCTGGCGAGAGGATCGGGGCTTTCAGTGCACCCCCAGGGACTTGAACCCTGAACCCACTGATTAAGAGTCAGTTGCTCTGCCGATTGAGCTAGAGGTGCGTGATCCGGACGTTTTTTTCACAACCCGAACCGAGCGACAACGTTACCAGTCCTTCGAGCGCTGCGCCAATCGAGTCTCCCACGGCGTGTCGCCGACCGCCACAGATAGCCTGTTCCGGTGACCGCCTACGCCGATGATCTCGCCCTCGCACTCGAACTCGCCGACCTCGCCGACGCCGTCGCGCTCGCCCGGTTCCGCGCCGCCGACCTGTCGATCTCGACGAAGCCCGACCGCAGCTTCGTGACGGAGGCCGACCTCGCCGTCGAGCGGGCCATCCGCGATCGCCTCGCCGAGGCGCGCCCGGCCGACGGCATCCTCGGCGAGGAGTTCGGCACCGAGGGCGACGCCTCGCGCCAGTGGATCATCGACCCCATCGACGGCACCTCGAATTTCATGCGCGGCGTCCCCGTCTGGGGCGCGCTCATCTCGCTCGCAGTCGACGGCGTGCCGGTCGTCGGCGTCGCCTCCTCCCCCGCGATGGGTCGCCGCTGGTGGGCTGCCGCAGGCGGCGGTGCCTTCACCACGGATGCCCCGGGCGCCGAGCCGCGTCGCATCTCCGTGTCATCCGTGGCCGAGCTCGGCGACGCCTCGCTGAGCTTCCAGAGCATCGCCCAGTGGCGCGACGCCGGGTACCTCGATCGCCTGCTCGGGCTCGCCGAGCAGGTCTGGCGAGACCGGGCCTACGGCGACCTGTGGTCGTACATGCTGCTCGCCGAGGGCCTCATCGACATCACGGGCGAGTTCGACGTGAAGCCGTACGACCTCGCCGCCCTGGTACCGATCGTCGAGGAGGCCGGCGGCCGGTTCACGTCGATCGCGGGCGAGCCGGGGCCATGGCACGGCAGCGCCCTCGCGACGAACGGGCTGCTGCACGACACCGTCCTCGACGCACTCGCCGACCGGGACTGACCCCGGTGGAACTCTGCATCTTCACCGAGCCCCAGCAGGGCGCCGGCTACGACGAGCAGCTCGCCCAGGCGCAGGCGGCCGAACGGCTCGGCTTCGACGGCTGGTTCCGCTCTGACCACCTCCTGCGCATGGGCGCGGGCGACCCGATGCCGGGCCCGAGCGACGCGTGGACGACGCTCGCCGGGCTCGCGCGCGAGACGAGCCGGATCCGCCTCGGCACGCTCGTGTCGTCGGCGACGTTCCGCCACCCCTCGCTTCTCGCCATCCAGGTCGCGCAGGTCGACGCGATGTCGGGCGGCCGTGTCGAACTCGGCCTCGGCACCGGATGGTTCGCCGAGGAGCACACGGCCTACGGGCTGCCGTTCCCGCCGAAGCGCTTCGACCTCTTCGAGGAGCAGCTCGAGGTGATCACGGGGCTCTGGTCGACGCCGGTCGGCGAGCACTTCGACTTCGCCGGAGAGCACTACACCCTGAGCGGCTCGCCCGCGCTGCCGAAGCCCGTGCAGCAGCGGGTGCCCGTCATCATCGGCGGCGCCGGACCGCGACGCACGCCGCAGCTCGCGGCGCGGTTCGCGACCGAGTTCAACCTCGGGTTCCGTTCGGAGGACGAGATCGCCCGCGCCTTCGACGGGGTGCGCCGCGCGTGCGAGGAGGTCGACCGCGACCCCGCGACCCTCTCGACCTCGGTCGCGCTGCCGACCGTCGTCGCCGCAAACGATCGCGACTACCTGCGACGGCTCGCCGCGATCGACGAGAACCCCGCCGGGTTCGCCGAGGTCAACATCGCGGGCTCCCCCGAGGCCGCCGTCGAGAAGCTGCTGCGACTGCACGAGCTCGGCGCCGATCGGGTGTACCTGCAGCTCGTCGACCTCCGCGACCTCGACCACCTCGAGCTGATCGCGGCCGAGGTGGTGCCGGCGCTCCGCGCGGCGCTCTGACGGCGTCGGCGAGGCGGGATGCCTCGTGTCGGTGCCGCTCGATAGGCTGACCGCGATCCCTCGACGACACCGGGCCGGCAGGCCCTCGATCGTCGCTGCCCGGCGGCGCGATCCCGCGCGCCCCGACCTCGAGGCGGATCAGACCCGAACCGACCCGAATGACCGAAAGGCCACCACGTGAACTCCACCTCGCGCCGCGCGCTCACCCGCATCGCCGTCGCCGTCACCGCGATCGCCGTCGCCGTCCCCCTCACGGGCTGCAGCATCGTCCGCGACGTGCTGGGCGGCCCCGCCCCGCAGCCCGAGCGCGACGAGACGACGCAGGAGATCGTCGCGGAGGGCGACGCCGACGTCTTCGCCATCCGGGTCGGCGACTGCCTGAACGAGGCGACCGCCGAGACGGTGAGCGAGGTGCCGGTGGTGCCGTGCGACACGGCGCACGACGAGGAGGTCTTCTCCGACTTCACGATCGCCGGCACCGAGTACCCGGGCGACGAGGCCGTGCAGACCCAGGCCGACGAGGGCTGCTACGCCCAGTTCGCCGAGTTCGTCGGGCTCGCGTACGAGGAGTCGACGCTCGAGTTCTACGCCTACCGGCCCACCGAGGACAGCTGGACGCAGCTCGACGACCGCGTCGTCTCGTGCATGATCTACGACCCGGCCGGCCAGACCACCGGCACGCTCGCGGGCGCAGCCCGCTGATCGGTTCGAGGATGCCGCGTGGTCGATCGGTGATCGGCCACGCGGCATCCTCGTCTCGTCGTGGCCCCCGTCACGAGCGCCGGGGGCGCGATGCACGGCGGCTCAGTGCGACGCCGATGAGGCAGAGCGCGCCGCCCACCATGCCGAGCACCGTCGGCAGCTCGCCGAGCAGCGCCCAGCTCAGCAGCACGACGATCGCCGGCACCGCGAGGGTCGCCGAGGCGGTGACGCCGGCCGGGCTCCGCTTCAGCACGTACGCCCAGAGCAGGAACGCGACCGCCGACGGGAAGATGCCGAGGTAGACCATCGCCCAGACGGCCGGAGCGGGCGCCGCGCCGACCTCGACGACCGTCTGCGGCAGGAACGGCAGCAGCACGGCCGCGCCGATCGCGCAGCCCACCCACGTCGCGCTCAGCGCATCGGCCTCGCGGAGCGCGACCTTCTGCACGAGCACGCCGAGCGCGTAGAGCACGGCGGCGAGCACGCCGAGAGCGATCCCGAACACGTCGGCGTGTGCGCCCACCCCGCCGGTCGCGATGATCACGACGCCGGCGAATGCGACGAGCAGGCCGACGACGAGCGAACGCGGGAACCCCTCCTTGAGGAACACCCCCGCCGCGACGGCGACGAGGAGCGGTGCGATGTTCACGAGCATCGCCGCCGTGCCCGCGTCGAGGTGGCGTTCGGCGAGGTTCAGCACGAGCGTGTACCCGGCGAACCAGAGCACCCCGTAGACGGCGACCAGTACGAGCGTGCGTCCGCGCGGCAGCGGCGGTCGCCGGATGAGGGCGACGGCGACGAGGGCCGCGGTGCCGACGAGCTGGCGACCGAGCGCGAGCGGGCCGGGCGAGATCGCATCGCCGACGAAGCGGATCGCGATGAACGCCGAGGCCCACAGCACGAGCACCACGAGCATCGCGCCGAGCACTTTCCAGCGGGTCGCGGAGGCCTCGGGAGCGGCCGGCGCCGCGACCGGCGTGGCCGTCGCCGCCGCGGGCGTCATGGGAGTCGGGGTCGAGATCGTGTCGGCGGGTTCTGGGGTGGTGCGTGGCATCCCCCCAGCCTGACGGGAACCTCACGACAGCACAAGTGAACGATGCTTGGCTTCGATTCAGCAGAACTGTACGATTGAGGAATGGTCGACCCTCACCGACTCCAGATCTTCCGGGCCGTCGTGCAGACCGGCTCGATCAACCGCGCCGCCGAGCGGCTCGGTTACACGCCCTCGGCCGTCAGCCAGCACGTCAGTGCACTGCAGCGCGAGACCGGGCTCACGCTCGTCGAACGGCGCGGGCGCGGGATCGTGCCGACCTCCGCGGGTGTGGCCGTCGCCGACCGGGCGGCGCGCGTGCTCAACCACCTGGCCGACTTCGACGGCGCGCTCGACGACCTGCGCGCCGGCCGCAGCGGCACGCTCCGCATCAGCTCGTTCATGTCGGCCAACCGCGCGTGGCTGCCGGCGATCGTGGCCGAGCTCAGCCGCGAGTTCCCCCTCCTGCGTCTCGAGCTCAGCATGCTCGAGCGACCTGGGCGGCCGGCGGGCGAACCCGACCTCGAGCTCTACGTGGCGGAGTCGGTGCGCGGCGACCGCGACCCGGCCATCGCCGACGGCTCACCCGACGGCTACGACCTCGAAGAGCTCCGCACCGAGGGTTACGTCGTCGTCATGCCGGCCGGGCACCCGCTCGCCGGGCACCCGACGGTCGACCTCGCCGAGCTCAGCGGCGACCCGTGGATCGACAACGACGACAGCCACGGCACGTGCCGCGAGATCATCGTCTCGGCCTGCGCGGCGCTCGGATTCGCCCCGAGGTTCCGCCTGCACGCACCCGACTACACGAGCGCCTTCGACTACGTCTCGCACGGGGTCGGCGTCACGGTGCTGCCTCGCCTCGGGGCGATCGACCTGCCCGCAGGTGTCGTGATGCGGCCGATCACCGACGAGGCCGCGAGGCGGCGCATCATGCTGCGGGTGAAGCGGTCGATGCGCACGCACCCCGCGGTCGAACGGGCGACCGCCCGCCTCCGGGCGGTCGCGGCGGGCTGATCGGCGGCTGACGGGTCGCGCGGCGCATCGGCGCGATGCCGAGGACGTTCCGAACCTCGGCGGCGACGCCCGCTCAGTCGCGCCGCAGTCGCTCCTCGGCCGCGCCGCAGTCGCCCCTCAGGGCCGCAGCGTCGGCAGCGGGCCGCCGCCGCGGGCATCCGCCCAGAGGTCGACGCCGGCGTCGCCCGCGAAGCGGTCGATCTCCGCGAGCTCCTCGGCGTCGAACTCGAGCCCGTCGAGCGCCGCGACGTTCTCCTCGAGCTGGGCGACGCTCGACGCGCCGATCACGAGGCTCGTGACGCGCTCGTCGCGCAGCGCCCAGGCGAGCGCGAGCTGCGCCAGCGACTGGCCGCGCCGTTCGGCGATCGCCGCAAGGCCCCGGAGACGGTCGAGCGTCTCGTCGGAGAGCATGCCGCGGTCGAGCGATCCGTCGCTCGCGGCGCGAGAGCCCTCGGGGATGCCGCCGAGGTACTTGCCCGTCAGCAGGCCCTGGGCGAGAGCGGTGAAGCCGATCACGCCGAAGCCGTCGGCGGCGGCCGCGTCGAGCAGCCCCTCGGTCTCGATCCACCGGTTGAGCATCGAGTACGAGGGCTGGTGGATGGTGAGCGGGGTGCCGCGCTCGGCGAGCAGCCGGGCGAGCTCGCGCGACGGCTCGGCGCCGTACGAGGAGATGCCGACGTAGAGCGCCTTGCCCGATCGCACGATGTGGTCGAGCGCGGCCGCCGTCTCCTCGAGCGGCGTGCCCGGGTCGGGGCGGTGCGAGTAGAAGATGTCGAC
Organism: Agromyces sp. NPDC058126; assembly: GCF_042884595.1. Taxonomy (NCBI): domain Bacteria; kingdom Bacillati; phylum Actinomycetota; class Actinomycetes; order Micrococcales; family Microbacteriaceae; genus Agromyces; species Agromyces sp. NPDC058126. The sequence goes on along the minus strand of NZ_JBHVTS010000005.1, from coordinate 315,276 downwards.
GTAGTCGAGGCCGAGGCGGGCGAGCGACTGGTCGAGGCTCGAGACCAGGTACTTGCGGCTCGCGCCGGCCCCGTAGGGCCCAGGCCACATGTCCCAGCCGGCCTTCGTCGAGACGACGATCTCGTCGCGGTACGGGGCGAGGTCGCTCGCGAGCAGGCGCCCGAAGTTCGCCTCGGCGGCGCCGTAGGGCGGCCCGTAGTTGTTGGCGAGGTCGAAGTGGGTGATGCCGAGGTCGAACGCGCGTCGCACGATCGCCCGCTGCCCGTCGAGCGCGCGGTCGTCGCCGAAGTTCTGCCAGAGCCCGAGCGAGAGCAGCGGAAGCCGGAGACCGGAGCGCCCGGTGCTGCGGTAGGGCATGCGGTCGTAGCGGGCGGGGTCGGCGAGGTAGGGCATGCGCCAATGCTAGCCAGCCGCGCCGCACCCGTAGGCCGCGCCGGGCGCCGCGTCGAGGCGCGGACTCGACGCCGTGTCGAACCGTCGCCGCGAACTTCACCATGACGGCCATTCCGGCGACTCACCGCGGCTGGCAGGATCTTCTTCCATCGCGACGCGATCCCCCGGCGACGCGAAGGCCCGACGAAGGATCCGATGATGGACGAGCTCCAGCCCACCCCGTGGTACTGCCCCGACGGCGACTGCGACTACTGCGGCGGTGCGTTCACCGACTGACGCGGGCGGCGCCGGCGATCCGGCGGAGCATCGGCACGACCTCCACGCGGAGGCCCCAGGGCACGCGCGCGCATGCGCATGCGTATACCGGCCACGCCCACGGGCGACGACGACGAATCCACAACGTGCGACAACGACCTGGGTGGTGGAGATGGGGGGAATTGAACCCCCGTCCATCGCTGAGTTTCCACGCCTTCTCCGGGCGCATCCTGTGAAGGCGTTCTACTCGGCCCCGACCTTTGCCACAGGCACCTAGGTCGACGGGCCCAGCCTGAAAGAGTCCCGCACGTCGCTCAGGCGACGACGCGCAGCAAGTTCCCTCAATGACGCCAGCGACCGGGGCGGGAACACACCCGGGCTGACGGACTATCGGGCTCGCTTAGGCAGCGAGGGCGAAGTCAGACTGCTTCTTATTGGCAGTTATTGGTTTGCAGAGATCGTTTACGAGATAACCCTGCATCCTCGGCCCGCTTCTCGTGGGTACGCAGACGATGTCGAAACCGATCATCCCCATGTGACGTCGAAGAATTCGACGGGCCGTTGTCGCACGCTGTGGAGTTCTCAAGATCGGGCGAACCCGATTCACGGCGAGCATTCACCTCTCGATGACCGCCCGGCCCTACAGTCTAGAACAGGCGCGTCCGCTCCGCCATTCCCGAGCGGGCATCTGGAGGACTCTGTGGCAACCGTCATCGCCGTGCGCGGCACCGCCGAAGAACGCATCGACCCCGAACTGGGCGCCGTGGCGCTCACGGTCGGCGTCTCCGAACCCGATCGCGACACCGCACTCGCACGCACGACCGAGGCGCGCGAGCGCCTGATCGCCGACATCCGCGCGCTCGAGGCCGCAGGCGTCCTCGACACCTGGTCGGCCGGCCAGCTGCGGGTCTGGTCGCACCGCCCGTGGAACAACGAGGGCAAGCAGCTGCCGCTCGTGCATCAGACGAGCGCCGAGGTCGAGATCGTCTTCACCGACCTCGAGCGGCTCGGCGAATGGGTGAGCGGCGCCGGCATCGGCGAGACCGTCGCGATCGGCGGCATCGACTGGCGACTGACGGATGCCTCGCGCCGACGCGTGCAGGAGCTCGCCCAGCGGGCGGCCGTCGCCGATGCGCTCGAGAAGGCCCGCGTGTACGCCTCGGCGCTGGGCCTCGGCGCGCCCGTGCCGGTCGAGCTGGCCGACACCGGCCTGCTCACGGCGCACCCGGCGCCGCAGCCCCGGGGCGAGCGGATGTTCGCCATGGCGGCCTCGGCCGACATGGGCGGCGGCACGGGCGCCGAGTTCGCCCCCGCGAAGCTCGTGATCGAGGCCTCGGTCGAGGCGCGCTTCGAGGCCGTGGCGGTCTGACCCTCGGGTCAGCGCACCTCGACGAGCAGGGTCTCGAGCGCGGCGAGTTCGCCGAGTTCCAGGCCCGAGGCGAGCAGGTACTCGCGGGTCGAGCCGTGCGCCCGCTCGACGGTGTCGAGCACGCCCTCGATGGCCTCGCGCGGGCTGCCGCCCATGAGGGTGCGCAGCTCGGGGGTGTCGGCCACCCCGTACCGACCGATCATCTCGACCATCTCCTCGAGCCACTCGCCCGCGAGGTTCGCCTCGGTGCGGGCATAGTCGTCGATGACCGACTCTCGGTCGACGCCGACGGCCATCAGCGTGAGCGCGACGACGATGCCCGTGCGGTCCTTTCCGGCGGTGCAGTGCACGACCACGGCGCGGTCGCCCGCACTCGCGATCTCGCGCAGCGCCGAGACGACGACGCTCGCATGCTGGGTGACGATGCGCTCGTAGAGCGCCTCGAGCGAGATGCCCCCCGCACCCTGCGACGCGCCGGAGCCCTCGAAGACGGGCAGCCGCAGCACCTCGACCTCGAGGCCGTCGAGGTCGTCGGGCATCATCTTCGCCTCGTTGTCGTCGCGCAGGTCGATCACGATGCCGACGCCGAGCTGGCGCAGCTCGGACTTGCCCGCCTCGCCCAGTCGGTACAGCCCGTCGGAGCGGTAGAGCACGCCGTCTCGCACCACGCCGCCACGCGCGGGCAGCCCGCCGACGTCGCGGAAGTTGAACGTACCGGGAACGGGGATGCGGGACTGCGTCTTCATCGAGCCGAGCCTACCGCGCACCGCCCTCGGCGAAGCTGAGCAGTCGCCCCGAGGTGACGGCTACTCGCCGAGGTTCTTGCGGCTCGACATCGCCCGGTCGGCCTCGCGCTTGTCCTGCCGCTCGCGCAGCGCCTGGCGCTTGTCGTACTCGCGCTTGCCCTTCGCGACCGCGAGTTCGACCTTCGCGCGGCCGTCCTTGAAGTACAGCGACAGCGGGACGAGCGTGTAGCCGCCCTCCTTCGTCTTGTGGCTGATCTTCACGATCTCCTGCTTGTGCAGCAGCAGCTTGCGCTTGCGTCGCGGGGCGTGGTTGTTCCAGGTGCCCTCGGTGTACTCGGGGATGTGCACCGCGTCGAGCCAGAGCTCGCCGCCGTCGATGAACGCGTAGCCGTCGACGAGCGAGGCACGACCCTGCCTGAGCGACTTCACCTCGGTGCCCGAGAGCACGATGCCGGCCTCGTAGGTGTCCTCGATCGTGTAGTCGTGGCGCGCCTTGCGGTTGGTCGCCACCACCTTCTGACCGCTTTCCCTGGGCACGGCTGGCTCCTTCGATTCGATTCACGGATGCCCCGGGGCATCCGAGACAGCCGTTCAGTCTAGCCCGTTCCGTCAGACCTTCAGGTAGCGGGTGATCGCGATGCCCGCGGAGGCCGCGGCGAGCAGCACGCCGACGACGACGAGCAGGGGCACCACGAGCAGCGCGTCGCTGAGGCTCACGAAGGTGAACGAGAGGTTCTCGGCGAGGTAGCCCTGCACGAAGAGCTGCACGATCGCCACGACCGCACCGCCCGCGAGGAGCGACCCGATGAGGCCGGCGAAGACGCCCTCCAGCACGAACGGCGTCTGGATGAACCGGTTCGATGCGCCGACGAGCCGCATGATGCCGAGCTCGCGACGTCTCGAGAACGCCGAGAGCCTGATCGTCGTCGCGATGAGCAGCGCCGCGGCCACGAGCATCACGACCGCGACCGCGATCGCGGTGTAGCTCGCCGTGTTCAGGGCGTCGAAGATCGGGTCGAGGTAGCGGCGTTGGTCGACGACCTGCTCGACGCCCTCCTTGCCCGCGAGGCTCTCGATGATGACATCGGACTGCGAGGGGTCGACGAGGTTCACCCAGAACGCCTCGGGCAGCACCTCGGGCGTGACGTAGTCGGCCGACGGCGTGCCCTCGAACTGCTCCTGGAAGTTCTCGTACGCCTGCTCGTGGTCCTCGAAGTAGAACTCGTCGATGAACGGCGCGAGGGTGTCGCTCTCGAGCTGCGCCTCGACGGCGGCCTTCTGCTCTTCACTGGCCTCGCCGGCGACGCAGCCCTCGGCGGTCGACAGTTCGGTGCAGAGGTAGACGGCGACCTGGGCGCGGTCGTACCAGAAGCCCTTCATCTGGGCGATCTGCAGCTGCAGGAGCGCCGCGGTGCCGACGAAGGTGAGCGAGATGAAGGTGACGAGCACGACCGACACCACCATCGAGGCGTTGCGACGCAGGCCGTTGGCCGCCTCGCCGAGCACGAGACCGAGCCTCATTTCGTCGGCCCCACTTCCTGGTCGTCATCGCCTTCCCGGGGGCCTCCCGGGGCCCTGAGCCCGAGGCGTTCGGCGAGGGTCAGATGTTCGGATGCCGCGGGCTTGCCGCCGCCCTTCGGCGCGAGCTTCTCGGGGTCGACCACGATCGCCCCGGTCGCGGCCTTCGTGATCTCGGCGGCCGCCTCGGTGACCTCGTCGGTCGCCTCTGGCTCGACGTAGAGCGGTTCGGCGTCGCGCATGACCTCGGGAGTGACCTTCGGCGCGGCGTGGCCCGTCGCGCTCATCGAGCCGGCGGCCGCCACGGCGCCGGCCGCGGCGGCCTCGTCGCCGCCCGTGGCATCCGTCTCGTCGGGCTCGCCGGCGGGCTCGCCCGAGCCGTCGCCCGTCTCGGGCACGTAGTCGATGTCGCGGACGGTCTGGCCGTCGTAGCCGGCGCTGCGCTCGTCGCGCACGATGTCGCCGGCCGAGAGCTCGATGACGCGGCGGCGCATCTGGTCGACGATGCCGGCCTCGTGCGTGGCCATGACGACCGTCGTGCCGCCCGCGTTGATGCGCTCGAGGAGCGTCATGATGCCCGCGCTCGTCACCGGGTCGAGGTTGCCGGTCGGCTCGTCGGCGAGCAGGATCTGCGGCTTGTTGACGATCGCCCGGGCGATCGCGACGCGCTGCTGCTCACCGCCCGAGAGCTCGTGCGGCATGCGCTTGGCCTTGCCGTCGAGGCCGACGAGCTTCAGCGTCTCGGGCACCGCCGACTGGATGAAGCCGCGCGACTTGCCGATGACCCGCAGGGTGAACGCGACGTTCTCGAAGACCGACTTGTTGGGCAGCAGCCGGAAGTCCTGGAAGACGACGCCGAGGTCGCGCCGGAAGTACGGCACCTTGCGCGTCGAGATCTTGCCGAGGTCCTGCCCGAGCACGTGGATCTGCCCCTTCGTCGGCTTCTCCTCCTTGAGGATCAGCCGGAGGAAGCTGGACTTGCCGGAGCCCGATGCGCCCACGAGGAAGACGAACTCGCCACGCAGGATCTCGACCCCGATGTCGTTCAGGGCGGGCCTCGATTGGCCGGAGTAGGACTTGGTGACGGAGTCGAAGCGGATCATCGTGTTCGAGCCTAGGCAGGGCGAACCCAAAAGTGGGCAGCGACACCGGGAATCGGTGCCGCCGCCCACCGGATCGGGACGAGCGGTTCGCTCAGAGCCCGAGGAACCCGACCACGAGATAGCCGACGAGGCTCAGCGCCGCCGCGATGCCCGCGTACGGCAGGATCGCCGTCATCAGGTTGAGCGGCTTGATGCCGATCGAGCGCGACGCGAGGATGATGCCGTCGCCGTAGAGGCACGTGGTCGACCCGAGCGCGGCGCCCGAGAACACGGCGGCGCCGGCGATGATCGGGTTCACGTCCATCGCGAGCGCGAGCGGGATCACGATGGGGGTGATCACGGCGGCGAGGTCCCAGAACGAGCCGGTCGCATAGGCGTAGACACCGCAGACGAGGAACACCATGGCGGGCAGGAGCGCCCCGATCATGACGGGCTCGGTCGACTCGATCACGAAGTCGGCGAGCTTCAGGTCGATGTTCATGTGCTGCACCATGAACGCGAGCGCGGTGAGCACGATGACGAAGAGCATGCTGCCGACGCCGTCGAACGCGGCCTCGAAGACGGCCTTCACCTTGAGGCGCCGCTGCACCGTGTACATGACGATCGCGACGAGGAGCGCCGCGACGGTGCCCTTCAGCACGTCGACCTCAGTGAGGATCGTGACGGCGATCATGACCGCGATCGGCACGAGGAAGTTCCACGGGCGGGGCTTCGTGAGCTCGGGGGCGCGGGTCGCTACGGCGGCGGGGGCGGGTGCGGCTTCGACGGTCGGAGCAGCGACAGCGCGCGCTCCCCCGTCGCCGGCGACGGCGAACTCGCCCACCTCGGCGTCGACGGGCAGGGCGCCCTCGGCGGCGCGCTCCTCGGCGGTCGTGCCGAGCGGGAACACGTCGCCGCTCGCCTCGGCGCGCGCGAGGTCCTTCTTCAGCACGCCGAGCTTCGGGAAGACGCCGAACGCGACGAGGGCCGCGATCACGAGCGCGATCCAGCCGAAGAAGATGTACGGGATCGACTCCAGGTAGGCGCCGAAGCCCGAGCCGTTGGCCGTCACGCCCTGCGCCTCGAGGAGGCCCGCGAAGAACAGCGCCCACGTCGAGAACGGCACGATGACGGCGATGGGCGCCGCGGTGAGCTTCATGATGGTGCCGAGCTCGGTGCGGGGCACCTTGTAGTTGTCGGTGACGGCCTTCATCGAGGTGCCGACGGTGAGCACGTTGAGGTAGTCGTCGACGAACAGCACGATCGCGAGCAGGAAGCTCAGCACGGTCGACTTGCGCCGCGAGTTCACGAAGCGCTCGGCCCACGCGGCGAACTCGCGCACGGCGCCCGAGCGCTCGAAGAGCGTGATCAGGATGCCGAAGAGCACGACGACGAGCATGAGCCACTGCAGCGTCTCGTCGGCCATGGCCGAGCCGAAGTAGCCGATCCAGGAGTCGAAGAAGCCCCAGCCGCCGAGCAGCACGGCACCGACGAGGGTGCCGCAGAGCATGGCGAAGAGGGTGCGTCGGGTGAGCACCGCGACGACGAGGATGATGACGACGGGGAGGAGCGCGAGCGCGCCGACGTCTTGCATGGTTGCCTCTGATTCGAAAGGGGGTCAGGCGGCGGATGCCGCGGTCAGGGGTCGCCGTCGACGATCGTCGTCAGCACGGGGAGGTCGAGCAGTTCGTCCGCGCCGACGGCGAGCGGGCTGTCGGCCCACACGACGAGGTCGGCGCGGCACCCCGGCGCGATGACGCCGAGGTCGCGGTCGCCCTGGGCGAGCGCCGCCCACACGGTGTAGCCCTGTAGGGCCTCGTACGGCGTGAGCACCTGGTCGGGCTCGAACACCGGGGCATCCGGGTTGCCGGGTTCGCGGCGGAGCCGCGCCCAGGCGAGGCCGATGCGCGCGTCGGTCTGCGCCACGGGCCAGTCGGAGCCGAGCGCGACGGGCGCGCCGGCGTCGATCATGTCGCGCACGCGCCAGCCGAGCGCGGCGCGTTCGGGGCCGAGCCGCTCGGCCCAGAAGTCGGAGCCGTCGGCCTTGCGCCACTGCATGTGCAGCGGTTGCACCGAGGCCGTGATGCCGGTCTGCGCGAGGCGGGCGAGGTCGCGGTCGGCGAGCAGTTCGAGGTGCTCGATGCGGTGCGGCGCACCCTGCGCAGACTGCACGCCGGCCTTGAGGTAGGCGTCGATCGTCGTGCCGATGGCCCGGTCGCCGATCGCGTGCGTCGCGATCTGGAACCCGGCCTCGCTGTAGCGGGCGACGACGCGCTCGAACTCGTCGGGGTCGGCCCAGAACGAGTGCAGGCCCTCGCCGTGGGTGTCGGGCTCGTAGAGCCAGCCGGTGCCGGTGTCGATGACGCCGTCGTTGAAGAGCTTCACGAGCCCGCCGCGCCAGCGGCGCCCGCGGCGGTCGCGCTGGGCGAGGTAGCGCTGGGTGCGCTCCTCGTCGTAGCCGGGGTTGTGCGCCATCGCCGAGACGATCCGCACGGGCAGCAGCCCTGCGGCTTCGGGGTCGTCGGATGCCTCGCCGTCGAGCTCGTCGAGCAGGTCGAGCGTGCCGGGGTTGCCGTCCATGATGCAGCCGCCCGTGATGCCCGAGGCGGTGAGGGTGCCGAGGATGTCGCGCACGCGCTCGAGCGTCTCCTCGCGGGTGTACTCGGGCGCGGTGCGCAGCACGATGTCGAAGGCCGAGTCCTCGCGCAGGGCACCGGTCGGCCGGCCTGCGTCGTCGACCACGATCTCGGAGGTGTCGCCGAAGCTGCGCGGCCCGGTGATGCCGGCCCGGCGCAGGGCCTCGGTGTTCGCGAGCGCCGTGTGCCCGTCGAAGAACATGAGGAAGGCGGGCGCGCCGGCGGTGGCGGCGTCGATCGCGGCGGCGGTCATGGGCAGCGCGGTGAACACGTCGTAGTCGATGTTCCAGCCGCGCACCCAGCCGCCGGCGGCGCCGCCCTGCACGCGACGGGTCTCGTCGCGGAGCATCTCGAGGAAGCGCTCGGGGTCGCGCACTCCCCCGAAGTCGACGCCGACGGCGAGCTCGATGCCCTGGATCGGGTGCATGTGGGCGTCGATGAGCCCGGGGGTCACGGAGGCTCCGTGGAGGTCCTCGACGACGGTGCGCGGGCCGCGGAACTCGGCGAGGGTGGCGGCGTCGCCCACCGCGAGGATGCGTCCGGCGCGGATGGCGATCGCCTCGGCGACGGGCTGGCGGGGGTTCATGGTGATCACCCGGGCACCCACGAGAATGGTGTCGGCGAAGCTGCGCTGCATGTTGCTCGTTTCCGCGCCGTCGCCCTCGTTAGCCGGCTGCGCAATTTAACGTGATTAAATTCGGGCACACGTTACTCCGCAGTCGCCGCGCGACCAAATCGACCCCGACCGCGATCCCCGACCCCGATCTCGACCACCGAAGGAGCCAGGTGAGCCCGACCCCCGCGAAGCGCACCGCCGGCCGCCCGCGCACCCCCGTGCTGAGCGCCGAGCAGATCGTCGACGCCGCGTTCGCGCTCGCGAAGACGGCCGGCCCCGAGGGGTTCACGATGGCCGCCCTCGCCCGCTCGCTGTCGGTGCACCCGCCGGCGCTGTATCACTACTTCCGCGGCAAGGCCGATGTCGTGCGCGCGATGCGCGGACGCGTCGCCGAGATGCTCGACGTCACCGGCTTCGACGACCCCGCCACCCGGCTCGACGACGCCGTGCTGCGCTGGGCCCACTCGTACCGCACCGCGTTCGCCGCACATCCCGCCGGCATCGCCCTGCTCGCGACGACGGCGATCGACGGCCAGGAGCGCTCGGTGCTGAACTACGAGTCGATCACGCGGCGACTGCTCGCCGAGGGCTGGCCGTCGAGCGGCGTCGTCGACGCGATCGTCGCGCTCGAGTCGTTCATCATCGGCTCGGCGCTCGATGCGCTGGCGCCGGCCGACATCATGTCACCGGGCTCGGCCGCGGGCGTCGCGCCCGAGTTCAGCCGCGCCGAGGCGCGGCGCAGCGTGCGGGCCGCGGCACGCGGCATCCGGCTGACCGACCGCTCGTTCGAGATCGGGCTGCTCGCCCTGCTCGCCGGGCTGCCCGCGTCGCTCGCGGCGGCCGACGAGGCCGAGCGGAGCTGACTCCAGGGCACCCCCTCTCCCGGCTCCCGGCTCGCTAGGCCTGCTCGCGGGTGGAGGCGATGGCGTCGTCGATCGCCGCGTCGTCGTAGCCCGCGGCCTGTAGCGCGCTGCGGAGCTCGGCTTCGTCGGCCTCGGCGAGGTGCTCGCCGCGTCGCTCGCGCGAGGCCCGGAGCACGCGGTCGAGGTTGAAGCTGACGAACTCCGTGGCCGGCTGGGTGAAGTCCACTGACGTCTCCTTCGTGACCGTCGCCTGCGGGGCGGACACCCAGCGGCGTTGGCCCAGATCGTGGCAGCAGAACCCGGGAGCCGGCTGTGACCGGTCAGCCGGCGTCGCTCAGTCTTCCTTGCGCTTGCGCCACTTGATGCCGGCGGCGATGAGGCCGTCGAGGTCGCCGTCGAACACGATCGCCGGGTTGCCGACCTCGTAACCGGTGCGGAGATCCTTCACGAGCTGCTGGCCGTAGAGGAAGTACGAGCGCATCTGGTCGCCCCAGCTCGCGGTGATGGTGCCCGCGAGCTCCTTCTTCTGGGCCGCCTCCTCTTCGCGCTTCTGCAGCAGGAGTCGGGTCTGGAGGACCCGCATCGCCGCGGCGCGGTTCTGGATCTGCGACTTCTCGTTCTGCATGGACACGACGAGGCCGGTCGGGATGTGCGTGATGCGCACGGCGGAGTCGGTCGTGTTGACCGACTGGCCGCCGGGGCCCGAGGAGCGGAAGACGTCGACGCGGATGTCGTTCTCGGGGATCTCGACCTCCTTCGCCTCCTCCATGATCGGGATGACCTCGACCGCGGCGAAGCTCGTCTGGCGCTTGTCGGCGCCGCCGAAGGGGCTGATGCGCGCGAGGCGGTGGGTGCCGGCCTCGACCGAGAGCGTGCCGTAGATGTACGGGGCGTCGATCTCGAACGTGGCCGACTTGATGCCGGCGCCCTCGGCGTAGGAGGTGTCGAGCACCTTCACCGGGTAGTTGTGGCGCTCGGCCCAGCGCAGGTACATGCGCATGAGCATCTCGGCGAAGTCGGTGGCGTCGTCGCCGCCCGCGCCCGAGCGGATCGTGACGACGGCGCCGCGCTCGTCGTACTCGCCGTCGAGCAGCGTCTGCACCTCGAGGTCGCCGACCGTCTTCTGCAGGGCCGCGAGCTCGGCGCGGGCCTCGTTCGCGCTGTCCTCGTCCTCCATCTCGAGGGCGAGCTCGACGAGCACGTCGAGGTCGTCGAGGCGCTGCTCGACGTCGGTGATCTTCTTGAGCTCGGCCTGGCGGTGGCTGAGCGCGCTCGTCACCTTCTGCGCGTTGGCGGTGTCGTCCCATAGGTCGGGGGCACCGGCCTCTTCGGAGAGGCGGGCGATGTCGGCTTCGAGGGCATCGACGTCGACGACGGCGCGGATGTCGTTGAAGGTGGCGCGGAGTGCGGAGATCTCGGGCGCAAGGTCAAGTTCGAGCATGGCGCCCTCCAGCCTAGTTGCACGGCGGTCGGTCGAGTAGCGCGGACGCCTCCTGCCGGTCGAGTAGCGAAGCGTATCGAGACCAGCACCCGGGTGTAGCGTCGGGGTGATGACCACCGTCACGCCTCCGTTCTCGTGGCGCGGCATCATCCTCCCGGCCTACCTGCCGACGCTGCTGTTCTCGCTCGGCGAGGGCGCCATCATCCCCGTCATCCCGGTCGTCGCGACCGAGCGCGGCGCCTCGCTCGCCCTCGCGGGCCTCATCGCGGCGATGCTCATGGTCGGCGAGCTCGCGGGCGACCTGCCCGCCGGATGGCTCGTGGCCCGCATCGGCGAGCGCAACGCCATGATCGGGGCGGCCCTGCTCGCCGTGACCGGGGTGCTCGTCGCGCTCGCCTCTCCCACCAACTGGGCGCTCGGCATCGGCGTGTTCCTGCTCGGGCTCGCGACGGCGGTGTTCGGACTCGCCCGGCACGCGTTCCTCACGAGCTACGTACCCGAGCGAGTGCGTGCTCGCGCCCTGTCGACGCTCGCGGGCGTGTTCCGTGCGGGCTGGGCGATCGGCCCGTTCGTCGCGGCCGGCATCATCGCGTTCGCGGGCTCCTCCGAGCCCGTCTTCTGGGTGCTCGTCGCGAGCTGCTTCGCGGTCGTCGTCGTGCTCGTGCTCCTGCCCGACCCCGAGCGGGTGTTCGGGGCGGCGCGGCTCGCGCGCGAGGCATCCGCGCGTGACGCCGGTGACGGTACCGAGGTGACCACGGCCGGTCGGGCCGCGGCGGATGCCTCGTCGCACGGCGTGTTCCGCGCGATCGTCGTGCACCGGGCGGTGCTCGCGCGCATCGGTACCGGGGTTGGGCTGCTCGCGGCGATCCGGGCGAGCCGCACGATGATCCTGCCGCTGTGGGCGGTGTCGATCGGCGTGCCGCCCGAGCAGGCGGCGCTCGTGATCGGCGTCTCGGCGACGATCGACTTCGCGCTGTTCTACGTGAGCGGCCAGGTGATGGACCGCTTCGGGCGGCTCTGGAGCGCCATCCCCGGCATCGTCGGGCTCGCGGTCGGGCACCTCGTGCTCGCCGTCACGCACGACATGCCGGCCGCCGTGGCCTGGTTCACCGCCGTCGCGGTGCTGTTCGGCGTCGCGAACGGGCTGTCGAGCGGAGTCATCCTGACGCTCGGCGCCGACCTCGCGCCGAAAGCGAATCCCGCGCCGTTCCTCGGGGCGTACCGCACGATCGGCGACGCCGGGCAGGCCGTCGCGCCGCTCGTCGTCGCGGGGGTGACCTCGCTCGTGTCGATCATGGCGGCGGCCGCAACCATGGGCGTCGTCGGCCTCATCGGCGCCGCGATGCTGCTGCGCTGGGTGCCGCGCTACGTGCCGCGCCGTCGGCGCTGAGGCGCTGCGTCGTATCCAGTGCCGGGTCAGCCCGCTTCGGAGTCGGTGTCCGAGTCCTCTTCGGCCTGGAGCGTTGCGAGCACGCTCAGCAGCAGGAAGCCGAGGCCGCCGACCGCGATGAGGCCGACCAACCAATTCGCGGAGCCGGCGACGGGCCCGAGCCCGTGGAACTGCACGCCGATGACGCTGAGCACGAGTCCGACGAGGGAGCCGGCCACGATCGTGAACGTGACCAGCCGAAACCAGCGTCGGCGCCGGATGCTCAGGTCGATCGAACGCTGCTCGAGCACCACGGTGATGAGCACGAGCGGGTAGACCGCGCTGAGTACCGCGCACGTGGCTTCGGTCATGTGCGCGAGCCTAGCGCCGGCGAGCGCACCGAGGTGCGTTCGTCGGCGCCGGCCTGCGATCAGCGCCCGGTGACCTTCTCGAGCTGCATGACGAGGATGACCCGGTCGGCACGGTCGTCGGGCGACTCGGTCTCGGGGTCGCCGTAGCGCTGCCCGAGTCGCACGTAGAAGTCGCCGTCGGGGTCGGGGATGACCTCGCTGAGCGTGCCGCGCACCTCGACGTACTTGTGGGCGTTGTCGGGGTCGGTCATGGCGAGGGTCATCGACGGGTTCTGCTGCAGGTTGCGGAACTTCGCACGCTTCGTCGTGTGCGTGAAGCGGATGGTCTGCGAGTCGGCGTCGAACTCGAACCACATCGGGTTGATCTGCACCTCGCCGTTCGGGCGGGTGGTGCCGAGGAAGGCGAACACGGGCGCGTGGAGGATGCGGGTGAAGTGGTCGTTGATCTCGATCGTCATGCTTCAAGTCAATCAGCCCCGGGCGTCGGGCATTCCCGCCCCCACTTCGATCTCGAATCGGGGCACCTCAGTGGAACACCGAGCGCGCCGTCGCGGTCACCTCGATCGGCACCTCGACGGGGATGAACTCGGTGTCGATCGGAGCGTTCCACACCGCCCGCAAGGTGACCGTCGCCGTGCGGCCATCGGGCGACTCGGCGGCGACGAGCTCGAGCCCGTCGAGTTCGTGCACCGCGTCACCGAGGTAGGCCGTCGCAGCGCGGTACGCCTCGCCGTCGTCGAGCACGAGGGCGAATTCGCCGTCGTCGAGACGCACGTCGTCGAGGGCCCATGCCTCAGCCGCGGCGAGCGCGGCCCCGTCGGCGAGGGTGAAGAGGCGCTTGCGGTCGAGGTAGAGGGAGGTGGCCGAGGCGACGACGAGGATGAGCGCGAGGCCGAGCACGCAGAAGAAGATCGTGAGCAGCATCGTCGATCCTGACTCGTCGCCCACGCGGCGCGTGCGTGCGGCGATCCGGCTCATCACGGCTCGACCGCCGCGAAGCGCGACACCGTCTGGGTGGCGCTCGCCTCGAGCGGCACGCTGCCGACCCGGTCGAGCGAGAGCACGTCGGGCACGAGCGGAAGGCCGACGCTCGCCTGCACCGACACCCGGATGCGGCTGCCCGGTACGTCGCAGTCGGCGGCCTGGCAGTCGATGATGACGGATGCCTCGCCGGCATCCACCCCGTAGTCGACGAGTGCGACCCTCACCGCACGCTCGACGGCCGATTCGGCCGACGCCCGGTCACCCGCCTGCACGGCGACGCGCGCCCCCTGCCGGGCCGCCCCCTCGACCGCGAGCGCACCACCCTGGATCGATGCGAGCGCGAGCACCAGGTAGACGAGCGGCACGAGCAGGAGCATCCCGACGGTGAGGAACTCGAGCGAGGCGGAACCGCGCTCGTTCCCTCCACCTGGATCGAGTCGTGCGGGGCACGGCTCAGTCGAGATGTTCGACGGCGGCATGGCCGGTCACCTCCAGGCCGTGATCGACGCCGAGCAGCCCGATGACCGGCATCGTCGCCCGCACCGTCACCGCGATCACCGGCACCCCGTTGACACTCGCTCGATCGGCCGTGACGTCTCGCGCGTAGTCGGCCGAGATGGCCGCGCTGATCAGCTCACGGGTGCGCTCGACGCCGTCGGCGTCGTCGGCACCGGCGAGCGCGGCGTACCTGGCACCCTCGGCGGCCGCGTCGAGCACCGTGTTTCGCACGTGCAGCGCGAGCGCTAGCTGCACCACCGCGAGCGCGAGCGCGGTGAGCAGCACACCGACGAGGGTGAACTCGGCGACGGCCGAACCGCGCTCCTCGCTCAGGAGCCGACGCACTGCTGGCGGAGACGACGGAAGTCTCAGGCCCCGAGTACCCGCTGAATCGCCTGGTTGAAGACGTCGCTCAACGCGGGGCCGGCGAGCCCCCAGATGAGGATCACCAGCCCTGCGGTCATGAGGGTGATCAGCACCCACCCGGGCACGTCTCCGCGTTCGTCGCGGAGCCGGCGTCGGATGGCGAGGAGTGACGTTCGCATCGAGATTCCTTTCATCGCCGGGCATCAGAAGCCCGTCTGCAGTACGAGGTAGCCGGGGAACAGCGCGAACGCGATCGTCACCGGGAGGATGAGGAAGATGAGGGGCACGAGCATCGCGATCTCCTTGCGACCGGCGAGCTCGATGATCGTGCGCTTCGCCGCCTCGCGCGCATCGCCGGCCTGCGAACGCAGCACGGCGGCGAGCGGCGCTCCCCGCTCGAGCGCGCCGAGCACCTGGTCGAGGGCACGCGAGAGCCCGGCATGGTCGACACCGTCGCGGAGTTCGGCCAGGGCCGTCGCGAGCGGCACCCCGGCGCCGACGCTCGCCACCACGTTCGCGAACTCGCGCGGAAGCTCGCCGTTGCCCGCCGCGCCGACCCGACGCAGCGCGTCGAGCATGCCTTCGCCGGCGGTCAGGCTCAGGGTGAGGAACTCGAGCACCGTCGGGAGCTCCTCCGAGATGCGAGCGAGGCGGCGACGGGCACTCCGCTGGAGAAGCCAGTCACGTGCGACCGCACCGAGGGCGGCCCCGATGAACGGGGCGGCGACGCGCACGATCGTCGGCATGCCGCCGAATCCCGGTGCGACGAGGGCGAGCGCCGCTCCCAGCGCGAAGCCGACCGCGGCGCACGCCAGCTGCTCGCCCCTGAATCGCTCGACACTCTTCGGGGATCCGGCCTGCCGAAGGCGCTTCACGACGATCTCGTTGCCGCCGAGCCACGATGACATCACGCCGCGGAGCCACCGCAGAGCGGGCGCCACGACGACGCCGAGCACGGGGCTCGGGTCGGCCGGCCGCTTGGCGAGGAGTGCGCGGGCCTCGGGCGACAGGTCGGCGATGTACGGGGCGACCCGCTCGGCCAGGCGGGGCCGGCCGATGCGCGGCACCGCCGAGACCATGAGCCAGAGTCCCAGTCCGGCGAGGACGCCGAACACGAGGCTCAGTGCCGTCGCGTTCAGGTGAACCATCGGCGCTCCTCGGGCAGCCGGCCGAGTGCGATCATGCTGCGGTAGGCGATGAGGGTGACCCCGAGCCCGACGAGGATGAGCACGGCGCCCGCCGGCGAGTCGTAGGCCGCGATCGCCTCGTGCCGCGAGGCGAGCACCACGAGCAGCAGCCACGGTGCGGCGACGCCGAGCCTCGCGGCGTTGCGGATCCACGACTGCCGGGCGACGACCTCGGCGCGGAGCGCCGCGTCCTCGCGAAGGTACCCCGCCAGGCCTCGGAGCACCGCCGTCACGTCGCTGCCCCCGACCTCGCGCGCCATGCGCAACGTCTCGATGATCCGGTCGGCGACCGGATCGGCGAGTTCGGACTTCAGACCGTCGAGGCACGCCGAGAAGTTGCCAGTGCGGCGGAACTCGCGTTCGAACGACGAGAAGGCTGCCCGCGTGGGAGCCGGGCCGAGCTCGGCGAGTGCGCCGACGCTCTCGGGCAGGGACATCCCGGCGCGGACCGAGGCGACCAGGTGATCGACGACATCGGGCCACACTGCGCGGTTGGCCGCGCGACGCCGCGCGGCGCGGCCGCGCACGACGAACGGCACCAGCAGCGCACCGAGCACCGCGCCGGTGACAGTGAGGAACGGGATCGCGAACACGGCGTGCACGAGTGCCCCGCCCACCGCGGAGAGCATCAGGCTGACGGTCGCGACCACGGCCACCGGAACGCTGCCGAGGCCCGCGAGCGCAAGCTCGCCGTGCAGCCGCTGGAACGCCGATGAGGTGGGGCGCTGCTCGCCGCGGCGTGGCCACAGCAGCGGCGCGGCGACGAGCAGCAGGCCGAGACCGAGGGCCGCACCCAGCACGAGGCTCATCGCGGGTCTCCGAGGACGTGCCCGGGGTCGAAGCCGCGCGCGTGGAACTTCTCCAGTCGCGCCGGTCGCAGCCCTGTCGCCACGAGCGAGCCGTCGCGGGTGGTGAAGATCGCCTCGGCCTCGACCTCCGCTCCGGAGCATCCACCCGTCGGAGCGAGGATCTCGGCGACGCGGCGACGGCCGTCGCGATCGATCGCGAGGTGCACGACGAGGTCGATGCAGCTCGCGACCGTCGGCACGACGAACGCGGAGTCGATGTTGCGTCCGGCGAGCAGTGGCAGCGTCGAGAGCTTCACGAGGGCGTCGCGAGCCGAGTTGGCGTGGATCGTGCACATGCCCGGAAGCCCCGAGTTGAGCGCGATGAGGAGGTCGAGGCTCTCGGCTTCGCGTACCTCGCCGACGATGAGCCGGTCGGGGCGCATGCGCAGTGCCTCTTTGATGAGGCGGCGGAGCGTGATCTCGCCGCTGCCCTCGAGATTCGGCTGCCGGCACTGCAGCGAGACGAGGTCGCGGACGTCGAGATCGAGCTCGAAGGTCTCCTCGACCGTGACGACTCGGTCGCCGATGCGCGCGCTCGACATGAGTGCGTTCAGCATGGTCGTCTTGCCGGTATGCGTCGCGCCCGACACGAGGATGTTGGCGCCCGCGAGGACCGACATGCGGAGGAACTCGGCGGCCTGCAGCGTGAGCGAGTCGAGTTCGACGAGCGATTGGAGCGATCGGATGCGCCGCTGGAACTTGCGCACGTTGACGGCCCAGTGCGTACGCGCCACATCGGGGATCGCGACATGCAGCCGTGACCCGTCGGGCAGCGAGGCGTCGACGAACGGCGAGCTGAGATCGACCCGGCGCCCGGTGTGGGCGAGCATGCGTTCGACGAGTTCGCGCACCTCGCGATCGGAGAGCACCACGGTCGTGAGCTCGGCGACGCCGCCGCGGGCGATGAACACCCGCGTGGGCCCGTTGATCCAGATCTCCTCGACCTCGTCATCGTCGAAGAAGGGTTGCAGCGGGCCGTACCCGGTGAGCGAGGCGACGACCTCGCGGGCGGTGCCGTGCTCGTCGCCGAGCCCGGCGTGCGCCCCGCCGAGCGCGCGTTCGCTGTATCGGCGCACCTCGTCGTGGGCGTAGCGGGCGGCGAGCTCGTCGTCGCCCGCGAGGTCGACCCCGTCGCGCAGCACACGCGTGCGCACCCGCTCGGCGATGGTGCGGACGGCGTCGGACATGGCACCCATCATGCGGTGAGGCGGGTGACCCGCTCCGAAGTTATCCACAACGAGGCATCCATTCGCTTGTTCACATTGGGTACTTGATCTGTTACAGTACCCAACATGATCCAAGATTCAGCGGCATCCGGCGACGCCTTCGCGGCCGACCTGCTGCGCGGGCACACCGACACGATCGTGCTCGGCGTGCTGCGCGAGCACGACAGCTACGGCTTCGAGATCTACAAGCACATCCGCGATGCGACGGGCGGGGGCTACGAGATCAAAGAGGCCACCCTCTACGCCAGCTACCGCAGGCTCGTGCGCGACGGCCTCGCCGAGGCGTACTGGGGCGACGAGTCGCAGGGCGGCCGCCGCAAGTACTACCGCATCACCGACGCGGGCCGCGCCGCCTTCCGCCAGAACGTGGCGAGCTGGGTGGCCACCCGCACCATCATCGACTCACTGCTCGGCAGCCAACCGGCGCCGGCGAACACGAAAGGCTCCCTGCGATGAGCGACAACCGCAGCCCCCGCACCTCGACCGAGGTGCACCGTCTCCTCGACGAGGCCTTCGCGGGCATCGACCCCACCCCCGAGGCGCAAGACCTGAAGGAGGAGATCCGCGACAACCTGCTCTCGCGGGTCGCCGAGCTCGAGGTCGCCGGCGCCTCCCCCGCCGAGGCGGCCCGCCGCGCCGTCGACGAGCTGGGCGACGTGCGCGAGCTCGTCGCGGCGGCGACGGGCGACGTGGATGCCTCGGCGCCGGCCTCGTCCCCGCGCGGCACCCGCCCCGGGGCATCCGCCGCCGAACTCGCCGAACGCAACCGGGTGCGCCCGAAGCCCGCCTTCGTGGTGCGCACCGTGGTGCTCGCCATCGTCGCGGCCGCCGCCCTCGTCGCACTCGTGCTCGGGCTCACGCCCGTGCTGCCGCTCGCCACCGGCGCGCTCATCGCGATCGCCGCGGTGCTCGGCCTCGCGATCGGCGTGATCACGGGCGACGCGCTCCACCAGGAGACGACGACGAACTACCCGCTGCCGGTCGGCCGTGCACTGCTCTTCGGCACCGCGACGGGCCTGCTCGTCGCCGGCCTCGGCTTCGCCGCCGTCGTCGCGGTGCGGCTCGACCTCGTCTGGCTCGTGCTCGCCGCGGTGCTCGTGATCGTCGCGATCGCCGTGCTCAGCGCGCTCGGCGCCACCCAGACCAACCGGCACAAGCCCTGGGTGGTCGCCATGCAGCGCGATGCCGCCCGGGCGGGCAACCGCTTCGAGGAGGACCCGGCCGCCGCCGCCCGCTTCGGCATCTACTCGGCCGTGATCTGGCTCACCGCCTTCGCGCTCGTGCCGGTGCTCGGTTTCACGGTCGGCTGGTGGTGGGCGCCGCTGCCGGTCGTCGGCGCCTTCATCGCGATGATGCTCGTGCTCGCGCGCATGCTCTTCGGCCACGAGTCGTCGCGCTCCTCGAACTGAGTGACGCGACACGCGCAGGGCGCCCCTCCGCAGCAACCGTGGAGGGGCGCCGTGCGCGTTGCTAGGCTCGGCACACCCGACCCGCCCGCACCTCGGAGAACGATGACCGCAGAGCCGCGATCGACCCCGTCGACGCCAGAGCCCGCGCCGGCGCCCGCCGCCGTCGACGCGACCGCCGCACGCGCCGGCGACCAGTCCGCCGGCCGCAACGCCGCGGTCGCCACCGCCCTCGCCTCCCGCGACCTCGTCGTCGACCTCGCGAGGGTCGCGTGCATCCTGCTCGTCGTCGTCATCCACCTGCTCATGATCGGGGTCGGCTACGCCCCCGACGGCTCGCTCGTCGTCTCCCGCCCGCTCGAGGCGCAGCCGTGGTTCGCCGCGGCCACCTGGTTCGGGCAGATCATGCCCCTCTTCTTCGCCGTCGGCGGGTTCACCGCCCTCGCCGCATGGCGCAGCCTCACCCGGCGCGGCGGCGACGCGACCGCGTTCGTGCGCGGACGGGTGCTGCGCCTCGCCGGGCCCGCGCTGCCGCTCTTCGTCTTCTTCTCGGTCGTGCTCGGCGTCGCGACGCTCATCGGCGTCGACCCTGCACTCCTCGACACCATCGCAACCGGCACGGGGTCGCCGCTGTGGTTCCTCGCGGCCTTCCTCATCGCGCAGTGCGCGGTGCCGTGGATGTCGCAGCTGCACGAGCGGGCTCCGCGCATGACGCTCGTGGTGCTCGCCGCCGGCGCCGTCGTCGTCGATGTGCTGCGCATCACCTCGGGCATCGCCGAGATCGGTCTCGCGAACCTCTTCTTCATCTGGCTCTTCGTGCAGCAGCTCGGCTTCTGGTACTCCGACGGATGGTTCCGCCGACGCCGCCCCGCTGTGCTCGTCGGGCTCGCCGCCGCGGCGTACCTCGTGATCTGGCCGCTCGTCGCGCTGGGGTGGTACTCCCCCGACATGCTCGTGAACCTCAACCCGCCGACGGTGCCGCTCATGCTGCTCGGCATCGCGCAGATCAGCCTGATGAGCGCCCTGCACCGCCCGCTCAGCGCGCTCATGCGTCGCCGACCCGCACAGGCGGTCGTGCACCTCGTCGGCAGCCGCGCGATGACCGTCTACCTCTGGCACCTGCCGGTGATCATCATCGTCGAAGGGCTCTCGCTCCTCATTCCAGGTGCGGCACCCGAGCCCGGCAGCGCCGGATGGTGGGCGAGCCGGCCCCTCGCGCTCATCGTCGTGCTCGGCATCGTGTTCGCGATCGCGCCGCTCCTCGTGCGCTTCGAACGGCTGCCGACCGCGATCCCCGAGGGGTTCCGCGCGCCGTCGCCGATCGCCACGGCGGCCGCGGCCGTGCTCGCGATCGTGCCGCCGTTCCTCGTGATGCAGTGGTTCCTCGACCTGCCGATCGCGCTCATCGGCACCGCATCGCTCGTCGTGGTGCTGCTGCTGCTCCGACCGCGGCGCGCGGCGCTGCGCGCATAGACTGTTCGGGCACTCGCGGGAGTGGTGAAATCGGCAGACACGCAGGATTTAGGTTCCTGTGCCTTCGGGCGTGAGGGTTCAAGTCCCTCCTTCCGCACGAAGTAGTGGCCCCGACCTCCCCGGAAACTCAGGGAGGTCGGGGCCCCTCCTCGGCATTCTGGACGAGCTCCCCCACACGAAGTCGGGGAGGAGTCAAGGGGTGGGCCGGCCCCACGCCCCGTGGGTATGTTGATGAGATGTCCTCACTGACCGAGCAGCTGGCGCCCGCGCTCGACATCGACGCCCGGCTCACCGAAATCGAGCGCCGCGTGAACCTGCTCGTCAATGTCACGCCGGTCAACGCGGCGGAGGCGTGGACGGACTTCGAACGCAGCGAGTTCGGCACCGCCCCCACGCTTCGGCTTCGTCCGCTGGATTTCGACCCCGACCTTGCGCAGCGTGAACTGTACGACCTCGAGGTCGAGAAGGTCGACGACCCGGCCCTGCACACGCTCTTCCGGGCGAAGCGGGACGAGATCTCCCGGCAGATCACCGCGTTGGAGGACCGAGACACGTCGCGGTTCCTGTACGGGTCGCTCCAGCTCTACGGAACGGTGAACCCGCCGCTGGCCGCGGCCGCCGAGGAGCTGCTCGAGACCATCCCCCCGCAGGCGCCGAGCACCCAGACCGTCACGGCCGGGGCATTCGCCGACGCGGCCCGTGCGGAGTTCGAGCGCTACCGCGCCGTGTACCCGGAGTTCCCGGTCCGCGTCGAGGTACGCGACGACATCTCCGAGCTGATGGTGTCGTTCGGCCGCCTGCTCATCCCCGAGTCCGCCGCCTTCCGCGCCGACCGCGTCGAGCCTTTGCTGCACCACGAGGTCGGCACCCACGTGGTCACCTACCAGAACGGCGCCCGGCAGCCGCTGACGCTGTTGACCATCGGCCTGCCCGGCTACGACGAGACCCAGGAGGGCCTCGCCGTGCTCGCCGAGTACCTGACCGGCGGGCTGGACCCTCGGCGGCTGCGCGTGCTCGCGGCGCGAGTGGTCGCCGTCGGCGAGATGCTCGCCGGCGCCGGCTTCGTGGACATCTTCGAGTCGCTGCGCACCGACCACCGCATACCGGCACGGACCGCGTGGTCCATCGCCATCCGGGTCGTCGTCGGGGGCGGATCGGTCAAGGACGCGATCTACCTGCGCGGGATCACACGCATCCTCGACGCTCTCGCCGAGGGCAGCCGCCTCGAGGCCCTGCTCGTCGGCAAGCTCGCGCTGGACCACATCTCCCTCGTGCAGGACCTGCTCGACCGCGAGGTGCTCCACGCCCCGTGGGTTCGGCCGCGCTGGCTGGATGTGCCCGGCGCACAAGAACGACTGGAGCGGCTGCGGGAAGGCGCGAAGGTCACCGACCTCTACGAGGGAGGCATCGCAGCATGAGGATCGCATTCCTCGTCAACGACGTCGACACCGAGGTGGACGAGTACACGACCACCCGACTCGCTCGGGCCGCCGCCAGGGCCGGGCACGAGACCTGGTACATCGGCGTCGGCGACGTCGAGCTCGGCAGCAACGACGGGCTGTTCGCGGCCACGGCTCGCACCGCGACATGGAAGAGCGACGACACCCTCGCGAGCTTCATGGAGCGGATCAAGGCACGCGACGCCGAGCGGATCGTCGTGGACGAGCTGGATGCACTCGTCCTGCGCAACGAGTCGATCGACGATCTGCAGGAGCGCCCCTGGGCCAGCCCGATGGGCGTGGTGTTCGGGCAGATGATCGCGGAGCGAGGCGTGACGGTGGTCAACGACCCGAACACCCTCCATCGAGCGACCAGCAAGCTCTACCTGGAGGAGTTCCCCGAGAAGATCCGGCCACGGTCGCTGGTGACACGAGATCCGGAGGCGATCGAGCGGTTCGTCGACGAGGTCGGCCATTGCGTCGTCAAACCGCTGTACGGGGCCAAGGGCCGCAACGTCTTCATGATCGACGGCCCGGGAGAGACCAACCTCGCACAGATGACGGAGGCGGTATTCCAGGACGGCTACGCCATCATCCAGGAGTTCATCGACGGAGCGAAAGACGGCGATGCCCGGATCTTCCTGTTGGAGGGCCGCATCCTCGAGCGCGACGGCAGGCCGGCCGCATTCCGACGCGTGCCCTCCGGCAACGACCCGCGCGCCAACATCAGCACCGGCGGTCGGTCGGTGCCCCTGGAGGTCGGTGCGGCCGAGCTCGGCATCGTCGAGGCGATGGGCGACAAGCTCGTCGCCGACGGCATGTTCCTCGTGGGCATCGACGTGATCGGCAGCCAGGTGGTGGAGATCAACGCGGAGAGTCCCGGCGGGTTCCAGAGCATCGAGCGGCTCTACGACATCGACATCGCCGAGACCGTCATCGAAGCCCTGGAGCGCCGCGCGAGCCCGGGGTCCTGAGCCGGAGGCCGCGGACGCCCGATAATGAAGCATGTCCTCCTCCATCGAACGCCAGTCGAATCCGACTGCCTGGGCCGCGTTCTGGTTCGCGCTGGCCGGCCTCGTGCTCATGCCCATCCCGCTGTTCATCGGGCTGATCCTCGGCGGCGCCCTCTCGATCGTCGCCGCGATCCTCGCCGTGATCGGCCTCCTCAAGGGGCTCGCGCGGGGCGGCAAGGGCATCGCACCCGTCGTGTTCGCGGCGATCTTCATCGCGCTCACGTGGGGTGGCATCTCGGTCGGGGGCGGCACCGTCTGGTAGGTCGGCCTCAGTCGACGTGCGGCGGCCCCGCCGCCACCCGCTCGCGGGAGTACTGCTCGACGCGGTCGGCGGGCACCGACCAGTCGGTGTCGAGCCACCAGGTCGCCCCGGCCTCGGCCCATGGGCGCACCACGGCGGCGTCCGCGACCGGGTCGAGCCCCGCCGTGGTGCCCTCCTGCACCCAGTCGAACGGTTCGTCGGCGACGCCGAGCCGCTCGCGCTCGGCCTTGAGCCAGGCCATCGCCTCGGCGCCGATCTCGGGCGTGAAGAACTCGCGCTGCGCGTCAGGGCCGACCGCTCCCCCGCCGGGCGGGGCGAAGTTCGGCAGCCAGCCGTCGAGCCGCGCGACGCGACGCATCGACTTCGGCCGCGGCCAGACCCCGACGGCCCAGATCGGAATGCGCGGCTGCACTGGCGGCGGCGGCAGCATCATGTCTGCTCGGCGCACCGTGTAGTGCGGCCCGTCGTGCTCGAACGGCTCGCCGCGCCAGAGCTTCGGCAGCAGTTCGAGCGACTCGTCGAGCAGTTCGGCCCGCACGCGCCGGCCCGGGTCGTGCTCGAAGATCCAGAAGCGCTCTTCGGCCGTCTCGGGCACGCCGAGGCCGACCGAGAGCGTCACCCGCCCGCCCGAGAGCCGATCGACGGTCATCGTCTGGCCGGCGAGCTCCCACGGGCGGCGCCGCGGCACCGGCGTGAGCATCGTGCCGAGCCGGATCGACGAGGTGCGCATGGCCGCCGCGGCGAGCACCGACCACGGGTCGGTCGCCCAGATGCCCTCCCAGACGAAGAAGCCGTGCCAGCCGTGCTGCTCGGCGAGCTCGGCGAGTTCGACGGCGACCTCGGGATCACTGCCGGGGTAGATGAATCCGTAGCGCATGGCGGCGACGTTACGCCGGACGTCCGACAAGAGTGCTGAAATCCCGAGCCCCGCACGGTAAGGTAAGCCTAACCTGCCGAACTTCTCCACCCGAAGGACCGAAATGTCGAGCGTCTCCACCACCGTCGCCCCGAGCTCCGCCGCCCAGCACGACCAGGCCGAACCGCTCGACGTGGCCGCGCTCGTGCGCGCCGCCTCCGCCGACGACCACCGCGCCACCGAGTCGCGCGGCTTCATCACCGAGCTCATGGGCGGCGAGCTGACGCTCGACGACTACACCCGCTACCTCGCGCAGTTCGCCTGGGTCTACGAAGCACTCGAGGCACGAGGCATCCGCGACGGCGACCCCATCGTCTTCGACCCCGAGCTCGCCCGCATGGCGGCCATCGAGTCCGACCTCGCGGCGCTCGGCGCCGCCGACTGGCGCGAGACGCACCCGGCGCTGCCGGCCACCGCCGAGTACGCCGCGCACCTGCGCAGCCTCGCCGACGACGACGTGCGCTACCTCGCGCACCACTACACGCGCTACCTCGGCGACCTCTCCGGCGGCCAGGCCATCGCACGCCTCGTCGCACACCACTACGGCGCGACGCCCGAGCAGCTCGCGTTCTACCGCTTCGACATCGCCGCCGACGAGGGCGTCGTGCGATACAAGCGCGGCTACCGCGAGGCCATGAACGCCCTCGCGCTCGAGCCTGCACAGGTTGACGCGCTCATCGACGAGGTGCGCAACTCCTTCCGCCTGAACGGTGCCATCTTCGACGCACTCGCGGCCTGAGCCTCCGCCGCGCCCTGCACGGGCGGCGGCGATCACTCCACGGAGTGAGCGGAGGGTCATCCTGCAGTGGGATGCCGCGCCCAGCGCGCGCTCGGTAAACTGCAACGAAATCCCCCGCCGCCTGCTGACCACGCACGTGTCTCGAGACACGGCGGGTCCGACGACTGGAGCCACCGCACATGGTCCACACCGCACTCATCCCCTGGCTCGATCCTGAGACGATCATCGCCGGGGCGGGCCCCTGGGCCCTGCTCGTCGTGTGCGGCATCATCTTCGCCGAGACGGGCCTGCTCGTCGGCTTCCTGCTGCCGGGCGACACCCTGCTCGTCATCTCGGGCCTGCTCTCGCACCCGCTGCCCGGCTCACCCGACGGCGTCTTCGGCATCAGCGTGTGGTGGGTGGCGCTGCTCATCGGTCTCGCCGCCTTCCTCGGCGGCGAGGTGGGCTACTACATCGGGCACAAGGCCGGCCCGACGATCTTCGAGCGGAAGGAGTCAGGCCTGTTCAGCGTCAAGAACGTTGAACGCACCAACGCCTTCTTCGAGCGCTTCGGCGGCCTCACGATCATCCTCGCCCGCTTCGTGCCGATCGTGCGCACCTTCGCGCCGGTCGCCGCGGGCGTGGGTCACATGCCCAAGGGCAAGTACACCCTCTACAACTTCATCGGCGCGGTGCTCTGGGGCTTCGGCCTCACGATGTTCGGCTACGCGATCGGCTTCATCCCATTCGTCGCCGACCTCGTGAAGGAGTACATCGACCTGATCCTGCTCGCCGCCGTCGGCGGCACGGCGCTCGTCACGCTCTGGCACTACCTCAGCGAGCGCCGCAAGGCGAAGAAGGCGGCCGCCGCCGGTGAAGACGTCATCACCGACGAAGAGGAGGCCGAGCACCTCGTACTCGACGCCGACGTCTTCGAGCGCGGCCCCAAGCACGACGAGCACTGAGCGTCGAAGACTCGAGGATGCCCCGGGGCCGCCGTCTGCGGCAGCCCCGGGGCATCCGTCATCTCGGCCCGGCCCCGGCCGCCCCGCCGAGCGCCCGCCCGCCCGCCTCGGGCGCAGCACCAGGCGTGTTGCTCGGCGAGCTTCGACGGATCGCGGGAGGATCTGTGCACACACGCCGGGAGCCACCCCTTCCCTGACCGAGACCGATCGCGCAGTCCGTCGGCCCGGGAGTAGAGTGTGGCCGATCGCCGCATCCTGAGGAATGCTCGATGACGAGCGAAGGCGCGCGTTCGAGGAGGTCGGCGTGATGAGCGGTTTCCAGGATGTCGATCGGCGGGTCCTCCCGATTCCCGACCCACCCGTGCCCGACGTGGCCGTGGTGGACGCGAAGGACCCACGGGCGGTGTTCCCGGCGATCGAGCCGCTTCGACCGCCGGCCGGCGCACCGAACGTCCTCGTGATCCTCCTCGACGACGTCGGCTTCGGCGCGTCGTCGGCATTCGGCGGACCATGCCGGACACCGACTGCCGAGCGACTCGCAAGCGAGGGCCTGCGATTCAACCGCTTCCACACGACGGCGCTGTGCGCACCCACGCGGAGCGCCCTGCTGACCGGTCGGAATCACCACAATGCGGGCATGGGCTCGATCCCGGACCTCGCGACCTCGGCGCCCGGCTACAGCTCGGTGCGTCCCAAGTCGGTCGCACCGGTGGCCGAGACGCTGAGGATGAACGGCTACTCCACGGCGCAGTTCGGCAAGTGCCATGAGGTGCCGATGTGGGAGTCGAGTCCGATGGGGCCCTTCGACCACTGGCCCACGGGAAGCGGATTCGAGCACTTCTTCGGATTCATCGGCGGCGAGACGAACCAGTGGCTTCCGGCGCTGTGGGAGGGTACGACACCGGTGGAACCCGACAGAAGTCCGACCGAGGGGTATCACCTCACCGAGGACCTCACGGATCGCGCGATCGGATGGATCCGGGAACAGAAGTCGTTGATGCCCGACAAGCCGTTCTTCGTGTACTTCGCGCCAGGTGCCACCCATGCGCCGCACCACGTCCCGAAGGAGTGGGCCGACGCGTACCGCGGCGAGTTCGACGACGGCTGGGACGCCTTACGGGAACGGACCTTGCAGCGGCAGCGGGAACTCGGCGTCGTGCCGTCCGACTGCGAACTGACCGTCCGGCATGACGAGATCCCGGCGTGGGAGGCGACCCCGGAAGCGCTCCGGCCCGTGCTCTCCCGTCAAATGGAGGTGTACGCGGGCTTCCTGGAGCACACCGACCATCACGTCGGCCGACTCCTCGACGATCTCGACGATCTCGGTGTGCTCGACGACACGCTCGTGTTCTACATCGTCGGCGACAACGGGGCGAGCGGCGAGGGCACCCCGAACGGCACGTTCAACGAGCTGTTGGTCTTCAACGGCGCCTTCCAGCTGGAGACGCCCGAGTTCATGGCCGAGCGCATCGACGAGTTCGGCGGCCCCGAGGCGTTCAATCACTACGCCGTCGGATGGGCGCACGCCATGGACACCCCGTACCAGTGGACGAAGCAGGTCGCGTCGCACTGGGGCGGGACGAGAACCGGAATGATCGTGCGCTGGCCGAACGGGTTCGAGGCCAAGGACGAGGTGCGGAGCCAGTTCCACCACGTCATCGACGTCGCGCCGACGATCCTCGACGCGGCCGGGCTCCCGGAGCCCTCCTCGGTCAACGGGATCGCACAACTCCCGATGGACGGCGTGAGCATGCGCTACGCCTTCGACGACGGCGCCGCCGCCGACCAGCGGACGACCCAGTACTTCGAGATGTTCTGCAACCGAGGCCTCTACCACCACGGCTGGACGGCGGTCACCCGGCACTCGACACCGTGGGTGACCGCGCCGATGCCGGCGCTCGACGACGACGTCTGGGAGCTCTACGACACGGACGATTGGAGCCAGGCACGAGATCTCGCGGCGTCCCGTCCCGACAAGCTCGACGAGCTGAAGGCGCTCTGGCTCGAGATCGCCCGGAAGAACCACGTGCTCCCGTTGGACGATCGACGGATCGAGCGGTTCGACGCCGGCATGGCGGGCCGACCCCAACTGGTGCGAGGCAACCGGCAGATGCTCTCCGGCGGAATGCGGAGGTTGAGCGAAGGCTCCGTGCTGAACATCAAGAACGTCTCGCATGCGGTGACTGCGGAGGTCGACGTGCCGACGACAGGTGCGAACGGCGTCGTCATCGCACAGGGCGGGGCCTTCGGCGGATGGTCGCTGTATGCGGTCGACGGAACGCCGAGGTACTGCTACAACCTGATGGGCCTCCGGCGTTTCGTCATCTCAGCTTCCGAGACCCTCGCCCCGGGGGTGCGACAGCTCCGGGTGGAGTTCGACTACGACGGGGGCGGTCTCGGCAAGGGCGGCACCGTGCGCCTGTACCTCGACGGTGCGCCCGTCGGCGAGGGCAGGGTCGACGCGACCGTGCCGCTCATCTTCTCGGCCGACGAGACCGTCGACCTCGGGAGCGACACCGGTTCCCCGGTCAGCGTCGACTACACCAGCGCATCGAGCACATTCTCCGGCACTGTTCGATGGGTGCAGCTCGCCACCGGCAAGGACGCCGCGGACGTCGATCACCTGATCAGCGCCGACGAACGATACCGGATCTCCATCGCCCGCCAATGACCGATCCGCTCGTTCGAGCGGCGCGCCTCAGCAGTGCGAACCCTGCTCCTGTTCGGCGCGGCCGCCGGGCTCGAGCTGGAAGGTCGAGTGGGCGACGTCGAAGTGCTCGCTGAGGCATCCGCCGAGCTCGTCGAGCAGCGCACCCGTGCGCCCCGACTCGAAGACCTCGGGTTCGACCTCGACGTGCGCGGTGAACACCGGCTGCCCAGAGGTGATCTGCCACACGTGCACGTCGTGCACGGCGACCACGCCGGGGGTGCGGAGGATGTGCTCGCGGATCTCCGCGACATCCGTCTCGGCGGGCGCGCCCTCGCTGAGCACCCGCACGACGTCGCGCAGCAGTGACAGGGCGCGCGGCACGATGAGCACCGCGATGCCGAGCGAGGCGATCGGGTCGGCCGCGCTCCATCCGGTGAGCAGGATGACGATCGCGGCGACGATCACGAGTGCCGAGCCGATCGTGTCGCCGAGCACCTCGAGGTAGGCGCCGCGCAGGTTGATCGAGTCCTTCGCGCCGCCACGCAGCACGAGCATCGCGGCGATGTTCGCGGCCAGACCGACGACGGCGATGACGAGCATCAGGCCGCCCTGCACCTCGTGCGCCTCGCCCTCGGCCCCCGTCACGAGCCGGCCGATCGCACCGATCGTGACGCTCACCGCCACGACGATCAGGATGACGCCGTTGATGAGCGCGCCGAACACCTCGGCCCGCCGGAACCCGTAGGTCTGCCGGTCGGTCGCGGGCCGGGCCGCGACGAAGGCGGCGACGAGCGCGACGACGAGGCCGATGAGGTCGCTCGTCATGTGCCCGGCGTCGGCGAGCAGGGCCAGCGAACCGCTCACGATGCCGCCGACGACCTGCACCACGACGAATGCGCCGATGATCGCGATCGCGATCCAGAGTCGGGTGCGGTTCGCGGTCGCGGCGTGGTCGTGGGAGTGATCGTGTGCCATGTCCCTCCCAGCGTAGGTCGGGTGGAGGGCGGTTCGGGTCGATTCGCCCCAATCAGGAATGAGTCGCGTTCTCATCGGCATGGCAGCAGAAGCGGCCCGGCGAACGCGCTCCCGGGGTCGCGGCACCCGAGCCGCCGGCCCTAGGCTGCGGGGCATGCCGTCGCGTCGAACGCTCGCCATCGCCCTCGCCATCGGATGCCTCGCGGCCGCGCTCTCCGGATGCGCTGCGGACCCCGGCCCGAGCGTCGGGACTTCGACCGACGCGTCAGTCTCGACCGACCAGGCCGCCGCCGCGGCGCCGCAGTCGCCCTCTGAGCGCTGCGGCGACACCGGCATCGATTCCACCGCGATGTGGCTGCCCGTCGGCGATGCGCGCTTCGACGTCGGCGTCGCGGGCGAGGGCACGACCACCGCGATCTTCGCGCACCAGCGCAACCAGGACGAGTGCGGATTCTGGCCCTACGCCTCGACGCTCGCCGAGCAGGGCGTGCAGGTGGTGCTCGTGAACTCCTGCGGCTACGGCGAGACCGAGTGCCCCCGCGACGCGAACCACGTCGTCGACGCGGGCGCCGACGCGATCCTCGCCGCCGCCGACTGGGCGCGCGAGCAAGGCGCCGAACGCGTCGTCGTCGTGGGCGCCTCGATGGGCGGCACGGCGGCGATCGTCGCGGGCGGACGCGACGGCGGCACCGGCCTGCTCGACGGGGTCGTCGACTTGTCAGGACCGATCGCGTTCCGCGGCTACGACTCGATGGGCGACGCGCCCGACCTCACCGCGCCGCTCCTCCTCGCCGTCGCGCCCGGCGACACCTCGGTCGACGTCGGCGAGCTGCAGCAGCTCGCCGACGCGACCGCGAGCGACGACATCACCATCGTCGCCGATGGCGTGGGTCACGGATGGGCGATGCTCACCACGGGCACCGCGTTCAACGACTTCGCCGACCGGGTGGCGGCGTTCGTGACCGGGTGAGTGCGCGGACTACTCGGCCGCGGCCCCGACTCGTTCGGCGATCCGCTCGAGCTCGGGGATGAGCGCCTCGAAGGCGCGCGCCCGATGGCTGATCGCGTTCTTCTGCTCGGGGAGCAGCTCGGCCGCCGTGACCTCGTACCCCTCGGGCTCGAACACGGGGTCGTAGCCGAACCCGTGCGATCCGCGCGGCTCGTAGGCGAGCGCGCCGCGCCAGAGCCCCTCGGCGACGAACTCCTCGTCGGCCGGCTCACCGGCCGACGCCGCGCCGGTGAGCGCCGCGGGCACGACCACCGCGATCGTGCAGTGGAACGCCGCCCCGCGGTTCGGCCGGCGCACGTCGCCGAGCTGCGCGAGCAGCAGCTTCACGTTCTCGACGTCGCCCGCCGAGTGCCCGGCCCAGCGCGCCGAGAAGATGCCGGGCGCCCCGCCCATGACGTCGACCGCGATGCCCGAGTCGTCGGCGAGCGCGATGCGACCGGTGTGGGCCGCTGCCGCGCGCGCCTTGATGAGTGCGTTCGCGGCGAAGCTCGTGCCGTCCTCGACGGGCGAGGGTCCGTCGTAGGGCAGCACGGTGATGCCGGGCATCTGCTCGCCCAGGATGCGCTGGAACTCGGCGACCTTGTGCGCGTTGTGGGTCGCGAGCACGACCTCGAGCGCGGCGGCCTCGCCGGCGCCCGACGCCGCCACGCTCACTCCCCCGCCGCGAGCGACGCGGCGAGTGCGGCGCGCTGCAGCTCGGTGAGCGACGCGGTACCGGCGAGCGCGAGGTCGAGCAGCGAGTCGAGTTCGCGCCGGTCGAACGGCGCACCCTCGGCGGTGCCCTGCACCTCGACGAAGAGTCCGCGGCCGGTGGCGACGACGTTCATGTCGGTCTCGGCGCGCACGTCTTCGACGTAGGCGAGGTCGAGCATCGGCGTGCCGTCGATGATGCCGACCGAGACCGCCGAGACGGTGTCGATGAGCGGGGTCGACTTCTGGCCGATGAACTTCTGGCCGCGGGCCCACTCGATCGCGTCGGCCATCGCGACGTACGCGCCGGTGATCGCCGCCGTGCGGGTGCCGCCGTCGGCCTGCAGCACGTCGCAGTCGATCTGGAGGGTGTTCTCACCGAGCGCCTTCATGTCGACCACGGCGCGGAGGCTGCGGCCGATGAGGCGGCTGATCTCGTGCGTGCGTCCGCCGATGCGGCCCTTCACGCTCTCGCGGTCGTTGCGCGTGTTCGTCGCGCGCGGCAGCATCGCGTACTCGGCGGTGACCCAGCCCTTGCCCTTGCCGTTGAGCCAGCGCGGCACGCCGTTCGTGAAGCTCGCCGTGCAGAGCACCTTGGTGCCCCCGAACGAGATGAGCGCGCTGCCCTCGGCGTGGGCGCTCCAGCCGCGCTCGATGGTCACCTCGCGCAGCTGGTCGGGGGTGCGCCCGTCGGCACGGACGATCGCGGCGGCGGATGCCTCGGTCATAGGTTCTCCTGTCGAAGCTGTTCTCGGTCTGGGATGGTGACCGCACCCGTCTGCACGAGCTCGACGCTCGGGATCTCGGGGGCGATGAGTCGGTGGGCGAGGTCGAGGAAGGCGCTCGTCGAGCGGCCGGTCGCCTCGTAGCGGTAGCTCGGCGGCTCGGGAGCGCGGCGCTCCATGCCGCCGCTCACGAGCACGCGGTACACGTCGTTCGCGGTCTCGACATCGCTCGAGACGAGGGTGACCCCCTCGCCCATGACGTACGAGATGGCGCCCTTGAGGAACGGGTAGTGGGTGCAGCCGAGCACGAGGGTGTCGATGTCGGCCCGGCGCAGCGGCGCGAGGTACTCCTCGGCCACGGCGAGCAGCTCGTCGCCGGTCGTGACGCCGGCTTCGACGAACTCGACGAAGCGCGGGCAGGCCTGCGAGAAGAGCTCGAGGTGGGGCGCTGCCGCGAAGGCGTCGTCGTAGGCGCGCGACGAGACCGTGCCCTGGGTGCCGATGACGCCGACCCGGCCGGTCTTGGTCGCCGCGACGGCACGGCGCACCGCAGGCTGGATCACCTCGACGACGGGTACGTCGTACCGCTCGCGGGCGTCGCGCAGCATGGCCGCCGAGGCCGTGTTGCAGGCGATCACGAGCATCTTCACGCCCTGCGCGACGAGGTCGTCGAGCACGGCGAGGGCGTAGCCGCGGACGTCGGCGATCTTCTTCGGCCCGTAGGGCGAGTGCTCGAGATCGCCGATGTAGAGGATCGACTCGTTCGGCAGCTGGTCTTTGACGGCACGGGCGACGGTGAGTCCACCGACCCCCGAGTCGAAGATTCCGATCGGTGCATCCGTCACGAGGTTCAAGCTTAGGCGAGTCCGCGGCACGCGGTGGCGGCACACCGCCGCCGGAACCGGCCGCCCCAGTAGGCTCGAGTGCGTGACCGGCTCAGCTGCCCTCTTCACCGACCGCTACGAACTGACGATGGTCGATGCCGCCCTGCGCGACGGCACCGCCCACCGTGAGAGCCTCTTCGAGGCGTTCGCCAGACGCCTGCCCGACGGCCGCCGCTACGGCGTCGTCGCCGGCATCGGGCGCCTGCTCGAACTCGTGCAGCGCTTCCGCTTCGAGGATCCCGAGCTCCAGTGGCTCCAGGAGCACGACGTGGTGCGGCCGGCGACGATCGACTGGCTCTCCGACTACCGCTTCGCGGGCGACATCTGGGGGTACCGCGAGGGCGAGGCGTACTTCCCGGGCTCGCCGCTCCTGACCATCCAGGCGAGCTTCGCCGAGGCGGTCATGCTCGAGACCATCGTGCTCTCGACCCTCAACTACGACTCCTCGGTCGCGAGCGCCGCCGCCCGCATGGTCTCCGTGGCGCTCGGCCGCCCGATCTCGGAGATGGGCTCGCGCCGCACCAGCGAGCGCGCCGCGATCGCCGCCGCCCGCGCCGCGTACATCGCCGGTTTCGATGCGACGTCGAACCTCGAGGCGGGGCGCACCTGGGGCATCCCGACGATGGGCACCGCCGCGCACGCCTTCACCCTGCTGCACGACAGCGAGGAGGACGCGTTCCGCGCCCAGGTCGCGGCGTTCGGTCCGAAGACCACGCTGCTCGTCGACACCTACGACATCACCCGCGGCGTCGAGCTCGCCGTGAAGGTCGCCGGCCCCGAGCTCGGCGCCGTCCGCATCGACTCTGGCGACCTGCCCACCGTCGTCGCCGCGGTACGCGAACAGCTCGACGCGCTCGGCGCCGTCGACACGCGCATCACCGTCACGAGCGACCTCGACGAGTTCACGATCGCCGGGCTGTCGGGCGCCCCGGTCGACGCGTACGGCGTGGGCACGGCGGTCGTCACCGGATCCGGGTTCCCCGCGGCCGGCATGGTCTACAAGCTCGTCGCCCGACGCGACGATGCCGGCGCGTGGATCCCGGTCGCGAAGGCGTCGACCCAGAAGGCCAGTGTGGGCGGCCGCAAGAACGCGGCCCGCCGTCTCGACGCCACCCGCACCGCCCGCGAGGAGCTCGTGTTCGTCGGCGACGGCCCCGGCGGCGAGGCCGAGTTCGACGCCGGCGACAAGCTGCGCCCCTTGATGGTGCAGCTCGTCTCGAAGGGCGAGGTCGACCCGGCGTTCCTCGGCACCGCCGGCACCGCCGCCGCCCGCGCCCACCGCGCCGAGGTCATGCAGGAGCTGCCGATCGAGGCGTTCCGGCTCGGTCGCGGCGAGCCGGTGATCCCGACGACGTACCGCTGAGACGCGGGCCCACTCGGCGGAGCGTCGAGGCGGACTACTGCGACTTCATCCGCTCGTAGATCTCTTTGCAGCTCGGGCAGACCGGGAACTTCTCGGGGTCGCGGCCCGGGGTCCACTTCTTGCCGCAGAGCGCCTTCACGGGCTTGCCCGTGAGCGCCGACTCGAGGATCTTGTCCTTCTGGACGTAGTGCGAGAAGCGCTCGTGATCGCCCGGCTCGATGGCCTCTTCGTTGAGGAGCTTCTCGAGTTCGCGGTCGAGGACGTCGGTGCCGCCACCCGGCTGACCGGGGTCGGCGATGCTCGCGCGCACGGTGTGGATCATGCGCTCGATTCTACGCGTCGATCACAAGGTCGTCGCCGCCCCGCCACGACGCACGGCTCACGCGCGGATCGCGGCGGCGATCATCTCGGGCCCGCGGGCGTCGAACACGCGCCCGCCCCACCAGACGCCCACGACGAGCACCACGAGACCGAGCCCGACGCCGGAGGCGAAGGCGGCCGCGTGCCATCCGGGGTCGACGAGGATGCCGAGCGCGGCGAAGATCGCGGCCGGCGCTGCGACGAGCACCGAGGCGAACATCGTGAGCGACTGCACGAGCGCGGTGATGCCGCCCGTCGACTGCGGCTGCTGGAACGGGCTGTCGCCGGGCTTCACCGCCGGGTACGGGAACCGCGCCGAGGTGATCGAGCCGACGCCGAGGCCCGCGAGCAGCAGCGCCGTGCTCACGCCGAGCAGCGACGGCAGCAGCCGCCAGTCGTTCAGGACGAAGACCGTGACCGCGCTGCCGAGCCCGATCACGAGCACGCCGGCGACGAGCACCGGCACCAGTCGTCCGAGTCGGTCGGCGTTGCCGCGAACGCCCGAGGTGATGTGCAGCCAGATCGCGGTCGAGTCGTACGCGGTGTCGTTGTGCAGGCTCCAGCCGAGGAACAGGCACATCAGCGGCACCGGGATGAGCCCGAGGTACTGCATCGGCACCCCGGCGACGCCGAGCGGCACCATGACGAGCACGGGCACGATCGGCACCATCACGATCGACACCCAGTAGCGCGCGTCGCGGAACCAGTACGTGAAGCTGCGCGCCGCGACGGCACCGGTCGCGCCATGCGGCATCCGGTCGAACCAGCCGAGCCCGCGGTAGCTCTTCGCCGAGGCCTCGCGACCGGGGGTCACGAGCATCTTCGCGACGAGCGACTGCCAGGCGAGCCAGATCAGAGCGAGCGTGGCGACGGCGATCAGCAGTTCGAGGATGGCCGGCCCCCACGCGCCGGCGGCCGCGTCACCGGGCACCGCGAAGACGGCGCCGAACGGGGTCCAGCCGAGGATGTCGCCGAGGACGCCGAGGATCTCGAGCCCCGAGTTCGCCCAGTCGAGCGTGACGAGCACGACGATGATCGGCGACAGCATGACGATGAGCAGCAGGCCGATGACCCCCATCAGCTCACGTGAACGCCGCGTCGAGAGCAGGAACGAGGCGAGCGCCGTCGTCACCCGGGCGAGCAGCAGGCAGGTGGCGAAGGCGAGCGCCGCGGAGATGAGCGCGAGGAGCGTCTCGGCGACGCCGCGCGACCAGGTGACGACCGTGCCGAGGAGCACGATCGCGAGCACGAGCGCGGGGATGCCGATGAGCCCCGCGACCGCGAGCGACAAGGCCAGGGTGCGGTCGGGCAGGCCGAAGAAGGCGAATCGACGCGGGTCCATCGTGTCTTCCGTGCCGAACACGAGCGGGAACACGATGAAGCCGAGCACGGTCGCGGCGCCGGCGACCACCAGCACGTCGCGGATGACCGCCACGTCTTCAACCAGGCGCAGCCCGACGAGGGAGAGGAAGAGCAGCAGCGCGAGACCCAGTCCGTAGACGAGGCCGAGCACGATGCCGACCACTTGCCAGGTGCTGCGGCGGAAGATGTTCGCCAGCAGGCGCAGTTTCAGTCGGAGAAACTGTGCAACCATTCCATGCCTTCCGCTGCCTTGCGCCCGCCCGCGAGCTCGACGAATCGGTCTTCGAGGGTGTGGCCCGCACGAACCTCGTCGAGGGTGCCCGCCGCGAGCACCCGGCCGGCGACGATGATCGCGGCCGAGTCGCAGACGCGCTCGATCAGGTCCATGCCGTGGCTCGAGAGCACGACGGTGCCGCCGCCGGCGACGTAGCGCTCGAGGATCTCAGTGAGGTTCGCCGCCGACACCGGGTCGACCGACTCGAAGGGTTCGTCGAGCACGAGCAGTCGCGGCGAGTGGATCATGGCGCACGCGAGCGCGATCTTCTTGGTCATGCCCGCCGAGTAATCGGCGACGAGCCGGTCGACGGCGTCGTCGAGGCCGAAGGCCGAGATGAGGTCGGCGCTGCGCTCGCGCACGGTGCGGTTGTCGAGCCCGCGCAGCACGCCCGAGTAGTAGAGGAGCTGCGCGCCCGTCAGCCGGTCGAACAGCCGCAGTCGGTCGGGCAGCACGCCGGTCGCGCGCTTGGCGGCGTGCGGGTCGGCCCATGCGTCGATGTCGTGGATGCGGACGGTGCCGGCATCGGGCCGCAGGAGCCCCGTGATCATCGAGAGCGTCGTCGTCTTGCCGGCGCCGTTCGGCCCGACGATGCCGAAGAACGAGCCGGCGCGCACGTCGAGGCTGATGCCGTCGACGGCGGTGTTCTCGCCGAAGCGCTTCACGAGCCCGGTGATCGAGAGCACGTTCGGCGTGCCGGCCGCCGGCGCCGGGCGTGCGACGCGCAGGGTGCGCTTCTTGCGAGGGGCCGCATTCTTCTTCGCGGGGATCACGGCGACCGACTGCGCCGCGATGAGCGGTGCGGATGCCTCGATCGCCGACGTGTCGTCGACCGGCGTCGCGTCGGCCGGGGCCGGTTCGGTCACCGTCTCCGCCTCGACGGGCTCGGCCTCGACGACCGGCTCAGCCTCGACGACCGGCTCAGCCTCAGCCACCGGCTCAGCCTCGGCCAGCGGCTCAGCATCGGCCTCGACGGCCGGCTCGGCCTCGTCGGGCGTGGCGGTCTCGGCCTGCGCGGCCTCGCTCGCGGCGACTGCGGCCGCGGCGGCGCGGACCTCGGCGACCGGGGTGCGTCGATCGGTGGTGGTCTCGTCGATCTCGTCACGGCCGGGCTCGTCGCGCTCGGCGACGACGGGCGGCTCGCTCGTCGCCGCGGGGAGCGTCTGGTCGGCCGGCTTGCGCGGGGCCCGCTCGGCCGCCGTGGTCTCGGTGGTGATCGACGCGGCGACGCGCTGCTGCGCCTGGCGCTGCGCACTGGCCGCGGCGGTCGCCCGGCTGCGGTCGCCCGGCGTGCTCGCCAAGCTCTTCGCGGCCGAGTCGCGCGGCGTGCGCGCGGCCTTCGCTCCGGCGCCGCGCACCGTCCGCGCAGCAGAGGACGCGGCGTTCGACGCGCCGGTGCGCTTCGAGTCGACGGCGTCTGCGACGACACCCTGTTCTGCCGCCTCGGCCGCGGCGGCCGCCTTGTTCGCACGGCGGGTCGCGGCAGCCTTCTTCGCGGCGGCCGATCGGGCGGCCGCACGTTCGGCGGGCGTCATCGTCTTCGCGGATTTCGCGGTGCTCTTTCGGGCATTCGAAGCATCGCTGCTCGAGGCCCCCGGCACGGTTCCGCTCTTTCGAGGCGCCCCCGCACCGGTGCCTTCGGCAGCTTCGTCGTCGTGATCGGAGCGCGAAACGGAAGTCACCCAGCCAACCTACCAATGACCGCCCGTCCAGCGCGCCTCGAGGGCCGGATCGGCTGACTGTGGATTCCCTGTGCGTCATATCACGATCGCACTACGACCGGCGCCCTCGAATGGCGACGCGGGAGCGCCCCCGGATACGCTGGGTTGCGGCATAACGGCGTGTCCACATGTGAACTTCCGGATGAACTCCGGGCGAACTCCGTAGAACGAAGTCGCCCGGTGGGGGCATCCGACCCACCGAAGGAGATGCAGTGACCACCCAGATCGTGATTCTCGCGGCCGGCATGGGAAGCCGGCTCGGGCGATCCCTCCCCAAGCCCCTGACCGAACTCAGCGACGGCCGCACCATCATGCGCCAGCAGTTCGACAACGTCGAGCACGCGTTCGGCGCGAACGCCAACGTGACGATCGTCGTCGGCTACAAGCTCGAGCACATCATCGAGGCGTTCCCGCAGGCGTCCTTCGTCTACAACGAGGAGTACGACCAGACGAACACCTCGAAGTCGCTCATGCGCGCCCTCGCGGCCTCGCAGTCGGGCGGCGTCCTGTGGATGAACGGCGACGTCGTGTTCGACCCCGCCATCCTCGACCGCGCGCTCCCCTTCATCGCACGCGACCAGTCGTTCGTGACGGTGAACACGGCCAAGGTCTCCGACGAAGAGGTGAAGTACACGACGAGCGCCGAGGGCTACATCAAGGAGCTCTCGAAGACCGTCAAGGGCGGTCTCGGCGAGGCCGTCGGCATCAACTACATCTCCGGTCGCGACAAGGCCACGTTCCTCGCGCACCTGCAGCGGGTCGGCGACCAGGACTACTTCGAGCGCGGCCTCGAGCTCGCGATCGAGAACAACGGCCTCCTCGTCGAGCCGATGGACGTCTCCGACCTCTACGCGGTCGAGATCGACTTCGCCGAAGACCTGGAGCGTGCGAACCACTTCGTGTGACCTGCACTGCACAGCGCAAGAGTCGAAGGGCGGATGCCACGTGGCATCCGCCCTTCGTCGTCTCACCGCGCAGGCGCGCGACCGCGTCAGCGCAGCGTGCGCGCGACCCCCGCCCGCGACAGCGAGGCGGCGATGACCCTGCCCAGCCAGGTGAACAGCACCGGGCTGAGCGCGAACATGGCGATGTAGAGCACCCAGAACCACGGCGCGTAGTGCTCGGGGCCGAGGGCGATGAAGGTGCCCACGGCGAGGATGATGCCCGACCCGCCCGCGGCCACGTAGTAGAGCCAGGGCGACCAGTTCTTGTAGCGGGTGAGGAAGAAGGGCAGCTCGAGCAGCGCGCCGACGAGGAGGCCGGTGCCGAGGAAGCGCAGGATCCACTGCGGGGCGAAGGCCGCGCCGACGAGGCCGGCGATGAACCCGGTGAGGATGCCGACGCCGGGTCGCTTGAGGAGCGCCAGCGCGACCGCGCTCGGCAGGAAGTGCGTGCCGATCGTGATGCCGTACAGCATCGGCGCGATGCCGGCGATGAGGCCCGCGAAGTAACCCGAACCGGCGGCCACGAGCCCTCCCCCGACGCCGATCGCGGCACAGCTGAGAATGACGCGGGTGCTGGTGCGATGCACGGGGCGCTCGATTCCTTCCGGGTCGGGCTCGGCACGTCGCCACCCGTCTGCATCAAATCTACCCCGGAGAGCCATCTACGATGAGAGACGTGATGAGCACAGCATCGGTGTCGTACCGAGACGCGCATCCGCTGCAGCGGACGCCGCTCGCGCGATACCGGCATGCGCTGTGGCTGCTCACGACCCGCGACCTCAAGGTCCGCTACTCGACCTCGGCGCTCGGCTACGTCTGGTCGGTGCTCGACCCGCTCGTGATGGCGGGCATCTACTGGTTCGTCTTCACCCAGGTGTTCAACAAGGGCGTCGGCACCGATCCGTACATCGTGTTCCTGCTGTCGGCGCTCCTGCCGTGGATGTGGTTCAACGGCGCCGTCTCAGACTCGACCCGTGCGTTCCTGAAGGACGCGAAGCTCGTGCGCTCGACCATGATCCCCCGCACGATCTGGGTGAACCGCATCGTGCTGTCGAAGGGCATCGAGTTCCTGTTCGCGCTGCCCGTGCTCGCCCTCTTCGCGATCGTGTTCCGGGCCGAGCTCAACTGGCAGGTCGTCTACTTCCCGCTGGCGGTGCTGCTGCAGGCGGTGCTGACCGCCGGCGTCTGCCTCATCGTCGCCCCGCTGGTCGTGTTCTTCCGCGACCTCGAGCGGGCGGTGAAGCTCGTGCTCCGCTTCCTCTTCTACGCGACCCCGATCATCTACGCCTCGACCGACCTGCCCGAGGGCATGCAGTTCTGGGCGGCGTTCAACCCGCTGTCGGGCATCTTCTCGCTCTACCGCGCTGCGTTCTTCCCCGAACAGCTCATCTGGTTCGAAGTGGCCGTCGCCGCCGTGATGTCGCTCGGCTTCCTCGCCCTCGGGCTCTGGGTCTTCCGCCTGTCCGAACGACAGGTGCTGAAGGAGATCTGATGACCGAGGCATCCGTTCGCGATGACGTCGCCCAGGGCGGCGCCGAGTCGTTCGACATCCGGGTCGAGGGACTCGGCGTGCGTTTCCGCCGCAACCGCCGCGGCCGCCGCTCCTTCAAGGACCTCCTCGCCGGCCGCCGCCGCCGCACCCGGCCCGGCGAGTTCTGGGCGCTGCGCGACGTCTCGTTCGACGTGCGCCAGGGCGAGGCCATCGGCGTCGTGGGCCGCAACGGCCAGGGCAAGTCCACCCTGCTGAAGCTCGTCGCCGGGGTCATGCTGCCCGATGAGGGCTCGGTGACCGTCGCCGGCGGCGTCGCCCCGCTCATCGAGATTACGGGCGGATTCGTCGACGACCTCACCGTTCGCGACAACGTCTACTTGACCGCCGGCCTGCACGGCATGTCACGGGCGCAGATCGACGCGCGGTTCGACGAGATCATCGGCTTCGCCGAGATCGGCGACTTCCTCGACACGCCCTACAAGCACCTCTCGAGCGGCATGAAGGTGCGCATCGCGTTCGCCGTGATCTCACAGCTCGAAGAGCCGATCATGCTGGTCGACGAGGTGCTCGCCGTCGGCGACAAGGCGTTCCGCGAGAAGTGCTACGAGCGCATCGACGAGCTGCTCGCCGGCGGTCGCACGCTGTTCTTCGTCTCGCACAACGAACGCGACCTGCGCCGCTTCTGCACGCGCGGCCTGTACCTCGACAAGGGCGCGCTCACCTTCGACGGGCCGATCGGCGAGGTGCTCGAGCGATACAACCGCGACTACGGCACCGGCAAGTAGGGCCTACCCAGTCACGGCGTCTAGGATCGTCGCCATGTCCGACCGCGTGCATTCGATCACCTCGATGGGCCAGCACGACCCGCGCGAGGGCGCCGAGTCGCCGACCGGCGCCGACGCCGACGCGGGGCGCGCCCACGGCGTCGAACGCGCGATCGACCGCGCCCTCGCGATCCAGCGTCCGATCGTCGTCGCGCACCTCCGCAGCATCCGTCGCCGCTCGCCCGGCGCGACACCCGAGCAGCTCGTGCGCATCCTCGAGCGCCGATACCTCGCCGCGGTCACGACCGGCGGCGCCGCCGTCGGGGCGACCGCCGTCGTGCCCGGCATCGGCACCGGGGTCACGCTCGCCCTCTCGGGCGTCGAGACGGCGGGATTCCTCGAGGCGACCGCCCTGTTCGCGCAGTCCGTCGCCGAGGTGCACGGCATCCACGTCGAGAACCCCGAGCGCGCCAGGGCGCTCGTGATGACCCTCATGCTCGGCCAGGAGGGCAGCGACCTCGTGCGCCAGTTCGCCGGCCAGGCGACCGGGTCGGGCATCGCGCGCAACGCCTACTGGGGCGAGCTCATCACCAACAGCCTGCCGAAGGCCGTCATGGGCACCGTCGTCGACCGGCTGCGTTCGGTGTTCATCAAGCAGTTCGCAGTGAAGGGCGGCGTCGGCATCGTCGGCAAGGCGATCCCGTTCGGCATCGGCGCCGCGATCGGCGGCATCGGCAACCACGTGCTCGGCCGGCGCGTGCTGACGCAGTCGCGGCTGGCCTTCGGCGCGGCACCCGGCGTACTCCCGGCCGAGCTCGAGCCCCGCGGCGACGAGAACGTCGTCACGGCGACCGGCAAGCGGCTGGCGCGCACGGCCGGCGTGGTCGGCGGTGCCGTCGGACGGGCAGCGAAGCGCCCGTTCGCGAGGCTCACGGCCGGGCGCGAGGCGATCGACCCGGCCGGCCCGGGTGACGTCGACGACGGCACGGCCGCTGCCGCTGCCGCTGCCGCTGCCGACGAGACGGATGCCTCGCCGCCGACCGCGCCCTGAGACTCCCGCGCGGCGTCCGCGCCCGATCGGCCGATGCGCACGCGCGCTGCGCGAGCCGGTGGCTCGCTAGACGAGCTCCTCGTCGTCGGTCTCGCCCGTCTCGTCGTGCTCGTCGACCTCGCCGTCGCCGGCGTGCAGGGCCGCGAAACGATCCCACTCGGCCATGAGGTGGTCGATCGCCGCATGGAAGCGCGCCGTCGTGACGCCGGGCGTCGTGTCGCCGAAGTACCGCTCGACCCAGTAGCCCAGCCGAGCCAGCGCCTCGGCGTCGTGCGCGACCTCGTCGACCCGGGCGACGAGCGCCTCACCGTCTCCGGCGACGAGCCACTCGCACGCCTGCAGGTAGCCGCCCGTATCGATCTGGGCGGCGGGGTTCGCCGGGCGCGTGATCAGCAGCGGCTTGCCCGCCGCGAGCCGGTCGTAGACCATGGCCGAGATGTCGACGATCGCGACGTCCGCCGCGGCGAGCTGCCAGCCGAGCTTGGGGCCGTCGTCGAAGACGTGCTGCGCGCTCGGGTCGGCGGCGTTCGCCTGCTCGATCGCCTGGATGATGCGCTTGTTCGCGGCCGCGTAGGCCTCGTCGACGACGCCCGAGCGCGGGTGCGGCCGGTAGATGACCCGGTGCCGCCCGGTCGCGAGCAGGCCCTCGACGAGCGCAACGCCGTGCGAGGCGATCGAGCCGTAGGCGGCCGCGTCGCGGTCGCCCTCCCAGGTCGGCGCGTACAGCACGACCTCGCGCTCGTCGGGCGTGTACGGCAGCGGGGTGCCGTCGAGGTAGTGGTCGGCCTGCGGACGCCCGATCGGGATCGCCCGCTTGTCGAAGTCGTAGTCCCACAGCACCTTGTCGAGCCGGGTCCGTGCCGCGTCGCCCGCGATCAGGGCGTAGTCGTACGCCTTGAACTGGTTCGTGGTCATGTACATCTTGTCGGACTCGCCGTGGTTGATGAACACGTGCCAGCGGCGCCCGTAGCGCATCATCTGGAAGTTCTTCGCGTTCTGGTTCACGTAGAGGATGACGTGGAGGTCCTGCTCGTGGATCACCCGTTCGAGGTCGGCGACGCGACGCACGTACGCGACCGGCAGCGGCGACTCGTCGAGCAGCTTCAGCGCGGCGCCCGACGCTCGGCTGAGCACCAGCACGGGGTGCGTCTCGGCGAGTTCGGCGAGCGGCGCGTACCACTGGCGCAGTTGGTACAGGTTGACCTTGCCGTCGGCGAAGTACACGCCGATCTTGAATCGGTGCGGCTCGAGCGGCGCCCGCTCGGCGAGCTTCGCCTTCAGCGCGCGCTGCGCACGCCGCGACCACATGATGTCCTTGGCGAGCTTCACTGCGCGTCGCGCGTCTTTCCTCAATCCCACCGTCCAAGGGTAGCGAGGTCTGACTGAACGGATGCCGCAGGGCGGGCGCCGGCCCGAAGCGATCACCGATCGTGACGAACTGAGGTCAGACGACCGGCGGACGCCCCGCACGGGTCATCCGCCAGACGGTGCGCCACCGCATCGGACGACGCTCGCCGGGCGACTCACGCCACCCGGCCCGCCAGCCCGCGAACCAGGCCTTGAGCGCGGCGGGCTGCCGCACCCAGCGCAGCACCTGGATCGCCGTCCACGAGCCGACGTAGAACGGCACGAGGAGCGCCGGCAGGTTGCGGCGGGCGAGCCACACCCGGTTGCGGGCATTCAGGCGGAAGTAGTACGAGTGCCGCGCGGGGTCGATGACGGGGTGCGCGGCCTCGAGCGATCCCTCGTACCAGGCGATGCGCCCCGTGTCCCACACACGCCAGGCGAGCTCGATGCCCTCGTGCGCGTAGAAGAACGGGTCGGCCCAACCGCCGGCCTCGTCGAACGCGTCGCGCGGCATCAGCACCGCGCCCTCCCAGCACGAGAAGACCGGGCTCGAG
The DNA here is from genome assembly GCF_042884595.1 of Agromyces sp. NPDC058126. NCBI lineage: Bacteria > Bacillati > Actinomycetota > Actinomycetes > Micrococcales > Microbacteriaceae > Agromyces > Agromyces sp. NPDC058126. The sequence goes on along the minus strand of NZ_JBHVTS010000005.1, from coordinate 271,151 downwards.
TGCGCCGGGTCGCCCTTGCGGATGCGCGGGATCCAGCGGCGGGGCGACGTGAGACCCGTCGGATCGACGACGCGCGGCTGGACGAGCCCGAGCTCGGGGCGCTCACGGAGCAGGCGGACGCCGTCGACGAGGAACGTGGTGCTCGGCAGGAACGCGTCGTCGTCGAGGAAGAACAGCACCTCCCCCGACACGTCGGGCACGCCCGCGTTGCGGCCCGCGGGGATGCCGAGGTTCTCGGGCAGATGACGGGTGCGGACCGCCGCGGGCAGCGGGGGCTCGGCGGTCGCCGGATCGAAGCCGTTGCCGACGACCACGACGTCGGTCGCGACGCCCTGCTGCGCGAGCACGCTGCGGATGCCCCGCGCGAGCTCGTCGGGGCGCTTGCCCATCGTGAGCACCACCACACCGACGTGCGGAGCGGGGCTCACCTCAGGATCGGACACGACGGGACGCCATGATCGCGACGAAATGCCCGATCACGGCCAGCACGGCGAGCGGGAGGAGGGCGGCGACGACGACGCGGTCGACGAGCGGCTGCCCCGCGACGAGCCCGACGAGGGCGGCGGCGAAGGCGATGAGCGTGAGCTCGACCGAGTGGTACAGCCGGTGGAACGGCAGGAACCGGGCCGCCTTGCGCAGCTTCGCGACGAGGCCGCCGCGCGGCGCGGTCTCGCCGTGCGTGTCGGCGAGCTTCGCGAGCCCGGCGTTCGCACGGGCGACGTGCACCATGTCGTTGAGCGCCTTGTTGAGGACGATCACGAGGGCGAGGAGCGCACCGATCGTCGTCCAGAGGAAGTCGGCGGGGAACTCGAGCGGGTACGCGGCCGCACGGAGGCCGAGCGCGAGCGGGATCAGCGCCTCGGTCGTGTAGTGCCCGACCTTGTCGAGGAAGACGCCGGCCGGCGAGGAGGTGCGCCGCCAGCGGGCGACCTCGCCGTCGCAGCAGTCGACCAGCATCTGCAGCTGGCCCAGCACGACCGCGAGGAGCGCGCCCCAGATGCCCGGGATGAGGAGCGCGGCGGCCGTCGACCAGCCGACGAGGATCATGAGCCCCGTGACGCCGTTCGCCGAGATCGGCGTCTTCAGGAGCAGCCACGTCAGGTAGATCGAGAACCGGCGCAGGTACAGCGACGCCGTCCAGTGCTCGGCGTTGCGGCGACCGCGCACCTCGGGCGGCTGGGCGACGGCGCGCAGCTCGGCGATGCTCGCCGGCCGCACCGTCACCGGTCGGGCGTCAGACATCGTGCTCACCTTCCCGTGTGACGTGCGATGTTGCTGGTCAGCGAGAGATAGCCGAGCACGAAGCCGATGCCCCACGTGACATGTATGCACGGCAACACTACGAGAAACCATGCGGCCGTGCTCGCACCGCGCCCGCGTGCGGCCGAGAACGTGGCCACGGCGACGAACAACAGGTAGACGAGCGGCGCGACGAAGCCGAGGAGGAGCCACGGCGTCGCGCCGAGCAGCGCCTGCACGATGCCGCCGAGCCCGAGCAGGAGGCCGAGCGTCACGCCGACGACCATCGCGGGCGGGATGAAGTAGCGGATGCCGTTCGACGCGGGGAACCGCCGGGCGAGCTCGCCCCGCCAGAGCCCGGTCGAGAACATCTGCCGGGCGAGCCGGGCGACGCTCGATCGCGGGCGGTAGGTCACCGCGAGCTCGGGCGTGAACCAGACGGTGCCGCCCGTCTCGCGCAGGCGCCGGTTGAGCTCCCAGTCTTGGCCGCGCTTGATCGACTCGTCGAAGAGGCCGACGCGTTCGAGCGCCTCGCGCCGGAACACGCCCAGGTAGACCGTCTCTGCGGGCCCCTCGGCGCCGCCGATGTGGAACGCCGAGCCGCCGAGGCCGACCTTCGTCGTGTACGCGAGCGCGACGGCACGTTCGAACGGCGTCTCGCCGCGGGCGTCCATGATGCCGCCGACGTTGTCGGCGCCCGTGCGCTCGAGCGTCTCGACAGCGATGCGCGCGTAGTCGTGCGGCAGCATCGAGTGCGAGTCGACGCGAACGACGACCGGGTAGCGTGCGGCACGGATGCCGATGTTGAGCCCCGCGGGCGTCGACCCGACCGCGTTCTCGAGCACGTGGACGCGCTCGTCGCGCGACGCGAGATCGGTGACGAGCTCGTTCGTGCCGTCGATCGACGGGCCGAGGGCGATGAGCACCTCGACGGGACCCGAATAGTCTTGCGCGAGGATCGACTCGACCGCCTGGCGCACGTGCGCGACGTCGTTGAGCACGGGCATGACGTACGACACGCCGACGAGCGACGACGGGGTCGTCTCGGGGTGGTGCTCGGGCATGTTCCTCACTCGCGCTCGGGTCGATCGAGCCTAGCAGCCGTGCCCGCGCGGGCGGCATTCGCGGAGACGCCGAACGGGGCCGGATCGCATTCGATCCGGCCCCGCCTCGTGGCATCCGTGCCGTTCAGGCTCAGCCCTCGTACGTGTCGAGGGTGACCTCGACCGTCTGGGTCTCGCCGTCGCGGATGACCGTCAGCTCGGCCTTCGAACCGCCCGCGAGCGCTCGGACCTGCGCGGTGAGGTCGGTCTGATCGGTGATCGGCGTGCCGTTGAACTCGGTGACGACGTCGCCGACCTCGAGGCCGGCCTTCTCGGCCGCGCCGCCCGGGGTGACGTCGGTGATGAGCGCGCCGACGGTGGTGCTCTTCTCGTCGGACTCGGCCGAGGTGACCGTCGCGCCGAGCAGGCCGTGCGAGGCCGAGCCGTCCTCGATGATCTCGTTGGCGATGCGCTCGGCGAGGTTCGACGGCACGGCGAAGCCGACGCCGATGTTGCCCGCCTCGGCCGACTCGCCGGCCGAGAGGATCGCGACGTTCACGCCGATGAGCTTGCCCTGCGCGTCGAGCAGCGCGCCGCCCGAGTTGCCGGGGTTGATCGCCGCGTCGGTCTGGATGACCGGCAGCGAGACGCGTCCGGCGTTCGCGCTCGGCTGCTGGGTCTGGCCGCCGCCCTCCTCGGGGATGTCGAAGAAGAAGTCGAACGGGCTGTCGCCCTCGCCCTGCTGGCCGCTGTCGCCCTCACCCGATCCCTCGTCGCCCTGGGCGTCGTCGGGGGTCGCGGGCGCCGCCGAGGAGGCGACGTCGATCGAGCGGTTGAGCGCGCTCACGATGCCGTTCGTCACGGTGCCCGAGAGGCCGAGCGGTGCGCCGATCGCGATCGCGGTGTCGCCGACGTTGAGTTCGTCGGAGTCGGCGAACTCGAGCGGCGTGAGGCCCGAGGCGTCGACCAGCTTGATGACCGCGAGGTCGGAGAGCGGGTCGGTGCCGACGAGCTCGGCCTCGTAGAGGTGGCCGTCGTTCGTCTTCACCTGGATGGTCGGGTCTCCGGTCGCGCCGTCGAGGGTCACCACGTGGGTGTTCGTCAGCACGTAGCCGTCCTCGGAGAGGATGATGCCCGAACCGGTGCCGGCGCCCTCGTTGCCCGCGACCGAGATGGTCACGACGCTCGGGCTCGCCTTCGCGGCGACGGCGGTGACCGCGGTCACCTGGTCGGTGTCGTTCACGACGATGTTCTGCGCGGTGCCCGAGCTCGAGGTCGAGGTCGCGTTCTGGTTGTTCGAGACGAGGGCCGTGATGCCCGCACCCGAGGCGCCGCCGATGAGGGCGGCCGCGACGATCGCGGCGGCGACGCCGAGGCCGACGCGGCGCGGCTTCTGGGCCGGTGCGGCGGATGCCTCGGGGCCGGTGCCGTAGGGCGGCACGCCGGCGAGCGGGGTGGTCGGCTGGGTCGCGCCGGGCTGCGGGCCGCCGAAGGCCGGCGGGACCTGCCCGGGGACCGGCACGGTGGGTGCCGTCGCGGGGGCAGCGGGGGCGGGCGCTGCGGCCTGCTTGGTGTACTGCGGCGCGTGGTACGGCTGCGGGGCCTGACCCGGCTCGTAGACGGTCCCGGTCGCGGCCGGAGCCGGAGCCGCCGGGGCGGCGGGTGCCGGGGCGGCGGGTGCCGCCGGCGCAGCAGTGGGAGCCTCGGCAGCAGAAGCCGCAGCAGCAGGAGCCTCGACCGCGGAGGTCGCAGCGGCGGGTGCCGCAGCGGCGGGTGCCGCAGCGGCGGGTGCCGGGGCGGCGGGTGCGGCGGCGGCCGCGGGTGCGGCCGGGGCCGCAGCCTCGGGCGCCTCGGCGATGGTCTCGGTGGTGGCCGTTTCGGCGGCAGTGCTCGCGGCGGCGGTCGTCTCGGTGGTGCTGGCCTCGGGAGCCGTGGGCTCCGCGGTGACCTCGGCTTCGCGGGCCTCGCCCTGTGCGCCGTCAGTCGTGTCGGTCATGTCTGCTCCTTCCAAAGCGATGCCAGCATCCCGCGCCAAGCTGTGGACCGGATCGGCGGAGTCTATGACGTTGCTATCACCGAGCAGTGATTCGCCCGAACACCACGATCCGGGCGGCGACGCCCTGCGTCAGCGTACCGTCCAGGCCTTCGCGTACGGTGTGAGCATGAGCGACTTCTCCCCCGCGTCGGGCCTCAGTCCGTGGCAGCGCACGGCCGCCGGAGCGGGCCTGCTCGGCGCCGACGGACGGGTCGCGGCGACGATCTTCGCCGAGATGAGCGCCCTCGCGACGCGGACGGGTGCGATCAACCTCGGGCAGGGCTTCCCCGACGAGGACGGCCCCGCCGAGGTGCTCGAGGCGGCTCGCGCCGCGATCGCCGCGGGCGTGAACCAGTACCCGCCCGGGCTCGGCCATCCGGTGCTCCGCGAGGCGATCGCCGCCCACCAGGCCCACTGGTACGGGCTCGCGTTCGACGCGGCATCCGAGGTGCTCGTGACGGCGGGCGCGACCGAGGCGCTCGCCGCGACGCTGCTCGCCTTCGTCGACGCCGGCGACGAGGTCGTCACCTTCGAGCCCTACTACGACGCCTATGCGGCGCTCATCGCCCGGGCTGGCGGCGTGCACCGCACCGTGCCCCTGCACTGGGCGGCCGACGAAGGGGGCGACGGCGGGGCATCGTGGCAGGTCGATCTCGACGAGCTGCGCCGGGCGGTCACCGATCGCACGCGACTCATCATCGTCAACTCGCCGCACAACCCGACCGGCGCGGTCTTCGACGACGGGGTGCTCACCGCGATCGTCGAGCTCGCCGAGCGCCACGACGCGCTCATCGTGACCGACGAGGTCTACGAGCACCTCGCGTTCGACGCGCCCCACCGGCCGATCGCGACGCTGCCGGGGGCGCGCGAGCGCACGATCTCGATCTCCTCGGGCGGCAAGACCTTCTCGACCACCGGGTGGAAGGTGGGCTGGCTCACCGCTCCGGCGCCGCTCGTCACCGCCGTGCTCGCGGTCAAGCAGTACCTCACCTACGTCAACGGCGCGCCGTTCCAGCCGGCGATCGCGACCGGCCTGGGCCTGCCCGACGCCTTCTTCACGGGCGCGGCTGCGACCCTCGCCGCGAAGCGCGACGTGCTCACCGCGGGGCTCGTCGAGGCCGGGTTCACCGTCGCACGCCCGCAGGCGGGCTACTTCATCGTCGCGGATGCCACGCCGCTCGGCTTCTCGGACGCGGCCGAGCTGTGCCGGCGGCTGCCCGAGCTCGCGGGGGTCGTCGGCGTGCCGGTGTCGGCGTTCGTGCACGCCGACCGGCACGATGCCTACCGCAGCCTGGTGCGCTTCGCGTTCTGCAAGCGCATGCCCGTGCTCGCGGAGGCGTCGACGCGCCTCGCGGCGCTCGGCACCGCACCACGGCCGGTCGAGTAGCGAAGCGTATCGAGACCCGATCGGCGGTCAGCGCCGCACGACCCCGTAGCGACGCAACGAGAGCGCGGGGTTCGTGCGCCGCACCGCGGCGATCCGCTCGCGCGAGACCCACGCGACGGCGATGTCGGGCTGCTCGCCGAGCGTCGCGAGCTCGACCCCCATCGGGTCGACGACGAGGCTGCGCCCGACCGCGACCGGCGGCGTCTGGTCGGCTGCGGCGAGGTAGACCGTGTTCTCGATCGCACGCGCCAGCGCGAGCGTGCGCCAGTGGTGCTCCTTCAGCGGGCCGCGCACCCACTCGGCGGGCACGAGCACGAGGTCGGCACCGGCATCCACGATGACCCGGGTGACCTCGGGGAACCGCAGGTCGTAGCAGGTCTGCATGCCCACCGAGACGCCGTCGACCGTGAAGATCTCGGGCTCGTCGAGCGCCCCCGCGGCGACCCGGTCCGACTCGCGCTGCCCGAACGCGTCGTACAGGTGCTGCTTGCGGTAGCGGGCGACGAGACGCCCGCCGTCGTCCAGGGCGACAAGGGTGTTCGAGAAGCGCGCCTCATCACCGGGGATCCGCTCGAGCACGCCCGCGACGAGATGCACGCCGAGCTCGCCGGCGAGCGCACCGAGCGCGCGCACGAAGCCGTCGTCGAGCGGCTCGGCCGCGTCGGCCATCTCCTGCCCGAGCTCGGGCGTGAAGAACATCGAGTACTCGGGGAACACGACGAGCCGCGCTCCCCGCGCCACTGCGAGGCGGGCGAGCCGTTCGATCTCGCCGAGGTTCTCCGCGGCATCCGCGCGCGGTGCGAACTGCGCGATCGCGATCGCGAGTTCGTCGCCGTCGGATACCTCGCCGTGCTGCGCCTCGACCTCGAAGCCCCGTTCGCCCTCTGCCATGCCACCAGCGTAGGCCGCCGCCGCCGTGCCGGGTACGTGCGTTGCGACGCGGAGCACGGCCGCGGTCACTCGGCCGGCGCTCGTCGGTCTCAGCGGCGCGCGCGGCGCTCGACGACTCCCCTGAGCCGTTCGAGTGCCGGGAGCGCTGCGGCGAGCGCGTCGCGCTCGGCGGGTTCGAGCTCGGCGAGCGCGTCGCCGACGATCACCGCGCTCGCCTCGTCGAAGCGAACGAGCAGCTCGAGGGCCCGCGTCGTCGCGCGGACCTCGACGCGCCGGCCGTCGCCCGCCTGCGCGACCCGCTCGACGAGCCCGGCCGACTCCATCGACCTGAGGAGGTTGCTCACCGTCGAGCGGCTGAGGCCGAGCTGCTCGGCCAACTCGCCCGGCGAGGAGCGAACCCCGCCGGGAATCGCCCGCAGCACCTCGATCTGCGCATCCGGGATGTCGGGCAGCCCCTCGGCGGCGCGCGCCGCCGCGAGCAGCGCGCGCCGCAACGGCGAGACCACCAGATTGAGCCGCGCGAGCGCCGGTGTCGGCGTCGCTAGGGGTGCTGGGGTCTCGGGCTGGGTCACCGGCATCCGGTCAGTCTGCCACCGCGCCGTGCTCGACGGAGGCCGACAGCGAGGCGCGCTCGTTGAGCGTGGACGGGTGGAAGCCCGCGGTGCGCTTGTAGTCGTCGGCGATCTGCTGCAGCTCGTGGGCCGGGATCACGTCGTCGACGTCGGCGAAGCCGTCCGGTGCTCGGTCGTACGCGAGCTGCATGACCCGCTCGGGGCCGAGCTGCCGCGTCATCTCGAGCAGGCGCGCAGTCGCCGGCCGACGGACGGCGTCGTAGGCGTCGAGCGCCGTGCGGATCGCAGCGGTGGTCGCGTTCGAACCGGCGGACGCCTCGAGCGCGGCGATCTCGGTCGCGAGGTGGAAGGCGAGGGTACGCGCATCGAGAATCGCCTGGGATGCCCCGTTCGACCCGTTCGGGTACATCGCGTGCGCCGCATCGCCGAGCAGCACGGAGCTGCCGAAGCGCCAACCCGGCAGCGCCTCGCGATCGACCATCGGATACTCGAGGATCTGGTCGGCGGCGGCGATCGTCGCGGGCACGTCGAGCCAGTCGAACGTCCACGCGTCGAAGAGTTGGACGATGGGCGCCGGGTCGATCGGCTGGTTCCAGTCGGCGAGCTCGCTGGTGCCCTCGAGCGCGCGCCGCTCGGCGATGAAGTTGAGTCGGAGGGATCCGGGCGCATCACCGTCGGCCGGCGCGAGCGGGTAGGCGACGAACTTCTGCTCACCGTCGCCCGCCATGATCATCGTGCGCCCGTCGAGGTAGGAGGGCACCGTGGCCGTGCCCCGCCAGAGCACGAGTCCCGACCAGACGGGCGCGCCGTCCTCGGGGTACTCCTGTGCGCGGAGCGCAGAGTGGATGCCGTCGGCGGCGACGAGCACGTCGGCTGCGACCTCGAACTCCTCGCCGTTCGCCCGGGCGAAGCGCGCGTGCTCCTGGTGCTCGCCGTGCTCGACCGCGGTGAGACGGCTGTCGAGGCGGATGGCGCCGGCGCCGAGGCGGCGGCGGACCTCGTCGACGAGGAGCATCTGGAACTCGCCGCGGTGCACCGAGAGCTGCGGCCAGCTGTAGCCGGCGTCGGTGCCGCGCGGCTCGGACCAGATCGGCTGGCCGAACCGGTTGTAGTACGAGAGGCGACTCGGCTTCACCGCGATGCGCTCGACGGCCTCGGCGAGCCCGAGCTCGGTGAGTTCGCGCACCGCGTGCGGCAGGAGGTTGATGCCCACCCCGAGCGGGCGCAGCTCGCCGACGCGCTCGTAGACCTCGATGTCGGTGAACCCGGCCCGATGCAGGCTGAGCGCGGTGGCGAGTCCGCCGATGCCGGCCCCGGCGATGACGATCTTCAACATGTCCTCCTTGTCATGTTCGATCGGGTCGCGATCGACAGGGATAGTTTTGTCGCAAAACTATTTCTCGTCAAGGCCGACTTCGGAAGGGCCCACCGCGATCTGCCGCTTACGCCTCCTGACCGAAGAACGCGGCGATTCGCCGCTGCCAGGCTACGAGCACCCGAGGGGGTCGCGCGGGCCCATGGTTGCCGGCGCGAGCGGCGTCTGCGCGGTCGGGGCCGCCGGCCTGCGCGGAGCGACCATGGCGGGACTCGCCCTGATGGCCGGCCCCTCGTTCCGCATGGCCGGGAACACTACGGACCCGGTGGGTCGCTGCGTGCAGGGTGTCGATGAGCGGGCGCCTATCAGCCATCGTCGTCGTTCCTCTCCAGTAGCCTTCTCTATCACTGATAGGCAAGGACTCTATCACTGCTCGAGAGCTGATTCTCGATCGTTGATAGAGTGACCGCGGAGGTGCCCCGATGGCGTTGGACAGGCCGCAGATCGTCGCCGAGGCGATCGCATTGCTCGACGCCGACGGACTGGACGGCGTGACCTTGCGCAAGCTCGCAGCCAGGCTCGGCGTGCAGCAGCCGACGCTCTACTGGCACCTGCCCAACAAGGCCGCACTGATCACCGCGATCGCCGACGCCATCCTCGAGGAGCAGTTTCCCGAGATGCTGCCGCCGGGGCCCGAGGAGCCGTGGCAGAAGTGGCTGGTCGGCCTGGCCGTGCGGCTGCGCAGCGCCCTCCTGGCCCATCCCGACGGCGCGCGGATCATCTCGACCTCGCAGCTCTCCCTGAGAATGGCCGCGATCTCCGAACTCGCGATCAGCACGCTGGTGGATCGTGACGTCCCCCTGCGGCAGGCCCGCCTGATCGTCCTGACCGTGGAGCACTTCACCGTGGGGCACGTGCTCGAGGAGCAGAGCGGTCGCCCCGCCGCCGACGCCGTGCAGGACTTCGACCTCGAGGCCTTCACTCGAGCCCACCCCACCGTCGTCGCCGGGATCGCCGAGTACTTCCAGGACGGCCGTACGCCCGACGACCTGTTCCGCGACTGCCTCGGCGTGATCATCGACGGCGCGGCGGCGGCCGCCGGCCGCACGGCCTGAGCGCCTGGAGACCGGGCAGCAGTGCGGGGCCAGTCGCCTCCGTAACGCCCGCTTGGACGGGCCCGTTCCGCGTCGTGGGAGTGTTTTCGGGTTTGGGGTCCTTCATGTCATTGAGCGGCATCACTCGCGTTCAGTCGTGATGCATCCTCCCGGTTGAGGTGTCATTGCCACTCGGGCGTGCGCCTCGCCGGCGGCCGAGCCACCCCCTGTGACGGAACAAGGCGTAGGCAGCGAGATCGAGGACGATCATCGCGACACCCACCGCCAACCAGCCGAACTCCCACTGCACCAAGGGCAGGTTCTTGAAGTTCATGCCGTAGATTCCGCCGATCACAGTCGGGATGGCCAGCAGGGCGGCGAACGCGGAGATGGTGCGCATGTCCTGGTTCTGCCGGGTTGAGACATTGCTCTCGTGGCTCGTGACTGCCGCGTCGAGGGCGGCGTGCTCGGCGCCGGCGAGCTTGGCCACGCCGTCCAAGTCGTGCTCGAGGTGCGTGAAGTACGGGCCCAGCTCAGGGCCCATCAGGTCTTCGATCTCACCCCTGCACGACATGATCGCCTCGGAGAGGCCCGACACAGCACGGTCGATTCGCCCGATGCGTTGCCTGAGGCGATAGATGCGCCGGTAGTCCTCGTGTATCCGGCTGTCGAACACCTCCTCCTCGACCTCTTCGAGTTCGCGCTCGACCTCGGCGCCGAGCTCGACGAAGTCGCGCACGACCGCGTCGATGATGCGATAAACCGCCGAGATCGGCGAGGTGACCGGCACGAGACCGTCTGACCGAAGCAGTTCGTCGAGATCGCGGAGCTCGTCTGCAGGGCCCTGCTGGACGACCAGACAATCGCGGTCGTTGAAGACCACGACGATGTCCGAATGCGTGGCCGGATCGGTGCCACTCCAATTCACATCCCAGAGGGTGAGGTGGAGGTGCTCCGCGAGCCGCTCGAGCTTCGGCTCCTGTCGACCTTCAGCCAGGTCGTCGACGATCAAGGGGTGCAGGCCGAACTGCTCCGCGAGCCGCTCGAGCTCGCCCGCGTCGGGGTTGACGGATCTCGCCCAGACGCCGGAGTTCGTGCGCGTGTCAGTCATCGCCGACCTCGTCTCTGCACCCGCGGTGCCACCAGCCACGCTATGCGCGCACGCCGAGTCCGTACACGGGGTTGCCCTCGCCGCTCGATCGGGCTAGCCGGGGCATGACCCTCAGGTCACCGGTTCCGCTTCGTACGGGGCCACATGTCCCGCTCCAGCAGGTTGACCCAGCGCGCGGAAGGTCCAGCCTGCCTCCCGGTATGCGACGGCGTCGAGAGCGTGGCGCCCATCGACAATTCGACGACGGTTGACGAGTGCCCCGATCTCGTCGGGGTCGGCCCGGCCGAACTCCTCCCACTCGGTGAGGAGAGCGACGACGTCTGCATCGGTCACAGCTTCTCTCAGCGATCCGGCGTAGTCGAGGTCGGGGTAGGTGCGGTGGGCGTTCTCGTTCGCCTCAGGGTCGTAGACGACCACGATCGCACCCTCGAGCGCAAGCATGCGGGCCACGTCGAGTGCCGGGGCGTCGCGCACATCGTCCGAGTTCGGTTTGAACGCCGCACCGAGTGCCGCCACTCGCGCTCCTTGCAGGTCGCCGCCTGCGAGGTCCCGGACGAGGTCGACGAATCGGAGCCTGCGGCGCGTATTGATGTCGTCGATTTCGTGCAGGAACGCGACGGCTCGGCCCACGCCGAGCTCTTCGGCGCGGTGCGCGAACGCGCGGAGGTCCTTCGGTAGGCACCCACCGCCGAAGCCGAGGCCAGGTTTGAGGAATCGACCTCCGATACGTTCGTCGTACGAGAGGGCTTCGGCGAGCACGTCGACGTCGGCACCGGTGGCTTCGCAGACTTCCGCCATCGCGTTGATGTAGGAGATCTTCGTGGCGAGGAACGAGTTCGCTGCGACCTTGACGAGCTCTGCCGTGGCGAGGTCCGCCACGACGAGCGGCGTCCCGCGTCGAAGAATCGGGGCGTAGACCGCCCGGAGCTGGCGCTCCGCCCACCCTGATGCGACCCCGAAGACCAGTCGGTCGGGATGCAGGGTGTCGTCGACGGCGAAACCTTCGCGGAGGAACTCGGGGTTCCAGGCCAGTTCAAGGGCATCCCCGATCGGTGCTCGGGCCGTCACCATGGCGGTGAGGCGTTCGGCCGTGCCGATCGGCACGGTGGATTTGCCGACGAGGAGCGCTTTGCGATGGGCGCGGGAGGCGAGTGCCTCGAATGCGCGCTCGACGAAGGTCAGGTCGGCGGCGTTCGAGTCGATCGACTGGGGTGTCCCGACGCAGATGAAATGGACGTCGCCGAAGCGCACCGCTTGGTCGAAGTCGGTCGTGAACGCCAGTCGGCCTGCGTGGAGCATTTCAGAGAGCTGCTCTTGAAGTCCAGGTTCGAAGAAGGGCACATGGCCGGACGTCAGTTCGTCGATCTTCTCCTGGTCGACGTCGACGCCGAGCACGTCGAATCCGAGCGCGGCCATGCAGACGGCGTGGGTGGCGCCGAGGTATCCGACGCCGAGCACGGTGATCCTCGGATGGTCGACGACGGGGTCGAGCGTGGTCTCGGGACTTCGGGTGGTGAACATGTGTTCCTCCTCGGGTTGGTGCGCCGGTTCAGGTTCGTCGTGATGCGCGCAGGTCATTCCTCCTGGCATTCGACGTTGCTGAGTTCGGCGCCCGGCCCTGACACCGTGTTGTCACAGGTCAAGACGTTGGCGCGCTCGGGCTGGAGCGAGAACCCCAGTCCGGCGTCCGAGAGACTTGCGGCGTTGCCGCGAAAGATGTTGTTGGTTCCCCAGCCGTCCACGATCTCGTGCGTCTGGAACCCGTCGCCAGGCGACTGCTCGGCGGTGTTGCCCTCGATGAGCCAGCCGTTGCCCTTCACGTCGACCAAGGAATCGGCTTTGTGGATCGCCGCGCCGTCGAGGTTGTTGTCGCGAAGGATGCCGTCGGAGGTTCCCTCCTTGATGTCGACGCTTTCCGAGGTGGTATTCGAGATATCGTTGCCCTCGATCAGATTCCGGTCGCTGGGGTCGGGCTCACATTTGCTGATGTCGCACCAGTTCGATTCGGCGGTGCCGATGTAGATGCCCTCACCGAACTTCGGCTTCCGCAGGCCGGTGTCGCTGATCGTGTTGTCCAGCAGTTGGTTGTCGCTGCTTCCGGCGCGCAGGTGGATCCCCTCGTCGCCGATGTCGGAGACGTCGAGGCCGCGGATCACCGAGTCCGTGGTGGCATCCACCATCACGCCCTTCTGTCCGTTCTGCACGCTGAAGCCGTCGAGCACCCAGTGGGCGGCACCGTCGAGGTGGACGACGTAGCCGTCGTCGGTCGACGCTCCGTCGAGGATGCTGTCGGAAGTGCCGCACAGGGTGATCGGGGCCTCAGACTCTCCGTCGGCGGTCATCCGGAAGTGGCCTTCGTACCGGCCCGGCGCCAATTCGATGACATCGCCGGGTCGGGCGTTCTCGAGCGCGGTTCGAAGCTCGTCTTCGTCGCTCACGCTGATGTTCGCGTCGGCACACGCAGCGCCGCTGCGCGCCTGCGTCGCGGATCCATCCACCGCGCCGCCCCCGGCTCCTCCCGCTCCACCACGGTCGGCGGTCGCCCATCCGATCGAGACAGCAGCAGCGATGATCACCGCGACTCCGGCGGCTGCCATCGCGAAGAGCGCGGGCCGGCCGAACCGCGACGCTTTCCGCGCCGGGGCATGGGCCGCCGTTCGCGTGCACTTCATCGGGTACTCCCCCGCAGTTCGTCGACCGAGACGATCCCGGCTGTGAGCTCGGTGAGCGGGCGGCGTTCGGCCTCGCGGTTCGCGCGCCCGCGGTACTGGCGGAATCCGGCGACGATCGTCAACAGGAGCAGCGCGCCCAGCGCAGTCCAGACGATCGTCAGCGGCTGCGCGATCGCACGGACGACGGAGGTCGGCGTGACTCGTTGCTCCCACTGGTCGGCATCGTTGCGGGCGAAGTATCCGCCGGCTGCCGCATCGAGGAACGGCGCGCTGCCGTCTCCGGCGACCGTATTGCCGGTCACTCGTACGCCGGTCGCCGTCCCGGCCAGGGTGACGGCATGATTCGTGATCCCGGTGAACTCGTTGTTCTCGATCACCGCGGTCGCGTTCTCCACCCGAATGCCGGTGTCCACCGATTCGATTCGGTTGTCGTGAATGGTGCTCTCCACTCCTCCACGGACCGCGATCGCCTGCCTGGACTGACCGTCGAACCGATTTGCAGCGATGTTCACGCGAGAGGAACCATGGGCGAGGGCAATGCCCACGACGTTCCCGCTGAACTTCGAGTCAACGAGCGCGATGTCGTCACCCCCGTCGATCCTGATGCCGTATCCGGCATTGTTCCCGACGGTGCCGTCCTGTACGCGAATCTCGCCGGACTCGACAGCGGGCGAACCGGAGGCGCTCGGGCCCAGTGCCAGCGCCCGTGCGTCGATGGACACTCCGTTTCGGCCGTTCGTCGACGCCGTCACGTTCTTCAGCGCGATCCCCGAACAGGAACGCTCGATGACCAGTCCGTCGACCGCATTGCCAGTCGATGCCGAGGACTCGATCGTCGTTTCGGTGACGGAGCGGTTCAGGACGATGCCGTCGACCAGACTGTCCTGCACGCGAAGTCCGGTCATCGCGAGCTTGGTCGCCCTCGAGACGAAGAGCCCGAACGCGTTTCCGGTGAGGCCGACGTCGGCGACGGTACCGCTGACGGCGCCGGGCGGTGTCGCCCCCACAGTCAGCGCCGCGAGGTCCTCAGCGGAGAGCAGCGGCGTTCCCGAAGCTTCATCCTCCGAGCCTGCCGGCTCCCCGGGTGAGAGTGCCTCCGTTCCGGTGAGGGCGAGCCCGCCAGTCTCGCCGCTCCAGAACCCGAGATTCTGGAATGACGCGCCGTTCAGATCGACTGTCCCGCCAACGACGCGGATGTAGGCGCGCCCGTCGGAGGTGACCGTGTCAGGCGCTCCATTCGCCGGATCGAAGCTCGTGATTGTGACTGGTGCGTCGGCCGACCCCACGGCGATGAATGCGCCGCCGAGGGTGATGATCGAGATGAATCGATCGGGCGCGCTGACGAGCGAGACCACCCCGCCAGGCGTGCTCAGATCGAGGCCGGCGCCGGCGAGCGCCACGATGTTCTCATCGACGCGGGCGGATCCGTCATCGGCGACGGTGACACTCGCCGGTGAGATGGTCGCGAGCTCCGGCAACGTGTACGGGGCGTCTCGCGGCGGCAGCACGAGCGTCGGCGCCGGTGTCGTGGGCACCCGGTAGGGCCCGTCGAGCCAGGTCATCCTCGACGGCGCCGTGGCCGCGGCCCGTCGGACCAGGTCGAGTCGGCCGCGCTCGGCTGCCACGATCGTTGGCTCGCGCTCGGGATCGCCGGGATATGCCCGGCCCTGGGCTGGGTCGTCGGATGCGACGCCGTAACCCGCGGTCGTCTCTCGCCCGCCGGGTTGGTCGTTGAAGGCAATGCCTGCGGCGATCGCCACAGCGACGATCAGCACGCCGAGGGCGACGGTCGCGGTGAAAGTGCGGAGCGCGCTCATCGGACGGCCCCCTCACGCTGTCTCGCTTCGACGGGCGCGGAAGCTCGGCGCTCGATGGAGTCTGCCGCCTGCCCCTCGCCACCGACCTGGCCGGCGCGTCGAGTGAGCCAGCCCTGCTTGTTCATCGTGATGAACGCCAGCATCTTGATCGGCAGTGCGATGAAGATCACCGTGAGCGCCACGAGCGGAAGGAGCACGAGATCCTTTGGATTTCGCTTCAGGTGGGAGAAGCCGCGGATGCCTCGTCCGAGCAACAGCCAGGACGCCGCCGCCGCGATGCCCAACGGCGTCGGCTCGAGCCTGGCGAACAGGAGGTAGAACAGCGTCATACCCATGGTCACGGGCGTCAGGATGATCTGCAGCACGGTCACCTGCGTCACGAATGGCACTCGCCACAGCCACCCCGTAGCGGCCGCGGTCAGGTAGCAGCGGTAGGAGTTCCGGCTCCACCGGACACGCTGGCGGACGAAGGCACGCATCGTGTCAGGGAACATCGACAACGCGCGGGCGCTCGACTGGTGCACCGTCTTCCAGCCCGAGGCGATGATGAGCCAGGTGAGGCGGCCGTCGTCACCGGCGACGCAGCGGCGGCCGAGGAAGAACTCGTTCTCGAGTGCCTCCAGCACCGGCATCACCGCCGAACGCCGGTAGACCGCGGTACGGCCGGACAGGCAGGGAACCGCGCCCGCTCGTCCCATCGCCGGGACGTAGTCGTAGTACCGCAGATCGACGAGCCAATCCGCGATCCGGCGCCAGACGCTGGTACCGCGTTGGTAGACGTTCTGATGGGTTCCGACGCCGCCGACCTCAGGATCGACGAACGGCATCTGCACGTTTCGGAGCAGGCCCGCCGTCCATCGGGTGTCGGAGTCGGTGAGGACGAGCAGTTCGTGTCGCGCCAGGCGGATTCCTGCGCCCAGCGCCGAGCGCTTGCCCACGTGGTGGAAGAGGACCGGCCTGACCCGCGGATCGCCCAGCGCGACGATGCGGTCGTATGCCTCGAGGTCGTCGACATCGAGCACGATGATGATCTCGTCGGGCTGTTGCGATCGCCACGACTGGAGGCACTCCATCATGATGTCGGGGTCTTCATGGAAGGAGGGCACGACGACGGAGGTGCTCGCACGGTGATCACTCAGAATCGGGCCGGCCCTGTGCGAGAGCACGAACCGGTAGAGCCAGAGCGCCCACACGATGGTTCCCGCGATCGCGACCGGGAAGTAGGGCGAGAGCGAGTCGAAGAAGTCGTGGATGGCGCCCCAGTCGATCGTCGAGACGAACTGCTCGAACCAGTCGATGAGGTCGTCGATCGCAGATGCGCCACTCGCTCGATCGAACGCTGTGACCGGTACTTCGTCAATGTTCGTCACGGGGTTTCTCGCCTCCCGGTAAGCGATCGGATCGTCGATCCGATCACGGTTGAGCGTGAAACGGGTCCTCGACGCCGCATTGTGGTTTTCGGGTTCAGTGCGGTGCCGAATAAGTCATCAACGCTAGGCCGCGCTGGTCGCCGCTGCAGGGGGGTTGAGGCGGTGGGGGCGGCGACGTACCCTCAGGACACTCATCGGCTCGACCTCACCGACTGCCCCGGACCGATCCCCGCGGATTCTGCACGCACACGCCGGGCTACCCACTGTCCTCAACTGATCGAGAATCCCGTGCTGGTCTGCCCATTCGGAGGAGTTTCGAGCCGCCCGAGCTGAACGCGCTGGTGCCCATGGGTGCGGCCTTCGGGGACGGCCGGCACTGCGTGGACGATCTGGAATCGCCACCGTCGCGCTTCGAATCCAGACCTGAAACGGCTGGAAGGCGACTGGCAGCGAACTGGGACTTGCTGGGAAACGGGGACAACCCTCGGCCTTCTCGGCGGTCAGTTGCCCGCGGTAGCTCGGGCACACGAATTCGGCCCCGAGGATCCCGGCTGAGTCCTCCCACCGCACGAGGTCACGCCACGCCGAGATGACTGGGACGCCCAGCACCTCTCCGTCGTTCGCAACCCCCTCGCCACCGCGAGGGCGCGCGAGGATCATTGGGAGCATGCAAGCCCACCCAACCAACCACAGCGAGAACTCCCGAGAAGTCACCCAGCCCGTGTACCGGGTGAACTTCTGGGTTCAGCCGGCGGGCCTCGGATGGAACCTCGAGGCCTGGTACCTGACCGACTGCCCTTCCGTGCACGAGGCGATCGACTGGGCAGAGGCGAACGCGCACGCCCGACCGTACGAGCTCTTCGCCGAGAGCTCCGACAACGAACGCACCGAACCGCAAACGGCCCCGCTCGTTCGCCTCGCCGGCCGGAATCCCAATGACGGCCTGCCCGGCTTCTCCATCATCAAGGGACTCGACTGACCGCTCCTCATCTCGATGGGGCAGTGTCGAGTTGCTCCGGGATGCGTTCGCACCTCCCCGAGGGCGAGTACAGGTGCCGGCGCTGCAAGATGATCATGGTGGATTTCCGCTCTGAGAACGAGCGGGCCCGGGCATCGGTCGATCCACGGAAACCCGGGCCCAGCCCCCTGAGCAGGCTGGCCGTCGACTCTCTTCCTGGGGGAGGTTCCCCGCAGTCGGGTCGACTGCGGCCCGAGTCTTCGGCCAGCCTGCCGTCGGGACTCCCCTCGCCGCCCGACAGCACTATTGAACGTGGAGTGCCGCTCCTTCCGCGCCCCTTGACAACACGGCATCGGCGACACCGCCGATTCAGCCCGCTTTCGCCCTACCGAATCCATTCCGGGCGTATCGTCGGTGCATGGGGACTCTCTACTACGGCGATTCCCAGACGCCCATCGGGATCGAGGATCGGACCCTCGCGCACCTCAAGATAGTGCTCGTGACGAAGCTTCGCCGTGGTGAGAGCTTCACACTCTCCTGGCGACACAGCGACGACGAAGCACGGGGACGGTCGACGATCTGGCTGCATCCCACGATCCCGCTGAGATTCGTGTTCGACGAACCCGAACGGCCGGAGTTGAACGCGAAGTGGATCAACGAACTGATGCGATCCGCCAATTCGACCGGCGGAGTCCAGCTCATTCCCGAGCAACTCGATACGTCACCAATCGCGACCCTGCCCGAGCAGCCGGTCAGCGTCGGTGCCGATGTGCAGGAAGTCGCCGGATCCAAGCGCAAGGAGTAGAGCGGTCTCGGTCTGGGTGGTGGCATTTCGTGTTCATGCCGGAAGACCAGGTTGAGCGCCGATCGTCGAAGCTTCCGGAAATGCCGAAGGCCCGGAATCTGAACGATTCCGGGCCTTCATCTGTTGCGGGGGCAGGATTTGAACCTACGACCTCTGGGTTATGAGCCCAGCGAGCTACCGAGCTGCTCCACCCCGCGTCACAAGGAAGAGTCTACACGGCGTCGGGGGCCGCCCGAACCAGACGACGCTCGTGGGCATCGGGGCGAGGGTCACGGCGGGATCCGCGCGCGTACGCGTCACGTGGCGGAGCCGTCTCCGGGAAAGACAAAAGGCTCCTGATCGGGTGAAACACCTGATCAGGAGCCTTTCTTTGTTGCGGGGGCAGGATTTGAACCTACGACCTCTGGGTTATGAGCCCAGCGAGCTACCGAGCTGCTCCACCCCGCGGCACAAGAGAAAACATTAGCACGGGATGCCGCCTCGGTCCAATCGAGCCACTCTCCAGACCTGCCGATGGTCGCACCGAACCTCGCCCGACGATCGACCCGCCGAACGTGCACCATGTGCACACTCCCGCGATTCCGTTGGAGATCTCCACAGCCAGCAACGGGCTTCGCTCGTGGCATCCGCGAACCTTTGTTAAGACTCTTTCTTTTCAATCGCCGGGCTTGGTACCGTCACGCAACCGCCGTGACCGCGGCGACCGGGACCACGATCGATGAGGATTCCATGTCACCACTCCCCCTGCTCCGCGGGGCGGCCGTCGCCGTCGCCGCCACCGCGCTCATCGCCACCGCCGCGACCGCGCCCGCCGCCGCCCATCCGCACCATCAGCCCGAGGGGCCGAGCGAGATCAACGGCTACCGCAGCGTCGGCTACCTGATGGCCGACACCCCGATCACGCGCGACTTCCAGATCGCCGACCTGCTGAAGAACGGTGCCATCGAAGACGTCACGCACATCAACTACGCCTTCGGCAACGTCACCGAGAACCTCGTCTGCGAGATCACCGACGTGCCGGGTGAGGGCGACGCGTACAACGACTACCTCCGCCTCGTCTCACCGCAGGACTCGGTCGACGGCAAGCGCGACCAGAAGAACAAGCACCAGCGCCTCGCCGGCAACTTCAACCAGCTGAAGAAGCTCAAGCAGGTGAGCCCCGACACCAAGGTGCTCGTCTCGCTCGGCGGCTGGACCTGGTCCGACCACTTCTCGGCCGCCGCGGCGACCGCCGAGAGCCGCGAGAAGCTCGTCACCTCGTGCCTCGACATCTACCTCAAGGGCAACCTGCCGAAGGTCGGCGGACTCGGCGGCGAGGGGGTCGCCGCCGGCATCTTCGACGGCATCGACGTCGACTGGGAGTGGCCGGTCAACGGCGGGGAGACCGCCAACGCCTCCC
Source organism: Agromyces sp. NPDC058126 (assembly GCF_042884595.1). Taxonomy (NCBI): domain Bacteria; kingdom Bacillati; phylum Actinomycetota; class Actinomycetes; order Micrococcales; family Microbacteriaceae; genus Agromyces; species Agromyces sp. NPDC058126. Next base: position 251,443 of record NZ_JBHVTS010000005.1, on the reverse strand, counting down.
CCGCCGACCGCGAGAACTTCCTCGCGCTGATGGAGGAGTTCCGCCGCCAGCTCGACGAGTACGGCGCCGAGACCGGTGAGGACTACCTGCTCACGGCATTCGCGCCCGCCGGCGGGTGGAACACGAACGCCGGCGGATGGACCGACCCGCGCCTGTTCGAGGTCGTCGACTTCCTGAACATCCAGGGCTACGACTACGCCGGCGGATGGACCGGCAACACCGGCCACCAGGGCAACCTCCACCCCGACGGCACCAACAACTGGGGCCTCGCGCTCGACAACGCCGTCGGCCTCTACACCGCCGCCGGAGCCCGGCCCGACCAGCTGAACATCGGCATCCCCGCCTACGGCCAGGGCTGGACGAACGTCACCGTCGGCGACCGCGCCGGCTGGACGCCCGACCCCGCCGTGACGTCGATCGGCACGAAGCCCTACTACGAGATCCGCTCGATCGGCACGGGCTACTACGACCCCGCGATCGGCGCATCGTGGCGCTACGACGCCGTGACCGGTCAGTGGTGGAGCCTCGACGACCCGAAGTCGGTGAAGCAGAAGGCCGAGTGGCTCGCCTCGCAGGGCTTCGGCGGCGCGATGTGGTGGGACCTCTCGGGCGACTACCGCAACGAGCTCGGCTCGACCCTCGGCGACACGCTGCGCGCCGCCGACGAGGGCCCGCTCGGCTGACCTGCCGCGAGAACGACGGATGCCTCGGAGCGGACTCGCTCCGAGGCATCCGTGCCGTTTCGGGTTCGTGGTCTCGAACGCGCCGCTACCCGGCCGACGGGGTGCGCGCGACGAGCTCGTACGACAGCGGCAGCCAGCGCTCGGCCGGCCAGCCGTACATGCCCTCGCCGAGCTCGACCGTGGCGGGGAACACCTTCCACGGCACCGAGTAGTGCTCGGTGAACGTCTCGAGCTCGAGCCCCGCGTCGCGGAGCGCGCCGAGCACCTCGTCGATCGGGTGCGCCCACTCCCAGGTGCGGGCGTTCTCGAGGCGCGCCTCGGGGTCGGCGTAGTCGCCGGGATCGTCGAGGACCTCGGGCTTCTCGCTCTGGTACGCGTAGCGGATCGACGGCAGGCCGTCGGGTCCGTCGTCGCCGTCGAAGACCATCGCGGTCGGATGCCCCTCCGCGAAGTAGAGGCGACCGCCGGGCTTCAGGTACCAGGCGACGATCCGCGCCCACTCGGCGATGTCGGGCAGCCAGTTGATGGTGCCCCACGTCACGAACACGAGGTCGAACGACTCGGGCTCGGGCAGCATGTGCCGGGCGTCGTACACGTTCGCCTCGATGAAGCGGGCGCGATCGGCGACCCCGATCTCTGCGGCCATGCGCCGCGCCTCGGCCACGGCCGCGGGCGAGAAGTCGATGCCGATCACGCTCGCCCCGCGGTTCACGAGCGAGAGCGAGTCGGAGCCGAAATGGCACTGCAGGTGCAGCACGCGCACGCCCTCGAGCCCGTCGGGGTAGAGGCGTTCGACGCCGGCGCGCGAGATCGGGTCGAGCACTCCCCCGCCCGCACGCAGCGGCGCCTGGTCGTAGAACGTGCTCGCGAGGTGCACGCCGACGCGCTCGTCCCAACCGGCGCGGTTGTCGTCGAGCCAGTCGCCGTCACGCAGGTCGACGCTCATTCGCCGCCGGACTCGTCGGTGCCGCCCGTACCGCCCTCGGTGTCGTTGGTGAGCGCGATCATCTTCGAGATCGTGTCGGCGAGCTTCGCATCGGCGGCGCCGTAGGCCACCCAGTCGCCCTCGGCGAGTGCGGCCTGCTTGTCCTTCAGGGCCTGGGCGGCCTGGTTGAGCAGGGCCTGCATCTCGTCGCTCGGCGTCTCGGGCGAGGTCGGCGAACCGCCGTCGCCCTCCTCGGGCGTCGGGGTCGTGCCCGGCTCCACCTCGTTGTCGCCCGCCGACGCACCCGAGTCGCCGCCGAAGAGCACGTCGAGCGCCTGGTCGAGCGTGTCCTGGAAGGCGATCTGGTCGCCGAAGGCGACGAGCACCTTCTGCAGCAGCGGGTAGCTCGTGTCACCCGTCGACTTCACGTAGACCGGTTGCACATAGAGGAGGCCGCCGCCGACCGGGACGGTGAGCAGGTTGCCGTTGATGACGTCGGACTGGCCCTGCTTCAGCAGGTTGAGCGACTGCGAGACGCTCGGATCGGAGTTGAACTTCGCCTGCACCTGGCCGGGACCGGGCACGTTGTCGTCCTCGGGAAGGGTGAGCAGCCTGAGCTTGCCGTACCCGTCGGACCGTTCGCCGTCGGTGGCCCCGGCGTCGGAGTCGACGGCGAGGTAGCCGCGCAGGACGTTGCGGCTCTGGTCGCCTCGCGCCTCGGGGATGAACGTCGAGTACAGCGAGTACGCGGGCGCGTCCTGCCCGGGCATCTGCATCGTCAGGTAGTACGGCGGCTGGAGGAGCGTCGTGTTCGCGCCCGCCGTCGGGTCCTTCGGGGTCGTCCACGCGTCTTCGCGCGAGTAGAACGGGCTCGCCTCGGTCACGTGGTAGCGGCCGAGCACGGCGCGCTGCACCTTGAACAGGTCGGAGGGGTAGCGCACGTGGCTCATGAGCTCGCCCGACATCTTGCTCATCGGCTCGATCGTCGACGGGAAGATCTTCTGCCAGGTCTGGAGGATCGGGTCCTCGTCGTCCCACGCGTAGAGCGTCACCGTGCCGTCGTAGGCGTCGACCGTGGCCTTCACCGAGTTGCGGATGTAGTTGATCTCGTCGAACGCGAGCGCGGGCGCGAGCCCCTCGCTGTCGGCGATCGCCTCGCTCATGCTGACCTTGTTCGAGTACGGGTACTGGTCGGAGAGCGTGTAGCCGTCGACGATCCAGACGAGACGGTCGCCGACGATCGACGGGTAGGTCTCGGAGTCGAGCGTCAGGTACGGGGCGACCTTCTGCACGCGCTGGACCGGGTCGCGGTCGTAGAGGATCTGCGAGTCGTCGGTCACCTGGTCGGAGAGGAAGATCTGCTCGGACTGGAATTTCAGCGCGTAGACGAGCTTCGTGAAGATGTTGTCGAGCTTCGGCCCGCCGTCGCCCGAGAAGGTGGTCTGCGTCTGCTCCTCGTTGTCGCTGCCGGCCGGGTAGTCGAGCTCGATGGGCTCGCTGTCCTTCGGGGCGCCGACGATCGAGTACTGCGGCGAGCTCTCGCCGAAGTACACGCGCGGCTCGAACTCGCCGAGCGAGCCCGCCTGCGGGATGCCCGACTCGAGGAAGACGGGCTGCCCGTCGACCGAGCGCTGGTTGCCCGCCGCGGCGACGAGGCCGTAGCCGTGGGTGTAGACGAGGTGCGAGTTGAACCAGGTCTCGGCGTCGCCGAGGCCCGAGAGCTTGACGTCGCGCACCGCGACCACCGTGTCCTGCGTGGTGCCGTCGACCTCGTAGCGGTCGACGTCGAGCTGCTTCGGGAACTGGTAGTACTGCCGGAACTGCTCGAGCTGCGAGAACGCGGGCGAGATCACGAGCGGGTCCATCAGGCGGATGTTCGCGGTCGTCTCGGCGTCGGAGCGGAGCGCGCCGGGTTCGGCGTCGGTCGTCGCCTCGAAGGGGATCTCCTCGACGTCGGCGACGCCGTACGCGTCGCGCGTGAGGTCGATGTTGCGCTGGATGAAGGGCGCCTCGAGCGACTTCGCGTTCGGGTCGACCTGGAAGCGCTGCACCACCCACGGGTAGAGCGTGCCGATGAGCAGGCTCGTCACGATGAGGAGCGCCGTGCCGACGAGCGGCAGCCGCCAGCGGCCCATCACGGCGGTCACGAAGAAGAGGATCGCGACGACGACGGCGATGCCGGCGAGGATGCCGCGGCCTGGGATCGTGGCGTACACGTCGGTGTAGGCGGCACCGGTGATGAGCGAGCTGTTCTCGGTGACCGTCGCGTACTGGTCGAGCCAGATGCTGATGCCCTGCAGCAGCAGGTAGAGGCCCGCGGTCACGGCGATCTGGATGCGCGCCGACTTCGAGATGACGACCTCGCGGCCGCTCACGCGGATCGCGCCGTACAGGTAGTTCGTCGCGACGACGAGGAGGACCGAGAGCAGCACGACCGCCGAGGCGAAGCCGACGATGCTGCGGTAGAAGGGCAGCTCGAACACGAAGAAGCCGACGTCGAAGCCGAACTGCGGGTCGGTCTGGCCGAACGGGGTGCGGTTCAGCCACGCGAGCGTGACCTCCCAGCGGCTCGACGCCGAGACGCCGGCGAAGACGCCGAGCACCACGGGGATGCCGTACATCGCGAGCCGGCGGAGGGGCTCGAACACCTCCTGGTAGCGGTCGAGCTGGGAGTTGAGCTTCGCGTAGACCGGGCGCGTGCGGTAGGCGATCTGGATCGAACCCCAGATCGGCAGCGCCATCGCGAAGAACCCGATGAGGAACAGCGAGACCCGCGCGATCCACTCGGTGGTCAGCACCGAGAGGAATCCGAGTTGCTGGAACCAGAGCACGTCGGTGTAGAGGCCCGCGAACACGAAGAACGCGATGACGAGGACGGCCACCACCCCGATCGTGATCGCGATCGGGGCACGACGACGCGGGACCCTCGGTTCTTGCGGCTGTGCTGACACTCTCGGCCTCATGTTCGGTCGGGATGGGATCGAGACTCCATCCTAGAGTCGCGATGCTTGGAATCTGCTGGTCAGGAGGCGTCGCACGACGGGTAGGTCCCCGTCAGCTCGCCGTCGCCGAGGTCCTCGACGATCGTGCGCGCCTGGTCGAGCGTCGACACGGCGAACACGGTCATGCCGTCGGGCACGTTGCCGACGACCTCGTCGCAGTTCGACTCGGGCGCGAGGAACCAGTCGGCGTCGGCGCCGTCGGCGCCCCAGAGCTTCTGGCGGATGCCGCCGATCGCCCCCACGGCGCCCGCCGAGTCGATCGTGCCGGTGCCCGCGACGATCTCACCGCCGGTCATCGCGCCGGGGGTGAGCTCGTCGACGATGCCGAGCGCGAACATCATGCCGGCGCTCGGGCCGCCGACGTTGTCGAGCTGCAGTTCGACGTCGATCGGGAACTCGTAGTGCATGCGCACGCCGACGCCGAGCACGGCCGTGCCGTCGCGGTCGACCGGCGTGACCTCGACGGTCTCGCGCACGCCGTCGCGTTCGATCTCGATCGACGCCGGGGCATCCGTGCCGTGCTCGCGGACCGCCGCCTGCAGCTCGCCGATCGAGTTCACCGGCGTGCCGTCGAGCGAGACGACGACGTCGCCCTCCTCGAGCACGCCGTCGGCGGGCGAGCCCTCGAGCAGGCCCACGATCGTCACCTCGCGCGGGAACTCGTAGCCGAGCTCGACGAGGGCCGCGGCGATCGCGTCCTGCTGCGAGTCGACCATCGCCGCCTCGTTCTGCGCGTCGCGGTCCTCGTTGCTGACGCCGGGCGGGAAGACGGCCTCCATCGGCATGACGGTGCGGGTGGGGTCGCCCCACGCCCAGAGCACCTCGAGCCAGTTCGGCGTGTTGCCGGGCCGCCCGACGACCGAGACCGTGAGCAGGTTGAGCTCGCCCTCGGTCGGGTACGTCGTCTCGTCGGGGATCTCGATCAGCGGCACCTCGTCGCCGTCGGCGTTCTCGGCGACGCCGAGGGTGTCGTAGACGGGGCCCGGCTGCTCGATCACGTACGGCGAAGGCAGCAGGCCGAACACGATCGCGATGACCGTGGCGACGATGACGGCGGTCCATCCGATGCGCTCGCGCCGCGAGCGCCGACCCCGATCGGCGGGCGCCGGCGAGTCATCGGTGAAGAGGGCCATCGGGCAGTCCTTTCGCGGCGTTCGCGACGAGGGGCCGGTCGTACGCGGCGACGGGCCGGGGTGGTGGGGCGGGCCGAGCCGGCGCTGTTCGCGAAGGGCGGACACCCGGATTGCAAGCCTAGGCCATTTCCCAGACGCGACGCCGGATGCCCGCGTTACGGTTGAAGAGACGAGAGCTGGAGGTGGCGCACGTGGCCGATCAACAGGGCGAACCCGGCGACCGGAACCCCGAGGACGAGTTCCGCGACATGCTGCGCGAACTGCTGTCGGGTGCCGGTGGCATCGACCCGTCGAGCCTCGCGGGCGCCGCGGGCCTGCCGAACGACCCGGCGAGCGTCGCCGCGCTGTTCGGCCAGTTGCAGCAGGCGATGAACCGCAGCGGCGACGGCATCGACTGGAGCGTCGCGACCCGCCAGGGCGAGGAGCGCGCGGCGACCGGCCAGACGCAGATCTCCGACGCCGACCGGGCCCGGTTCGACCAGGCCTTCCAGGTCGCGTCGCTCTGGCTCGACGAGGCCGTCGATTTCTCCGCCCCGCCGCAGACGCCCGAGGTGATCACCCGGCGCGCGTGGGTCGCGGCGACCATGCCCATCTGGACCCAGCTCGCCGAGCCCGTCGCCCTCTCGATCTCCGACGCGCTCACCCGCGTGATGCTCGAGCAGGCTCCCGAAGAGATGCGCGGCATGATCGAGAACGCGAGCAAGATGCTCCGCGGCATCGGCGGCGCGCTCTTCGCGATGCAGCTCGGGCAGGTCGTCGGCCAGCTCTCGACCGAGGTCGTCTCGGGCGGCGACATCGGCATCCCCCTCCTCGACGACTCGCGCGCGGCGATCCTCCCGCAGAACGCCGCGGTGTTCGGCGAGGGCCTCGACATCCCGGCCGACCAGGTCGAGCTCTACCTCGCCGTGCGCGAGCTCGCCCACGCCCGCCTCTTCCGCCACGCGCGGTGGCTGCGACTCCACCTCATCACCGCGATCACCGCGTTCGCGCGCGGCATCGACATCGACACCGAGCGCCTCGAAGAGCTCGCCGAGGGATTCGACCCGTCGAACACCGACGAGCTCCGCCAGGCGGTCGTCGGCGGCACGCTGATCCGGCCGAAGAGCGAGGCCCAGCAGGCGGCGCTCGGCCGGCTCGAGACGATGCTCGCGCTCGTCGAGGGCTGGGTCGACCAGGTCACGGCGGATGCCACGGGCCGGCTGCCGCGCACCGATGCGATCGCCGAGTCGATCCGACGCCGTCGCGCCTCCGGCGGACCGGCCGAGTCGGCGTTCGCCACGCTCGTCGGACTCGAGCTCCGCCCGCGCCGTCTCCGCGAGGCGGCGGCGATGTGGAGCGCAGTGACCGAGGCCGTCGGCGTCGAGGCGCGCGACGCGCTCTGGGCGCACCCCGACCTGCTGCCGACCTCGGCCGACCTCGACGACCCGAGCGCACTCATCGCCCGCCTGACCGGCACCGACACGGCCGAGACCGAGGCCGACGACGAGTTCGACCAGGCGCTCGAGCAGCTGCTGCGCGGCGAGACGCCGGCGGGCCCCGGCGAGGACGGCGAGACCCCGACGAGCTGACGCCCGCGCGGCGCGCTGCGCGCTGGCCCGTCGGCGCGCCGACATCCGGTGGCGCGCCATTTCGCCACGGTCTGCGCCGGTACTTCTGGTGCGGACGGCACCGAAGTGGCGCCCACAGGCGCGACGGGTCGGGACCCTGTGGAGGGATTCCGACGCCGGGCGCCGCAGTGCGCGATGCTCACGGCATGTCACCGCGCATCGATCCGGCACTCCCCCTCGTCTGGCGTTCGCCCAGCGAGTTGCAGCTCGGCGGCGAGGTGCCGCGCGTCGTCATCCGCGACCCCGGTCCGCTCGAGACCGGGCTCCTCACCGCGCTGCGGCACGGCGCGAGTCTCGGGACCCTCCGCACGATCGGCCGCGGATTGGGCGGCACGCCCGCCGAGATCGAACGACTGCTCGCGAAGCTCGGCCCGGTGCTCGAGCCCGAGACCGACGCCGAGGCGGGGGCGGCTCTCGACGACCGGCCCCCGGTGCTGCTCGACACCGACGGGACGTTCGGCGCCCTCCTCGAACGGCGCCTCGTCGAGCTCGGGCACCGGGTCGTCGCCGTCGACGCGGTCGAGACGGGCGCGACGCCCGCCCCCGGCCTCGTCGTGATCGCGGCGCACTGGGTGATCCCTCCGGCCCGTCACCTGCCCTGGCTGCGCGCCGACGTGCCGCACCTCGCGGTCGTCGACGACGAGTCGGGCTGGCGCATCGGCCCGCTCGTCGAACCCGGTCTCGGCCCGTGCCTCCGCTGCCTCGAACTGGCCCGCCGCGACCGGGACCCGGCGTGGCCCGTCATCGCCGCGCAGCTCGCCGGGCGCCAGGCACCGCCCGCGGCACGCGGCATCCGCGCCCTCGTCGATGCCGCGACGGCCGCGGCCGCCGCTGTCGACGACCGGCTGCGCTTCGGCGAGACGCCCCTCGCGGGGCGGAGCCTCAGCCTCGCGACCGCTGGCGGCTCGCAGACGGCGAGCCACCGGCCGCACCCCGAGTGCGGTTGTCGAGCTCCTGGAGGAAGCGCGACGGCTCCCGCTCTCCGCGCTGCCCGTCGCCCAGGCGCGACCAGCTCAGCTCGAGGCGATGCCGTGCCCGCGTGAGTCCGACGTACAGCAGGCGGCGCTCCTCGTCGATGGCGTCGAAGCCCTTCGCGTAGCTGATCGGCAGCATGCCCTCGGTGAGGCCGACGAGGAAGACCTCGTCCCACTCGAGGCCCTTCGCCGAGTGCAGGGTCGCGAGCGTCACCACCGCGAGCGCGGGCTCGTGCTGCGCCTCGGCTCGCGCCCGCAGATCGTCGGCGAACTGCCGGAAGCTCGTGCCCTCGGGAGCGTCGTCGACGAGGCGCGCGATCGCGTTGAGCGACTCCCAGCGGTTGCGCACCGCCCCCGGCCCCTCGGGCGCCTGCACGCTCCAGCCGAGCGAGCGCAGTACGTCGCTCACCGACTTGAACAGCGGCTCGCCGGAGATCGTGAGCGCCGCGGCCCGCAGGGCGTGCACCGCCTCGCGCACCTCGGGCTGGTCGAAGAAGCGGGCGGCGCCGCGCACCCGCGAACCCACGCCCACCTCGTCGAGCGCACGCTCGAGGATCGCCGACTGCGAGTTCACGCGCATCAGCACCGCGATGTCCTCGGGCGCGACGCCCGCGTCGATGCGATCCCGGATGCGGGTCGCCACGCCCCGGGCCTCGGCGAGGTCGGAGGCGTACTCCGTGAGCGCCGGCTCGGGCGCCCGGTCGCCGGGCATCGCCGAGACGAGGCGCAGCGCGCCCTCGCGGCCGCGCATGAGCCGGTTCGCGGTGTCGACGATCTGCCCCGTCGAACGGTAGTTGCGTTCGAGTCGCACGACCGTCGCCTCGGCGTAGCGCCGCTCGAATCCGAGCAGGTAGCTCGAGTTCGCCCCGGCGAAGGAGTAGATGGTCTGGCTCGCGTCGCCGACGACGCAGAGCTCGCTGCGGTCGCCGAGCCAGAGTTCGAGCAGCTGCTGCTGCGCAGGCGAGACATCCTGGTACTCGTCGACGATGAAGTGGCGGTAGCTCTCGCGCACCTGCATCGCGACGGATGGCTCGGACTCGATCATGCCCGCGGTGGCGAGGAGCACGTCCTCGAAGTCGAGCATGCGCCGCTCGTCCTTCACATGCTCGTACGACTCGACGAGCTCGAGGAACTGCTCCGCCGTGAGCCGCCCGGGCGCACCGCGCATCGCGAGCCGCGCCGCGTACGACTCGGGCCCCTTGACGCTCACCTTGCGCCACTCGATCTCGGCCGCGACGTCGCGCAGCGTCGCCACGTCGACCTTGAGCTTCACCCGCTCGGCGGCCTGACCGAGCAGCCGGCCCTTGTAGTCGAGCACACGCGGCGCCGGACCGCCGACGACGATCGGCCAGAAGTGGTTGAGCTGCGCGAGCGCCGCCGCGTGGAACGTGCGGGCCCGAACGGCCCCCGCCCCGAGCGCGCCGAGCCGCGCGCGGAGCTCCGCGGCGGCGCGCGAGGTGAACGTGAGCGCCATCACGCGTGCCGGGTCGTACGCGCCCGAGGCCACGCCGTACGCGATGCGGTGCGTGATCGCGCGGGTCTTTCCGGTGCCCGCACCCGCGAGCACGCAGACCGGCCCGTGCAGCGCCTCGGCGACGACGCGCTGCTCGGCGTCGAGCCCGTCGAGGAGCGGGTCGCCCGTCGTGACGCCGGGGTCGGCGGCGACCTGCGCGCTCGTCTCGGCGCCCGTCACGAGCCCGACCATGCGGGCGAGCGATCGGGCGCCACGACGGGCCCCCCGTACCAGCCTTCGATGAGCCAGCGGGCGATCGAGGTCTCGCCCGGCAGCGTCACGCCGCCCCACGACTCGGCCAGCTCCTCGCGGCTGAACCAGCGCAGTTCGAGGATCTCCTCGCCGTCGGGCCTCGCGGTCGCGGGGTCGACCCCGGGTGCGAGCCGCGCATGGAATCCGAGCATGAGGCTCGCCGGGAACGGCCACGGCTGCGATCCCCGGTACTCGACCCGGTCGACGGCGAGTCCCGCCTCCTCGTGAATCTCGCGCACGACCGCGTCCTCGAGGGACTCGCCCGGTTCGACGAACCCCGCGAGCAGCGAGAAGCGCCGCTGCTCCCACAGGGCGTTCGATCCGAGCAGCAGCCGGTCGTCGTCGTCGGTGACGACCACGATCACGGCCGGGTCGGTGCGCGGGAACAGCATCGCGGCATCCTGATCGCAGCGCCGGGCCCACCCGGCCTGCACGGGCGTCGTCGTCGCGCCGCACCGTGGGCAGAAGCCGTGGGCGGCGTGCCAGTTCGCGAGTGCGAGCGCCTCGACGAAGAGCCCGGTGTGGAGCTCGTCGAGCCGGGTCGCCGCGGCGCGGAGTCCGACCCACCGCGCCGCCTCGGGCTCGACGGCCGCGGCGGTCTCGTCGTCGACCACGCGCAGTTCGTAGGTGAAGGCAGGGTCGTCACCGCGCCCGAGGTAGGCGCGCAGCATCCCCGCGGGCGCGTCGGCCGGGTGGCGGAGCCCGAGGGCCGGTGCCGAGCCGTCGACCTGCTCGGCCATGAGCGCGCGGTCGCCGTGCACGAGCAGCACCCGCGATGCCGGGTCGGCGTCGAACGCGTCGAAGATCACCGGATCGGCGCGCCGCTCGGCGTCGCGATCGATCACGGCCCGCGCGAACGGTGGAGTCGGGCCCTCGTCGTTCACTGCGCCCCTCTCGCTGATGGATGCGGAGTCGGCGGGAAGGTGTGGCGGTCGCCCGTCGCCGGGAGATGCCTGCTTAAGCTGAATGCCATGGCCAGACCCCCTCTCACTCTAGCCGCGTTGGCCACGGCGGCGGTGCCCGGACTCGAGGTCAGCGCCGCCCGGGCGCACACGCGGCGCAGCCACGGGGCCTTCGACGCCGTCGAGTTCCGCACCACCGACGATCGCCACCTCATCATCAGGGTCCCGCGATCGCAGGCCGCCGAATCCGAGCAGTCGGCCGACCTCGTGGCGCTGCGCGCCCTGACGCCGGGCATTCGCAGCCGCCTCGACTTCGCCGTGCCGTCGTTCATCGGCCAGGCGCCCATCGACGGCACGCGCGCGGTGGTCACCGAGTTCATCCCCGGGGTCGTCTCGACCGCCGACGAGCTGACCGCGCACGAGCGGCTCGCCGAATCGGTCGGGCTCGCGATCGCCGCGATCCACTCGCTGCCCGCCGGGTTCGTCGGCGACGCCGGCCTCGCCCGGCAGGATGCCACGGAGACCCGCGAATCGGTCGTCACCCTCATCGGCCGGGCCGCCGACACCGGTCGCCTGCCCGCCGCGCTCCTGCGGCGCTGGGAGGAGGCCACCGACGACGACACGCTCTGGCGCTTCCGCCCGACCGTCGTGCACGGCACCCTCACGGCCGACTCGATCCTGAACGACGGCGAGACCGTGACCGGGGTGCTCGGCTGGTCGGGCCTCGCCGAGGGCGACCCCGCTCGCGACCTGCATTGGCTGCTGACCTCCCGCGGCGCCGCGGCCGAGCGCGCGCTCGGCGCGTACATCGCCGCGCGCGAGGGCGGCGCCGACGCACACCTTCCGCAGCGCGCCCTGCTCTACGGCGAGCTCGAACTCGCGCGGTGGCTGCTGCACGGCATCGACGAGCGCGACGACGCCATCGTCGAGGACGCCGTCGGCCTCCTCGACGGGCTCGTCGAGAGCGTGCACGATCATTCGAGCGAGTCGCTGTCGCCCGAGACGGGGCCGATCCTCGCCGTCGGCGAGGTCGAGCGGCTGCTCGACGAGACCCCGCTCGACCGGCTTCCCGCCGAGCGCGGCGGCGTCATGCTCACCGACAGCTACGACTTCTCGGAGCTCGATCGGCACGAGGCCCGTTTGAACGACGCGCCCCCGATGGATGCCACGGCGCCCATCCCGCTCGACCTCAGCGACTGGGGCGACGCCGCACCCGACGACGACTCGGGCAGGGCGCCCGGCGATCACCTCCGCGGCGACGACGGCTCGACCGGCGTGCGCTCGGGCGACGTCACCGACGACCAGGCCCGACGCAACTCCGCCTCGTCGTAGATCCGGTCGGGCCTGATCACCCGATCGTCCTCGACGAAGTAGAAGACGGCGTCGACGACGGCCGGGTCGACACCGGCCCAGCTCGCGTACGCGAGTCGGTAGAGGGCGAGCTGGGTCTGCTTGAGCTCGAGGTCGCGCGCGTCGCGCGGCGCCTTGCCCGTCTTCCAGTCGACGACCTGCACCCGGATGCCTCGGGCGCCGAGCTCCGACTCGGGGGCGATGTCGTAGACGGCGTCGAGCTTGCAGACGAACACGTTGCCGCCGATCGGCAGGTGGAGCTCGAGTTCGACGGCGGCGGGCCGGCGGTCGCCCCACTCCGAGGCGGCGAAGGTCGCCTGCAGCGCGCGCAGGCGTTCGGGTGCGACGTCGCCGTTCGCCGGGTCGACGGCGACCGCGTCGTCGGAGTCGAACCCGTCGGCATCGAGCTGTCCGTCGAGGTCGTGGATTCCGTCGAGTCCATCGATCCCGTCGAGGCCGTCGGCGGCGCCGATCGGGGCGAGTCCGTCGAGTCCGTCGAAGGCGTCGGCCGGGTCGAGCGAACGCTGCTCGACCCACTCGTGGAAGAGCGTGCCGATGCGCGTCGCCCGGAACGGACGCTGGGGCATCGGGCGCCGGAGCGCCGCGGCGACCGCGAGCGGATCGTCGACGTAGTCCTTGAACCGCGACGCGGGCACGCGCACCGGGATCTCGGGCGCCTCGGCCGGCTCGTGACGGCGGCGGCGCTCCTCGAGCAGCAGTCGGAGCTCGTCGGACAGGCGCGGACCGATGCCCGCGCCGCTCGGCCGCAGTGCGGCGGCGCGCACGGCGTCGGCCGCGGCCTCCACCGCTGCGCGCCGGTGACCGAGCGGATCGAGCGGCCAGCTGACGCGTTCGGCGGTGCCGGTGCGCGGGTTCTCGTCGTGCTCGGGCGCACCCGGCAGGACGTCGATCGACACGACGCCCGCCTGCACGAGCTCGCGGAGGAACGGGCTCGGCTGCCGCGGCGCCTTCTGGGTCGACCACCACGAGCCGCTGAGCAGGAGCTCGGTGCGCGCCCTCGTCAACGCCACGTAGGCGAGCCGGCGCTCCTCCTCAGCGTGGCGCTCGCGGTTCTCGTCGGCGAAAGCCGAGACCGCAGCATCGAACTCGGCCTGGCTCTGCACGCCCCGCCACTGCAGTTCGGGGAGCTCGTCGGCGTCGCCCTTGAACTCGTTGGGCAGCTCGCCGAACGAGAGCCACCCTTTCGTCGAGCGTGGCTTCGACGGCACCTCCGCGTCGACCATGCGCGGAATCGCCACGACGTCCCACTCGAGCCCCTTCGAGCCGTGGATCGACAGCACCTGCACCGCGCCCGGTTCGGGTTCGTCCTGACGGGGCGAGAGCCGGTCGCGCTGCTCGGCCTCGGTGAGCCAGGTGAGGAACGCCCCGAGCGTCGGCTGCTCGCTCATCTCGACGAATCCGACGAGCAGTTCGTCGAACGCCTCGAGGCTCGGCGCGCCGAGCGGTTGTGCGGCGTTCGCCGCGACCTCGAGGTCGAGCAGCAGCTCCTGCTGCACGAGGCTCACGAAGTCGATGAGCCCGAGGCCGGCTCGCCGCCGGAGCGCCTGCAACTGGGCGCCCGCGCGGCGCATGCGCGCGAGCCCCGTCTCACTGAAGCCGCGGAGCGCGGAGTGCTCGTCGGGGGCGGTGAGGAGGAAGTCGAGGGCGTCGACGATCGACGGCGACTCGTCGACCGCGATCGAGGTGCGCAGGCCCCGCCGCACCTCGTCGGCCAGGCGCCGGCTCGCGAGGTCGCGGTCGGCGAGCCACTTCGCGAGCGAGCGCAGGGCGTCGAGATCGGCCGGGCCGATGCGCCAGCGCGCGCCGCCGAGCACCCGCACGAGCTCCGACCCCGCCGAGGGGTCGTGCACCACGCGGAGGACGCAGACGAGGTCGGCGATGACCGGCTGGTCGAGCAGCCCCGCCATGCCGAGCACGTGCACCGGCACTCCCCTTGCGCGCAGCGCCTCGGTGAAGACGTCGACGTTGGCGAAGGTGCGGCAGAGCAGCGCCCCGCTCGCCCCCTCGCCGCCGCGGCCGAGTCGCCGGGCGAACCATTCGGCGACCCTCGCCGCCTCGTCGTCGATGGTCTCGCTCCAGCTCACGTCGAGGCGGCCCGGCCCGGCGAACGGCGACGCACTGAGCGGCGCCTTCGGGATGCCGGCGTCGAGCGGCGCGATGAGCGCGTTCGCGGCGTCGAGCACGATGCGCGGGTTGCGCCAGCTCGTCGACAGGTCGTACACCGCCGCTTCGCCGCCCGTGGCGAAGTCGCGCCCGAAGCGCGCGAGGTTCGCGGCGCTCGCCCCGCGCCAGCCGTAGATCGACTGGTCGGGGTCGCCGACTGCCATCACCGCGTGGCCGCCGAACAGCACCGACAGCAGGCGCGTCTGCACGACGCTCGTGTCCTGGTACTCGTCGAGGAGGACCGTGCGGTAGCGCTCGCGGTGCGCGGCGACGACCTCGGGGTGCCGCTCGCAGATCGCGAGCGCGAGCGAGACCTGGTCGGAGAACTCGACGAAGCCGCGCTGCTGCTTGATCGTCGCGTACGCGTCGGCGAGCTCGAGGAGGGGCGGCAACGCGCCGACCACGCCGAGCGCATCGACGAAGGAGGCGAAGTCGGTGCGCTTGCGCGGCGCCTCGATCGGGAGCCCCTCCATCTGCAGGAAGTCGCGCACCATGACGCGCACGTCACGGCTCTCCGCCACGTTCTCGGCGAGCGCCCGGCTGAGGCCGAGCACGGCGCCGGTGACCTTCTCGAGCGAGGCGTCGAGCTCGACCAGCCGGGGGTCGGCCGAGGCCGCGACGACCGAACGCGCGAGCTGCCAGGCGGCGGCCTCCCCGAGCACCGAGGCGTCGGGCTCGCGCCCGATGAGCATCGCGTGCTCGCGGTAGATCGAGCTCGCGAAGGCGTTGTAGGTGCCGACCGCGGCCGACTCGATCGGGTCGAGCTCGACGGCGGCGATGCCCTCGTCGACGAGCTGAGCGACCCGCTCGCGGACGCGCTCGGCCAGTTCGCCTGCGGCCTTGCGGGTGAAGGTGAGCCCGAGCACCTCGGGCACCTCGACGTGCCCGTTCGCGAGCAGCCAGACCACGCGGTTCGCCATCGTCTCGGTCTTGCCGCTCCCGGCGCCGGCCACGACGATGCTCTGGCCGCGCGGGTCGGCCTCGATGACGGCGCGCTGCTCGGGCGTCGGCGCGTGCAGGCCGAGCCGGGTGGCGATCTCGAGCGCGCTCAGCACGGCGCCGCTCATGCCGACACCGCCGGCACGAGGTGGACCCGATACTGCCAGGCGCCGAAGCGCGACCCGAAGCCGAGCTCGGCAGGTCCGTCGAACGCGGCGCCGGCCATCGTCTGCGCGACCGCCTCGAGTCGCTCGCGGAAGAGCGCCTCGGCCTCGTCGTCGAACGGCTGCTGCGCCCGTTCGGTGTACGCGTTGCCCGAGGCGGGCTTCGCGAGGTAGACGAGCTTCGCTCCGCCGAGCGTGCCCCGGTTCGGCACCGCACCGGCCCGCGCCGCCAGCTGGTAGGCGGCGAGCTGCGGGTGCGCGGCGGTCTGGGCCGCCGTCGGCGGGGTGCGCCCGGTCTTCAGGTCGACGATCACCGTCGTGCCGTCGGCTGACGCCTCGACCCGGTCGATCGTGCCCGTGATGCGCACCCGGCCGAGCTCGAGGGTGAAGCGCCCCTCGGCCTCGAGCAGCACCTTGCCGTCGTCGGCGAAGCCCGCGAGGTAGCCGGCCGCGCCCTCGGCCATGCGTCGCGCGCCGCGTCGCTCGCGCTCGGCGACCCACCCGGCCTCGAATCGGACCTCGCGCAGGCGCTCTTCGACTCCGGCCCACAGCGTCTCGATGCTCGTGTCGCCGTCGTCGCGCGCGCCGGCCTCCTCGACGACGGCGTGCACGATCGTGCCGATCGACGCGGCGATGCCCGACGGCGGCGACGCCACGTGGTCGATGAACCAGCCGAGCGGCGACTCCTCCACGCGATCGATCTGCGACGGCGAGACGGCGACGACCGCGTCGGGCTCGCCGACGAGGTCGACGAGGGGCGCGATCGTCGAGGGCGCCGCGAGCCCGTACCAGTCGTCGGGATGCGCGCCGGGCACGCCGGCTTCGGCGAGCAGCGCGAGCGCGGCCGGTGCCTCGCCCGCGGGCGAGCCGATCGTCTCGCGGCGGAGCGCTCCCACGAGACCTCGCAGGTGCAGCGGTCGACCGCGCGGCGCCCGCAGTCGGTCGGGCGCGTAGCCCATCAGCATCGAGGGCTGTTCGTCGTCGTTCGCGGTGCAGCTGAGCACGAGCTGGCGTTCGGCGCGCGAAGCCGCGAGCGCGAACAGGCGCAGTTCGTCGCTGCGCACGGCGACGCGCGCCTCGGGCACCGACTCGACCGTCGGCAGCGGCGCCCCCGCCCGCACGGCCGCGGCGGTGCGCGCGAGGAGTCCGGCGTGCAGCAGGGTGCCGCGGGGTCGGAGGTTCGGCCACACCCCGTCTTGCAGGCCCGCCACGACGACGACCGCGAACGAGCGCCCGATGAGCGCCGGCGGAGTCGTCACGAGCACCGTCTCGGCGCTGCGCTGCGGCGCGAGCGAGTCTTCGGGGAGCTCGCTCGCGAACACCTCGTCGACGAAGCGCACGGCGGGCGCATCGGGCTCGCGTTCGACGAAGCGCTGCGCGGCGGCGAAGAGCGCCACGGCGGCGTCGAGCGAGCGATTC
This sequence comes from Agromyces sp. NPDC058126, assembly GCF_042884595.1. Classification (NCBI taxonomy): domain Bacteria; kingdom Bacillati; phylum Actinomycetota; class Actinomycetes; order Micrococcales; family Microbacteriaceae; genus Agromyces; species Agromyces sp. NPDC058126. The sequence continues at coordinate 234,396 of NZ_JBHVTS010000005.1, read as the reverse complement.
GCCTCATCGGCGAGCACGCCCGTGCCGGCCGCCTGCGCACCCCACTCGGCGGCGAGCCCGCTGCCCTCCCACAGCGCCCAGAGCAGTTCTTCGACGGTGCGTCCGCGCACGGCCTCGGCGCGGGCCGAGGCGACCAGCTTCGCGAGGCGTGCGGCACGCCGGGCCGGCGCGGCGTCGATCGACTCGAACCCGCCGGGGGCGCCGAGCGCCTCGACGAGCAGTTCGTCGCCCGTGCGGTCGCCGCCGTTCGCGAGCTCCTCGTGGCGGAGGGCGAGCCGCAGCCGTCGGAGGCCGACCCCGTCGAGCCGCCCGATCGGCCCGGTGAGCAGCGAGACCGCGAGTTCGGCGGTGAGCGGTTCGCGCTCGAGCACGAGCGAGGCGGCCGTGAGCAGCGCCGCCGCGGCCGGGGCGTCGCGCAGGGCGGTGCGGGCGGCGCTGCCCGCGGTCGGCACCTCGGCGAGCGCGAGCCCGCGCTCGAAGGCGGGCACGTCGCCGCCGGAGCGCAGGACGACGGCCATCTCGGACCAGGGCACCCCGTCGAGCAGGTGGCGTTCGCGGAGGACGGCGGCGACCGCACGGCACTCGGCCGCGTGCGAAGCTGCCTCGACGCCGACGACGGCGGCGAGCGGCGGTCGCGCGCCGGGGGCCGAGTCTGGCTGCCCGGAAAGCGCCGAGGCCTCGGCCGCGGCATCCTGCCCGCGCTCGGCCGCCGATGCCCCGGCGACCGTGGCGACGCGATGCGCACCGCCGAGCGCCGCACCGATGTGCGCCGTCGCGGACTGCACGACCGCGCGGAGCTCGGCCGTGCCTCGGTGCACGACGGGCAGCACGTGACGCTCGACCGGGGCGCCGTCGAGCACGTTCGAGAGCGCGCCGAGCAGTTCGGGGCGTCCGCCGCGGAAGCCGTTGCTCGCGACGTCGGGGTCGCCGATCGCGATCACCTGGACGCCGCGCGCGGCGAACGCCCCGAGGAGCGCCGCGGTCGCCTCGGTCGCCTCCTGCGCGTCGTCGACGACGATGAGCCGCAGGCGTGCGAGCAGGCCGAGGGCGGCCGCGGCGTCGGCGTCGTCGGGGCTCCGGCGCACGACGGCCGCCGCGAACGCCGCGAGTTCGGCTGAGTCGAACTGGTTCGGTCGCAGCTGGGCCTTCACCTCGTCGTACTCGGCGAGGAAGTCGGCGGCCGCGACCCACTCGGGGCGCTCGCAGCGCTCGCCGAGCCGGGCGAGCGCCTCGGCGTCGACGCCGTGCTCGACGGCGCGCATGAGCAGGTCGCGCAGCTCGGTGCGGAACCCGCGGAGCACGCGCACCTCGGGCGTCAGCGGGTCGGGCCACTCGGGGCCGAACCCGTCGCGGATGCCGCCGTCGAGGAGCTCGCCGACGATGTGGTCATGCTCGGCCCCGGTGAGCAGGGTCACCGAGGTGCCCGTGTACGCGCGCACGAGCTGGAAGGCGATCGAGTTGGCGGTGCGGGCGAGCGGGCCGCGCGTCGTGAGGGCGAGCCGCACGGCGAGCGCGTCGCGGAGCGCGGTCGCCGCGGTGCGCGTCGCCGAGACGACGAGCACCTCGTCGCTCGAGTGGCCGAGGCGTTCGATGCGGTCGGCGACGAGCTCGATCGCGAGGCTCGTCTTGCCGCTGCCGGGAGCGCCGAACACCGCCGCGTGACCGCCACCCGAGAGGTTGCGGACGAGGTCTGGAACGGTTCGGGTGCCCTGCATGTCGGCAACGTTAACCCGTTCCGCCGACAGTGAACGCGAACGGCTCGGCACGGCACGATGTGTAGGGTTTGAGACACGAGCAGAAAGGCGCACCGTGGACGTTCGCATCGGCATCCAGAACTCCCCCCGTGAACTCGGGTTCGAGACTTCGCAGTCGGCCGCAGAGGTCGAGCAGGCGGTCGCGGCGGCCCTCGCCGGGCAGTCACCGCTCCTGAAGCTCGCCGACGACAAGGGCACCGTCTTCGTCGTCCCCGCCGCAGCGCTCGCCTACGTCGAGATCGGCTCGGAGGAGTCGCGTCGCGTCGGTTTCGTCGCCTGACGATGGAGCTCCTCTTCGTCACGCTCGGCGGCGCCATCCTCGGCCTCGCGGCGCACTTCGCGTTCCCGTACCGCCAGATGCGCGGCGTCGCGCTCGTGCCGTCGATCGGCGCGGCCGTCGCCGCGGTCGTGTGGGTCGCGCTGACGTGGCTCGGCTGGGCGTGGGACGGCGGGTGGATCTGGGTCGTCGCGCTCGTCGCCTCCGGTCTCGCATCGGCGGCAGCCGGGTTCCTCATCGGGCCGGGCCGTCAGAAGGCGGATGCCGCGCTCTTCGAGCGCCTCTCCCGACCGGGCGTCAGCCGCGCCTGACCGGCGTCGGCGAACCGCCGCGGGCGGCGAGCCCGACGTGCTGCGTCCGCGCGCCGCGGCGCCTCAGGCTGTGAGGCCGAGCGCGTCCATGCGTCGCGTGTGGTCGGCGATCAGCTCGGTGAAGACCGGTTCGACCCGTTCACCGGCGGTGCGGTCTGCCGAGTCGGAGGCCCGAAGGGCGGAGCGGGCGATGAGCAGTGTGTCGCCGACGATGCTGCGACCCCACAGGGCGAGGCGGTCGGCGAGGCCGGGCTCCGCCTCGATCGCGGCGAGCAGCTCGGCTTCGAGCACCTCGCCGATGCCGCCGCCCCCGAGGATTCCGCGGACCCGCGCGCGGAGCGCCGTCGGCAGCCCCTCCGCGAGGCGCGAGAAGTAGTCGTCGAGCATGCCCGAGGTCACGTGCACGCCGAGCAGCAGCTCGGGCCAGTCGGCGCCGGCCGTCGACTCGCCGAGCCGATCGGTCGCCGGCGCGAACGGCACCATGACCGCCTCGGGTTCGACCCCGAGGTGCCGCAGTTCGGCGATGAGCTCGTGGTGCCGCCGCAGGGCGACGCCCGCTGCGGCGCTCAGTCCCTCCTTCGAGCGCATCGACGGTGCGCCGATGACGGCGGTCGAGAGGCTCTCGAAGAACTCGAGCTGGATGTACGCGGCCTGCCCGAGGAACGGAACCGGCTCGGGCACGAGCTCGGTGAAGTCGACCTTGGTGACCTCCGTCGGGGCGACCCGGGGTCGCAGCCGCGGAAGCTCGGGGCGCGCACCGCGCCTGCTGGACCAGAACACCACGAGGACAGCCTATCCGAGGCGCACAGGCACACTCCGATAGGGTGTAAGGGCATGCGGACATCGGAGCCGCGGCCGTGCGCCCGGGGTTGAAGTCGAGGCGCACCTCACGACCTTCATTCTCGAAGCACGACCGACAGGCAGATTTGTGACCACTTTCACCGACCTCGGCATCGCGTCCGACATCGTCGACGCCCTGACCGGGAAGGGCATCGTCGATGCCTTCCCCATCCAGGAGCAGACCATCCCCCTCGCCCTCTCGGGCCAGGACATCATCGGCCAGGCCAAGACCGGCACGGGCAAGACCTTCGGGTTCGGCCTCCCGCTGATCCAGCGCCTCGGCGACGACCCCGCTCCCGGCGTGAAGGCGCTCGTCGTCGTGCCGACCCGCGAGCTCGCGGTGCAGGTCTCCGAAGACCTCGAGCTGGCGACCTCGAACCGTCCCACCAAGATCGTCTCGATCTACGGCGGCAAGGCGTACGAGGGCCAGATCGAGCAGATCAAGGCGGGCGCGCAGATCGTCGTCGGCACCCCCGGTCGCCTCCTCGACCTGGCGAGCCAGCGTCTCCTCAACCTCGGCGAGGTGCAGGAGATCGTGCTCGACGAGGCCGACAAGATGCTCGACCTCGGCTTCCTCTCCGACATCGAGAAGATCTTCTCGAAGGTGCCGGCCGTGCGGCACACCATGCTCTTCTCGGCGACCATGCCCGGGCCGATCGTGGCGCTCGCCCGCCGCTTCATGTCGAAGCCGATCCACATCCGTGCGAACGACCCCGACGAGGGCCTCACGCAGGCGAACATCAAGCACCTCGTGTACCGCGCGCACTCGCTCGACAAGGACGAGGTGATCGCGCGCATCCTCCAGGCCGACGGTCGCGGCAAGACGGTCATCTTCACCCGCACGAAGCGCGCGGCGGCCAAGCTCGTCGAGGAGCTCAACGACCGCGGCTTCAACGCCGCGGCCGTGCACGGCGACCTGAACCAGGACCAGCGCGAGCGCGCGATGGCCGCGTTCAAGGCCGGCAAGAAAGACGTGCTCATCGCCACGGATGTCGCGGCGCGCGGCATCGACGTCGACGACGTCACGCACGTGATCAACCACACCATCCCCGACGACGACAAGACCTACCTGCACCGCGCGGGCCGCACGGGCCGTGCGGGCAAGACCGGCATCGCCGTCACGTTCGTCGACTGGGACGACCTGCACAAGTGGGCGCTCATCAACCGCGCCCTCGAGTTCGGCCAGCCCGAGCCGACCGAGACCTACTCGTCGAGCCCGCACCTGTTCAGCGACCTCGACATCCCCGCGGGCACCAAGGGCCGTCTGAAGCCGGCCGCCCCTGCGGCGAGCGCGACGCGCTCGAGCACCGCCGGTCGCAGCGAGCGCGGCGGCCGTCGCGAAGGCGACGGCGAGCGCCGCGAGGGCGACGGCGAGCGCTCCCCGCGCACCCGCAACCGCCGCCGCACGCGCGCCGGCGAGCCCACGGGCGAGTCGACCCCGGCACAGGCCGACGGCTCGGTCGAGGCTCCCGCCGTGAAGGAGCCGGGCACCGGCACCCACGACGGCAAGGGCCACGAGCACCACGACGGCAAGCCGGCCCCGCGCCGCCGCCGCCGTCGCGGCGGAGCCGGGCGCAGCGGTGCGGCCGGTTCGGCCCCCGTGGCGCCGCAGGCCTAGGCCGCCGCGCCCCGGCCGGGCTCACACCTTCGACAGGACGAGCGCGTCAGCACCCCGCAATACGGAGGTGCCGACGCGCTCGTCCTGTCGATGCCGGGGGTCGCCGCCTACGGGGCCCGAACAACCGGCGGCAGCACCGGCGCCGTGCCGCGCCCCTCGGCGAGGAGGCGCGCGACGACGTCGGGCGCCGTGCGGCACTCGCCGAGCCGATTCGTCTTGCCGGTGCCGTGGTAGTCGCTCGACCCGGTGATCGCGAGCCCGAACCGCGCGGCGAGCTCGCGCAGCCGGGGCTTCGCGGCCTCCTGGTTCTCGGGGTGGTCGACCTCGAGCCCGAAGAGCCCCGCATCGACGAGCTTCGCGAGGCGCTCGGGCGGCACGATCCGCTCGGCGCCGCGGGTGCCGGGGTGCGCGAGCACCGGGACCCCGCCGGCCTCGCGGATGAGGCGGACGCCGGTGAGCGGGTCGGGCGCGTAGTGCGGCTGGGCGTAGCCGGCCCGCGGGTGCAGGATCCCGGAGAACGCGGCCGACCGCGTCTCGACGAGCCCGCGGGCCACGAGCGCGTCGGCGATGTGCGGGCGGCCGATCGTCGCGCCCTCGGCGGTCTGCGCCAGCACGTCGTCCCAGCTGAGGTCGTAGTCGCGGCCGATGCGGCGCACGATCTGCTCGGCGCGCGTCATGCGGGACTCGCGGATGCGCGCGGTCTCGGCGAGCAGCGACTCGTCGAGCGGGTCGATGAGGTAGCCGAGCAGGTGCACGCTCGAGAAGCCCTCGCGCGTCGACAGCTCCATGCCGGGGATGAGGGCGACGCCCGTCTCGGCGACCGCGGCCGAAGCCTCGGCCCAGCCGCTCGTCGAGTCGTGGTCGGTGAGCGCGATGCCCCAGAGCCCGGCCGCGGCGGCCTGCCGCATGAGTTCGGCCGGCGCCTCGGTTCCGTCCGACACGGTCGTGTGCGTGTGCAGGTCGGCTTCGCCTGGTGCGGCGGGGGCGTCTGACATCCCCCAATGCTATCGACGCCCGGCCCGTGCGCCGGGCTCGCGGCATTCACCGGGCGTTCCCAGTGTCGGTGCACCTAGTGTGGATGGAATGCTCCCCCGCATCCTCGGCTGGGTCGTCGTACTCGGCACCGCCGTCGCAGCTCTCGTCCTTGTCTGGCCGCAGGCGTTCGGCCTGCAGAACCAGTGGATCGCGGCGCATGTGGTCGCCCTCCGCGGGGTCGCCGCAGTCTGCGGCCTGGTCGTCGCGGCGATCTTCGCGCTCCTCGCGATCCCCCGCCGCACGCGCAGCTTCGCGGTCGCGATGGCGGTCGTCTTCGCGCTCTTCGCGGGCGGCAACGTCGCGGTGCTCGCGATGCGCGGCGCAGGCAGCGTGGATGCCACGGGCGCCGTGCCGCCCGATTCGGTCACCGTGCTGGCGTGGAACACGCTCGGCGAGGTGCCCGATGCGAGCACCATCGCGGGCCTCGCCCTCGACGAGGGTGCCGACGTCGTCGTGCTGCCCGAGACGACCGACCCGCTCGGCGAGGAGGTCGCGATCGCGATGCGCGAGGGCGGATCGCCGATGTGGGTGCACACGCTCGCCTACGACGACGTGGCGAAAGCCAGGTCGACGACACTGCTCATCAGTCCCGAGCTCGGCGACTACGAGGTGGTCTCGGCCGAGGCGCCCGGGCCGCCCGGCAACACGAACACGCTGCCGAGCGTCGTGGCCGACCCCGTCTCGGGCGACGGCCCGCGCATCGTCGCCGTGCACGCGGTCGCACCGATCCGCTGGGAGCTGCGCAACTGGCGCAGCGACCTCGACTGGCTCGCCGAGCAGTGCACGGGCGAGAACGTGATCATGGCGGGCGACTTCAACGCGACGGTCGACCACTTCGCCGGTCGCGGCATCGACGGCGGCGACCTCGGGCGGTGCCGGGATGCCGCGGTCGCGGCCCGTTCCGCGGCGCTCGGCACCTGGCCGGCCAGCGCGCCAGAGCTGCTCGGCAGCCCGATCGACCACGTTCTGGCGACGCCCGACTGGACGGTGGAGCGCTTCGAGGTGATCGGCAGCCTCGACGACGCGGGCAGCGACCACCGCCCGATCGCGGCGACCCTCGTGCGGGCGGGCTGAGGCACCCGCGCGGTTGCGCCCGCGGCGGTTCGGCTCGCATCGGGCGGTGCGAGAATGGAGCCATGGCGAACTCGAGCGACACCTCCACCACTGAGACCGCGGCTCCGGCCACCACGAACGGCGACGACGCCGGCCGCAACGCGAACCGGTCGACGACGCCGGGCTCGGAAGGATTCAAGAACTTCATCGGCACCGGCTGGGCCGAGCGCGACGAGACGCTGCCGCAGGCCAGGCCGCAGGCCGCGAACGCCGCCGAGCGTCGCGCCAAGGTCTCCGCGGCGTTCCCGGGCCAGCGCCTCGTCATCCCCGCGGGCGACATGAAGCAGCGTGCGAACGACACCGACTACCCGTACCGCGCGCACTCGGCGTTCGCGCACCTCACGGGCTGGGGCTCCGACTCCGAACCGGGCGCGCTGCTCGTGCTCGAGCCGACCGGCGGCGCCGGTCACGAGGCGACCCTCTACTTCCGCGAGCGCGCGGGCCGCGACTCCGAGGAGTTCTACGCCAACGCCGCGATCGGCGAGTTCTGGATCGGCCCCCGCCCCTCCCTCGCGCACGTCGCGGCCGACCTCGCGGTCGCCACCCGTGACATCCGCGACTTCGATGCCGTGATCGACGCCGTCGACACCGCGACGCTCGTCATCCGCGAGGCCGACGCCGCCGTGACCGAGCGCGTCGACCACGCCCGCATCCGCTTCGCCGCCGAGCGCGTGCTCAGCGAGAACGCGCAGGATGCGGCGTTCTCGCTCGAGGTCGGCAGTGACCACGAGCCCGACGGCGAGCTCGCGCGCGTCGTGAGCGAGCTGCGCCTCGTGAAGGACGACTACGAGATCGCCGAGATGCGCGCCGCGATCGACGCGACCGAGCGCGGCTTCGGCGAGGTGCTCGCCGAGCTCCCCCGCATCACCGCCGAGGTGCGCGGCGAGCGCGTCATCGAGGGCGTCTTCGCGACCCGCGCCCGCCTCGACGGCAACGACGTCGGCTACGGCTCGATCGCGGCGGCCGGCCCGCACGCGACGATCCTGCACTGGACCCGCAACGACGGCCCCGTCGTGCCCGGCGACCTCGTGCTGCTCGACGCCGGCGTCGAGATGGACTCGTACTACACGGCCGACATCACCCGCACCTTCCCGGTGAACGGCACCTTCTCGCCCGTGCAGCGGCAGGTGTACGAGGCCGTGCTCGAGGCGGCCGACGCCGCGTTCGCGATCGTGAAGCCGGGCATCGTGTTCCGCGAGGTGCACGCCGCCGCGATGGCGGTCATCGCCCGCAAGACGGCCGAGTGGGGCTTCCTGCCGGTGTCGGCGGAGGAGTCGCTCCTGCCCGATAACCAGTTCCACCGCCGCTACATGGTGCACGGCACGAGCCACCACCTCGGCCTCGACGTGCACGACTGCGCGCAGGCACGGCGCGAGTTCTACATGGACGGCGTGATCGAGGCCGGCATGATCTTCACGATCGAGCCGGGCCTGTACTTCCAGCCCGACGACCTCACGGTTCCGGCCGAGTTCCGCGGCATCGGCGTGCGCATCGAGGACGACATCCTCGTCACCGCCGACGGCGCCGAGAACCTCTCGGTGCGGATCCCCCGCACGGTCGACGCCGTCGAGGCGTGGGTGCAGGGCGCCCGCGGCTGATCGCGTGCCGCCGCCGTCTCAGGCGGCCGGGTCCGCCGTGCGCGCCGCACGGCGGGCCCGCCACCATGCCCAGAAGCGGGCGAGCTGACGCTTCGTGAACGCCGCGAGGCGCTTCGCCCACGCGAACTCGGTGCCGAGGATCGCGAGCCCGAGGAACACGACGAGCCAGCCCGGCCCGGGCAGCGGCACGAGCAGCAGCCCGCCGACGGCAATCATGCCGCCGAGCACGCCGACGGCGACCCGGTACGCGCGGCGCAGCGCGGGCCGGCCCTCGATGCGGTGGCGGATGCCTCGGAGGAACCGCCGCAGCGGCCGGTCGCCCCGCTCGCCGTCGGCGATCTCCCGCTCGATCTCGCGTTCGAGGCCCGTCGGTCGCTCGTGCGTCTCGCCGCTCGTCATGGCGACACGATATATCGCGAGTCTGGGATTCTGCCGGGGCCTCACGACCGCCCGGGCGACGATTCGTCGGTCGGTCCGGGCTGACCTCCGCATCGACACGCCGCCGAATGGGGTGGTCCCTCCGGCGAGTCCGCACGGCGATCAGCCAGGAGCGACGGCGCGGGGCATCGCCCGGAGTGGTTCGGTCGGGCGGCTACGCCTGGTCGCCGCCGCCGGCGGCGCGACCGTCGCGCTGCTCGGCCTCCCGCGCCTCGCGGGCGGCGCGGCGTGCCGCGTCCTGCGCCTCGCCGTAGGTGAGCCCGCGGGGCGCCTCCTCGGCAGGGGCAGCGGGGGCGGATGCCTCGTCGGCGCCCTCGTGCTCTGCGGGAACCGCCTCGGGGGCGGCCGGCACCACCGGAGGCGCGGGCGGCGCGGCGACGGGGGCCTGCCCCGGCGCCGGCGGGAACACCTGGCCCGAGGTGCCGAGCACCGTGCGGGCGCGCGACACGTGCGCGGGCTCGGCGATGATCGCGTAGCGGGTGGCGAGCACCTGCATGACCGAGGTGAAGTCGCGACGTCGGCGGTTCACCGAATACGAGACGACGCTGAAGATCATGCCGAAGCCGGCGCCGATGAGCACCGCCGCGCCGAGGATGCCGAGCGAGGCGCCCGACGGGGCGAAGATGAAGAACAGCAGTCCGAGGAAGAGGCCGAACCAGGCGCCCGACAGCGCACCGGCCCCAGCCGCGCGGCTCCAGGTGAGCTTGCCGGTGATGCGCTCGACGCTCGTGAGGTCGGTGCCGACGATCGCCAGCTCCTTCACGGGGAACTCGGCCTTCGAGAGCCGGTCGACCGCGGCCTGCGCCTCGGCGTAGCTCTCAAAGCTCGCGACCGTCTCGCCCTTCGGCAGCGTCGGGAACTCGCGGCCGGCACGGCCACCGTACGGCGTCTGGTTGCTCACCGGGCCATTCTCCCATGCCCGCACGCGGCAGGGCCGGAATGAGGCCCGCGACGAGGCATCCGGGGGCTAAGTTGGAAGCGTGAGCGCCACGAGAGTCTTCGTCGCCCGACTCGCCGGGTGCGCCGTCTTCGACCCCGCCGGCGATCGGGTCGGCAAGGTGCGCGACGTCCTCGTCGTGTACCGCAAGAGCGACCCTCCGCGCGTCGTCGGCCTCATCGTCGAGATCCCCGGCAAGCGGCGCGTGTTCGTCTCGATCGGGCGCGTCACCTCGATCGGCGGGGGCCAGATCATCACGACCGGCCTCATCAACCTGCGCCGCTTCGAGCAGCGCGGCGGCGAGGTGCGCGTCATCGCCGAGATGCTCGGCCGCAAGGTGCTCTTCAACGACGGCTCGGGCACGGCGACCATCGAGGACGTCGCGATCGAGGAGCAGGAGCCCGGCGAGTGGGAGGTCGACCAGCTCTTCGTGCGCCGGCCCAAGGGCGCCTCGCCGTTCTCGAAGGGGCAGTCGGCCTACGTCACCTGGCGCGAGGTGCGCGAGCAGCTCGCCACCGGTGAGGCGCAGTCGGCCGAGCAGCTCATCGCGACCTACTCCGAGCTGAAGCCGGCCGACCTCGCGTCGACCCTGCTCGACCTTCCGGCGCAGCGGCGCCAGGAGGTCGCCGAGGAGCTCCCCGACGACCGGCTCGCCGACGTGCTCGAGGAGATGCCCGAGTCCGACCAGGTCGTGATCCTCGCGGGCCTCGGCGACGACCGCGCCGCCGACGTGCTCGACCACATGCAGCCCGACGACGCCGCCGACCTCATCGCCCAGCTCCCCGAGGAGCGCGGCGAGCACCTCCTCGAGCTCATGGAGCCCGAAGAGGCCGAGGACGTCCGGTTCCTGCTCTCCTACGGTCCCGACACCGCGGGCGGCCTCATGACCACCGAGCCGATCATCGTGTCGGCCGACGCGACGGTCGCCGAGGGCCTCGCGCTCATCCGCCGCCACGACCTGCCTCCGGCGCTCGGCGCCGCGGTCTGCGTGACGCTGCCGCCGTACGAGCCGCCCACGGGCCGGTTCCTCGGCATCGTGCATTTCCAGCGGATGCTCCGGTACCCGCCCCACGAGCGCCTCGGCACCCTGATCGACCAGGGCCTCGAGCCGGTGCGGGCCGACACCTCGGCCGCCGAGGTGAGCCGCATCCTCGCGAGCTACGACCTGGTGTCGGTGCCGGTCGTCGACGAGAAACATCGACTCGTCGGGGTGGTGACGATTGACGACGTGCTCGACTACCTGTTGCCCGATGACTGGCGAAGTCACCCCGAGGAGGACGAGCTCGCCAAGCGCAGTACCGCGCGGGCGCAGCTGACGACGGGAAGCATCCCGATCCCATACGGAAGGAGGGGAGCAGATGGCACGCGCTGAGTCGGAGGACCGTCGATTCGACACACCGAAGGGCATTCGCCGCACCGCTCCCTTCCGCGGAGGCTCGGGCGACAGCGATCGCTTCGGCCGCTTCACCGAATGGGTCGCTCGCGGCATGGGCACGCCCGCCTTCCTCGTCGGGCTCTCGGTGTTCGCGATCGGCTGGATGGCGTGGAACACCTTCGCACCCGAACCGTGGCGATTCGACTCGATCGCGATCGGCTTCACGGCGCTCACCCTCGTGCTCTCGCTGCAGGCGTCGTACGCGGCCCCGCTCATCCTGCTCGCGCAGAACCGGCAGGACGACCGCGACCGCGTGCAGATCGAGCAGGACCGCCAGCGCGCCGAACGCAACCTCGCCGACACCGAGTACCTCGCCCGCGAGGTCGTGGCGCTGCGCCTCGCGGTGAAGGACCTGGCGTCGAAGGAGTTCATCCGCGCCGAGCTCCGCGCGATGCTCGAGGAGCTCGACCGTCGCGACGAGGAGGAGGCCGAGCATGCCGGCTGAGCCCGGCGGCCCCGGCGAGCCCGGCGCGACGAACGAGACCGTCGCGCCCGCCTCCCCCGCGACGCCCCTCGAACAGGCCGTGCTGCGCGCCCTCGCGTCGGTCATCGACCCCGAGATCCGCAAGCCCATCACCGAGCTCGACATGGTCGATCGCGTCGTCGAGGCGGGCGAGGGCCGGGTCGAGGTCGGCATCCGTCTCACGATCGTCGGATGCCCCGCCTCCGACCGGATCGAACGCGACGTGCGGCAGGCCGCCGAGTCGGCCGCGGGGGCGGGCAACGCCGCCGTCGAGCTCTCGGTGATGACCCCCGAGCAGCGCGCCGCGCTCACCGAACGGCTCCGAGGCGGTCGGGCCGCGCGCACCAACCCGTTCGGCCCCGGTTCCCTGACGCGCGTCATCGCCGTGACGAGCGGCAAGGGCGGCGTCGGCAAGTCGACCGTCACGGCGAACCTCGCGGTGGCGCTCGCCGCCCGCGGCCTCGCGGTCGGCCTCGTCGACGCCGACGTGCACGGCTTCTCGATCCCAGGGCTGCTGGGGCTCGTCGACGACGACGGCCTCGCCGCCCGCCCCACGCGCGTCGACGAGATGATCCTCCCGCCCGTCGCGCACGGGGTGAAGGTGATCTCGATCGGCATGTTCGTCGAGCCGACCGCCCCCGGCGGACGCGCGTCGTCGACGGCGGTCGCCTGGCGCGGGCCGATGCTCCACCGCACCCTCTCGCAGTTCCTCACCGACGTGTACTTCGGCGACCTCGACGTGCTGCTCGTCGACCTGCCGCCCGGCACGGGCGACGTCGCGATCTCGCTCGGGCAGCTGCTGCCGAACGCCGAGGTCGTCGTCGTGACGACGCCGCAGGCGGCCGCGGCCGACGTCGCCGAGCGCTCGGGCGTCGTCGCACGCCAGACGGGGCAGCGCATCGTCGGCGTGGTCGAGAACATGGCGGCGCTCGTGCAGCCCGACGGCACGCTGCTCGAGCTGTTCGGCTCGGGCGGCGGCGAACTCGTCGCCGAACGCCTTTCGCAGGGTGCCGACGGCGCCGCGGGTGAGCCCGTGCCGCTCCTCGCGAGCGTGCCGCTCAGCATGGCGCTGCGCCAGGGCGGCGACTCGGGCGTGCCCGTCGTCGTGGCCTCCCCCGACGATCCGGCAGCACGCGCGATCGAACAGGTCGCCGCGAGGCTCTCCGCGATGCCGCGTTCACTCGCGGGGCGCCGGCTCGACGTCTCGGTGCGGTGAGTCGGATGCCACGTGCCGATGCCGCTCGGCGGCGCGCGTGGCTCGGAACGGGGGCGCCCTCGACGCTCGCGGCGGCGGTCGCCGCGTCGGCGGCGACGCTGGCGCTGCTCGCGGCGTGCAGCGCACCCGCCTCGCCCACCCACCCCGCCCAGGGGCCGCTGCCCGACGGGCTGACCGTCGGCGTGCAGCAGGGGCGGCTCGACGTCGAGGCGCGGCGGCTCGTGGTGCACCTCGAGAACGGCGGCTCGTCGCCGGTGACGATCGAGCGGGTCGAGGTCGTGCTGCCCGAGCTCGGCGCCGAGCTCGTCTACGCCGACGAGGTCGAGCTGACGGCCGACGACGCGATCGACCTCCGCCTGGAGCTGCCGGCGCCGGGCTGCGCGGGAGACGCGGACGGCGCGGCGAGCGACGCCGAGCCCGTGGTGCGACTCGAGGGGCGCGGCAGCGCGAGCGGCACCGCGTTCGCGGGCGAGCTCGCACCCGACGACCCGTTCGAGACCCTGCCCCGCATCGCCGCCGCCGACTGCCTCGAGGCCTCGGTCGCGGAGGTCGCCGCGATCACCATGCCCGAGCACCTGCGCCTCGAGGGCTCGGGCGCGGCGCAGCGCGCGTGGATCGACGTCGCCGTCACTCCTGAGCCGTCGGGCGACGGCTCGCTCGCGGTCGGGCTCGTGCGGGGCTCGACGCTCCTCGGCAACGAGGCGGGGACCGATTGGCCCCTCGACCTCGAGATCGCCCCGGGCGAGGCCCCGTCGGTCGTGCCGCTCGCCGTGCGCCCCGCACGGTGCGACCCGCACGTGCTCGCCGACGACAAGCGCGGCACCATCCTCGCCTTCGTCGTCGAGACCGGCGACGGCCGATCGGGCATGATCGACCGGCCGTCCTCCGACACGCTGAAGGCCGAGCTCTACGACTACGTCACCGAGCGCTGCGAACTGCAGTAGCGCAGGCGATCGGGCGCGGGGTCGGCGACGTGAGCCCCGGGCGGAACCGCCCGCGCGACCTCATCCGACCGCGGGCGGCTCGACCACGCGGGCCAGGAGCTCGACGAGCAGCCGCTCGGTGAGCGGCCCCGGCAGCGCCTCGACGAGTGCGAGCACCGGGGCGAGCCGGTCGGGCAGGGCTCCCTCGCCGCCGAGGAGGCCGGCCGCCCCGAGGATCGCGGCCGCGGTGTCGGAGTCGAGTCCGCCGTCGACACCGGCGAGCGCGTCGAGCCCGGACGGACCGCCCTCGCTCCCGAAGCCCGGCAGCGCCTCGACGAGGCCGGCGAGCGCGGCGCCGCCGTCGATCTGCGGGATGCCCCGCACCTCGTCGGCCGCGACCACGAGCGCCGCGGCGAGCTCGGGCAGCACCCGCTCGGTGACCGGCGTCACGGTGAGGTGCGTCGTGTGGGGCAGCCGGGTGCCGTCAGACTGGGCGAGCCCGGGCTGCAGCTGCAGCTGCCAACCGGCCGAGCGCGCGGCATCCGCCCAGTGATGGGGATCGACGCGGGAGCCCTCGGGGACCTCCTCGTCGGTGGCGACGGCGAGCAGCGGGCCGGTCGCCGAGCCCACGACGCGGAGGCCCTCGATCTCGTCGATCGTGGCGCGCAGCGCCGCGGTCGCGCGCGCCGCCTGCGCCGTGAGCTCGGTGAAGCCCGGCTCGCCGAGCGCCTCGATGATCGCCCAGGCCGCCGCGAGCGGGCCGGCCGGCTTGGAGCCGGTCATCGTCGGGTTCACGACGGGGTAGCCGGGCCATCCGGTCGTGGCGAAGTACTGGTGCCGCTGCCGATCGCGACCGCGGGTCAGCAGCACCGACGCCCCCTTGGGTGCGTAGCCGTACTTGTGCAGGTCGGCCGAGAGGCTCGTCACCCCGGGCACCGAGAGGTTCCACGCGGGCAGGGGCTCGGGCCAGAACGCGAGGGCGAAACCGCCGATGCAGGCGTCGACGTGCAGCGCGATGCCCCGCTCGGCGGTGATCGCCGCGACATCCGCGATGGGGTCGAGGCTCGCGAACGGGTACGACGGGGCGCTGAGCACGACGAGGGCGACGTCGTCGCCGAGCCGCTCCTCGATCGCGGCCGGGGCGAGCGTGCCCGTCGCGAGGTCGACCGGCACGAGGTCGAGTTCGAGGCCGAAGTAGTGCGCCGCCTTGTGGAACGCCGCGTGCACCGTCACCGGGGCGACGAGGCGGGGCACCCGCGGCGAGCCGAGCCGGGCCGCGCGCCACGCGTCGCGGGCCGACTTCACGGCGAGCAGGCAGCTCTCGGTGCCGCCCGAGGTGACCGAGCCGACGACGACATCGCCTCCGGGCACGCCGTGCTCGCCGCCGAGCACGCGGCGGGCGAAGCCGACGACGCCACGCTCCATCGCGGCGACCGAGACGAACGTCGTCGGGTCGAGTCCGTTGACCGGCTGCACGCGCCGGGCGGCCTCGGCGGCGAGCTCGTCGAGCGCCGACAGCCCCGAGTCGTACACGTACGAGAGCACCCGCCCGCCGTGGGTCGGCGCATCGGCCGAGCGCAGCGCGTCGAGCTCGTCGAGAATGTCGGATGCCTCGCGGCGGAACCCGTTCATCGGGTGCTCCCATCGGTGGTGCTCGGGGCGCCCTGCGCCCCGGGGGTGTTCGGGTGGCCGGGTTCGCCCGGTCGTTCGCCGACGATCGGGGCGACGTCGATGTCGCTCCGCCGCAGCGGGTAGCGGCGCAGCACGACGACGCTCGCGCCGACGAGGAGCGCGGGCACGAGGCTGAACGAGAGCGCGATGCCGGCGATCGCGGCGGGCGACTGCTCGACCGTCTCGGCGCCGGTCGACTCGAGGTAGCCGGTCGCGGCGAGCATGAGCGTGAGCAGGGTCGCGCCGAGCGCCATGCCGGCGGTCTCCCCCGCCGTCCACACGCCGCCGAAGCTGCCGGCCCGTTCGCGGCCCGTCATGCGGGCGTCGTGCGAGATGACGTCGGGCAGCATCGCCATCGGCAGCGACTGCATGCCCGCGTACGCGGCGCCGGCGACGGCGACGGGCAGGTACACCCACGGCCCCGGCAGCCAGACGATCAGCACCATGGCGAGCGTGGCCGCCGCGAACACGAGGCTCGCGATGCGGAACGCCCGCTCCTTGCCGATCCTGCGGGCGAGCACGCCCCACGCGGGGGCGACGAGCAGCGCGGGCGCGATCAGCGCCACGAACAGCAGCGTCACCGCCGCCTCCGACTCGAGCACCCAGGTCGCGACGAACTGCGCTCCGGCGAGCATGAGCCCCGTCGCGAGCCCCTGCAGCACGAAGACCGCGAGCAGCACCCGGAACGGCAGGCTCCGGCGCAGTGCGCGGAAGCCCTCGCGGTAGCCGTCGACGGCCGGCTCAGCAGCCGTCGACCCCGCCGGGGCGGGTGCGTCGGCGCGGCGGAGGCCCGTGGCATCCGACCGCTTCGCCGTGCCCGCGGCGATCAGCATGCCCACGCCGATGACGACACCCGCGACGATCGCCATCACGAGGTAGCCCGTGACCTCGTCGTCGAACGCACGACGGATCTCGGGGCCGCCGGCGCCGAACAGCAGGATCGCGAGGGTCAGCACCACGACGCGCCAGGTCAGCAGCCGCGTGCGCTCGTCGTAGTCGGGGGTGAGCTCGGCGGGCAGGGCGATGTAGGGCACCTGGAACAGGCTGAAGGCGGTCGCGGTGGCGAGGAACGCGATGAAGACCCACGCGCCGGATGCCGCGGCGCCGACGCCCGGGGGCACGGCGAAGGTGAGCGCGAAGCCGACGGGCAGCGCGAGCGCCCCGACGAGCATGCCCGTGCGACGCGTGCCGCTGCGGAGGAGCGCACGGTCGCTGCGGGCGCCGATCCACGGGTCGATGACGACGTCCCAGACCTTGGCCGCCGTGACGACGAGACCGGCGATGAGCGCGCTCACGCCGAGCGTGTCGGTCAGGTAGTACACGAGGACGAGTCCGGGCAGCGTCGCGAAGCCACCGGTGCCGAGCGATCCGATCGCGTAGCGGGCCACGACGCCGCGGGACAGGGGACGCTCCGCTGCGGTCATGGAGGCAGTGTACTCACTCGGCTGACGACTGGGTCAATTGTCCTAGACTGTGCGCATGCGCGCCCAGACCGCCCCCGCCGACCTGTACCGCAGCCTGACCGACGACGTCGTCGCCTCGGGCTCCGAGACCACCGCCGTGCCGACCCCCTCGACCGGTGAGACCCTGCACGAACTGCCCCGTTCGAGCGCCGCCGACGTGCACGACGCGATCGCGCGGGCCCGCCTCGCCCAGCTCTCGTGGGCGCGGGCCGGCTTCGCCGCCCGCCGCCGCATCCTGCTCGCCGCGCACGACCTCATCCTCGAGCGCCGCGAAGAGCTGCTCGATCTCATCCAGCTCGAGAGCGGCAAGACCCGCGGGCAGGGCTTCGAGGAGATCTACCAGGCCGTCTCAGTCACGCGCTACAACGCCATCGCCGCCCGCAGGGTGCTGCGCGGCCGCGCCGCGCGCTCCGGGGTGCCGACCGTCGCCACGACCCGCGTGCGCTTCGCGCCCAAGGGCGTCGCGGGCGTCATCACCCCCTGGAACTACGCGCTGAGCCTCGCCGCGATGGACGTCGTGCCCGCGCTCGCGGCCGGCTGCGCCGTGGTGCAGAAGGCCGACGACCAGGGCGCACTGTCGATCCTCGCGCTGCGGCGCGCCTTCATCGACGCCGGAGTGCCCGAGGCGCTGTGGGCCGTCGTCACCGGCGACGCCGCCGAGGTGGGCGAGGCCCTCACCGACGAGGCCGACTACATCTGCTTCACCGGCTCGACCGCGACGGGCCGCAAGATCGCCGAGAAGGCCGGACGACGTCTCGTCGGCGCCTCGCTCGAGCTCGGCGGCAAGAACCCGCTGCTCGTGCTCGACGACGCCGACCCCGCCGAGGCCGCCGCGAACGCCGCCCACGCCTGCTTCTCGGCGATGGGGCAGCTGTGCGTCTCGATCGAGCGCATCTACGTCGACCAGAAGATCGCGGGCGAGTTCCAGCGGGCGATCGTCGAGCGCCTGCGCAGCGCGAAGCTGGGTGCAGGGCTCGGCTTCGGTGCCGACTTCGGCTCGCTCGCGAGCGCGGCCCAGCTCGCCCGCGTCGAGGCGCACCTCGCCGACGCGATCGCGAAGGGGGCGACGGTGCTCGTCGGCGGCACGGCCCGCCCCGACCTCGGGCCGTGGGTATTCGAGCCGACGATCCTCACGGGCGTCACCCCCGAGATGGACGTCTACGCCGAGGAGACGTTCGGCGCGATCGCGTCGCTCTACCTCGTCTCGGGCGACGACGAGGCGGTGCTCGCCGCGAACGCGAGCCAGTACGGGCTCAACGCCGCCGTGTTCACCGGCTCGACCCGTCGCGGGCAGCGCGTCGCCGACGCCCTCGCCGCCGGCAGCGTGAACATCAACGAGGGCTACCGGGGCGCGTTCGCCTCGGTCGCGGCACCGATGGGCGGCGTCAAGCAGTCGGGGGTCGGTCGTCGAAACGGGGACGCCGGGCTGCTGCGCTTCGTCGAGCCGGTCACGATCTCGCAGGCGACGGGCCTGCTGCAGCTCCCGCGCACGTCCGCCGAGTACGAGGCGCAGGCGCCGCTCCTCCTGCTGCTCGCGCGGGCGCTGAAGGCCATCCGCCGCGCCTGACGCGCACGGCTACGCCGAGTCGGCCGACGTCGCGACGAAGCGCGGCGGCCGGCTCAGGTGGCTTCGGAGTCGAACGGCGCCGGCTCGCCGGCGCCGAGCGACTCGCGCTTGCGCTTGCGCTGCAGGTAGGCCGAGTTCTCGTTGACTCCGGCGCGCGCGACCACCGGCGCGGCAGTCGCCTCCTCGGCGAACGGGTCGACGTCGGTGAGGGCTTCGCGGATGATGCGGCGGGGGTCATACTGACGCGGGTCGAGCTTCTTCCAGTCGACGTCGTCGAAGTCGGGACCCATCTCCTCGCGCATGCGGTCCTTCGCACCGCTCGCCATGTCGCGGAGCGAGCGCACGAGCCGCCCGAGCTGCGCGGCGTAGTGCGGCAGCCGTTCAGGCCCCAGCAGGAAGACGGCGATCACCCCGATGATGAGGAGCTTCTCGAACGTCAGACCGAACATGCCTACAGGATAGTCGGCGGCGAGGCATGCGAACGCCACCCGCCGCGGCCCGTAGGCTTGGGTGCTGAGAGTAGCCACCAGGGAGCCGCCACGTGTCCGATCACGACCTGAACTGGAAGTACGCCGACGAGTCCGTCGTCGAGTCCGAGCCGATCGTCAAGGCCCGTCAGCAGTCCCTCGAGCTCGGGGTCGATCCCGTCTCCCCCGCGGTCGGCGCGCAGCTCGCCGTCGTCGCGGCCGCATCACGCGCGAGTTCGATCATCGAGGTCGGCACCGGCGTCGGGGTCTCGGGCCTCTGGATGCTGCAGGCGGCCCGCCACGCGCTGCTCACCTCGATCGACACCGAGAACGAGTACCAGCAGCATGCCCGCCAGCACTTCGCCGACGCCGGCGTCGCGGCGGCGCGCGTGCGCCTCATCGCCGGGCGTGCGAGCGAGGTGCTCCCGCGCATGAACGAGAGCTCCTACGACATCGTCTTCATCGATGCGGATGCCCCGTCGGTGATCGAGTACGCCGAGCACGGCCTGCGCCTCGCGAAGCCCGGCGGCAGCGTGCTCGTGGCCCGCGCACTGTGGAAGGGCCGGGTCGCCGACCCCGCCAAGCGCGACGAGGCGGCGAGCGCGTTCCGCACGCTGATCTCCGAGCTCGCCCCGTCGACGGCGGTGGCGACGGCGATCTCGCCCGCGGGCGAGGGCCTGCTCCAGATCGTCAAACTCGGCGCCTGACCCGCCCGCCCGCCCGCCCGCCGAGCGATTCGTTAAACGACTCGAGCCCCGAGAACGTCCTCGGGGCTCGCCGTCGTAGTGCGTGTGACTCAGGCAGGGTTCACGACGCCGCCGAGGACGTCGTAGAGCTCCTTGGCCTCAGCGTCGTTCACCGAGACGACAAGACGACCGCCACCTTCGAGCGGCACGCGCACGATGATGAGTCGACCCTCCTTCACAGCCTCCATAGGCCCGTCTCCGGTGCGTGGCTTCATGGCCGCCATTGAGCTCCCCTTTCGTGGCTGAGATTCCATTATCGGCCATCTGCGGCGGTGCTGGGAAATCACCCCGAAAATGTGGATAACCCGTCGGGGGTATTCGCACGCCGTCCGCCGGCCGGACTCCGGGCGTTCACCGCCGCGTTCACGGCTCGGAAGTCAGGATTCCTGCCCGATCAGGGCGGGGTCCAGTCGTAGGCGTCGATGCGCCAGACGAGCGCGATCCACGCGTATTGCAGCGCAATGAAGAGCAACACGATCGACCAGCGGTACCACCGGGCGCGCGGAACGGCGAGCGCCCCGACGATCGGGAACATCGGCGAGACGATGCGGAATGTCGACGACTGCGGGAAGAACACCGCGAGCAGGTACAGCGCGTAGCTCGCGAGCCAGAATCGGATGTCGACGCCGAGGCGACGGACCGCCGGGAGGAACAGCACGACCACGAAGGTCGCGACCACCACGACGACGGCCCCGATGCCGAACCACGCGGGCAGCCCCACCCAGTTCGCCCACCACGCGCCGCCCTGGAACCAGGCGGCGAACGGCACGAGCTCCTGGTAGCCGATGTACCCGGCCCGCCACGCGAGCTCGGTCGCGGTGTACCCGTCGGGGACCCCCGTGGCCGCCCACACGACGAGCGGCCAGGCGAATCCGACGACGGCGGTGAAGAGACCGACGCCGATCACGACGAGCTGCTCGCGCACCAGGAACGGGTCACGGGCGCGATGCCACCAACGCCAGACGAAGTGCAGTCCGAGCGTGAGGGCGAAGGCGAGCGCCCCGGGCCGAGTGAACGCCCACGCCGCGACGACGGGCACGAGCCATCCGTAGCGCCGATCGACGAGCAGCAGCAGCGCGAGCGCGACCCACAGGAACCCGAGCGACTCGGCGTAGCCGAACTGCATGATCGGCGAGACCGGCGCGATCGCGAACAGGACCACGGCGAAGAGGGCGCGGTCGGGTTCGAGGAACCGCGACATCAGGCGGTGGAAGACGAGCGCGGCAGCGAGGCCCGCGAGCACGGCGATGCCGACCGAGGCCACGTTCCACGGCACCCCGAACCAGGTGACGACGCCCGTGAGCTGCGGGAAGACCGGCATGAACGCCCAGGCGTTCTCGCCGATGTGACCGCTGTCGCCGACCGGCAGCTCGCGGGGGTAGCCGACGATCCAGATGATCTCGTACCAGCGGGCGTCCCAGATGTTCGCGAAGTCGAAGTAGCCGGGCTGGGCGCCGGTCCAGGCGTTCGGCCCCTGGCGCCCGGCGACGTCGAGCACGATGAGCGTGGTCAGCACGCGCGCCGCGAGGTAGACGACGGCGACCTTCGCCCACCAGGGCGCGAGACGCCACCGCACTCGCGGCGACCACCTCGTGACACGCCCCGGATCGGGATCGCGCACCTCGGCCGGAGCACTCATGCGACGGTCAGACGACACCCGTGAGCCAGTCGCGCAGTGCCCGCTCGGTCCCCCAGATCTGGGAGAGCGCGACGCGCTCGTCGTCGGCGTGCGCCTTCAGCGGGTCGCCCGGGCCGAAGTTCACGGCGGGGATGCCGAGGGCGCTGAATCGGGCGACGTCGGTCCAGCCGTACTTGGGCCGCGCCTCGGCGCCGACCGCGGCGACGAACTGCTGCGCGAGCGGGGCGTCGAGACCCGGGCGGGCGCCCTCGGCGCTGTCGACGATCTCGACGTCGAAACCGTCGAACACCCCGCGGACCAGCTCGGACGCCTCGGCGACGCTGCGGCTCGGCGCGAAGCGGTAGTTCACGGTGAGCACCGCCTCGTCGGGGATGACGTTGCCCGCGATGCCGCCGCGCACGAGCACCGCGTTCAGCCCCTCGCGGTAGGCGAGCCCGTCGACCTCGACGGTCTCGGCCTCGTACTCGGCGAGGCGCGTGAGCGCCGGCGCGAGCTTGTGGATGGCGTTGTCGCCGACCCAGCTGCGCGCCGAGTGCGCCCGGAGGCCCGTGGTGCGCACCTCGGCGCGGAGGGTGCCGTTGCAGCCGCCCTCGACCTGCCCGTTCGAAGGCTCGCCGAGGATGGCGAAGTCGCCCGCGAACAGCTCGGGCCGGTTGCGCGAGAGTCGGCCGAGTCCGTTGAGCGAGGCGGCGACCTCCTCGTGGTCGTACCACATCCAGGTGAGGTCGACGATGGGCTCGGTGAGCTCGAGCGCGAGCTTGAGCTGCACGGCGACGCCGGCCTTCATGTCGACCGTGCCGCGCCCCCATAGGTACTCCACGCCGTCGATCGTCTCGAATCGGGTGGGCACGTTGCCGTTGATCGGCACGGTGTCGATGTGGCCGGCGATCACCACCCGGCGGTCGCGGCCGAGGTTCGTTCGCGCCACGATCGTGTCGCCGTCGCGGATGACCTCGAGGTGGGACGCCCCGACGAGCGCCTGCTCGATGAGGTCGGCCAGCAGCCGCTCTTCGCCCGATTCGCTCGGGATGTCGCAGATCGCCTGCGTGATGGCGACGGCGTCGGCGGTGAGGTCGAGCGAGAGCGGGGCGGCGGCGGGCATTCCACGAGTCTATTCACGTGGGATGCCCGCCGCCCGGCGCGGCGTCGCCGAGCGTCGTTCGCGCGGCCCGCTCAGCTCGCCGCTGCGAGCCGGCGGGCGTCGGCGATGAGGGCGATGGCGGTGAGCGCCTGCCCGAGGCCGAGGTGGACGACGAAGGCGAGCCACGCCGACTCGTCGAGCCCCGCGTCGCCGACGAGCACGACCCCGACCACGGTCATCGGCCAGCTCGCGGTGAGGAACGGCAGGGCGCGCGCCGGACCGTGCCAGTGCCCGACGGCGAGGATGCCGACGGCCGCGAGCCAGAAGGCGCCGAGGGTGAGCGGCGAGATGACGTGCTCGGCCTGTTCGACCACGACCTGCGGCAACAGGGGGCCGACCGCGAGGAACGCCGTCGCGCCGACGAGCGCGGCGAACGCGACGGCGCCGACGGCGCGCCAGACCCGGCCGGGACCGAAGGCGCCGCCGCGCAGGGCGAGGCCGATCACGATCGCGAGGCTCGCCGAGTAGGCGACCGAGGCGACGTCGTCACCGAGGTAGGCGTCGCCGTCGGTGGGCCAGGGCAGCGCGGTGAACAGCGCGAACAGCCCGAGCAGCACGAGCGCCGCAGCGCCGGCGAGACGGATCTGCGGCGCACTCAGGCGCCGCTGGGGTCGGGCCGCGGCGGGCCGGGCCGGCATCGGGGGCGCGTCGGTGCGCGCGGTGGGCGGGGTCTGTACGGTCGACATGCTTCGAGGCCTTTCGGATGCATCGTGGCGCGCCGGGTTCGACGCCCTCCGAGCCTCGCGGCCGACCGTCCCGGGCCTCCAGAGCGCCGGCGCCCTCGATCCGCCCGACGATGTCCCGCCCGATTCGGGACATCCGCCCGGAGACAGACGCCGCACTCCCTGCCACGATGGAGCCATGCGCCCGGCCCGAGCCCTGCCCGCAGCGCGTGCGACCGCGGTCGCCGCGTTCACGATGGTGCTCGTGTGCGCCGTCGCGGCGCTCGTGCTCGACTACCTGACGTTCCGCACCGGGCAGGAGATTCCCGCCGCCCCGGGCTGGGTCGCCGCCTGGCGGGGGCTCGTGCTCGGCGCCACGGGCGCACTGCTGCTCGCACGGCTGTCGTGGCATCCGGTGCCCGTGCTGCTCACCGCCGGCGGGCTGCTGGCGGCGATCGACGGCCTCGCGCTCGCCTGGCTCAACCACGGCGTGTTGCTCTGGCCCGATGCGCCCCTGCTCGCCGAGTCGTTCGTGTTCACGCAGCGCCTCTCGGTCGCCGCGTACCTCGCGCTGCCGCTCGCGCTGCTCGTGTTCCCCGACGGCCGGTTCCCGCGGGGGCCGTTGCGGCTCCTGGCGATCGCGACGGCCGCGCTCAACGCGCTCATCGTCGTGGTCGACCTCGCGATGCCGTGGCGGGTCGCTCGCGCCGTGTTCGGCGACCCCGACCTCCGCCTGCTGCGGTGGGCGACGGGCGATTGGGGCGTGGCGCTGCCGCCGGCCGTCTGGCAGGGCATCGGCGCGATCTGGATGCCGACGATCCTCGTGAGCGTCGTGCTCACCGCGGTCGTGCTGCTCGGTCGACTGGTCGGCGCCGATGCCGAGCTGCGCCGCCAGATCAAGTGGATCGTGTGGGCCGGCCTCGTCTACGCCGCCCTGTTCGTGGTCTCGGCGCTCGCGCTGCCCTACTACCTCGGGCAGGCGACGATCATCGTCGGCACCGCGGTCATCTGCGCGGCGATCATCATCGCCGTGACCCGCCGCGGCCTCTACCGCATCGACCGGCTGCTCAGCTGGACGGTGGTGTACGGGCTCGTCGCCGTCTCGGTCGTCGTGGTCGACGTGCTGCTCGTCGCGGCGATCGGCGGGATGGTCGGCCACCAGGTGCTCGCGGGCGCCGCCATGCTCATCGTGCTGCTCGCCTACCTTCCGCTCCGCGACCGGGTGCTCGGCCTCGCGAACCGGCTCGTGAACGGGCGCCGCGGCGACCCCTACGGCGTCGTCTCGACGCTGGCCGCCCGCCTCGAGGAGGCCGAGGAGCCGGGCGATCAGCTGCACTCGCTCGCCGCCTCCATCGCGGCCGCCTTCGCGTCGCCGTACGTCGGCGTCGAGGTCGAGGCCCCCGACGGCGGCAACCTGATCGCGCGGCACGGCACGCCCGACGGCGAGGTCGAGTCGATCCCCCTCGTGTACCGCGGCGAGCGCATCGGGCGGCTCGAGATGGCCCCGGGTCGTCGGGCCCGCCTCTCCCCCGGCGACGAGCGACTGCTCGCCGACCTCGTGCGCCACGCGACCTCGGCCGTGCGGGCGAGCACCCTGAGCACCGCGCTGCAGCAGATCCGCGTCGAACTCGTGAACGCCCGCGAGGACGAGCGCAGGCGCATGCGGCGCGAGCTCCACGACGGGCTCGGCCCCGAGCTCGCCGGGGTGCAGCTGCGCATCGAGGCCGCCCGCAACGTCGGCGCGGCCGACCCCGCCGAGGCCGACCGGCTGCTCGCCTCGGCGGCCGACGACCTGAAGCAGGCCGTCGGCGAGATCCGCCGGCTCGCTCACGACCTGCGTCCACCGAGCCTCGACGACGTGGGCCTCGCCGGCGCGATCGAGCAGCTGTGCCGCCGCTTCGGCGGCGAGTTCGAGGTCACCGCGACGAGCGAGCTGCCCGAACGCCTGCCCGCCGCGGTCGAGGTCGCCGCGTACCGCATCGTCGCCGAGGCGCTCGTGAACGTGCAGCGCCACGCGCAGGCGCGGCGCGCTCGGGTGCGGCTCTCGAGCGACCACGGCCGCCTGGTCGTCGAGGTCGACGACGACGGCCGCGGAGTCGCCCCCGAGGCGCCGGCGGGGGTCGGGCTGCTCTCGATGCGCGAACGCGCGGTCGAACTCGGCGGCACGCTCGAGGTCACCGATCGCGCGGGCGGCGGCACCGTCGTGCGCGCCGCACTCCCCCTGCCCGACCCCGTCGTCGAATCCGAGGTGAACGCCGATGTCTGAACCCGCACTCGAGACACCGCCCGACGACGTGCCCGCCATCCGGGTGCTGCTCGTCGACGACCACCCCGTCTACCGCGACGGCCTCGCCGTGCTGCTTCGCTCGATCGACGGGCTCGACGTCGTCGGCACGGCCGCCGACGGGCTGGAGGCGGTCGCCGCCGCGGAGGCGCTCTCGCCCGACGTCATCGTGATGGACGTGCAGATGCCGCGACTGGACGGGATCGAGGCCACGCGCCGCATCGCGGCGAGGCATCCCGACGTCGGCATCATCGTGCTCACGATGTCGGAGGCCGACGAGACCGTGTTCGACGCGATGCGCGCCGGCGCCCGCGGCTACCTGCTCAAGGGCTCGGGCCAGGACGACATCTCGCGGGCGATCCGCGCCGTCGCGGGCGGCGACGCCATCTTCGGCCCGCGCATCGCCGCACGTGTCGCCGAGTTCTTCGCGCGGCCGCCCGCCGCGGCCGATTCCGTCGCGTTCCCGCAGCTCACCGGTCGCGAACGCGAGATCCTCGAGCTCGTCGCCGCCGGCCGCTCGAACGGCGACATCGCCGAGCACCTCTTCCTCTCGCCGAAGACCGTGCGCAACAACGTGTCGAACATCTTCGCGAAGCTGCAGGTCTCCGGCCGGGCCGAGGCCGTCATCGCGGCGCGGGACGCGGGGCTGGGGCGCGGGAGCGACGGGACGACGGCGTAGCCGGTCGCCGCCGATCGGCTCGGAGAAGCCGGAGGCCCGTTCGGTGTTGCATAGACTTCCACCTATGGATGCAGCGGCCGCGCGCCGACCGGACGGGACGACGGAGATCTCGGCGTTGATCACCGAGCCGACGCGCGCACGCGCACTCCGGATGATCCTCGCGGACCCCGAGCCTCGACGGAATCGCGCGCACCCTCCTCGCCGGCTGAGCCACCGAGGCGGCCGCGCCGAGAAGTCGGCGGCGCGGGCGGGGCTCGGCCCGGGGAGCGATCCCACGGGATACTGTGTCCTTGCTCCAACGCACCGGGGAGGGTCATGCAGGACGCACGTGAGCACGCCCAGAGGGTCACCCTCGCCCAGGTCGCCGACCGCGCCGGGGTGAGCCTGAAGACGGCGTCGCGCGCGCTCGGCGGAGAACAGTACGTGAGCCACGAGACGCTCACGAAGGTCCTCGCCGCGGCGAACGCCCTGGGCTATCGACGCAATGCGGCCGCGAGCCTGCTCGCGAGCGGGCACCTCGCGGAGTCGATCGGTCTCATCGCCGGCGACTTCACCAATCCCTTCTACTCCGCGCTGGCGCAGAGCGTCGAAGAGGACATCCGGCAGCAGGGCATGCACCTGTCCGTCGCCACGTCGTGGGAGTCCGCGGAGCAGGAGCGCCGCATCATCGACGACCTCGCCAGCCGCCAGGCCAAGGCCCTCGTGGTCGTCTCGGCGATGTCGGATCATGCCGACTACGCGCAGGTGCAGGCCCGCGGCGTCCCGGTCGTCTTCGTCGATCGTCCCGCGGTCGGTCTCGACGCCGATTCCGTCGTCTTCGACAACCGGATGGGCGGCCGCCTCGCTGCCCGGCACCTCCTCGACCTCGGCCACACGCGGATCGCCTTCGTCGGCGACTACGCGTGGCTCCCCACGTATCGGGAACGGCTCGAGGGCATGGCCTCAGTCCTCGACGAAGCGGCCTCGTCCTGGCGCGACCTCCTGCGCGATGACGCGCACGATGTCGCCTCGTCCCGCGCACTCACCCGCGAGCTGCTCGCGCTCCCCGAGCCGCCGACGGCGATCGTCGCGGGCAACAACCGGATCCTCCTCGGCGTCCTCGAGGAGCTGTCCACGACGAGCATGGATGACGCTCCCGCCGTCATCGGCATCGACGAACCCGAGTGGGCCCGCGTCATGGGGATCACCACCGTCGCGGGCGACGTCGAGGCGGTCGGGCACCACGCCGCCCGCCTGGCCCTCGCGCGACTCAGCGACCGTACTCGACCCGTGGAGCACGTCGTGCTCCCGATGCGCCTCACTCCGCGACGATCGACGGCGAGACGAGCCTCCGGCTCGGAGTCGCCGCGCGCCGAGTAGACGCGTCGACGGCGAACGCGGCCCCGATCATCGGCGCCTCATGGTCGAGCTCCGCCCGGAGGACGGGGAATCCGGCGCGCGCGAGTCCGGCGGAGAGCGGCGGCTCGAGGAGGTCCCATGATCGGGCGATGGTGCCGCCGACGATGAGCGCATCGGCGCCGAACTGCGCGAGCCGGCCGTCGAGCGCCCGGCCGAGGAACGAGAAGGCATCGTCGAGCACCTCGCGCGCGATCGGGTCGCCCCCGCGCGCGAGCTCGGCGATCTCCTTGACGTCGGGCACCGTCGGAGCGTTCGGAGCACTCCGCGTCCGCTCGGCGTAGGCGGCCCTGATCGCCCGCCGCGACATCCGCGCCTCGATGCGCTGCCCCTCGAACTCGACCAGGTGGAGCTCGCCCTCCGGCGCAGCACCATCGGTGCGCTCACCGTCGACCACCCAACCCGAACCCACGCCGGTCCCGAGCGTGACGCAGCAGAATCTCGACAGGCCGCGCGCCGCGCCGGCCGCATACTCGCCGAGGGCGAACGCGTCCGCGTCGTTCACGAACGTGAGCGAGTTCGGGTCCGCATCGAGGTCGTCCGCGAGTCGTGCGCGCAGATCGACCCCGTACAGCGAGTCGAACTTGCCCACATCGGAGTACCGCGCGATGCCCGCGGCGAAGTCGAACGGGCCGGGGACCGCGACCGCCCATCGCCCGTCGTGGTCGGATCCGAGTGTTCGGGCCGCGGCGGCGATGTGCTCGAGGATCGCATCGGCATGGCCGCCCGAGTTCAGCGGGCTGCTCAGGTAGGTGCCGTCGACGATCGCGCGGGCGGTCGTGTCGACGACGGCGACGGCGACGTGGGTTCCGCCGAGCTCGATGGTCGGCACCCGGTTGGGATTCACGGTGTTCTCTCCGTCCGGGAGCCCGTTGCTCCATGGGCTCCCCTGGTCTCAGCAAGCCCGAACCGGTCGACGGCGCGACCGGTTCGGGCGGAAGGGTGTGCGGCGGGCCGGCGCGAGGGCCGACCCGCCGAACGATCACGTCGCGTGCACGCAGGCCTCCTCCCGGCCCCCGACGCCTCCGGCGTCACAGCGGCCGACCGTCATCGCTTCGCCTTCGCGTCGACCAGGCCGTCGTACGCCCCGACGAGGCGGGACAGCGCAGCCACGACCTCGTCGTGGGTGCTCGTGTCCGGATCGAGCTCGTCGGCCGCGGCGATCGCGTTCTGGAGCTTGCGATAGGACACGGGTGTGACCGCGTCGGCCTCGATCGCCCCGGCCTTCTCGCGCACGTCGGCGAGCTGCTTGACGACCTTCCACTGCAGGTGGCCGGCCGCGGCCTTCAGCACGCGCAGCGCCTCCGCGACCTCAGCGGTCGTCGCGGCGGCAGCCGCATCGACGCGCTTCGCCGTGTCGAGCGCCCGCGTGAAGACGGCGAAGTCCATCGCGAGGTACCAGCCCGCATCGGCGGCGAGGGTCGAGTAGTTCGCGATCGCCGAGTGCAGCGCCGACTTGTCGACGGCGTACTCGAGCGAGAACCAGTCGAGGTTCCCGACGTAGGGCTGGGTCGCCGTCGGCGTGCTCAGGAGTGCGAAGTAGAGCGCGTGATCGCCGGTGATCTCGGACGGGAGCGCGACGGTCGCCGTGCCGTACGTGCCCCAGTTCGAGCCGGTCGGCTGCAGCGGGACGGTGACGAACGGTTCACCGGACATCTCGTCGAGGTAGACGGCGAGCCGGCCGTCGGCCACCTTGGTCGACGGGGCGTCGTAGCGCACGCTGAGCTTCGTCGCGCTGCGCTCCCCGAGGTCGACGTCGCGGTAGCGGATCCATGCGCCGTTCTTCGTGCCGGCGACCTGGCCGCCCACCGATCCGGCCTCGGTCTTGAGGTCGGCACCCGAGTAGTCGGTTCCGTCCACGAGCCCCGTGCCCGCGGCGTTCAGCATGCCGTAGCCGGTGCGGATCGATTCGAACTGCACCGTCTTCGAGGTCGCGACCGCATCGGCGGCGGCACGGAACTGGAACCAGTCGACGTTCGCGATCCAGCTCTGGCCCGAGGCGAGGGGCCCGGTGAAGACGAAGTACACGTCGTTCACGCCGCCGAGCTTCGCGATCTCCTCGGCGGTGAACGTGTGCGTGAGCGCCGTGTAGTTCGCCCAGCCGTTCGTCGTCGGCAGCGGGACCCTGGTCACGAGCGGACCGGTCGCCGAGCCGGTGCGGATCTCGACGGCGGAGTTCGCCGACGCGGAGCCGGGATTGTGCGCGTAGTCGATCACGACCGAGGCGAGCGGGGACTCGGAGAAGTCGAGCCCGCGGAAGGCGAGCCATGCCCCCGGCGAGACCCCGCCGACGTTCGTCCCGCTGCCGCCGGCCTCGGTCTTGAGCGACCCGCCGGACCACTGGTCGTAGGCCTCGGCCTGCAGCATCCGGTAGCTGTCGCCGCCGATCGCGAGGCGGTCGGCGGCCGCCCGCAGGAGCGCGAGGGCCGTGGAGAGCGTGCGCTCCGAGGACGCCTCGTCGTCGAGGGCCGACGTCGCCTCCGCCACTGCGGACTCGAGCGCCGCGAACGTCGCCGCGGAGTAGCCGTCGGCCGTCAGGAGGCGCGCGTCGTCGTACAGGGCCTGCAGCTCGGCGCGCGTGCCCGACGACGGCGAGACCGTGAACGGGTCGAGCGAGGTCGTCCCGGCACCGGTCACCTGGGCCGCCGTGGCGCCGTCGAGTGCGGAGTCGTCGAGGAGCACCGTGAAGCTCGAGCTCGTCGAGCGCTCGAGCTTGCCCTTGAACGTGACCTGCGCCGTCGTGTCGCTCATCCGCTGGACGGTGGCCGTCACGCCCGGGTCGAGACCCGGGAACGCGACGGCGCCCTTCGAGAGCGCCGGGCGGTTCTTGCCGGCGAACGTCGCACCCCCGCTGAGCGTGAGGTCGATCGTGCCCCGCACGGCCCCCTTCGCGTCCGCGGTGAGCGTCGTCGTGCTGGGCGTGAGGCGGTGGCCGGCGAAGCGGACCTTGAGCGCGAGTTCCCGCTCGGCCGCGCCGGGAACGGTGCCGGAGAAGGCGCCGGGCGCGATCGTGACGACGAGGTCGTCGGTCGAGTCGTCGACGAGATGCCGGGCGGCCTCGCCGGACAGGGTCAGGTCGAGCGTCTCGCTCCCCGACTTCGTCGCCACGAGCTCGAGCCCCTTCGGCAGGCCGGTCGCCTCGACCTGCGAGGACAGCTCGGAACCGACCTCACCGGTGAACGTCGCCCCGCTGACCTGCACGGAGATCGCGTCGTCGATCGAGCCGTCGTTCGCCGCGGACTCCTCGAACACCTGCGAGGTCGTGGAGACCGCGTCCTCCGGGTGGTAGAGCGCGCTGCTGACGTGGTCGTTGAGGGAGTCGGCCGCGACGCCGTCGGCGCCCCACGACGACGGGTCGGAGCCCATCGTGAAGTGCAGCACGCCGCCGGCGTTCATCTCCGCGGCGGTGAGCCAGGTGCGGTCCAACGGCCGGCCGTTGAGCGTCGCGCTCTGGATGTAGTGGTTCGTCGCGCTGACGCCGGGTGCCTCGACGACGAAGTCCCTGCCGCCGGGGTAGTGGATCGTCGTGCGGTCGAAGATCGGCGTCGTGATCTCGAACGAGTCGCCGCCCGCCACGACGGGGTAGAGGCCGATCGCGCTCGAGACGAAGTATCCCGACATGGTCCCGGCGTCGTTATCCATCGTCTGGAGCAGACCCTTGGGATCGTTCTGGAACACCATGCGTTTCGACGGCGTCGTGCCGCTGCCGTCGGCGGTGTAGCGCACGCACACGGGCTCGGTGACCGCCCGGTACGTCCAGTCCTGCGTGCGCGCGGGCTGTCCCACGTAGTTGTAGAGGAACGGCGCGTGCACGGAGATCTCGTTGGCGAACAGATGGAGGTTGCGCGTGCAGTCGTCGGGAGCCTGGTCGCCGAAGAAGTAGCTCACGGCCTTCGCGGCGTCGGACTTGCCGCCCATGAGGTCGACCATGCCGCCGAGGTCCTGGGCGTCGTACCAGTTGTACTGCCACAGCGTGCCCTGGTAGAGCCCGCTGCTCCAGCTCTCGGGGTTCTTCCGCGTGAAGCCCGCCGATGCGTCGTTGCTCGAGCGGGGCATCAGGAGGCCGACCTCGTCGACGCCCTCGGCGACGCCGGTGGCGGCCTTGGCGTTGGCGTCGTCCTTCAGGGCGTCCTCATCGAAGGCCTTCGCCCAGCGCGCGCCCTCGGCCCGGTAGTGCTCGGCGTCGGCCGTCTCGCCGAGCGCGTCGGCGATCACCGACAGGCCGTAGGCATCGTAGGAGTATCCGAGGAGGCCGCCGCTGACGGAGTTGAGGTTCGTGAGGCTCGCGGAGCTGCCGGTCTGCGCGACGAGCGCGGGATAGGCCCGTTCGAGCCCCTGCAGCTGGACGCCCTTCGAGATCGCGTCCGCCACGACGACGGGAGCGCGCTCCCACCGCACCGTCGGCACGGACTGCACGAGGCCCCCGACCGAGCCCTTGCCGCTCGTCGCGACGCTCGCGTAGAGGTCGACGAGCGACTGCACGACGTCGCGATAGACGTCGGGGTACACCGAGGCCACTGCCGCGTACTTGTGGAAGTCGTCCCACAGCGACCACGAGTCGTAGTGCGTGTAGCCCGAAGCCGGGTAGATGACGCCGTCGGCGCCCCGATACGTCCCGTCGGTCGAAGTCGCGTTCATCGGCGTGTTCGCGAGCCGGTAGAGGTGCGTGTAGAACTGGACCCTCAGGTCGCCCGTCGGGTCGTTCGTCGCGGTGGCGTCGACGTCGACCTTGCCGAGCCGCTCGTTCCACGCGTCCTTCGTCGCGGCGCGGATCTCATCGAAGGTCTTCCCGCCGACCTCGACGGCGGCGTCGCGTGCGGCCTGCTCCGCGCTCACCGGGGAGAGCGTGACCCTGAGCCCCACCGGCTCGCCCGCGTCGGCGTCGAAGTTGAGCACGACGCCGATGTCCGTGCCGTCCTGCGTGGTCGCGCTGGAGCTGAGTCCGGAGCTCCCCCACGTCTGCACGGAGGACGTCGGGACGGTGGTCTCGGCGTAGTAGAAGAGCTTGTACGCCGAGTTGTAGAAGAAGCCGGTGAAGGAGCCGGAGATCGTCGTGTTGCCGTCCGCGCTCGTCCCGACCACGAGGTCGGTGGCCTTGCGACCGTTG
Source organism: Agromyces sp. NPDC058126 (assembly GCF_042884595.1). Classification (NCBI taxonomy): domain Bacteria; kingdom Bacillati; phylum Actinomycetota; class Actinomycetes; order Micrococcales; family Microbacteriaceae; genus Agromyces; species Agromyces sp. NPDC058126. The sequence continues at coordinate 201,617 of NZ_JBHVTS010000005.1, read as the reverse complement.
CCGGTGTGCTTGAGGTCGACGACGAGCGAGGCGTGGCCTCCGTCGTCGAAGGCGTAGTCGTGCACGCCCGTGCGCGTGGCGGCCGTCACCCGGGCGTCGATCTTCTTGCCCGACTCGTCGAGGCCGACCCGGTAGAAGCCGGCCGTCGCCGATTCGTCCTTGGCCCCGTCGCTCGTGCGGATCGCCTTGTCGTAGCTGCTCGTCGACGGCCGGGACGTGTAGCTCTGATAGGTGGGCACGACGAGCACGTCGCCCGCGCCGCCTCCGCCGCCGACGCCGTCGAGTGCGATGTTCGTGAAGCCTCGGAGGCTCTCGGCCGTGTACTCGTAGCCCACGTGGTTGCCGGGGGTCGTCGTCGGGGTGACCGTCGCCAGTCCGTACGGGGCGAAGGCCCCGGGGCCGTCCTGGCCGTGGTCGCCCTCGGTCCCGATGAACGGGTTCACGTACTGGGTGTAATCGGTCGGGCCGGTCGCGGCCTGGGCGGCATTCGCCGGCCCGGCCAGCGGCAGGAGGGCCGACGCCAGCAGCGCGAGCGCGGTCGGGATGGCGGTGAGTCGTGGGCGGGGGGCGCGGATCGACGGGCCGGGGTCCACCCGGGCCGCGTCCTGATAAGACAGCGCTGTCATACGGTGGACGGTAGCACGCTCGGCCGCGCGCGTCCAAACCCCGCATCCGACGCCCGCTCGCGCGCAGCCCGGCCGAGACCGCGCGTCACACGGGGCCGCCCCTCGATACCCTTGAAGCATGCCCGCGAACGACACCGTCTCCAGCCCTGCCCGTACCGCCTCCGCCGCCGGGCTCACCACGATCGCCGGCGACGGCACGGTGCTCGACGCGTGGTTCCCCGCGCCGCGACTCGGCTCAGAGGCATCCCCGCTCGCCGCCGAGCACGCCGCGCTCGCCGGCGACGACTCACGGCGCAACGTGCGCGTCGAGCAGCTCGAGCTCACGATCGACCTCGACGCGGCGCCGGCCGGCACGGCCGACGCGTACCTCCGCCTCCACGTGCTCTCGCACCTGCTCGCGGCGCCGAACACGGTGAACCTCGACGGCGTCTTCGGCCACCTGCCGGCGGTCGTGTGGACGAACGCGGGCCCGGTGCATCCCGCCGACTTCGACCGGCTGCGCCCCGCGCTGCAGCGCGCGGGCATCCACGCGACCGGGCTCGACAAGTTCCCGCGCCTGCTCGACTACGTCACTCCCGAGCGGGTGCGCATCGCGGATGCCTCGCGCGTGCGCCTCGGCGCGCACCTCGCGCCCGGCACCACCGTGATGCACGAGGGCTTCGTCAACTTCAACGCCGGCACGCTCGGCACCTCGATGGTCGAGGGCCGCATCTCGCAGGGCGTCGTCGTCGGCGACGGCAGCGACATCGGCGGCGGCGCCTCGATCATGGGCACCCTCTCGGGCGGCGGCACCCAGCGCGTCGAGATCGGCGAGCGGGCGCTGCTCGGCGCCAACTCGGGCATCGGCATCTCGATCGGCGACGACTCCGTCGTCGAGGCGGGCCTCTACGTCACCGCCGGCACGAAGGTCGTCCTCCTCGGCGGACCCGACGGGCGACCCCGCGCGGTCAAGGCCGTCGAGCTGTCGGGGGTGCCGAACCTGCTCTTCCGCCGCAACTCGCTGAACGGGCAGGTCGAGGCGCTGAGCCGTACGGGCGAGGGCGTGACGCTCAACGCGGCGCTGCACGCGTAACGGTTCGGATGCAGCTCGGCACTTCGCATCGGCATCGCACGATCGGCGACCCGCCGCTCGGCTAGTGTGGTGCTTCCGAGGCCGCCGCGTGGCGGCCTCGCATGCACCTCACGAAGGAGTGACGTGGGTACCGACGCCCCGAGGACCCGCCGCCATCGCGGCCTGAGCTTTCTCATCGGCCTGCTGATCACCGTGCTGGTGCTCGGCGTCGTGGGCGCGGGGCTCGGCTGGTGGATGGTGCAGCGTTCGTTCCCGACGACGAGCGGACGCGTCGACGTCCCCGGGCTCACCGCGAGCGTCACGGTGTATCGCGACGACGCCGGAATCCCCCAGCTCGTCGCCGAGACGAGCCGCGACCTCTTCTTCGCGCAGGGCTACGTGCACGCGCAGGATCGCTTCTGGGAGATGGACTTCCGCCGCCACGTGACGGCGGGCCGCCTCGCCGAGATGTTCGGCGAATCGCAGGTCGGCACCGACACCTTCATCCGGACCCTGAACTGGCGGGGCATCGCCGAGCAGGAGTACGAGCAGCTCGACGAGGAGTCACGCGCCTACTACGAGGCGTACGCCGAGGGCGTGAACGCGTACCTCGACGAGCGCAGCGGCGCCGACCTCTCGCTCGAGTACGCCGTGCTCGGCCTCCAGAACGGCGCCTACTCCCCCGAGCCGTGGACGCCCGTCGACTCGATCGCCTGGCTCAAGGCGATGGCGTGGGACCTCCGCTCGAACCTCGGCGACGAGATCGATCGGGCGCTCCTCGCCTCGGAGCTGCCCACAGAAGAGGTCGCGCGCCTCCACCCCGACTTCCCGTGGGGCAGGATGCCGACGATCGTCGGGGGCCCGATCGCCGCGGCACCGGCGGCCGCCTCGGTCACCCCGCTCGACGAGTCGGGCGAACCGGTCGCCGAGGCACCGTCGGGCGGCGAGGCGGACGCCTCGGCGCCCGAGCACCTCGCGGCGCTCACCTCGCTCGCGCAGACGATCGACGGCATCCCCGAGCTCCTCGGCCCCGAGGGCGGCGACCTCGGCTCCAACTCGTGGGTCGTCTCCGGCGCCCTCACCGAGAGCGGCAAGCCGCTGCTCGCGAACGACCCGCACCTCGGCCCGGCGATGCCGTCGATCTGGGCGCAGATGGGCCTGCACTGCGCGGTGGTGAACGACGCCTGTCCGTTCGATGTCGCCGGCTATTCGTTCTCGGGGCTGCCGGGCATCGTGATCGGCCACAACGAGCGCATCGCGTGGGGCTTCACCAATCTCGGCCCCGATGTCGCCGACCTCTACCTCGAACGGATCGAGGGCGACGCGTACGAACTCGACGGCGCGATGGTGCCGCTCACGATCCGCGAAGAGGTCATCGAGGTCGCGGGCGGCGACCCCGTCACGATCACGGTGCGCTCGACCGGTCGGGGGCCGATCGTCACCGACATCGGCTCCGACTTCACCGCCGTCGCCGCGGCCTCCCCCGCAGCGTCCGGCGCTCCCGAGGGCGAGTACCAGGTCTCCCTGCAATGGACGGCGCTCACCCCGGGCACCACCGCCCAGGCGATCTTCGCGCTCGACCGCGCGCGAGACTGGGAGGGGTTCCGCCACGCGGCCTCGCTCTTCGACGTGCCGTCGCAGAACCTGATCTACGCCGACGACGCGGGCACCATCGGCTACCAGGCGCCTGGCAAGATCCCCGTGCGCAAGTCGGGCGACGGCACCGTGCCGATGCCGGGCTGGACGAGCGAGAACGGCTGGTCGGGCATGGTGCCGTTCGACCAGTTGCCGAGCGTGCAGAACCCGCCCGCGGGTTACATCGTGACGGCGAACAACGCCGCGGCGGGCCCGAAGGGCCCCCTGCTCACGATGGACTGGGACTACGGCTACCGCGCGGCCGGCATCGACAAGCTGATCCGCGAGCGACTCGACGCCGGCGAGAAGCTCACGGCCGACGATCTCCTCGCCATGCAGCTCGACACGAGCGACATGAACGCGCAGCAGTTCCTGCCGTTCATCACCGAACTCGCGGCCGGCCTCGACGGCGACGCCGCGCGCGGCGCGGCCCTGCTCGACGGCTGGGACGCGAAGGCCGACGCCGACAGCGCCCAAGCCGCCTACTTCGCCGTGTTCTGGCGCACGCTGCTCGACGACATGTTCGGCGGGCTGCCCGACGAGAGCCGCCCCCAGGGCGGCGACCGCTGGTTCAGCGTCGTCGGCACGCTGCTCGGCGAACCCGAGAACGCCTGGTGGGGCGACGGCGGACGCGACGCGGCCATCACCAGCGCGCTCGACGCGGCGTGGGGCGAGGCATCCGAGCTCATGGGCGGCGACGCCGCCTCATGGACCTGGGGCGAGCTGCACACCCTCACCCTCACCAACCAGAGCTTCGGCGAGTCGGGCATCGGCCCCATCGAGTGGCTCTTCAACCGCGGGCCGTACGAGCTCGGCGGCGGATCGGCCGTCGTCAACGCGATCGGCTGGGACGCGAGTCTCGGCTACGGCGTGGACTGGGTGCCGTCGATGCGCATGGTGGTCGATCTCGACGACCTCGACGAATCGCGCTGGATCAACCTCACCGGCGCATCGGGGCATGCCTTCAACCCGCACTACGACGACCAGGCGCCGCTCTGGCAGCGCGGCGAGACCCGGCCGTGGCCGTTCACCCTCGACGCCGTCGCGGAGGCCGCGCACGACACGCTCGTGCTGCGGCCGGCCGGCTGAGACGGGTCACCCCAGGCGCACGCACGCGAACGGCCCCGATTCCGAGGAATCGGGGCCGTTCGGGCGGTGCGGTCGCTCGGCGCGCGCCGGGCTCAGACGCCCGGGTAGTGCCGTTCGGGCTCACCCGTGTAGAGCTGCTGCGGGCGACCGATCTTCGTCTGCGGGTCGAGGTTCATCTCGCGCCAGTGCGCGATCCAGCCGGGCAGGCGGCCGATCGCGAAGAGCACGGTGAACATGCGCGTCGGGAAGCCCATCGCCTTGTAGATGACGCCGGTGTAGAAGTCGACGTTCGGGTAGAGGCGGCGCTCCTTGAAGTAGTCGTCCTCCAGCGCGAACTGCTCGAGCTCCTTGGCGATGTCGAGCAGCGGGTCGTTGACCCCCAGGCTCTCGAGCACCGCGTCGGCCGACTGCTTCACGATCTTCGCGCGCGGGTCGTAGTTCTTGTAGACGCGGTGTCCGAAGCCCATGAGCTTCACGCCGTCTTCCTTGTTCTTCACGCGCTCGACGAAGCGGCCGACACCCTCGCCCGAGTCCTGGATACGCGCGAGCATCTGCAGCACGGCCTCGTTCGCGCCGCCGTGCAGCGGGCCCGAGAGCGCCTGGATGCCGGCGGAGATCGACGAGTACAGGTTGGCGCCGGTCGAGCCGACGAGGCGGACCGTCGAGGTCGACGCGTTCTGCTCGTGGTCCTCGTGCAGGATGAGCAGGCGATCGAGCGCCTTCGCCAGCGTCGGGTCGATGTGATACGGCTCGGCCATGTTGCCGAAGTTCAGGCGCAGGAAGTTCGGCACGAAGTCGAGCGAGTTGTCGGGATAGAGGAACGCCTGCCCGAGGCTCTTCTTGTGCGCGTACGCGGCGATGACCGGCAGCTTCGCGAGCAGGCGCAGCGTCGTCAGCTCGACGTGGTCGGGGTCGTGCGGGTCGGACGAGTCCTCGTAGTAGGTCGACAGGGCCGCGACCGCACTCGAGAGCACCGACATGGGGTGCGCGGTGTGCGGCAGTGCCGAGAAGAAGCGCTTGAGGTCTTCGTGCAGCAGGGTGTGGCGGCGGACCTTCTCGTCGAACTCGGCGAGCTGGTCGGCGCTCGGCAGTTCGCCGTAGATGAGCAGCCACGCGACCTCGAGGAAGGTCGAGTGCTCGGCGAGCTCCTCGATCGGGTAGCCGCGGTAGCGGAGGATGCCCTGTTCGCCGTCGATGTAGGTGATCGCCGACCGAGTCGATGCGGTGTTGACGAACCCGTAGTCGAGACCGGTGAGGCCGGTCTGCCGGGTCAGCGTCGAGAGGTCGAGGCTGGAATTGCCCTCGACGGCGCGTCGAACCGGGAACTCGGCGGTCCCGCCGGGGAAGCTGAGGGTTGCGGTCTCGGGGTTCTGCCCCGCCGCGGGGTTCACGACGTCGCTCACGGCGCCTCCTGTGATCGTCACTTGCGCGGTCACCTGCTTTCAGGGCCGTCGGCGTAGGGTCGGCTGCGGCCCGACCTACAGCCTAGACGTGCTCGGGGCACACTGTCGCATCCACCAAGAGATCCTTGTATACATTGGTTGGTCGTCACAGCGACCGGATGCCTCGTGGTGACCGGAGGCTACGAGCCCGCGGCCGCTCGCAGGCGCTCGGCGGCGGCGGCGATGCGCTCGTCGCTCGCCGTGAGCGAGAGCCGGATGTGCTCGGGGTAATGGACCCCGTAGAAGTGCCCCGGCCCGCCGATGATGCCGAGATCGGCGAGACGGCCGATCGACTCCCAGGCGTCGCGGCCCTCGGTCGCCCAGAGGTAGAGCCCCGCCTCGCTGCGGTCGATGCGGAACCCGGCCGCCTCGAGCGCCGGCAGCAGCAACTCGCGACGGGCGCGGTAGCGCGCCTTCTGCTCGGCGACATGGGCATCGTCGCGGAGCGCGGCGATCATCGCCTGCTGGAGCGGCTGCGCGAGCATGAGCCCGGCGTGCTTGCGCACGTTCGTGAGCCGGCCGACCACCGTGCGGCAGCCCGCGAGGAACGCGGTGCGGTACCCCGCCATGTTCGACTGCTTCGAGAGCGAGTACGCGACGAGCGTGTTGCGCCGGCTGTCGCCCACGACCCGGGGGTCGAGCAGGCTCGGCACCGGGGCATCCGCCCAGTCGCCCGCCCAGCCGAGCTCGGCGTAGCACTCGTCGCCGACGATGACCGCGTCGAGCTCGAGGGCCCGCTCGCGCGCCGCCCGCAGCTCGTCGATCGACAGCACGCGGCCGTCGGGGTTGCCCGGGCTGTTCAGCCACACGAGCTTCGTGGCCTCGGGCCACTCGGCGGGGTCGTCGCTCGCCATCGCGGTCGCCCCCGCGAGCACCGCGCCCATCTCGTAGCTCGGGTACGCCGCCTTCGGGTGCACCACGACATCGCCCTCGCCGAGCCCGAGCAGGAACGGCAGCAGCGCCACGAGCTCCTTCGAACCGACCGTCGGCAGCACGTTCTCGCGACCGAGCCCGGTGACGCCGCGGCGTCGCGCGAACCAGGCGACGATCTCGTCGCGCAGCTCGTCGGTGCCGACCGTCTGCGGGTAGGCGTGGGCGTCGCTCGCGGCGGCGAGCGCCTCGCGCACGACGGCGGGCGTCTCGTCGACGGGCGAACCGATCGATAGGTCGACGACACCGCCCGCGTGCGCCGCGGCTCGCGCGCGGTACGGGACCATGAGGTCCCACGGGTAGTCGGGCAGCTCGCGCCCAGCCACGGTCAGTGGCCCTGCGGCGGGAGGGCGGCGATGATCGGGTGGTCCATCGCGATGACCCCGACCTTCGCGGCGCCGCCGGGCGAGCCGACGGCCTCGACGGTCGCGGTCGAGATCTCGAAGAACTCGACGTTCGCCTTGTAGTAGTCGGCCCACTCGTCGGGCAGGTCGTCTTCGTAGTAGATCGCCTCGACCGGGCACACCGGCTCGCACGCACCGCAGTCGACGCACTCGTCGGGGTGGATGTAGAGCGAGCGCTCACCCTCGTAGATGCAGTCGACCGGGCACTCGTCGATGCAGGCGCGGTCCTTCACATCGACGCACGGGAGGGCGATGACATAGGTCACGGTGGTTCGTGCTCCTTCGGAGAGGCGGGGACTTCAGTCTATGCGTGCGCGTCGGCCGCCGCGCGCGAGCGGGCACGCGAGGGCAGCTCGGGCCAGGCGACGATGAGCACGCCGATCAGCGCCGGCGCGACCGCCCAGACGGTGCCGGCGAGGTCGCCCGCGACGAGCACCGAGCCGCCGGGGCCCGGAAGCGTGAGGACGGCCACGATGACGACGATGCCGGCCGCGGTCGCGGCGGCGGTCGCTCGCCCGTGCGTCAGGAGGCGGACGCCGAGGATCAGGGCGGCGACGCCGACGAGCGCCGCGATGAGGCCCCACGGGATCGCGACCTCGCCGATGCGGAGCACGTGACGATGGCCGACCGTCGCGACCGCCCCGTAGACGACACCCACCACCGCCGCGATCAGCAGGCCGCCGATCCGGCTGGCGAGCGAGAGGCCGCCGGCCTCCGTGTGGTCGCTCACGGTGCCGTGGTGACCGTGTAGGAGACCGTCTCGCCGTCGGCGGCGAGGAGCACGAGGTACGTGCCGTTCGAGTACACGAGCGCGTCGGCGCCGCTGCCCGGGAGTTCCGTGTTCTTCGTGAAGCCCGCACCCTCGAGCTTCGCGACCGCGTCGGCGGTCGGATCGGCGGCGGTCGTCGTGATCATCACGATCCAGCCGTCGGCGCCGCCCGTGCCCGCACCGAGCGCGATCGTGCCGTCGACGAGGGGGATCTCGGACGGGAAGTCGCTGGGCAGCTCGCCGTCGAGGCTGACCTCGCCACCCGTCGCGTCTTCGATCGCGCCCTCGACGCCGTTGTTCACGAGGTCTTCGATCGGGTTGGCGCAGCCGGTGAAGAGGGCGGCGGACAGCGCGGCGATCGCGACGGCCGCGGCGGCCCGGCGTGCAGTGACGAGGCTCCTGGACATGGCCCCGAGTCTACCGGGGCGTGCTGCGGGCTCGACCGGTGCCGTAGCGTGGAGCCGACACCGCCCGACGGAGAGGATCGACGACGATGACCGATGGCACGAGCCCCGTGACGGCCGAGCAGCCCGAGGTGCGCGTCGAGCGCGACGGACCGTTCGCGATCGTCACCATCGACCGCCCCGCGGCCCTCAACGCGCTCTCTCCCGCCGTGCTCGCCGCCCTCGCCGACGCCTTCGCCGGCCTCGCCGGCGAGGGCCCCGCGGTCCGGGGCGTGCTGCTCACGGGTGCCGGCGGACGAGCCTTCGTCGCGGGGGCCGACCTGCGCGCGCTGGCCGGCCGCACGCCGGCTGAGGGCGAGGAGGCGGCCGACGCCGGCCACCGCGCCGCCGCCATGATCGAGTCGCTGCCCGCGCCGGTGATCGCGTGCGTCGACGGCTTCGCCCTCGGCGGCGGACTCGAGCTCGCGCTCGCGTGCGACTTCATCTACGCCACGGACGCCTCGTCGTTCGGCCAGCCCGAGGTCAAGCTCGGACTCATCCCCGGCTTCGGCGGCACGGTGCGACTCCCCCGCGCGGTCGGGCTCGCGCTCGCGAAGGAGCTGATCTACACCGGCCGCCGCATCGGCATCGAGGAGGCCGTCGCCGCCGGTCTCGTCGCCCGCCGCTTCGCCGATCGCGAGGCGCTGTTCGCGGGTGCCCGCGAGATGCTCGAGCTCATCGCCCAGAACGCCGCGCCCGCGGTCGGGCTCGCCAAGCGCGTGCTCGTGGATGCCACGGGGCAGCCCACGGCGACCGCCACACTGCTCGAGATCGAGGCCTTCGGCGACGCGTTCCGCACCGACGACATGCGCGAGGGCGTAGCCGCCTTCCTCGAGAAGCGCGAACCCCGCTTCACGGGCGCCTAGGCCCGAGACGGAGCGAGCCCGCCGAGACCTCGCGGGGTCTCGACGGGCTCGTCGATCAGAGGGTCGGCCGAGACTCAGCCGACGTGGGCGGCCAACCAGGCGAAGCCGTCGAACCGCACGCCGTCGCTGCCGAACATCTCGAGGTGGAGGTGCGGGCCCGTCGACTGGCCGGTCGTGCCCACGAGGCCGATCTGCTGACCGGCGGTGACGCGCTGGCCTTCCGAGACCGTGAGCGAGCCGAACTGCATGTGCCCGTACGAGCTCGTGACGACCTGGCCGCCGATGTTGTGCTGGACCTCGACGTTCACGCCGAGGCCCCCGCCGTTCTCGGTCGCCAGCACGACGACGCCGTCGGCGATCGACACCACCGGGGTGCCGTCGCCCGGGTTGAAGTCGACGCCGTCGTGGTTCGTCGAGCAGCCACCGCAGGGTGCTTCGCGCGGGCCGAAGCCGGAGCTGCGCCGGTCGGGGTTCTGCACCGGCCAGACGACGGCGCCGGTCTCGACGAGCGAGACGGCGCCGACACTGGCGACCTGGGAGACGATGGGCGGCGGCGCCTCGTGCACGTCGTAGGCCTCGGAGGCGAGGGTCGACTCGACCGCATCGCTGCCGACCTCGACGGTCTGCGGGGTGAAGCTCACCGTGTCTTCGACGGGGGCGTACACCGAGGCGCGCTGCTCGACGTCGGTCGCGGTGATCGCGAGTGCGGGCACGCTCGTGGCGACGATCATGCCGCCGGTGAAGGCCATGGCGATCACCGAGAAGGTCTGGCGGGCGCTGAACCGGGGAAGAACGCGTCGGCGACGGGGGGTCGTCGTCGGGGTGGAGTCGGGGGTGGTGGCCGCGCGGCGGCCGCGTTGGGGGAAGGAAGTCATCACAGGTTACGTATGAGGGGGTCGGGTTTCGTGGCGAAACTGGTTCGAGATCGAGACAATCTCATGTACCGTACGCAGCGATTCTGGGAGAAAGCTCCGATACGCATGCATGAAAGCCGGGCATCCCACCAACGCGAAACGCGGATGCCACGGGGGCGACCCCGTGGCATCCGCGTTGCAGCTGCGTCGTGCGCGGCCGATCAGCCCTGCTTCTTCAGACGCGAGGTGATGCGCGCACGCGCCGTCGCGTCGAGCTCGACCTTGCGGATGCGCACCGCCGTCGGCGTGACCTCGACGCACTCGTCCTCGCGGGCGAACTCGAGGCACTCCTCCAGCGAGAGCTGGCGCGAGGGCGTCATCGACTCGAAGGTGTCGGCCGTCGACGAACGCATGTTCGTGAGCTTCTTCTCCTTCGTGATGTTGACGTCCATGTCGTCGGCGCGCGAGTTCTCACCGATGACCATGCCCTCGTAGACCTCTTCGGTCGGGTTCACGAAGAAGGTCATGCGCTCCTGCAGGGCGATGATGGCGAACGGCGTGACGACGCCCGAACGGTCGGCGACGATCGAGCCGTTGTTGCGGGTGACGATCTGGCCGGCCCACGCGTCGTAGCCGTGCGAGATCGCGTTCGCGATGCCCGTGCCGCGGGTCGTGGTCATGAACTCGGTGCGGAAGCCGATGAGGCCGCGGCTCGGAACGATGAACTCCATGCGGACCCAGCCGGTGCCGTGGTTCGACATGTTGTCCATGCGGCCCTTGCGGGCGGCGAGCAGCTGGGTGATCGCGCCGAGGTACTCCTCGGGGGCGTCGATCGTGAGGTGCTCGAAGGGCTCGTGCGTCTTGCCGTCGACCTGCTTCGTGACCACCTGGGGCTTGCCCACGGTGAGCTCGTAGCCCTCACGACGCATCTGCTCGACGAGGATCGCGAGGGCGAGCTCGCCGCGGCCCTGCACCTCCCACGCGTCGGGGCGGCCGATGTCGACGATCTTCAGCGAGACGTTGCCGACGAGCTCGCGGTCGAGGCGGTCCTTCACCATGCGTGCCGTGAGCTTGTGGCCCTTGACCTTGCCGACGAGCGGCGAGGTGTTCGTGCCGATCGTCATCGAGATGGCGGGCTCGTCGACCGCGATGACCGGGAGCGGGCGGACGTCCTCAGGGTCGGCGAGGGTGTCGCCGATCATGATGTCCTCGAAGCCCGCGACCACGGCGATGTCGCCGGGGCCGGCGCTCTCGGCCGGGTAGCGGTCGAGCGCCTTGGTGAGGAAGAGCTCGGTCACGCGCACGTTCTGCACGGAACCGTCGTGCCGGACCCAGGCGACCGTCTGGCCCTTCTTGATGGTGCCCTGGTGCACGCGGAGGAGCGCGAGACGACCGAGGAACGGCGAGGCGTCGAGGTTCGTCACGTGCGCCTGCAGGGGGTGCTCGTCGTCGTAGGTCGGCGCGGGGATGTGCTTGAGGATCGCCTCGAAGAGCGGCTCGAGGTCGCCGTTGTCGGGCAGTTCGCCGTTCTCGGGCTTCGTGTGGCTCGCGGCGCCGTTGCGGCCCGAGGCGTAGACCACCGGCACGTCGAGGATGGCGTCGAGGTCGAGGTCGGGCACGTCGTCGGCGAGGTCGGAGGCGAGACCGAGCAGGAGGTCCTGGCTCTCGGCGACGACCTCGTCGATGCGCGCGTCGGGGCGGTCGGTCTTGTTGACGAGGAGGATGACCGGCATGCGGGCCTCGAGCGCCTTGCGGAGCACGAAGCGGGTCTGCGGCAGCGGGCCCTCGCTCGCGTCGACGAGGAGCACGACGCCGTCGACCATCGACAGGCCGCGCTCGACCTCGCCGCCGAAGTCGGCGTGGCCCGGGGTGTCGATGACGTTGATCGTGATGGGCTCGCCGCCCGCGTGCTCGCCGTTGTACGTGATCGCCGTGTTCTTGGCGAGGATCGTGATGCCCTTCTCGCGCTCGAGCTCGTTCGAGTCCATCGCGCGCTCCTCGATGTGCGCGTGCGCGTCGAAGGAGTTCGTCTGGTTGAGCATCGCGTCGACGAGCGTCGTCTTGCCGTGGTCGACGTGCGCGACGATTGCGACGTTGCGCAGGGAGTTACGGGTGGCGTTCGCCATGGATGGGTTCCTCGCGGTGAGGCATCCGGTCTGATCGACCACCCGGAAACGGGCTCGGCCGGGCGCCGCGGATGCGCTGGATGGGAGTCTGTGGGAGCGCGGACGACCGTGAATCGACGGTTCGCGCCAAGCAATCCTACCGTGCGCACCCGGGTGAATGCCGAACGCCCGGCATCCGTGGGTCGGATGCCGGGCGTTCTGGACGTGCGGAGCTACGCCCCGAGCTTGATGTTCGCGCCCGGGATCGCCGCGAGCAGGTCGCGGGTGTACTGCTCCTTGGGGTTGTCGAACACCTCGTCGGTGGTCGCCGCCTCGACGATGCGACCCTTCTGCATCACGCAGACGTTGTCGGCGATGACGCGCACGACCGCGAGGTCGTGGGTGATGAAGAGGTACGTCAGGTTGAGCTCGGCCTGCAGCTCGGCGAGCAGACGCAGGATCTGCGCCTGCACGAGCACGTCGAGTGCGGAGACCGCCTCGTCGAGGATGACGATCTCGGGCTTGAGCGCGAGCGCACGCGCGATGGCGATGCGCTGGCGCTGGCCGCCCGAGAGCTCGTTCGGGTAGCGGCTCACCAGCGTGCGCGGCAGCGACACCTGGTCGAGCAGCTCGAACACGCGGTCGCGACGCGACTTGGCCGTGCCGATCTTGTGCGTCGTGAGCGGCTCGGCGATCGTGTTGCCGATGTTGCGCAGCGGGTTCAGCGAGCCGTACGGGTCCTGGAAGACCGGCTGCATGCGGCTGCGGAGACCGAACATCTCCTTGCTGCTCACGCTCGCGAGATCGTGACCGCCGACGACGATCTTGCCGCTCGTCGCGTCCTCCAGCTTCAGGAGCATCTTCGCGACGGTCGACTTGCCCGAACCGGACTCGCCCACGAGCGCCATGGTGGTGCCCTTGGGGATCTGGAACGAGACGTCGTCGACCGCGGTGAAGTCGCCCGAACCGCGGATCTTGAAGACCTTCGTGAGGTTCTCGACCACGATCGCCGGCGGCTGCGACGCCGCGGCCTCGAGCGCCTCGGCGCGGGCCTCGGCCGTCGCGAGCAGGTCGATCGTGTCACCGGCCGCCGCCGAGGCGTCGGCCGCGATGGAGGACTCGGCCGCCGCGATGCTGCCCGTCGCCTGGATCCGCCGCGAGGCGAGGCTCGGGGCGGCGGCGACGAGGCGCTGCGTGTACGGGTGCTGCGGGTTCTGCAGGATCTGCGCGGACGGGCCCGACTCGACGACCTGGCCCTTGTACATGACGAGGAGCTGCTCGGCGCGCTCGGCCGCGAGGCCGAGGTCGTGCGTGATGAACAGCAGCGTCGTGCCGAGTTCGCGGGTGAGCGACTCGAGGTGGTCGAGGATGACCCGCTGCACCGTCACGTCGAGCGCCGAGGTGGGCTCGTCGGCGATCAGGAGCTGCGGGTTCGCCGCGAGGCCCATGCCGATGAGCACACGCTGGCGCATGCCGCCCGAGAACTGGTGCGGGAACTGCTTGAGGCGCCGGTCGGCGTCGTGCAGGCCGGCCTCCTTCAGCACCTGGATCGCGCGCTGCTTGACCTCCTTGCGGCCGCTGGCGATGCCGTTCGCACGGATCGCCTCCTCGACCTGGAAGCCGATCGACCACACGGGGTTCAGGTTCGACATCGGGTCCTGGGGGACGAACCCGATCTTGCGACCGCGGATCTCCTCCATCTCCTTCTGCGGAGCCTTGGCCAGGTCCTGCCCGTCGAGCAGGATCTGCCCGCCCGAGATGTGGCCGGTGCCCGGGAGCAGGTTGATGATCGCGTGCGCGGTCGTCGACTTGCCCGAGCCCGACTCGCCGACGATCGCGAGGCTGGAGCCGCGCTCGAGCGTGAAGCTCACACCGCGGACCGCCTGCACGAGGCCGGTCTGGGTGCGGAATGCGACCTCGAGGTCTTTGACTTGGAGCAGGGGGGTGCTCATCGCTGTGCCCTCGCCTTCGGGTCGAGTGCGTCTCGAATGACTTCACCGAGCATGATGAACGAGAACACGGTCAGGGAAAGCGCGATCGACGGGTAGATCAGCACCTGCGGAGCGGTGCGGAGCGTCGTCTGCGCCTGGGCGATGTCATTGCCCCACGACATGATGCTCGAGGGGAGCCCCACGCCGAGGAACGAGAGCGACGCCTCGGCGACGATCGCACCCGCGAGCGAGATCGTCGCGATCACGATGACCGGCGCGATCGAGTTCGGCACGACGTGGGCCCACATGATCTTGAACCGCGACACGCCGATCGCCGTGGCGGCGGTGACGAAGTCGGAGTTCTTGACCCGCAGGATCTCGGATCTCAGCACACGTGCTGTCGCGGGCCAGGCGAAGATGCCGATCGCGAGGGAGATGACCCACACGTTGCGGTAGTTCGCGAGCACCGACATGATGACGACGGCGGCGAGGATGTAGGGGATCGAGAAGAAGATGTCGCCGAGGCGCGAGAGCACTCCGTCGACCCAGCCGCCGTAGTAGCCCGCGAACGCACCGAAGAGCACGCCGAGGGTGAACACGAGGACGGTCACGATGATGCCGACCGCCAGCGAGGTGCCGGCGCCGTAGACGATGCGCGCGAACACGTCGCAACCCTGGCGGGTGAACCCGAGCGGGTGCCCGGGGACGGGGGCGCCGTTGCTGTTCGCGAGCAGGCAGCCCTCGCTGGGCGACTCGTTCGTGAACAGGCCCGGGAAGAGCGCCACGAAGACGATGAGCAGGATCAGCGCGGACGAGATCCAGAACATCGGACGACGACGCAGGTCGGCCCAGGCGTCGATCCAGAGGTTCGACGGCTTGCCCTCGGCCTTGATGGAGTCGATGGCTTCGAGCGGCGTCTCCTCGAGCGGAGCGACGTAGTGCTCGATGCGGGGTTTCGATGAAGACGTGTCAGGCATAGCGGATCCTCGGGTCGAGCACGGCGTACAGAAGGTCGATCAGGAGGTTCACGATGAGGTAGAGGAGCACCATGATCGTCACGAAGGACACGACCGTGGGGCCTTCGCCTCGGATGACCGCCTGATAGAGGGTGCGACCGACGCCGGGCACGTTGAAGATGCCCTCCGTGATGGTCGCGCCCACGAGCAGCGTGCCGAAGTCGGTGCCGAGGTAGGTGACCACCGGGATCAGCGAGTTGCGGAGGATGTGCACGGGGACGACGCGTCGTCGCGTGAGCCCCTTGCTGTACGCGGTACGGACGAAGTCGAGGCCGGAGGTCTCGATGACCGAGGAACGCGTCAATCGCACGATCTGGGCGAAGCTGATCGTCGCGAGCACGATGGCCGGCAGGATCAGGTCTTCGAGCGGGGCTCCGGTGCCGACGGTCGGACTGAACCAGCCCCACTGGATGCCCATGAAGTACTGGGCGACGAAGGCGATCACGAAGATCGGCAGCGAGATGAGCACGAGGCTCACCGCGAGGCCGGTCGCATCGAAGATGCCGCCCTTGCGCAGACCGCTGATGAGGCCGACGGTGATGCCGGCGACCATCTCGAAGAAGATCGCGAGGAGGGCGAGGCGGATCGTCACCGGGAAGGTGCGTGCGAGCACCTCATTGACCGGCTGACCAGAGTAGGTCACGCCGAAGTCGCCCTGGAAGATCCCGAGCAGGTAGTAGAAGTACTGCACGATGAACGGATCGTTCAGGTGGTACTGCTCGCGGATCTGGTCGATCACGCCGGGGGCCGGCGGACGGTCGCCGTAGAGCGCCGCGATCGGGTCGCCCGGCATGGCGAAGACCATGAAGTAGATGAGGAAGGTGGCTCCGAGGAGCACGGGGATGATTTGGAGGAGGCGCTTTCCGGTGTACCAGAGCATCAGCGCTCCTCAGGGTGTAGTGCTGAGAGCATTTTGGGCCGCAATCACAGAATCGATCGGATATCAGCATGATGTCCGGGGCGTTGCCGCCCCGGACATCATGCTAGACGGGATTATAGGCGAGGTGACGCCTTAGATTATCCCTTGGTGATCTGAGTGTAGAGCGGGACCGAGTCCCAGCCGAACACCACGTTGTCGACCGTGTCGGCGGAAACGCCGGTCACGTTCGAGTACCACAGCGGGATCGCGGGCAGGTCCTTCAGCAGGACTTCCTGAGCCTGCTGGTAGATCGCGGTCGCGTCCTCGACCGAAGCGGCGACAGCGCCCTCCTTGAGGAGGTTGTCGAACTCTTCGCTGGAGTAGTCCTCGTAGTTCGATCCGGCACCGGTCTGGTAGAGCGGGGCGAGGAAGTTGTACATCGAGGGGTAGTCGCCCTGCCAGCCGGCGCGCGTGCCACCGGTCAGCTTGTCGTTGGTGCGGTCGTCGAGGGCCGCAGCGAACGTCGGGTAGGGCTTGCCAACGGCCTGGATGCCGAGGGTGTTGGCGATCGAGTTCACGACCGCGTCGACCCAGGCCTGGTGGCCGCCGTCGGCGTTGTACGCGAGGTCGAAGACGGTGTCGCCGTACGGGGCGATCGCGTCGGCCTCGGCCCAGAGCTTCTTGGCCTCGTCCGGGTTGAACTCGAGGACCTCAGCGCCCTCGAGCTTGTCGGTCCAGCCCGCGATGACCGGCGAGGTGTAGTCGGTCGCCGGGGTACGGGTGCCCTGGAAGATCACGTCGGTGATCTCGTCGCGGTTGATCGCCATCGAGATGGCGGCGCGACGGAGCTCGCCCTCTTCGCCGCTCCAGTGCTCGAGGTAGTACGGCATGTTGAAGCCCTGGAAGATGGCTGCCGGCTGGTTGACCGCGCGGTCGCCGAACTCGTCCTCGTAGGTCTCGAACGCCGAGTCGGGCACGGCGTCGAGGACGTCGAGGTTGCCCGCCTGGACGTCGGCGTAGGCCGAGTCCTGCGAGGCGTAGAAGACGATCGAGAGGCCGCCGTTGGCGGGCTTGCGAACGCCGTCGTAGTCGGGGTTGGTCACGAGGTCGATGCGCTCCTCGTGAACCCAGGCGCCCTCTTCGGCCAGCATGTACGGGCCGTTGCCGATGGGGTTCTCGCCGAAGGCCTCCATGTCGTCGAAGGCGACCTCGGGCAGCGGCGAGTAGGCCGAGTAGCCCAGACGCAGCGGCCAGTCGGCCTCGGGCGCGGTGAGGGTGACCTCGAAGGTCAGGTCGTCGACGACCTTGAGACCCGTGAGCTCCGAGTCGGCCTCGTAGGAGAAGCCCTCGATGTTGTCGAAGAAGTACGACGAGCCCTGCGCGTTGCTGAAGAGCGCGCCGTAGTTCCACGCGTCGACGAACGAGTTCGCGGTGACGTCGGAGCCGTCGGTGAAGGTCTGGCCTTCCTTCAGCTTGACCGTCCAGTGCTGCGAGTCCTCGGACTCGATCGACTCGGCGACGTCGTTCTCGATCTCACCTTCGGCGGTGTACGAAACGAGGCCCGCGAAGAGCGACGTGATGATCTTGCCGCCACCGGTCTCGGTGGTGTTGGTCGGGATCAGCGGGTTCTGCGGCTCGGAGCCGTTCGTCGTGATGATCGCGTCAGGGTCACCGGCGGGCGAGGTGGCCTCGGTTCCGCCGCCGCTCGTGCAACCGGTGAGCACCAGTGCGCCGGCTGCAGCAAGAGCAATGGCTGCAACGCCGATTCTCTTGATCTTCAATGTTCCTCCTGTGAGATGTGCGCGGGGGCAGAGCGGCTCGTGACCGCACTGTGCGCTTCGTGGTGCAAGACTACGAATCGTTCCCTGAGAAGCAAAGTCGAGACGGAAACCGTTACCGATGCGCAACCTAGTGTCATCGGGAGCGACACGGAACGCCGTGATCACGCACGATCGTTGCGCGAGAGCCCCGCATGCGAGGATTGCAGCATGCCCGATGCACGACGACTGCGAATCGAGCTCGCGATCGTGCTCGGCCTCTCGCTGGGCGCATCGGCCGTGTACTCGATCGTCTCGATCATCGCGCGGGTCACCGACGACCGCCCGCTGGCCGAGCAGTCGGCCGCGATCAACCAGTCGCGGGCGAGCCGCGAGTGGCTCGACCTCACCTACCAGTTCCTCGACGTGTTCTTCGGTCTCTTCGTCGTGGCGCTCGTGCTCTACCTGCTCTGGCGGCCCGGTGGAAGTCCCTTCCGACGCATCGGCCTCGACTTCACGAGACCGGGTCGCGACGTGGCATCCGGCCTCGCGCTCGTCGCCGTCATCGGTGTGCCCGGGCTCGCGCTCTACGCGATCGGGCGAGCCGCGGGCGTGACCGTCACCGTCGTGCCGTCACCGCTCGACACCCACTGGTGGACGATCCCGATCCTCGTGCTCGCGGCGCTGAAGGCGGCGCTCGTCGAGGAGGTGATCGTCGTCGGGTACCTCTTCACGCGCCTCCGCGAACTCGGCGTCGGCCCGTGGGCGACGATCGTCTCGAGCGCGCTGCTGCGCGGCACGTACCACCTGTACCAGGGCTTCGGGCCGTTCGTCGGAAACGCCCTGATGGGCGTCGTGTTCGGCTGGTGCTACCAGCGCTGGGGGCGCACGATGCCTCTCGTCGTCGCGCACTGGGTGCTCGACATGGTGTCGTTCATCGGCTATCCCCTGGCGGTCGCGTGGTGGCCGACGCTCTTCGCGCCCCCGGCGGAGTGATCCCCGACCTCGCGGTGAGGAGCAGGCGGATGCCCCGCGCGAGCCGTCGGCGCGGCCGACGCCGGTAGGCGACGAGGTGCCGGGCGTCCGCCGCGGGACGGGCGGGCGGCTCGGGCGAGGGGCGCTCGACCGCGACCACGACCGCGGCCGCGACCGTGTCGGCGCGCGGCGGCTCCGTCGGCGTCGGCGTCTCGACGTCGAGGTCGCCGCCGAGATGCAGGGCCCGACGGCTCGGCGTGCAGACCACGCCGAGGTAGCCGCCGCGGGCGAAGTCCATGACCTCCTGGGCGTGGCGCATGGCCTGGGCCGATTCGGCGACGCTCCCCCGGCGGCGCAGGCGCTGCTCGAGCCCGGCCGTGTCGGCCGTCGCGATGCTCACGGCGATGAAGGTCACGATGAACGCGATTCCCGCGATCACGTCGATGCTCGGCATACCGCACCTCCTCGTGCGAACGGTCGTCGGAAACCGCCACCGGCGAGATTTCCGAGTGAACCTCAGTGTACTCCCGGGGGAAGCCCACGGGGTCGCCCTGATCCGTCGATCCTCCACGCTCGCGAGCATGGAGGCACCCTCGACCCGAGGGCCTCTCGCCGGCATCGCCGGGATCGACCGATGGAACGGAACCATGCACCTCGCCGCAGCTTTCGCCGCGGGCCACCTCGCGGCCCGCGCAACCGACCGCCGCTTCCGCACGACCGAGACGGAGATCCGCGAAGCGCAGGAGCGCGTCGCGGCCCGCCGCGCCGAACTCGTCGCCGCGCAGAGCGCCCGGCGCGGCTACGCGGAACGCGGTCGCCATGCGGCACCGCGCCCCGCGTAGTCGTGGTCGTCGTCAGCCGCCGATCTTCTCCCCGGCGGGGCTCAGCACCCACCAGACGCCGTTGACGCCCTGGCCGTTCGTGTCGCCCTCGGCGCTGTCGCCGGCGAAGGTGTAGAGCGGCCAGCCGTCGAGGGTCAGCTGCATCGAACCGTCGACGCCGGTGATGGTGCCGATCTCTCCCGTGACGCCCTCGACCTCGGGGGTGTCGCTGTCGGTCGTCACGGCGGGCCAGTTCGTGGCGCACTGCCCCTCGCAGCTGCTCGCGTCGCCGCCCTGGGTGTCGGTGTCGAACATGTAGACGGTCATGCCCTCCCCGTCGACGACGATCTCGCCGAGGTCGGAGTCGGCGGTGGTGAGGAGCGCTCCCGACGTGGCGGCCCCGGTGTCGGGCGCCTCGGTCTCGGTCGAGGTCCCACCGCCGTAGCCGGTGTCGCCCGAGTCGCCCGAGCCCGGCGCCGAGCAGCCCGCCAGGGCGACGACGAGCCCCAACGCGGCCAGTCCTGTGGTGATGCGCAGCTTCATGCGAAGTCCTTCTCTCATCCGATCGGCCGCGAATGCGGCCTCTCCAGAAGCACGAGACGGAACCCGGAATCGTTCACCGCCGGTGCGACGTGCTCCGACCGGTGCGCCGGATCACTCGAAGGCGCTCCGCATGAGCACCTCGCCGCTGCCGATCGCACGGATCTCGAGCGAGGCGATGTCGTCGACGTCGAGCGCAGCTCCAGCCGACAGGCGTGCGGCGGTGCCGGGGCTCGCACGCCAGGTCGAGACATCCGTGCGCTCGCCGTCGCGGCCCACGACCACCAGCGCGTACGGCCAGCCCTCCGGCGGGGCATCGGATGCCTCGGCGTCGGCGTACCGGCAGTCGAGCTCGATCCTCGTGCCCCAGTCGACCTGGGTGAGCGTCGCCGTCGCGGAGAGCGGCACCTCGGCGACGGACTCGAACGCCACCGACTCGCCGGCGATCGGCGACCGGGCGATCCCGAGCGGCACGGCGATCGCGGCGACGACGAGCACGGCCGCCGCGGCGGACGCGATCCACCAGGTGCGGGCCCGTCGTCGACGACGATGGGCCTCCAGTCGGACCACGTCGAGGAGGTCGTCGCGCGGGGCCGCGACCGGTTCGGCGTCACCGTCCCCCAGGAGGGCGTAGGCGCGCTCGGGGTCGAGCCGCGTGAGCAGCCCGGGCATCGGGGCGAGCTCGGCGACAGCGCGCCGGCACCGTTCGCAGCCCTCGAGGTGCTGCTCGTACTCGGCGCGCTCGGCAGGCGACAGCGCGCCCAGCACGTAGGCCGAGTCCCAGTCCGCGAAGCGCGCGTGATCCGGGTTCATCGCGTCACCCCTTTCTCCTGCAGCGCCAGCCGCAGCGCCCGAAGCCCGTAATGCAGCCGGGACTTCACCGTACCCTCAGGGATGCCGAGCCGACGCGCGACCTCGGCGACGCTGCATCCGCCGTAGTAGGCGTGCACGATCACCGCGCGGTGCTCGAGGCTCAGCGTCACCAGCGCCTCTTCGACCAGCAGGCTCTCGAACAGCGCGTCGGTCGCGTCGTCGGCGAGCCGCTCTGGCGTCTCGGCGACCCCGATCTCGTGCCGCCGGCGGGCGCTGCGCGCCTCGTCGATGACGAGGTTGCGGGCCACCGTGATCATCCACGATCGCGTGGAGGCCGGCTCCTGGGCCAGGATGCGGGGGCTCCGCCAGGCGCGCAGCAGCGTCTCCTGCACGATGTCGTCGGCGCCGGCGGCATCGCCGGTGAGGTGCACCACGTACCTCCAGACGGACGGCCCGTGCGCCTCGTAGAGCGCGACCAGCCGACGGTCGTCATCGAGCGGCATCCGCCACCTCCTGTCCTCTGCAGGGAGAACGAGAGGGGGCGGCGATTGGTTCAACTCGCGGCAGCGGTGAACCGGAGGGCCGTGCACGACGTGTTCTCGGCATGGATCCCTCGAAACTCGGGCCGCTCGCCGCGGAGGACCTCTTCCAGGTCGCGGGCCTGCCTCTGCACCCGCTCATCGTGCACGCGGTGGTCGTGCTCACCCCGCTCACGGTACTCGCCCTGCTGCTCGGCGCGTTCTGGCCGCGGGCAAGGCGTCGCCTCGGCATCGTCACGGCGCTCGGCGCGGCCGTCGTGCTCGCGCTCGTGCCGATCACCGTCCTCGCCGGGCGCTCGCTCGCGGAGCGCCTCGGGCCGATTCCCGCCGTGGCGCGGCATCAGCAGTTCGGCGAGATGCTCCTGCCCTGGGTGATCGCCCTCTTCGTCGTCGCCGCCGGACAGTGGGCGTGGTTCCGGTTCGCCGACGAACGGGTGCGCCGCACGTCCCCCGGCGCGGCGAGAGCCGTCCGGGTCGCGCTCGCCGCGGCATCCGTCGTGGTGGCGGCGGGCACGATGGTGCTGCTCGTGCTCATCGGCGACTCGGGAGCCCGCGCCGTGTGGGGCGGGCTCCCGAGCTGACGCGCCTCGAGCGAGCCGGCAGGCCTACGCGAAGGCCTCGACCGGCGGGCAGGCGCACACGAGGTTGCGGTCGCCGTACGCCTGGTCGATGCGCCGCACCGGGGCCCAGTACTTGTTGCGCACGAGCGAGCGCACCGGGTAGACGGCCTGCTCACGGGTGTAGGGGTGCTCCCACTCCCCCGCGATGACCGACTCGGCGGTGTGCGGGGCGTTGCGCAGCGGGTTGTCGTCGGCGGGCCACTCGCCGCGCCCGACGGCGTCGGCCTCGGCCTTGATCGCGACCATCGCCTCGACGAAGCGCTCGAGCTCGGCCAGGTCCTCCGACTCGGTCGGCTCGACCATGAGCGTGCCCGCGACGGGGAACGACATCGTCGGCGCGTGGAAGCCGTAGTCGATGAGGCGCTTGGCCACGTCGTCGACGCTCACGCCCGTCTCGGCCGTCAGCGGGCGCAGGTCGAGGATGCACTCGTGCGCGACCAGCCCGTTGTCGCCCGTGTAGAGCACCGGGAAGTGCTCGCGCAGGCGCGAGGCGACGAAGTTCGCCGCGAGCACCGCCGAGGCGGTCGCCTGCTTGAGGCCCTCCGAGCCCATCATGCGCACGTACGCCCACGAGATCGGCAGGATCGACGGGCTGCCGTACGGTGCAGCCGAGACCGGTCCGCCGCCGTGCACGAAGCCGCCGGCGTGGTCGGCGCGCTGCGCCATCGGGTGTCCGGGCAGGTAGGGCGCGAGGTGCGCCTTCGCCGCCACCGGGCCGACGCCCGGGCCGCCGCCGCCGTGCGGGATGCAGAACGTCTTGTGCAGGTTCAGGTGCGAGACGTCGCCGCCGAAGTCGCCGAAGCGCGAGTAGCCGAGGAGCGCGTTGAGGTTCGCACCGTCGACGTAGACCTGGCCGCCGGCGTCGTGCACGGCCTGCGTGATCTGCTTGACCTCGTGCTCGTACACGCCGTGCGTCGACGGGTACGTGATCATGAGGGCCGAGATGGATGCCGCGTGCTCGGCGATCTTCGCGCGCAGGTCGTCGAGGTCGACGTTGCCGAGCTCATCGGTCGCGACGACGACGACGCGCATGCCGGCGAGCACGGCCGAGGCCGCGTTCGTGCCGTGCGCGCTCGACGGGATGAGGCACACGTCGCGCTCGCCCTCGCCGTTGGCGAGGTGGTAGCCGCGGATCGCGAGCAGGCCCGCGAGCTCGCCCTGGCTGCCCGCGTTCGGCTGCAGCGAGACGGTGTCGTAGCCGGTGACCTCGGCGAGCCACGACTCGAGCTGCTCGACGAGGCCGAGCGAGCCGACGACGTCGGCCTCGGGCGCGAACGGGTGCAGGTTCGCGAAGGCCGGCCAGGTGACGGCCTGCATCTCGGTGGCCGCGTTGAGCTTCATCGTGCAGGAGCCGAGCGGGATCATGCCGCGGTCGAGCGCGTAGTCGCGGTCGGCGAGCTGCTTGAGGTAGCGCATCATCTGCGTCTCGGAGTGGTGCGTGTTGAACACCGGGTGCTCGAGGTACGGGCTCGTGCGGCGGAGCGCCTCGGGGATCGCCGTCTCGGTGATCGGGCCGTCGAGCTCGCGCTCCTCGGGTCCGCCGAAGGCCTGCGCGACCTTGTGCAGCTCGTCGAGCGTCGTCGTCTCGTCGACCGAGACCTGGACAGTCGCCTCGTCGGCCTCCCACAGCAGCACGCCGAGCTCGCGCCCGCGCGCCACGACGTTCTTCGCGAGGCCGGGCACGTGCACGCTCAGCGTGTCGAAGTACGCGTCGTGCGCGACGCGCTGCCCCAGGTCCTCGAGCCAGCCGGCGAGCAGCCTCGCCTTTCCGGCGGTCTGGGTGGCGATGGCGCGGATGCCGCGGGGCCCGTGGTAGACCGCGTACATCGAGGCCATCACGGCGAGGAGCACCTGCGCGGTGCAGATGTTCGAGGTCGCCTTCTCGCGACGGATGTGCTGCTCGCGCGCCTGCAGGCTGAGCCGGTACGCGGGGTGGCCCGCGGCGTCCTGCGAAACGCCGACCAGACGACCCGGCATCTGCCGCTCGAGGCCCTTGCGCACCGCCATGTAGCCGGCGTGCGGACCGCCGAAGCCCATCGGCACGCCGAACCGCTGCGAGGTGCCGACGGCGACGTCGGCGCCGAGCTCGCCGGGGCTCGTGATGAGCGAGAGCGCGAGCAGGTCGGCGGCGACCACGGCGAGGGCGCCCTGCGCCTTCGAGGCCGCGATGACCTCCGCCGGGTTCCAGACCCGCCCCGAGGCGCCCGGGTACTGCACGAAGACGCCGAAGTGCTCGCCGAGGGCGGCGACGTCCGTGCCGTCTGAGAGCGGGGCCTCGACGAGCTCGATGCCGACGGCCTCGGCGCGCGAGACGAGCAGCGCCTTCGTCTGCGGCAGTGCGTCGGCGTCGACGACGAAGCGGTTCGACTTCGACTTCGAGCCGCGGCGGGCCAGGAGCATGCCCTCGACGACCGCGGTGCCCTCGTCGAGCATCGAGGCGTTGGCGATGTCGAGGCCCGTGAGGTTCTCGACCATCGTCTGGAAGTTGATGAGCGCCTCGAGGCGTCCCTGGCTGATCTCGGGCTGGTACGGCGTGTAGGCCGTGTACCAGCTCGGGTTCTCGAGCACGTTGCGCTGGATCACCGCGGGGGTGATCGTGCCGTAGTAGCCGAGGCCGATCATGGGCGTGCGCACGGTGTTCTGCGAGGCCAGCGCGGCGAGCTCGGCGAGCGCCTCGCGCTCGGTCGCCGCAGCGGGGATCGCGGAGTTCAGCACCTCCCCCATGCGGATCGACGACGGGACCGCCGCCGACATGAGCCCTTCGAGCGAGTCGTAGCCGAGCTCGGCGAGCATGAGCGCGTGGTCGCTCGGGGTGGTGCCGATGTGGCGGCGCCCGAAGGCGTCGAGGTCGAAGGCGGAGGAGGGCGTGGTCATCGGGTCGGGTCCTTACTCGCCGGTGAGGGCGGTGTACTCGTCGCGCGTGAGCAGCTTCGGCAGGCTCGAGGTCGAGACCTTCAGCAGCCAACCCTCGCCGAAGGGGTCGCTGTTCACGAGCTCGGGGGTGTCGACGACGGCCTGGTTCGCCTCGACGACCTCGCCGTTGACCGGGGCGAAGAGCTCGCCGACCGACTTCGTCGACTCGATCTCGCCGACGACGGTGCCCTCGGTGATGGCGGTGCCCGCGGCGGGCAGGTCGACGTAGACGACGTCGCCGAGCTTCTCGGCGGCGTAGTCGGTGATGCCGATCGTGGCGACGTCGCCGTCGATCGCGATCCACTCGTGCTCTTCGGTGTAGTGCAGTGCGTTGAGGTCGGTCATGGGGTGCTCCTTGTGGTGTGGATGACTCGGGGTTCGCGCCGCCGGCCGTCGGGGCCGTGCGGCGCCGGGATCAGGAAGTGCGCTTGTAGAACGGCAGCGCCACGACGGCGGCGGGGATGCGGGTGCCGCGGACGTCGACGAACAGCTGGGTGCCGGCCTCGGCGAGCGCGGGGCTCACGAGGGCCATCGCGACGGGGTGGCCGAGCGTCGGCGAGAGCGCGCCGCTCGTCACGACGCCGACGCGGGCCGCGTCGGCCCCGTCGCCGTCGAAGACCTCGTAGTCGGCGCGGGGCGCCCGGCGGCCCTCGGCCGCGAGACCGACGAGCACCGGGGCATCCGCGACGGGGCCCTGCTCGATGGCGGCGCGACCGATGAAGTCGCCCTCCTTCGCGAGGGCGACGACGCGGCCGAGGCCGGCCTGCACGGGCAGGATGTCGCGGCTGAGCTCGTGCCCGTAGAGGGGCATGCCCGCCTCGAGGCGGAGGGTGTCGCGGCTCGCGAGCCCGCACGGCACGACGCGCGGTCCGCCGGTCTCGACGAGCGCCTCCCAGAGGCGCGCCGCGCGCTCGGGGGCGACGTAGAGCTCGAAGCCGTCTTCTCCGGTGTAGCCGGTGCGGGCGACGAGCACCGGCTGGCCCTCGAAGGTGGCGGGGAACGCGCGGTAGTACTTCAGCGCGGCGATCTGCGCGTCGAAGTCCTCCGCGTCGTTGCCGGGGCCGTCGACGCCGAACCCGGGGGTCTCGAGCAGCACGGCGCGGGCGTCGGGGCCCTGCAGCGCGACGAGGGCGACGTCGTCGCTCTCGTCGGAGACGACGGTGTCGAAGCCCTCGGCGCGGGTGCGCAGCTCGTCGGCGACGACCGCCGCGTTCGACGCGTTGGCCACGACCATGTAGCGGTCCTCACCGGTGCGATACACCACGAGGTCGTCGATGATGCCGCCGTCCTCGGCGAGCAGCAGCGAGTACTTCGCCTGGCCGATCTCGATCGCCGAGAGCTTGCCGGCGAGCGCGAAGTCGAGCGCCGCGGCCGCCTGCGGGCCGATCAGCACGATCTCGCCCATGTGGGAGAGGTCGAAGATGCCCGAGGTGGTGCGCACGGCGTGGTGCTCGGCGAGGTCGCTCGAGTAGCGCACCGGCATCTGCCAGCCGGCGAAGTCGGTGAAGCTCGCGCCCGCGGCGCGGTGCACGGCGTCGAGCGGGCTGAGGCGCTCCTCGGCGGGGGCGGTGGTACCGGGGTCGTTCGTCACGAGTTCTCCTTGACTGGCGGCTGCGGGTGCAGTGCGCGCGGTCGCGATTCGTGCGGCGGATGCCGCATGAGAACTCCCCCTCTGTCATGAGCCTGAGAGTTTCACGCGTTGACGCGCTTTCACCGTGGGCGGCCCCGCGGAGATTCGTCGATCTCGTGCGGGAGCACTTTTCAGAGTGGCCTCGTCGTCGCGGTGTGAGACCTGAGAGATTGGCAGGGAGGCTTGCTCCTTCGGTGCCGGCGCTGCTCTTCGAGCAGTGCTGCCGGCTCTCCCGCGACGCGTCGATGGCCCGGTATGAGGTTGTACCGTGATCCTAGCAGCGGCGCAGTCGTGCGGCCGCGACGGTGCGGGCACCGGAGGCTCGGCGATGCCCCGCGTGCGGGGGCTACACCGCCGGTGGAGACGGGGCTAGGCTCGGACCGTCCGGGGGGTTGCTTCGTTGGAGGCCGAAGTGTCGCAGCAGACAGCACCGACGCGCGCGTCGACGCCCGAGCGCGGGGAGTCGGCGGCCCAGGGGCTCGCCGACCCCGCATTCGCACCGTCGAGGCTCGACGCGCGATGGCAGGGCGCGGGCTCGTTGCTGTCATGGCTCGTGGCCGCGTCGCTCGTGGCGGTCGTGCTCGGCGAGCTCGACCGGCTGATCACGAGCGTGCCCGGTTCGGACGGCCGCAGCCACTCCCTCAACGTCCTGCTGACCCCGCTCTCGGTCACGCAGGGCGACAGCTGGTCGCGCTGGGCCGAGGCGCCGCTCCACGTCGAACTGGGGTTCTGGATCATCGCCTCGGCGGTGATCGACTTCGCCCTGGTGCTCGCGATCATCAAGCTCGCTCGGCGTGCCATCGGCGTGGTCGAGGGCCGGCCGCGTCGAGTGCCCGAGGTCGCCCTCGCCGTGTACCTCGTGAGCGAAGTGGCCGAGAACGCGGCGCAGATCGTCGCGGGCGGCGGCGTGATGGCCGGGTCGGCGGCCGTCGCGGCCGGGGCCGGCATGGTGATGATCATCCCGACGCTCTTCAAGGTCGTCGCCCTCGTCGTGCTCGTCGTCGCGATCCTGCGCCTGCCCGACTACCGGGCGGCCCTGCGCCCGCGGTTCGCGCGGCTCATGGAAGCGATCTGGGTGCACCGCCTCGCGACGCTCGCGATCGCCGTGATCGCGGTCCTGTCCTGCATCCCCGCATCCGACCTGCTCGACCAGCTGCCCGATGTCCAACGGCAGTGGGCCGACCGCTTCGGCTGGACCCACGCCATGTGGGCGGGCGTCGCCCTGCTCGCCACGGCGCTCGTGAACTTCGTCCTCGGTCGTCGACGCACCCGGCTCATGGTCGAGGTCCGGGTCCTCCGACTGCACCGGCGTCGGCCCGAGCGCCGCCGGGACGCGGCCGCACCGTGGTGCATCGCGCCCGGGATCGTGCTCGCCGCCGGTCTCGTCGCGCTCGTCGTCGGGCTCGCGACCGGCGGGCCGATCGGCATCCATCTCCCGACCTTCCTCAGCGTGTTCGTCATCACCGGCGCGGTGCCGGTGCTCGCCGCCGTCTTCCACCCGGCGAAGGACGCACCTCGCGAGGATCGGCTGGACTACGACCCGGAGCGTGCCGCGGCGGCCTGGATCGTCGGCGACGCGCTCGCCGTGCTGGTGATCGCCGTCGGCTCGATCGGCGTCGTCCGGTCCTTCTTCATCCCGTTCGTCCTCGGTATCGATCCCGGCGTGCCCTCGACGTTCATCTGGTCGGTGCCGGTCGTGCTGCTCGGCTCGGCGGTCGCCGTCGGAGCGCCGCGCCTCCTGACGCGCATGCGCCGCCTGAACTGGGGCGGAGCCGCCCTCGACCCGGTCTCGGCCGCGACGACGACGGTGAAGGCCGCGAAGTCCCCGGCGAGCGCGGCCGGATCCGACGACGCGGCGGACGGCGCCGGCGCCGTGGAGGTCGACTCCGACGGGCGACCGGTCGTCGAGGTCGCCGACGCCGGCGCCGTCGAGTGGATCGCGTTCATCGTCGGCGCGACCGTGCTCGCGCTCGCCCTCGTCGTGCCGAGCTGGCTCGGGTGGGGCATCGGAAGCGTCGCCGCCGCCCTCCTCGCGATCTCCGCGTGGGTGACGGTGTTCGGCGCGTTCACGCTCATCGTGCAACCGCGCGAGCTCATCGCGCCGTTCCGGTGGCTCGGGCTGAAGGCGCCGCCCGTCCTCACCCTCGGGTTCCTCGTGCCGTTCGTGGTGAACATCGTGGTGTCGTCGATCGCCGCCGACTCGGCGCTGCACGCCGTGCAGGTCTCGAACGACGGAGCGGCGCAGGTCACGAGCGGGCTCCCCACCACGATCGACGAACGGCTCGACGCACTCCAGCACGACGACTGCGCGATCGACATCACCGAGGACCTCGGCCTGTCTCCGAACGAGGGCGACGAGCCGGTCACCGTCCGCCCCGTGTTCCTCATCGCCGCCGAAGGCGGAGGCATCCGCGCCGCCTACTGGACCGCGGCGGCGCTCGCCGAGCTCGACGGCTGCGCCGCGACCTCGGGACTCGTCGCCAACGGCATCAGCGGCGGCTCCCTCGGGCTCGCGATCGCCTCGACGATCGATGCCGACCGGGTGGGATCCCTCGACGACCTCGACGACCCCGCCTCGGCGGCCGAATCGGCCATGGACGACGAGTTCCGTGCAGATGAGCGCTCGGCGATCCTCGAGGCCGCCCGCAAGACCTCCGGACCCGACGTCGTCTCGACCGCGGTGCTCGGACTCACCGTGGGCGACGCGTTCGCCGCGGGCACCGGCGTGCGCATCCCCTCGTTCCTCGAACTCGGCCCCGAGTCCGACGACCCCGTGCAGTGGCGCTGGCGAGACCGTGCCGCGTTCGTCGAGGCGCTCTGGGAGCGCGGCTCGCCGACGCTCGCCGAGCAGTTCTCGCCCGAGATCTCGCCGCTCACGGGATCGCTCATCCTGAGCTCGACCGATGTCGTGTCCCGATGCCGCCTGCTCGTCGACCAGGCGCCCTTCGTGTCCGAGGCGGCGGCCGAGGCCGGGGTCGCGTCCTCGCTGGTCGATCAGGCGTCCGACTGCGAGGCGGTCGGCGGCAACCCCTCGATGCTCGGGTTCCGCGACCTGCAGGTGAACGAGGAGAGCGACCCCGAGGCGATCTCGGAGTGCCTGATGTCGCTCGACTGGTCGACGGCGGTCATGCTGTCGGCGCGATTCGCCATCATCACGCCCACCGGCGGCCTTCCCGGTGCCGGCCGGTGCGACGTCGCCAAGGGCGCCCAGTTCGTCGACGGGGGTTATGTCGAGCCGACCTCGCTCGCCGCGCTCGCCGACCTCTCGCCGCTGATCTCCCAGAAGATCGCCGAGCACAACGGCGAGCGGGTCGAGGGCGAGCCCTGGCTGCTGCCGACGCTCGTGTACCTGCGCAACACCCAGGGCTACGACCTCGCCGAGGACGTCGCGCGGGCGGAGTCGGAGCCCCTCGTGCCCATCACCGGCGGGGCGGCCAAGACCAATCTGACCGCCGAGGACTCGTGGATCCAGCGGATCACGCTGGCGGCGGCCGGGGCATGCCCCGACGGCCCCGAGGGTGAGACCTGCGAGAAATCCCTCGGCTGGCTGCACGGCGACGAGGTGCTGCCCGGCGGCACCGTGGTCGTCGCTCCCGACTCCACGCCGGGTGTCGTGCCTCCGCTCGGCTGGGCCCTCTCCGACCTCAGCCGGGCGCGCTTCGACGCCGCGATCGCGAGCGATGCCGTGTGCCGGTACGACGAACCGACGGTCGTGTCGGGCGGGTACGCCGGCCTCGCGCGCCTCCTCGCCGTGATGCCGAACGGGCGCTGCGCCGGCGACTGAGTCGTGCCCCGGGATCACTCGGGGCGGTTGCCGTGCGCGTCGTGCTCGAAGGGCGTCACGACGCCGCGGTAGGCGAGGCTCATCATCATGCCCGCGGCGGCGTGCTCGAGGTCGTGACAGTGGTCCATCCAGATGCCCGGGTTGTCGGCGACGAGGAGCACCTCCCACACCTCGCCGGGGCGCACGTCGACGGTGTCGAGCCAGAGCGGCGCCCCGCGAGCAGGTTCGCCGTCGCGCGAGAGCACGAGCACGTGGTGGCCGTGCACGTGCATCGGGTGCACCTCGAATCCGCGGTTCGCGATCGTGAGCCGCACGACGTCGCCCTCGTCGACCTCGATGGGCTCGATGTGCGGGAACACGCGGCCGTTCACGGTGTACGCGTAGTTCGGCGCGCCGCCGACGAATCGGGGCATGCGGTCGAGCACGAGTTCTGCGGTGGCGGTGACCTCGCCGAACTCGGCGGGCACCTCGCCCGGCGTCGCCGACGGCCGGCCGTAGGCGAGAAGGTCGAGCTCGGGCAGTTCGGCGGGGGCGAGCGCGGATGCCCCTGGGCCGGCGCCGGGGCCGGCGGATCCCGCGGCCGGAACGACGCCCGTCCTCGGCCGGAACACGAGCGCCGAGTCGCCCGACGCATCGACGCCGAAGCGCACCTCGCCGTCGGGCATGGCGAAGACGAGGTCGGCGCGCGCCCCGGCGCCGAGCCTGACGGACTCGCCCGTCACGTCGCGGCCGCCCGCGAGGTCCCGTCCGTCGACCGCCACGACGCGGAACGGTGCGCCGCCCACCGCGACGCGCAGCGGCGTGCGGTCGGTGTTCGCGACGCGGAGCCGCACGGCGGTGCCGGGTTCGACCACCTGCACCTGTTCGCCGTCGTCGCCGCCGAGGAGGACGGCGCCGCCGATCGTGTGCACCGGGACCGCGAGGTCGAGCGCCTCGGCGACCCCGCCCACGGGTTCGACGACGAGCATGCCGTAGAGCCCTCGCCGCACACCCTCGGACGAGACCTGATGCGTGTGGTACCAGTAGGTGCCCGCGGTGTCGGCGATGAAGCGCGACACGAACTCGCCGCCCGGCATGACCGCGTCCTGGGTGACGCCGGCCACCCCGTCCTCGCCGTTCGGCACGTCGACGCCGTGCCAGTGCAGCGTGACGCCGTCGTCGATGTCGCGGTTGCGCAGCGTCGCCTCGACGAGGTCGCCCTCGGTCACCCTGATCTCGGGACCGGGCAGCCGATCGCCGAACGACCACGCCTCGACCTGGGTGCCGCTCGACAGGGTGAACTCGCGGTGCGCGGCGACGAGTTCGATGCCGAGCACCGGGGCGTCGACCGTGTCGGGGGTGCGGAGTTCGTCGACCGAGACCGCGGCGGATGCCTCGCCGCCCGTCCCGCCCTCGGGGTCGGCCGGGTCGGCGCCGGGCTCGCCGTCGGCGTGGGCGTGCGCGGCCGAGGCCTCGATCGACGGCGCGGCCGTGTCGGCGAGCCACACCCAGCCGATCGATCCGGCGAGCACGATCGCGGCGATGCCGGCGAACCCGGCGATCGCGCGGCGACCGCGGCGGGCGAGCACCGCCCAGGCGAGCCCGGTGCCGAGCAGCACGAGCACCGCGAGGAGTGCGGTGGCGACGGGCGACGGCGGGTATCCGATGATCCAGGACGCGACGGCACCGGCGGTGACGGCGAGTCCGCCGCCGAGGAGGAGCACGCGGGGGCCCGGAGCGACGGGTTCGCGGCGCCAGCGCACGAGGCCGACGATCGCGCAGCCGACGCCGACCGCGGTGAATGGCAGCGCCACGAGGAGTTTCTCGCCGGTGAACCACCACCCGCGCGAGGCGAGGAGCAGCGCGGCGAGCGTCGCGACGAGCACGGCGAGGGCGGCCCCCGCGACGAGCCCGACGACGAGCCGCCGTTCGCGGGCGTTCGGCGGGTGGGCGGCGCCTGCGGCGACGAATCCGGCGGCGAGCTGCGCACCGGCGGCGGCGAGGATTGCGACCGCGTACACGGCGAGGAGGGCGGCGGTGGTCATCGCGCCCTCCTCACCGTGATCGTGATCGGCGCGCTCAGCGGCTCGCCGCGGGGTCCGCGGCGGCGTCGACGGTCGGTTCGGTCGTCACGGCCGAGGTGGGCGCGGAGGCATCCGCACCGCTCTCGACCGCCGTCGAACCGGGGCGGCCTTCGCGGACGAGCTTGCGGGCCCGGCCGACGAGCACGATCGCCGTGATGAGGATGATCGCGCCGTTGAGTCCGTGCAGCGAGACCATGAGCGTCGCGCCGAGCGGCGGCGCGGTGTGGTCGTCGGGGCCGAGGCCGAAGACGACGCCGGTGAGGATGAACAGCAGCGTCTGCACGAGGAGCAGGGCGAGCGGCAGCGCGGACAGCCAGACGGTGCGCTTGCCGGCCTTGGCGAGGGCTGCGGTGATGATCAGCAGCAGGGCGAGGATCGGCAGCACGATGCGGCCGGTGGTGCCGTGGATCGCGAAGAGCTCGTCTTCGGGGTCGGAGAAGACGCCGACCGCGGCCAGGTAGAGCTGCAGCATGACGCCGGCGGCGAAGAGGATCGTGACGGTGAGATAGAGCTTGCGCATTACGGCGCCTCGCTTCCAGGGCGATCGGGTTCGGGATGCCCCATCGTGACCGTCGGCCGTTCGGCGCGGCATCAGTGGCGGCACGGATCCCCGCTCAGCGCGTTCCCCGAGTTCGCCTTCTGGTCATCATGACTGTAAGCTGACGTCGATCGCACTTCGAGTCATGCTGACTCGAAGCGCGGAGGACGCACAGGAGGAAGGATCGGGGATGCCGCACCAGCTCGACGCACCGACCAGGCTCGCCGTCTCGACGGTGATCTTCGCGCTGCGCCCCGACGCCGCCGGCCGGCCCGTGCTCTGGACCCCGCTCGTCCGCCGCACCCGCGAGCCCCAGCTCGGCCTCTGGGCACTGCCCGGCGGCTGGCTCCCCGTCAACGAGGAGCTCGAGGTCGCTGCCGCCCGCACCCTGCGCGCGACCACCGGACTCGCACCCAAGTACCTCGAGCAGCTCTACACCTTCGGCGAGGTCGACCGCTCCCCCGACGCCCGCGTCGTCTCCGTCGTCTACTGGGCGCTCGTGCAGAGCGACGAGGCGGCGCGCGCCGTCGCCGGCCCGAACGTGCGCTGGGTGCCCGCCGACACGCTGCCCGGCCTCGCGTTCGACCACAACCGCATCGTCGAGTACGCGCTCTGGCGGCTGCGCACGAAGGTCGAGTACACCGAGATCGCGCACGCGTTCCTCGGCGGCACGTTCACGCTCGCCGAACTCCGCGAGGTCTACGAGGCGGTCCTCCAGCGACCGCTCGACCCGGCGAACTTCCGCCGCACGATGATCGCCTCCGGACGGCTCCGCGAGACCGGCGAGCTCCTCGCCGGCGCGGCGCACCGCCCCCCGAAGCTGTACCGCTACGACCCCTCGGCCACCCGCACGGCCGAGGCCAGAGAACCGTTCCAGAGCGAGAGGCCCGCCTCATGACCATCACGAGCCCCGACGTCCGCCGCGCGGCATCCGTCGACCGCAGTCTGAAGCTCATCGCCGCGGGCGCGACCGAGGGCGCGAGCTGCGCGCCCGAGCTCGCGGCCGGCCCCTGGGAGTTCGACGCCGGCCCCGCCGGCTACGGCCCGGGCGCCTCGATGGGCGACGTCATCCCGACGGGTTCCCCCCGCCAGGGCGCCCTGCCCGAGGCCTACCGGCTCGCGAGCGACGACGAGCTGCACGCGCGCATCCGCGCCGCGAAGGCGACGCTCGGCGACCGCGTCGTCGTGCTCGGCCACTTCTACCAGCGCGACGAGGTCGTCGAGCACGCCGACTTCGTGGGCGACTCGTTCCAGCTCGCGAACGCGGCGCTCACCCGCCCCGACGCCGAGGCGATCGTGTTCTGCGGCGTGCACTTCATGGCCGAGACCGCCGACCTCCTCTCGGGCCCCGAGCAGGCGGTCATCCTGCCGAACCTCGCCGCCGGCTGCTCGATGGCCGACATGGCCGACGAGAGCTCGGTCGAGGAGTGCTGGGAGCAGCTCGCCGAGGTCTACGGCGACCTCGACGCGGTGGATGCCACGGGGCGGGTGCCGGTCATCCCGGTCACGTACATGAACTCCTCGGCGGCGCTCAAGGGCTTCGTCGGCCGGCACGGCGGCATCGTCTGCACCTCGTCGAACGCGCGCGTCGTGCTCGAGCAGGCGTTCGAGCGGGGGCAGCGGGTGCTCTTCTTCCCCGACCAGCACCTCGGCCGCAACACGGCGAAGGCGATGGGCGTGCCGCTCGAGCAGATGCCCATGTGGAACCCGCGGAAACCGCTCGGCGGCTCCTCGTCCGACGAGCTCGTCGAGGCGAAGGTCATCCTCTGGCACGGCTTCTGCTCGGTGCACAAGCGCTTCACGGTCGACCAGATCGCCGCCGCGCGCGCGTCGCACCCCGACGTGCAGGTCATCGTGCACCCCGAGTGCCCGATGCCCGTCGTCGACGCCGCGGATGCCGCGGGGTCGACCGACTTCATCGTGAAGGCCATCCAGGCCGCCCCCGCCGGGTCGACCTTCGCGATCGGCACCGAGATCAACCTCGTGCAGCGCCTCGCGGCCGAGCACCCCGAGCACGAGATCTTCTGCCTCGACCCCGTCGTGTGCCCGTGCTCCACGATGTACCGGATCCACCCCGGCTACCTCGCCTGGGTGCTCGAGGAGCTCGTCGCCGGACGCGTCGTCAACCGCATCCAGGTGCCGGCCGACGTCGCCGAGCCCGCGCGCCTCGCCCTCGAGCGCATGCTCGCGGCGAAGCCGCCCGCACCGGCGACCGCACCCGTCGGAGCCTGACATGACGCGCGTGCTCGTCATCGGCGGCGGCATCGCGGGCCTCTGGGCGGCGGTGCGCGCGGCCGATGCCGGCTGCTCGGTCGAGCTCGTCACGAAGACCGAGCTCGCCGAGACGAACACGAGGTACGCGCAGGGCGGCATCGCCGCGGCGCTCTTCCCCGACGACTCGGCCGCCCGGCACATCGCCGACACGCTCGCCGCGGGGGCGGGGCTCGCCGACCCCGAGGCCGTGCGGGTGCTCTGCGACGAGGGGCCCGCGCGCGTGCGCGACCTGATCCGGTTCGGCGTCGCCTTCGACCGCGGCGACTCGGGCCTGGAGCGCGGGCTCGAGGCGGCGCACTCGCGCGCCCGCATCGTGCACGCCGGCGGCGACGCGACGGGCGCGGCCATCGAGGCGGCGCTCGTCGGCACCGTGCGACGGCGCGCGGTGCGCATCGACGAGCGCACGATGCTCCTCGACCTCCTCGTCGACCCCGGCCCCGGCGGTCGACCGGCCGTCGTCGGCGCCCGCCTCCTCGACGAGCACGGCGCGATCGGCGAGCGACGCGCCGACGCGGTCGTGCTCGCGACCGGCGGCAGCGGACGCCTCTACCGGCACACCACGAACCCCGACGTGGCGACCGGCGACGGCGTCGCGGCCGCCTCGCGTGCGGGGGCGACGGTCGCCGACCTCGAGTTCACGCAGTTCCACCCGACGGCGCTCGGCGCCCCCGGCACGCCGCTCATCTCCGAGGCCGTGCGCGGCGAGGGCGCGGTGCTCCGCGACGCGTCGGGGCAGCGGTTCATGCCCCATGTGCACCCCGACGCCGAGCTCGCCCCGCGCGACGTGGTCGCCCGCGCGGTCTGGCGGCGCATGGCCGCGCAGGGCGGCGAGCCCGTGCGCCTCGACGCCACCGCGCTCGGCGCGGGGTTCCTCGCCGCGCGCTTTCCGGGGCTCGACCGCGTGGTGCGCGACGCCGGATTCGACTGGAGCCGCGAGCCCATACCCGTGACGCCTGCCGCGCACTATGCGATGGGCGGCATCGCGACCGATCTCGACGGGCGGGCGAGCCTGCCCGGGCTCTACGCCGTCGGCGAGTGCGCGCGCACCGGCGTGCACGGCGCCAACCGGCTCGCCTCGAACTCGCTGCTCGAAGCCGCAGTGTTCGCCGAGCGGGCGGCCCGGGCGATCGCCGCCGAGCCGGCCGCGACCGGCGAACTGGCTGCGGCCGGCCCCGTTCCGTCCGTCGGCAGTCCGGGGCGCCACGCCGAGCCGGCCCCCGCGCACCCCGGTGTGTCACGCCGCGGTGCCGACGGAGCGCACCCGACCGTCGACCGCGCCGCGCTGCAGGAGCTCATGTGGCACCGCGTCGGGCTCGAGCGCGACAAGCGGGGGCTGCGCGAGGCATCCGAGCAGCTCGACGGCTGGCGCGCCCCCGAACCCGTCGACCGCCGCTCGGCCGAGGACCGCAACCTGCTCGACCTCGCCCGGCTCACGGTCGCCGCCGCCCTCGCGCGGCGCGACAGCGTCGGCGCGCACTTCCGCACCGACGTCGCCGTGCCCGTCGCCGTCGAACCCGCGCCCGAACTGGAGGCCGCCTGATGACCGAAGCCCGTGAGATCGACCGCGTCGTGACGATGGCCCTCGACGAGGACGCCCCGTGGGGCGACCTCACCAGTGAGACGCTGATCCCGCAGTCGGCGCGCGCGACGGCCGAGCTCGTCGCCCGCGAACCGGGCGTGCTCAGCGGCATCGAGGTGTTCGCCGCGGCGTTCCGGCTCGTCGACGCCCGCATCGCGGTCGAGCCGCTCGCCGCCGACGGCGAGCCCTTCGCCGCGGGACAGGTGCTCGCGCGCGTGCAGGGTCCGGCCCGGGGCATCCTGCGCGCCGAGCGCGTGGGCCTCAACCTCGTGCAGCGCATGTCGGGCATCGCCACGCTGACGGCGCGCTACGTCGCCGCGGCCGAGGGCACCCGGGCCCGCATCGTCGACACCCGCAAGACGACGCCGGGCCTCCGCAGCCTCGAACGCCAGGCCGTGCGCGACGGCGGCGGGCGCAACCACCGCCGTTCGCTCTCCGACGCGATCATGGCGAAGGACAACCACCTCGCCGTGCTCACCGCGGACGGCACCGACCTCGCGGCGGCGCTGCGCGCGGCGCGCGAGCGGATGCCCCACACCGCGCACCTCGAGGTCGAGGTCGACCGCGTCGACCAGATCGACGCGGTGCTCGCGGGCGGCGCCGACACGATCATGCTCGACAACTTCACGACCGACGAGCTCGTCGACGGCGTCGCCCGCATCGCGGGCCGCGCGATCGTGGAGGCCTCGGGCGGGGTGTCGCTCGACACGGTGGCGGCGATCGCCGCCACCGGG
The DNA here is from genome assembly GCF_042884595.1 of Agromyces sp. NPDC058126. NCBI lineage: Bacteria > Bacillati > Actinomycetota > Actinomycetes > Micrococcales > Microbacteriaceae > Agromyces > Agromyces sp. NPDC058126. The sequence goes on along the minus strand of NZ_JBHVTS010000005.1, from coordinate 164,017 downwards.
GTCGACGTGATCTCGGTCGGAGCGCTCACGCATTCGGTGCGCTCGCTCGACCTCGGCCTCGACGTCGTCGTCGAGGCGCCGGCCCCGGCGCATGCCGCCGCCCGCGTCCCGGCCCCCGGCCCTGCGGGGACCCCGTGATCTTCCTCGACCACGCGGCGACCACGCCCGTGCGCCGCGAGGCGCTCGAGGCGATGTGGCCGTTCCTGACGGGGGCGTTCGGCAACCCGTCGAGCCGGCACGGACTCGGCGACGAGGCCGCGCGCGCGCTCGCCGCCGCCCGCCTCGCGGTCGCCGAGGTCGTCGGCGCCCGTCCTGGCGACGTCGTGTTCACGAGCGGCGGCACCGAGGCCGACAACCTTGCCGTGAAGGGGCTCTCACTGGCCTCCCCCCGCGGCCGCCATCTCGTGGTCTCCCCCATCGAGCACGAGGCCGTGCTCGAGTCGGCGGCGTACCTCGCGCGCCATCACGGCTTCGAGGTCTCCGAGGTCGCGGTGGACGGCGCCGGGCTCGTCTCGCCCGAGGCCCTCGCCGCCGTGCTGCGCCCCGACACCGCCCTCGTCTCGGTGCAGCTCGCGAACAACGAGATCGGCACCGTGCAGCCCGTCGCGGAACTCGCGGCGCTCGCCCACGAGCACGGCGCCCTGATGCACAGCGACGCAGTGCAGGCCGCCGGGTGGCTGCCGCTCTCGCTCGACGCGCTCGGCGTCGACGCGCTCTCGCTCGCGGGTCACAAGGTCGGCGCCCCGAAGGGCACCGGCGCACTCGTCGTGCGCGGCCGCCTGCCGATCGAGGCGGTGCTGCACGGCGGCGGACAGGAGCGCGGGCGACGGTCGGGCACCGAGAACGTCGCGGGCGCGGTCGCCTTCGCGACGGCGCTCCGGCTCGCCGAGGCCGACCGCGTCGCGTCCTCCGCCCGAGTGGGCGCGCTCGGCACCCGGCTCGCGGCGCGCGTGCTCGCCGAGGTGCCCGACGCCCGGCTCACGGGCGATGCGACCCGGCGGCTGCCCGGCACGGTGTCGTTCGTCTTCCCCGGCACGAGCGGCGAGGCCGTGCTGCTCGAACTCGAACGCGACGGCGTCGTCTGCTCGAGCGGCTCGGCCTGCGCCGCGGGCAGCGACGAACCCTCGCACGTGCTCACGGCGATCGGCGTGCCGGGCGAGCTCGCCCAGACGGCGGTGCGGTTCACGCTCGGTTCGTCGACGACGGCGAGCGAGATCGAGGATGCCGCGACCGCCGTGGTCCGCGCCGTGTCGGCGGTGCGCGGTATCGTGGCGCCATGAGCGATTCCACTCCCGCACCTGCCGACGACGCCGCACGCGACCACCGCGTCGAGAACGAGCTGGCTCCCGAAGAGCAGCTGCTCGAGGGCTGGCTGCCTCGTCCGACGCCGACCGACGGTCCGGCGCCGGCACCGTAACCCGCGACCCCCGCATTCTCGTGAACGCGGTCGTCACGGCGACCGCGTTCCATGCATTCCGATCGATCTCGGCATCTGGGAATAGCGCGTCGCCTCTCGCGGGTTGACCCACCTATTCGATCTTTCTCACGTTTCGACGCTTGACTCCGGCGCGCCCGCGCCGATCTCGATTGGACTCACCGCTGTGACCGAACGCGCCGTATCCGACCTCGATCCCTCGACCGCATCCACCCCGGCCATCAGCGCCGAGGCCGCCGCCCAAGACGCGGCGGTCGTCGCCCACCAGCCCGCGCACGGCGCCCGCAACTCGCGGGTCATCTGGCTGCTGCTCGCCGCGACCTTCGTCGTCTTCCTCAACGAGACGATCATGGGCGTCGCGATCCCGCACCTCGTCACCGACCTCGACATCACGCTCTCGCAGGCGCAGTGGCTCACCACGGCGTTCATGCTGACGATGGCGGTCGTGATCCCGATCACGGGCTTCCTGCTGCAGCGCATCCCGACGCGTCCGGTGTTCATCCTCGCGATGAGCCTGTTCTCGGCGGGCACGCTCATCGCCGCCCTCGCCCCCGGCTTCGAGGTGCTGCTCGGTGCCCGCGTCGTGCAGGCCACCGGCACCGCCATCATGATGCCGCTGCTGATGACGACCCTCATGACCCTCGTCGCGCCCGCCGACCGCGGCCGCTTCATGGGCCGGGTCTCGATCGTCATGTCGGTCGCGCCCGCCATCGGCCCCACGATCTCGGGGGTCATCCTGACGTTCCTGTCGTGGCGGTACATGTTCTGGCTCGTGCTGCCGATCGCGCTCGTCATGCTCGTCATCGGCATCCGTCGCGTCGAGAACGTCAGCGAGACCCGCGAGCTGCCGATCGACGCCTTCTCCGTGGTGCTCTCCGCGCTCGGGTTCGGCGGGCTCGTCTACGGCCTGAGCCTCGTCGGCGGCGTCGTGAGCGGCCGCTCCCCCGCCGACCAGACCGCCATGTGGATCTCGATCGCGGTCGGCGTGGCCGGCGTCGCCGCCTTCATCCTGCGGCAGCTCGTGCTGCAGCGCACCGACCGCGCGCTGCTCGATCTCCGCACGTTCACCTCGCGCAACTTCGCCGTCTCGATCGCCCTCATGACGGTGATGATGGCCGCCCTGTTCGGCACGATCATCCTGCTGCCGATCTACCTGCAGAACGTGCTCGGGCTCGAGCCGCTCATGACCGGCCTCCTGCTGCTGCCGGGCGGGCTCATCATGGGGCTGTTCGGCCCGACCGTCGGCCGGCTCTACGATCGCTTCGGGCCGACGCCGCTGCTCGTGCCCGGCACGATCGGCGTCTCGGCGGTGCTCTGGAGCCTCACGCTCGTGACCGAGTCGACCCCCGCGTGGCTCGTGCTCATCGCGCACATCGTGATGTCGACCGCCCTGGCGTTCACCTTCACGCCGCTGTTCACCTCGGCGCTCGGCTCGGTCGAGCCTCGCTTCTACTCGCACGGTTCGGCGATCCTCGGCACGATCCAGCAGGTCGCCGGCGCGGCGGGCACGGCGCTGTTCATCACCGTGATGACCTCACGTACCGCGACCGTGGCGGCGGGCGGCGCCCCGGCGATCGCCGCCGAGGCGGCAGGCATCCGCGCGGCGTTCCTCGTGGGCGCGATCATCTCGCTCCTCGCGGTGGTCGGCGCGTTCCTCGTGCGCAAGCCCGCCGACATGGAGCAGGGCGCGCCGGTCGGCCACTGACGCGCGCACCGGCCGGCTGCCTCTCATCGGGCGGCCGCCGCGCGGTCCACGAGGCGCCGCACACACCGCAGACACGAAACGGCCCGGGCGTTCGCGCCCGGGCCGTTTCGTCGTCGCGCGGCTCGTCGCCGTCGTCGCGAGGCTCCCGTGCTCAGCCGCAGTTCGGGCGGCAGGAGCGCTGCGAGAGCGCATCCACGAGCACGGTGCTGAGATCCCCGGGCTTCGAGGCGGAGTAGGCGGCTCCCTGCGTCGCCTGGGCGATCTGCTTCATCGCCGCGAGGTCGGTGTCGGGGCCGAAGCCGATCATGATGACGGGCACCGGCTTGGTCGGGTCGTCGAGCTTCTTGAGCTCCGCGAGGAGCGCGTCGAGCGAGATGCCGTTCTCGTCCTCGTTCTTGCCGTCGGTGATGAGCAGCACCGAGTTCACCTTCTCGGGGTCGTACGTCTCGCGCACCCGCTTCACGGCGGCCAGCGTGGTGTCGTACAGACCTGTGGCGCCGCCGAGGCGCGCAGGCAGCGACTGGATGACGCCCGCGATCTGCTGCGTGTGCGCGGCGTCGGCGAGCGGTGCGATCGGCGAGAGGTCCTCGTAGTCGAGCTCGCCGTTGCGGGCGGTCGAGAAGACCCAGACGCCGAGTTCGACCTCGCCCGAGAACTTCTGCATGGCGCCGAGCGCCGCCTGCTGGAAGATGTCGATGCGTCGCAGGCCGTTCTCAGCCGGCTCCTCCATCGACCCCGAGACGTCGATGACGGCGAGCATGCGCGAACGCAGCGTCAGCACGCCCCAGGCCCGCAGGATCTCGAGCTGCGTCGCCGCGTCGGCAGCGGGTTCGGCGGCGGGGCCCTCGGTGCCGACACCCGGCAGGTCGAGGAGCCCGCTGCCGTCGGCGGCACGGAATCCGGCCTTCGCGAACGGCTTGGCGGCGTCGCGCACGGCGGCCTCGAATGCGTCGAGCAGCTCGGACTTCGTCGTGGCCTTCTCGCCGTCGCCGGCCGTGTCCTCGCCGTCGGCGGCGGGTTCGTCGCCCTCGGCGTCGCCCTCGGCGCTCGGGGCGGCGAGTCGGACGAACGGGTAGTCGAGCGCGAGCGTGCCGTCGGCCGGGTACGCGGCGACGAGCGGCTCGGGCGGCTCCTCGCTGTTGTAGGCGGCGACCTGCGCCTCCGTCGTGATGACGACCGAGGGAGTGTCACCGGCACCGAGCGCGCTGAATGCGGCGCTCGTCGACGCGGGGATCGACTTGCCGAGCGCGATCATCGCGCCGGCGAACTGACGGGGGTCCTCTGCCGAGGAGTGCCCGCGCAGTGCGAGCAGCCCGGCGAGGCTCGCTGCGGATGCCTCGGGGTCGGGCAGGATCGTCGGCAGTGCGCCGCCGAGCACGCGCGACCAGCTGACCGGCTCGCTCGCGAGTTCGGTGGCATCCGTGGCGGCCGCGGCGAAGACGACCGGCGTCGAGGCGACCGAGGCACGCGCGTCGACCTCGGGAGCGGCCTGCCCCAGTGAGGCGGAGGTCGCGTTCATGCGATCGAGCCAGACGCTCGACTCGGGCACCCACACGTCGGCGTCGACGCCGCCCGACGCGAGCACGGCGGCCGTGTCGGCGGAGTCCTGTGCGGTGATCTCGGTCGTGACGCACTCCCCCGACTTGCGGTCGAAGGTGTCGGCGATGTCGGCGAGCGCCGGGGCGATCGAACGGTCGGCGACGACGACGAGCTGTTCGGGTTCGGTGCATCCCGGGTCGGCCGTGGCGAGCAGCGGATCGAGATGACCGCCGACCCAGAGGAAGACCCCCGAGCCGACGATGCCGATCACGGCGACCGCGCCGATGATGGACATGACGAGATTGCGGTGCGGCTTCTTCGCCGACGCCGCGACGGTATGACGTCCCACTGGCTCTCCAAGCAAGCGGGATCGGGGGCCCGCTGAATCCTTGTTCGGGTTCCCCGGGGCGGGGAAGGATTTGCCTCAGTGTAGGCGACGTGGCCGCGAACGCGAACTCCGCTCGACTTCTCGCCGTCCGGCGGGCCCGTGCACGGCACGTCCGGCGACGGCTTGACGAGCCCCGTCCGGAGGACTAGTCCGGAAGGAGGAGGGGCGGCCAGGAGGGTCTCCCGACGAGCCACATGGACACGTTCACGAATCGCGACGAAGCCGGTCGGGCGCTCGCCGATCGACTCCTCGCCGAGTTCGGCGGGCCGGCGCCGGCAGCGGTCGTGCTCGGGCTCCCGCGCGGCGGGGTGCCGGTGGCCGCACCGGTCGCGGCGGCGCTCGGCGCCCCGCTCGACGTGCTCGTGGTGCGCAAGCTCGGCGTGCCGGGCCGGGCCGAACTGGCGATGGGGGCGATCGGCGAGGCGGGCGCCCGAGTGCTCAACGACGACGTCCTCGCCGGATTCCGCGCCGCCCGCGCGGAACTCGCCGCCGTCGAACGTCGCGAACGCGCCGAGCTCGAGGCCCGCGTCACGCGATTCCGCGGCGGCGCCGAGCCGATCCCGCTCACGGGCAGGACCGCGGTGCTCGTCGACGACGGCGTCGCCACCGGGGCGACGATGCGGGTCGCGTGCCGCGTCGCGCACGCGCGGGGTGCCGCACGCCTCATCGTCGCGACGCCGGTCGGCGCACCCGAGAGCCTCGCCGAGATCGCGGCGATGCCCGAGGTCGACGAGGTGATCTGCCTGCTCGCGCCGCCCGGCTTCATGGCCGTCGGGATGCACTACCTCGACTTCCGTCAGACGGAGGACGCGGAGGTCGCGCGGATGCTCGCCGCGGCCCGTTCAGACTGAGGGTCGCGACCCGATGACGAGGGTCACGTCGTCGTCCTCGACGACGACGGCGTCGAGCCCGCCGCGCCGAATGAGGGCGGCGGCCGTCTCGGCCTGGCGCTCGCTCGTCTCGATGACGAGGCTGCCGCCGGGCGCCAGCCAATGAGCGGCGGATGCCGCGACCCGCCGATGCACGTCGAGCCCGTCGGTTCCGCCGTCGAGTGCGATGCGCGCCTCGTGGTCGCGAGCCTCGGGCGGCATGAACGCGATCTCCTCGCTCGGCACGTAGGGCGCGTTGGCGGCGAGCACGTCGACCCGACCGGCGAACTCCTGCGGCAGGGCCTCGTAGAGGTCGCCCTCGAAGACCCGTCCGCCGCGCGGTTCGAGGTTGCGCCGGGCGGCGCGGACGGCGGCGGGGTCGAGGTCGGCGGCGAGGAGCACGACCGGCCCTGCGGTCTCGGCCACGACGGCCCCGATCGCACCGACGCCGCAGCAGAGGTCGACGACCACGGCGGGGCGGCCGTGGTCCGCCGAGGCCAGCCGCGCGCGACGCGCGGCCTCGGCGGCGAGCGCCTCGGTGCGGTGCCGCGGCACGAACGCCCCGGGCTCGACGTCGAGCCGGAGCCCCGCGAATTCGGCCCAGCCGAGCAGCGCCTCGAGCGGCTCGCCCGCGACGCGACGCGCCACCAGCTCCTCCACCCGCTCGGGGTCGGCGCTCGCGCCGACGAGCAGCGCCGCCTCGTCCTCGGCGAAGACGCAGCCTGCCGCGCGCAGCCGGGCGACGAGCGCGTCGTCGGCGGAGACGGCGTTCGGGGTCGAGGACGCATCGGCGGGAGGCATCCCCGGATCGTAGCGCGACGGCGCCGTGGCGCGTTCGCTCGGCATGCCGTAGTGTGCTCGGCATGACCACGTCGAACCGCAACTGGTGGCCCGCCTCCTAGGCGGCCACGCGTTTCGACGTACGACGACCGCCCGAGGGCGGTCGTTTCGCGTTTCTGCGGAGGGTCCTTCCGAGGGCCCGACCGGAGATGACCATGACGCTGCTTTCCACGCTGCTCGCCGCGAGCGAGCCGCCGCCCTTCGCCGTGATCCGCCGCGAGCGCGCGGCGACGCTCGACGTCCTCGTGGGCGAGGTCGTCGACGTGGCGAACCTCGCCGACATCCCGCTCGACGGGGCGGAGGTGCTCGCCCTCGTGCCGTTCCGCCAGGTGCGCGAGCGCGGGTTCGACGCCCTCGACGACGGGGCGCCTCTCCGCTGCCTCGTCGTCCGCGAGCGCGAGACGCTTCCGGTCGACGCGGCGATCGGCCTGCTGCCGCGGCATCCCGTCGTGGTCGGCGATCTCGCGGTCGACGTGCCCGACGCCGAGTACGCGGCCACCGTGCGCCGGGTCATCGCCGACGAGATCGGGCGCGGCGAGGGCGCGAACTTCGTGATCCGGCGCGAGTTCACCGGCACGACGACCGCGCCCGCCTCGCACGCCGTGCTCGGCTGGCTTCGCGCCCTCCTCGAGCACGAGCGCGGCGCCTTCTGGACCTTCGCGGTGCACACGCCGGGCCTCTCCGCGGTCGGGGCGACGCCCGAGCGGCACGTCAGCCAGGTGGGCGGGGTCGTCTCGATGAACCCGATCAGCGGTACGTTCCGGCATCTCGACGGTCCGCCCGACGACACCGCGCTCGAGGCGTTCCTCGAGGATGTGAAGGAGCGCGAGGAGCTCGTCATGGTGGTCGACGAGGAGCTCAAGATGATGAGCGCCGTCTGCCCCGACGGCGGGCGCATCCGCGGCCCGTTCCTGAAGCGCATGTCGCGCCTCACCCACACCGAGTACCTGCTCGAGGGGCGCAGCGCCCTCGACCCTCGTGAGGTTCTGCGACGCACGATGTTCGCACCGACCGTCACCGGATCGCCGATGGGCAACGCCTGCACCGTGATCGCCCGGCACGAGGCGACCCCGCGCGGCTACTACGCGGGCGTGCTGGCCCGTTTCACCCCGACCGCCGCGGGCTACGACCTCGATGCGCCCATCCTCATCCGCACGGCCTACCTCGACGGCGCGGGCACGGTGCGCGTGCCGGTGGGCGCGACCCTCGTGCGCCACTCCGATCCCGACGGCGAGGTCGCCGAGACCCACGCGAAGGCGGCCGGAGTGCTCACCGCGATCGGCGCGCTCCCCCGGCAGGATGCCACGGCGCCGACGCCGTCGGGCGGGCCGGGCGCCGAGACATCCGCGTCGCACCCGCTGCTCGACGCGCGCAACGCGCAGCTCGCCTCGTTCTGGAGCACCCCGCAACCGTCGGCCGCACCGCGCGGCGCCCGCGCCCTCGTGGTCGACGCCGGCGACGACTTCACCACGATGCTCGCCCACCAGCTGCGGCATCTCGGGCTCGACGCCCGCATCGTGCCGTGGCACGAGGCGCCGGCGGCCCCCGACGACGAACTCGTCGTCTTCGGCCCCGGCCCCGGCGACCCGCGCGACGCTGCCGACCCGCGCATGGCGCGGCTGCACGAGCTCATCGCCGCCCGGCTCGCGCAACGCGCGCCGATGCTCGCGGTGTGCCTGAGCCATCAGGTGCTCGCACGGCTGTCGGGGCTCGCGATCGCTCCGCTCGCGGTCCCGCAGCAGGGAGTGCAGCGCAGGGTCGAGGTCTTCGGCGAGCAGGCGAGCATCGGGTACTACAACACCTTCACGGCGTTCGACGCGGGTCACCTCACGACGCCGAATCACGGGTTCGAGATCGCCTCCGACCCCGGCACCGGGGCGGTGCACGCCTTGCGGGGCCACGGTGTCGCCTCGGTGCAGGGGCATCTCGAGTCGGTGCTCTCGATCGACGGTCTCGCGACGCTCGAGCGGCTCGTCGACGGCGTGCTCACCGACGGCGTGCTCGCCGGTGAGGCGCTCGGCGCCGAGGCGGGCGACGCCCCGGCACCCGTCGGGCAAGCGGTCAGCCGAGGGCGATGAGCGCGCGCAGCTGCTCGTCGTCGAGGGGGCGGTCGGCGTAGATGCGTCGAGCGAGGGCCGACGACGGGGACGCGGCGCCCGTCGTCACCTCGTCGGCGACCGTGCCGCCGCCGCTCCACCGCAGTTCGAGGTCGAGCCGCTCGAGCACCTTGACCGAGGCGGGGTTGGCGACGAGCACGCGCGCCGTCATCGCGCGATCGGGCGCGGCGACACGGGCGGCGGCGAGCACGGCCGACGCCGCCTCGCTCGCGTAGCCCGTGCCCCACGCCGACGGCGCGAAGCGGTAGCCGAGGTTCAGCATGCCGCCGTCGATCGCGGTCGCCGCGGCCGTGCCGATCACGGTCTCTGCAGGCACCCCGAGACGCCGCGCCTCGGGGTCGCCGCGACGCACCACCCAGGTGCCGACCCCGGCCGTGCGCCAGCTCTCGGCCGAACGCCCGAGCATCGCGGCGGTGGCCGCGAGGTCGCGATGACGCCCGCTCGGGAGATGCAGCCAGGTGCCCGGGTCGCCGTAGATCGCGTGCACCTCGTCGAGGTCGGCCTCGACGAGCGGGGTGAGCCGCAGGCGTTCGGTGGAGAGCGGGTACGGGCGACGGTCGCTCACGGCGCCGTCGGAACCTGCTGCGCCCGCCACTCGTCGGCGAGGATGGCGTAGGTGTAGCCGTCGATCCAGCCGAGCTCGGCGTGCCATGAGTCGCGCACGCCGTGCTGTTCGCGACGCATGCCGAGCTTCTCCATGACCCGCCACGAACCGATGTTGTCGGCGTAGCATCCCGCGGTGACCCGGTGAACGCCGAGTTCGCCGAACGCGAGGTCGAGCAGGGCCCTCGCGATGTCGGTCGCGTAGCCGCGGCCCGCGTGGGCGGGCGCGATGCCGTAGCCGATACCCGCCTCGGCGCGCACGTAGTTCGCGGGGTCGCCGTGGGTCTGCCCCATCGCGTCGGTCAGCCAGAGCGAGCCGGTGCCGACGACCTCGTCGCCGTGCACGGCGATGGCGGAGTGATCGAGCGGGTCGTCGATGCCGTCGAGCCAGGTGGTCGCGAACGCCTCGGGCTCGACCACGGTGCGCAGCAGCCACCGGGTCACCTCGGGACGGTTGCGCCAGACGAGCACCTCGTCGAGCAGTTCGCGCGTCGGCAGCCGGAGCTCGAGCGGGCCTGCAGGGCGCGGCCAGGTCACCTCGGAAGTCGTCATCCCCCCAGCCTCGCAGGCGCCCCCGTCATTTCACGAGTCGGGAGAGCACCCGGTCGGCGAGCGGCTTGCCGCCGGTCTGGCACCCGGGGCAGTACTGGAACGTCGAGTCGGCGAAGATCACCTGCCTGATCGTGTCGCCGCACACCTCGCAGGTCTCGCCGGTGCGCCCGTGCACGCGCATCGCGCGGCGCTTGGCGTCTTTCAGCTCGGCGGGCGGGCGACCGGATGCCACGGCCACCGCGTCGGCGAGGGTGTCGCGCATGGCGCGGTAGAGCCCCTCGAGCTGCTCGGGGGTGAGCTTCGCCGCGAGGAGGTACGGCGAGAGCTTCGCCGCGTGCAGGATCTCGTCGGAGTAGGCGTTGCCGATACCCGCGAACACCGACTGATCGCGCAGCAGGCCCTTGATCTGCGTGCGGCGGCCGGCGAGGATGCCGGCGAAGTCGTCGAGCGTGAAGTCGGCGGCCGTGGGGTCGGGACCGAGTCGTGCGATGCCCGGGACCTCGGCCGGGCTGCGCACGACGTACACGGCGAGCGACTTCTTCGTGCCGGCCTCGGTGAGGTCGAAGCCCGAACCGTCGTCGAGCCTCACCCGGAGTGCGAGCGGCGATCGGCCGGGCTTGACCGGGGTCGCCGGGACCTCGTCGTACCAGCGGAGCCAGCCGGCACGGGCGAGGTGGAACACGAGGTGGAGCCCCGACGACTCGAGGTCGACGAACTTGCCGTGTCGGCGCACCCCCTCGATGCGCGTGCCCTCGAGCGCGGAGAGCGGCGGGTCGAAGGTCTTCAGCGCCGAGATCGCCGCGACCCGCAGCGAGGTGTAGGCGTGACCGGTCGCCCGCTCGGCGAGGAACGCGGCGAGCGCCTGCACTTCGGGAAGCTCGGGCACAGTGGCATCCTGTCACCGACCGCCGACGAACGCACGCGCCGGGTGCCACCGCACCCGGCGCGTGCGCCCTTCCGGCGAGTCCCCTACTCGGCCGAGAAGTCGAGCGCCGAGTCGGCCACCGCGATGACCGACCAGGTTCCGCCCTCTGCGTCGGTGAACTCGTACGCCGGCACGACGAGCACGCTGCCGTCGGGCTGCCACTGCGTGGTGAGGCCGAGTCGGGCGTCGACGATCTCGACGTCGTCGACGGGCCACGACACCGCGGTGCCGTCACCGGGGGTGGCGGGCGGCGCGGTCGGCGGCACCCACTCCTCGGTCGCGACCTCGCCCTCGCGCGCGGCGAGGGGCATCGCCGTCATCTGCGCGCCGAAGCGGATGTCGGAGAGCCGCTCGAAGCCCTCCTGCTCGCTCACGATCGGGTAGTCGCCGATCGCGACGATCGCCGCGAGCGAGCCCGAGGCGTTGACGGTGCCCTCCTCGGCGAGCTCGAGCGACCAGCCCTGGTCGAGCCGCTGCCCGTCGACGACCGGCCACGCCTGGGCGTACCGGGTCGGCGAGCCCTCCCAGGTCTCGGAGGAGTACTCGAAGTCGGCCGGGTCGGCGCCCGAGGCGGCGATGAGCGCGCGCAGTGCGTCGATCGCGGCGGCCTCGCCCGGGGCGGTGCCGGTCGGCTCGCACGGGTCGATGGGGGCGATGGGCTCGGAGCTCTCGGTCGTCTCCCCCGGGAGCGTCCCGACGCCGCAGTTCCACGGGTTCATGGCCGGGTCGTTGAACCAGAAGCTCAGTGCGCCGTCGAGGCCGACCGAGAGCATCGGCCCGGTGCCGTCGGGCGGGCCGACGATCCAGCTGCCGTCGCGCAGTTCGACCTCGCCCTCGACGCCGAGCTCCGCGGCGAGCGCGGCGACGCGCGCTTCGGTGCCCTCGGCACCCGAGTCGTAGGCGTAGCCGGGCGCGTCGCCCTCCTCCTCGGAGAGCCCCGAACTGGTGAAGGCATGGCGCCCCCAGCCGTACGGGACCATCGAGTCGGCGGCGCCGCCGCCCATCATCTTCTGGTCGGCGCCCATGGCGCTCTCGGGGACGCCCGAGTCCTCGGCGGCCCCGGCGGATCCGCCGTTGACCCCCTGGAGCGAGATCGGCGGCGCCGCGCTCGACGCGAGGTTCGCCGAACTCGTCGCGCCGCCGAGCCAGAAGCCCGCGGCGCCGACGATCGCGACCGATGCGGCGGCCGCCGCGATCGGCAGCCAGCGGGGGCGTCGTCGGGCGCGCTCGGCGGCGAGGTCGGTCACCGGAGCGGGATCGTCCGCCGCGGGCGTCGCCGCGGCGACGGGCTCACCTTCGGCCGTCGCCTTGGCGACGACCTCGTCGGCGAATCCCGCCGCGGGTTCGACGCCCGCGGCCGGGTCGGCCGCGCGCAACAGGGCGACGGGATCGGTCTCGTCGGGCCGGTTCTCGTCGTCGTGGTCGTGTTCGCGGGTCATCTCGATCGCCTCCGTGGGTGCTGTGCCGACGCGTGCTTCTGAAGAGGATGTGTCCGGGGCATCCGGAACCTTGCAGTGCCCGAAGGACTCAGAAGGTGAGTCGCTCGCCCCACGCCTCGCGCAGCCGCTTGCGGGCGCGCGAGAGGGCCGCGTCGGCCCCCGATCGGGAGATGCCCAGTACGGCGGCGAGCTCGGCGCCGTCGAGCCCCTCCCAGGCGTGCAGCAGCAGGATGCGCCGGTCGCGTTCGCCGACGCTCTCGAGCGCCCCGCGGAGTTCGGCGTCGAACAGCGCGCTGAGCTCGGGATCTTCGGCGACGCGCGACCCCCCGGACTCGGGCACCTCGTCGACCGGGAGGTCGACGTGCTTGCGCCGGTGGTTCGCGAGGGTGAACCCGGCGGTCCGGTAGAGCCAGGGCAGGACGGCTTCGCGGGGCACGTCATCGCGACGGCGCCACGCGGTCGCGAAGACCTCGGCCGCGAGGTCCTCGGCGTCCTGCCTGGGCCCGCGTCGGGCGAAGTAGCGCACCAGCGCTCCTGCGTGCTCGCGGACGACCTCGGTGAACCACTCGGTCTCGGCGGGGCTCCCGCCGCCGGCCTTCCCCTCGGGCTCGTCGGGGGGCGCGGTCATCGCCACCCCCTCGCTCACGTCGTCATCGGCGGCGGCACTGGCACTCGCGATCCTCACGCCCTGTCTGTGTCACCCGTGCCGCGAGTCTTGCACGCGTCGGCGAGATTCATCGCGAACGCCACGAGAAGGCGGATGCCACGGGGTCTCCCCTGTGGCATCCGCCTGTTTCCCCCGCGTCACACCTCTGGAGGTGCGACGCGATCCTCGGTGCGCGTGACGCGTTCGCCGGAGACGGGGTCGGCGACCGCGCGGGTCTCCGAGACGCTCCGTCGGCGGCGCACTGCGAACACGATGCCGAGGACCGTGACGACCGCCCCCGCGATCATCAGGATCATGCCGACAAGACCGAGATCGATCCAGTCGACCGTGACGTTCAGGGCGTACGTGAGGACGGCCCCGATGGCCACGAGCAGGATTCCGAGCCCGATGCTCATGATGGTTCCTTCCGTAATCTGTCGGGGTGCCGGCGATCAGTTCTTCGCGTCGTCGACGGCGTCCTTGACCTTCTCGCCGGCGTCCTTGACGTCGGCCTTGACCTGGTCGGCCTTTCCCTCGGCTTCGAGCCGCTCGTTGTCGGTCAGCTTGCCGAAGCCTTCCTTCGCCTTGCCGGCCATGCGCTCGGCGGCGTTGCCCATCTTGTCTTCGGTTCCCATGGGGTCCTCCTCGGAAATCGATGTGTCGCTCGGCGCGTGCGGATCGCGACGCGCCCTCGATTCGACGGTAGGCGGGTCGCCCACGCGCCCTCAACGGGTTGACAGCACGCCGTCCGGCTGCCTATCCCGCGCGCGACGGCTGGTGGGAGGAGGGCGCCCGCAGCCGCTGGAGGACGGCCGGGTCTCGCCCGATCTCACGGAACGGGTGCGCCGCCGCCCCACCCGCGTTAGGGTCGACCATGCGCATCGACGAGAAGCACGGCGTCCGGGTGCTGATCCTGGCGGCCGAGGGCCCCCCGGTCTCGACGGCCGACGATGCGGCGGATCTCGTGGGCGGTGCGTGGGCGCACGCCGCCTCGGTGGTCGCGGTCCCCGTCGAACGGCTCGACCCGGCCTTCTTCGACCTCTCGAGCGGTGTCGCCGGCGAGATCGCCCAGACGCTCGTGGCCTACCGCCTGCGGCTCGCGATCGTCGGCGACCTCGCCGAGCAGGTCGAGGCGAGCACCGCGCTGCGCGACTACGTCTGGGAGTCGAATCGTGGGGCGCACATCTGGTTCGTGCCCGATGAGGCGTCGCTCGCCGCCAAGCTCGGCTGAGGGGCGATCGGGCCCCGAGCTCAGCCGTCACGAATGTCGGTGGGTGCTGAGACACTCTCAGTATGGAGGTCATCGAACTGCGGCAGACTCGCGAACTGCGGGTGGGCGATGTGCTCGTCAGCGCAGCCGATCGCGCGTACGAGGTGACCAAGGTCACCCGCGTGGGTCGCGGTATCCGCGTGCAGTACGTCACGCCCGAGGGCCAGGCGGGGCGATTCACCGCGGCGCCCGAGGCGATCAGCCGCGTGCGCGCCGGCGGAGCGCCGCTCGTGGCTGCGTGAGACCCGACACCCTCGTCGGCGGCCGCGCGGCCCTATGATCTCGTCGTGGACCCGATCACCGCCCGCGCCGCCCTGCACCTCCCGCCCGTCGTGCCGCTGACCGTCGAGCAGATCGATGCGGCGCATCGTGCCGAGGTGCAGACCTACCACCCCGCGCGATACGTCGACCGCACCCAGCGGGCCGCGGCGGTCGCCTGGGTGCAGGCGCTCGATGCCGCGCGGGCGACGCTGCTCGCCGAGGCGGCGCGCCCCGCCGCCTCGCCCACGACCCCGACCGCGGCCGCGGCCGCGGCCGAGTGGACCGCACCATCGGGACCCGCGTACCGGGCAGCGGTCGCCCCCGGAGGCGCACCGTCCGACTGGGCGGCCGCGGTGGCCGCCGGGACCGCCGCCGGTGCGACTCAGCCTCCGGCCGGATACGTGCAGGTCACTCCGTACGTCGCGCCGGCGCAGCCCCCGAGACGACGAATCGCACCGGGCTGGATCATCGGGATCGTCGCTGCCTGCGTGGTCCTGCTGGCCCTCGTCGTCGGGATCGGGTTCGGCGCTGTGGCGCTCGGCGAGCGGCTCGCCACCCTCGCCGAGTCGGCGGGCGACACGACGACCGACGACGAGCCCACCGACGAGCCCGTCGACCACTACTCGCCCGCGGAGACGATGTTCACGTTCCCCGCCGCACTCGAGTTCTACTTCGACGGCCGGTACACGGACAAGTGCCCGGCCGAGTACGAGCTCGGCTGCTGGGAGGCCGCGGTCATCCCCGAGGCCCCGTGCGCGATCATGACCGTGTCGTTCGCCTACGCCGCGACCGAGGAACAGCCCGAGCCCGACTTGGTCGACTCCGAGCGGTTCTACGACGTCGCGGCTGGTGAGATCGTCCCGATCGTGTTCGGCAACGACGACTTCGAGTACGGCTGGCCGCTCGATGTGACCTGCCACTCGTCGGCGAGCTGACCGGTCGCCTCGCGACGCGGCCGGGTCATCACCGGTCGGCCCGCAGCGGCAGGTGTTCGCCGCCCGTCTGACACGTCGGGCAGTATTCGGCGGTCGTGCTCGCGAAGGAGAACTCCCGCACGGTGTCGCCGCACACCGGGCACGTCTCTCCGGCCCTGCCGTGCACGCGCATGGCGGCGACCTTCTCGGCCTTGAGCCGGGCGATGGGCACACCGCGGCGCGCGTCGACGGCATCGCGCACGACTCCGACGGTGGCGGCGTAGAGCGCGTCGAGCGCCGGCCCGTCGAGGCTCGACGCGTGCACGACGGGCGACACCTTCGCCGTGTGCAGGATCTCGTCGGAGTAGGCGTTGCCGATGCCGGCGAGCGATTCCTGCTCCTGCAGGATCGCCTTCGCCTGCTTCCGCCGGCCGACCACCGCCGCATCGAAGTCGGCCCGGGTGAACGCCGGAACGGCGGGGTCGGGCCCGAGCTTGGCGACGGCCGGCACCTCGCGCGGCTCGTCGACGACCCAGACGCCGAGCGAGACCCAGTCGCCCGCGTCGGTGAGTTCGAGGTCGAGGCCGTCGCCTCCGGTGCCGTCGAAGGAGAGGATCGCGAGGGTCGGCGGCGGCGGGTCGCCGGCATCGCCCGGAGCAGGGTCGGGGGCGGGACCGTCGCCCGCCGCCCACCGCGCCCAGCCGTGTCGGCCGAGCGACACGACGAGGCGACCGGCATCGCCGAACACGAGGTCGATGAGCTTGCCGTGCCGTTCGACGCCCGTCACCGCCTCGCCGACGAGTGACTCGGGCGGCCGGCCGCGCGTCTTCTCGATGCGGAACTCGACCACGTCGACGCCGGTGAGCGCTCGCCCCGCGAGCCGGGCGTCGAGCTCGTCGGCCAGTGCCTGCACTTCCGGTGACTCGGGCATGCGCACATGCTCGCACACCCCGCCGACGGCGTCAGCCCCCTGCGCGGCCCGGTCGATCGGGTTCAGCCGTGCGGTGCCGCTTGCGCGAGTTCGATCACGAGCGCCGTCGACCGCGAGCCGGGGTCGCGGGCCTCGCGCGCCGTGCGGATCTCGCGGTACCGGTCGCCGTACTTCGCCGTGAGCGCCGCGTCGAGCACGGCGCGCACCTCGACCGCGTCGTCGACGCGGGCGACCCCCTCGACGACGTCCGCGTCGTCGGCGAGCGCCCCGCGCACATCGGATGCCACGAGCTGCACCCGCTCGGTGTGCGCCAGTCGCTTGACCTTGCCGGAGCCCGCCACGGTCGTCACGAGCAGGCGCTCGCCGTCGCGCACGACCCAGACCGGGGTGTGCACGGCGTGACCGGTACGGCGGAAGGTCGTGAGCCGGATGTACTTCGAGTCGCCGAGCGCGAGGAATCCCTCGAGTTCGGCGGCGGCGGTGCCGGGCAGCCGTCGGTGCTCTCCTGCCGGGGTGCCCGGCGCGTGCACGTCGGTCATGCCTCGGTCACCTGCCCGCCGTCGACGCTCCAGCGCCGGTCGAGCTGCACGTGCTCGAGCATGCGCCGATCGTGCGTCACGAGCAGCAGCGTGCCCTCGTAGCTCTCGAGCGCCTGTTCGAGCTGCTCGATCGCGGGCAGGTCGAGGTGGTTCGTCGGCTCGTCGAGCACGAGCACGTTGACGCCGCGAGCCTGCAGGAGGGCCATGCCCGCGCGGGTCCGCTCGCCGGGCGAGAGGTCGTCGACCGGCCGCAGCACGTGGTCGGCCTTCAGGCCGAACTTCGCGAGCAGGGTGCGCACCTCGCCCGAGCTCAGCTCGGGCACGAGCAGCTCGAACGCGTCGGCCAGCGGTGCGCGGCCGGCGAGCTGCGAGCGGGCCTGGTCGATCTCGCCGATCGCCACCGAGGAGCCGAGGCTCGCCCGCCCGCCGTCGGGGGCGATGCGTCCGAGGAGCAGCCCGAGGAGCGTCGACTTGCCGGCCCCGTTCGGCCCGGTGATGCCGATGCGGTCGCCCGCCTGCACCTGCAGCGAGACCGGCCCGAGCGTGAAGTCGCCGCGCGTGACCGATGCCGCGTCGAGGGTCGCGACGACGGCCGACGAACGCGGCGCCTGCCCGATCGTGAACTCGAGCTTCCACTCCTTGCGCGGCTCCTCGACCTCCTCGAGGCGGGCGATGCGGCTCTCCATCTGGCGCACCTTCTGCGCCTGCTTCTCGCTCGACTCGGTCGCGGCCTTGCGCCGGATCTTGTCGTTGTCGGGCGACTTCTTCATGGCGTTGCGCACGCCCTGGCTCGACCACTCGCGCTGCACGCGGGCGCGGGAGACGAGGTCGGCCTTCTTCGACGCGAACTCCTCGTAGTCCTCGCGCGCGTGGCGGCGCACGGTCTCGCGCTCCTCGAGGTACGCGTCGTAGCCGCCGCCGTAGAGACGGTTCGAGTGCTGGGCGAGGTCGAGCTCGAGCACCTTCGTCACCGTGCGGGCGAGGAACTCGCGGTCGTGGCTGACGAGCACGACGCCGCCGCGGAGGCCGGCGACGAACGCCTCGAGCCGGGCGAGCCCGTCGAGGTCGAGGTCGTTGGTGGGCTCGTCGAGCAGCACGAGATCGAAGCGCGAGCAGATGAGGGCGGCGAGGCCGACGCGGGCCGCCTGCCCGCCCGACAGGCCGGTCATGAGCGCGTCGGCAGTGACGGCATGCGCATCTCCGGCGCCGTCGCCGACGGCGAGCCCGAGCTCGGCGAGCACCGCGGGCAGGCGCTCGTCGAGGTCGGCCGCCCCCGAGGCGAGCCAGCGTTCGAGCGCGACCGAGTACTCCTCGCCCGGGTCGACCCCGGCGGGCGGTTCGGCGAGCGCGAGCAGTTCGGCCGCGGCATCCAAGCGGGCGGATGCCTCGGCGCACCCCGTGCGCCGGGCGACGTACTGCGCGATCGTCTCGCCCGCGATCCGCTCGTGCTCCTGCGGCAGCCAGCCGACGAAGGCATCGGCGGGAGCCAGCGACACGGTGCCGGCGAGGGGCGCGATCGCTCCGCCGAGGATGCCGAGCAGCGTCGACTTGCCCGCTCCGTTGGCGCCGACGACGCCGACGACGTCGCCCGGAGCGACCGTGAGGTCGAGGTCGTCGAAGAGGGTGCGGTGGGCGTATCCGCCGGCGAGGCCCTGGGCCACGAGTGTTGCAGTCACCGGACAACCCTAGTCAGCGCAAGCCGGGAGCATCCCCTATTCGAAGACGGGAGCGAGGAAGCGGCGCTCGTAGCGGCGGATGCACTTCGTCTCGACGGCGAAGCGGTACGCCTCGATGCACTCGGCGTCATCGGCCGAGGCGAGGCGGTACTGCTCGTACGCGGCGAGCGACGGGAACGTGAACAGCGCGAAGGCCTCGTCGCTGTCGCCCTCGCTCGGCAGGAAGTAGCCGTGGTGCGTGCCGCCGAGCCGATTCACGAGCCGGATCCAGCGCTGCCCGTACTCGCGGAACTCGGCGAGCCGGTCGGGGTCGATCTCGTAGCGCAGGTGCACGGTGACGGGGTTGCTCATCCGAGACATCCTGCTGCATGCGGCGCCGGCCTCGCGAGCGCGGCTACTCATACCGACACAGACATATGCGATCGCATACGGTTGCCGGATGCTGCGTCGTCTCGTCTCCAGTGTCTACTGGGCTCTCAGCCGGTGGACCCTCACGGGCGAGCCGGCCCCCACCCGCCCCACGGTGCTGGTCGGGGCGCCGCACACCTCGAACTGGGACTTCGTGCTCATGCTCGCCATCGCCTGGCGGCTCGGCATCGACGTGCGCTGGCTCGGCAAGAAGAGCCTGTTCACGGGCTGGCGCGGTCCGATCATGCGCGGGCTCGGCGGCATCCCCGTCGATCGCGCCGACCCGAGCCGCGTCGTCGGCGAGGTCGTCGAGCGCATCCGCGCCGGCGAGGTCTTCGGACTCGTCGTCACCCCCGACGGCACCCGAGGCGCGCACGAGTACTGGAAGTCGGGCTTCTACCGCATCGCCCGGGAGACCGGCATGCCGGTCACCCTCGGCTACGTCGACCGCACGACGATGACCACCGGTCTCGGCCCGACCTTCCAGCTGACCGGCGATGTCGGAGCCGACATGGATCGCATCCGCGAGTTCTACGCCGACAAGGCGGGGGTGCGTCCCGAGCAGCGGGTCGAGCCGCGTCTGCGCGAGGAGTCGGCGCCCGGCGCCTGAGCCGCGACCGGCGTCACGCGGGGATCGCGCGCCCGCCGGGGTTCCGGGGGTTCCTGCGGGGTGATGTCCTGGCCAACATGGAGCCATGACTCGCTACGCCATCGACGCGGAGGTCGCGCTGCGGATCGTCCGCGGTGACCTCTCGCCCGATCCCAGCCATCAGCTCGTGGCTCCTGCGGTGCTCCGCTCGCACGTGCTCGCCATGCTCTACCGCGACGTGCACGAGGGACGCATCGATGAACGGACCGGGCGCGAGCAGCTCGAACGACTCGCCGAGCTGAAGGTCCGGCTGCTCGGCGACCGGGTGTCGCGCTCGGTGGCGTGGAAGCTCGCCGCCCGGCTCGGCTGGACGGAGCTCGGGCCGGCCGAGTATCTCGCCGTCGCGTCGCTCCAGGCCGACGCGCTCGTCACGACCGACGAACTCCTCGCCGCAGCGGCCCTCGAGGTGATCCCGCTCGCGGCGCCCGGCGACCTCGAGCAGTGACGTCGCGTGGGACTATCGCTTTCGGTCGCCAATATGTATCGTTTGTCGATAGCTACATACCGATTACCGATAGGAATCACATGCAACGGCCGACCATCCTCGCGCTCAAGGCGCTCATCGCCGTGATGCTCCTGCTGCTCGTCTCCTGCCAGCTCTTCCTCGTGCCGGGCACGGCGCGCAACCTCGCCGAGGACTACCCCGAGCTCGCTGGACTTCAGGTTCCGGGCATCGTCATCGCCGTGCTGTTCCTCGTGTGCGTCGAGGTCGTGATGCTGTGCGTCTGGCGGCTGCTCTCGATGGTCGGGGCGCAGAGCATCTTCAGCTCCGACGCCTTCCGCTGGGTCGATCTCATCCTCGGCTCGATCATCGCGGCGACCCTCCTGATCGCCGTCGCCGCCGTGCTGTTGTTCACCGCCGGCGTCGCCAACCCGTCGGTGCAGCTGCTCTGCGCCCTCGGCATCGTCGTCGGCTCGGGTCTCGCGCTCCTCGTCGGCGTCATGCGCGGGCTCCTCCAGAACGCGGCCCAACTGCAGCACGATCTCTCCGAGGTCGTCTGATGGCCATCGTCATCGACCTCGACGTCGAACTCGCCCGCCGCAAGATGTCGGTCGCCGAGCTCGCCGCCGCGATCGACATCACGCCGGTCAACGTCTCGGTGCTGAAGAACGGCCGAGCGAAAGCGGTGCGGTTCTCGACGCTCGACGCCATCTGCCGCGTCCTCGAATGCCAGCCCGGCGACATCCTCCGCTGGGTGCCCGACGGCGCGGATGCCCCGGCCCGTCCCGAATCGGAGGTGTCGGCATGACCCTGCCCAGCTACTCCCCCGCCCGAGGCTGGAGCGACGCCGCCATCGCCTACCTGCTCGATGCGACGGCCTGCCCGGTGTGTGCCGGCGATCGACTGCGCGACGGACGCTGTCCGACGTGCGGCGCGGTCATCGATGCCGCACTCGGCGCCGAACTCGCGGCCGCGTCCGAGCAGGCGGCGGCCGCGATCCGTGGACGACAGGCGGTCGTCGACCGAGTCGCGATGCCCGCCGCAGCGGCCGCCCCGGTCGCGTCACCGGATGCCACGGCGGCGCCTCCTGCCGCAGCGGCCGGCCCCGTGGCATCCGCGCCGATCGCGACGCCGCCCGTCTCGCGACCCGAGTCGACCGCGACCGTCCAGTCGGTGCTCGCCGTCGCGGGTGCCGGCCTTCTCGCCGTCGCGGCCGTCGTCTTCACCTTCTTCAACCCCGACCTCACCGACCACGGCGTCCGCAGCGCGATCCTCGCCGCGATCACCCTCGTGTTCCTCGGCGGCGCATGGTGGCTCGCACGGCGCGGCCTGCGCTTCTCGGCCGAGTCGATCGGGGGCCTCGGTCTCGTCTTCGTCGCCCTGGATGTCTCGTCGTTCGTCGAGCTCGCGGTCGATCCGGCGAGCGCGTGGCTGGCCGCCGCCTTCGGCACGCTCGTGGGCGGTGCGGCGATGACGGCACTGGGCCTCGCCGCGCGCATCCGCGTCTGGCTCTGGGCGTCGCTCACGGCGCTCGCCACCGTGCCGGCCATGTTCGGCTACGCCGGAGACACGGCCGGTGCCGCACTCGTCGGACACCTCGCCACGGCCTTCACCGCATTCGCCCTCATCGCCCTCGCCCGCCGTGTCTCGCGGCGCTTCGGTGCACCCCTCCGCGCCGAGGAGCGCACGCTGACCGTGATCCAGGTCGCGGCGGTCCCCCTCACGCTCATGCTCCTGCCGTTCGTCGAGACCCCGACCGACGCGACCCTCTGGCTGCTCGTCGCCGGCGCGTTCGCCGCCGTCGCCGTGCTGGGCACGATCTCCGTACGGCACCCGGCTCGCGGGCTCTGGAGCACGGTCGCCGGGTTCGCCGGAGTCGTCGCGATCGCGGTGCTGCCGTTCGGAACCGGACTCGACGACGTCCCCGACTCCTGGATCCTCGTGGTGTTCGTCGGCAGCGCACAACTCGGCGTCATCGCCGCATGGCTGCTGATGCCGAGACTGCCCCGACTCGTGCCGGGCGCGTTCAGCGCCGGAGCACTGCTCGCGGCCGGGGCATCCGCTGTCCCGGCGACGGTCGCCGGGATGATCGCCGTGCTCGTCACCTTCGTGGGCTCGATCTCGCCGAGACCGTACGGACCGCCGATCGAGTCGCCCGCCGACGTCGTCGGCGTGGCGGCCGCGTGCGCCGCCGCAGCGCTCGGGTCGGCCGCGCTCGCGGTCATCTCCTCGCGCCGGCGTGCACGCGGCGCGGTCTCGGACGACGTCGAACCGGTCTCCGTCGTACGGATCGCCGCCGACGGGGCGTTCGGCACCACCGCGGTGCTGCTCGGCATGCTCGCCTGGCTGCAGCTCGCCTGCATCCCCGCCCTCGCGCTCGGGACGCGCATCGCGATCGTGCTCGCCCTCACGCTGACGGTGGCCGTGCTCCTGCGGTTCGTCGCCGTGCTGCGACCGCGCACGCTCGTCGGCGGTTCGCTCCTCGGCGGCGCGCACCTGACCGTCGTGCTCGGCGCGGTCCTCGCCGCCACGGATGCCTCCATGCAGCCGTGGGCCGGAATCGCGGTGCTCCTCGGGGTCGGCGCGCTCGCGCTCGTGACCCCCGCCAAGCTGCGCTTCCTCTACGTCGGTGCCGGGTTCGCCTATGCGCTGACCGTGGTCGCGACGGTGCTCGGGACGACCGAGCTCGCGGGGATCGCGCAGTGGTGCCTCACGACTGCCGTCGGCCTGCTCGTCGCGATCGTCGCGACGTTCCTGCCGCGCCTCGGCGCCCGCTCGTGGTGGGCGATCCTCGCGGTCGCCGCCGTGCCCTTCGGCATCGGCATCGTGCAGGTGCTGTTCGAACGCAGCGGATGGACCGCACTCTCGACCGGGCTGATGCTGCTGCTCGCCGTCGCCCTCGTGATCACCAGGCGCCCCGGCCTCGGCATCGCCCTGCGCACCACGGCCGCGGCGATCATCGTGCCGAGCGCGGCGGTCGTCATCGTCTGCCTCGGCGCCGAAGTGCTCGCCGGCAGCGCCTCCCCGGTCGTGCTGCCCGTCATCGCCGTGCTCACGGCCGCCGTGCTGCCCGCGAGCGCCGCGATCGGGCGCGCACTCCAACGCCACGGGCTCGGCGCCGCGCCCGCCCGGGCCGCTCGCGTCGCTGTCGAGGTCTCGACCCTCGCGACCGGCGCGATCACCGTACTGCTCTCGCTCCTGCGCAGCGCCGCCGGCCTCGAGACGACCTTCATCGTGTTCGTCATCCTCGGGCTCGGGGCGACGGCGATGGCCGTCGTGCAGCGACGCCGACTGGGCTGGTGGCTCGCGGCCTCGAGCTTCACGGGCGCGCTCTGGAGCGCCTGGGGTCTCGCCGGCATCACCGATGTCGAGGCGTACCTCGTACCGCCGGGACTCGGTGCGGCACTCGTCGGCGCGGTGCTCACGGTGCGCGGTACGCGCGCGGTCGCGCTCGTGGCATCCGGCCTGCTCGTCGCGATCGTGCCGACGATCGCCGTGCTGCTGCTCTCGATCGGAGAGGCCGACGGCGGGAGCCTCGCCGCGGACGTCCGCGGATGGGCGCTGATCGGCGCGGCCTGGCTGCTCGTCGCGCTCGGGCTGCTGCTGGGTCGCTGGGGCGCGAGCGGGGTGTCCGGCACCGCCGGGCCGACCGCCTGCACCGCCCGACTTCGGATGCTGCGACCGGCCGTGTTCTCGGCCGCGATCGTCGCCGCGTCGGGGGCGGCGCTGCAGGGCGCCCGCCTCGGACTCGACGGCATGCCCGGCTCGCCGGCCGCCGGCATCCCGCTGGTGCTCGTCTGCACGGGCGTCGGCCTGCTCGGCGCCGTTGCCGCCTTCGTCGCCGGCCGCGCGATCGCCGCCACGGGTGCGCCCGGCTCAGCACGCACGCGCACGCGCTGGCTGACCGCACCGGCACTCGCGTTCGTCGCCGTCGCGGCGTGGCCCGCGATCCGACCCGAATGGCCCGAGATCTGGTCGATGTGGGCGCTCATGCTCGCGCTGCTCACGATCATGCTGCTCGCGGCCGTACGCTCGGTCACCACCCGCACGAGCCTGCCGCCCGTGTGGTTCGTGTTCGTGCTCGCGTTCGTGACCGCGGTGGTCGCGTGGAGCCCGCGCGAACTGCGCGTCGAGTGGTTCTCGGTGCCGCTCGGGCTCGTCCTGCTCGCGGCGGGTGCGGTCGCACTGCGGCGCGGCGGTGATGCGCCGGCGTCCCCAGCAGCGCAGGGCGGCGGCTCGCTCGCTGCGCGTCTCACGGCGTGGCCGGCCGGGTGGCGAGGTTCGTGGGCGCTGCTCGCACCCGGCCTCGTGGTGCTCCTCTCGGCGTCCATCACGGCGACCTTCACCGACCCGCAGACCTGGCGGGCCATCCTCGTCATCGTGTTCGCCCTCACGGCGATCCTCGTCGGCTCGACCCAGAAGCTCGCGGCGCCGTTCCTCATCGGCATCATCGTGCTGCCGATCGAGAACGTCGTCGTCTTCGCCGTGCAGATCGGCCGCGGCATCGAGTCGATGCCCTGGTGGATCACGCTCGCCGTCGTCGGCGCCGTGCTGCTCATCATCGCCGTGACGGCCGAGCGGCGAACGGGGGCGCAGCAGGGCATCGCGGCTCGGCTCGGCGATCTGCGGTGAACGACGGGGTGGGTCAGACGGCGCTGCGGCGCGCGAGGATCGCACCGTACGGGCGGCTGCCCGGGTCGTGGCGTGCGTGGGTCTCGACGATCTCGAAGCCCGACGCGCGCAGCGCGTGCGACATCTCGCGAACAGGCCAGTGGTACGCGGTCACCACGGCATGGTCGAACGGCTCGAGCCGGGCGCCGTCGAAGAAGCCGAGGAGCAGCGTTCCGCCGGCGCGGAGGCATCGCGCGAACTCGTCGAGGATCGCCGGCACGGCTTCGGGCTCGGTGTGGATGACCGAGTACCACGAGAGCAGGCCTCCGAGCGAGGCATCCTCGGTGGGAAGCGAGCCCAGCTCGCCGACGCGGTAGTCGACCTCGGGAAAGCGGCTGACTGCGATGTCGACGAACTCGGGCACGAGGTCGATGCCGAGCACCTCGAGCCCGCGCCCGTGCAGGAACTCCGTCCAGTGCCCCGGCCCGCAGCCGGCGTCGATGATCCTGCCGTCGATCGTGTCGGCCCAGCGCCCGATCAGGTCGCGGTCCTGCTCGGCCGAGTCGCCGACCGAGCCGAGCAGTTCGGTGTACTCGGCCGCACGTACCCCGTAGCGCTCGCGCACCGCCCGTGTCGTCATCGGTCACCTCCTGCACCCAGTGAAGACCCTGCCACACGGATGGCCTCCACCACTGGGTTCCTGCGCGGCCTGTTCAGGAGCGAACACCGACTCACGTACCCTGAGATCACCGCGATACGCGCGGACTGACGAAGGGCCTCCCGTGAAGATCGCCGATCTCCGACGATTCATCGCCGTCGCCGAGGAGCTGCACTTCCCGCGCGCCGCGGAGCAGCTCGGCATCCCGCTCGCCTCGCTGTACACCTCGATCGAGAAGCTCGAGGCCGAGATCGGGCAGCCGCTCTTCACTCGCCAGGCACCGACCCAGCTGACGCCCGTCGGCAAGGCCTTCCTGCCCGAAGCCGAGGAGCGGATCGCCGCCGCACCGCCGCCCGCCGAGAAGCCCCAGGCGAAGGCCGGCGGCAAGGCGAAGGCCTCGAAGGGTAAGGGGCGCGCCCCCATCGTGAAGGGTCAGCCGAAGCCGTACAAGAAGCGCCAGGGCCGCTGACGACGAGCCGCGTCGCCGCCTAGTCGGCCTGAGCGATCCCGCGGGCGCGCAGCTCGCGGACGTACCGGAAGTCGGCGTCGGCGCGACGGCCGTGCGGATCGACGATGAGCGTGACGTCCTCCCACCCGTACTGGATGAGTTCGTCGAGCCCGACGACCAGCGCCGAGCGCCCCGCGTCGATCGACTCCCAGTCCGATCCGGCCGCCGACTCGGCGGTGACGACGACGTGGAGCTCGGGGTTGCGTCGGATGAACCTGGACGGGTACCCCCGGATCGTGATGTCGCCGGTCGCCTCCCGCAGGTCGAGCATCCATTCGGGGTCGTCGAGACGAGCTCGGTGCCACGCCGCATAGCGCCGGTTCGTCTCCGGGTCGAGATCCGAGATGGTGGCGTTCAGGATGAGGTGCTCGATGCGGCCCCGCAGCGTCACCCGGCGCAGTTCGCACCCGAAGACGAACGACGAGTTCACCGTGGAGGCGATCCCGTCGATGACGACGTCTTCGAGCACGGCCCCGTTCACCGACGCCGGCGAGAGCTCGAGGTCGGTGACGTGGACGCGCGCGATCCTCGGTCGCTCCTCGGCGGTGCTCGCACGCGCGACGCTGCAGTCGACAAGCGTGATGCGCTGCGCCGACACATCGGCGAGTTCGCCGCCCGGGTCGAGTCGGATGCCTCGGACGACCGTCCGGGGCGGGATTCGGCGTCGACGACGTTCGAGGATCGCCGCGGCCGAGTCGCTCGCCCGGGCGGCTAACTGCGCGAGCGTCGGGCCGTCGTGCGCCGGGTCGGGGTCGTCGAAGAGTCCGGTGATCTCGGTGAGGCCACCACCGCGCCCGAGGTGAGGCGCGGCCGCGACGATCCCGTCGTGGACGGGGTGCGCGCTCGCGAGGCCGCACGGAAATTCCACGGAGGTCATGACCTCGGCCGACGCCTCGTCGATGACCACGAGCTGCTGGCGATCGCCCGGATGCGAGCTCGTGGCACCGAGGAGCACACCGTCGTCGCGATGCAGCACGCGCTCGACGCCCGCACGCGCGACGGCTTCGGCGACCGGTTCGACCTCGCCCGTGCGCCGCTTCCGTCGTCGCACGACATCGAATGCTTCGAGCGAGACGAGCGACTCCATGGTCGCGCGCCTGTTGCCCACGACGACGAGGGCGTGGTCGTCGTCGTCGAATCGCAGCAGATCGTTGTACTTGCCGATCTTCGCGCTGAGTCGACGGGTGACCTTCATCGCCTGGAGATCGAACTCGAACAGGCCGTAGTCGCACAGCAGGAGCGCGCGGGAGCCCGGCAGCGCCAGTGCGGCGGCGAGCATGCCGCGAACGCCCTTGCCGACCCGCCACGATCCGTCGCGGAGGTCGAGCACCCCGATCCTCACCGACTCGCGCCCTTCGACCCACGAGGTCACCAGGAATCGATCGTCGAGCACGCACGTCGCAGTGCGGTAGCGGTCGCGTGCGTCCTCGGGTACCGGCAGCGGGAGGTCGAGCACGTCCACGGCGAGGTCTCGGGTCCGAAGGCGCATGCTCGGAGACTACGTCACAGCGCGGACATCCCAGGGCACTCAGGGTTCTCACTGCGGTCGCACAGCATCGCCCCACACGGGCGGGATACGGTCGACCGCAGACAGATCGGAGAACCGGACGTGACTGCGAGCGATCCTGCCCTCGGCCTCACCCTGAGCGGTGGCGCTGCATTCGGCGCCGCACACGTCGGCGTACTCCAGGAACTCGAGGACCGTGGCATCCGGCCCGGCATCGCCGTCGGTACGAGCTCGGGCGCGCTGATCGCCGCCGCCTACGCAGCCGGCTTCGACGCGGCGGAGATCGAACGCGTCGCCCTCGCATTCCGTTGGCGGGAGATCGCCCGATGGTCGTTCGCCCCGCGGCTCGGCCTGCTCGACTCGCGTGCGATCGACGACGCCGTGCGACGCGTGTTCGGCTGCGATCCGCTGATCGAGGAGCTCCCGCGCCGCTTCGGCGCAGTCGCCACCGATCTCCTCACCCGTCGCGCGGTGACCATCGACCACGGGCCGCTGAGCGTCGCGCTGCGGTCGACGATCGCGGTCCCAGGCCTGCTCGCGCCCGTCCGTCGCCACGGAGCGCTCCTCGCCGACGGGGGCATGGTCGACAACGTTCCGTTCACGGCCGCGCGTGAGCTCGGCGCCTCGCGCGTCATCGTCGTGCGCCTCCACGCGAAGTTCGAGAACGTCCGCATGATGCGCACGGTGAGCCGCACCGCCGATCTCGTGCGCGACCCGTCGGTCGTGCTCGTCCAGCCCGAGATGGAGGGCATGGCGCAGTGGACGATGGCGGATGCGCCGCGCCTCATCGCCGAGGGTCGCCGTGCCGCGGCGCTCGCGCTCGACGCGGCATCCGAGCTCGCGTCCGTCTGAGGCCCCTCGGCGTTCGCGCGTTCAGCGCTCCCAGTCACGCCGCAGCAGGCCGTACACCCAGCTGTCGGAGACGTCGCCGTTGACGATGCAGTCCTCGCGCAACGTGCCCTCGCGCTCGAAGCCGAGCTTCTCGAGCACCCGGGCCGAGGCCGCGTTGCGGGTGTCGGTCTCCGACTGGACCCGGTTGAGGTCGAGCGTGTCGAAGGCCCAGCCGAGCACGGCGCGAGCCGACTCCGTCGCGTAGCCGTGCCCCCAAGCCGACTGCGTGAAGCAGTAGCCGAGGGAAGCGCTCTTGAAGTCCGGATCCCAGCTGTTGAAGGTGCACCAGCCGACGAACAGCTGGTCGCTCGTCCGTTCGATCGCGACGCGCGCGCCGGTGCCCTCCTCCTCCATCCGTCGGCATCCGGCCATGAAGCGTTCGATCGATGACCGGTCGGTCCACGGTGGAGAGTCCCAGTAGCGCAGCACGTACGCGTCGCTGTTCAGGGCGAAGAGGGCATCGGCGTCGCCGTCGGCGAAGGGACGCAGTCGGAGTCGTTCGGTTTCCAGAGTGGGAGTGGGGAGGGTCACGTCGACATCGTTGCACGACCGTCCCACCCGCGCCCGGCTCAGACCGTTGCGAGGAACCCCTTCAGCCGCTCCATGAGCAGCGCCGACGCCTCGGGGTCGTAGGCGTCGAGCGAGGAGTCGGCGAAGAGATGCTGGTCGCCGGGATAGACGAACAGCTCGGCGTCGCTCGTCGAGGCGACGAGCTCCCGCGCGGCCGGCAGGTCCTCGTCGAAGAACTCGTCGCCCTCCTTGCCGTGGATCTGCACCGGCACTCCCTCCGGCCACGCTCCCCCGAACTCCGCGACAGGAATGCAGGAGTACATGAGCAGCGCCCCGCGGGCGCCCGGCCGGGTCTGCGCGAGCCGCTGGGCGATCATCACGCCGAAGGAGAACCCGGCGTAGACGAGCTCGGGACCATACGCCTCCGCTGCGGCGGCGCCGCGCTCCCGGATGGCCTCGAACCCCGCCTCGCGCGCGAACGCGAAGCCCTCGTCGATGCTGTCGAACGTGCGACCGTCGAACAGGTCGGGCGTGTGTACGGTGTGGCCGGCCTGCCGCAGCTCGTCGGCGAAGGCACGCACTCCGTCGGTCAGACCCTGGATGTGGTGGTACAGCAGTACTTCGGCCATGTCAGTGGCATCCCCGTTCAATTGATCGACTATTTTGGATCATTCCACGATGCTAGTCTGTTCGGTCATGGCGGACAACCCTCCTGGCTATGAGCTCGCCGATCGGATGGCGCTGACCGAGCCCGCGCAGGTGAAGGCCATCGGCCACCCGCTCCGCACCACGATCCTGCAGTTGCTCCACGAGCGCGCCGCGACCGTCACCGAGCTGGCGGCGGCCGTCGAGC
Source organism: Agromyces sp. NPDC058126 (assembly GCF_042884595.1). NCBI lineage: Bacteria > Bacillati > Actinomycetota > Actinomycetes > Micrococcales > Microbacteriaceae > Agromyces > Agromyces sp. NPDC058126. The sequence goes on along the minus strand of NZ_JBHVTS010000005.1, from coordinate 134,331 downwards.
GCCCCAAGAGCACGGTCGCCCACCACGTCGACGTACTCGCCCGCAACGGCCTGCTCCAGGTGGTACGCACGCGGAAGGTGCGGGCGATCGAGGAGCGCTTCTACGGGCGCACGGCGCGTTTGTTCTTCATCGCCGCGGAACCCGCATCCGTCGGCGGCGAGGTGTCGGGCGACTTCAACGACTTCGAAGTCGCCGCACGCGAGTCGGCCACGGCGTTCGAGGAGGGAAGACTCTGGGGCTTCATCCGGCATGCCCGTATCTCGGAGGACCAGGCCTCGGAGTTCTGGGCACGCATGGCCGAACTCGTGGAGGAGTTCGACCGACTGCCGCGCTCGGGTGACACGGTGTACGGGTTCGCGATCGGCGTCTACCCCACCGACTACCCGGCGCTGCCGGCGTCCGAGGCCGCCGATCCTCCGCGCTGAGCCGGACCTCCCGACATCTCCTCCGCTTGCCGTCGCGCGGCATCTCGGACTCCGCGGATCGATTCGTCGGACTCGGCCTCGGCGTCGAGCCACCGAGACAACAGCAGGTGATCGCGTTGGTCGCCGATGGCGTCCTGCAGCGCCGCGCCGGCGGCCGCAGCCTGTTCATCACCGAGCGCTTCGGCGAGGTACCGCAGGGCCCGCGCGTGCTTGCGGATCTCGTGTCGGACCTCCGACGCGTCGAGCACGTCGACGACCCCGCGTACGGCTTCGAGTCGATCGACGAGCTTGCGGTACTTCGACCCGTCGAGGTAGCGCACCACCTCGCGATGGGCGCGTCGCCGCTCTCGCTTGACCGCCTTCACCAGCCGTTGAGGCACGTCGTCCGACCCACCGTCGTCGCCGAACTCTGCCAGCAGCCGTTTCACCAGCTTCTGGCGCACCTCGAGGTCCCGAACCGCACCGAGCACGTCCCCGTAGCGCTCGAGGCCGTGCGCCGCCTTCTCAGCGTCGCGGCCGGGGACGAGCGGAAGGAACGCGCGCAACCGGCGTGTGAGCGTGCGCGCCCGGTGGACGGCGTCGTCGGTGTTCCGTCGAACCTCGGGCTCCGCCGCGATGAGCTCGCTGATCACGTCGCGCACCCGGTCGCCGAGGAGTGACTCGGCAGTCATACTTCGATTCTGTCGGGAACGGCGCCCCCGGGGAATCCCCGACCGTCGCACCCGAGTCAGGCCGCGTCCGTGAACCGACCTTCTTCCCGACGCTCGACATGAGCTGCATCCGTCCGAATCCGAGCACATTCGCGTCGATGTCGTGGTCACCGACGCCGTCGGACCAGATCGAGCGAAACGGTGAGGATGGTCCAGTACTCGCCCTACTTCGGTTCGCATCCCTCGACCGGTACGGCCCCGAAGAACACGCCCGTCCTCGCCCAGACCCATTCCCCGACGACCAGATCCTCGCGCTCGAATGTGCCGTCGAGCGTCCACCCGTGCGAATCGAGGACTCCATCGACAGAGAGGCCAAGGATGCTCCACTCGCCTCCCATTGGAACCTCCGAGAGCCAAATCACGTCTCCCTGCGTGAGTCCACCGGCCGAGTCGGTCAACTCATCTGCGCGCAGTGTCGCGGACAAGTCGTCGTCGAGGTAGACGCGAGCGCCCGAAATCTCGTCGAGCGACTCGCAGGAGAGCACGTCGACGGTCTGGTCCTCGTTGAGGCGGACGGCGATGCGGTCGACATACGAGCACGCGGAGAGCCCGGCGACCGCGCTCGTCGCGATCGCGACGACGACCGCTGCGCGGGCATGCCTCCGGCGACGTGACATGAGTGCAAACATAGCGAGCCGACGACTCGCCGCGGGTAACGTCTCGGATACACCCGCGACCGAGCAGCCGAGTTCGACGGCGTTCCGCCGCGGTACGGGTCGGGCGGACCGAATTCCTAGGGAGGCCCCAGAGTTCTGGCGCCGCATGGCCGATCTGGTCGAGGAGTTCGACCGCCTCCCGAGTCGGGCGAGACCGTCTACGGGTTCGCGATCTGTGTCTACCCGACGGACTACCCGGTACTGCCCGCCGCCGAGTGACGATGGGCCGAGCTCGCCGCAGGCGATGTGCCCTCTCAGCTCTTCGGATCGCGCAAGCCGGTCATCGCGTCGAGCAGCGTGTCGTGGATGTAAGCGAGCTCGGCCGAGACCTCTCCCCACCCTCCGCCGTGCTCCTCGACAGTCCAGTCCTGGTCACCGGAGGCCTCTTCCGATGCAGGCTCGCCGTGCTGCCAGATCCACCAGATGTTCGCGCTCGAATCCTGGATGCGAGCGAACCGGGTCCCGAAGAAGTCGGTGGGCTTCGTGATGAGCCGTGAGTCGCGGGCGAGTGCACGCTCGAGCACCGCGTCGATGTCATCGACGTACACCTGAAGCAGGCTCGGAGTGAAGGGCCAGTCCGGCTTGCGCTCGGCGAACATGATGGTCGTCGTTCCGACGCGAACCTCGGCCTGCAGAAGGAGGCCGTCCTCGTCGACGGTGCGGGCCTCCGCGCGTTCCTCACCATCGAAGACCTCGACGACGAACCGGGCGAGCTCCTCGGCGTCGCTGGTGATGATGAAGGGGTTGACCGTGGCATACCCCTCGGGGGCGGCGGGTGCAGACATCGTGTGCTCCTGTACTCGTGGCGGATGCGATGTCATCAGTCCATCACCGAGCGAATGTCACGGTCTTGAACATTCCCGCCGTCATCGGCCCGACAGCACCTGGGCTGGCGTTCGTCCGTGGAAGGCTCTCAGCGAACGAGTCAGGTGCGCCTGGTCCGCGAAACCGCAGCGTGCAGCGCATTCGACCGGCGGCACGCCCTGCAGCAGCAGAGCGAACGCTTCACGCGCTCGCGACAATTGCTCGATCTGCTTGCGCGTGAGCCCGGTCGCGGCGCGCACCCGGCGCTGCCGGTGCCGCTCCGAGTAGCCTGCGTCATCGCCGGAGAGCATCCGCCGGACGTCGTCGTCGCTCCGCAGTACGTCCAGTTCCAGTAGGCGGTCGGTGAAGGCTTCGAGATCCTCGAACTCCGGAAACGGCACGGCATGCTGCGCGAGTACGACGTGCCCGGCTTCGACCACGAGCTGCCGCTCGCCGCCGAGCAGAAGCTGCTTGCTCACTCCGGGCAGAATGGCGTGAGGCTTCAGCTGGATACCCCAGCTGTGCTGTCCGATCTTCGAGCGGATCCAGCGGTGCCCGAGGGTCGGGCCCGCCAGCCCGGCGAGCACCTCTCCATCCGGCTCGCGGGCGAACCACAGATCCCAGTACTCGACGGCCGGCACGAGGTAGCGCTCATCTCGCGTCGCCCGCGCCTGCCACACGCACTCCAGCACGGGCGAATCAGGATGGTGCTCCTCGTAGATGCGCTCCATCCGCGGATCACACGTTGAAGCGGAACTCCACCACGTCGCCGTCCTGCATGACGTAGTCCTTGCCCTCCATGCGGGCCTTGCCCTTCGCGCGGGCCTCGGCGACCGATCCGGTCTCGACGAGGTCGGCGAACGAGATGACCTCTGCCTTGATGAAGCCGCGCTCGAAGTCGGTGTGGATCACGCCGGCCGCCTGCGGGGCCTTGTCGCCCTTGTGGATCGTCCACGCGCGCGACTCCTTCGGGCCCGCGGTGAGGTAGGTCTGCAGGCCGAGGGTGTCGAAGCCGATGCGGGCGAGCTGGTCGAGACCCGACTCCTCCTGGCCCGTCGAGGCGAGCAGCTCCGCGGCCTCCTCGGGGTCGAGGTCGATGAGCTCCGACTCGATCTTCGCGTCGAGGAACACGGCCTCGGCGGGGGCGACGAGTGCGGCGAGCTCAGCCTTCTTCGCGTCATCCGTGAGCACTGCCTCGTCGACGTTGAACACGTAGATGAAGGGCTTCGCGGTGAGCAGGCCGAGCTCCTTGATGGGCTCCAGATCGACGGATGCTGCGGAGAGGGGCGTGCCCTTCTGCAGCACCTCCTGCGCCTCCTTCGCCGCAGCGAGCACCGAGGGGTCGAGCTTCTTGCCCTTGATCTCCTTCTCGTAGCGCGGGATGGCGCGCTCGAGCGTCTCGAGGTCGGCGAGGATCAGCTCGGTGTTGATCGTCTCCATGTCGGACTTCGGGTCGATCTTGCCGTCGACGTGCACGACATCGCCGTCCTCGAAGCCGCGCACGACCTGCGCGATCGCATCGGCCTCGCGGATGTTCGCGAGGAACTTGTTGCCGAGGCCCTCGCCCTCGGAGGCGCCGCGCACGATGCCGGCGATATCGACGAACGACACGGCCGCGGGCAGGATGCGCTCGGAGCCGAAGATCGAGGCGAGCGTCGCGAGTCGCGGGTCGGGCAGGTTCACCACGCCGACGTTGGGCTCGATCGTCGCGAACGGGTAGTTCGCTGCGAGCACCTGGTTCTTGGTCAGGGCGTTGAAGAGGGTGGACTTGCCGACGTTGGGCAGGCCGACGATGCCGATAGTGAGAGCCACGGGGGCACAGTCTACCGGGGTACGGCTGGTCGCGAGGTCGGCGTGAGCGCCGCCGATTCGTTATCGGAGCGTCACCCACCGTCGCGGCCGGCTCGGCCATGCTGAGCGCATGAGGATGCTTCGCCTGACGCTCATCGCCCTCGCCGCCGTCGCACTCGCCGGCTGCGCCGCCACCGCACCGGCTCCTGCGACCCCTGCACCGAGCGAGACCCCGGCTGCGTCGAGCTCGACACCCGAGCCCGCCGAGCCCGAGACCGCCGAGATCGTGGTCGACGGCAGCGGCTTCAGCCTCGTCGACACCGACGGCTCGACGACGTTCACGCACGTCTGGGCCGACGAGGTCGCTCCGGCGGTCGCGGCCCTCACCGGCGCCTTCGGCGCCGACCCGGTGGTGTCCGTGCGCGACGGATCTGGCGGGCACTACGTCGATTTCGACCTGTACACCTGGGGCGCCTTCACGCTCGGCGACGCCGTCGGTCTCGAGAAGCCCCGCGCCGACTACTTCCTGCCGTCGCTCGTCGAGGTCACCGCGCCCGAGGTCGAGGGGGTCGCGGTGCGCAGCGCGAGCGGCCCGACCGTCGGGTCGCCGGTCAGCGAGGTCGCCGCGGTGACCCCGCTCGTGCACGAGCAGTCCGACTATCGGATCGATCCCGTCGACCCGTCGCTCGTGCCGCCCACGCCCGGCGGCGAGATCACCGACATGGTGGGGCTGCGAGCGGACGAGAGCGACACGAGCATCGTCATGCTCAAGGCGCCGATGCTCTCCTACTACCCGTTCTGAGTCCGGCGGCCACGGTTCAGCCGAGCCGCGTGCGGAAGCACCGGGTGACGTAGGGCACCTCGAGTTCCTCGGCGCCCGCGAGATCGGGATGCGTCGCGAGCAGCGTCTCGAGGGCGGCGAGCGTCGCGGCCTGCTCGGACTCGCTCGCGGTGATGAAGTAGCTCCGCGAGCGCACGAGGTCGAGGAAGCCGGCTCGGGTCATCCGCTTCGACCAGGCGACCGTGTGCTCCTCGATCGGCCCGAACGGCCGGTCCACCTGCACGTAGGTCTCGAACGTCGCGCTCGCATCGTGGCGTTCGTGCATGATCTCGCCGGCCTCGCGCAGCCAGTCGGTGCTCGTGTCGCGCGAGTTCCAGATGAGCCCGAGCACGCCGCCGGGCCGCAGCACGCGGGCGATCTCGGGAACCGCGCGCGCGGGGGTGAACCAGTGCCACGCCTGCCCCGCGACGACGGCGTCGACCGAGGCATCCTCGATGGGGATGTCCTCGGCGGTGCCGAGGATCCGCGGCACGCCGGGCACCGCGATCTCGAGCTCCTCGAGCATCTCCTCGACCGGATCGACCGCGATCACGTCGCGGTCGAGCTCGACGAGCGCCTCGGTCAGCTTGCCGGTGCCGGCGCCGAGGTCGAGCACGCGTCGCGCGTCGCCGATCAGCCATTCGACGGCCTCCGGCGGGTAGCCGGGTCGCGCCCGGTGATAGACGGATGCCGCGGCGCCGAACGATCTCGCCGTGCGCCGTGTCTCGGGGGCGCCGGGATCGGCGACCAGTTCGCCCGCACCTCGTTCGGGGGCGTCGCTCATGGGCTCGTCCTCTCGTCGCGCGGGTCGCGCCTCCATTCCAGTCCGCGGCGGGGCATCCGTCAACCGGCACGCCTCGGTGCCGATCTCGTGACCCGCCCGGCCGCGGTCGGCCGGTGTCGGTGACGCGTGGCACGATGTCCTCGTGCCAGTGGACTTCACCGCGATCGACTTCGAAACCGCCAACTCCTCCGGCGCGTCCGCCTGTTCGGTCGGGCTCGTGAAAGTGCGCGACGGGCAGGTCGTCGACCGGGTGCACTGGTACATCCGGCCGCCGTTCCCGCACGACGAGTTCTCGGAGTGGAACGTCCGCATCCACGGCATCACTCCCGAGATGGTCGCCGACGCGCCGGACTGGCGCACCCACCTGCCCGCACTCCGCGAGTTCGCGGGCGGCGACGTGCTGGTGGCGCACAACGCGACGTTCGACCTCGGCGTCATCGCCAAGACCTCGACCGCGTGGGGCCTCGTGGTGCCCGACTACCGCTCGCTCTGCAGCCTGCAGGTGGCGCGGCGCACCTACCACCTCGACTCGTACCGGCTGCCCGTCGCCGCGATGGCGGCCGGCTTCGAGGGCTTCTCGCACCACGACGCCCTCGCCGACGCCGAGGCCTGCGCGGCGATCATCGTGCACGCCGCCGAGCGCCACGGCGCCGACGACGTCGAGCGCCTCGCGCACATCACGCGGGTGAAGCTCGGGTCGATCGGCCCGGTCGCGGTGGCCGCCGATCGCGCGGCGAACGGCCCGATGGCGCTGCAGTAGCCCGCCCCGCCGACCCGCCCGCCGTGCGATGTCGGCGGCGCCTGCGACACTCGATGGCATGGAGATCCTGCTGCTCGTCATCGGCCTCATCGTGGGCGTCCTGCTCGGCGCGCTCGGCGCCTGGTTCCTCGCCCAGCGACGTGCCGCAGCGGCCGGTCCGGCCGACCTCGCCCCGGTCGAAGACCCCGCCCTCGTCGAGGCGCGGCACCAGCAGGCGCTCATCGAGCTGCGGGCGAGCGGCGAGGCGCAGCTCGCCCGCGCCCTCGCCGACGAGCAGTCGAAGCAGTCGAACCTCGGCGCCGAGCTTGCCGCCGTCGAGGCCACGGCCGCCGGTCTCCGCGAGCAGATCGAGGCGGCGCGCGCCCAACATCGCGAGCTCGTCGAGCGACAGCAGTTCGAGCAGCGCCAGCGCGAGGCGAAGGAGGCGGCCGACAGCAAGGTGCTCCAAGAGCTCGCGCCGGTGAAGAAGACGCTCACCGACATGCAGGCCAAGGTCGCCGAGCTCGAGACGCAGCGCCACCGGCAGCACGGCGAGCTGAGCCAGCAGCTGAAGGCCGCCGCCGAGAGCGAAGAGCGCCTGCGCTCGACGGCCGAGTCGCTCGCCTCCGCCCTTCGATCCAACAGCACCCGCGGCGTCTGGGGCGAGACGCAGCTGCGCAGCGTCGTCGAGGCCGCGGGGCTCATCGAGCGGGTCGACTTCGACACGCAGCACTCGGTCACGACCGACGCGGGCGCAGGTCGCCCCGACATGGTCATCCACCTGCCGGGCGGCAAGCACATCGCGGTCGACGCGAAGGTGCCGTTCAACGCCTACCTCGAGGCCAGCCAGATTCCCGCGACCGCCACCGGCAGCGAAGGCGCCCAGCGCGACGCCCTCCTGAAGAACCACGTCAAGGCGGTGCGCGACCACATCGTCGCGCTCGGCGGCAAGACCTACTGGGAGGGCCTGGGCGCCTCCCCCGAGATGGTGATCGCGTTCATCCCGAGCGAGTCGCTCATCTCGAGCGCCCTCGAAGCCGATCCCTCGCTGCTCGAGTTCGCCTTCTCGAAGCGGGTCGCACTCGCCTCACCCGTGACGCTCTGGTCGGTGCTCAAGACCGTGGCGTTCAGCTGGCAGCAGGACGTCCTGACCAAGGAGGCGAAGACCCTCTTCGACCTCAGCCGCGAGCTCTACGCGCGCCTGTCGACGACCGCCGGGCAGATCGAGAAGCTCGGTCGCACGATCGAACGCACGGTGAAGGACTACAACACCTTCGTCGGCTCGCTCGAGTCGCGCGTGCTGCCCACCGCCCGCAAGCTCAAGGCGCTCGACGAGACCAAGGTGCTCGCCACGATCGAGGGCATCGACGAGAGCCCCCGCGAACTGACCGCGTACGAGTTCACGACGGCCGCCGCCGTCGAGCAGCCGATGCTCGACGCACCCGCCGAGACCGGGGCCGAAGCCGGGGTCGACGCCGAGGCTTCGACGGCGCACGACGACCTCCTCGCCGACATCGACCCCGAGATCCGACGCAGCATCTGACCCTCGGGCGTCCAGACGGCGAAGCGGGGGTAGGGGGCGCAGCTGGGGTCCCGGGGGCCGCGAGGGGGTGGACAGAAGACAGTGGTGGGTGGGTGGGCCCGCATAGCGTTGTTTTTCCGGGTGGGGTAAGGGGGGGCGTGGG
>NZ_JBHVTS010000005.1:0-125907 GCF_042884595.1 Agromyces sp. NPDC058126 | reverse complement strand
GGCCCCCGGGCGCGCCCGCCTGGGTCCGCGGGGGGGGGCCCTACCCGGGCCCCCCCCACGCCCGCTCGGCGTTCGAGAACTCAGATGTCGGCGTCGGGCAGCCACTTCTCGATGAGGTGGTCGGCGACGATCCGCCGGGCCGTGCCCGACTTGCCGCGCAGCACGATCGACTCGGTGCGGATGATCGGGCCCTTCTTGCGCACGCCGTCGAGGAGCTCGCCGTCGGTCACGCCCGTCGCGACGAAGAAGGTGTTGTCGCCGCGCACCAGGTCGTCCAGCTCGTAGATCTTGTCGCAGTCGAGGCCGGCCGCCTCGCCGCGCGCACGCTCGGCGTCGTCGAGCGGCGCGAGCTTGCCCTGCATGAACCCGCCGAGCGCCTTGATCGCGCACGCCGTCGTGATGCCCTCGGGGCTGCCGCCGATGCCGACGCACATGTCGATGCGCGACTCGTAGCGCGCGGCGTTGATGCCGCCGGCGACGTCGCCGTCGCTGATGAGGCGGGTGCCGGCGCCCGCGGCGCGGATGTCGGCGATGAGCTGCTCGTGGCGGGGGCGGTTCAGTACGGCGACGCGGAGCTCGCCGACGTCCTTGCCCTTCGCCGCAGCGAGGGCCCGCAGGTTCTCGCCGATCGGCTTGCGGATGTCGACGACGCCGATGCCCGAGGCATCCGTGACGATCTTGTCCATGTAGAAGACGCTCGACGCGTCGAGCATGCTGCCCCGGTCGGAGACCGCGATGACCGAGAGCGCGTTCTGCCGGCCCGCCGCGGTGAGCGAGGTGCCGTCGATCGGGTCGACGGCGATGTCGCACGCGGGGCCGCGGCCGTTGCCGACACGCTCGCCGTTGAAGAGCATCGGCGCCTCGTCCTTCTCGCCCTCGCCGATGACGACGACGCCGTCGAAGTTCACGGTGCCGAGGAACGCCCGCATCGCGTCGACCGCGGCACCGTCGGCGCCGAGCTTGTCGCCGCGCCCGATCCACGGGTAGGAGCGGATCGCCGCGGCCTCGGTCGCGCGCACCAGTTCGAGTGCGATGTTGCGGTCGGGGTGCAGGAAGAGGCTGGCGGTATCGGTGCTCACCATCGAGTGGTCCTCCGGAGTTCGTGCGATCGGCCTCGATCGGAGGCCGGCGGGGAAAGGACGATCGTCCGCTTCCAGCCTAGGCACGAGACCACGAGAGCGGCCCGGTTTTCGCCCGTTCGTCAGTGAAAGAATGTGCATTCTTAATCCACCGGTGCGGGCGGCGCGCTCAGCTCTCGAGGCGGTCGGCCCAGCCGGACGAGTTGCCGGGCGCCGACCACCAGTGCGCCCGCACCCCTGCGGGCATCCGCTGAACGCCCGGCAGCGCGAGGCCGATCTCGCAGTCGGTGACGGCGGCGAGCACGATGGCGGCGGGCGCCGCGCAGAGCTCGTCGAGATCGGCGAGCCCGTCGATGGCCCGCGCCCCACCGAGGTGGGTGAGCACCCGATCGCGTTCGGCGTCGGACCGCGGTGCGAAGCGCGCGAGCATCGACCCGCCGAGCGCCCGCACTGCAGCGGCCACGATGACGCCCTCGGGCGCGCCGCCGATGCCGATCACGGCGTCGAGACCGAGACCTGCGGGCGGGACGCCTCCCCCGGCCGGCGCACCACGCAGCGCCCGGAGGCTCCGCTCGATGTCGCCGTGCTCGAACAGCTCGGCCGACGCACCGGCGGCACGCACGGTCTCGACGTACGGGCGGTTGCGCGGGCGGTCCTGCACCGCGATGCGGATGTCCCGCGCGGCGACGCCCCGCGCGTGGGCGGCCTCGGCGACGAGTTCGGGGATGAGCTCGGCGATGGGGCGGCCCGCCGCCCGAGCTGCCGTGAACCCCGGCAACCAGGTGACGAGCTTCTCGAGATAGTGCGCGGGTCCCAGGTCGAAGAACGCTCCTCGCGGCGCCACCGAGATCACGGCCATCGCGCCGGCCCGGCCGGCGGCGGCGAGCCGGGTGCCGTCGACCGGGTCGACGGCGAGGTCGATCGCCGGGTCGCCGTCGCGGGCGCGACCGAACGGCTCGCCGAGGTGCAGCATCGGGGCGTCGTCCTTCTCCCCCTCGCCGACCACGACCCGGCCGTCGACCGGGAGTCCGGCGAGCGCGGCGCGCATCGCGGCGACTGCGGCGCCGTCGAGCGCGTCGCCGTCGCCGCGGCCCACCAATGGCAGGCATGCGGTCGAGGCCGCGACCACAGCGGGTCGCAGCAGCTTTGCGAGCATGGCGGCATCGGGGGCTCCGGTGAGCGCGGAGGCCCCGGCGGCGGCCTGCGCCTCGCGTTCGATCGGGTCGGTCATGGATCCATCCTGCCCCGCCGCGGCGCCGGGCCGACGTGCGGCGTCGCCACGTGGCATCCCACACCTGAGCCGTGCTCGACAAGTCGATAGACTCGTGCCGAATCCACACTGTCGTCACCGAAGGAGCACCATGCCCATCGCCACCCCCGAGCAGTACGCCGAGATGCTGGACACCGCGAAGGCCAAGGGCTTCGCGTTCCCCGCCTTCAACGTCTCGAGCTCGCAGACCCTCAACGCGGTGCTCCAGGGCCTCACCGAGGCGGGTTCCGACGGCATCATCCAGGTCACCACGGGCGGTGCCGACTACTTCGCCGGCCACACCGTGAAGGCCCGCGCGACCGGCGCCCTCGCCTTCGCGCGATTCGCGCACGAGGTCGCGAAGTCGTACCCCGTCACCGTCGCCCTCCACACCGACCACTGCCCGAAGCCGGCACTCGCCGACTTCGTCTTCCCGCTCATCGAGGCCTCCGAGGCCGAGGTGAAGGCCGGCCGCAACCCGATCTTCCAGTCGCACATGTGGGACGGCTCGGCCGTGCCGCTCACCGAGAACCTCGACATCGCGAAGGAGATCCTCCCGCGCATGAAGGCGATCAACGCGATCCTCGAGGTCGAGATCGGCGTCGTGGGCGGCGAAGAGGACGGCGTCAAGCACGAGGGCTCGAACGAGGCGCTCTACACGACCCTCGAGGACGCGATCGCGACGGTCGAGGCACTGGGCCTCGGCGAGCAGGGCCGCTACATGGCCGCGCTCACCTTCGGCAATGTGCACGGCGTCTACGCGCCCGGCAACGTGAAGCTGCGCCCGGCCCTCCTCAAGGAGATCCAGGACGGCCTGCAGGCGAAGTACGGCACGGGCGAGAAGCCGCTCGACCTCGTCTTCCACGGCGGCTCGGGCTCGACCGACGCCGAGATCGCCGAGGCGGTCGCGAACGGCGTCGTGAAGATGAACATCGACACCGACACCCAGTACGCCTTCACGCGCTCGGTCGCCGGCTACATGTTCCAGAACTACGACGGCGTGCTGAAGGTCGACGGCTCCGTCGGCAACAAGAAGCAGTACGACCCGCGCGCGTGGGGCAAGGTCGCCGAGTCGGCGATGGCCGTGCGCGTCGGCGAGTCGACCCGTCAGCTGGGTTCGGCCGGCCAGTCGATCACCTCGGCGTAAGGCAGCACCGGATGACTCGCGACGAGGCCGCTCGAACGCCCGACGACGGCGTGGCCGGCGCCGCTGCCCCGCAGCCGCCGGTGACGCCGCCCGCCGATGAGCGGCCTCGTCCGAGGTACGGCGAGTACGCCCCCGAAGGGTGGACCTGGCAGCCGCCCGCCGACCCGCACGCCGGCAGCTCGACCCAGCCGTCCGACGCGGCCGGCACGACCTCGCAGGCCGCCGCCGGACACGGTGCGACCGCAGGGGCGCCCACCCCCGCGTACCCGCAGGCCGGCGCCGTCGCCCGACCGACCGACCGCGCCTGGACGATCGCCCTGCTCGTCTTCGGCGCGATCGGTGCGGTCTACAACATCATGCAGATCGTCGCCGCGCCCTCGCTCGTCCTCGAGAGCCTGAAGCTCCCGGCGGACATCCTCGGCACCACGCCGCCGACTGAGTACACCCCTGGGCCCGAAGTGCCGATCGCGGTCACGGTCGGCGTGATCGCGCAGATCGTGCTCTGGATCGGCGCCCTGCTCTGGTCTCGTGCTCGCATGCGGGCCAGCGCCAGTTCGTGGTGGATCCCGCTCCTCGCCGGGGTCGCCGCGTTCATCGCGGTCATGATCGTGATCTCCGTCGTGCTCACGAGCGACCCCGCGATCGTCGAGTTCATGCAGACACCCCCGTCCGTCTGAGCCGTCGTCCCGCTTACCCGAGCGCCTCGATCGCACCCGTCTTCGGTTCGGCGGTCGCGGACTCAACCGCCTCCGCGTCGCGCTCGTCTTCGCGCACCGTCTCCTCCTCGCCGTCGACCGGCGCCGCGAACTGAGCCTGGTAGAGGCGCGCGTACGCGCCGCCCGCGGCGAGCAGACCCGCGTGCGTGCCCTGCTCGACGATGTGACCCGCCTCCATCACGAGGATGAGGTCGGCGTCGCGGATCGTCGAGAGCCGGTGCGCGATGACGAACGAGGTGCGATCCTCCCGCAGCGCGTTCATCGCGTGCTGCAGGAGCAGCTCGGTGCGGGTGTCGACCGAGCTCGTCGCCTCGTCGAGGATGAGCACCGACGGCTGCGCGAGGAACGCCCGCGCGATCGTCACGAGCTGCCGCTCGCCCGCCGAGAGGTTCGAGGCCTCATCGTCGAGCACGGTGTCGTACCCGTCGGGCAGGCTGCGCACGAAGCGGTCGACGTAGGTCGCGCGTGCCGCCTCGAGGATCTCCTCCTCCGTGGCATCCGGCCTGCCGTAGGCGATGTTCTCGCGGATGGTGCCCGAGAACAGCCAGGTGTCCTGCAGCACCATGCCCATGCGGCCGCGGAGCTCGTCGCGCGTCATCCGGGTGATGTCGACGCCGTCGAGCGTGATGCGTCCGGCGTCGAGCTCGTAGAACCGCATGATGAGGTTCACGAGCGTCGTCTTGCCGGCACCCGTGGGGCCGACGATCGCGATCGACTGGCCTGGCTCGGCGGTGAGCGAGAGGTGCTCGATGAGCGGCTTCTCGGGGTCGTAGCTGAACGAGACGTCGTCGAAGACGAGACGACCGGATGCCTCGCCGACAGTGGTCTCGGGCGCCTCCGGCTCGGCCGGGTCGGCCACCTGCTCGTCGGCGTCGAGCAGCTCGAACACGCGCTCCGCGCTCGCGACGCCCGACTGGAGCAGGTTCGCCATCGAGCCGAGCTGGCTCAGCGGCTGCGTGAACTGGCGCGAGTACTGGATGAACGCCTGCACGTCGCCGAGCGAGATCGACCCGCCCGCGACCATGAGGCCGCCGACGACGGCGATCGCCACGTAGACGAGGTTGCCGACGAACATCATCGCGGGCATGATGATGCCGCTCACGAACTGGGCGCCGAAGCTGGCCTGGTAGAGCTCCTCGTTCTTGTCGTCGAAGCCCTGCTCGACCTCGCGACGCCGGCCGAAGACGCGCACGAGCGCGTGGCCCGAGTAGGCCTCCTCGATGCGCGCGTTGAGGGTGCCGGTGTGCGTCCACTGGGCGACGAACTGCTTCTGCGAGCGCTTCGCGATGATCGTCGTGATGACGATCGTCAGCGGGATCGTGACGAGCGCGATGGCCGCGAGCAGCGGCGAGATGATGAACATCATGATGAGCACGCCGACGACGGTGAGGAGCGAGGTGAGCAGCTGGCTCATCGTCTGCTGCAGCGTCTGCGAGATGTTGTCGATGTCGTTCGTCACCCGTGAGAGCAGCTCGCCGCGCTGCATCTTGTCGAAGTACGAGAGCGGCAGCCGGTGGATCTTCTCCTCGACCTCGCGGCGCAGCCGGTAGACGGTGCGCTGGGTCACCCCGTTGAGCACGTACGCCTGCGCCCACCCGAACAGCGAGGCGAGCACGTAGAGGAGCAGCACGATCCCGAGCACCCCGGCGAGCGCGGCGAAGTCGATGCCCTGGCCGGGCACGATGTTCTGCATCGAGGCGACCATGTCGGCCTGCTGGGTGTCGCCCGACGCGCGCAGCTGGTCGACGACCTGCTGCTGGGTGACGCCCGACGGCATCTGCGCCGAGATGAAGCCCTCGAAGATGATGTTGGTCGCCTGGCCGAGGATCTTCGGCCCGAGCACGCTGAACACGACGCTGACGATGCCGAGGAGGATCACGAAGACGACGAGCGTGCGCTCGGGCTTCAGTCGTCCGATGAGGCGCTTCGCGCTCGGGCCGAAGTTCATCGACTTCTCGGCGGGCATGCCCATGCCGCCCATCGGGCCGCCGCCCATCGGGCCGCGCCGCACGGGCGGGCGGGGCGTCGCGGCGGGGGTCGCCGCCGTCTCGGTCTTCTGCTCGCTCACGCTGCCGCCTCCTCTGCGCTCAGCTGGCTCTCGACGATCTCGGCGTACGCCTGCGAGGTGTCGAGCAGTTCGTCGTGGGTGCCGCGGGCCGTGATGCGGCCGTCCTCGACGACGAGGATCTGGTCGGCCCCCGTGATCGTGGCGACGCGCTGGGCGACGACGATCATCGTCGCGTCGGCGACCTCGCGGTCGAGCGCGGCACGCAGTCGCTGGTCGGTCGCGGTGTCGAGCGCCGAGAACGAGTCGTCGAAGAGGTAGATCGACGGTCGCTTCACGAGCGCACGCGCGATCGAGAGACGTTGGCGCTGCCCGCCCGAGACGTTCGTGCCGCCCTGCGCGATCGGGGCGTCGAGCCCGTCGGGCATGGCCTCGACGAAGTCCCGGCCCTGTGCCGTCTCGAGCGCCGCCCACAACTCGTCGTCGGAGGCATCCGGGTCGCCGTAGCGCAGTGTCGAGGCGACGGTGCCGGCGAACAGGTAGGGCCGTTGCGGTACGAGGCCGAACTGCGCGTTGAGCAGTTCGGGGTCGAGTTCGCGCACGTCGACGCCGCCGACGAGCACGCTGCCCGAGGTCGCGTCGAAGAGGCGGGCCGCGAGGTTCACGATCGTCGTCTTGCCGGCTCCGGTCGAACCGATGATCGCGGTCACCTCGCCGGGGCGGGCGGTGAAGCTGAGGTCGTGCAGCACGGGCTCCTCGGCGCCCGGGTACGCGAAGCTCACGTTCCGGAACTCGACGGTGCCCGGGGCGGTGAGCCGCTCGACCGGCTGCGCCGGGTCGTGCACGGTCGACTCGGTCTCGAGCACCTCGCCGATGCGTCCGGCCGAGACGACCGCGCGCGGCAGCAGGAACGCGATCATCGTGGCCATCATGACCGCCATGAGGATCTGGATCAGGTAGCTGAGGAACGCCGTGAGCGAGCCGACCTGCATCGAGCCGTCCTCGACGCGGAAGGCGCCGAACCACAGCACGGCGATGCTCGAGAGGTTGAGCACGAGCATCACGATCGGGAACACGAGCGCGAAGAGGCGGCCGGCCTTGAGCGCGGTGTCGGTGAGGGCGTCGTTGGCGTCGTCGAAGCGCTCCGACTCGACGCCCTCGCGCACGAAGGCGCGGATGACGCGGATGCCGGTGAGCTGCTCGCGCAGCACCCGGTTGACCCCGTCGATCTTGCGCTGCATCGACTGGAACAGCGGCACCATGCGGCTGATGATGAGCCCGACCGAGACGAGCAGCACGGGCACGGCGACGACCATGATCCACGAGAGGGCCAGGTCCTCCCTGAGCGCCATGATGACGCCGCCGATCGCGAGGATCGGCGCCGAGACGAGGATGGTGCAGCTCATCAGCACGAGCATCTGCACCTGCTGCACGTCGTTCGTCGACCGGGTGATCAGGCTCGGCGCCCCGAACCGCGACACCTCCTGCTCGGAGAAATCGGCGACCCGGCGGAACACCGAGCGGCGCACGTCGCGGCCGAGACCCATCGCGGTCTTCGCGCCGAAGTAGACGGCGGTGATCGAGGCGGCCACCTGCAGCAGCGTGATGCCGAGCATGAGCGCGCCGGTCGACAGGATGAAGCCGGTGTCGCCCGTGGCCACGCCGTCGTCGATGATGTCGGCGTTGAGGCTCGGCAGGTACAGCGACGCGATCGACTGCACGAGCTGGAAGAAGATGACGGCGACGACGAGCCACCGGTAGGGGCGCAGGTACGTTCGCAGCAGTTTCAGCAGCATGGTTCGGTTCCCCTCGGGGCGGTTGACGGGGTGGATGCCTCGGTGGCGACGTCGCGCCGGCCGATGATGCCGTGCACGATGAGGTCGGCGAGCCGGTCGGAGTCGAGGCCGGTGGTCTGGGAGAACTGCGGCATCGCCGACGAGAACGCGATGATGCGCACGAAGGCGAACACGTCGGCGGGCGGGACCCGCAGCCGCTCGAGTTCGGGGGCGAGGAGCCGTTCGAAGATTCCGACGATGATCTCGATGTTCGGCGCGGCCGGCGGCCGGGGCCGGTTGCCGAGCGCGGCGAAGACGCCGAAGATGCCGCTGAAGCGGTCCTGGAAGCGGTCGATGACGAGCTGCATCTTGAGCTCGAGCGGCAGGCTCGGGTCGATGCGGCGGAGCGCGTCCCGGAACGGCTCGGGGTCGAGGAACACCTCGACGGCGGCGTCGATGATCGCCTCCTTGTTGTCGAAGACGCGGAACAGCGTGCCCTCGGCGACGCCCGCCGCCTCGGCGATCTGCCGGGTGGTGACGTCGCGGCCGTGGATCGAGAGCAGCGGCACGGTCGCGCGGGCGATCGCGGCGCGACGCTCGTCGACGGGCATCGGCCGAGCGCGGCTCGGCTTCGTGACGGGTGCGGTCATGTGGCCGAGACTACGCGGAGTGAGTGCTCACTCACTAGCGTTCGACGCCGAACGCATCACGCCGACGGCGAACAGCGCCGCGACCGCGTCGCTCGCTTCGACCGAGCGTGCGAGGTCAGGCGTCGGCGGAGCGACGACCGCCAAGCGCCCGCGCGTCGCGGTTGCCCTGCAGGTCCTTGCGGAGCTCCTTCGGCAGCGAGAACATGAGGTCCTCCTCGGCCGTCTTCACCTCGGCGACCTCGGCGTAGCCGGCATCGGCGAGCTCGAGCAGCACCTCTTTCACGAGGCCCTCGGGCACCGAGGCGCCGCTCGTGACGCCGACCGACGCGACGCCGTCGAGCCACTCCTGACGGATCTCGCTCGAGTAGTCGACCCGGTACGCGGCCTTCGCCCCGTTCTCGAGGGCGACCTCGACGAGGCGCACGCTGTTCGACGAGTTCGCCGAGCCGACGACGATCACGAGCTCAGCCTCCTGGGCGACCTTCTTGATCGCGACCTGACGGTTCTGGGTGGCGTAGCAGATGTCGTCCGACGGCGGGTCCTGCAGGTTCGGGAACCGCTCGCGCAGGCGGCGCACGGTCTCCATCGTCTCGTCGACCGAGAGGGTCGTCTGCGAGAGCCACACCACCTTGTCGGGGTCGCGCACCTCGATGTTCGGCACGTCGTCGGGGCTGTTCACGAGGGTCACGTGGTCGGGCGCCTCGCCCGCCGTGCCCTCGACCTCTTCGTGCCCCTCGTGGCCGATGAGCAGGATCTCGAAGTCGTCGCGGGCGAAGCGCACCGCCTCGCGGTGCACCTTGGTGACGAGCGGGCAGGTCGCGTCGATGGCGTGCAGGCCGCGGTCGGATGCCGCGTTCACGACCGCCGGCGAGACGCCGTGCGCGCTGAACACGATGTGGGCGCCCTCGGGCACCTCGTCGACCTCGTCGACGAAGATCGCGCCCTGCTTCTCGAGCTCGGTCACGACGTGGATGTTGTGCACGATCTGCTTGCGCACGTACACCGGCGCGCCGTAGTGCTCGAGCGCCTTCTCGACCGCGATCACGGCGCGGTCGACACCCGCGCAGTAGCCGCGCGGCGCTGCCAGCAGCACCCGCTTGGCGCCGTCGACCGGGTTATTCTTGAGCCGGCCTCGCACGCTCGGGATTCTGGGCATGCCGAGGTCGATCCGCGGTGCATCAGTCAAGCTCGTCACGATGCCAATCCTACGCGGCGCAGCCTGGGCGGGCGGTCGGGAGGCCAGCGTGACGGATGCACCGGCACCGCGCGACGCTCCGGCGACGCGCGAGGCGCCCTGGCCGGTCGCGCAGCTCTCGGCGAAGCTCAAGCAGTATCTCGACCGCCTCGGCACGGTCTGGGTCGAGGGCGAGATCACCCAGTGGGGCGTCTCGGGCGGCAACGTCTACGGCAAGCTGAAGGACCTCGACGCCGACGCGACCGTGTCGTTCCAGATCTGGTCCTCCGTGAAGTCGCGCCTCGGCGGCGACTTCAAGCAAGGCGACCGGGTCGTCGCACTCGTGAAGCCGAACTGGTGGGTCAAGGGCGGCTCGCTGTCGATGCAGGTGTTCGAGCTGAAGCATGTCGGCCTCGGCGACCTGCTCGAACGGCTCGAGCGCCTGCGCGCGCAACTCGCGGCCGAGGGGCTCTTCGACGTCTCCCGCAAGCGGCGGCTGCCGTTCCTCCCCGGCGTCGTCGGACTCATCACCGGAAAGGACAGCGACGCCGAGAAGGACGTGCTGCGCAACGCCCGCCTCCGGTGGCCCGCCGTCGAGTTCCGGGTCGTGCACGCGGCAGTGCAGGGCGATCGCACCCCGGGCGAGGTCGTCGCCGCGATCGAACGCCTCGACGCCGACCCCGAGGTCGAGGTGATCATCGTCGCGCGCGGCGGCGGCGACTTCCAGAACCTGCTCGGCTTCAGCGACGAGCGCGTCGTGCGGGCCGCGGCCGCGGCATCCACCCCCATCGTCTCGGCGATCGGCCACGAAGCCGACCGCCCCCTGCTCGACGAGGTCGCCGACCTCCGCGCCTCCACGCCGACCGACGCCGCGAAGCGCGTCGTGCCCGACGTCGGCGAAGAGCTGCTGCGCGTCGAACAGGCGCGCGCCCGCATCGCGCTGCGCCTGCGCACCCTCATCGCGCACGAGATCGATCGCATCGGCCATCTCCGCACCCGGCCCGCGCTCGCCGACACCGCCTGGATCGTCGATCGTCGGTCTGAAGACCTCACCCGCTGGGTCGCCCGCGGCGCCGAGCTCGTCGAGCGGCAGATCGAGCGGCAGACCCACCGCATCGGCGAACTCCGCGGCCATCTGCGGGCGCTCTCGCCGCAGTCGACCCTCGATCGCGGGTACGCGATCGTGCAGGGCCCAGACGGACACGTCCTCCGCGGCCCGCAGGGTGCGCCGTCGGGCGCGGCCCTCACCCTCACGCTCGCCGAAGGCCGCCTCGCGGCCCGCTCGGAGGGCGAGGCCGCTCCGGTCGGAGACTCAGGCGACGCCGAATAGAATGAGGGCCATGCCCCCCACCACCGAACTCGACGTCGCCGAGCTGAGCTACGAGCAGGCCCGCGACGAGCTCGTCCGCGTCGTCGGCGAACTCGAGCAGGGTTCTGCGACGCTCGAGCAGTCGCTCGCCCTGTGGGAGCGCGGCGAGGCCCTCGCGGCGCGCTGCGAGGAGTGGCTCATCGGCGCGAAGGCGCGTCTCGACGCGGCCCGCGCGAGCGCCGTGGCATCCGACGGCGGCGAGGCCTGATGGCCCAGCGCGCACCGCGGGTCGTCGCCGAACTCGGCCGCCCCGAGACCCCTGAGGAGACCGCGGCCCGCAAGGCCGAGAACTCGCTCAAGCACCGCCAGCGGCAGACGACGAAGAACCTCGTGCTCGCCCTCGGCGCGAGCCTCGCGCTCGTCGTGGTCATCGTCCTGCTCGTGCCGCGCAGCGACACCCCGCTCGAACGCGACGTCGACGTCGCGCAGGTCGCCGAGCAGGCTCAGGTCGCGAGCGACGACCCGATCGCCGTGCCCGAGCTGCCCGAGGGCTGGCGGGCCAACGCCGCCGAGCTGCGCACGAGCCAGGCCGACGGCGTCACCGCCTGGTACGTCGGCTACCTGACGCCGAGCGACGAGTTCATCGGCCTCTACCAGGGCTTCGACGCCAACCCGACGTGGGTCTCGGGGCTGCTCGCGCGCACGCTCGCGACCGGCACGACCACGATCGACGGCGTCGAGTGGACGATCTACGACAACCGCAAGACCGGGGACGACGTCGGCAACGCGCGCTACGCGCTCACCACCGAGTCGGGCGGCAGCACCTTCGTGCTGCTCGGCACGGCCTCCCCCGACGAGTTCACCGCACTCGCGACGGCCATCGCCCCGACGGTCGACGCACAGGACTGACCGCCCGACGACGAGGAGCCACGTGACCGAGCAGCCGAACGATCCCACCACCGAACGGCCCGACACTCCGGCTGCCACGTGGCGCGAACTCCGTCGCGGCAACGAGCGATTCGTCGCAGGCACGCCCGAGCACCCTCGCCAGGACATCGACCGGCGCACCTCGCTCGCGCATGCGCAGCGCCCCATGGTCGCGGTCTTCGGCTGCAGCGACTCGCGCCTCGCCGCCGAGATCATCTTCGACGTCGGGCTCGGCGACGCCTTCGTCGTGCGCAACGCCGGCCAGGTCGTCTCCCCGTCGGCGATCGGCTCGCTCGAGTACGCCGTCGGCATCCTGCACGTGCCGGTCGTCGTCGTGCTCGCCCACGACGAGTGCGGCGCCGTGCGCGCCGCCATCGACTCGCAGGCGAGCGACGCCGCGCCGCTGCCCTCGTTCATCGCCGGCCTCGTCGAGAAGATCGTGCCCGCGGTGCGCAAGGTCGCCGGCAACGGGGCCGCCGCCGACGGCGCGATCGACCCGTCGCACGTCGACGCCGGCTACGTCGGGCGCGAGCACCTGCGCAACACCGTGACCGAGCTCGTCGAGAGCTCGGAGATGATCAGCGACGCGATCGCAGCGGGTACGCTGGCTATCGTCGGCGCGAACTACCGACTGTTCGAGGGTCGCGTCGAGACCGACATCGTCCTCGGTCGCATCTGACGCCGCGCAGCGCGTCTCCCGCCGGCGGGGCCGGCATCGCAGCAACCGAAAGGGAACACACCGTGGTGGACAACGCCGCCGACTACCGCATCGAGCACGACACGATGGGCGAGGTGCGGGTTCCCGCCCGTGCCCTCTACCGCGCGCAGACGCAGCGCGCCGTCGAGAACTTCCCCATCTCGGGGTCGGGGCTCGAGCCGCAGCAGATCCAGGCGCTCGCGCGCATCAAGAAGGCCGCCGCGCAGGCCAACGCGCAGCTCGGCGTGCTCGACGCGGGCATCGCCCAGGCGATCGAGGCCGCCGCCGACGAGGTCATCTCGGGCGCGCACGGCTTCACCGAGCACTTCCCGGTCGACGTGTACCAGACCGGCTCGGGCACGAGCTCGAACATGAACATGAACGAGGTGCTCGCGACCCTCGCGACCACCAAGCTCGGCAGCCCCGTGCACCCGAACGACCACGTCAACGCCTCGCAGTCGTCGAACGACGTCTTCCCGACCTCGGTGCACATCGCCGTCACGGCGGCGCTCATCGACGACCTGATCCCCGCACTCGACCACCTCGCCGTCGCCCTCGAGGCGAAGGCCGAGCTGTGGGCCGGCGTCGTGAAGGCCGGCCGCACCCACCTCATGGACGCGACCCCCGTCACCCTCGGCCAGGAGTTCGGCGGCTACGCCCGCCAGGTGCGCCTCGGCATCGAGCGCGTGCGCACGGCGCTCCCCCGCGTCGCCGAGGTGCCGCTGGGCGGCACGGCCGTCGGCACCGGCATCAACACCCCCGCCGGGTTCCCGCAGCTCGTCATCGAGCTGCTGCAGCGCGAGACCGAGCTGCCGGTCACCGAAGCCGCCGACCACTTCGAGGCGCAGGCCAACCGCGACGGTCTCGTCGACGCCTCGGGCGCGCTGCGCACGATCGCCGTGAGCCTCACGAAGATCGCGAACGACCTCCGCTGGATGGGCTCCGGCCCCAACACCGGCCTCGGCGAACTCAACATCCCCGACCTGCAGCCCGGCTCGTCGATCATGCCGGGCAAGGTCAACCCCGTCGTGCCCGAGGCCGTGCTGATGGTCTGCGCGCGGGTCATCGGCAACGACGCGACCATCGCCTGGGGCGGCGCCTCGGGCGCGTTCGAGCTCAACGTCCAGATCCCCGTCATGGGCACCGCGCTCCTCGAGTCGATCCGCCTGCTCGCGAACTCCGTGCGCGTGCTCGCCGACAAGACGATCGACGGCCTCGAGGCCAACGTCGAGCGCGCGACCGCCCTCGCCGGCATGTCGCCTTCGATCGTGACCCCGCTCAACAAGCTCATCGGCTACGAGGCGGCGGCGAAGATCGCGAAGCACTCGGTGGCCAAGGGCATCACGGTGCGCGAGGCCGTCATCGACCTCGGCTACGTCGAGCGCGGCGACCTCACGGAGGAGCAGCTCGACAGCGCCCTCGACCTCCTGTCGATGACGCGTCCGCCGCAGGCGAAGTAGTTCTCGAAGCACTCGGATGCCCCGTGCCGGTCTCGGCGCGGGGCATCCGTCGTCTCGGGGCTGCCGCAGACGGCCGGACTCAGCGAGTGTCGGTGACGCCGTCGACGAATCGGAGGATCGCCGGGGCCGCGTCGGCGAGCGCCGCGAAATGGCGGTGCGCCCCCTCGACCGGCACGGCGCGATTCACGCTCCACACCGTCATGCCCGCGGCGAGGCCTGCGGTTACTCCCGATGGCGAGTCCTCGACGACGAGGCAGTCGGCCGGAGGCGCGCCGAGCCGCTGCGCCGCCAGGAGGTAGGGATCGGGTGCGGGCTTGCCGCGCTCGCTCGCGGCATTGTCGACGACGACCGACGGCACGGGCAGCCCGAGCCGAGCGAAGCGCCGGACGACCCTGCGCTCGGCGTTCGACGTGACCACCGCCCAAGCGCCTCCCGGCAGCGCGGCGAGCAGCTCGGCGGCACCCGGGATGCCACGGAGCTCGCCGTGCTCGGCCTCGGCGTCTTCGAGCGCGTCGAACTCGGCGATGCTCGCCCCGACCTCCGCCGCGGGGAGGAACTCGGCCGCCGTCTCGAGCGGTCGCGTCCGCAGGGCGACCTCGTAGACGCGCTCGGCGTCGAGACCGCGCTGCTCGGCCCACCTCCCCCAGATCCGACGCTGCCCGTCGAGTGCGTCGAGCAACGTGCCGTCGACGTCGAACAGCACCGCGCGCGGCCGCCGGCCGGTGCCCTCCTCGCGGTACCCCGGGCCGCTCACTCGGCGTCGGCCGTCGACTCGGCCCACGGGCGCCGCCACTCGGGCGCCGGATCACCGCCGCGGGTCGTCCAGTACTCGCGGCCCTCGACGACGAGCCCGTCGTGGACCGTCCAGAAGGAGGCGGCACGGAACACGCCGACGCCCTCGTGCGGCACCTCGACCTCGGAGACCACACGGTCGCCGTCGGCCACGATCGAGAGCACGCGGATCGACCAGCCCTCGGGATACTCGGCGTTGACCGCCACGAAGTTCTCGGGACCCACGATGCGCTCGAGCGAGGCGTACCAGTCGACCACGAGCTCGTCGGCCAGGAGCACACGAACGCCCGCCCAGTCGCGGGCCTGGATCCGCCTCCAGAGGGCTTCGATCACGCCGGCGGGGGTCGGGTCGCTGAGCATGGTCTCATCCTGTCCTGAGCCGCCGACATGCCGTTCGATCGACGCAGGTCCGCCGTCGCCTCGGGAGGAGAACGCACGATCGGGAGGGCACGATCGGCGGAACCCTTCCTCCCGAGCGTGCGAACTCCTCCGAACCGCGCGTCGGCGACCGTGGTGCGCCGTCGCGCCGGTCCCGCGTACCGCGCGAACCCCGCTCAGGCGGTCGCCGCGCGACGACGTGCGAGCGCGACGAGCGACGCGCACGCCGCGACTACGAGCAGGGCGACACCGGCTCCGGCGAACACGCCGAGGGCGGTGCCGTGCGATCCGGCGAGCGGCGCGTACCCGCCGTCCTCGGCGATGAAGTAGTAGGTGAACCCGAGCGGGAACGCGGCGAGGACCGCGCCGAACGCGATGAACCCGAGGAGCCCGGCGATGATCGCCACGGAATGAGCGAGGTCCACTGACCGGCCCAGGGCCCGAACGGCGACGACCGTGAGTACGACCGCCGCGGCGACCCAGAGGAGCACGAACGGCGAGCCGCCCATGATCTCGCCCGCCCCGTCGGCGTAGAGACGCCCGAGATCCGTGGTGACCGTCTCGGCGGGCTCGACGACGTAGATCATGACGAGCCCTGCCGCCAGCAGCAGGCCGACGATCACGGCGAGCGGCACGGCGAGCGGCGAACGTGGCTGGCGCGAGGCATCCGGCATGCCTCACCGTACCAACCCGCTCGGGAGGAGAACGCACGATCGGGAGGACCCGATCGGCGGAACCTTCCTCCCGAACCTGCGAACTCCTCCGAACCGGGCGCCGCCCCGTGAGACCGCACCTGCGCTTACGTCAGCTCCGCCCCGTCGAGCACCTCGGCGACGAGCGCCGCGATCGCCGAGCGCTCGCTCCGCGTCAACGTGATGTGCGCGAAGAGGGGATGTCCCTTCAGCGTCTCGATGACGGAGGCGATGCCGTCGTGGCGGCCCACCCGCAGGTTGTCGCGCTGGGCGACGTCGTGGGTGAGCACGACCCGCGAGTTCTGGCCGATGCGGCTGAGCACGGTGAGCAGCACGTTGCGTTCGAGCGACTGCGCCTCGTCGACGATCACGAAGGCGTCGTGCAGCGAGCGCCCGCGGATGTGCGTGAGCGGCAGCACCTCGAGCAGTCCGCGGTCGACGACCTCGTCGAGCACGTTGTCGGAGACGACGGAGCCCAGCGTGTCGAACACCGCCTGGCCCCACGGGTTCATCTTCTCGCCCTGGTCGCCGGGCAGGTAGCCGAGCTCCTGCCCGCCGACGGCGTACAGCGGGCGGAACACCATGATCTTCTTGTGCTGCTGGCGCTCGAGCACCATCTCGAGCCCGGCGCACAGGGCGAGCGCCGACTTGCCGGTGCCGGCGCGCCCGCCGAGCGAGAGGATGCCGATCTCGGGGTCGAGCAGGAGGTCGATCGCGAGCCGCTGCTCGGCCGAGCGGCCGTGCACGCCGAACACGTCGCGGTCGCCGCGCACGAGCTTCACCTCGCGTTCGCCGACGACCCGGCCGAGGGCGGAGCCCCGGTCGGAGTGGATGACGAGGCCCGTGTTCACGGGCATCCCGTCGACCTCCTTCGTGGTCATCTGCTCGTGCTCGTAGAGGGAGGCCATGTCGTTCGAGCCGAGCGAGAGCTCGGCCATGCCCGTCCAGCCCGAGTCGAGGGCGAGTTCGTGCCGGTACTCCTGCGCGTCGAGGCCGATCGAGGCGGCCTTGACGCGCAGCGGCAGGTCCTTCGACACGACGGTGACCGGAATCCCGTCCTGCTGCAGGTTTGCGGCGCACGCGAGGATGCGGGAGTCGTTGTCGCCGAGCTGGAGCCCGCTCGGCAGCACCTTCGGGCTCGAGTGGTTGAGTTCGACCCGGAGCGACCCGCCGTCGCCCACGGGGATGGGGAAGTCGAGCCGCTCGTGCGCGATGCGGAGCTCGTCGAGGATCCGGAGCGACTGCCGAGCGAAGTACCCGATCTCGGGGTCGTTGCGCTTCGCCTCGAGCTCGGTGATGACCACGACGGGCAGCACCACCGCGTGCTCGGCGAAGTTGAACAGTGCGCGCGGATCGCTCAACAGCACCGAGGTGTCGAGCACGTACGTGCGCTCGGCCTGCGCGACGCCGTCGCGCGTGCTCGCCGCGGCGCGCTCACCCGAGCGCTCGTCCGGACGACCGACCGAATCAGGAGTAACCGATGACGCCACAACCGCTCCCGCCCCGAGCATTCCTGCCCGGTTCACGCGCCGGCCGGCGATCCCTCCGTAGTCGGTTTCGAGGCCGACTCGAACGGGCGATCTGCCCGTTGAGCCGAACCTACGTCCGTCGCGCGAGAACCGCGGAAGCGACACGCGGGAGGACACACGCCGTTCACCTCCGACGTGCGCCGCGCGCTAGTAGCTCGCCGCCGTCGAGTACGAGACGAACGCGGCGCGCAGCATCTCGAAGGTCTCGTCGGAGGTCGCGGAGTGGATCGAGAGCCGCACCTGCCCGAGGCGGGTCGTCGCGGTGACGCCGTGGTTGTGGAGCGACGCCGTGAGCAGGGTCACCTGCTCGGCCGGCGGCTCCAGCACGACCATGCCGGCCCGCTCCTGCTCGTCGCGCGACGAGACGACGGCGATCGCGTACTCGTCGGCGAGCTCGATCGCGCGGCTCACACGCTCGGCCATGGCGGCGTTGATCGCGGAAACGCCCGTCTCGGCGATCTCCTCGAGGGCGGCCGCGAGCCGCGCCTGCGCGAGCGGGTCGGGGTTGGCGATGCGGTAGGCGCGGGCGTCGGGCGCGGGCGGCGGCACGTGCCCCCAGGGCTCGATCTCCTCGGTCGCACTGAACCCCGAGAACACGGGCGTCAAACGCTCGAGGGCACGGTCGGAGAGCACGAGCAGGCCCGTACCCCAACCGGCGCGGCACCACTTCTGCCCACCGGTGACGACGACGTCGGCGGCCTCCCACGGAGCATCCACGACGCCGAAGCCCTGGATCGCGTCGACGATCAGGAGCCGGTCGCCGATGACCTGACGGATGCCCTCGATGTCGCAGAGGTAGCCGGTGCGCGAGTCGACGAGGCTCACGGCGACGGCCGCGACGTTCTGCTCGAGCTGCTCGCGGATCTGGCCGGGCGTGACCTTGCCGTGGTCGGTCTCGAGCCACACGGGCTGCACCGTGTGCAGTGCCTCCTGCGCACGCACGGCGCCGATCGGCAGGCTCGGGAACTCCTCGGCCGAGAGCAGCACGCCCCCGGTGAGCCCGAACATCGCGTGCATGATGCCGGTCGTGGTGTTCGGCTCGAAGACGATCTGCTCGGGGGTGAAGCCGGTGACCGCCGCGGCGGCGGCGCGCACCCGCGCGTCCTGCTCGGAGAACGCGTCCATGCTGCCGTGGCGGGCGCGCTGCAGCACCTGCGTGAACGCGAGCACCTCTTCGGCGGCAGCGGTCGACAGCGGCCCCACCCGGCCGTAGTCGAGGTAGCCGGGTTCTTCCGTGAATCCGGCGTTGAAATCGTCGATGGTCACCTGATGTGCCCCCTTCTCCGTCGATCATCCTTGCAGAACGAGGGGATGCCTCGCAGCCCGGCTGACGACGGCGGTCGCCGGTCAGCCGCCGAAACGGCGGTGACGCTTGGAGTAGTCGCGGAGTGCCCGGAGGAAGTCGACCTTGCGGAGGTCGGGGCCGAGGGCCTCGACGAAGTAGAACTCGCTGTGCGCCGACTGCCACAGCATGAAGTCGCTGAGGCGCTGCTCGCCCGACGTGCGGATGACGAGGTCGGGGTCGGGCTGACCGCCGGTGTAGAGGTGCTCGCCGATGAGGTCGGGGGTGAGCCGCTCGGCCAGGTCCTCGAGGCTGCGCCCCTCCGCGTGGTGCGCGGCGACGATCGAGCGCATGGCGTCGGTGATCTCCTTGCGGCCGCCGTAGCCGACCGCGAGGTTGACGTGGAGGCCGTGCTTGTCGGCGGTGCGGTGCTCGGCCGCGTCGAGCGCGGCGACGAGCGGCTCGGGCAGGCCCGTGTCGGAGCCCACGTGCTGCACCCGCCAGTCGCGGTAGTGGCTGAGCTCTTCAGCGAGTTCGGCGATGATCTCGATGAGGTCGGCGAGCTCGTCGCTCGGACGGTTGCCGAGGTTGTCGCTCGAGAGCAGGTAGAGCGTGACGGTCGAGATGCCGGCGTCGTCGCACCACTCGAGGAACTCGCGCATCTTCGCGGCGCCGGCGCGGTGCCCGTGCGCGGCGGTCTCGAAGCCGAGCTGCTTCGCCCAACGGCGATTGCCGTCGATGATCATCGCGACGTGGCGCGGGAGGGCCGCGGGGTCGAGTCCGCGTCGGAGCCGGTTCTGGTAGAGCCGGTAGAGGATCCCGCGACCGAGGGGCTGATCGCTCGTCTGCACGGCACTACGCTACCCCTTCACCGGCGCCGCCGAACTCACAGCGGACCGTGACCGCCGAGGCTCTACGCTGTGACCATGACCCCCGAGCGCCACCGCGAACCCGCCGACCTCGTCGAAGGGTTGACGCTCCCGGTCGCTCCCGACGACCCGAGCGACGACACGGTCGCGCGTGACGAGCACGGCCCCGACCTGCCGAACATTCCGCTCCTCGACGACTCGCTCAGCCACGCTGTAGAGGTCAAGCCGACGTGGCGCGGCTGGATCCATGCCGTGACCTTCCCCGTCACGATCATCGCCGGCATCGTGCTCATCGTGCTCGCCGAGGGCGCCCCCGCGAAGTGGGCCTCCGCGGTGTTCGTGCTCACCTCGATGCTGCTGTTCGGCAACTCGGCGCTCTACCACCGCTTCAACTGGAAGCCGAAGACGAAGGTCGTGCTCAAGCGCATCGACCACGCGAACATCTTCCTGCTCATCGCCGGCACCTACACCCCGCTCGCGATCCTCGCGCTGCCGCCCGAGAAGGGCTGGCTCCTGCTCTCGATCGTCTGGGGCGGGGCGCTGCTCGGAATCGGGTTCCGCGTCTTCTGGATCTCGGCGCCCCGCTGGCTGTACGTTCCGCTCTACCTGCTGCTCGGCTGGGCCGCGGTCATGTACCTCGGCGACCTGCTCGCGGCGAACGTCGCGATGATGGTGCTCGTCATCGTCGGGGGCCTGCTCTACACCGTTGGCGCGGTCGTCTACGGCTTCAAGAAGCCGAACCCCTGGCCCGGCGTCTTCGGGTTCCACGAGATCTTCCACACCTGCACGGTGCTGGCCTTCATGTGCCACTGGACGGCGACGCTGCTGATCGCCATGGCGCCGGCGTACCACGCCGGCTGACGCTCAGCCCCGGTTCGGGGCGTCGTCGTCGCGCGGCCCGTCCTCCGCGGCATCCGTCGTCTGCGCGTCGGCCTCGCCGACGGCGGCTTCGTCCACCGCGGCCGCTTCGGCGGCGGCCTCGGCCTCGAGCTCGGCACGCACCTGCGCCCGGTAGTTGGTGCGGCGGATGCGTCGAACCATGTCGAGGATGAGCAGGAGCACCACGACCATGATGAGGAAGGTCACGACGAAGCCCCAGACCCCGGGGGTGACCGTGTTCGGGTCGAACTCGTCCTGCTCGGCGACGAAAGGAGTCGCCGGGAGCAGCAGAGAACGGACGGAGTCGACGAGCATCGGATTCCCTTCAGGGGGCGGCGTTAGGCTTGATGCAGCCTAGTCGATCCACCTCTGAAGGAGCCCGGGTGCCCACCCAGACCGACGCGCCCGCGAGTGCGCAGCTCGACGACCGATACGGGCGCACCCGCCGTCATCGCTCGCGCGACCGATTCCTCCTCATCGGCGCCGCGATCGCCTTCGCCGTGGTGCTCATCGCGTGGGTGGTCTGGGCCGGCCTCGACGGTCAGAAGCCGCAGCTCGAGGTGACCGACACCGGGCATCGCCTCCTGAACGAGGAGCGCGCCGTCGAGGTGAGCTGGAACCTCTCGGTGCCGCCCGGCAACGAGACCGCGTGCATCGTGCAGGCGCTGAACGAGGACTTCACGGTCGTCGGCTGGAAGGTGATCGAGGTCCCGGCCTCCGACCAGCACATCCGCAGCCTGACCGAGACCGTGCGCACCGCGCAGGAGGCGAACACGGGTTTGATTTACCGCTGCTGGCTCACCTAACATTGGACATTCGCCCTGAACGTCGTTCGGGGCGACACGTCTATCCGGCGTGACTTCCCCTACACAGGAGTGTGCATCATGGCGCAGGACGCCACCGTCACCTGGCTCACCCAGGAGGCCTACGACCGCCTCGCGGCGGAACTCGAACAGCTCTCGACCACCGGTCGCGAGGAGATCGCGAAGCGCATCGAAGCGGCACGCGAAGAGGGCGACCTCAAGGAGAACGGCGGCTACCACGCCGCGAAGGACGAGCAGGGCAAGATCGAGGCGCGCATCCGCCAGCTCAAGGGGCTGCTGAAGACCGCCGAGGTCGGCGACGCCCCCGCGTCGAAGGGCATCGTCGAGTCGGGCACCGTCATCACGGCGATCATCGCCGGCGACGAGGAGACCTTCCTCATCGGAAGCCGCGAGATCGCGGGCGACTCCGAGCTCGACGTGTGGAGCGAGCAGTCGCCGCTCGGCGCCGCGATCCTCGGCCTCGCGGTCGGCGCGAAGACGAGCTACACCGCGCCGAACGGCCGCGAGATCGCCGTCGAGGTCACCGCCGTCGACACCTGGGGCGGCCAGTAGGGCGCTCCCCCACCGACGAACGCGAAGAGCGGATGCCACGTGGCATCCGCTCTTTCGCGTTGTGCCCCGGTATCAACAGGGAGCACGCACTTCGGGACGATCCGCCGGGAATCGTCCTGAACCGCGCGCGTTCACCTGAGACGGCGCCCGCTCAGTCGTCGAGCACGACGGGCGAGTACCCGGCGCGACGGAGGGCCTCCACGACCTCGGTGCGGTGGGCGGGGCCGCGGGTCTCGACCGAGATGTCGATCTCGACCTCGGAGATCTGCATGCCGCGCCCGTGGCGGGTGTGCATCACCTCGACGACGTTCGCGTGGGTGCCCGCGACGAGCTCGGCGACGCGTACGAGCTGGCCCGGGCGGTCGGGGAGCCCGATCCGCACGGTGAGGTAGCGGCCCGATGCTGCGAGACCGTGCGCGATGACGCGCTGCACGAGCAGGGGGTCGATGTTGCCGCCCGAGAGCACGGCGACGGCCGGCCCGTCGTTCGGCACGGCGCCGGTCATGATCGCGGCGACCGCGACCGCGCCGGCGGGTTCGACGACGAGCTTCGCCCGCTCGAGCAGCACGAGCAGCGCGCGGGCGATGTCGTCCTCTCCGACGGTGACGATCTCGTCGATCGTGTCGCGGATGATCTCGAAGTTCAGGGCGCCGGGACGGTACACGGCGATGCCGTCGGCGATCGTCGGCACGACGGGCACCTGCTGCGGCGACCCGGCCGCGAGCGAGGCGACGTAGGGGGCCGCGTTGGCCGCCTGCACGCCGATCACGCGGATCGTGCGCCCCTCGGCCGCGGCCTGCTGCTTCACCGCGCTCGCGATGCCCGCGGCGAGTCCGCCGCCGCCGATCGGCACCACGATGGTCGTGGCGTCGGGAGCCTGCTCGAGGATCTCGAGGCCGAGCGTGCCCTGGCCCGCGACGACGTCATGGTGATCGAAGGGCGGGATGATGACCGCGCCCGTCTCCTCGGCAAAGGCGGCGGCCGCGTCGAGCGTCTCACCGATCGAGGCTCCGGCGAGCACGACGTCGGCGCCGTAGGCGCGCGTCGCCTCGAGCTTCGGCAGGGCGACGCCGACCGGCATGTAGATCGTCGCGCGGATGCCGAGCTCGCGTGCCGCGTACGCGACGCCCTGGGCGTGGTTGCCCGCCGATGCGGCGACGACGCCGCGCGCCCGCTCGTCGGCGGAGAGCGAGGAGAGCCGGTTGTAGGCGCCGCGCAGCTTGTACGAGCCGGTGCGCTGCAGGTTCTCGCACTTGAGGCGCACGGGGGCGCCGAACAGCCGCTCGAGATAGCGCGACGACTCCATCGGCGTCTGCCGTGCGACGCGCGTGACGACCTCGCGAGCGGCTTCGAACTCGGCGAGGGTCGGCCCCGCGACGGTGGTGCTCAACTCGTTCATTCTCCTCGGAATCCGGGTCGCTGGGGTACGGTGCGCCAGAGCGGAGATCGCACGTCGACGGTCGACGGTGGCGCGTCGTCCTTCCACGCTCCGCCCGAGACGTAGAGGATCATCACGTTGACCACCGCGGCCACCGGCACTGCGAAGAGCGCGCCGGGGATGCCGGCGAGCAGCGACCCCGTCGCCACCGCGAGCACGACGCCGAGCGGGTGCACCTTCACCGCGGTGCCCATGATGAGCGGCTGCAGCACGTGACCCTCGACCTGCTGCACGAGCAGCACGACACCGAGCATGATGAGCGCGATGGCCCAACCGTTGTAGACGAGCGCGACGAACACGGCGAGTGCGCCCGTGACGACTGCACCGACGATGGGGATGAACGAGCCGAGGAAGACGAGGATCGCGATCGGCACCGCGAGGGGCACGCCGAGCAGCAATGCGCCGAGACCGATGCCGATGGCGTCGATCGTGGCGACGAGGATCTGCACCTTGACGAAGTTCTGGAGCGTCGTCCAGCCGGCCCCGCCGGCGCCGTCGACGGCGGCGCGGGCGCGTCGCGGGAAGATCGCGACGATCCAGTTCCAGATGCCGCGGCCGTCGATGAGCATGAACAGGGTCGCGAAGAGGGCGAGCAGCATGCCCGCGAGGAAGTGGCCGAGGCTCGAGCCGACCGAGAGCGCACCGCTCCAGATGATACCGAGGTCCTGCTGCACGGCGGAGACCGCACGCTCGACGAGCGCGTCGAGTTGCGTCTCGGTGATGTGCAGCGGGCCTTCGAGGAGCCACTGGCCGAAGTCCTTCCAGGCGACGAGCGACTGGGCGGCGAGCTCGTCGGCGCCGCGCGCGATCTGCCAGATGCCGAGCGTGAGCAGGCCCCCGACGACGGCCAGCGCCGAGAGCATCGCCGTCGTCACCGCAAGCCACTTGGGCCAGCGGTGGTGCTGCAGGATTCCGGAGAACGGCACCAGGAGGGCGCTGAGGAGGACCGCGACGAGGATGGGGATCACGATCAGCCGGAGCTGGATGACGAGGAAGACCACGACCGCGAGCACGCCGCCGACGAGGAGGAGCCGCCAGGACCAGGCCCCCGCGAGCCGCATGCCGAACGGGATCGACTCGACCGGATCGCGCACGGGCTCGACGGGCGTCGGCGACGGGTCGGTCGCTCGCCCGGCCCATCGTCGCGACCATCGGCCGCGCTTCCCCGCCCCACCAGTCGAGTCCGCCATTCGTCCAGTCTAGGCACCGAGTATGCGCGGTTCGGCATGTCGTGCGCGACCGGCTCGTGAACGGCGAGCGCTGTGTCGGTCGTCGGCGGTAGCGTCGGATGCACCATGGTCGACGTCGTCAGTCCCGCTCTCGCCCGCCGCATCGCCCTCGCTGCGCAGGGTTTCGCCCGCCCGCACCCCGAGGCCGCCGGAACGCGCGCCCTGAACGGGGTGGTCGATCGGCTGGGCCTCCTCCAGATCGACTCGGTCAACGTGTTCGAGCGCAGCCACTACCTCCCGGCGTTCAGCCGGGTCGGCCACTACGACCGGGGGCTGCTCGACCGCATCACCTCGGGCCGCCGGGGGCGGATGGTCGAGTACTGGGCGCACCAGGCCGCCTACATCCCGCGCGAGCTCTGGCCGCTGTTCGAGTTCCGCCGCTACGAGTACCGGCGCGCGGGCAGCGACTGGGGCGGCTGGGTCGCCGAGCAGCGCGATCTCGCGATCTGGCTGCGCGCCGAGCTCGCCGCGAACGGCCCGATGCGCGCGAGCGAGATCGAGCACGACGCGAACGAACGGCGCGGCCCCTGGTGGGGCTGGTCCGACGTGAAGCGCACGCTCGAGATGATGTTCCGCACGGGCGACGTGATCTGCGTCGACCGGGTGCGCTTCGAGCGGGTGTACGCACTTCCCGAGCAGGCGCTGCCCGCCGAGCTCCTGGGCTCCGCCCCGGCCGAGGCCGACGCGGTGCGCGAACTCGTCGAGCGCGCCGCGGCGGCGCAGGGCGTCGCGACCGAGGCCGACCTCGCCGACTACTGGCGCATGAAGCGGGCACCGGTGCGGCAGGCCGTCGCCGAGCTGGTCGACGCGGGCGTGCTGCTGCCGGTCGAGGTGCCCGGCTGGCAGACGGGTTCGCGCCCGACGCCGGCCTGGCTCCACCGCGACGCGCACCGACCCCGCCGCATCGACCAGGTCGCGCTGCTCTCGCCGTTCGACCCGGTCGTCTGGTTCCGGCCTCGCACCGAGCGGCTCTTCGACTTCCACTACCGCATCGAGATCTACACGCCCGAGCCCGACCGCAAGTTCGGCTACTACTCGCTGCCGGTGCTCGTCGACGACCGGGTGGTCGCGCGCATCGACCTCAAGAGCGACCGCAAGGCGCGCACCCTGCGGGTGCAGTCCGCGTGGGTCGAGCCCGGCGCGCCCGCCGAGACGGCGGCCCGCCTCGTGCCCGTGCTGCGCCGCGCGGCGGCGTGGCAGGGTCTCGACGAGGTCGTCGTGGCCGGCCGGGGCGACCTCTCCCCCGCGCTCGCGAGCGAACTCGCCGCCGCGGCCGCCTGAGCGCGCAACGGGTCGCCTCGCGGCCCGGCGGCTCGATCGCCGCAGCCTAGAAGCTGCCGCCCATCTTCTCCAGGCGCTCGATGCGGTCGGCGATGGGCGGGTGGGTCGCGAAGAGGCGATCCATGACGCCGGGCTTCAGCGGGTCCGCGATCCAGAGGTGGGCCATCGACGAGTTCTGACGCTTCATCGGCCGCCCGTACGCGTCGAGCTTCGCGAGCGCGCGGGCGAGCGCGTCGGGGTGGCGGGTGGTCATCGCGCCCGTGGCATCCGCCAGGTATTCGCGCTGACGCGAGACCGCGAGCTGCACGAGGCTCGCGACGAGCGGTGCGATGAGCATCGCGACGAGCCCGAAGATCATGACGATGGGGTTCGAGTTGTTGTTGCTTCGCCCGAAGAACGCCATGCGCACGAGCATGTCGGAGATGAAGCCGACGGCCACCACGAGCCCGAACACGATCATCGACAGGCGGATGTCGTAGTTGCGCACGTGCCCGAGCTCGTGCGCCATGACGCCCTCGAGCTCGGCGTCGTCCATGATCTCGAGCAGGCCCGTCGTCGCGGCGACGACGGCGTGCTCGGGGTCGCGACCGGTCGCGAACGCGTTCGGCGCGGGATCGGAGATGACGTAGACGCGCGGCATCGGCGTGCCCGTCGTGATCGAGAGGTTCTCGACCGTGCGCCAGAGCCGAGGGTGCTCGGCCTTCGAGGTGATCTCGACCGCGCCCGACATCGACAGCGCCTGCCGGTCGGCCGTGAAGTACTGGATGAGCGCATACCCGGTCGCCACGACGAGCGTCACGATGACGATCGTCAGGTCCTGGTAGATGACTGCGGCCAACCAGCCGAGCCCGCCGATGACGGCGAGGAAGAACAGGATGATGAAGACGGTGTTGCGCTTGTTCTTCGCGATCGCTCGGTACAACGCCGGCCCTTAGAACTGGACGCGCGGCGGCTCGGCGATCGCCGCCGGCTCGGTGACCTCGAAGAAGTCGCGCTCGTGGAAGCCGAGGCCGCGCACGAACAGCGTGTTCGGG
The DNA here is from genome assembly GCF_042884595.1 of Agromyces sp. NPDC058126. NCBI lineage: Bacteria > Bacillati > Actinomycetota > Actinomycetes > Micrococcales > Microbacteriaceae > Agromyces > Agromyces sp. NPDC058126. The sequence goes on along the minus strand of NZ_JBHVTS010000005.1, from coordinate 98,940 downwards.
AACACCTTGATCTTGGTGTTGAGCTCGCGCACGCCGCCGTTGTAGAAGCGGCGCGACGCCTGGATCTTGTCTTCCGTGTCGACGAGCTCTGACTGCAGCTGCAGGAAGTTCTGGCTTGCCTGGAGCTGCGGGTACGCCTCGGCGACGGCGAAGATCGACTTCAGCGCCTGCTGCATGTGGTTCTCGGCGGCACCGGCCTCGGCCGGACCCTGCGCCTGCAAGGTCTCGGCACGCGCCTGCGTCACCGATTCGAAGACGTTCTTCTCGTGCGCGGCGTAGCCCTTGACCGCCTCGATGAGGTTCGGGATCAGGTCGGCACGGCGCTTCAGCTGCACCGTGATGTCGCTCCACGCCTCGTCGACGCGCACGTTGAGCGTGACGAGCGAGTTGTAGGTCGCCCAGAGGTAGATGCCGATCACCAGCACGAGTGCGACGACGATGAGGACGGGAATGAGCCATTCCATGGCGCGGACTCCTAGGGCATTCGGCTGCGTGATCGCGGGCTCTGCAATCCTACCGAGGCCGCCTTCGCGCCACGGCCGTTCCCATGAGACTCGGAGGAACCCCGGTGGATGCTCCGGGGTTAGGCTCAGACTGTGACGGAGCGTTCCAGCCCGCGGCGCCCCGGTCGCCCTCGCGGTGCGAAGCCCGGAGACATGCGGGCACGGATTCTCGCCGCAGCGACGGCCGAGTTCGGCGAGCGCGGCTACGAGGCGGCCTCGATGCGGGCGATCGCCCGCCGCGCAGGTGTCGACCCCGCCCTCGTGCACCACTACTTCGACGACAAGCAACGGCTCGTCGCCGAGGTCGTCGAGGTGCCGCTCCGCCCCGACCGCCTGGTGCGCACCGCGCTCGACGGGCCGCTCGACGGCCTCGGCGAGCGTCTCGTGCGTGCGGTGCTCACGGCGTGGGACTCGCCGGCCGTTCGCCCGGCCGCGGTCGCAGCCCTCCGTTCGGCGATCGGTCAGGGTCCGGTCGCCCGCATGCTGCGGGAGTTCCTGCGCGGCGAGATCATGCACCGGATCGCGGTGCGACTCGACGACGGCGGGGCCGGTGACGACGCCGGGGCCGTCGACGGCGGCGACGCCGAACTGCGCGCCGAGCTCGCGGCATCCCAGCTCGTCGGCGTGATCATGGTGCGCTACGTGCTCGAGTTCGACCCGGTCGCCTCGCTCCCCGTCGACGAGCTCGTCGCCCGCGTCGGTCCGGCGGTGCAATGGCACCTGACCGGTCGTCCGCCGGGGTCTTGACAGCGGGCTCGCGCAGCGAGATATTCAGCACATGCTGAATACCGCGGATGCCCCGGCGACGCAGCCGAGCGCCACCGCCGCCATCATCGCGGAGGACCTTCACGTCCACCGCGGAGGCACCCCCGTGCTCGAGGGGCTCTCGCTCGCCGTGCCGAGCGGCATGATCGTCGGCCTCCTCGGCCCGAGCGGCAGCGGCAAGACCACGCTCATGCGCTCCATCGTGGGGGTGCAGATCGTGAAGTCGGGCACGATCGACGTGCTCGGCCTGCCCGCCGGCAGCCGGGAGCTGCGCCACCGAGTGTCCTACGTCACCCAGCAGGCGAGCGTCTACGACGACCTCACAGTACGACAGAACCTCGGCTACTTCCGGCGGGTGCTGGGGGCACCGGCGAGCGACGTGGCGCGGGTCATCGAGCGCACCGAACTCGGATCCGTGGAGCACCGCCTCGTGGGCACGCTCTCGGGCGGCCAGCGCAGTCGGGTCTCGCTCGCGGCGGCTCTGCTCGGCAACCCCGAGCTGCTCGTGCTCGACGAGCCGACGGTCGGCCTCGATCCCGTGCTCCGAGTCGAGCTGTGGAACATGTTCCGCAGCCTCGCCGACGAGGGCGCCACCCTCCTCGTGTCGAGCCACGTGATGGACGAGGCGAAGCGCTGCGATCGCCTGCTGCTGATGCGCGACGGCGCCCTGCTCGCGGACGACACGGTGCAGGGCGTGCTCGAGGTGACCGGCACCGACGACGTCGAGACCGCGTTCCTCCGGCTCATCGAACGCGGCGAGCCCGACCTCAGGCCGCGAGACTCCACGACTGCCGAGCACGGCAGGCATTCGGCATCAGCCGGAGCCGAGACGGACGCCGCCGACGTCGAGGAGCCCCGATGACCCTCACCCGGACCTTCGCCACCGCTGGGCGCGTGCTCTCGCAGATCAGGCACGACCCGCGCACCATCGGGCTGCTGCTCGTCGTGCCGAGCCTCCTGATCGGGCTCGTCGCGTGGATCTTCGTCGACACCGACGTGTTCAGCGACATCGGCCCGGCGATGATCGCGCTGTTCCCGTTCATCGTGATGTTCCTCGTGACGAGCATCGCGACGCTGCGCGAACGTCGCAGCGGCACCCTCGAGCGCCTGCTGTCGATGCCGCTCGGCAAGGGCGACTTCATCCTCGGCTACGCGCTCGCGTTCGGCCTGCTCGCGGTCGCGCAGACCGCGATCGCGGTCTCGTTCGCGGTATGGGTGTGCGGCCTGGAGATCGAGGGATCGATCTGGCTGCTCTTCGCGGTCGCGGTCGCCGACGCGCTGCTCGGCACCGCGCTCGGGCTGCTCGCGAGCGCGTTCGCACGCACCGAGTTCCAGGTCGTGCAGTTCATGCCGCTGCTCGTGTTCCCGCAGATCCTGCTCGGCGGCATCTTCATCCCGACCGACCAGCTGCCCGAGGGGCTCGAGGCCATCAGCTCCTGGCTCCCGCTCACCTTCGCCATCGACGCGCTCCAGGCGGTCGCCGCCGACAGCGAGACGCCGGAATGGATCATGGCGAAGATCCTCGTGATCGGGGCGTGGATCGTCGGATCCATCGTGCTCGGGTCGATCACGTTGCGCCGTCGCACCGCCTGACCGCGCGCACGCCCGACCGCGCCGCGAACGGCGGATGTCGCTGCCCGCGGCGCGGGCGCGCACGGCGCCGGCATCCGCGGTTCGTCGGCTCAGACGCGCGCGTGCACCCCGTCGAGCACCCGCTCGAGGTAGGGGTTCTGGAAGCGCCGCTCGGGGTCGAGCTCCTCGCGCACGGCGAGGAAGTCGTCGAACCTCGGGTAGACACCGCGCAGCGTCTCGGCCGACTGCGTGTGCATCTTGCCCCAGTGGGGCCGACCCTCGTACGAGCGCATGATGTCCTCGACGGCGGTGAAGTACTCCCGCTCGTCCTCGCGGAAGTAGCGGTGGACGGCGATGTAGCCCGAGTCGCGACCGTGTGCGGTCGAGAGCCAGTTGTCGTCGGCCGCGGCGGCGCGCACCTCGATCGGGAAGCTCACCCGCCACCCCTTGCGGTCGATGAGCTCGCGCACCTCGCGGAACGCGTCGGGCACGGCCTCGAGGGGCACCGCGTACTCCATCTCGCGGAACCGCACGGTGCGGTTGGTGATGTACACCTTCTGCGAGAAGTCGGCGAAGTCGCGGTCGCCGGTGAACTTGTCGACCTGCCGGGCGAAGAACGGGGTCGTCGCCGGCGCCGCCTTGCCGAGGGCGCAGATGCCCCGGTAGAGGCCGTTCGCGAGCAGCTCGTCGTCGATCCATCGTGAGACGGTGCCGAGCGGCTTGCGCGGGGCGTCGCCGGGGAGGCGCGTGTTCGTCTTGGTGAGCGCCTGCTCGGTGTGCGGGAACCAGTAGAACTCGAAGTGGTCGGCACCCTGCACCCGGGGCATCCACTCGCCGAGCACCTGCTCGAGCGGCTCGGGCTTCTCGACGGCGTGCAGCACGTAGCGCGGAACGAGCTGCAGGGTGAGCTCGACGATGACGCCGAGGGCGCCGAGGCCGAGACGCACGGCGGGCAGCAGTTCGGGTCGTTCGGTCTCGCTCACGGTGATGAGCTCGCCCGTGCCGGTCACGAGCTTCGCCGCGACGATCTGGGTGGCGAGGCCGCCGAAGCCGAGCCCCGTGCCGTGCGTGCCCGTCGAGGTCGCGCCCGAGATCGTCTGCCGGTCGATGTCGCCCATGTTCGCCAGGGCGAGGCCGTAGGGCGCGAGCAGCGCCGGCAGCTCGTGCAGGCGGGTTCCCGCCCCGAGCGTGACCCGCCCGGTCGCGACGTCGGCGTCGATGACGCCAGAGAGCGAGGTGAGATCGAGCTGCACGCCCGGCGCCACGGCGATGCCCGTGAAGCTGTGGCCCGAGCCGACCGGCTTGATGCGCAGGCCGCTCGTCGCGGCCGACTGCACGGCGCGCTGCACGGCCTCGGGCGAGGCGGGGCGCTCCACCCTGAGCGGCCGAACCTGCTCGGTCCGCCCCCAGTTGCGCCACACTGCTCCGGTCGCGGTCACAGGAACGCCTTCCCTTCTCCCCGATACGTCGGGATCATCTCCACGGTCTCGTCGCCGTCGACGACGGCGAACTCGTTCAGGTGCTCGGCGAGCTCGCCCGACTTCGTGTGGCGGAACCACACCCGGTCGCCCACCGCGAGCCGGCGCGCGGCGCGGCCCGACACGGGCGTCTGCACCTCGCCGGCCATCTCGCGCGGCTCCATGACGAGCCCCTCGGGCCAGACGATGCGCGGCAGTCGATCGGGCGCGGGCGGCCCCGAGGCGATCCAGCCGCCGCCGAGGATCGTCGCGTGCGCCGAGCTCGGGCGCCGCACGACGTCGAGCGCGAACGCCGCCGCCGGAGCCGGGGTGAAGTGCTCGTAGCCGTCGAACAGGTGGCCGCCGAACAGGCCCGAGCCCGCGGCGATCTCGGTGACCGCCGGATCGGCCGAGGTGCGTTCGAGCGAGCCCGTGCCGCCGCCGTTCACGAACTCGAGCTCGGCGTGCTCGCGCACGGCCGCGACCGCGCGGGCGCGACGCTCGAGGAGCTCGGGCATCGAGCGCGACTGCATCCAGCGGTTGACGGCGCCGTCGACGGGCCGGCCGGCCGGCCGGTTCACGACCCCGGCGATCTGCGCCTCGTACGACATCATGCCGACGAGCTCGAAGCCGGGGCGGCGGACGATGTAGGCCGCGAGCGCTCCGGCGTCGGCAGGAGCGTGCACGGGCGAACGCCGCACGCCGAGGTGGCCCAGCACCGGGGCATCCCAGGAGGCGTCGAGTTCGAGGCAGACCCGGATCGTCTCGCGCTTGCCGGGCGGCAGCACGGCGTCGACGAAGTCGAGCTGCGCGGGCGAGTCGACCATGAGCGTGATGCGCGCAGCGGCGTCGGCGTCGGTGGCCAGACGACGCAGGCTCGCCCGCTCGGCCGTCGGGTAGCCGACGACGATGTCGTCGACCGTGTCGGCGAGCCAGAGGGCCTCGGCGAGGGTGTACGCGAGCACGCCGCGGTAGCCCGGCATCGTGAGCAGCGATTCGATGACGCTGCGCACCCGTACCGACTTCGACGCGACCCTGATCGGCATGCCGTTCGCCCGTCGCAGCATGTCGAGCGCGTTGTGGCGCAGGGCGCCGAGGTGGAGGGCGCCGACCGGGGCGTCGAGGTGCGCGGTCGCCGCGGTCAGGCGCGGCCAGTACTCGGCGGGCGTGCGCCAGTTCGAGGCGTCGGTCGTGGGGCTGCCGGTCATGCGCAGGTCGATCATGGTCATCAGCGCACGCTCCGCACTCGGGCGACGGCGAACGCCCCCGCGGTCGAGAGGGCCGCACCGAGCAGGAACACGAGCATGAACGAGCCCGAGACGACGACGGCGGCCGCACCGATCATCGGGGCGACGGCCTGCGGCACGGCCGAGGCGATGTTCATGATGCCGAGGTCCTTGCCGCGCGACGTGGCGTCGGGCAGCACCTGCGTGGCGAGCGCCTGGTCGACCGAGAGGAAGCAGCCGTAGCCGAGGCCGAGGAGGCCAGCGCCGACCATCGCGACGGTCAGGTCGGGGAACAGGCCGAGCAGCAGCGCCGCGACGCCCTGCAGGGCCGAGGCCACGAACACGAACTGCTTGCGGCGCCCGAGCTTGTCGGAGAGCTTGCCGCCGATGAGGGACGCGAGGATCACGAACACCATGTAGATGAGCGTGAGCACGATGAGGTCGTCCTCGGCGTTCTGGTCGTTCAGCTGGAACATGAGGAAGTAGAGCAGCAGGCTCGTGCCGAGCGCGTTGCCGGTCGAGACGAGCACTCGGCTGAGCAGGGTCCACCCGAAGTCGGGGTGCTTCCTCGGGCTGATCCAGAAGCCCGAGATGATGCTCTTCAGCGTCATCGGGGTGCGCAGCGCCGGGGCGAGCGGCTCGTCGTGCCGGGTGAGGAAGGGAACCGCGAGCACGAGGAGGAGCACCGCGAGCAGGACGTAGCCGAGCGACGCGTCGGTGACGAGCTCGGTCACGAGGATGAGCCCGACGATGATGCCGACCGCCTGGGGCGCCGACATCCAGCCCGACACGAAGCCGCGCTGGTTCACCGGCACCTGGTCGGAGATCGTCGCGGTGAGCGCAGCGGTCATGATGCAGAAGCCGATGGATGCCACGACCCACGCGGTGCCGATCGCCCACATCTCGGTCTGGAAGCCGAGTGCCACGAGCGATGCCGCGAACACGAGGCCGCCGATGAGGATCCAGGGCCGGCGGCGACCGAAACGCGAGCTCGTGCGGTCGGAGAGGGCGCCGGTCAGCGGGTAGGCGATGATCGTCGCGATCGCCGCGATGCCCGAGATGGTGCCGAACGCGACGACGGAGTCGACCCAGTGCTCGGGCTTGAGCTCGGCGTCGATCTGGGCCGGCAGCAGCAGTTGCACGGGAGTGAGCTGCGCCATCCAGATGCCGAACCAGACGGTCGCGAACGACGCGATCCATCCGGCGCCGATGCGGCGCGTCGGTTCGGCGAATGCCGCGGGGGTGGTGGGGGCGCCAGGGGCGTCGGCACGCGTCATCGGGTGTCGGCCATTCTTGTGAGTGCGTCGGCGGCCGCGTGCGCGACCGCCCGGGCGGCATCGTCGTCGCGGTCGACGAGCCAGGTGAGGGTGAGCCCGTCGGTGAAGGCGACGAGCACGCGCGCGACGCGTTCGACGGGGACCGTCCAGCGCGCGCCGGCGAGTTCGGCGCCGAGTTCGAGCGACTGCGCCGCGAGGGCGATGTACTTCTCGTACTGGGCGGCGGCGAGCGGCTGGCGTTCGGGTGAGCGGAGCGCGTACTGGGTGAGCTCGAGCATCGCCTGCTCGTGCTCGGGATCGGCCTTCAGGTGCTCGAAGTACCGGAGGATGCCGGCCTCGACGAGTTCGAACAGCGTGAGCCCCTCGACCTCTTCGGGCGTGACCGCCTGCTGCTCACGGGCGACCACGGTCGAGATGAGCTCGTCGATGAGCTCGTCGCGCGACTCGAACGCGTAGTGGAAGCTCGCGAGGCTCATGCCGGCCTCGGCGACGATCGCGCGGGTCGTCGCTTGGGCGAGGCCCTTGCGGGAGACCACGATGAGCGCGGCGGCCACGAGCGCGGCGCGTCGCTCGGCTGCGGGGATTCGGGCCACGTTGCTCCTCTCGACTGCGATGCCGACGAAGTGGGACAATCGTCCCAGTCGCATCAGTATGCACGAAAACGCTACGGCATGCATGCTCGCCACCGACTACGCTCGCAACATGCGTCTCGGTGTTCTCGATGTCGGTTCCAATACGGTGCACCTCCTCGTGGTCGATGCGCACCGCGGCGCCCGCCCGATCCCGATGACGTCGCACAAGTCGGTGCTGCGCCTCATGCGCTACCTCGACGCCTCCGGCGCCATCGACGAGGAGGGGGTCGCGGCCATCATCGAGGCCGTCGGCGCCGCCGCGGCCGCTGCGCGCGAGGCCGACATCGACGAGTTCCTCCCGTTCGCGACCTCGGCGATCCGCGAGGCCGCCAACGGCGAGGAGGTCCTCGCGCGCGTCGCCCGCGAGACCGGCGTCGAGCTCCAGGTGCTGCCCGGCGAGGACGAGGCGAACCTGACGTTCCTCGCCGTCCGGCGCTGGTACGGCTGGTCGGCCGACAACCTCCTCCTCTTCGACATCGGCGGCGGCTCGCTCGAACTCACCCAGGGCGTCGACGAGATCCCGGATGTCGCGCGGTCGGTGCCGCTCGGCGCCGGGCGGTCGACCGTCGAGTTCCTGCCCGACGACCCGCCCTCCGAGCAGCAGGTCGCGCGGCTGCGAGCCCACGCGCGAAAGCTCCTCGCCGACGAGGTCGGCGCGTTCCGCGGACTCCCCGCCCCCGACCACGTCGTCGGGTCGTCGAAGACGATCCGCTCACTCGCGCGGCTCGCCGGCCACGTCGCCGAAGGCGTCGGCTCGAGCGAGCGCTACGTGCTCACACGGCGCGGCCTCGACGACTGGACGCCCCGGCTCGCGAAGATCCCGGCCGACGCGCGGCCGGCGCTGCCCGGCATCACCGCCGACCGCACGTTCCAGATCGTGGCCGGCGCGGTCGTGCTCTCCGAGGCGATGCGCGCCTTCGACGTCCGCGAACTCGAGGTCTCGCCGTGGGCGCTGCGCGAAGGACTCATCCTCCGCCGGCTCGACCTGATGGACTGAGCGGGGCGGGCCCGAAGCATCCGTTCATGCGCGAAACGGCGGTCGCGCAGCCCCCACTGCGCGACCGCCGTTTGTTCTCGTCGGCTGCGGCGCTACCCCGCGATCGCCTTCGCCTTCAGCTGCTCGTACTCGGCCTGGTTGATCGCACCGGAGTCGAGCAGGCGCTTCGCCGTCTCGATCTCGCTCGCCGACGACGCGCCGCCACCGCCGCCGGTGCCCGCGACGGTGCGGATGTAGTCGGCGTTCTGGGCCTGCACCTGCTGGGCCTCCTCCATGCGACGCTGGGCCATCGAGTTGCCACGCGCGATCAGGTAGATGAAGGCCGCCAAGAACGGCAGGAACACGAGGAAGATCACCCACAGCGCCTTCGCCCACCCGTTGAGGGTGTGGTCCTTGAAGATGTCGATGATCACCGTGATGAAGATCCAGATGCACGCGATCAGGACGTAGAACCAGAAGAGCCAGATGAGGAAGTCCCAGAAGCTGTTGTTCACAGTGGTGCCCCTTTCGTCCGCGGCGTGACGGTCGCGCCGTCGTGCCTCGACACTAGACCTCCGCAGGGTCTCAGCGCATCACCTCATTCGGGTGGAATCCGCACCGCCGTCGCTTCGCGCGGCACGTTCGTGGAATCGAGATGGATGTCGCTGAGATCGACCGTGACCGGGGTGCGGGTGGTGTCCGGCGATCGATCGGGGAGGCGAAGGTGGACCCGGCGGCTCGTGGACAGGGTGATGCCGTCGATCTCGACATGCTCCGCCACGTACTGCGTCGTCTTGGTGTAGTCGTCGACCTCGGGCTGCACGTCGCTCCGCCGCAGTCGGTACTCCTCGTCGAAGTAGTACAGCTGGGTCCGATTGTGGCTGTCGACCTCCGGCGGGAATGTGACGCTGAGCCCGCGCCAGATCTCACCGTGCTCGGAGTGCGCCGCGATCTCGTGGCTCGTGACGCCCGGAAAGGCGAACACGAACGGCTCGACGAGGTGGAGCCAGGTCGCGTAGCAGCGGAAGTACGCCATCTGCGCCTCGCTCCAGACCGAGCGCTCGGTGTACCCGTCGAACGACCGCCGCGGATCGTGCAGCTCCTCGATGACGTCGCCGTTCGACTCCGTCACCGTGATCAGGTTCGCCGCCCGGTCGAAGACCATCTGAACCCCGCCGTCGGCATCGGTCTGCCGGATCCACTGCTCGTGCGCGCGGGCCTCCACGACCGCGGCTCCGGCGTAATCGGGATGCCCCTTCACCTCCCAGAACGAGCCGCCGTACCGCGCCGTGGCGGTGATCGTGGAGAGCGAGGCGAATCGGTCCGCCCCGTTCGCCTCGAGGACCAGCTCGAGTAGCGACGACATCTTCCCCCCGTCTCAGCGAGCGGCGCCCGCCGCTGTGGAGATTCTGGCGTCCGCCTGCTGGCGGTGCCCACGGGCGCGAGCCAAACGTCCGCGATCGCGTTCGCGTCGAGGGGATCGGCGCCGCGGCGACGCGTCGCCGCCGTCGGGTCGATCGTCAGTCGACCAGCACCTTGGCGATCTCGTCGAGCGAGCTGAGCTGTGTCAACGGATCGACATCCGCGTCGCAGGCGAGTTGGAGTGAATACGCGTTGCTCATCTGCGAAGCCGCGGAATCCAGGTTCGTGAACACGCGCGCGGCCATGAGCCACATCTTCCCGTCGGCCTCCACGATCACCGACCTGTTGGCCACTTCGCCATCCGCGACCCCGGGCGTCGATGCGTGGGTGAGCACGAAGTACTCATCCGCCGCGTACGTCGCCACCTCATCGGCCGATAGACCGGCCACTTCTGCGAGGAGCTCGTCGGACGCGGACCGGTCGTCGGCCGCCGCCGTCTCGAAGACCTCCTGGTAGTAGTACGCCGTGCACGTGCCATCGGCGTTCACGAAGCTCACTTCCCCCGTCTCGGCATCCGGGTTGTGCGTCCAGGCGGCGTCGTCGCCTCCCATGGACACATTCCAGCCCACCATCGCCATCGGGTCGAGCTGCGCGCCCTCGGCGAAGCCGAGCGATTCCGGCGCGTCGGCCGGTGCGGAACTCGAGGGGGTCTCGGCGGGGTCCGACTGCGACGGGGTCGAGGTCGCGTGCGCCCCGCCATCCGGGACGGCGGCGCAACCGGCGGAGAGCAATGCCGAGGACATCACGAGGATCATGCCGACGAGCCTCGCGCCGCCGAGGACTCGAACGTGCGGATTCCGCCTGGACCCGACGACTCGTGGCATGGCGAGCTCCCGTCCGTACGACGACCGGCCGCGTGACCGAAGGACGACGTGGCGTCACGCGTTGCCGCGTTCCGCTGACACGACGCTCTGCTCAGAGGCTAGCGAGCGCATGATCCCGGTCCCAGTCCCCCGATCGGGTGGACTCGGGAATCGCCGAGGTGTCGCCGTTGCCTCCTTCCGCGGATGGGTGTGCCGTGGTGGCCATGAACGCTCCCCCACGATGCACGGCGCACAGTGGATCGGGAGCGGCGCGCTTCGCTTGAGGGGGCCCGCTCTGGGTCTTTCGTGCGTCCGGCCCACGTCGTACTCTGACCCCGTGGACACTAGCGACACCTCGGCATTGTCCGCCGCCACCTCCTCGACGCCCGGCCGCCGGGCGGAATCCGAAGCGGTGTACGCGGCGCTGTCCGCCGGCATAGTCGGTGCGATCTACGGTCTCATCCTGGGGTCGGTCGTGCCCGACCGTCCCGTGGCCGGAGCGGCCGATTCGTTCGCGATCTGGGCGGCGACCGGTGCGGGAATCGTCGCCGCCGTCGCTTCGTCGATCGGGTACTGGCGGGCGCGCCACCGTCCAGGGCAGGAGTGGCGGGGGTCGCTCCCGTTGTGGAAGGCCATCGTCAACACGGCGTCGGTCGTGGTCGTGCACGCCGCACTCGCGTTCGTCGCTGCGTACGCGCTCTTCAGGGTGTTCGAGCGAGGGTTCATCGGGCTGCCGATCGTGACGTTCTGGTCGGTCGTCATGATGGCGACCACCCTGGGCCTCGCCGCCTGGATCGTCTACCTCTCGGTGTCAGCCATGACGACCCAACGAATGTCGTCGCTGATGCTGGCCTTCATCGCGATCGGCACGTTGACCGCGATGGTCACCACCCCCGACCCGAAGTGGTGGACGATCCACTTCAGCCACCTCGGCACCTTCGAGGACGACCTGTCGAGCTGGCTCTTCAACGGCACGTTGATCGCCGCCGGGCTTCTCGTGACGACGTTCGCCGTCTACGTGGCCCACGACATGCGCGCCCTCGCGGCGGCCGGGGTGCTCGAGAACCCGAGGGGGCCGCGCATCGTCCCCGTGCTGTTCGTCATCATGGGGATCATGCTCGCCTGCGTGGGCATCTTCCCCGTCGACGTGAACATGACGGCCCACAACCTGTCGGCCTCCGGCATGGCCGTGATGTTCCTGGTGCTCCTCATCGGTGGCCCGAGGTTCTTCCGCGGCCTGCCCCGCACGTACTTCGTCGCGTCGTGGGGGTTCCTCGCGGCGGTGGTCGTCTCGGTGATCCTCTTCATCCCCGCAATCGGCTACTTCTCGCTCACCGCGTTCGAGATCATCGTGTTCGCGCTGATCTTCGGTTGGATCGCGGTGTTCATCCGCTTCCTCGGCGTCGCGGGACGCCACGACTGACCGCAAGCTGTCTCGATCGATGGGAGTTCACGATGACACTCACCAGGGCAGAGCAGTTCCAGGACGGACGCGACCGGCGACACCGGATGCCGCGCAGTGCGCACGGCGAGTGGGCACCCGCGAAGGAACGGGCCGACCTGGTTGATGTGCTGACGGCATCCGATTCCGGCCGCTTGCAGGAGCTCATCCCGATCCGCTTCGCTCGCATGGCGGCGAGCCCCTTCGCGTTCTTCCGGGGCTCGGCGGCTGTCATGGCCAGCGACCTTGCCCACATCCCGACGACGGGACTGGGGGTCCTGCTGTGCGGCGACTGCCACCTCGTGAACTTCGGGCTGTTCGCGACTCCAGAACGCAATGTCGTCTTCGGGGTCAATGACTTCGACGAGACGATGCCCGGACCATGGGAATGGGATCTCAAGCGACTCACCGCCAGTCTGGTCGTCGCCTGCCAGGACTCGGGTATGGACGACCATGACGCGAAATCCGTCGCGATCGCCGGTGCGGCCGCGTACCGGCGTCGCATCGCCGAGCTCGCCACCATGACTCCGCTGGAGGTGTGGTACGACCGCATCGACCTGGCAAGGTTGATCGAGGAGGCGCCGGACAAGAAGACGAGGAAACGTCGAAGGAAGCTGCGACGCAAGGCACGCCGACGGGTTGCCGAGAACGTGTTCCCGAAGCTCGTGGACACCACTGCGGGAGGGCTGCGGATCGCCGATCAGCCGCCACTGATCTTCCACTTGGATGATGTGACGGTGGAGAGCGTCCAGGGGTTCTTCAGTGCCTACCGGTCCTCGCTTTCTCGCCCGCTTCAGGTGCTGTTCGACCGCTACACCCTGCGCGATGTCGCGATCAAGGTCGTGGGAGTGGGCAGCGTCGGCACCCGCTGCTACGTCGTGCTGTTCACCGACGATGACGGCAAGCCCCTGCTGCTCCAAGTCAAGGAAGCGAACGAGTCGGTCCTCGCCCCGTACGTCCCCCGACGCCCGGATGCGCTGACGCACCACGGCCAGCGCGTCGTCACCGGTCAGCGGCTGATGCAGCCCGCGAGCGACATCTTCCTCGGATACGCCACCAGCCCCGCCGGCCGTGACTTCTACGTGCGTCAACTGCGCGACATGAAGCTGTCGGTCGACCTCATCGCCGATGTCGGGCTGATGACGCGATACGCCGAATTCTGCGCAGCCGCGCTGGCCCGCGCCCACGCCAACACAGGTTCCGCCGCCGGGATCGCGGGCTACCTCGGCAAGAGCGACACGTTCGACAAGGCTCTCGGGCGCTTCTCGCTTGCGTACGCCGAGCAGACGGTCCACGACCATCACGCACTCGTCGACGCGATCAACGCCGGGCGACTTGAGGCGACCCTCGACACCGACTGACCCCTCACGAAGCACCGATCCGGCCTTCAAAGAGCATCAAGAACGGTGCTCCCGCTGGGATTCGAACCCAGACTCGAGCGGGTTTAAGCCGCCTGCCTCTGCCGATTGGGCTACGGGAGCGTCGCGCCCGGAAGATGCGGAACGCGGCGCCGCCCCGAAGGGCGACACCGCGTCTCAGCTTAGTCAGGGGCCATCCGCTACTTGGCGGCGACGGGCTCCTTCTTGGCGGGCTTGGCGTCCTTCGCCGCGGCGGGCGCGGCCGGTGCGGGCGCCTCGACCGCCGGCGGCTTCGGACGAGCTGCGAAGAGCTCGAACTGGGCGCGCGGGGTCTGCACCGCCTCGATCGCGACGATGTCGCGGCGGAGCCAGAAGTTGTTCCACCAGCCCCAGAACACGCGGAACTTGCGCTCCCAGCTGGGCATCGCGAGGCCGTGGTAGCCGCGGTGCGCGAACCAGGCCAGCAGGCCCTTGATCGCGAGCTTGCCCGACTGGAACACGCCCGAGCCGATGCCGAGGCCGGCGACGGCACCGAGGTTCTTGTGGAAGTACTGCTTGGGCTCCTCGCCGCGGAGCACCGCGACGATGTTCTTCGCGAGCAGCTTGCCCTGACGCACCGCGTGCTGGGCGTTCGGCACGCAGTAGCCGCCGACGCCGCCGCCCGAGAGGTCGGGCACGGCCGAGATGTCGCCGGCCGCCCACGCGTCGGGGACGAAGTCCTCGTCGTCGCCGACGCGGAGGTCGGCGCGAGTCTTGATGCGGCCGCGCTCTTCGACGGGAAGGTCGCTCGTGCGCACGATCGCCGGGTTCGCCATGACGCCGGCGGTCCAGACGATCAGGTCGGACTCGAAGCTCTCGCCGGTCGACAGCTCGATCTTGCCGTCCTGCGCGCTCGTGAGCTGGGTGTCGAGGTGGATCTCGGCACCGCGCTGCGCGAGGTGCTTGATGACCCAGTGGCTCGTCTCGAGCGAGACCTCGGGCATGATGCGCCCCATCGCCTCGATGAGGTGGAAGTGCGTCTCGTCGAAGCTCAGCTGCGGGTAGTACTCGAGCAGCGAGCTCGCGAAGGAGCGGAGCTCGGCGAAGACCTCGATGCCGGCGAAGCCGCCGCCGACGACGGTGACCGTGAGCAGTCGCTCGCGCTCGGGGCCGGCGGGCAGGCTCGCCGCCTTGTCGAAGTTCGAGACGAGGCGGTCGCGGATCGCGACGGCCTCTTCGATCGTCTTCAGGCCGATCGCGTTGTCGGCGATGCCGGGGATCGGGAAGGTGCGCGAGACGGCACCGCCGGTCACGACGACGACGTCGTACTCGAACTCCCACGGCTCGCCGAGCTCGGGGGTGATCGTCGCGGTCTTCGAGGCGTGGTCGATCTTGGTGACCTTCGCCGTGACGACGTTGGTCTTCTTCAGGTGGCGACGCTGCGAGGTGACTGCGTGGCGGGCCTCGATCGAACCCGCCGCGACCTCGGGCAGGAACGGCTGGTAGGTCATGTAGGGCAGCGGGTCGACGACCGTCACCTCGGCCTCGCCGGCGCGCAGCCACTTCTCGAGCTTCCACGCCGTGTAGAACCCCGCATAGCCACCGCCGACGATGAGAATCTTGGGCACGGTGAATGGACTCCTCAGTATCTGGTGATGCGGCCTGATGCGTGCGATCACTGCTCGCGAGTGCGGACAGTCCGCCTGGTATGCCGAGTGGCGCCGATGCCCAACAGCGCTGCTAGCGTACCAAATCCTGCGACGAGCGAGAGCGGCACCGTGATGTAGGCCAGTGTCCACGGCGTCGGAAGCAGTGTCGCCGTGCCCTCGTCGGCGGGTGGCGGCGGGTCGGCGATGGGCACGATCTCGGATTCGGGCGAATCCGTCGGCTGCGTCGTCGAGGAGGCGCGCCGGTGCAGGGTGATCCACTCCTCGAGGCTGCCGAGCGGGTTCTCGTCGACCTGCTCGACCTCGGCCTCGAGCGCCGGGACGGGGTCGATCAGCCCGTAGCCGTAGAGCGGGCTCGGCACCTCGTGCCCGTTCGGGTCGGCGGTCTGGATGACCCGGTTGATGACGTTCGCCGCGTCGAGCTCGGGGTACTCGGCGCGCACGAGCGCCACGAGTCCCGAGACGAGCGGGGTCGCCGCGCTCGTGCCGTCCCAGATGACGACGCGGCCGTCTGGCCGGACGCCCACGAGGTCCTCACTGGGTGCCGCGACGCCGAGCGTGATGCCCTGGGAGCTCGCGTCGAGGCTCGCGTTCTTCTCCTTGTCGACGCCCGCGACGGCGAGCACGCCGGGGATCGTCGCCGGCGCGCCGACCTCGGTCGTGCCGCTGCCGCGGTTGCCCGCCGCGGCGACGACCACGACGTCGTGCTCGAAGGCGTAGAGGAACGCCTCGTCCCAGCTCTCGGGCCAGTCGCGGGTGTTGCGCGTGAGCGACATGTTGATGACGTCCGCGCCGTTGTCGACGGCCCATCTCACGCCCTCGGCGATCTGCTCGTCGTTCGACTTCTCGGCGCCGGTGTCCTGCCCGAATGCGACCGACACCGTCAGCAGATCGGCCTCGGGAGCGACGCCGATGACGCCGGCCCCCTCCCCCGTGCCGCGCCCGGCCAGGAGCGACGCCACCATCGTGCCGTGCCCGCTCTCGTCGGGGTCGCCGACCGGCGTCTGCCCGTCGGGAGTGCCGAGGCCCGAGACATCCGTGCCGCCGGTGACGGCACCGCGGAGCTCGGTGACGTTGCCGTTCACCCCGGTGTCGATGATCGCGACCTTGACGCCCTTGCCCTTGGTGGTGTTCCACGCCGTCGTGAAGCCGTAGTCGCCGAGCCAGTACTCGTAGTCGCGAACCGTGTCGGCGCGGGCGGGGAGGGCGCCGCCGAGCAGCACCGCGGCAGCCGCGACCGCGGCGGTCGCGGTCTTCGCGAGCGTCGTTGCGAGGCGGCCCCGGCGGCGGGTCATTCCGAGTCGACTCCGTAGTCGGGGCATCGGCAGACGGCGGGCGACCAGCTCGAGCGTTCGAGGGCGAGGTCGCCGATGGGATTCAGGCCCGGCCCCGCCGCGAGCGACTGCGCGGCGAGCGCGTGCAGGCACTTCACCCGCGTGGGCATGCCGCCCGCCGAGATGCCGTCGACCTCGGGCACGTCGCCGAACCGGGCGCGGTCGGCGAGGTACTCGCGGTGGGCGTGCTCGTACGCGGCGCGCACGTCGTCGTCGCTCGCGAGCAGCTCGGTGCACTCGACCATGAGCTGGGCCGCCTCGAGGAACGACATCGCGGCCGTCGCACCGGGGTGCGAGAGGTAGTAGAACGTCGGGAACGGCGTGCCGTCGGCCAGGCGCGGCGAGGTCGCGACGACGGTGGGCGCACCGCAGACGCAGCGCGCGGCGATGCCGACGACGTTGCGGGCCGGGCGGCCGAGCTGGGCCGACACGATCGCGAGATCGCGCTCGGTCACCTCCTCGAACGGGGGCCGGGTCATCGCGCGCCCTCCGCATCGGGGGTCGCCGGGGCGTCGGTCGCCGGCGCCGCCGGGTCACCCGCCTCGGGGGCCAGCCCCGCGGTCATCACGGAGTCGAGCAGGGTGCGCATCCAATCGCCCTTCGATTCGGTCACTTCGGCCGAGACCGCGGCGGCGTCCTCCGCCTTCGCGGCCTCGCTGCGGTCGTCGATGACGAGGTAGCTCACCTCGCCCGGCATCACGTAGTACAGACGCTCACGCGCCTGGGTGACGATGAACGTCTCGTCGTTCCAGCGCTCGCGCTCGTCGCGCAGACGCTGGACCTCGGTCTCCTGCGCGGCCACCGCGGCGCGCAGCTCGGCGAGCTGCGCGCGCTGCTGCGCGAAGGCCGCGATCGTCGGTGCGAGCACCACGACCGCGAGCACGAGCACTCCCAGCATGATGAGCGAGAAACCTGAGAAACGGATGCCACTGAGCCAGCCCGCACGCACGGCGTCCGTCGAACCGCCCACGGCGGGAGCGGCCGAACGGGGAGGCTTCGCCGGCCCGGACCGGCCCGTCTTCGCGGCGGGGCGGGTGTTCGCGGGCTTCGCGGATGCCGCGGACTTCGCGTTCCCAGGCTTCGCGTTCGCCGGCTTCGCGTTCATCGGCTTCGCGTTCGCGGACTTCGCGTTCGCGGCCTTCGCCCCTGCGGCGCCTCGCTTCGCGGACGAGGCGGGCGCCGAGGCATCCCGGCCCTGGTTCTGCGGGGTGCGCGAACGCGGCGTGCGCGCACCGGCCGGGTTCGCGGGACGCCGGGGGTTGCGGGGGGAATCGTCCTTCATCGCCCCTCCTCCCGGCAGGCCCGGAAGACGACGACGGGGGCGGCCACCCGGCCACCCCCGTCGCTGCAGTTCAGCTACGCTGTCACGCCGTGAAGCGCGGGAACGCCGTGCGACCGGCGTACACCGCGGCCTCACCGAGCTCTTCTTCGATCCTCAGAAGCTGATTGTACTTGGCCACACGCTCCGAGCGGGCGGGCGCGCCCGTCTTGATCTGACCGCAGTTGGTCGCGACGGCGAGGTCGGCGATCGTCGTGTCCTCCGTCTCGCCCGAACGGTGCGAGAGCACCGCGGTGTAGCCCGAGCGCTGCGCGAGCGACACGGCGTCGAGGGTCTCGGTCAGGGTGCCGATCTGGTTGACCTTCACGAGGATCGAGTTGCCCGCGTGCTTGGCGATGCCGTCGGCGAGGCGCTTCGGGTTGGTGACGAACAGGTCGTCGCCGACGAGCTGCAGCTTCTGCCCGAGCTCGGCGGTGAGGGCCGTCCAGCCCTCCCAGTCGGCCTCGTCCAGCGGGTCCTCGATCGAGATCAGGGGGTACGCTGCGGCGAGCTCGGCGTAGTACGCGCTCATCTCGGCCGACGTGCGGTCCTTGCCCTCGAAGCGGTAGACGCCGTTCTCGAAGAACTCGGACGCGGCGACGTCGAGGCCGAGCGCGATGTCGGTGCCGAGCGTGAAGCCGGCCTTCTCGACCGCCTCCGAGATGAAGTCGAGCGCGGCGCGGTTGTGCTCGAAGTCGGGGGCGAAGCCGCCCTCGTCGCCGAGGCCGGTCGAGTAGCCCTTCGACTTCAGCAGGCTCTTCAGCGAGTGGTAGGTCTCGACGCCCCAACGGAGGCCCTCGGAGTAGGTCGGCGCGCCGATCGGCAGCACCATGAACTCCTGGATGTCGACGCCGGTGTCGGCGTGCGCGCCGCCGTTGATGATGTTCATCATCGGCACGGGCAGCACGTGCGCGTTCGGGCCGCCGAGGTAGCGGAACAGCGGCAGGTCGGCCGCGTCGGCGGCGGCCTTCGCGACGGCGAGCGAGACGCCGAGGATGGCGTTCGCGCCGAGGGCGCTCTTGTTGTCGGTGCCGTCGGCCTCGATGAGGGCCGCGTCGACGAGGCGCTGGTCGCTCGCGTCGAGGTCTTCGATGGCCGGGCCGAGCTGGTCGAGCACGGCGTCGACGGCCTTCTGCACGCCCTTGCCGAGGTAGCGGTCGGCGTCGCCGTCGCGCAGCTCGTAGGCCTCGAATGCACCGGTGGAGGCGCCCGAGGGCACGGCCGCGCGGGCCAGGGTGCCGTCGTCGAGCAGCACCTCGACCTCGACCGTCGGGTTGCCGCGCGAATCCAGGATCTCGCGCGCGCCTACAGCTTCGATGAATGCCACAGTGGACTCCTCGTGTGGGTGGGGTGACTGGGTGGAAGACTCCGTCGTGATCCGCGCCCAAGTCTAGAGGTCGAGGATGTCTCGCGCTTGCGAGCGATCCCGACCACGATCGAGCGGGCGAAGTTGGCGTGATCCATGCGCAGGTTGGCGCCGGCTCGCCCCTCGGCGAGCGCGGTTACGCGCCGAGCTCGCGGAACTCGAGCGCGGCGGCGTCGGTCGCCGAGGCCGACACGTTCGCGAAGGCGTCGAAGCCGTCGGCGGTCACGCGGTCGAGCAGGGCGCGCATGTTCTTGGTCCGGCGTTCGAGGCGAACGCGGGTTCCGGATGCCACGAGCTCGGCCTTGAGGGCGAGCAGGCGTGCCTGCGGGACCTCCCCGTCGTAGACCAGCACGACCGCACGCGGGCGCGCGTCGTCGGCGATCTCGAGCAGGTCGACGATGCGTTCGAAGCCGATCGAGAAGCCGCAGGCCGGCACGTCCTGGCCGAGGAACCGACCGATCATGCCGTCGTAGCGGCCGCCGCCGCCGAGCGAGTAGCCGAACTCGGGGTGGGCGATCTCGAAGATCGTGCCCGTGTAGTAGCCCATGCCGCGCACGAGCGTCGGGTCGAACTCGATCGCGGCGTCGGGCAGCGCTGCGCGCAGCGCGAGGAGGTCGTCGTAGGCGGACCGGTCGAGCCACGCGGGCGGCGGCACGACGCCGTCGGCGAGGTGCCAGTCGGCGCTCGTGAGCCCCTCGAGCGCGGTCGCCACGTCGACGTCGGCCGACACCGCCCCCGTCTCGGCGAGCTCGGCGGCAACGCCCGCGACGCCGATCTTGTCGAGCTTGTCGACGGTGATGAGGGCGCGCTCGCGCAGCTCCTCGGGCACGCCCCACGACGCGAGGATGCCCTGCAGCACGCGGCGGTCGTTGAGGCGGATCGTCGTGCCGGTGAGCCCGAGCGCGTCGAGCGTCGCGACGGTCGCGGTGAGCAGTTCGAGCTCGGCGAGCGGCCCGGCCTCGCCGATGATGTCGATGTCGCACTGCACGAACTGGCGGTAGCGGCCCTTCTGCGGGCGCTCGGCGCGCCACACCGGGGCGATCTGGATCGCACGGAACACGGGCGGCAGGGCCGCGCGGTGCGTCGCGTAGAAGCGGGCGAGCGGCACGGTCAGGTCGTAGCGCAGGCCGAGGTCGGCGAGCGCGAGGGCGTCACCGGATGCCGCGGCGCGCGCGAGGTCGTCGGCGGTCAGGCCGCGCTTCATGACCGCGAACGCGAGCTTCTCGTTGTCGCCGCCGAGCCCGGCGTGCAGGCGGCTCGAGTCCTCCATCACGGGCGTCTCGATCTCGTCGAAGCCGTGGGCCGCGTAGACCCCGCGGATCACGCCGAGGGCGTGCTCGCGGCGGGCCTTCTCGGCGGGGAGGAAGTCGCGCATGCCGCGCGGAGGAGTGACGGAAGCGGCCATGCGTGCCATTCTTCCAGTTGTGCGGGCCGACCCCGCGCGCGAGGAGGCACGATGGCAGGCATCACGGTCGCGGGCGTCGCCCGATCGTTCGGCGAGGTGCACGCGGTCCGCGATGCGAGCTTCGAGGTCGCGCCGGGCAGCGTCGCGGGCCTCATCGGACCGAACGGCGCGGGCAAGACGACCCTGCTGCTGATGCTCGCGACCCTGCTCGCGCCCGACGCGGGCACGATCCGCATCGCCGGCTACGACCCCGTCACCGAACCGCACCAGGTGCGACGGCGCATGGGCTGGATGCCCGACGTGCTCGGCTCGTGGCCGACGCTCAGCGTGCGGGTCGCGCTGGCGACGAGCGCCCGCATGTACGGGATGGGTGCCGACGAGGCATCCGCTCGTGCGCAGCAGCTCATCGACCTCGTCGACCTCGCCCCGCTCGCCGAGCAGGCGACGCGGGTGCTCTCGCGCGGGCAGAAGCAGCGGCTGAGCCTCGCCCGCGCCCTCGTGCACGACCCCGAGGTGCTGCTGCTCGACGAGCCGGCCTCGGGCCTCGACCCGGCCGCACGCGCCGAGCTCCGCGAACTCGTCCGCCGGCTCGCGGGCGAGGGCAAGACGATCCTCGTCTCGAGCCACGTGCTCGCCGAGCTCGAGGAGATGGCCGACTCGGCGGTCTACCTCGCGGCCGGCGCGACCGCCGCCCCCGAGGACGTCGCCCGTGCGGGCAAGGCTGCGAGGCACTGGCGGATCAGGTCGCTCGACCCCGATCGGCTCGTCGCCGCGCTCGGCGCGGCGGGCTTCGGCGAGGTCGCGGTCGTCGACCGCCTCGGCGCGGTGGTGCCGCTCGCGAGCGAGCAGGACGCGGCGCAGCTGCTCGCCCACCTCATCGGCACGGGCGTGCCGGTCTCGTCGTTCGCGCCGGCCGTCGGCGACCTCGAACACGTCTTCCACGACCTCAACCGGGCGGGGGACGACGCATGATCGGGTTCTTCCAGGGCATGTGGCTCATCGTCGCCCTCGACCTCAAGCAGCGTGTGCGCGGCGTCGCCTGGTACGTGCTGCTCGGCGTCTTCGTGCTGCTCGTCACGCTCGTCACGGTGCTCGTCGTCATCGCGACGAACGCGTGGGACTCGGGCGGCGGTGCGGTCTTCTCGACCGTGGTGTTCTTCGTGCTCCTGCTCGGCACGCTCGTCTCCCCCGCGCTCTCGGGCAACGCGATCAACGGCGAGCGCGACGCGGGCACCCTCGCGACGACCCAAGTGACGCTCGTGACGACCGCGCAGCTCGTCGTCGGCAAATGGCTCGCCGCCTGGATCACCGCCCTCGCGTTCCTCGCCGCCTCGGTGCCGTTCCTCGTGTTCGGCGTCGTGCTCGGGCAGGTCTCGGCGTCCACGATCGCGGTGTCGCTCCTCGTGCTCGCCGTCGAGGTGGGCGTGATCGCGGCGATCGGCGTGGGGCTGTCGGGGGTGATCACGCGGCCGCTCTTCTCGGTGGTCGTCACCTACCTCGTCGTCGCCGCGCTCTCGATCGGCACCGTCATCGCCTTCGCACTCGGCGGCGCGGCGATGCAGTCGACGGTGCAGCAGACCTACATCTCGGTCGACTACGAGCGGCTCGACGAGAACGGCCTGCCGCCCGACGGCGAGGACGTGCCGTGCCTGCCCGCGGAGACCGTCGAGTACCAGGTGCCGCGGTTCGACCACGTGTGGGGCTTCCTCGCGGCGAACCCCTACGTCGTCGTCGCGGATGCCTCGCCCGGCACCTTCGACGACTACGGCTCGCCGCGCGACCTCTTCGGCTGGATCGCGGTCGGCGTTCGTCAGGCGCAGCACGCCCCCGATCTCTCGCCGGTCTACGACGAGTGCGAGCAGTGGCGCGAGCACGGCGCGTACGGGTCCCCGGGCGACGAGGACTACGAGACCCCGCAGGAGGTCTACGACCGCTCGGTGCCGTCGTGGTTCGTGGGGCTCTCGATCCACGTGCTGCTCGGCGCGGGCGCGCTCGCCTGGGCGTGGCGCCGCACCGAGGTGCCGGCACGGCGACTCGCGAAGGGCAGCCGGATCGCCTGATCCGGTTCAGGCGTCGGTTCAGCCGGTCTGTCCGGCGCCCTCCGCCTGCGCCGCCTGCTCGGTCCGCCGCACCTCGTCCTCGAACTCGCGCACCGCGGCGCGGAGCGCGCGCTCGGCGTCGAGCCCCTGCGCGCGGGCGGAGGCCACGAGTGCGAACAGCTGCCGCCCGAGCTCCTCCTCGGTGGCGGGCGCGGTGACGCTCGACGGTTCGGCGGGCGTCGGCCACGGGGCATCCTGCGCGGTGACGCCGGCGTTCTCGGCCTTGCCCTGCACCTTGCGGGCGAGCGCGAGCGCCGGCATGCCGCGCGGCACCCCGTCGAGCACGCTCGTGCGGTGCGGCTTCTCGTCGGCCTTCAGGTCCTCCCAGAAGGCGACGACGTCGTCGGCGGTCTCGGCCTCGCGATCACCGAAGACGTGGGGATGCCGCGACACCATCTTGGCCGTCATGTGGCGGGCGACGTCGTCGATGTCGAAGCGCTCGTCGCCCGTATGCGCGGCGATGTCGGCGTGGAAGAGCACCTGGTAGAGCACGTCGCCGAGCTCCTCGAGCATCTCGGCGCGGTCGCCCGCCTCGATCGCGTCGATCAGCTCCCAGCACTCCTCGACGAGGTACTGCACGAGCGATTCGTGGGTCTGGTCGGCGTCCCACGGGCACCCGCCGGGGGCGCGCAGCAGGGCGACGGTGGCGACGAGTTCGTCGAGTCCGGGATGGGGTGCGCTCATACCGGCAGCCTAGGCGGCCGTCGCTCCGGCGTGCGCGGGTCGCGCCGAGCTCAGTGCACGAACGCGAGCAGCAGCCCGACGCCGATGAACAGCACGCCGAACGCCGTGTTCACGATGCGCTGCCCCCGCACCGAGCGGGTGAAGCGGCGCATGCCGTGCGCGGCGAGCGCGAAGAATCCCCACATCACGAGGACGTCGACGACGATGACCGTCGCCCCGACGACGAGGTACTGCGGCAGCAGCGGCTGGTCGGGCCGGATGAACTGCGGCAGGAAGGCGAGGAAGAACACGATCGCCTTCGGGTTCAGGAGGTTCACCCAGAGCCCCCTGCGGAACATCGACCAGCGCGACTCGGATGCGGCGAGCGGCGCCGTCGCCGAGACATCCGGCCCGTCGGCGTCGTCGTCGTCTGGCGCCTGCGGCTTCGCGATCAGCTGACGGATGCCGAGGTAGACGAGGTAGGCGGCTCCGGCGTAGCGGATCACCTCGAATGCGACGGGCGACTTCGCGACGAGGACGCCGACGCCCGCGGCGACGATGAGGATGTGCACGACGAGCGCGGCCTGCTGGCCGAGGATGCCCCAGATCGACCGGCGGAACCCGTGGCTCAGCGAGTTGCCCATCGTGTTGATCGCCCCCGCGCCCGGGGTGAAGCTGATCACGAAGCACGCGGCGAGGAGCGTCGCCCAGAGCGAGAGGGTCACCGGACAAGCGTAGGCGGGGCAACGGGGTGCTCCTGTCGCGCCGCCGTCCCGCCCGGCCCAGCGCGGCCTCGCCCGATAGACTCGATCGCGGAGTGCCGGGAAGTCTGGTCGGCCGGCGGGAGACCGTCGTCACCGTCCTTCCCGCGTCGCCTCACGGCTCCGGCCCTGCACGCGCACGCGACGTCCGAAACAGGAGTCCCATGAACTTCCTCCGCTCCGAGCGATGGGCCGCCGGCCTCCTGCTCATCGCGGCCGCCCTCGGCCTGCTCCTCGCGAACACGGCGGCCGGCCCCGCGCTGCTCGACGCCAAGAACGCGCACCTCGACCTCTCGTGGATCGGGCTCGACCTCTCGGTCGGCCACTGGATCAGCGACGGGCTGCTCGCGATCTTCTTCTTCATCGTCGCCGTCGAGCTCAAGCGCGAGCTCGTCATCGGCGAGCTCAACAGCCTCTCGAAGGCGCTCCTGCCGGCGATCGCCGCGGTCGGGGGCGTGATCGTGCCCGCCCTGATCTTCCTCGGGTTCACGGCGGGCACCCCGACCGTCGACGGCTGGCCCATCCCCACCGCGACCGACATCGCCTTCGCACTCGGCGTGCTCGCCGTGTTCGGCACGTGGATCCCGACGCGCGTGCGCGTGTTCCTGCTCGCCCTCGCGGTGCTCGACGACCTCATCGCGATCCTCATCATCGCGTTCTTCTTCACGAGCGACGCGAATCTCGCCTCGATCGGCTTCGCGGGCATCGCGATCGCACTGTTCGGCGCGGTCAGCCGCATCATGAAGCCGCGTTCGGCGTGGATCCTCGCCCGGCGCCCGCAATGGCCCATCGTGCTGCTGCTCGTCGTGCTCGGCGTGCTCACCTGGTACTTCGTCTACCGCTCGGGCGTGCACGCCACGATCGCCGGTGTCGCCCTCGGCCTCGTGATGTCGCGCCGCCCTGGCGGTCGCGCCGTGCACGCGCTCGAACCGTGGTCGAACGGCGTCATCCTTCCGCTGTTCGCGTTCTCCGCGGCGATGGTCGCCGTGCCGCAGGTGAGCCCGAGCGAGCTCGATCCCGCGTTCTGGGGCATCCTCGTGGGCCTCCCGGTCGGCAAGATCGTCGGCATCGTCATCGCCGGCGGCCTCGGCGGCCTCGTGGCCCGGCGCAGGTCGGGCACCCCGCTCACGCTGGGCGACCTGCTCGTCGTCGGCACGCTCGGCGGCATCGGCTTCACCGTGTCGCTGCTCATGAACGAGCTCGCGTTCGCCGCACTGCCCGGGGTCGCCGACGAGGGCACCCTCGCGGTGCTGCTCGGTTCGGGCATCGCGATCGTCGCCTCCGGCGTCGCGGTCGGCGTGCGCTCGGCGCAGTACAAGCGCAGCGGAGCGCAGGCCGGGCCCGGCGGGGCGTTCTCGCGATGAGCGGCAGTGAAGATGCAGGACCGGGCGAATCGGCCCGATCGACGAAGGACGATGGAGGATTTCGATGAGCGGCGCTGAGTTCGGCACCGACGGCCAGCGCGCCGCAGACCCGGCGAGCCTGCACCTGAGCGCCGAACTGCGACCGCGACGGCTTCGCGGCATCCGCAGGGCCGTGCACACGGCGCTGCTCCTCGCGGGCGAGGCGTTGAGCCTCGGCGGGCCCTCGGTCGCCGAACTGGTGGTCGTGCGCACCGGGACCGGGGCTCCGGTCATCCGAACCCCGGCCGGATCGCTCATGGAGGCCGACGAGCTCCTCCGGCAGATCCGCGCCGACCTCGATCGGTTGAGCGTCGAGGAGTTCCTCGCCGAGTGGGGGCACCTGAAGGCCTAGGCTCGGGTGCCCCGAGGCGACTCACACCGCAGGCGCCGCCATCGAGTCGCTCGGCTCGAAGATGTTCGTGACGAGCCGCGACACCCAGTCGATGAGTTCGGCGTCGGGCAGCATCTCGCCGCCCGGCATCGGGAACGGCACGAGGATGACGTCGTTCTGCGCGAAGTGCTTCGCCCCCTGGTACATGCGCTCGAGACGCACACGGCGCGAGTCGGGGATCTTCGCCGGTGCGATGCGCAGCTTCGACCCGGTCGCGAGCAGGTCGCTGAGCCCCGCGAGCTGGGCCTGCCGGCGCAGCCGCGAGATGGCGATGAGATGCTGCACCTGCTCGGGCGGGGTGCCGTAGCGGTCGACGAGCTCCTCGAGCACCGTGTCGATCTGGTCGTCCTTCGCGGCCGGGCCGCTCGCGGCCGAGAGCTTCTGGTACGCCTCGAGGCGCAGCCGCTCGCTGTCGACGTACTCCTCGGGGATGTGCGCATCCACGGGGAGTTCGAGACGCAGTTCGGTCTGGCCTTCGGCGACGTCGCCGCGGAACGCGGAGACGGCCTCGCCGATCATGCGCAGGTACAGGTCGAAGCCGACCCCCGCGATGTGCCCGGCCTGCTCGGCGCCGAGCAGGTTGCCGGCGCCGCGGATCTCGAGGTCTTTCAGGGCGACCTGCATGCCCGAGCCGAGCTCGTTGTTCGCGGCGATCGTCGAGAGCCGGTCGTGCGCGGTCTCGGTGAGCGGCTTCGCAGGGTCGTAGAGGAAGTACGCGTACGCCCGCTCGCGCCCTCGGCCGACTCGGCCGCGCAGCTGGTGCAGCTGGCTGAGGCCGTACTTGTCGGCCTTGTCGATGATGATCGTGTTCGCGTTCGAGATGTCGAGGCCGGTCTCGATGATGGTCGTCGAGACGAGCACGTCGAACTTGCGCTCCCAGAAGTCGTTCACGATCTGCTCGAGCACGTGCTCGTTGAGCTGGCCGTGCGCGACGGCGATGCGCGCCTCGGGCACCAGCTCGGCGAGCTGGGCCGCGACCCGGTTGATCGACGAGACGCGGTTGTGCACGAAGAAGACCTGCCCCTCGCGGAGCATCTCGCGGCGGATCGCCGCGCCCACCTGCTGCTCGGAGTAGGGCCCGACGAAGGTGAGGATGGGGTGGCGGTCTTCAGGCGGCGTCGCGAGGGTCGACATCTCGCGGATGCCGGTGACCGCCATCTCGAGGGTTCGCGGGATCGGCGTCGCGCTCATCGCGAGGATGTCGACGTTCGTCTTCAGCTTCTTGAGCGCGTCCTTGTGCTCGACGCCGAACCGCTGCTCCTCGTCGATGATCATGAGGCCGAGGTCTTTGAACTGGACCTTCTCGGTGAGGATGCGGTGGGTGCCGATGACCATGTCGACGGTGCCGTCGGCGAGGCCCGCGATGGTCTCGCGCACCTCCTTGTCGGTCTGGAACCGGCTGAGCGGCCGCACGCGCACCGGGAACCCGGCGAAGCGCTCGCTGAAGGTCTCGAGGTGCTGCTTCGCGAGGAGTGTCGTGGGCACGAGCATCGCGGCCTGCTTGCCGTCTTGGATCGCCTTGAACGCCGCGCGCACGGCGACCTCGGTCTTGCCGAAGCCGACGTCGCCGGCGAGGAGGCGGTCCATCGGGATGGGCCGCTCCATGTCGGCCTTCACCTCGTCGATCGTCTGCAGCTGGTCGTGCGTCTCGGTGAACGGGAACGCCTCTTCGAGCTCGTGCTGCCACGGGGTGTCGGGGCCGAAGGCGTGCCCCTTCGCCGCCATGCGCGCCGAGTACAGCTTCACGAGTTCGACGGCGATGTCGCGTACGGCCTTGCGGGCCTTGTTCTTCGCCTGCGACCAGTCGCTGCCGCCCATCTTCGAGAGCGCGGGCGCCTCGCCGCCGACGTAGCGCGAGAGCAGGTCGAGCTGGTCGGTCGGCACGAACAGGCGGTCGCCCGCCTGGCCGCGCTTGGAGGGCGCGTACTCGAGCACGAGGTACTCGCGCACCGAGGTGGGCTGCTGCTGGATGCCGGCGGTGCGGCTCGGGCCCTTCGGGCGGGTGCCGGTCGCCACCTCGCGCTGCACCATCTCGACGAACCTGCCGATGCCGTGGGTCTGATGCACCACGTGGTCGCCCGCCTTCAACTGCAGCGGGTCGACGACGTTGCGGCGGCGCGAGGCGAGCTTCTTGCCCTGCCTCGCGTCGTAGCCCGCGGCGCGGCCGTAGAACTCGGCCTCGGCGATGAGCCCGAGCTTCGCCTCGGGCACCTCGAAGCCGCGGGCCGCATCGGCGTGCACGAGGTACGCGACCCCGGGCTCGAACTCGCTCGGCGTCGCCTCGACGATGCGCGCGGCGAGGCCCGCCTCGGCGAGCACGTCGCGGGCGCGCTCGACGAGCCCCTGCCCGGCCGAGACCACGACGAGCGACCAGCCGTCGTTGAGGCGCCCGGCGACGTGGTCGACGGCGCCCTCCACGTTGCCCTGGAAGCTCGGCATCGCGTTCGCCGCGACGCGGCGGGTCGCGGCCGCCGCCTGCGCGGCCTGCTCGGCGGCATCGCCCCCGGCCGCGGCGACCACCTCGGCGGCGTCGCCGAGGTCGAAGCTCGAGAAGTTCCACCACACGCGGCGCGGGTCGGGCTCGCCCGGTGCGCTGTAGATGGCGGCGTCGCGCAGCGCCCGCACCGTGAGGAAGTCGCCCGCGGCGAGGTCGATCGGGGCCTCGGCACCATGGGTCGCGGCCATCCACGCGGCCGAGAGGAACTCGCGGTTCGTCTCGCCGAGGCTCACCGCGCGCCCCGAGACCCGCTCGGGTTCGAGCACGGCGAGCGCCGCGCCCTCGGGCAGATAGTGCGTGATCGGCACGAGCCGCTCGAGCAGGGCCGGGGCGAGCGACTCCATGCCCTCGACGGGGATGCCCTCGGCGATCTTCTCGAGCATCGCCGAGAGGCTCGGGAACTCGTGCACCATCTCGCTCGCCCGCTGCCGCACTGGCGCGGTCAGCAGCAGCTCGCGGCTCGGCGAGAGCACGACGCGTTCGACGGGCTCGGGCAGCGACCGCTGGTCGGCGACCGAGAACGCACGGAGCTCCTCGACCTCGTCGCCGAAGAACTCGACGCGCACCGGGTGGTCGGCGGTCGGCGGGAACACGTCGAGGATGCCGCCGCGCACCGCGAACTCGCCGCGCCGGGCGACCATGTCGACGCGGGCATACGCGAGGTCGACGAGCTCGACGGCGAGCTTGGAGAGCTCGTGCCCCCGGCCGCCCTGCACGAGCTCGATGGGGGCGCGATCGGCGAGGTTGTCGGCGAGCGGCTGGAGGGCGGCGCGCACCGACGCGACCACCACGAGGGGATGCGACGCCGACGACGCCGACCATTCGTGCATGCGGCGCAGGGCATGGAGCCTGCGGCCGACGGTCTCGGCGCTCGGCGAGAGACGTTCGTGCGGCAGCGTCTCCCATGCGGGGAACTCGAGGAGCTCGGCGTCGTCCGGCAGGTAGGGCGCGAGCGAGGCGCGCATCGCCTCGCCCTCGCGGCTCGTCGCGGTGATGACGAGGAGGGCCGGTGGCAGCCCCGCTTCGACCCGACGGGCGAGGAGCCCGGCAAGCAACGGCGCATCGAGACCCGCCGGAGCCGAGAAATCGGCGTTCCGCAGGGCCTCCGAGAGGGCGCCGTCGATCGTGGAGGCGCGCGAAAGCGCCGTGTTCAGACCCTGCAGACTCACCCGACGAGTCTACGCGCGCCCTCCGACACCGCCGGCGGCCTGGATGGCGCTCTCCGACACGACGGCCTGCGACAGGCGCCGTCGGCGGCGCCGGATACGATTGGCGCGGCTCGACGGAAGGACCCCGCATGATCATCGCCGCTGCAGACGGCTCGGCCCTCGGCAACCCCGGCCCGGCCGGCTGGGCCTGGTACGTCGATGACGACCGCTGGGCGGCCGGCGGGTGGAAGCACAGCACCAACAACGTGGGCGAGCTCACGGCCGTGCTCGAACTGTTCCGCGCCACCGCCCACCTCGACGACGAACTGCTCGTCCAGTGCGACAGCCAGTACGTCATCAACTCGGTGACGAAGTGGATGCCCGGGTGGAAGCGGAAGGGCTGGCGCAAGGCCGACGGCAAGCCCGTCATGAACGTCGAGATCTTGCAGGAGATCGACGCCGAACTCGTCGGTCGACGCTACCGCTTCGAATGGGTGAAGGGTCACGTGGGCCACCCGATGAACGAGGCCGCCGATCAGCGGGCCCGCGCCGCTGCCGAGGCATTCCGCAGCGGGCTGCCGGTTCCCACGGGGCCGGGGTGGCCGGGCGGCGCCGACCACGAGGGCGGCGACACCGAGCCGACGGGCGACGCCGCGGCATCCGTGATCGAACCCGACGACGACCGCGACGCCGACGAGGTGCCCGCAACGCTCTTCGACCTCGACGAGGCGCCCGACGCCTGGCAGACACTCACCGTCGAGCTCTCGACCGAAGAGCACGAGCGGCTCGTGCAGCGCGCCCGTGCCGCGGGCCTCTCGCCCGAGGAGTTCCTCCGCGGCCTCATCTGAGCTCGCGGGGCCGCCGGCTCAGGCCGGTGAGTGGAATCGCTGCTGCGCCGCGAGCAGCCCGTCGGAGGCGACCGCCTCGACCGCGTCGGCCGCGTCGCCGAGCAGGATCGCGAGGTTCTGGCGCTCGGTGCCCGAGAAGTCCTTGAGAACGAAGTCGGCCGGGTCCTGCCGGCCGGGCGGGCGGCCGACGCCGACGCGCACCCGCACGTAGTCGGGGCCGAGCGCCTTCGAGATGTCGCGCAGGCCGTTGTGCCCGCCGTGTCCGCCGCCCTGCTTGAGCTTCACGGTGTCGAAGGGCAGGTCGAGCTCGTCGTGCACGACGATGAGGCGCTCGGGTTCGATGCCGTAGAACTTCACGAGCGCCGAGACCGGGCCGCCCGAGGTGTTCATGTACGAGTTCGGCTTCGCGATGACGAGCTTCGGGCCGCCGGGGCGAAGGAAGCCCTCGGCGACGCGCGAGGGCGTCTTGTGGCTCTTGAAGCTCGCGCCGATGCGCGAGGCGAGCTCGTCGGCGACCATCTGGCCGACGTTGTGGCGGTTGCCGGCATACTGCGCCCCGGGGTTGCCGAGGCCGACGACGAGCCAGGTGTTCGCGGCCACGATGGGGTCCTTCCGGGAGCGAAAGCGGTCGAGGAGTCCGATGATCGTCTCCGTTCGCGAGGTTCGAGGGGTGGGTGCCGGTGACAGCACGAGGGCCTGCGGCCCGCTCCGAGCGTACCCGGAGCGGCGCCGCAGGCCCCTGTGAAGCGGTGCGCCTTACTCGGCCGACTCGGCCGCGGCCTCCTCGACGGCTTCGCCCTCGGCGGCCTCGCCCTCGGCAGCCTCGGCGGCCTCTTCGCCGAGGTCGACCTTCTGCGGGGTGTGCACGTTCACGACGAGCGCGTCACCGTCGGTGATGAGCGTCGCGCCCTTGGGCAGCTCGACGTCCTTGGCGTGGATCTGGGTGCCCTCTTCGAGGCCCTCGACCGACACGACCACGTTCTCGGGGATGTGGGTCGCCTCGACCTCGAGGAGCAGCGTGTGCGAGTCGAGGTCGGCGATGGTGCCGGCGGCGGGCTCGCCCTCGAGGTGCACGGGGACCTCGACCTGGACCTTCTCGCCCTTCTTGATGACGATGAGGTCGAGGTGCTCGATGATCTGGTGCACCGGGTCCTTCTGGACGTCCTTGACGAGCGCGAGCTGGCTCTTTCCGGCGATCTGCAGGTCGAGCACGGCGTTCGCCTTGCGGATGAGCAGGCCGACCTGGTGGGCCGGGAGGGTGACGTGCTGCGGCTCGGTGCCGTGGCCGTAGACCACTGCGGGGATCTTGCCGGCGGCGCGGATCTTGCGGGCCGCACCCTTGCCGAAGCTCTCGCGGGCTTCTGCGATGACCTTGTTGTCGTCGTCCATGATGATTCTCCTTGCGGGCGCACGGCCCAGATCGTGTGTCTGTCGTTTCGACTCGAACGCGCGCAGTGGCCTGCGCAGAGCGTGAGGAAAAGCCGTGGAGCCTGCTCCTACCGCGTCGATCACGGATGCCTCGCCGACCGTTCGCACGGGCGGGCGGGCGTCCCTCGCCGAAGTCCAATCGCCCATTCTACCCGAAGGCGGCCGTCCTGCCGATTCGAGCGGCCCTGGCACTCAGGCGCGGCCCGACAGGCCCAGCGCGGCGCGCACGTCCTCGACGAGCTCGGCGGGGCTCCGGCGCACGTCGACCACGATGCCGCGCTCGTCGTCGCCGAGCGGCTCGAGCGCCTCGAGCTGCGAGGCGAGCAAGCTCGCCGGCATGAACTCGTGCGCACGGTCGCGCTGGCGTTCGGCGATGAGCTCGGCATGGCCGGCGAGGTGCACGAACACGGTGCCGGGCGCGTGCGCCACGAGCTGCTCGCGATAGCGCCGCCGGAGCGCCGAGCACGCGACGACGATCGGGGTCCCCGCGTCGAGCTCGGCGCCGATGCGCACGGCGATGCGCTCGAGCCACGGCACGCGATCCTCGTCGTTGAGCGGGCGCCCCTCGGCCATCTTCCGCTTGTTGGCGGGCGGGTGCAGGTCGTCGCCATCGACGAACGGCACGCCGAAGGCCGCGGCGAGCGCGGCGCCGACGGTCGACTTGCCCGAGCCGGAGACGCCCATCACGACGAGCGGGGTGCGCAGGACCTCTGACACGGCATCCTCCTCGGGCTCCTCGCCGGCTCCGACCGGCCGACTCCCGGCGCGCATGACGGTGCGCGGGATCGCGACTGCGAAGCTACCGCAGACCGGGCGCCGGGGCGAGCGATCCGCACCGGCTCACTGCAACACCGTGCAACCGTGAGGCCCGCTCACAGTACGCTGGGATCGACCCCACCCTTTCTTCGAGGAGAGCTACGTGCCTGTCACCCCTTCAGCAAACATCGGCGTCGTCGGCCTCGCGGTCATGGGCTCGAACCTCGCCCGCAACCTGGCGAGCCGCGAAGGCAACACCGTCGCCGTGTTCAACCGCTCCCCCGAGCGCACCCGCACCCTCGTCGAGGAGCACCCCGAGGCCGGGTTCGTCGCGAGCGAGTCGTACGACGACTTCGTCGCCTCGCTCCAGAAGCCGCGCACCGCGATCATCATGGTGCAGGCGGGCCGCGGCACCGACGCCGTCATCTCCGAGCTGGCGAGCCGCTTCGAGCCGGGCGACATCATCGTCGACGGCGGCAACGCGAACTTCCACGACACGATCCGCCGCGAGGGCGAGATCTCGCCCACCGGCATCCACTTCGTCGGCACCGGCATCTCGGGCGGCGAGGAGGGCGCGCTCAACGGCCCCTCGATCATGCCCGGCGGCTCGGCCGAGTCGTACGAGACCCTCGGCCCGATCCTCGCCTCGATCGCCGCGGTCGCGGAGGGCGAGCCCTGCGTGACCCACGTCGGCACCGACGGTGCCGGTCACTTCGTCAAGATGGTGCACAACGGCATCGAGTACGCCGACATGCAGCTCATCGCCGAGGCCTACGACCTCATCCGCCAGGGCACCGGCAAGAGCCCGGCCGAGATCGCCGAGATCTTCGCCGAGTGGAACACCGGCGAGCTCGAGAGCTACCTCATCGAGATCACCGCCGAGGTGCTCCGCCAGGTGGATGCCTCGACCGGCCTCCCGCTCGTCGACGTCATCCTCGACGAGGCGGGCGCCAAGGGCACCGGCGCGTGGACGGTACAGAACGCGCTCGACCTCGGCGTCCCCGTGTCGGGCATCGCCGAAGCCGTGTTCGCCCGGAGCCTGTCGTCGAAGCGCGCCCAGCGCGAGGCATCCGCGACCCTGCCGGGCCCCGACGGCGAGTTCGCCGTCGCCGACGCCGACGCCTTCATCGAGGACGTCCGCCAGGCCCTCTACGCCTCGAAGATCATCGCCTACTCGCAGGGCTTCGACGAGATCATCGCGGGCGCCGAGCAGTTCGGCTGGGACGTCAAGAAGGGCGACATCGCGAAGATCTGGCGAGCCGGATGCATCATCCGCGCCCGCTTCCTCAACCGCATCGCGGACGCCTACGCCGAGGACCCCGAGCTCGTGGCCCTCGTGGTCGCGCCGTACTTCCGCGACGCGGTCACCGGCGCCCAGGCGGCCTGGCGCCGCGTGGTCGTCGCGGCGGCGCAGTCGGGCATCCCGACGCCGGCGTTCAGCTCGTCGCTCGCGTACTACGACGGCCTGCGCGCGCCGCGCCTGCCCGCGGCCCTCGTGCAGGGCCAGCGCGACTTCTTCGGCGCGCACACCTACAAGCGCGTCGACAAGGCGGGTGTGTTCCACACCCTGTGGTCGGGCGACCGCAGCGAGATCGAGACGACGCCCTCGTCGCACTGATCCCCCACCCGTCCGCTTCGCCGGACGGGTGACCACCACGTGCCGGGCCCGGTGCGGCCGAGCGCCGCACCGGGCCCGCGCCCGTTAGGCTCACGGAGGAGGTGCCGATGGTCGAGCCGAAATGGCGGAGCGAGGGCGACGACCCCGACTACCGCTTCACCCTGGCGAACGAGCGAACCTTCCTCGCCTGGATCCGCACGGCGCTCGCGCTGATCGCCGGCGGCGTGCTGCTGCACGAGTTCGCGGCGGCGATCGGCCCGCGCGTCATGGTGACGATCCTCGCCGTCGGGCTCGGGCTCGCGGCGGCGGCCCTCGCCCTCCTGTCGTACCTGCGCTGGCGCAGCAACGAGATCGCGATGCGCCACGGCCGCCGGCTCGCCTTCAGCTGGGCCCTGCCCGTGCTCGCGGCGGTGTGCCTCGTGACGGCGGTCGTGCTCACGGTGTTCCTGGCCCTGCCATGAGCCTGCCGATCGCCCGCGACCCGGGCCTCCAGCCCGAACGAACCGCCCTGTCGTGGACGCGCACCGCCCTCGTCGTCGCCGTGAACGCGCTGCTCGCACTCCGCACCGGCCTCCTCCACGGCGAGGCGTGGCTCGTCGCCGCGGGCGTCGTGCTCGTCGCGGCCGCCTCCGCCGTCGCGGCCGTCGGCAGCCTGCGCCGCCGGCAGCTCGAAGCGGGCCGCTACGCCCCGCACCCGCTCCTCGTGCTCGCGGTCGCGGCGGCGACGGTCGCCTCGGCCGCCGCCGGCATCGCGTCGATCCTCATCAGCGAGCCGCAGCGATGACCGACGAGCGCCCCGAGCACGACGACGCGCGGCACGACGACGACCGCCCGGTCTACGGCGAACGTCGCCGACGGGTGCTCCGCATCACCGTGCTCGTCGCGCTGGCCGCCCTCGTGCTGCCGCTCGTGCTCTCGGTCGCCGGTCAGGCCCAGTCGGCGGCGGCGCGTGCGTGCGCCGTCTACGTCGACCGGTACGACTACGACGCCGTCGGCTCGCGCGTCGCGCTCGACCTCTTCGCCGACGGCGGCCCCGGATGGATGTGCTCCGCGGTGTCGGAGGGCGGGGTCGCGACCCCGCTCGCGAACCTCGGGCTCCTGCCGAGCGCGCCGCGCCCGGTGGACCCCGAGGAGCGCCCGGCCTAACCCGATCGCTCGGTTCGGCCGATCATCTCGGCACCGGGGAACCGGCGTCGGGCGCGCCGTCGACGACGTGATCGTTGCCGGCCGTACCCAGGTCGCCCGGGCCATCGGCGAACGCGGCCGGCGCCACGGGCTCACCGGGATTGCGCAGGAAGACGATCACCCAGCTGAACACGAGCACCGCGACGACCAGTTCGACGGCCGTCAGGTTGTAGTAGCCCGAGATGAAGAAGACCGCCATCACGACGATCACGCCGATGTAGACGTAGCCGAGCAGGAGGAACACGCGCGGCGTCGTCGGGATGAACCGGCGGAGCGAGAGCACGAGCACGGTGTAGACGATCGCCATGCCGGTCGCCGCGACGTTGTGCGCCGTCAGGAACTCGTCGACCGGGAACACCCCGACGCAGGCGAGCAGCACCCCGATGACGGCGAGGAACACCGCGACGGTCCTCCGGCCCTTCGCCTCCTCAGGGGTCGACGCCGGCACCCCGGACACGGCGTAGTGGGCGATCGTGGTCACGAGGACGCCGGCGATGATGAGCGTGAGGTTGAACGCGAGCGCCGAGATGTCGTCGGTCATGCCGAGCGAGCTCAGGTTCTTCTGCCACCAGTGCGGATCGGAGGCGCTGAGCATGCTCGCGAGCGCGCCGACCACGAGGAACACCGCGAGCACGAGCGACAGCACCATCGGGCTGAGGTGCACCGAGGAGAGGAACACGGCGTACGCCGTGATCGCCGTCGCGACCGCGGTCAGCGCCGCCGCGGGCACCGCGAAGACGACCGCGTCGACGAAGCTCAGGCTGAGCACGGCCGCGAGCCCGATCCAGCCGAGCAGCGCGATGACCTCGTGCGCGACGGCGAGGGCGGCGATGTCGTACCACCGCAACCGACCGTGCGGCGGCACGACCGCCCCGTCGGGCGCGAGCGGCGTCTCCGCGGAGCCGCGGGTGGCCACCACCCGGCGGCCGACGACGAAGACGACGAGGGCGACGACGGCCGAGGTGATGCCGATCATCTGGCCGAGCGACCCGTCGCCCGAGATCGGGAGCTCGCGCCCCCAGTAGATCAGCAACGACAGCGGTGCCGCGACCACGAACACCGCGGCGCCGACGAGCAGCGCAGCCGACTCGAGCGACTGCGCGTTCGCTGCCGGGTGACGAAGCAGCTTGGTGATCGACGTCGACATGGCACTCCCCGTGTCCGCGTCGTGGTCGGTGCGATCCAGGCGTCCGTGCCCCGACATCCATCGGGCCGCTCGGCCCTTGAGCCGCAACCTAGCACCACGCGTGGCTCGGGGCCAGCATCCCCGTTCGGGGCGTCGTGCACGGGGCTCGACCGAGCCCGCCCTCCGAACTATCTTGATATCGAGAGAGTTCGGAGGCTCGCATGCTGCATCACGTCCAACTCGCCTGCCCGCCCGGCAGCGAGGCCGCGCTCCGCGACTTCTACGCCGGAGTGCTCGGCTTCGCGGAGCTCGAGAAGCCGCCGGCGCTCGCGGCGCGAGGCGGCTGCTGGTTCCGCGGCCACGGCATCGAGCTGCACCTCGGCGTCGAACCGGAGTTCGCCCCGGCGAAGAAGGCGCATCCGGGCCTCCTGGTCGCGGGGCTCGACGCGTGGGCCGATCGTCTCCGCGACGCAGGCTACCCCGTGCACTTCGACGACGGATTCCCGGGGATGCGCCGCTTCTACAGCGAGGACTGCCACGGCAATCGGCTCGAGTTCCTCGAACCGATCGCGTGAGGCACCGGCGCGCCGCGGTTCACCCGGCGTCGGGCTCGTCGGGGAACACCCGCTTGTACTTGCGCCCGTCGGGGAGCTCGACGGTCTCGGCGCGCAGGATGCCGCGGGTGACCCGCTGGTAGATCGCCTGCGCCGTGACGCCGTACCTCGCCGCGGCCTCGGCGACGGAGAGCCCCGGCAGTTCGGTCGGCACGCTCGATGGCCGCTCGCGCTTGCGCTTGCGGCTCGCCTCCTGGCGTGCCGAGATCGTCTCGTCGTCGCCCGCCCAGCGGTACTTCGCCGCCGAGGCGCTGAGTCCCGCGGCCTCGGCGATCTCGTCCCAGCCGATCTCGGCGGCGACCGCCTCGCGCACGGCGGCGAGCACCGCCGGGTCGGCTTCGAGGGCGGCCACGAGCGAACGGATGCCGCCGAGCCGCTCGAGCGGTGAGGCATCCTCGCCGTCGGGCCCGGCCGCCCCGTCGAGGGCGTCGAGCGCGACGAGCTCGGCGAGCGCCCGCGCGGTCTCGGCGGAGAGGAACGACACGGCGCCGCCCCCGCTCAGCCGTTCAGCAGGCTGTTGCGCACTTCGCGGCGCAGCACCTTGCCGATGAGCGATCGAGGCAGGTCGTCGGCCGGCAGGATGCGCTTGGGCACCTTGTACGGCGTCAGGCCGTCGCGCACGAAGTCGCGGATCGACTTCTCGTCGAACTGCGCCCCCTCGGCGAGCACGACCACCGCGACGACCTCTTCACCGGAGTGCTCGTCGGGGAGGCCCACGACGGCCGCGTCCTCGACGTCGGGGTGCGCACGCAGCGCCTCCTCGACCTCGCTCGGCGCGACGTTGAAGCCGCCCGTGATGATCAGCTCCTTGATGCGGTCGACGATGCGCACGAAGCCCTCGTCGTCGATCGAGACGATGTCGCCCGTGCGGAACCAGGGCGCCCCGCCCTCGGGGTCGGCGACGAAGACGGCCTCGGTCTCCTCGGGCTTCTGCCAGTAGCCCGAGAACACCTGCGGGCCGCGCACGATCAGCTCGCCCTCGGTACCGGGCGCGACATCGTTCGACGGCTGCTCGGGGTCGACGACCCGGCATTCGGTCGACGGCAGCGGGAGGCCGACGGTGCCCGCCTTGCGGTTCGGCGCGACGGGGTTCGCCATGAGCACGGGCGAGCACTCGCTGAGGCCGTAGCCCTCGACGAGATACCCGCCGGTCGCGGCCTCCCAGGGCTCGACGACCTCGGCCGACAGGGGCATCGCCCCCGAGATGGCGATCTGGATGCCCTGGAGCGAGACGCCCTCGGCAGCCGCGGCCTTCGTGAGCCGGTCGTAGATCGGCGGCACCGCAGGCAGGAAGGTCGCGGGATGCTTCTTCACGACCTTCAGCACGAGCTCGGGGTCGAACTTCGGGAACAGCACGAGGCGTGCGCCCATGCTCATCGCGAAGGTGAGGCAGAGTGTCAGCCCGTAGGCGTGGAACATCGGCAGTACCGCGTATACGACGGCGGTGCCGCGCGGCACGTCGGGCACCCATGCCCGTGACTGCGCCGCGTTCACCAGCAGGTTCGCGTGCGTCAGCGTCGCGCCCTTCGGGCTGCCCGTGGTGCCGCTCGTGTACTGGATGAGCGCCACGTCGGCGACCGTCGGCGCGATGATGTGCGGGTCGATCGGCGCCGAGGAGGTGAGCTCCTCCCAGCGCACGGTGCCGCGCACCTTCGTCGTGAGCGCGGCCCGCGACTCGCGCGCCTTCGCGACCGGCAGGCGGAGCAGCGCGCGCGTGAGGAACGGCATCGCCCGGGTCACGTCGACCGAGACCAGGTGCGCGACCTGCACGTCGGAGGGGAACGCCTGGATCGTCTCGACGACCTTGTCCCAGGCGATCACGACGCGGGCGCCGTGGTCCTCGAACTGGTGGCGGAGCTCGCGCGGCGTGTACAGCGGGTTGTGCTCGACGACGATCGCGCCGAGCCGCAGCACCGCGTAGAACGCGACGATGTGCTGCGGGCAGTTCGGCAGCACGAGGGCGACCGGGTCGCCCTTCTGGACGCCGAGCAGGCGCAGCCCCTCGGCGGCGCGCTCGATCTGCTCGCCGAGCTCGCGGTAGCTCATCGTGCGCTCGAAGAACTCGAGTGCGACGTTGTCGGGATACTGCTCGACCGAGCCGCGGATGAGGTCGTAGAGCGAGCCCTCGGGCTCGTCGATGTCGTCGGGGACTCCCGCCGCATAGCTCGCGAGCCAGGGACGGGGCGTCGTGATCGCCATCAGCGGGGCCTACGCCTCACCGTTGAACATGCTCGTCACCGAGCCGTCCTCGAAGACCTCGCGGATCGCGCGACCGAGCAGCGGGGCGATCGGGAGGATCGTGAGCCCGTCCCACAGCTTCTCGGGCGGCAGCGGGACCGTGTCGGTCACCACGACCTGGTCGATCGACGGATCCTGGAGGCGCTCGGCCGCCGGGTCGCTGAAGATCGGGTGGGTCGCCGCCACGATGACCCGCTCGGCACCGTTCGCCTTGAGGGCCTGCGCCGCCTTCACGATCGTGCCGCCGGTGTCGATCATGTCGTCGACGAGCAGGCACACCCGGCCGGCGACGTTGCCGACGATCTCGTGCACGGTGACCTGGTTCGCGACCTTCGGGTCGCGACGCTTGTGGATGATCGCGAGCGGCGCGCCGAGGTCGTCGGCCCAGGTGTCGGCGACGCGGACGCGACCCATGTCGGGCGAGACGACCGTGAGCTTCGCGCGGTCGTCGGTCGACAGGTTCTCCTCGAAGTGGCGCAGCAGCACGGGCTTCGCGAAGAGGTGGTCGACGGGACCGTCGAAGAAGCCCTGGATCTGTGCGGCGTGCAGGTCGACGCTCATGATGCGGTCGGCGCCGGCCGTCTTCAGCAGGTCGGCGACGAGGCGGGCCGAGATGGGCTCGCGACCGCGGCCCTTCTTGTCTTGCCGGGAGTACGGGAAGTAGGGGGCGACGACGGTGACGCGCTTCGCCGAGGCGCGCTTGAGCGCGTCGAGCATGATGAGCAGCTCCATGAGCCACTCGTTGACGGGCGGGCCGAACGACTGCACGACGAACACATCGCAGCCGCGCACCGAGACCTCGAACCGGGTGTAGATCTCACCGCTCGCGAAGGTGCGGTGCTCGGTCGGCGCGAGCTCGGTGCCGAGGACCGCGGCGACCTGCCCCGCGAGCGCCGGATCGCTGCGACCCGTGACGACCACGAGACGCTTCTTGGTCTTGGCCTGCAGGCCGGGTGCGATGTTGTTCTCCAGGTCGAGATCGACGACCTTCTTCTTGCGCCCCATGGTTCGCCTTCTGCTCACTTGCCTCGTTCGCCGGACCGCGCCTCGGCGGCGACACGTGC
Organism: Agromyces sp. NPDC058126; assembly: GCF_042884595.1. Lineage (NCBI taxonomy): Bacteria > Bacillati > Actinomycetota > Actinomycetes > Micrococcales > Microbacteriaceae > Agromyces > Agromyces sp. NPDC058126. The sequence continues at coordinate 58,600 of NZ_JBHVTS010000005.1, read as the reverse complement.
CGCCTCCGTACCGGGTCGGTGTTCTTCGACCCACCCCTCGATGTTGCGCTGAGGGGCGACGCTGAGGGCCAGTGCCCCGGCGGGAACGTCCTTCCGAACGATCGCACCGGCGCCGGTCTTCGCTCCGGCACCAAGCCTAACGGGCGCGACGAGCACGGTGTGCGAACTCGTGTGCACCTGATCGGCGATCTCGGTGCGGTGCTTGTTGACGTCGTCGTAGTTCGCGGTGATGGTGCCCGCGCCGAGGTTCACCCCGCGCCCGATGGTGGCATCGCCGACGTACGAGAGGTGCGGCACCTTGCTGCCCTCGCCGATCCGCGTGTTCTTCGACTCGACGAAGGCGCCGATCTTGCCGTCGGCGCCGAGCACCGTGCCGGGCCGGAGGAACGAGAACGGGCCGACCGTCGCGCCGGCGCCGATGACGGCGAGCGTGCCGTCGGTGCGGCGCACCTCGGCGTTCTCGCCGACCTCGCAGTCGACGAGGGTCGTGTCGGGGCCGACGACGGCTCCGGTCGCGATGACCGTGGCGCCCTTCAGCTGCGTGCCGGGGCGGATGGTCACGTCGGGCTCGATCTTCACGGCGAGGTCGATCCACGTGGTCGTCGGGTCCTCGATCGTGACCCCGGCGAGCTGCCAGCCGCGCACGATGAGCGCGTTGAGCCGCGCCGCCGCCTCGGAGAGCTGCGCCCGGTCGTTGATGCCGGCGACGAGCCAGGGCTCGGCCACCGGGACGGCCTCGACCTCGGAGCCCGCCGCGCGCAGGAGCCCGATCACGTCGGTCAGGTACTTCTCGCCCTGGGCGTTCTCGGTCGTGAGGTTCGCGAGCTGATCGCGGAGCGCCGACGCGCCGAAGGCGTAGATGCCGGCGTTGATCTCGGCGATCGCCCGCTCTTCTGACGTGGCATCCTTCTGCTCGACGATGCGGTCGAAGGCACCCGCGTCGCTGCGCACGATGCGCCCGTAGCCGCTCGGGTCGTCGTAGACGGCCGAGAGCACGGAGGCGGCCGAGCCGGTGTCGCGGTGGCGGCCGAGGAACTCGGCGAGGGTGTCGGCGTCGAGGAGGGGAACGTCGCCGTTCAGGACGAGCACGTCGCCGTCGAAGCCCTCGGGCAGCGCGGCGATGGCGAGCTCGACCGCGCGGCCGGTGCCGTCGATCTCGTCCTGGTCGACGAGCACGGTGCCCGGGAAATCGGCCTCGATCGCCGAGGCGACGCGCTCGCGCTCGTGGCGCACCACGGCGAGCACGTGCGCGGCGTCGAGGGCGCGCGCCGTGGCGAGCACGTGGCCGACGATCGGCGCCCCCGCGAGCGGGTGGAGCATCTTCGGCAGGGAGGACTTCATTCGAGTGCCCTGGCCGGCGGCGAGGACGATGATCGCGAGGTTCTGGTCGGTCATGCGGCTTCCTGTGGTTGCGGCGGTGTCGGAGGCGACGGAAGAGTACGGGCTCCGCCACCAGGATTCGAACCTGGGCCTCACAGCTCCAAAGGCTGTCGTGCTGCCGTTACACCATGGCGGAATGCGCGAGGCGGCTCGCCGGCGCACGCGCCCTCAAGTCTGCCATGCCGCAAACGGCGCGCGATAATGGCGGGATGAGCGATGCCGACGAGGTCGACCGGATCGTCGACGACTGGGAGCGCGAGCGCCCCGACCTCGACTTCTCCCCATTGCAGGTGCTGTCGCGCGTCGCGCGGCTGGCGAAGCACCTCGACCGGGCGAGGCGGCAGGCCTTCGCGCGCTCCGAGCTCGAGGCGAGCGAGTTCGACGTGCTCTCGGCGCTGCGGCGAGCGGGCACCCCGTACCGGCTCTCCCCCAAGGCGCTGCTGCAGCAGACGCTCGTGTCGAGCGGCACCATGACGAACCGCATCGACCGGCTCGTCGAACGCGGGCTCGTCAGCCGCCAGACCGACCCGAACGACGGCCGCGGCATCCTCGTGGAGATGAGCCCGGCCGGCCTCACCCGGGTCGACGCGGCGATCACCCGACTCGTCGACGCCGAGGCCGAGCTGCTCGCCCGCCTGCCCGCGGCCGAGCAGAAGCGCCTCGCAGGGCTGCTGCGCAAGCTCAGCCTGGGGTTCGACGCGCTCTGAGCGGGGCGCGACGCACCTCGGGGCGGCCGCGGCCGGTCAGCGCCGCAGCACCTTGCGAGCCAGCCAGTTGCCGAGGAACTGCAGCGCCTGCACGAAGACCACGATGAGGAGCAGCGCCGCCCAGGTGATCGCCGGCTCGAACTGCCGATAGCCGTAGACGAGCGCGAAGTTGCCGAGCCCGCCGCCACCGATGAAGCCGGCCATCGCCGTCATGTCGACGATCGCGACGACGATGAAGGTGTAGCCGAGGATCAGGGGGCCGAGCGCCTCGGGGATGACGACCGTGCGGAGGATGCGGACGGGGCCGGCGCCCATGGCGCGGGCGGCCTCGATCGCGCCCGGCGAGACCGTGATGAGGTTCTGCTCGACGATGCGCGAGATCGCGAAGGAGGCGGCGATCGAGAGCGAGAAGACCAACGCGTCGTTGCCGATGCCGACGCCGATCACGTACCGGGCGAGCGGCTGCACCGCCGCGAGGAAGATGATGAACGGGATCGGGCGGAAGAAGTTGATGACGACGTTCAGGACGTTGAACACCGCACGGTTCGGCAGCAGGCTGCCGGGGCGGGTGCTGTAGAGCACCACGCCGAGCAGAAGGCCGATCGCACCGCCGATGAGCAGCGTGAGCGCGACCATGTACAGCGTCTCGTACGCGGCGACCCAGAACTCCGAGCCGAGTTCGAACAGGCGATCCATCAGGCGGCCTCCGTCACTTCCACGCGCGCGGCGATCGAGGCGAGTGCGGCGTCGGTCGCGGCATCCTCACCCCTGATCGCGAGTGTCAGATGACCGAACGCCCGGCCCTGGATGTCGTTGATGCCGCCGTAGACGAGCTCGAAGTCGAGCCCCGCCTGGGCGAGCTCGAGGAAGACCTGCGCCTGCGAGGCGTCGCCGTCGCGGAAGGAGATCGTGACGATGCGCCCCTCGTGGCGCTCGCGCAGCACGGCGAGCTCGGCGGGCGAGGGCACGCCCTTCACGACGGTCGCGACGAAGCGCTGCGACGAGGAGTTCTGCGGCGTCGAGAAGACGTCGAAGACGTCGCCGTCCTCGATCACCCGGCCGCCGTCCATCACGGCGACCTTCGTCGCGATCGACTGGATGACGTCCATCTCGTGGGTGATGACGACGATCGTGACGCCGAACTCGCGGTTCACCCGCTTGAGGAGCTCGAGCACCTCCTGCGTCGTCTCGGGGTCGAGCGCGCTCGTCGCCTCGTCGGCGAGGAGGAGTCGCGGCGAGGTCGCGAGCGCTCGGGCGATGCCGACGCGCTGCTTCTGCCCGCCCGAGAGCTGCTCGGGGTAGGACTTCGCCTTGTCGGAGAGCCCGACGAACTCGAGCAGCTCGGCCACGCGGGGCGCGATCTCGGCCTTCGACCAGCCCGCCACCTTCAGCGGGTAGGCGATGTTGCCCTGCACCGTCTTCGAGGTGAACAGGTTGAACTGCTGGAAGATCATGCCGATGCCGAGGCGGATCTTGCGGAGCTCGCGCTCGGGCAGGCCCGTGAGCTCGCGGCCGTCGAACGAGATCGAGCCCGAGCTGGCCGGCTCGAGCGCGTTGACGAGCCGCACGAGGGTCGACTTGCCGGCACCCGAGTACCCGATGATGCCGTAGACGTCGCCGGGCTCGATGTCGATCGTGACGTCGTCGACGGCGACGACCTCGCGGCCGTCCTTCTCGGGTGCCGGGTAGGTCTTCGTGACGTTCTTCAGCGCGACGAGCGCCATGGTGGTTCTCCTCCGGACTCGTGGTCCTCTGGAAACGCGCATCGGGCGGTGGGACCGGGTGGGTCGCCACCGCCCGCGCGGCGGTACGGATGGAACGGGCGTCAGCCCTTGGCGGCCTTGGTGTCGGCCTCGACCTTGGCGAGCGACTCGGCGAGGTCGGCGACAGGCGTCACGACCGGCACGCCGGTGCCGCCCGAGGCCTCGACGAGGCCGGCCTGCACCTCGGGGTCGGTCTGGAAGATCTCGACGAGCTTCTTGTAGGTCGCGTTGTCCTTGTCCTCCGCGCGGGTGGCGAAGATGTTCACGTAGGGCAGCGCGTTGGGGTCGCTCGGGTCGTCCTGCGCGATCGCGTCCTCGAAGGTGAGGCCGGCGTCGGCGACGAAGTCGTTGTTGATGACCGCGGCGGCCACGTCGGGCAGCGAGGTGGGCGTGAGCGAGGCCTCGAGGGCGGTGACCTTGACGCGCGAGGCGCTCTCGTCGACGTCGGCGAGGTCGGAGAAGATCGTGCCGCCGCTCTTCAGCTCGATGAGGCCGGCCGACTGCAGCACGAGCAGCGCGCGCGCCTGGTTCGACGGGTCGTTCGGCACGGCGACGGTCTCGCCGTCCTTGATGTCGTCGGCCGACTCGTACTTGGTCGAGTAGAGGCCGAGCGGGTAGATCGCGGTCGAGCCGATCGCGGTGAGGTCCTCACCGGCCGACACGTTGTAGTCGGCGAGGTAGACGATGTGCTGGAACTGGTTGAGGTCGAGCTCGCCCTCGGTCGTCGCCGGGTTCGGCTGCGCGTAGTCGCCGAAGTCGACGATCTCGATGGTGATGCCCTCGTCGGCCGCGGCCTCCTCGAACGCCGCCCACTGCGGGTCGCCCTTGCCGACGACGCCGATCTTCACGACCTCGCTCGCCGAGTCGCCCTCGCCGCCGGCAGCGGGCGTCGCGCACGCGGCCAGACCGAACAGGAGGGGGGCGGCCGCGAGTGCGGCGATGAGCTTCGTGGTGCGGTGTGACATGGGATTCCCTTTCGCTTCGGGCGCCGCGGTCTGGGTGCGGATGGGCGTGGAGCAGGCATGGCTCCGCCACCGTTGATTTCAGTGGGGGCTTCGATGCCGCGATCGCGGGCGCATCTCTACGCTAAGCGAAGGTTCTTCGCCGTGTTGACCACCTGGTCACAAACGGTCACAGCTTCTGCGACGTCAACCCTCGAGATTCTCAGATACTTCGAGCCAGCGGGTCTCGAGGTCGGCGACGGATGCCTCGAGCCCCCGCAGTTCGTCCCCGAGCGCGCCGAGCCCGACGTAGTCGGACTGGTCGTGACGGGCGAGCTTCTCGTGGTGCACGGCGATCTCGGCCTGCAGCTTCTCGAGCCGGCGGTCGATCGAGGCGAGCTCCTTCTCGGCGTTGCGGCGCTCGGCACCCGAGAGCGCCGGCGCAGCGGCCGTGCCGGAGGCGGGCGCTGCACCGCCGGCGGGAGCGAGCACACCGGGGCCGCCCGACGAGCCACCCGGCGCCGCCGCACCGGCCTGCCGCGCGGCATCCACCCCCGCCCGCAGCTCGAGGTACTGCTCGATGCCGCGCGGGAGGTCGCGCAGGTGCCCGTCGATGATCGCGAGCTGCCGATCGGTGACCCGCTCGATGAGGTACCGGTCGTGCGAGACGACGAGGAGGGTGCCCGGCCACGAGTCGAGGAGGTCCTCGATCGCGGCGAGCATGTCGGTGTCGAGGTCGTTCGTCGGCTCGTCGAGGATGAGCACGTTCGGCTCCTGCAGCAGGATGAGCAGGAGCTGGAGGCGGCGCTTCTGGCCGCCCGAGAGGTTCTTCACCGGGGTCGACAGCTGCGCGCTCGTGAAGCCGAGCCGCTCGAGCAGCTGCCCGGGGGTGAGCTCGACGGCCTTCGAGCCGGCGCCGACCGTGTAGCTCGCCCGCTGCTCGGCGACGACGGCGGACACCCGCTCGTCGGCCCACTCGGCGAGCTCGGCGAGCTCCTGGCTGAGGGTGGCGATGCGCACCGTCTTGCCGCGCTTCACCCGGCCGGAGGTCGGTTCGACCGCGCCCGTGACGAGCCCCAGCAGCGTCGACTTTCCGGCGCCGTTCACCCCGAGGATGCCGGTGCGCTCCCCCGGGGCGATGCGCCACTCGAGTTCGTGCAGCACGGTCTTCGAGCCCGTGGGCGACTCGGCCGACGGGTACTCGACGCTCACGTCGAGGAGGTCGACGACGTCCTTGCCGAGCCGCGACACCGCGAGCTGCGACAGTTCGACCGCGTTGCGCACGGGCGGCTCGTCCTCGATGAGCTGGTTCGCCGCCTCGATGCGGAACTTCGGCTTCGAGGTGCGCGCGGGCGCGCCGCGCCGCAGCCACGCCAGCTCCTTGCGCATGAGGTTCTGCCGCTTCGCCTCGCTCGCGGCCGCCATGCGGTCGCGCTCGACGCGCTGCAGCACGTACGCGGCGTAGCCGCCCTCGAAGGGCTCGACGATGCCGTCGTGCACCTCCCACGTCGCGGTGCACACCTCGTCGAGGAACCACCGGTCGTGGGTCACGACGACGAGCGCGCCCTGGCCCTGCGCCCAGCGGCCCTTCAGATGGCCCGCGAGCCAGGCGATGCCCTCGACGTCGAGGTGGTTCGTCGGCTCGTCGAGGAAGAGCACGTCCCAGTCGCCGATGAGCAGTGCCGCGAGGCCCACCCGTCGGCGCTGCCCGCCGGAGAGGCTGCCGACCTGCGCCTGCCACGGGACATCCGCGAGCAGCCCGCCGATGACGTCGCGCACCTTCGCGTCGCCCGCCCAGACGTGCTCGTCGATGCCGCCGACGACGGCCTCGGCGACGGTCGTGCCCGGGTCGACGACGTCGGCCTGGTCGAGCATGCCGATGCGGATGCCACGACGCTGCGTGACCCGCCCGCCGTCGGGGTCGAGGCGGCCGGCGAGGAGCTTCATGAGGGTCGACTTGCCGTCGCCGTTGCGGCCGACCACGCCGACGCGGTCGCCCTCGTCGATGCCGAGGGTCACCTCGTCGAAGACGGTGCGCGTCGGGAACTCGAGATGCAGGCGCTCAGCGCCGAGGAGGTGTGCCATGACCTGACGAGCCTAGTCGCGCGACCCGTCGGCCGCCGCCGAGGGCCGGCTCAGGACCGCAGCAGCCGCGCCCCGTGCACCGCGCCGTGCACGTGCAGGGCGTTCAGGCGAGCGGCCGACAGGGCGACCTGCAGCTCGATCGCCGAGTCCGCGTCGTCGACGAGGAAGGCGACGGTCGGCCCCGACCCCGAGACGAGGCCGGCGAGCGCGCCGTTCGCCTCGCCGAGCTCGAGGATGCCGCCGAGCCCGGGTGCGAGCCCGAGCGCCGCAGCCTGGAGGTCGTTGTGGAGCGCCGCGGCGAGCATCCGCGCGTCGCCCGCGCGGAGCGCCTGCAGCACCTCGGTGTCGACCGCGGGGGTCGCCTCACCCGGATCGAGCTCGGGGTGCGCCTCGCGGCGGCGGTCGAGTTCGCGGTAGACGCCGGGCGTCGACAGCCCGAACTCGGCGACCGCGAGCACCCAGTGGAACGAGCCGGTCGCGAGCGCGGGGCTCAGCCGGTCGCCGCGACCGGTGCCGATGGCCGTGCCGCCGGTCAGCGCGAACGGCACGTCGGCGCCGAGCTTCGCGGCGAGCGCGTGCAGCTCCTCCTTCGAGAGGCCCGTGCCCCAGAGCGCGTCGCAGGCCACGAGGGTCGCCGCGGCATCCGCGGAGCCCCCGCCCATGCCGCCCGCGATGGGCACGTGCTTCTCGACCTCGAGGCGCACGCCGCCGGGGACCCCGGCCGTGCGGGCGAGCAGCTTCGCCGCCTTGATCGCGAGGTTCGAGCCGTCGGTCGGCAGGGCCGACACGTCGACGCTGCCGCCGAACGTGACGCTGAACTCGTCGTCGGGCCACGCCCGCACGTCTTCGTAGAGCGAGACCGCCTGGTACGCGGTCGCCACGTCGTGATAGCCGTCGGGCTGCACCGCGCCCACGCGCATGAAGAGGTTGATCTTGCCGGGCGCCCGAACATGCACTGCCTCGTCGGCCCAGGCGATCGTCATGCCACCACGCTACCCGACGGCTTCCCGGCCACGACGACTCACCCGACCTCGGCGAGCCATTCGCGCATGCGGGACTTCACTTCGGCGAGGCGTTCGTCGCCCGGCATGCGGCCCCACGTCAGTCCGATCGACGAGCGGCCGCCCGGCCGGTCGCTCGATGAGGCGAGCACGAACTCGCCGCCGTCGAGCGGGAACCTCGCGGTCGGATGCTTCGCCGTGAGGTTGAGGGCGAGCGGGGCCGTGCCGAGCGCCGCCTCGACGACGCCGGCGAGCGCGCGGAGCGCCGCCGTCTTCTCGAGGTCGACCGAACGGGTCACGCTCGCCTCGTAGCTGCCGTCCTGGCGCTGCCCCGGCCGGCGGATGCCCCGCGCCTGCTCGTACGCGACCGTCACGTTCTGCGCCCACCAGGGGTCGACCCCGTGCTCGGCGACGAGCCAGGTCGCGACGGCCTTGTGCGCCCAGCCGTCGCGCTGCGCCCCAGCCTCATCGAGGCGGGCGAACCACGCCTCGCGCGGCTGCCCGGTCGCGGCCTCGACGGCGTCGTCGCCGACCCCGTCGGTGTTCGATCCCACGGTCTCACTCGCCATGCGACCACGCTACCCGTCAGGGGGCGGACGAGGCCTGCGCCGCCCGCGCGATGCGGAGGAAGTCGCCGACGACGAGCTGCTCGCCGCGCGCCTGCGGATCGACGGCCGCGGCCTCGAGCACCGCCGCCGCTGCGGCCGAGCCGCCGCCGAGCACGCCCGAGAGCGACTGGCGCAGCATCTTGCGGCGCTGCTGGAAGGCGGCGTCCACGAGCGCGAACGTCGCGACGCGCTCCGCCTCCGAGCCCGGAGCCTCCGCGCGCTCGAAGCCGACGAGCACCGAGTCGACGTTCGGCACCGGCCAGAACACCATTCGCGAGACCTGCCCCGCGGTGCGCCAGTGCCCGTACCAGGCGGCCTTCACGCTCGGCGCGCCGTAGACCTTCGACCCCGGCTCGGCCGCGAGCCGGTACCCGACCTCGGCCTGCACCATGACGATGCCCGACTGCAGCGAGTCGAAGTACTCGAGCAGGTGCAGCAGCACCGGCACCGAGATGTTGTACGGGAGGTTCGCGACGAGCCTCACCGGTGCGCCCGGAAGCTCGGTGACGCGCATCGCGTCGTCGGTGACGACCGTCAGCGAGGTGCCCGGCTGCATGATGCCCGCAGTGTGGGGCAGCTGCGCGGCGAGCCGCTTGTCGATCTCGACGGCGATGACGTCGGCACCGGCTTCGAGGAGGCCGAGGGTCAGCGAGCCGAGCCCCGGCCCGATCTCGAGCACGGTCTCGCCGCGCTCGACGCCTGCGGTCTGCACGATGCGTCGCACCGTGTTGCCGTCGTGCACGAAGTTCTGGCCGAGCTTCTTCGTCGGCGTCACGCCGAGGAGCTCGGCGAGGTCGCGGATCTCGGCGGGTCCGAGCAGGCGCGGCTGGGCGCCGGGGCCGTCGCTCTCGGCCTCGTGGCGGTGCGCGTTCACGCCCCGTCGCCCCTCGTCGTCGCCCCCTGCACGGGGTCATCCTCCCATGAGCCGTACACGGCGAGCGTGTTCGACGCGAGCTCGGCGCAGAACTCGTCGAGCGGGGCCCCGAGCGTCTCGGCCATGAATCGAACGGTGTGGGGCACGAGGTACGGCGCGTTCGGCCGCCCGCGCAGCGGCACCGGGGTGAGGTACGGTGCGTCGGTCTCGACGAGGATGAGCTCGCGCGGCAGCACCCGGAGGGCCTCGCGGAGGTTCTCCGCGTTCTTGAACGTCACGTTGCCCGCGAGGGAGCAGTACCAGCCCTCGTCGGCGGCGATGCGCGCGAGCTCTTCGCCGCCCGAGAAGCAGTGGAACACGGTGCGCTCGGGCGCGCCGACCCGGCGCAGCGTCGCCACGACCTCGTCGTGCGCGTCGCGGTCGTGGATCTGCATGGCGACGCCGTGCCGCTTCGCGATGTCGATGTGCGACTCGAAGGCGAGGAACTGCGCGGGGCGCCCCTCCTCGTCGGTGCGGAAGAAGTCGAGCCCGGTCTCGCCGACCGCGCGCACGCGCGGCTGCGCGGCGAGCTCGTCGATCACGGCGATCGCGTCGTCGAGCGAACCGGATGCCGCGAGCTCGGGCGCCTCGTTGGGGTGCAGCGCGACCGCCGCGAGCAGCCGCGGCTCGCGCGCGGCGAGCTCGGCCGACCAGCGGCTGGTGGCGACGTCGGTGCCGACCTGCACGGCACCCGCGACCCCGACGGTGGCCGCCCGCTCGAGGTGCTCGTGCACGTCGAGGAGCGTGTCGGGGCGCCCGGGCGGGGCCTCGCCGGAGGGCTCGAGGTGGGTGTGGTTGTCGTAGACCGGGACGGGCAGCGCCTCGGGCAGCGGCGGGTACTCGGGCGTCACCCGCTACTCCGCGACCTCGACGCGCGGGAAGAGCGCCTCGAGGGGTGCGACCCGCTCGCCGAGCTCGGCCTCGTGCGCGCGGTCGATGCGCGCTTGCTGCACGGTGCCGGGCGCACCGAGCGCCGTCCACAGCTTCGCCGCCGCGACGGGCGTGACGGGCGAGAGCAGCACGGCGAGGGTGCCGAGGCCGCGGTAGGCGGTCGCCAGCACCGTCTCGAGCCGCTCGCGGTTGGCCGGGTCCTTCGCGAGCACCCAGGGCTCTTCGGCGGTGAGGTAGCCGTTCAGCGCGTCGACGAGCTCCCACGCGGCGCCGATCGCCTCGTGGATCGCGAGGCGGTCGATCGCCTGCCACGAGGCCTCCGTCGCCCGGCGCTCGACCGAGGCGATCTCGATGTCGGCGGGCTGCAGGGCGCCGGCGGTCGGCACGGCGCCGTCGCAGTAGCGCGTGATCATCGCCACGACGCGCGAGGCGAGGTTGCCGAAGCCGTTCGCGAGCTCGGCCTGGTAGCGGGCCGACAGGTCCTCCCACGAGAACGAGCCGTCCTGGCCGAACGCGATCGCCCGGAGGAAGTAGTAGCGGAACGCGTCGGAGCCGAACGTCGAGGTGATCTGCTCGGGCGCGATGCCCGTGAGCTTCGACTTCGACATCTTCTCGCCGCCGACGAGCAGCCAGCCGTGGCCGAACACGCCCTTCGGCACCTCGAGACCCGCGGCCATCAGCATGGCCGGCCAGATCACGGCGTGGAAGCGGAGGATGTCCTTGCCGACGATGTGCTGCGCCGGCCAGCGGCGGGCGAACTCCTCGTCGTCCTGGCCGTAGCCGACCGCGGTGATGTAGTTGAGCAGCGCGTCGAACCAGACGTAGACGACGTGGGTCTCGTCCCACGGCACCTTGACGCCCCAGTCGAAGGTCGACCGCGAGATCGAGAGGTCGGCCAGGCCCGAGCGCACCCAGCCGAGCACCTCATTGCGGGCGGACTCGGGCTGGACGAAGTCGGGGCGCTCCTCGTAGAGGGCGAGGAGGCGCTCGGCGAACGCCGAGGTGCGGAAGAAGTAGTTCTTCTCGTGCAGCAGTTCGACGGGCTTCGAGTGGATCGCGCAGACGAGCTGCCCCTCGTACTCGCCGGCGCCCGGCACGAGGTCGGACTCCTGCTTGTACTCCTCGCAGCCGACGCAGTAGTAGCCCTCGTACTCGCCCGTGTAGATGTGGCCGTCGTCGTAGAGCTTCTGCAGGAACTTCTGCACGTTCGCCTCGTGGCGCGCGTCGGTCGTGCGGATGAAGTCGTCGTTCGCGATGTCGACGGTCTCGAGCAGCGGGATCCAGGCGTCGGCGACGAGCTTGTCGGCCCACTCCTGCGGGGTGACGCCGTTGGCGGTCGCGGTGCGGAGGATCTTCTGGCCGTGCTCGTCCGTGCCCGTGAGCATCCACGTGTCGTCACCGGCCTGCCGGTGCCAGCGTGCGAGCACGTCGGCGGCGACCTCGGTGTAGGCGTGCCCGATGTGGGGCACGTCGTTGACGTAGAAAATGGGCGTGGTGATGTAGAACGAGGAGGCTTCGGCCATGCGCTCAATCTTATGGGCGCACGGATGCCACCGCGTTCGTGTTACCCGCGCCGGTCAGCCGCGCTGCGCCTCCTCCTCGGCCCGGCGCTCACGGCGCCGACGCCGCACGCTCCCATCGCCGATCGCGGGCGGCACCGCCTCGGCGACCTCCATGTGCTCGTGCGGGGTCGGCACGCCGAGCGTGACGTCCTGCTCCTTGATCGCGGGCTCGCGCACCCGCTGGCCCGGGTACTCGACGACGCGGAAGCCGAGCACGATCTTGCCCGGGGCGTCGCGTCGGTCGAGCGCCCGGTAGGCGTCGGCGACCTCGGCGAGCGGGAACACGTCAGCGATCGGGAGGCGCACGCGCCGGGCGGAGACGAGCGCGGCGACTCGACTGAGTGCGACGACGTCGCCCGCCCCGAGCTCGACGGCCTGACTCGCCTCGACGGCGCTCTGGTCGAGCACGGTGAGGATGCGCGAACGCGGCACCCCGAGCGCGAGCGCGGCGGCGGTCTCGCCGCCGAGGAAGTCGAGGAACGCCGTCACCGGTCGCGCGTGGTCGGTCGCCTCGACGATCGCGGTCGCGCGCTCGGCGAGCCCCGGCCCGTACCCCGTGGGGATCACGCCGAACTGGCGCAGGAAGTCGAAGCGCTCCTCGGCGGTGGTGCCGATGACGGTCGCCCCGCGGATCCTCGCGAACTGGGCGGCGAGGCAGCCGACCCCGCCCGCGGCCGCGGTGACGACGATCGTGTCGTTCGGTCCGAGTGCGAGGCCCTCGACCGCGTTCCACGCGGTCGTGCCGGCGAAGTGGAGCGAACCGGCGACCTCCCAAGAGAGTCCGGGCGGCTTCGGCAGCAGCTGCTGCTCGGGCACGACGACGTGGCTCGCCTGCGCGCCTCGGGCGACGAAGCCCATCACCTCGTCGCCGCGGGCGAATCGGGCGACGCCCGGTCCGGTCGCGATCACGACGCCCGCGAGATCACTGCCCTGACGGGCCGGGAACTCGACGGGCCAGCGGTCGGGGTGCTCGCCGCGCCTGGCGGCGCTGTCGGCGGGGTTCAGCCCCGCGGCGAAGACCTCGACGAGCACCTCGCCCGTCTGTGGTTCGGGCACCGGCACCTCGTCGACCCGCAGCACTTCGGGCCCGCCGTACTCGGCGAATCGGACGGCGTGCGCGCCGCCTCCGTGCGTTCCGCGCGTGGCATCCATCTCGCACCTCCAATGTCGGGCGATGCCCCCATTCTCCCCCCGTTCGGGGGTGAGCGACAGGGGTTGCGCCGAGCAACCCTCGTCGCCGAGGATGCCCGGGCGCGTGCGCGTACCGGCGTCGCGGCTACTCGACGGGCCGCTGGCGGTGCGCGAGCGCCGCCTCGTAGAGGTCGCGCTTGCCGAGTCCGGTCTCGGCGGCGACGAGCGCGGCCGCGTCCTTCAGGCGGGTTCCCGATGCGGCGAGCCCCAGCACGCGCTCGAGCGCGCCCTCGGGGTCGACCGCGGTCTCGCCCGCTCCGCCGACGACGATCACGATCTCGCCGCGCACGCCCGCGGCGGCCCAGTCCGCGAGCTCGCCGAGGGGGCCGCGGCGAACCTCCTCGTGGAGCTTCGTGAGCTCGCGGCACACCGCGGCCGGACGGTCGGCGCCGAACGCCTCGGCGAGCGCCTCCAGACTCGGTGCGAGTCGCGACGGGCCCTCGAAGAAGACGAGCGTGCGCCGGTCGCCCGCGAGCTCGGCGAGCCGGCGCGAGCGTTCGCCGGCCTTGCGCGGGAGGAACCCTTCGAAGGCGAACCGGTCGGTCGGCAGTCCCGACACGGCGAGCGCGGTCACGACCGCGGAGGGACCGGGGATCACCGTCACGAGGACCCCGGCGGCCGCCGCCGCGGCGACGAGCGGGAAGCCCGGGTCGGAGACGGTCGGCATGCCGGCGTCGCTCAGTACGAGGAGGTCGTGCTCGCGGGCGAGCTCGACGAGCTCGTCGGCCTTCTGCCGCTCGTTGTGCTCGTGCAGCGCGATGAGGCGGGGGCGGTTCGCGATGCCGAGCGCGGCGATGAGGCGCTGCGTCACGCGGGTGTCCTCCGAGGCGATCACCGTCGCGGCCTCGAGCGCCTCCCTGAGCCTCGTCGAGGCGTCCCCGAGATTGCCGATGGGCGTCGCCGCGAGGATGATCATGCCCTCAAGTCTGTCCTAGTGTTGGGCGCATGAGTGTCGACGCGTCGGTGGAGCCCACGGGTTCCCGACTCGACGACTGGTGGTCCCGGCAGATGTCGACGCCGGCCCGCCGCCGGCTCTGGTACTGGGGCGGCCCGATCCTCGTCACGCTCATCGCCGCCGTGCTGCGCTTCTGGAACCTCGGGCACCCGCAGCAGATCGTCTTCGACGAGACGTACTACGTGAAGGACGCGTGGACGCTCATCAACAACGGCTACGAGTCGCGGTGGCCCGAGGGCGCCGACACCGACTTCGCCGCGGGCGACACGAATCTCTACCTCGACGAGCCCTCGTACGTGGTGCACCCGCCGCTCGGCAAGTGGATGATCGGGCTCGGCATGGCCGCGTTCGGCGCGGGCGACGCGTTCTGGTGGCGCGCAACCACGGCGCTCGCCGGCACGATCGCCGTGTTCCTGCTCACGCTCGTCGGACGACGGCTGTTCTCCTCGACCGCGCTCGCGGTCACCGCGGGTCTCCTGTTCGCGGTCGACGGCAACGCGATCGTGATGTCGCGGGTCGCGCTCCTCGACAACTGGGTGATGCTCTTCGCCCTGCTCGGCTTCTGGTTCGTGCTGCTCGATCGCGCGCACGCCGAGCGGGCGCTCGACGCCCGTCTCGCCGAGGCGTGGGCGTCCGGCCGCGACCCCCACTACGGACCGGCGCTGTGGGCGCGGCCCTGGGTGATCGCCGCCGGCGCCGCGTTCGGCGCCGCGACCGCCGTCAAGTGGTCGGGGCTGTGGTTCCTCGCGGCGTTCGGCATCTACCTGGTCGTGGTCGACATCCTCGCCCGGCGACGCGCCCGGGTGCCGTTCTGGCTCACCGGCGGGCTGCTGAAGCAGGCGCCGGTGACGTTCGTCCTGCTCGTCCCCGTGGCGGCGGTCGTCTACCTCGCCTCGTGGACGGGCTGGCTGACGACGGACGGGGGTTACTACCGCCACTGGGCCGAGGAGGCCGGCAACGCGGCGACCGGCCTGTTCGCGTGGGTGCCGGGCTCGCTGCAGAGCCTCTGGCACTACCACGTCTCCGCGTACGACTACCACGTGGGCGTGCACAGCGAGCACCCGTGGCAGTCGAACCCGCTGACGTGGCTCCTCATGATCCGGCCGACGAACATGTACTACACCGACGACGCCTCGAGCGGGCTGGTCTCCTCGATCATCGGGGTCGGCAACCCGCTCATCTGGTGGGCGGCCGCCGCGGCATCCCTCTACCTCGTCTACCGCGTCGCGCGGTATCGCGAGTGGCAGGCCGGCGTGATCCTCGTGGGGCTCGCCGCGGGCTACCTGCCGTGGCTCGGCTACCTCGACCGCACCGTGTTCCAGTTCTACTCGATCGCCTTCGAGCCCTACCTCGTGCTCGCGCTCGTGTTCGTGCTCGGGATGATCGCGGGCCGGCCGGGCGACGAGCGGTGGACCCGGACGCGCGGGCTCGCGATCGTGGCGGTGTTCCTCGCGGTCGTGCTGCTCGTCTCGGCGTTCTACTACCCGATCTGGACGGGCGTCCCGATCTCCCCGACGCTGCGCCAGCTGCACTTCTGGCTGCCGAGCTGGGGCTGAGCGCGGCTCACGGGTGCAGCGCGGTTCGACCGGGCTGCGCGGCGAGCCGCACCTCGAGCTGGTCGAGCACGAGGTCGAGTCCGTAGCCGAACTCGTCGCCGAAGTCGTAGTCGTGCCCGAGGACCATCTGCTCGAGCATCTCTGCGAGGTGCGGGTAGTCGTCGGCGGGCAGCTCGAGACCTTCGGCGAAGGCGTCGGCGCCCACGTCGGGGGTGAACGGCAGGTTGAGCTCGGTGAGCACGAAGCCGTAGATGTAGGCGTCGAGCACCGAGTAGGCGTGGGCGGCGAGCGCGAGGTCGAAGCCGTCGCGCCGCAGCACGCCGAGCACGCGGTCGTGGTGCCGCATGACGGCCTGTCCGGGATTCGAGCGCGACTCGAGGAGGCCGAGCGCCCAGGAGTGCTCCTTGAGCACGGTGCGCATGGTGTCGGCGCGCGAGGTCATCGCGGCGCGCCACGGCGTGCCGATCTCGAGCAGCGGGATCTCGTCGAACGCCGCGTCGGCGAGGAGGTCGAGCAGTTCGTCTTTGCCCGAGACGTGGTGGTAGAGCGACATCGCCTCGGCGCCGAGCGCCTTGGCGACGCTGCGCATGCTGACGGCGGCGAGGCCGCCGTCGTCGGCGACCTGCATCGCGGCGGCGATGATGCGCTCGCGGCTGAGCGGGGTGCGCTGGACCATTCCGACTCCGTCCTCGACCGATGCTTGCGTCCTTACGACTGTAAGGCTATCGTGAACGCCACAGGGACTTACAGGTGTAAGGGAGCAGCATGCGTGCAGGAGTGGTCGATCGCTACGGGCCGCCGTCGGTCGTGCGGATCGAGACGGTGCCCGACCCGGTCGCGGGCCGCGGCGAGGCGCTCGTGCGCGTCATGGCGGCGACCGTCAACTCGGGCGACGCGCGCATCCGCGGCGCACGCTTCCCACGCGGCTTCGCATTGCCGGGCAAGCTCGCGCTCGGTCTGACCGGCCCCCGCGCCAGGGTGCTCGGCGTCGTCTTCGCGGGGGTCGTCGAGGCGATCGGTGCGGATGCCACGGGCGGCGCCCCGCATGCGGGCGGCACCGGCGCCGCGGCATCCGGGTTCGCCGTCGGCGACCGCGTCTGCGGCATGACGGGCGCGCGCATGGGCGCGCATGCCGAACTCGTCGCAGTACCCGCCTCGCGGCTCGCGCGCATCCCCGACGGGGTGTCGTTCGACGACGCGGCCGGGGTCCTGTTCGGCGGCGCAACGGCGCTGCACTACCTGCGCGACAAGGCCGAGATGCGGGCGGGCGAGCACGTGCTCGTCGTCGGCGCCTCGGGCGCGGTCGGCACGAACGCCGTGCAACTCGCGAAGCACTTCGGGGCGAGGGTCACGGCCGTCACGAGTGCACGGAATGCCGAACTCGTCACCGCACTCGGCGCCGACCGCGTCGTCGACTACCGCGAGACGCCGCTCGAGTCGCTCGAGTCACGCGGCGAACGCTTCGACGTCGTGTTCGACACGGTGGGCGCGCTGAGCCCGGCGACCGGGCGACCGCTCCTCGCCGGGGGCGGGCGGCTGCTGCTCGCCGTCGCGAGCCTCGGCGAGATCATCACCGCCCGCGGCCCGGTGAAGACGGGCACCTCCCCCGAGCGGGCCGAGGACTTCGCGACCCTGCTCGACCTCGTCGAGCAGGGCGTGCTGCGGGTCGTCATCGACGAGACGATGCCGCTCGACCGCCTCGCCGAGGCGCACGCGCGCGTCGACTCGGGCCGCAAGGTCGGCAACCTCGTGCTGCATCCGCAGGAGGCCGCGGGTGCGGGTGCCGGCTCGGCCGAGGAGGCGGCCTGAGCATGGACCCGACCCGCATCATCCTCGCCGGCGGCTGGATCTCGCTCATGCTCGTCTACCTGCTCGGCGACGTGCTGCGCATCTTCTCGGGCGATGCCGAGCCGGGCAAGATCGCCGACAAGGCGGCCGCGAGCTGGATGTGGTTGCTGGCCGCACTCATCATGCTCGTGCCGATCGTCATGATCACGGTCTCGCTCATGGTGCCGGCGACCCCGCTCAAGTGGATCACGGTCATCGTCTCGGCCGCGCTCGTGGTGTTCAACCTCGCGGGCCTGCCGTACAAGGGCCTCTACGACAACGTGCTCATCGTCGTGAGCTTCGGCTTCAACGCGCTCGTCATCTGGGTGGCGCTCGCCTGGGCCCCGGCCGCCGAGCAGTGAGGCGACGGCTCACCCCTCCGCTTCCTCGGGGTAGCCGAACACCTCGTCGAGGCCGATCCCGAACACCCGCGCGATCCGGAAGGGACGCCGTCAGCCGTCGCTGACGAGCACGACGGCCCCCGCCTTGCGCCCGCCGTCGACGCGCCGGTAGGCCTCCGCGACCTGGTCGAGCGGCAGCACCGAGTCGATCACGGGCCGGAACCGGCGCTCGGCGACGAGCCTGCCGAGGAGCTCGAGGTCCTCGCGCTTCGCCGCGGCCTTCCGGAGCCCGGTGAAGGCGATCGCGGCCCGGCGTCGGCGCAGCAGCGCAGTCGGGCCGGCGAGCAGCAGCACGACGGGGTCGGGCACGGTCGTGAGATAGACGCCCCGAGGGCCGAGCAGGGTCCGCGCCGAGCGGAATCCCCAAGCGCCGACCGCGTCGAACACGACGTCGTAGCCGGCAGCGCCGCTCCGGCCGCGTGCGGCAGCGGTCGGGGCTGCCGCCACCGCCGCGTCCTGCGGGCGACCCGCGGTGCGGTCGATGACGACGTCGGCGCCCAGGGAACGAACGAGCTCGAGATGCGACGTGCTCGTGACGGCGGTCACGCGGGCGCCGAAGGCGTGCGCGAGCTGCACGGCGGAGGACCCGACCGAGCCGGCGGCGCCGACGACGAGCACCTCGTCGCCATCGCCGACCCGGCCGAGGTCACGCAGGAACGGGAGGGCGGTGAGGAATCCGTCGACGATCGCGACCGCCTCGGCGTCATCGAGGCCGGGAGGGGTCGGCGCGACCGCGGCGTCCTCGGCGATCACGACGGACTCGGCGTTCGCTCCGGAGGCGGGCGCGAGCGTGCCGTGCACGCGGTCGCCCACCGCGAAGCGCGTCGCGCCGACGCCGAGCGCGTCGACCACGCCGGCGAAGTCTCCTCCGGGAACCGGATTGCGGGGGCGCCGGAACCCCGCCGCGAGCCTGACCACACGCGGTCGCCCCGACCGCATGGCGGCGTCGGCAGCGCCGACGACCGATGCGGCGACCCGCACCCGGACCTCGCCGGCGCCGGGCTCGGGCGTCGGCACCTCGGCGACACGGGCGACCTCGGGCGGACCGTATCGGTCCACGATGACGGTGCGCATGGTCATTCCCCCTCCTCGGGGTACCCGAACACCTCGTCGAGGCCGACCCCGAACACCCGCGCGATCTGGAACGCCAGTTCGAGCGACGGAGAGTAGCGGCCCTGCTCGATGGCGATGACGGTCTGGCGGGTCACCCCGATGCGCTTCGCGAGCTCGGCCTGGGTCATCTCGCCCTGCCGGAACCGGAGCGCGCGCACCTCGTTCGTGACCCGCGTCGGCTTCACCACGCGGGCACCCCCCTGCGGTAGGCGACGAGCCGTGTGACGCTCGACACGACCGCCGAGAGCACGAAGCACAGGTAGACGGCGTTCGCGATCCAGAACCATTCGGCCTCGAGCATCGCGAGCACGAGTGCGCCCAACGCCCCGGCGACCACGAACCAACTGCCCACCCGCTCGCCCAGGCGGTCGATGTCGCGGTCGCGCACGTCGCCCCTGGTGCTGTCGCTCGGCGCGAAGATCTCGACGACGATGCGCAGCACGATCGCGACGACGATCGCGCCGCCGATGGTCCAGAGCATGGCCGGCACGTAGTCGACGTCGCCGATCGCGACGCCCGCGGCGAGCTGGGGCACGATCAGCGACAGGTACACGGCGTAGCCGACGACGGCGATGACCAGGTACTGCCAGGTGCCCTTCTCCTCGTACGACATGGTCGGACCCCCTTGCCTTGGATGTCAAGAATGCTTGACATCCAGTGTCAACCGAAGCAGACACGATGTCAAGCATTCTTTACATGTTCGAGCTAGTGGCTCGCACCGCCGTCGACGAACTTCAGGCCGACGACGCAGCCGACGAGGCCCATGAGCAGGGCGATCTTCACCCACGAGACATCCGAATCGCCGGTGATCATCGACCAGATGACGGTGAGCGCCGCACCGATACCGACCCAGACCGCGTATGCGGTGCCGATCGAGATGTCGCGCATCGCCCAGGCGAGCCCGCCCATCGAGAGCACGATCGCGACGCCGAAGACGACCGACGGCCAGAGCTTCGTGAAGCCCTCGGACTTGCCGAGCGCGGTGGCCCAGACGGCCTCGAGCACGCCGGACGCGATGAGGATGACCCATGCCATGACTGTTCACTCCTTGAGCCAGTCGTCATGTCCGGGTACTGGGTGCCCTCGTCCGGTGGCCGTCTCTCACGACCTGTGGACAGGCTAGCAAGCGCGCCTGATCAGGCGCTGTGCACGAGGGTGAAGTGCTCGACCACCGGGAACGGCTCGTAGAACCCGTGGAGCAGCGCCCGCCAGCGCTCGTACTCGGGCGAGCCGCGGAACCCCTGCTCGTGCGCCTCGACGCTCTCCCAGTGCACGAGGAGCAGGTACTCGTTCGGCGTCTCGATCGAGCGCGACAGGGTCAGGTCGACGAAGCCCGGCATCGAGGAGATGATCTGCTTCGCCTCGGCGAACACGGTCTCGAACTCCGCCTCGCGGCCGGGCACGACGGGGAGGAGGGCATGCTCGAGGATCATGCGCCCACCGTAGCGTCCGGCGGCTCGACCGCGGGGCGTCCCTCGAGCGGCGCGGCGGACGCGAGGTGGTCGCGCAGCGCCGACTGGATCGCGGGCAGCGCCCGGGCGACCCGGTCCTCGACGTCGCCGTGCACCTCGAGCCAGGGCACGCCGCTCGCGGCGAGCGCGTCGCGGAAGCGCTGCTGCGCAGCGCGGCGCGATCCCCCGCCGTCGCCGGTGCCATCCACGAACGGGATCTCGTCGCCCGCGAGCACGTAGAGCACCGGCCGGTGCGCGGCGGCCCGGGCGACGAGGCGGGGCGCCTCGTGGCCGACATGCCATTCGTGCCGGATCGCCGTCGCGAGCACGTCGGTGTCGCAGACGAGCACCGGCACCGGCACCCGGCGCAGGGCCGTCTGCTCGAGCGCGAGCTGGCGGTCGACGATGAGGTCGAACTCGTCGCTGCGCCACGGCCCAGTCGGACCGCCCTCGCGCGTCGCGGAGTACTCGCGGCCGTACTCGGGCACCCAGTCGGTGCCGAGCGCCTCGGCGAGCGCCGCCGAGAGCGTCGTCGTGCCGGTCGACGCGGCGCCGACCACGACGACGCGCGCCGCGAGGTGCGCGCGGGCGGCCGGGGCGAGCTCATGCCAGAGCCCCCACGGGTCGGCGCGCACCGCGGTGCCCGAGACGGGGTTCAGCACCCGGCCGGGGTCGACCTGCACCCACTCGGCGCCGAGCCGGCCGGCGAGTTCGGCGCCGTACGGGTCGCTCGTGAAGACCGCGTCGACGGGGCCCGCCGCGAGCGTCGCGATGAGGGCGGTGTGCGCCTCCCACGAGGCATCCGAGTCGAAATCGACGGGAGCGTCGTCGACGGCGGCGACGACCCTCGCGGTCGGATGCTCCTCGCGCACCCACTCGGCGCGCGCGTCGAGGGGGATCGTCTCGCCGCTCGAGCCGAGCACCTCGACCGTGACCCGGTCGCAGGCGCGCAGCGCGCTCGTGATCAGGCTGGAGTGCCCGGCGTGCAACGGGTGGAACCTGCCGATGACGAGCCCGTGCGCGAACCGGTCCTCGCGCTCAGACACGCGCGGGTTCCCGTGCTGCGGGCGCCCCGATCGCGGAGCCGAGTGCCCGGGCCCACGGGGCGGAATGCCGATCGATCACCAGAAGAGCCTAGAGAACGCGAAGGCACCATGCGCACCGCGCGCGCGAAGGATCCGCGAACGTGCGTTGCCCCGCGTTACGAATCGCACCGGATCCACCCCGCCGCGCGCGTAGCGTTGCCCGCATGGCAGACCGCGAATACGGCTTCAAGACCCGCGCCATCCACGCGGGCAACATCCCCGACCAGGTGACGGGCGCCCGCGCGCTGCCGATCTACCAGACGAGCGCGTTCGTCTTCGACGACACCGCCGACGCGGCGGCCCGCTTCGCGCTGCAGAAGTACGGCAACATCTACTCGCGCCTCGCGAACCCGACGGTCGCGAGCTTCGAGGAGCGCGTCGCGAGCCTCGAGGGCGGCCTCGGCGCCGTCGCGACCGCGTCGGGCCTCTCGGCGCAGTACATCACCTTCGCCTCGCTCGCGGGCGCCGGCGACCACATCGTCGCCAGCGCGAACCTCTATGGCGGTTCGATCACCCAGCTGGATGTCACGCTCCGCCGCTTCGGCGTCGAGACGACGTTCGTGGCGAGCTCCGACGCGGCCGACTACGCGGCCGCCATCCAGGAGAACACGAAGGCGCTCTTCGTCGAGACCATCGCGAACCCCTC
Source organism: Agromyces sp. NPDC058126 (assembly GCF_042884595.1). Taxonomy (NCBI): domain Bacteria; kingdom Bacillati; phylum Actinomycetota; class Actinomycetes; order Micrococcales; family Microbacteriaceae; genus Agromyces; species Agromyces sp. NPDC058126. The sequence continues at coordinate 36,524 of NZ_JBHVTS010000005.1, read as the reverse complement.
GGGCGAGATCGCCGACCTCGAGGCGCTCGCCGACGTCGCGCACGCGCACGGCATCCCCTTCATCGTCGACTCGACGATCGCGACCCCGTACCTCAACCGACCGATCGAGTGGGGCGCCGACCTCGTGACCCACTCGGCGACGAAGTTCCTCGGCGGCCACGGCACCACTCTCGGCGGCGTCGTCGTCGAGTCGGGCCGCTTCCACTGGCACTCCGAGAAGTTCCCGCTCTTCGGGCAGCCGGTGCCGAGCTACGGCGGCCTCGAGTGGTCGGGCAACTTCGGCGAGTACGCGTTCCTCACGCGCCTCCGCGCCGAGCAGCTGCGCGACATCGGCCCCTCGCTCGCGCCGCACTCCGCGTTCCTGCTCGCACAGGGCGTCGAGACGCTGCCGTACCGCATCCAGGCGCACATCGACAACGCCCGCGCCGTCGCGAACTGGCTCGCCGAGGACCCGCGCATCGAGCGGGTGCTGTGGGCGGGCCTCCCCGACCACCCGCACTTCGAGCGGGCGCAGAAGTACCTGCCGAAGGGGCCGGGCTCGGTGTTCAGCTTCGAGGTGAAGGGCGGGCGCGCCGTCGGCCAGGCGCTGATCGAGAACGTGAACCTCGCCTCGCACCTCGCGAACATCGGCGATGCGAAGACCCTCATCATCCACCCCGCCTCGACGACCCACGCGCAGCTCACCGAGCAGCAGCTCGTCGACGCGGGCGTCGCGCCCGGCGTGGTGCGGCTCTCGGTCGGCATCGAGGACGCCGACGACATCATCTACGATCTCGACCAGGCGCTCAGCGCCGCGACCGGAGGCACGCGATGACCGACACCCTCAGCACGGATGCCGCCGCGGAGAACGCGACCGACTCGCTCGAGACGGTCCGCTTCGCGAACGGCCTCTCCTGCGAGCTGCCCGCCTCCTCGCCCCTCGCGAAGCTCCTGCACTCGCAGCGCACCTGGGTCGGCCCCGACGCGAAGGCGCGCCTGCGCATCCTGAACGCGGCGAAGTCGGTCGCGATCGTCGGCGCCTCGCCGAAGCCGCAGCGCTCGAGCTACTTCGTGGGCACCTACCTGCAGCAGTCGAGCGACTACCGGCTCTACTTCGTGAACCCGATGGAGACGGAGATCCTCGGGCAGCCGGCGTACGCGAGCCTGAAGGACCTCCCCGAGGTGCCCGACATCGTCGTGGTGTTCCGCCGCGGCAGCGACATCCCGAGCGTCATCGACGACGTCGTCGCCGTCGGCGCGAAGACCATCTGGGTGCAGCTCGGCATCTGGAACCAGGAGGCCGCGTACTCGGGCGAGGAGCAGGGTCTGACCGTCGTCATGGACCGCTGCATCAAGGTCGAGCATGCCCGTTTCCACGGCGGGCTCCACCTGCTCGGCTTCGACACGGGCCAGATCACGAGCCGCAAGACGCTGCGCTAGGCGCGACGCGGGCGGGCCCGCCCTATCCGAGGCGCTGCAGGGCCCGCTCGCGACGCGCGGCGACGCGCGATCCCGACTCGCGCCGGGTCATCCGCCGGAGGACGATCGGCGCGAGGACGAGTCCCACGATGCTCCACGCTCCGAGCACCACGGCCGTCTCCACCGGTCGCCACGAGCCGTGGAGCTCGATCGCGGCCGCCGAGTCGGGCAGCAGGGCCGAGCGCATGCCGAGGCCGAGCCAGTACACGGGGAACGCCTGCGCGACCCACTGCAGCCACTCGGGCAACGCGGTGATCGGAGCGAAGATGCCCGAGATCGCGATGAGTCCGAGGACCGGCAGGGAGACGTAGCCTGCACCTCGCGAGGTCGAGACGAACGATCCGACGAAGACGCCGACGGCCTGGGTCGCGACGAGGCCCAACGCCAGGACCCACGTGAAGGTCAGCCACGAACCCGGCCGGCCGGTGTCGAGCCCGTCGACGAAGACGAGCCCCGGGAGGAGGATGATCGCGAGGTAGGCGAGGATCGTCGCCGAGATCTGCACGAGCTTGCCGATCAGGTAGGCGCGGATGCCGTTCGGGGTGACCTTCGCACGCAGCAGGGAGCCGTCCTCACGGTCGGCGGCGAGCTGCTGCACGACGAGCAGCATGCCGAGCGCCACGAACATGCCGAGCGCTCCCGGCAGGATGAAGGTGTCGAGCGTGTAGTCGGGGCCGATCGGAACGTCGCGGAGGAGGAAGACGGCGACGAGCGTGGCCACCGGCCAGAGCAGCTGGCCGACGAGCTCCGCGCCGCTGAACGCGAGCCGGAGCTCGATCATGCCGCGCGCGAACCCCGCGCGGACTCCTGCGATTCCGGTGCTCATCGCGCCGCCCCCTCCAACTCGGGCTCGTCCGCGGTCATCGCGGCGGCCTCGGCCTCGCGGACCAGTGCCAGATACGTGTCCTCCAGCGACGCGCGACGGATCTCGAGCGCGCTGACCGCCGTGCCGTGCTCGAGCAGCAGCTCGCGCGCGAACGCCGTCGAGTCGGCGACGAACCGGGTGCGACGGTCGCCGCCCTGCACCCAGCGCACCTCGTCGGCGCCCACGATCTCTCGCGCCAGCTCCTCGGCGGTGCCGTCGGCGATGATCCGGCCCTGCGTGAGGATGATGATGCGGTCGGCGAGCAGCTCGGCCTCGGCGAGATCGTGCGTGGTGATGAGCGCCGTCATGTCGAGTTCGCGCGAGACGCGACGGACCAGGTCGTGGAAGTCCCGGCGCGCCTGCGGGTCCAGGCCCGCGGTCGGCTCGTCGAAGTACACCAGTTCGGGTCGCCCGACGAGGCCGACCGCCACGTCGAGACGGCGCCGCTGGCCGCCCGAGAGCGAGGAGAGCCGCCGACCGGCGTTGTCCGAGAGGCCGACCGCCTCGAGCAGGTCGTCGACGTCCCATGGGCGGGGCATCCGTTCGGTGGCGTACCGGGCGTAGAGCGAGCCCTGATACGCGAGCAGCTCGCGGACCCGCCATTTCGCGTGGTCCCGCCAGGATTGCAGCACGATGCCCGTCCCGGCTCGCCAGCCTTCGGCGCCGCGGGCGGGGTCGACGCCGAGCACGTCGACTCGACCGGCCGAGCGTGCCCGCAGGCCCTCCAGGATCTCGATCGTGGTGGACTTGCCCGCCCCGTTCGGCCCGAGCAGGGCGACGACCTCGCCCCGGCGCACCTCGAAGGACACGCCCTTCAGCACGTCGACCGTGCCGTAGCGCATGCGCAGGTCGTCGACCTCGATCACGGGGCGCTCCGCCGACCTCGTCGGGCGCTCCATCGTCAGGACTCCCCCTCGGACGAGACCCTCTCGAGCTGCGCGACGAGCGCGACCCGGTCGACCCCTGCGTAGGCGAGCGCACGGGGCACGGTGCCGAGATCGGCGCGAAGGATGCCGACGAGCGCGTCGGCGACGGCCAGACGTTCGCGCTCGGCGCGGCGACGGCCGCGGTGCACCGAGAAGTCGGCACGCCGCAGCGCCTCGCGCACCGTCGCCCCCCAGCGCGGGCGCGACTGCCGGGTCGCGAGGAGCCGCTCCTCGGCGACGGGCTCGATGCCGGCGGCGCGGAGCGATCGCTCACGTTCGCCGCGGAGGGCCGCGTCGACACCGGCGCGGTCGAGGCCGAACGCGGCGAGCGTGCGCCCGGCGGCATCGTGGCCGGAGGCGATCGCGAGCAGCAGGTGCTCGGCCTCGACGCTCGGCGCACCGCGGCGGGTCGCCTCGTCGACCGCGCTGATGATGACCTGCTTCAGGGTCAGGTCGAGTGCCTCGTCGTTCAGGCGGTCAGGCATTTCGCCTCCTCAGTTCGATGCCGGCGAGCTCGAGTCGCCGGTGGTGCTTCTTGTGCACGGCCTGTCGGGTGACGCCCAGCGCCTCGGCCACCTGGCTCCAGCTCCAGCCGGTGCGCATGGCGCGTTCGACGGCGGCGTCTTCGAGGCGGTCGGCGAGCTCTCGCAGCGCCACGACGGCGGCGAGGTCGTCGGCCTCGGTTCCGGTCGGTTCTGGCGGCGTGGGGGTCATACAAGCAACTTAGGTTGCTTGTTCGTACTTTGTCAACCCGAGTTGCTCATTTCGAGGCCCCCCCTTCACCTCCGCGGCCGGGGATACGCTCGGGTCTTATGCCGCTCGAACTCGACTTCTCGACCGACCCCGAACGCCTCGACCGCTCGCTGGTGCACGCCTGGCTCTCCGAGCACGCCTATTGGGCCAAGGGCCGACCGCGGGCGACGCAGGACGCGGCGATCGACGGCTCGATGAACTTCGGCGCCTACGACCGTGCGAGCGGACGACAGCTCGGCTACGCCCGCGTCGTCACCGACGGCGTCACCTTCGCCTGGCTGTGCGACGTCATCGTCGACCCCGGCAGCCGGGGCGCGCGCATCGGCGTCTCCCTCATGGAGTTCGTGCTCGCCACGCTCGACCCGCTCGGGCTGAAGCGGGTGCTGCTCATCACGGGCGACGCCCACGGGCTCTACGAACGGTTCGGCTTCGAGCGGATCGACCGCCCCGACGACTGGATGTCGCGGGTCGGCCCGAATCCGACGGTGTAGGCGTCAGGCGGCGAGCCGGGCGTCGCGCCCGTAGGCCAGCATCTGGAAGCTCGACCCGTCGGGCCGCACGAAGGTGAACTCGCGCTCGTGCAGCCGACTGAACCCCAGCCGGGCGTAGAGCCGCTGCGCGGCGAGCATGTCGGGTCCGGTGTTGAGCACCACGCGATCGAGCCCCCGGATACGGGCGAGCAGCAGCACGTGCTGCACGAGCACCTCACCGATGCCGCGCCGCCTGACGCCCTGCGCGACACCGAGGAAGCGGAAGTCGAGTTCGCCGTCCCGCGCGACGGGCGACATGGTCTCGCCCGCCCGAGGCGTCGAGGCCGTGCCGAGGAGGTCGCCCGTCGTCGCGTCGACGGCGACCCACACCCGGTGGTCGCGCGCCCGCTCGCCGACCGCGACGATGTCGGCCCGGTACCCGGCGCTCAGCTCGAAGTCGGCGGCGTACGCGTGCTCGACGAGCGCGGCGACCGCGTCGGCCTCGTCGTCGCGCATCAGGCGGACCACGACGTCGTCGCGCCGCTGCAGCGGGAAGCGGTACACGACGGACTCGACGTCGGCGCCGACCACTGCGTCGCGGCCCGCGTCGCGCACGAAGCCGAGCCGCTCGTAGAGCGCCTGCGCGCGCGTGTTGCGGCTCCCGGTGTCGAGCACGAGCGCGGGGGCGCCCCAGTCGAGCGCCGCCTCGAGGCTCGCCCGCGTGAGCGCGGCGCCGAGCCCGGCACCCTGCGCCGAGGGATCGACCGAGATCAGTCGCACCTCGGCCTCGCCGGGCCGGGCGACGCGCGAGTAGCGGCTGCCCGCGCGCAGCACGCTCGCCGTGCCGACGACGACGCCGTCCGCATCGACGGCGACGAGCACGGCCCCGTCGGCGCCGCGTCCGGTCGTGTCGGCCTCGAACGCGGCACGCTCGGCGCTCTTCGGCAGGTGTCCATACGGACCGGCGGCGAACGCGCGCACGATCACGGCCGCCTCCGCGTCGGACTCGTCGGGGCGGATCGGTCGGATGGTCGTGCCGTCGACGAAGGTGCGGGCGGTGTCGTTCGTCATCGTGAACCAGCCTAGGCGGCCGGTCGGCGGGCCCGTCCGTCGCGGATGCTGCCGACGATGTGCGCGAGATCGGCCCGCGACGCACGAATCTGCGATGCCCCGAGGCATCCGTGCGCGTGAAGCGGCGTAGCCTTGAAGGGTGACAGCGTTCGTCTCTGCCCTCGATCTCTTCTCGATCGGGATCGGCCCCTCGAGTTCGCACACCGTCGGCCCCATGCGGGCGGCTCGAATGTTCGTCGAGGCGCTCGACGAACAGGGTGCGCTCGGTGCGGTGACCCGTGTCTCGTGCTCGCTCTACGGCTCGCTCGGCGCGACCGGGCTCGGCCACGGCACCCCCGACGCCGTCGTCGCGGGGCTCGCGGGCCTCGAGCCGCACGACTGCGACCCCGACGACGTGCGCGGTGCGTGGGCGCGGCTCGACGAGGCCGGCCCCGACGGCGCCGAGGTGCTCCTCTTCGGCCGACGGCCCATCCGGTTGCGGCAGAGCGACATCTCGCTCGAGCCCCGCACACGCCTCCCCGGCCACCCGAACGCGATGACCCTGCAGGCCTTCGGCGACGGTCCGCTCCCGATCGCCGAGGAGACCTACTATTCGGTCGGCGGCGGCTTCATCCGCCGCGAGGGCGACGCCCCGAGCGAGGCGGAGGCCCTCCGCCATCCGCTCCCCTATTCGAACGCCGCCGAACTCCTCTCCCTCTGCGAGGAGCACGGCGTCTCCTTCTGCGACATCGCCCGTCACAACGAGGTCGCGGTGCACGGCGAGGCCGGCATCGACGAGGGCCTCGACGCGATCTGGGCGGCGATGGCCGAGTGCGTCTCGCACGGCCTGGACACCGAGGGCACCCTGCCCGGCGGGCTCAAGGTGAAGCGCCGCGCCCCCGAGGTGCGCCGTCGCCTCGAGGCGTACGACCACGACGAGATCGAGGCCGTGCACCAGCGCGACACCTCGACCGAGTGGCTGCACGCCTTCGCCCTCGCCGTCAACGAGGAGAACGCCTCGGGCGGGCGGGTCGTCACCGCGCCGACGAACGGCGCGGCCGGCATCATCCCCGCGGTCGGCCACTACTACCTGCGCTTCGTCCCCGGTGCGGATGCCGCGGGCATCCGCCGCTTCCTGCTCACCGCCTCGGCCATCGCGAGCCTCGTGAAGAAGAACGCCTCGATCTCGGGCGCCGAGGGCGGCTGCCAGGCCGAGGTCGGCTCCGCCTGCGCGATGGCCGCGGGCGGGCTGTGCGCCGTGCTCGGCGGAACGCCGGGTCAGATCGAGAACGCCGCCGAGATCGCGATGGAGCACCACCTCGGACTCACCTGCGACCCCGTCGCGGGGCTCGTGCAGGTGCCGTGCATCGAACGCAACGCGATCGCGGCGTCGACGGCCGTCTCGGCCGCACGTCTCGCGCTGCACGGCGACGGCACCCACCTCGTGTCGCTCGACACCGTGATCGAGACGATGCGCCAGACCGGCATCGACATGATGACGAAGTACAAGGAGACGAGCGAGGGCGGCCTCGCGGTGAACGTCATCGAGTGCTGACGGGCCGCGTGTCCCCCGGAGGGGGACTCTCCCGGCGACGCGACGCTTCTGTCAAAGTTTCTGCATGGAAAGCGACCCGACGCTCGACCCGTCCTTCTTCTACGGAGCCGGCCTCATCGGCCTCGTCATCGGCCTGGTGATCTACCTCGCCGTCCTCGCGCTGATGCTGTGGATCGGTTACCTGATCATCAAGGCCGCCGTGCGCAACGGCCTGCGCGAGCACACCATGTGGCTGGAGAGCCGCAGGGGCCCGCTGCGCTGACCCCGTTCCGCCGTCTGACACCGTCAGCGTGACCTGACGTGACGTGATGCTGCGCCCCGTGACGGCTCGTGTCACGGCCCGTCGACGCCGCACGGCTCCGCGGATACCGTGACGGCATGACGACGCCCGAACCTCGCACGCCCCTCGATCTTCCCGACGACCTCGTCACCACCGCGTGGCTCGCCGACCACCTGCACGACGAGCGGCTCGTCGTGGTCGACGCCACCGTGCTCGGGGTCGAGACCCCCGGTGGGTTCCGCTGGGTGAGCGGCCTCGACGACCACCTCATCGAGGGCCACGTGCCCGGCGCCGTCTTCGCCGACCTCATCGACGAGCTCTCCGAGCCGGGCCCGCACACCTTCACCCGTCCCGGCCTCGAGCGCCTCGCCCGGGCGGCGCGAGCGCTCGGCATCGACGACGGGACGGCGGTCGTCGTCTACGACACCTCGATCGGGCACTGGGCCGCGCGGTTCTGGTGGCTGCTGCGCTCGGCCGGCTTCGCGAACGTCGCCGTGCTCGACGGCGGGCTCACGGCGTGGCGCGCCGAGGGCCGCGAGCTCGAGACTGGGTTCCGTACACCGCGGACGGCGGGCGAGCTACGGCTCGACGCCCGCGCCGGGTTCTGGGCCGACCGCGACGAGGTGCGTCGCGTCGTCGTGGGAGAGACCGAGGGCGTCCTCGTCTGCGCGCTGCCGCCCGCCGACTTCCGCGGCGAGACGGGGCGCCGTCCGCGGCCCGGGCACATCCCCGGCAGCGTGAACGTGCCCGTCGGCTCCGTCGTGGCGCCCGAGACCCGCCGGGCCCTCGCCGGCGACGAGCTCGCCGAGCGACTCGTCCCGGCCACCGGTGGCGGTGCCGCCCCGATCATCGTCTACTGCGGCGCGGGCATCGCGGCCGCGGGCACGGCGTTCGCGCTGCGTCGCGCCGGCCACCCCGCGGCGGTGTACGACGGCTCGCTCGAGGAGTGGCTCGCCGACCCCGAGGCGCCGCTCGTCACCCTCGCCTGAGCGCGAAGTCCCGGTCGGGCCCGGTGAGGGTGACGAGTGGTCTGTGCGGTTTCGGCGGCGGTCAGCAGTCGCAGCTGATGCCCCCGGCACCGGCGACCGGCGATCCGCCGAGTCCGGCGCGGCCGACGTTCGTGAGCGGGTCGGGCGCGAGCTGCGCGAACCCCTCGGCCGTCTCGTAGGCGAAGCCCTCGCGCACCCAGTACTCGAAGCCGCCGATCATCTCCTTCACGGGGTGACCGAGTCGGGCGAACTCGAGCGCCGCGCGCGTTGCCCCGTTGCATCCCGGACCCCAGCAGTAGACGACCACCGCCGTGCCCGGCCCGACGAGCGCGCTGCCCTCCTCGGCGATCCTGCGGCGGGGCAGGTGCACGGCCCCGGGCACGTGACCCTGCGCCCACGCCTCGTCGCTGCGCGTGTCGACGAGCACGAACCCGGAGCCGCCGTCGGCGAGCGCCGCGGCGACGTCCGAGACGTCCGCCTCGACCGCGAGGCGGGCCGCGAAGTGCGCGATCGCCGTCTCGGGCGAGGCGACGGTGTCGAACAGCGCGGTGGCGACGGGAGCGGCCGGGGCGACGGAGGCGGTGAGTTCGGTCATGCGCCCAGACTGCCAGCCCCCGTGCCACGGACTGCGGGAAAATCGCGCCATTCCGCCGCAAGATCCGGCCAGTGCGGCGGGACGGCGCCGAGCGCGCCCGACAGAGCTCAGGCGGGCGCGAAGAACGCCGTCACGGCGGCCCCGAGCGCGGCGAGGTCGTCGACGTGCGCGAGCTCGCGGGCCGAGTGCATCGAGAGCAGCGGCACCCCGACGTCGACCGTGCGGATGCCGAGCCGGGTCGCGGCGAGCGGACCGATCGTCGAGCCGCAGGGAATCGCGTTGTTCGACACGAACGGCTGGGTCGGCACGCCCGCCTGTCGGCAGACGCCCGACCACAGCGCGGAGCCGACGGCGTCGCTCGCGTAGCGCTGGTTCGCGTTGAGCTTCAGCAGGGGCCCGCCGCCCAGCACCGGACGGTTCGCGGGATCGTGCCGCTCAGGGTAGTTGGGGTGCACGGCGTGGCCGGCGTCGGAGGAGAGGATCCACGACGCGGCGAACGCGCGGCGGCGCTCGTCGTCGCCGGCACCGAGGCCCGCGGCGATGCGCACGAGCACGTCCTCGAGCATCGGGCCGCTCGCCCCCGAGCGCGACTCCGAGCCGAGCTCCTCGTGGTCGAAGGCTGCCAGCACACTGACATGCCCACCGTCGACCGGGGCGGCGAGCAGCGCCACCAGGCCGGCGTAGACCGAGCTGAGGTTGTCCATGCGGCCGGAGGCGAACAGCTCGCCCGAACGCCCGAAGCGCGCGGGCGCCTGGGTGTCGGCGACGAGCACGTCGTGCCCGACGATCGTCGCGCCGGGCACGCCCGCGAACCGGGCGAGCTCCGCGAGGAGGTCGGCGTCCTCGCCGCCGACGACGCCCCAGACGGGCTGCGTGTGGCGCTGCTTGTCGAGGGTGAGGCCCTTGTTCACCTCGCGGTCGAGGTGGATCGCGAGCTGCGGGATGCGCAGCATCGGCCCGGTGCGCACGAGGTGCAGCTCGCCGTCGTCGGTGGCGATGCGCCCCGCGAGTTCGAGTTCGCGGTCGAGCCACGAGTTGAGCAGCGGCCCGCCGTAGACCTCGACCCCCGCCTGCAGCACGCCGTCGCCCGTGGTGGAGGGGTTCGGCTTGAGCTTGAACGACGGCGAGTCGGTGTGCGCGCCGAGGACGCGGAACGGCGTCACCGGGCCGGCGCCCTCGGGGTGCACCCACGCGATCACGGCACCGTCGCGCACAACGACCCGGCGGCCCGGGGCCGCGGGCCACTCCGCGGTCTCGTCGAGGCGGTCGAATCCGGCGGCCTCGAGGCGCCTGGCGACCTCGGCGGCCGCGTGGTACGACGAGGGCGAGGCCTGCACGAAAGCGGCGAAGTCCTCGATGTAGGCGTCGGTCGGGGTCACGGTCGTGGCAGCAGGCATGCCTCCATCCAACACCGCCGACCCCCGCGACGACGAACCGGGCAGTGCCCGGCACAGTGCGGGATCAGGCGAAGCGCACGACGGCCTGGAGCCGCGATCGGACCTCCATCACCTCGGTGCCGCCGAGGTGCGCCGAACCCGGCAGCCCCTCGCGCACCGCGCTCGCGAGGCGCGAGCTGCGCACGAGCGCGACGACCGCGCCGCGATTCGTTCCGCCGAACTCGATCGGCTCCGCCGCGAACTGGTCGGGCACGACGACGACGAGCGCCGTCGGCCTGACCTTCGCGGCCTTGCCGATGGCCTTCGCCCGTGCGGCCAGCGCCCGGATCGGCCGTTCGCCCGCGAGCGCTTCGCCCACGAGCTCGCCGCGCTTCAGCGCCACCGGGCCGCCCCAGTCCTCGGACTGGATCGCGAAGAGCCCCGTCGGGCCGAGCACGAGGTGGTCGAGCTTCGGCGGGAGCCCGGGGCCCGCGGCGTTCGTCGCGAGGTCGTGCCAGATCGTGTACGCGATGCCGAGCGTCGAGAGCGAGCGCGCGGTCGCCTCCTCGGCGAGCGCGTCGGCGAGCACATGCCGGATGTCGCGGGGGGCGCTGCGCACGAGCGCGGGGTCGTACGGGTCTGTCAGCGGCACGCCGCGGCCCACCCATTCGCGGATCAGCGCGAGGTACCGCTCGCGGGAGAGCCCGCCGGGGTGGCCGTACGAGCGGGCGAGCGGGCGCGAGTCGTGCCGCGGCCGAGGCGGGGCGGGCGCCCACGTCGCACGGGTGGGCGCCGCGACGCCGCCCGAACCCCGGTCGAACGCCGCGCGCGCGGCGGGCGTGCCGACGAGCGCCCAGGCGCGCTGCACCGCGTGGAAGCGGGCCGGGTCGCCGCCGGTGTCGGGGTGGGCCACGCGCAGCGCACGCCGATACGCCGCACGGAGCTCCGTGGCATCCGCGTCGGAGGCGACGCCGAGCACCTCGTACGGTGAGTCGGAGAGCGGGGAGTCGGGCATGGGCTCGCTTTCGATCTGCGACCACGACAATACCCCGCTGCGCCGCCCCTCGGGTCTAGACTGCGGAGCATTCCGGCCCGCCGGGCCGCACAAGCGCCGGGAGGCCGCGATGCTCGTGGAGGTCAACTACTGGGCGGTCGTCATCGCGACGCTCTCGACGATGCTCGTCGGCTCGGTCTGGTACACCCCGAAGGTCTTCGGCAACTATTGGATGCGGGTCGCGAAGGTCGACGACTCGGGTGACCGCGGGGCCGTCGGCCCGATCCTCACGACGCTCATCGTGAGCTTCATCTCGGCGTGGGTGCTCGCGATCGCGGCGCAGATCGCGTGGACGGCGCTCGGGGGCAATTACCTCGGCATCACGATGATGACGGGCCTCATGCTCTGGGCGGGGTTCACCGCGGCGCGCTTCATCACGCACGACGCCTTCGAGGGTCGCCCGCCCGGCCTCACCATCCTGAACATCGCGCACGAACTCGTGACGGTCATCGTGATGGCGCTCATCATCGGCGTCTGGCCGCCCGCAGGCACCGTCTGATCAGGCCTCCGGGGTCGCGGGCGGCTGCTCCGTGCCCGATCACGAGTCGGGCAGCAGCAGCATCCCGTCGTCGATGAGCTCGCGCACGGCGGGCAGCAGTTCTGCGGCGAGCGCCGACTCGTCGACCTCGAGCAGCTGGGCGAGCGCGGCGACGATCGCCCCGACCGCGAGCTCGCCGTCGCAGGCGCCGACGAGGGCGGCGAGGCCCGTGCCGGGCGAGACCGTGCGACCGAAGCCGCCGCCCTGCCGCAGCAGCATCGCAGTGGGGTCCTCGTCGCCCGGCCAGTAGTGCCGCTCCTCGGTGACGTCGCCGGCGACGCGCAACCGCAGCAGTCCGAGCTCGACATCGCTCACCCGCGCCTGGCGGTCGTGCGCGGCGAGGACGGCCGCGAGGTGCCCGCCGAGGGCGGCCGCATCGGTGCCGAGCGGGCCGTGGCGGCGCTCGGCCCGCGCGAGCGGCGCGGTCGGCGCGGCATCCCCCTGCACGTCGGGTCGGCGCAGCAGCACGTAGCCGAATCCGACGTGCTCGACGCCGCGCGCCTCGAAGTCGTCGAGCCAGGCGTCGTAGAGCCGGTCGAACGCCGGCGTGCCGGGGCGGGTGCCGCCGTCGCGGATCCAGGTCTCGGCGTACTCGGCGACCGACTGCACCTCGCGCTCGACGATCCAGTGCTCGAGGCCGTCGGTCCAGGCGACCGCGCGGGCCAGGCCGTCGGCGTCTTCGCCGTCGCCGGCCCGGTACTCCCAGTTCGCGAGGAGCTGCGCGATGCCGCCCGGCTCGAGGTGCTCGGCCGCGCCCCGCACCACCGCCTCGACGAGGGCGTCGCCCACCATCCCGCCGTCGCGGTAGTCGTACTCGGGCACGCCCTCGGTGCGCGGGGTGATCACGAACGGCGGGTTCGACACGATGCGGTCGAAGCGCTCCCCCGCGACCGGATCGAACAGGCTGCCGAGGCGCAGCTCGACGCCCTCGATACCGTTGAGCAGCAGGTTCATGCGGGCGAGCGCGAGCGCCCGCTCGGAGATGTCGGTCGCGACGACCCCATCGGCGAACCGCGAGGCGTGCATGGCCTGGATCCCGCAGCCGGTGCCGAGGTCGAGCACGCGCTTCGCCCGAGTCGGCAGCATGAGGCCCGAGAGCGTCGTCGAGGCGCCGCCGACGCCGAGCACGTGGTGCTCGCCGAGAGCGTGACCGAGTGCGAGCTCGCCGAGGTCCGAGAGGATCCACCACAGGGCCGATCCGCGCTCGTCGGCGAAGGCGTAGGGGCGCAGGTCGAGGGCCGCGGCGACCTGCCCACCCGACTCCCGCACGAGCCCGAGCTCGACGGCGCCGTCGACACCGAGGGTCGCGAGCGCCTCCGCCGCCTCGGCGGCGGGCACCGGGAGCCCGAGCACGAAGAGCTCGGCGAGCGCCGCGAGCGGTGCGGATGCCCCGTGCTCGCCCCGGCGGGCGTCGAGCACACGCCGTGCGGGAACACGCTCGCCCCGGTGCAGGGCGGCGGCCGCGTCGTCGCCCCAGAGCGCGTCGAGGGCGTCGACGGTGTAGTCGGCGCGACGGAGGTCGGCGGCGAGCCGGGCGAGGAGTTCGGGGCTGGGTGCGGGTTCCACCCGACCATTCAAGCGCAGCGCGCGGGAGCGTGCGGAGGCCGGCGCACGGCGCCGGTCGCCTCGACGAGGTCGAGGACGAGCGGGAACGGTCCGAAGCCGTCGTCGATCGTGAGGTGGCCGCCGCCCTCGACGACGATCCGTTCGAGGCCGAATCGGGCCGCGAGCCCCTCGGCATCCACCGGCGAGTACTCGTCGACGTCGCCCGAGACCACGACGGGGGGCTCCTCGCTCGCCGCAGCCAGCGCGGCGATCACCTCGAGCGCGGCCTGCTCGTCGGCCGCACCGCTCGTCGTCGCGAACGACGCGAGCTCGGGGATCGCCGTCACGACCGCGTCGGAGGGCGGCGCGACGAGCAGCACCCGCCGCGCGACGACGTCGCCGAGGCCCGCAGCGGCCCGCGCCCGGGCGTGCGCGACCCAGAGCAGGCAGCCGAGGCTGTGGGCCACGATCGTGAGCTGCTCGGGGTCGGCGCCGCGCAGTTCGGCGTCGAGCGCGGCGAGCCAGTCCGCGCGATCGGGAGCGTCTGGGTCGGGCAGTTGCGGGTACCGCACCTCGTGGCCGAGCCCGCGCAGCTCGTCGGCCAGCCAGCGCTGCCAGTGCCCTTCGGGCCGACGGTTCTGCCAGCCGTGCAGGATGAGCACCTCGGCCATGGCGTGCCTCCGTTCACCGCGGACGCCGATCGCCCGCGACGCCCATTCAAACCCGGCGCGGCATGCCGACGCACGACGCACGTCACACAGGCGTCATCTGCGCGACATCCTGGATTGCGCCCCGTAACCCGAGCGTCACACGCTGCGCGTAGCGTGGGCGTACGATCGTGGCAGCGAGGGGAGGTCGCACAATGGCAGAGACACCGGCACCGGCGCTCGAACGCCTGCGTCGAGACGCGCGCGACGAACTCGCCGCGCTCATCGAACTGCGCTGCCGGCTCGGCGAAGACCCGTGGGAGTTCCTGCCCGAACTTCCCTCGGTCGACGAACAGGTCGTCGCGACCCTTCGCGAAGACCGCCTCCGCTCGGAGGAGTGGGGTCCGGCGCGTTCGCGCGCCTACCACCCCGCCGCGCGTCAGGGCGAGGCCGCCCGCTTCGAGTTCGACCTCCTGCGCGGCATCGCGCTGGACCATCCCGAGCTCAGCGCCGCCGTCTGGTCGGTGCTCGACCGGGTGCCCGCCGCCTGGTGAGGTTCGCGCCCCCGACCGACCGCGCCCTCAGGCCGGGTCGGCGAGCGACTCGGCGCGACGCCGTTGCACGCGCATCCAGGTGAAGAAGCCGAGCAGCGTGAACGCGCCGTAGAACAGGTACATCAGGGCCGAGGCGTAGTACCCGGCCGAGACGAGCAGCGGCACGCCGACGATGTCGACGGCGACCCAGATGAGCCAGAACTCCGTCCACCCCTTCGCCATGCCCCAGGTCGCGAGGAGCGACCCCATGAAGATCCAGGCGTCGGCCCATACCGGCTCGAACGAGCCGAGCGCGCGGAAGATCGGGGTGAGCACGAGCGTGCCGCCGATGAGGAGCCCCACGAGCAGCAGCCGCTCACGGCCGCTCGCCCATCGCGGATCGACCGCCGACGCGCCCTCCGCCGCGTTGCGGTGACGGGACCACTGCACCCAGCCGTAGATCGAGACGCAGATGAACATCAGCTGCCGTCCGGCCTGCCCGAGCAGGTTGACCGGGTTGGGGGTGTCGAAGACGGCGCCCATGAAGACCGTGAAGAGCAGCGCGTTGCCGACGATGCCGACCGGCCACGCCCACACCTTGCGCCGCAGGCCGCCGAGGGCGCTCGCGAGCCCGAACAGGTTGCCGACGATCTCGCGCCAGAGGATCACCTGGTCGCCGATGACGAGCTGGGCGTCGAAGAGCCACTCGATCGGGTTCACGGTGCGGCCGATGCGCCGTTCGCCTCGGCCTCCGCCGCCGCGCGCGCAGCACGCCGACGGGCGCGCAGCCCCTCGATCGCGCGCCAGCCGAGCAGGAAGACCGCGAGCGTCACCGTGGCGACCACGATGAAGGCGGGGTCGGTGCCCCGGCCGGAGGCGGCACGGAGCGCCATGCCGCCGGCGACGGTCACGGCCCAGACGACGACGCCCGTCGGCCAGAGCGCGAGCGGTCGGCGCCAGGCGAGCGAGACGAGCCATCCCACGGCGAGCGCCGCGAGGAACGGCCACCCGGTCTGCCAGATGCCCGCGAGGTCGACGCCTTCGGCGTGGCTGCGGCGGCCGATCATCACGAACAGGACGACGAGCACGGCGTCGACGAGGAAGGCGGCCACTGCGCCGGCCGTGGTCGGCGGGGCCGACGACGGGCCGGCGGGCGACGGGACGCTCTGTCGATTCACCCCTCAATCGTAGAGCCCGGTGGGGCGGGCGCGATCGCCTGCTCCACCGGGCTCGTCCGATCCTGCTCGGGTCAGAGCACCTTCGAGAGGAAGGCGCGGGTGCGCTGGTGCTGCGGGTTCGACAGCACCTCGCGCGGGTCGCCCGACTCGACGACGACGCCGCCGTCCATGAAGACGAGCGTGTCGGCGACCTCGCGGGCGAAGCCCATCTCGTGCGTCACGACGATCATCGTCATGCCGCTCTTCGCCAGCTCCTTCATGACCTCGAGCACCTCGCCCACGAGCTCGGGGTCGAGCGCCGAGGTCGGCTCGTCGAAGAGCATGAGCTTCGGCTCCATCGCGAGCGCCCGGGCGATCGCGACACGCTGCTGCTGGCCGCCCGACAGCTGCGACGGGTAGTAGTCGCTGCGCTCGGCGAGGCCCACGCGTGCGAGCAGTTCGAGCGCACGCGCCTTCAGCTGCGCCTTCGGCAGTTTCTTCTTCAGCAGTGTCGGCGCGAGCATCACGTTCTCGACCGCCGTCATGTGCGGGAAGAGGTTGAAGCGCTGGAACACCATGCCGATGTCGCGACGCTGCTTCGCGGCGTCCTTCGGGTGCAGCTCGTAGATCTTGTCGCCGTGCTGGCGATAGCCCACGAGCTGGCCGTCGACCGACAGGCGGCCGGCGCTCACCGTCTCGAGGTGGTTGATGCAGCGCAGGAAGGTCGACTTGCCGGAGCCTGACGGACCGACGAGGCAGAGCACCTCGCCCCGCTTCACCTCGAGCGAGATCGACCGCAGCACGGTGTTCGAGCCGTAGGCCTTCGACACCGCCTCGGCCTTCACCATGGGGGTCTCCGCGGCGTTCATGCGCCTCCTCCCGGGCGGTTCTTGGGCGGCACCGCGCCCAGATCGACGCCCGCGTCGACCGCGGCGACCGCACTGGTCTCGACGGTCGGCTTCTGCGGGGCGGGGCGCTGGTCGACGCCCTTCGCGTAGTGCTTCTCGAGGTAGTACTGGCCGACCATGAGCACCGAGGTGATCGCGAGGTACCAGATTGAGGCGACGATCAGCATCGGCACCGGCTGGTAGGTCTTCGCCGCGATGTCCTGCGTGCGCGTGAACAGCTCGAGCGTGAACGGCACCGCGATGACGAGCGAGGTCGTCTTCAGCATCGAGATGACCTCGTTGCCGGTCGGCGGGATGATCACGCGCATGGCCTGCGGCAGGATGACCCGGCTCATGGTGTGCCACCAGCCGAGGCCGAGCGCCGTGGCCGCCTCCTCCTGGCCGCGGTCGACCGCGAGCAGGCCCGCGCGCACGATCTCCGCCATGTAGGCGGCCTCGTTGAGCGCGAGGCCGATGATCGCGAGTGCGAAGTAGCTCAGCAGGTCGCTCGTCGTGAGCGAGAACCACGGCTCGGAGAACGGGATGCCGACGTCGATCGTCTTGTAGATGACGCCGACGAGGCCCCAGAACACGAGCTGCACGTAGACCGGGGTTCCGCGGAAGAGCCACAGGTACACCCAGGCCACGGACTTCACGACGGGGTTCGGCGAGAGCCGCATGACGGCGAGGACCACGCCGAGCACGATGGCGATGACCATCGAGTAGACGGTCAGCTGGAGGGTGTACCCCGCGGCTTCGACGACGCGCGTGTCGAAGAGGTACTTGCCGACCTCGGGCCAGTTGTACACCGGCCGGTTGACGGCGGCGTCGACCACGAAGAGGACGACGATCAGGACGAGCACGACGGCGAGGACGATGCGCCACGGGTGTCGCAGCTTGATGGCCTTGATCGCCTCGGGCGGCGTGTCGCTTCCGGTGCCGGCCGGCGGGGTCTGGGACCCCGCCGACCGGGACTGCATGTCGGACATGACTGCGGTCGTTTCCCGGATCAGTTGGTGGCGCCGTTGATGACGGCCTCGTCGACGGCCCCCGACTCGATGCCCGCGGCGGTCAGGATCTCGAGGTAGGTGCCGTCGTCGATGAGCGACTGCAGCGCGGCCTGCACGGCCTTCGTCATCTCGCCGCCCTTCTGGGTGGCGAAGCCGTACGGTGCGGCGTCGAACATCTCGCCCACGGCCTCGAGCTGGCCGTCGAGCTTGGCGACCGCGTCGCCCGTGACGGGCAGGTCGGCCGAGAAGGCGTCGGCCTTGCCGTTGACGACGGCGTTGGTCACCTCGGGCTGGCCCTCGAACGGCAGGATCTCGATGGCGGGCTTGCCCGCGTCGACGCACTCCTGGCTGCGGGCGGGCAGCTCGTCGGTGTGCTGGATGGTGCCCGACTGCACGGCGACGGTCTTGCCGCACGCGTCGTCGGGGTCGATGTCGCTGCCGGCGGGAGCGGCCCACAGGCTGCCCGCGTTGAGGAAGTCGACGAAGTCGACCGACGCCTGGCGCTCGACCGTGTCGGTGAACGACGACGAGCCCATGTCCAGCGCGCCCTCCTGGATGCGCGGGATGATGCTGTCGAAGCTCAGGATCTCCCACTCGGGCTCGAGGCCGAGCTTGGCGGAGACCGCCTCGGCGAGGGTGACGCCCCAGCCGGTCGGGTTGCCCGCGTCGTCCTTGAACTCGTTGGGCGGGTACTCGGCGTCGGTGCCGATGCGCAGCACGCCCGAGTCCTTGACCTCGGCGGGCAGCAGCGCGACCGCGGCGTCGTCGGCCGTGATCGAGGCGGCGGGGGCGTCGCTCCCGGTCGAGCCGCCCTCGCTCTCGGCGTTGTTGACGCAGCCAGTGAAGAGCAGGGCCGCGGCGGATGCGACGGCGGCCGGCAGGAGAAGTCGGCGGATGTTCATGTTGGTACCTCTGTCGTCACGCGATCATTTTGGGACAAGACGGCTGAGCGCAATCGCAGGGCTCCGTCGCCGTACGGAGAGAGCCTAGACCACGGCGAGCACCACGCATGCATCTCTGCGGATCACGATTCGGCGGCGATTGGAATCGCGCGTTCTGCGCCGATGAGACGCAAGATTCCGTACTTTCAGCGCGCGTCCTCGCACAGCGCCGAGCGATCGATAGGCTGGGCGCACTGTGGGAAGCTACTCCGAACTGCTGAAGACCTCGGGCGTCGCACGCATCATCGCCGCCCAGCTGACGGCGCGCTTCCCGTTCGGGATGCTCTCGCTCGCCTTCCTCCTCCACGTCGAGCAGCAGACGGGCTCGTACGGCGCGGCCGGCCTCGTCCTCGCGGCGACGTCGATCGGCCAGGCCATCGCCGGCCCCTTCACGAGCCGCCTGATGGGCCGCTTCGGCATGCGCCCCGTGCTCATCATCACCCTCGTCGTCTGCGTGACGGGGGTGGTCGCGATCGCCGTGCTGCCGCTCACCGTGCCCCTCTACATGGCGGTCGGATTCGTGGCCGGGCTCGCGACCCCGCCCGTGCAGCCCGCCGTGCGCACCATCTATCCGAAGATGGTGAACTCGCGCCAGCTCACGCCGCTGTTCTCGCTCGACGCCTCCGCGCAGGAGATCATCTGGGTGGTGGGCCCCGTCGTCACCACCTTCGTCTCGACGCAGATCGGCACTGTCTGGGGCATCCTGCTCGCCGCCGCGATCATGGTCGTCGGCGGCGCCTGGTTCATCTCCTCCCCCGAGCTCGGGCGCGTGCGCATCCCGCGCTCGAAGCGGAAGCTCGGCGTCGTGCTGACCCGGCCGCCCGTCCTGCTCGCGACGGTGGTTGGCTTCCTCCTCATCGGGGCGTGCGCCGCGATCGAGGCCGGCGTCGTGGCGGTGTTCGGGCACGACGGCGCCGAGGCGGGCATCGTGCTCGCGATCTTCTCGGTCGGCTCGCTCGCGGGCGGGCTCTTCCTCGGCCATGTGCCGATCGGCCCGTGGTCGACGGCCCGCCGCATGTTCATCGTGTTCGTGGGCACGGCCCTCGCCGCGTTCGTCATGGACTTCTGGTGGCTCTCGATCACCCTGTTCATCGCCGGCATCGGCATCGCCCCCGCGCTCGCGGTGCTCTTCGCCATCGTCTCGGCGAGCGTGAAGTTCTCCGACACGGCCGAGGCCTACGGCTGGGTCGGCACGGGCCAGCTCATCGGCGCGGCGCTCGGCTCGGCGCTCGCGGGCTTCCTCATCGACGGCTACGGCGCCCAGGGGGCGTTCTGGGCGGCGACGGGGCTCGCGTTCCTCGGCTTCCTCGTGCCGGCGCTCGCCCGGCGATGGCACCCCGATCTCCGCGGCCGCGATGCGAGCCCGATCCCCGACACCGAACCGGTGCCGCTGCAACCGAGTTAGAAACCGGCAGGATGTCACGAAACCTCGATCCCGCTCCGCTGCTGCCGCTCGCCGACGGCGCGGCCATCCCCCAGCTCGGCTACGGCCTCTACAAGGTGCCGGCCGCCGACGCGACGCGACTCAGCCTCGAGGCGATCGACGCCGGGTACCGCCACCTCGACACCGCAGCCTTCTACGGCAACGAGCGGGAGGTCGGCGAGGCGGTGCGCGCGGCGCCGGTGCCGCGCGAGGAGCTCTTCGTCACGAGCAAGGTCTGGAAGGACGACAACGGCTACGACGAGGCCCTGCGCGCGTTCGACGCATCGATGGCGCGCCTCGGTCTCGAGCGGCTCGACCTCCTCCTCATCCACTGGCCGGTGCCGTCGACCGACCGCTACGTCGACACGTGGCGCGCGCTCGTCCGGCTCCGCGACGAGGGCCGGGTGCGTTCCATCGGCGTCGCGAACTTCCACGCCCACCACATCGAGCGGATCATCGGCGAGACCGGCGTCGCCCCCGTCGTCAACCAGGTCGAGCTGCACCCGTGGCTGCCCCAGACCGAGCTGCGCGCGTTCGACCTCGCCCACGGCATCCTCACCGAGGCGTGGTCGCCGCTCGCGCGCGGACGGGTGCTCGAGGACCCGGTGCTGGCCGGGCTCGCGGCCAGGCACGGTCGCACCCCGGCGCAGATCGTGCTCCGCTGGCACGTGCAGCTGGGCAACGTGGTCATCCCGAAGGCGTCCTCGCCCGAGCGCATCCGCGAGAACCTCGACGTCTTCGACTTCGAGCTGCGTCTCGGCGACCTCGCCGAGATCGCCGCGCTCGAGAGCGGCGAGCGCACCGGTCGCGACCCCGACGACGACTGATCGCGCCCGCTCCGTCGCGGCCCGGTCACGCCTGGGTCACGGCGTGATCACGGCCCGGTAACAGGCTGGTCACGGCCGCAATCCGATCGTGACCCGACTCCCAGCGGGCGTCCAGACATCGGCTCCGACGCCGGTCGTAGCCTGACCGCATGAGACGACTCCTCCCCGCGGCCGCGGCCGCCGCGCTCACCGTTCTGCTCTTCGCCGGGTGCTCGATGGGCTCGGGCAGCGAGAACTCCGGCGTCCCCGAACCGGCGATGCCGATGCCCGCGGAGGGCGGCGAATCCGGGCAGTCCGCCGACGAGGCCGCCGGCGACGGCGACGAGGGCGCGACGGCGTCCCAGAGCGTCATCACGACGGGTCGCATGTCGATCACCGTCGACGACCCGCTCGCCGCGGCCGAGGAGGCGGCGGAGCTCGCCGGCGACGCGGGCGGGCGGGTCGAGAGCCGCACCGAGCAGCCCGGCTCGGGCTCGTCCTCGCCGCGGGCCGAGCTCGTCCTCCGCGTGCCGGCCGACGAGCTCGACGCGGTCGTCGACGAGCTCCGCGGCTTCGGCGACGTCAACGGGGTCACGATGAACGAATCGGATGTCACCGCGCAGCGGAAGGACCTGGACGCGCGCATCGAGGCCCTCGGCGCCTCCGTCGACCGCCTCGAGCAGTTGCTCGCGCAGGCCGAGACGATCACGGATCTCATCGCGATCGAGTCGGAGCTGACGACCCGGCAGGCCGAGCTCGACAGCCTCACGCAGCAGCGCGACTGGCTCGTCGACCAGGTCGACTACTCGACGCTCACGGTCGAGCTGATCACGGTCGAGACGGCCCCCGACACTGCGCCCGACGACTTCTGGAGCGGGCTGGCGGCGGGATGGGCGGCCCTCGTCGGGTTCGCCTCGGCACTCGGCGTCGCGATCGGCGTGCTGCTGCCGTGGATCGCCGTGCTGCTCGTGCTGGCGGCGATCGTCGTGCTCGTGGTGGTGCTCGCGACCCGCGGTCGCCGTCGGGCGACGTCCGCGTCGCCCCCGGCCGATCCGCAGGCCCCCGCGCCCTCCCCCGACGACGAGCGCCGGGCGTAGTCTGGCGACGTGAGCGCGACGACCGAGAACCCGACGCCAGAGTCCACGACGACGAACTCCCCGACGCCAGAGTCCCTGCTCGGCGACGAGCTGCTGGAGCGGTTCCGGGCGAGGGCCGCGGAGTCCGATCGCGACAACACGTTCTTCGACGACGACCTCGCCGAACTGCGCGCCGCGGGCTACCTCACCGCGCTCGTGCCGGTCGAGTTCGGCGGCCTCGGCTGGTCGACGCTCGACGTGGTGCGTGCGCAGCAGCGACTCGCGGGTGCCGCGCCGGCGACGGCCCTCGCGGTGAACATGCACCTCGTGTGGACGGGCGTCGCGAAGGTGCTCCGCGACCGCGGCGACGACTCGCTCGAGTTCGTCCTTCGCGAGGCCGGGGCGGGCGAGATCTTCGGCTTCGGCATCAGCGAAGCCGGCAACGACCTCATGCTCTTCGGCTCGCGCTCGACGGCCGAACCGCAACCCGACGGCGGCTACCGCTACTCGGGTCGCAAGATCTTCACCTCGCTCTCGCCGGCCTGGACGAGGCTCGGCACGATGGGCCTCGACAGCGTCTCGCCCGACGCCCCGAAGCTCGTCTACGGCTTCATCGACCGCGAGGACCCCGACGTCCGGATCCTCGACGACTGGAACACGATGGGCATGCGGGCCAGCCAGAGCCGCACGACGGTGCTCGACGGCGCATACGCCCCCGCCGACCGCATCGTGCGCCGCCTCGACCCCGGCCCGAACGCCGACCTCCTCGTCTTCGGCATCTTCGCGAACTTCGAACTGCTCCTCGCGTCGGTGTACACGGGCATCGGTGCGCGGGCCCTCGAGCTCGCGGTCGCCGCGGCGCACCGGCGCACCTCGATGAAGTACGACGGGCGCCCGCTCGCGCACGACCCCGACGTCCGCTGGCGGGTCGCCGACGCCGCACTGGCCTACGACGCCGTGCCGCCGCAGCTCGAGGCCGTCGCGCGCGACCTCGACGGACTCGTCGACCACGGCGCCGCCTGGTTCCCGAAGCTCGTCGGGGTGAAGGTGCGCGCCACCGAGACTGCGAAGCACGTCGTCGACCAGGCGGTGCGGGTGGCGGGCGGGTCGAGCTACTTCGCCGGTTCGGAGCTCGGCCGGCTCTACCGCGACGTGCTCGCGGGCATCTTCCATCCCTCCGACGACGAGTCGGCGCACGCCACGGTCGCGAACGCGTGGCTCGGCCCCGTCCCCGACTGACCGCGGCGCGTTTGGCTAGACTTGCGAGGGCGGCGAACGTCGCCAACGCACACTGGAGGTCGTTGTGAACGTCGTCGCCACCATCATCGCCATGGCATTTTTCGTCTTCGGCATGTGGGTCATGAGCATCGCCCCCGAGGTGGCCGGCTTCGAGGCGGCGACCTTCTTCTCCGGCATCATCGCCGTGGCGCTCGCGCTCGCGATCCCGTTCCACGTGCTCGGCCGCGCCGACGACTGAGCGCACCCCGATGACCCTTCCGGTGCACGACACCCGCGTCACCTATCCCGCGGGCGCCCTCGTCGAGCGCGCGCGGGTGCTGCACGTCGAATCCGCGGGCGACGGCCTCGTCGCCGTCGTCACCGACGTCACGGCCTTCCACCCCGTCGACGCAGCCTGGCCCGACCAGCCGGCCGACGTGGGAACGATCACCCTCGCCGACGGCGCGCAGGCGCCGGTACGCGATGCGGTCGTCGCCGCGAGCGACGGCGAGGCACTGCACCTCGGCGCCGACATCCCGGTGCGCAAGGGCACCGAGGGCTGGGCGTTCCTCGTCGCGCACCTCGTCGACGAGGGGTCGGCCGTCGCCGAGAGCGACGAGGTCGAGATCACGGCGGAGGCCACGGCGCGCGGCGCCCTCTCCGCCGGGCACACGGCCTGCCACGCGGCATCCCTCGCCCTGAACCTCGCGCTCGAGGGCCGCTGGTCGAAGCCGGCGCGCACCGACGCGCTCGGCCGCCCCGACTTCGACGGCATCGCGATCGCCTCGAGCAGGATCGAGCCGAACGGCTCGCTCGACCGGTACCGGCTGAACAAGTCGCTGCGGCGGGCGGGGTTCGACGTCGCCGGGCTCGCCGAGGAGCTCGACGCCCTCGGCCGGGCGGTCTCGGCGACCGTCGGCGAGTGGGTCGCGGCGGGCTCCACCGTGCGCATCGATCGCGACGGCGACGGCCTCACCGACCGCAGGTACTGGGTCGCCGAGCTGCCGGGCGGCACGGCGTCGATCGCCTGCGGCGGCACCCACGTCGGCTCGCTGGCCGAGCTCGGCCGGGTCGACATCGCCCTCGAGCTCGTCGACGACACCGGCACGCCGGTGCTCGAGATGCGCACGCGCACCGGCGCCTGAACGACCCGCCCCGGGGCATCCAGCACACCGACGCCGAACGGCCGCGCCACCGCCGAACGGGGTTACGATTACCGACGTGGGTATTCGCATCGAAAAGGTCGATCTGCCTGGGATCGGCGTGCGTCACGACCTCGTGACCGAAGCCGGGCGCCGCATCAGCGTGGTCTCGCATCGTGACGGCGAGCGCGATCTCGGCGTCTTCGACATCGACGACCCCGACGCGTGCCGCGATTCCGTCGCGCTGAACGACGACGAGGCGGCGGCGCTCGCCGACGTCCTCGGCGCCTCGGTCATGCTGAGCCGCCTCACGAGCCTCTCCGACGAGACCGCCGGCCTCTTCACCGAGCAGATCGCGCTGCCCACCGACTCGCCCTACCTCAACGCCACGCTGGGCGACACGAAGGCCCGCACCCGCACGCACGCCTCGATCGTGGCGATCGTGCGCGACGGCGCGGTGATCCCCTCCCCGACGCCTTCCGAGTCCCTGCGCGCGGGCGACGTCATCGTCGTCGTCGGCACCCGCGAGGGGCTCGACGGCGTCTCGCGCCTGCTCGCCAACGGACCCGACTGACGCCGGGCCCGGTATGCATGAGACGACGCTCCTCCTCATCGAAGTCGGCGCGCTGCTTCTCGGCATGAGCCTGCTGGGGCGTCTCGCCCTCCTGATCGGCCTGTCGCCGATCCCGTTCTACCTCCTGCTCGGCCTCGCCTTCGGCGACGGCGGCATCTTCCCGTTCGACGCGAGCATCGAGTTCCTGCAGACCGGCTCCGAGATCGGCGTCATCCTGCTGCTCGCGCTCCTCGGCCTCGAGTACACGGCGACCGAGCTCTTCGACAGCCTGAAGTCGGCTCGCAAGCCGGGCATCCTCGACGGGCTGCTGAACGCACTGCCCGGCGCGGGGCTCGCACTCCTCCTCGGCTGGGGCCCCGTCGCCGCGGTGGCGCTCGCCGGCGTCACGTGGGTGTCGTCGTCGGGCGTGATCGCGAAGCTGCTGCGCGACCTCGGGCGCCTCTCGAACCGCGAGACGCCCGCCGTGCTCGGCGTGCTCGTCATCGAGGACCTCGCGATGGCCTTCTACCTGCCGGTGCTCTCGGCGATCGTCGTCGGCGTGAGCCTCTGGCAGGGCGCGATCGCCGTCGCGGTCGCCGTCGCGGTCGTCGCGGTGATCCTCTACATCGCGCTCCGGCACGGTCATCTCGTGTCGCGGCTCTTCCCCGCCGACCACGCCGAACCGCTGCTGCTCGGGGTGCTCGGGCTCACGATGCTCGTCGCCGGCCTCGCCCAGGAGGTCTCCGTGTCGGCGGCCGTCGGCGCGTTCCTCGTCGGCATCGCGCTCTCGGGGCGGGTGGCGGCGAACGCGAGCCAGGTGCTGACCCCGCTCCGCGACCTCTTCGCGGCGACCTTCTTCGTCTTCTTCGGGCTCACGACCGACTCGTCGGGGCTCATGTCGATGCTGCTGCCCGCGCTCCTGCTCGCCGCGATCACCATCGTGACCAAGCTCATCACGGGCGCCTATGCGGCCAGGCGGGCGGGGGTCGGCACGCTCGGCCAGTGGCGCGCCGGCTTCTCGCTCGCCCCCCGCGGCGAGTTCTCGATCGTCATCGCCGGCCTCGCGGTGAGTGCGGGCGTCGAGCCCGCGATCGCGCCGCTCGCCACGGCCTACGTGCTCATCACGATCATCGCGGGCACCTTCCTGACCCGGCTGCCCGATGCCACGTGGTTCCGGGCGGCCGTGCGCGCCCGGCAGCAGCGCGCACGGCTGTCGTCGTGAGGGGCGTCGCGGCCTACTCCCCCGGGCGGGCGTTCGCCGCGGCGTCGGCGCGATCGGCCCGCGCGAGCGCCGCGGCGGCGTCGAGCTCGGCGTCGGCGGCGTCGGCGGCGGCGAGCAGCTCGCGCACGCGCGGCACGACCTCGCTGCCGTAGCGCTCGATGCTCCCCATCATCGCCTCGTGCGGCAGGGTGCCGTTCGAGTACTTGAGGTCGAAGCGCACGGCGCCGATGGTGCGCATCGCGTTCGCGATCTTGCGCGCGACGGTCTCGGGCGAGCCGGCGTAGAGCGCACCGTGCTCCGAGGCCTCGGATTCGAAGTGCTCGCGGGTGACCGCACCCCAGCCGCGCTCACGGCCGATGCGGTCGATGATCACCTGGTAGTGGGGCCACAGCGTGTCGAGCGCGGCCTCGTCGGTGTCGGCGATGAATCCCGGCGAGTGGATGGCCACCGGCTGCACCGGCTTGCCGAACTGCGCGAGCGCCTTGCGGTAGAGCTCGGCGAGCGGCGCGAAGCGCGCCGGGCTGCCGCCGATGATCGCCAGCACGAGCGGCAGTCCGTAGTGCGCGGCGCGCACGACCGACTCGGGGCTGCCGCCGACGCCGACCCAGGTCTTCAGGTGCCCGTGCTCGACCGGGGGGAAGACGAGCTGGTTCTCGAGCGGCGGGCGGAGCTCGCCGGTCCACGTCACCGGCTCCTGTTCGAGCAGCGCGGCGAAGAGGTTCAGCTTCTCCTCGAAGAGCTCCTGGTACTGGCTGAGCTCGAAGCCGAAGAGCGGGAACGACTCGATGAACGAGCCTCGCCCGAGGATGACCTCCGCGCGCCCTCCGGAGAGGCCGTCGAGCGTCGCGAACCGCTGGAACACGCGCACGGGGTCGTCGGAGCTCAGCACCGTCACGGCCGAGCCGAGGTGGATGCGCTCGGTGCGCCCGGCGATCGCGCCGAGCACAACCTCGGGCGCCGAGACGGCGAACTCGTGCCGGTGGTGCTCGCCGATGCCGAAGAAGTCGAGGCCGAGCCGGTCGGCGAGCACCGCCTCCTCGACGACGTTCCGCAGCACCTGGGCGTGCGGCAGCGCGGTGCCGTCGGGGCCCGCCGTGACATCCCCGAAGGTGTCGAGTCCGAATTCGTAGCGCTCGGTCATGCCGGCCCTTCTCTCCGCGTCTGCATGCGTATGCATGCTTCTTGGCGAAACCCGTGACGCCACGAGACTATTCCCCCGCTCGCCCCGGCGACCAGCACCCGAACGGGAATGCCCGCCCTGCCGCCGGCGTTGGCATTCCATGTCGACGCATCAATCTCGTGGTCGCGCGTCGGGAATGGGAGCATGGAACGGTGACGGAACGTCCGGTGATCGGCATCTTCGGAGCGGGCAAGGTGGGCACCGCCCTCGCCCGGCTGCTCGTCGACGCCGGCTACCGCGTGCTCATGTCGGGTTCGCCCCGGCAGACCGCACTCGAGCTCCTCGTCGGCGTCGTCGCCCCCGGCGCCGAGGTCGTCGCGCCCGACGTGCTCGCCGCCGAGGCGCGCATCATCATCGTCGCCGTGCCGTTCGGCAAGGCCGGCACCGTGCCGTGGCCCGCGTTCGACGGCCGCATCGTCGTCGACGCCATGAACTACTGGCCCCCGGTCGACGGCAACATCGCCGAGGTCGACGACGACCCCCGCACGACGAGCGAGCAGAACGCCGCCCGCAACCCGCGCGCTCGTGTCGTGAAGTCGCTCAACCACCTCGGGTACCACGAGATGGAGGACGACAGCCTGCCCGCCGGCGACCCGCTGCGCCGTGCGCTCGCGGTCGTGGGCGACGACGGCGAGGCGCGGACCGAAGTCGCCGCACTCATCGACGCGATCGGCTTCGACCCCGTCGACGGCGGTGCACTCGCGCACGGCGTCGCCCTCGAACCCGGCCACCCGGCCTTCGGCCGCGAGCTCTCCGCCGCCGAACTCGCCGCACTGCTCACGCCCATCGCCCACCTGGCGGCCTGATCCCCCTACGCTGTTCCCCGACGGCACGAACCGGGGGGCGAGCATGGACGCGGCGGAGCTGATCGGCCGACTCGAGGCGATGGCGAGCGAGACCGAGCGGGTGAAGTACCGGCGGTACTTCCCCGACGACGACGCCGCGCCGTTCATCGGCGTGCGCATGGGCGCCGTCTTCGACCTCGCGAAGACCGCGCTCGACCTGCCCGAGCGCGAAATCGAACTCCTGCTCGAGGAGCCGACGCACGAGGTGCGCGCCCTCGCCTGCAGCATCATGGGCAAGTCCGCCGTGCATCGGACGAGCGACGAGAACCGCCGCACCGCGCTGTACGAGCTCTATCTCCGCCGCCACGACCGCATCGACCAGTGGGATCTCGTCGACCTCGCCGCCCGCGACGTCATCGGGGCGCACCTCCTCGAACGCGATCGCTCGCCGCTCGACCGGCTCGCGGCATCCGAATTCTGGCCCGAGCGGCGCACCGCGCTCGTCGCGACCTTCGCGTTCCTGAAGCGCGGGCAGGCCGACGACGCCTTCGCCCTCGGCGAGCGCCTCGCGCTCGACGAGGCGCCGTTCGTCCAGAAGGCGGTCGGCTGGGTGCTGCGCGCGGCCGGCGACCTCGATGAGGCCCGCCTCGTCGCGCTCGTCGAGCGCCACGCGGCGCGGATGCCCCGGGTCGCCCTCCGCGCCGCGATCGAGCACCTGCCGAAGGAGGAGCGGACGCGCGTGCTCGCGATCCGCTGAGCGCGCTCAGCCCTCGTCGGATGCCTCGACGCCGAGCGGACGGCGCTCCCGACGCCGAGCACCGAGATCGGCGACGCCGATCGCGAACGCGATCGCGACGAACACGGCGACCGCGAGCATTCCGACCGCGTACGCGTCGTGGTAGACGACGAGATCGGGATCGCCGTCGGCCTCGCGGAAGATCGTCGAGTAGAAGAGGGAGAGCGTCACCGCCGTGCCGATCGCGGTGCCGATGCGCTGGCCGAGCTGACCGACCGACCCCGCGAGACCGCCCTGCTTCACCGGGATGTCCATGAGTGTGAGCGTCTGGTTCGGCGAGACGACGAGCCCGCCGCCCGCGCCGCCGATGATCATCGCCCCCGCCATCGCCCACGGCGTCAGCTCGGGCGGGGTCACGAGTGCGACGAGCACGAGCAGTCCGATGCCGACGAGCAGGAGCACGAGCCCCCAGACGACGAGCGGCCGGCCGATGCGGTTCACGAGGTTGCCGCCGACCCAGGAACCGACGGCGCTCATGAGCGCGAACCCGATGCCCACCATGCCCGCGTAGACCGCCTCGAGGCCGAGACCGTGCTGCAGGTAGAGCGTCGTCAGCAGGAACATCGACGGCATCGCCGCGAAGTAGACGGCGGCGAGCGCGGTGCCGTTGCGGAAGGAGCTCACGGCGAAGAGGCTCAGCGGCACGAGGGGGTGACGCCCCGAGGCCGCGTAGTGACGCTCCCAGGCGATGAACGCCGTCGCGGCGAACACGAACACCACGAGCACCCACCAGCGCGCCGGATCGTCGTCGGGCGAGCCGGTCGTGAAGAGGAACGGCCACATCAGCGAGATCACCGTGACCGCGAAGAGGCCGAGTCCGACGGGGTCGAGCGAGAGCGGCTTGCCGGACGGATGCCTCGTCTGCGGCAGCAGCCAGACGGCCAGCGCGATGGCGGCCAGCGCCAGCGGGACGTTGATCCAGAAGATGCCGCGCCAGCCGTCCTCGGGGCCGCCGATCGCGATCATGAGGCCGCCGAGCGTCGGCCCGAACGCGGTCGCGAGCCCGATCGTGGCGCCGAACAGGCCGAAGGCCTTGCCCCGTTCCTTGCCGTGGAAGAGCTCCTGGATGATGCCGAGCACCTGCGGCATCTGGATGCCCGCGGCGACGCCCTGGAGGAGTCGGGCGACGAGCAGGACCGTGGCGTTCGGCGCAAGGGCCGCGACGAGGCTCGTGAGCGTGAACAGGCTGAGGCCGATCACGAACAGGGTCTTGCGCGATCGCTGGTCGCCGATGCGCCCCGCGGGCACGAGCGTGAGGCCGAACGTCAGGACGTAGCCCGCGACGATGAGCTGCAGCTCGGTCGATCCGGCGTCGAACGCGTCCTCGATGGCGGGCAGGCCGACGTTGACCTTCGAGAGGTCGAGGATGGTGAGCGCCGCGACAGCGACGCAGACCCAGTACGCACGCCAGCGGTGCTGCTCCGAAAGCGGGATGGAACGGGTGACGGGAGGCACTGACATCCGTTCCAGCCTATGCCCGGGGGCGCGATCACCCGCGCAGCGGGCCGCCTCGCTCCTGTCGACGAGCGATCGGCGGCAGGGTCGCGAGCGCGATCACCGCGATCGACTGGACCGCGAGGGCGGGGCGCAGGATCGTCCAGAGCTCGCCGGGATCGCTGAGGATCACCACGAGCTGCACCACCGGCGTCAGTGCGGCGACCAGCACGACCCACCAGAGCGCGCGGGAGCCGAGCACCCCGCGGCACGAGGGAGCCAGGCCGTCTGCGCGCCCCGCGGAGAGCCCGAGGATGAGCGCGCCGGCCACGATCGACCCGCTCGCGAGCCAGGCGCTCGCGGCCGGGGCGACCGCCGCGGCGAGGCCCGCCGCCGCGACGAACGGGGCGAGCGCGATGAGCGCGGTGCCGGCGAACGCGCCGAGGTCGGGCCGCACGGGATCTCCGCGCTCGATCCGCGGGTCGGCCGAGCGTCCGCCCCGCGCCCGCCAGTCCTGGGCGCGGGCGATCTCGGAGAACGCGACGAGGCCGAGCACCATCATGCACTGCACCCCGAAGAACCAGCCGACGTACTCCGACGCGGCGCCGGGGTCGGCGAACGCGATCGCGAGCAGGAGCACGGGCGAGAGGGCGCCGAGGGCTGCGGTCCAGCGCAGGGCGACGGGGCTCAGCCGGCCGATGCGGCGGGGCGCGTTCGCGACGCCACGGCCCGCCGTGACCGCGAGCACGAGCTCGCCCGCGAGCAGGAGGCCGGTCGAGACGGTGTCGCCGACGGCGCGGTCGAGCCCGACGAGTGCGGGGACGACGACGGTGACGGGGGCGAGCGCCACCAGCGCGACGCCGGCCACCGCCCCCGGATCGGCCGGCCGGTCCTCGACGACGCGCGTCGGCAGGGCCGTCGGACGCGCGCTGCCGCGCGGGCGCGGCACCGTTGCAGCGGCCTCGCCCACGGGCGCCGCCGCGGCGGCGTCGGCGAGCTGCGCGGTGAGCACGCCGCGACGCACGAGCACGTCGAGCGCGGTGCGGCGATCATCGGCGGCGGTGTCCATCGTGCCCACGGCCGGAGCACGGCCCCCGCGCCCGGCCCTCCCGGCGCTCGGTGCCGCGTCGCGCTGGATCGCGTCGAGTTCGACGAGGATGTCTCGCGGGTCGCGCCCGCCGGGCGTCTGCTTCGCCCACCGCTGCAGGTCGATCACGGCGTTCGCCCGCCCGGTGCCCACGCGAACGTGCTCACGATCGCATCGCTCAGGACGAGGCACGACTCGAGCAGTTCTTCGTCGACGGGCTCGGTGCCGTCGCGCAGCACGGCCGTCGAGATGAGCACCGCCTCCCGACGCGACGTACCCGGCACCGGAACGAGGTAGTTGACCTGCTCGTTGACCGCACCCTCGAACCCCTCGAGCTTGGCGATCGTGCGACGCCAGCGCACGATCGTGCGGTCGTCGCCGAGGAAGTCGGCCTCGTGGTTCCGGAACAGGTCGGCGACGCGGCCGTCGAGCGAGGCACCGCTCGGCTCGGTGAAGCGCGTCGCCGTGATCGACATGGGGACGAGCGTGGTGCCCTCGGCGCCGCTCGGCAGGTAGATCGCGATGCCCGAGCGCTCGCGCAGCTCGCGGAACGCGGACTTGACCGTCATGGTGAGCTCGAACTCGAGGTCGGGGCGCGCGTACGCGCGCATCTTCGCCCGCATCTGGTCGAGGAGTTCGCGCTCGGACTCGGTCGACGGATCGTGCCGCACCCATCCCGGTGGGAAGAGCATGCGGAACGACGGGACGACCGGGGTGAGGGGGCTCATGCGCGCTCCAGGACGATCGAGTCGACGAGCGCCCACAGCTCGGGCGCCATCAGCCCGATCGAGTCGGCGTCGCCGCTGCGGGCGACGACCGCGACGCGGGCCCCCGGCGGGGTGAACACGTAGCCGAGCTCGGCGACCGTCGGACCGTTCTCGTCGTCGCCGACGATGCGGGAGTACCCCACGCCCGCGCCGAGGCCCGCGGCGCGCACCTCGAGCGGGCGCACCGCGACGAAGCTCGGCAGGGCCGCGATCTCCTCAGCTGGGCTGAGCAGGTCGTCGTCGGCGCGCTCGGTGATGAAGAGCTGTGCGACGCCCGCGGCCGGCAGGCCGTACGGGCAGTACCACAGCGCACCGGAGCGCCCCGGGTCGAGACCGTAGACCTGCGCCGCGAGCAGTTCTGGCAGCTGCGTCGCGAGCGGCGAGTCGACCCAGGCGGCCGAGATGTTCGACGTGGCCGCGGTGCTCCGCGCCCACTCCTCGAGACCGAGTCCCTCGGGCGTCGGGAACGCCGCCGGCACCGGCAGCCACCACTTGCTTTCGTAGTCGAGCGAGTAGGTCAGCACCGCTCCAGCATACGGATGCCCCGCGCCGGTCACCGGCCGGACCGTGCCAGCTCGCCGGCCCAGCGATCGGCGTCGGCCGCGTCGCCGGCATCGCCGATCATGCCGTCGATGTCGTTGTACGCGCCGTAGCCCGGCTTCGGCACGCTGTCGATGACGTTGAGCGCGATGTCGACCGCGCCGTTGCCGTGCTGCGCGCCGTCGAGCACCGTGCCCGCGAGCGCGCCGTTGACGCGATTGGTGACCGCGGGACCGGCGCCCGAGAAGACGTCGGTCAGGACGTTCGAGATCGGCGCCGCCGAGCCGCCGGTGATGCGCGACCAGCCTGCGAGGCCCGTGTACGAGATGCCGTCGACCGAGTTGCGCACCGCGGCGATCTGGTCGAGGATGCCGCGGCTCTGGGTCAGGTTGCCCGCCGAGTTGGTGACCGGCCCGTGCAGGAAGTTCTGCAGCCCGCGCAGGGCCCGCAGTTCGCGGAAGGCCGAGATGCCCACGAGGTCGCTGCCGAACCCCTTCGCGAAGGTGCCGAAGCGCGACGCGAACGTGCCGGCGCCCTTGAAGAGCGTGCCGAGCTTCGCGAGCCTCCCGAACGGGAACACCCCGATCGCGGCGATGAGGATGTCCTGCCACCCGCCTCGCCCGGCCGCCACCTTCCAGACGGTGAGCGCGAGCGCGGCGAGGCCGACGATCGCGGCGGCGAGCAGGATGAACGGCCCGCCGATCACGATCGCGGCGATCGCGAGGGCGACGCCGACGAAGGTGAGCACGGTGAGGATCACCTCGATCGCCGGAAGCGCGTTGTCCCAGAAGCTGTCCTCCACGCCGCGGTCGTTGGCGTCCTCGAGCCCGTTGAGGGCCCGGTCGTACGCCTCGTCCCAGGTGTCGTAGGGATCGTCGTACTTGCGCGCCTCCGCCTCCCAGGCGTCGTACGCCGCGTCGCGCGAGCCCCGCAGTTCGTCGAGCTCCTGCTCGCGCCGGCTCGTCTGCGTCGCCGTCTCGTCGGCCGGGGGCACCTGCGTGCTGGCGTCGCCGAACGAGCCGTTCGCCGACTCGTAGGCGCTCCAGAGCTCGACGCAGTTGTCGACGATGGTGTCGATCCGCGACTGGACGCTGGACATCGCCTCGCCGTACTGGCGGATCACCCGGCCGCTCGGCTCGTAGCGCTCGCCGGCCTTCGCGAGGTCGGCGTGCACCTCTCCGGCGGTCTCCTTCAGGCTGTCGATCGAGTAGCCCTTGCCCTTCGCGCCGTCGACGATGGCCCGGAGCAGCGCGGCGGACTCGCGCATCTGCAGGCCGAGCGACTCCATCTCGCTGCCGCGCCTGGTGATGGTGCCGCCGTCGCCGGCGATCTTGCGGATCTCGTGTCCTCGGGGGGAGTTGTGCATGCTCACGCCTTCCTCGGCAGGTTCTTCGCCTCGTCCTGATCGACCGAGAGCGAGAGTGCGGCCTCCTGGTCCCAGTCCTTCCACCCCTTGCCGACGTCCTCGACGTGCTGCTGGAGTTCCGCGATGTCCTGCTTGAGGGTCTCGCGCTTGTCGTTCCAGGCGCCTTCGAACCGGTCGACCTGGTCGCGGAGCGCCCCGCGGCCGAGCGGGCGGTCGATGGCCGACTCGAGCGAGTTCGTGCGCGAGCCCGCCTTGTCGAACTCGACGATGATCTGCTTCAACGACCCGTTGAGCTCGTTGAGCACCTCGTACGGGATCTCGACGTCGGCACTCATACCACTCCTTCTCGCAGGTCCACTGGCCCAGCCCTCGGGCTCGCTTCAGACTAGAGGCCTCGCACGCGCCGCCGGAATGGGGAGAACTCACCATGTCGCGGACAGCCCGTGCCGACGGCTGGAGATGCACGAAGGGCTCCCGCGATGCGGGAGCCCTTCGACTCGGTGGACCCAGGGGGATTCGAACCCCCGACCTTCTCATTGCGAACGAGACGCGCTACCAACTGCGCCATGGGCCCGAGCGAGAAAGAGCCTATCACCCTTCACGGGGTGGTTCTGACCACTGCCGCCCCGTGGGGCGTCAGCCCGCAGCCCGGCGGCGGCGGAGCACCGCGTCGAGGTCCTCGAAGCCCGGACGCGAGTCGTCGACGATGCCCATGCTCGCGTACGGGCTCGCCGCGGACGGCCGGTCGGCCCGACGCGTGTCGGGTGCGGCTGCGGATGCCGCGGGGGTGATCGACGGCACCGCAGGAGCGAGCCGCTCGGCGCGCCGCGCCACGGCGGCCTCCGACTCGGCGCGCTTGAGTTCGGCGGCGGCCTCGATCGACGCCATCGCGGTCGCGGCGATGGTGCCGCGCGAGAGGTGCAACGGGCGGGGCAGCGGCTGCGGCGTCCATCCGGCGGGCTCGGCGACGGTGTCGGGAAGATCGATGGGCTCGAACTCGGGCGCGGTCCGCACCGGCTGCGCGACGCTCGACGCCGGGCGGGGCGGGCGAACGCGCGCGAGCGCGACGAGCCCGCCGAACGAGGCGAGGAAGACGATGCCCGCGACGCCGGCGATGAGGAGCGACGCGCCGAAGGCGGCCGCGACGAGTCCGCCGATGACGGTGAGCAGGGCCGCGAACGCCGTCAGCGAGCAGGCGGCGCGCTTGCGGCGCAGCGCGAGCCGGGTGGCGCGCCCTGCGGAGTCGGGCGCGCTCGTGGGCAGCGTGATGGGCTCGGTGACGGGGGCGCGAGCGGCCAGCGCGGCGTCGGCGCGTGCGCGCGCGGCATCCGCGACCTCTTCGGCTTCGCGCCGCTCGGCGATCGCGATCTGCTCTGCCGCCTCTGCGGCGAGCCTCGCGGTCTCCTCGTGTTCGTGCAGGATGCGCTGCTGGGTGGCGACCTCGCGGGCCGTCGCCTCGACCACGACCGGCTCGGGTGTCTCGGCGGTCTCGGCGAGGATGCGCAGCGTCTGCTGGAGGCGGACGGCGTTCCGCTCGGTCGCGAGGTACTGCCTGCGACGCAGCCAGTTCGGCAGCAGGTACGCGATCCACAGGGCGGCGGCCACCGCCACCAGGACTCCCCCGCCGATCACATCCATGGCGACAACATTAAGTCACCGGGCGTCCCTGCCCCGACCAGACTCGGGCGTGTTCAGCGATCTGTCAGGGGAAGTGGTCGCTCACTCGCGGCCAGATCCGCCGCGGCGACCCGTGCGGCCCCGCTCGGCACCCGCCCGTCGCGCCATCTCCGGAGCACACCGCCGGGCACTTCCTCCGCGACGAGGGCGAACGAGAAGTGGTCGCGCCAGTGCCCGTCGATGTGGATGAATCGACGCCGGAGCCCTTCGTAGCGGAAGCCGAGCTTCTCGACCACCCGCAGGGACGGACCGTTCTCCGGGCGGATGCAGATCTCCATGCGGTGCAGGCGCAGCACCCCGAAGCAGTAGTCGGTCGCGAGCGCGACGGCCGTGGGCGTGATGCCGCGTCCGGCGACCTCCTCGGAGACCCAGTAGCCGATCGTCGCCGAGGAGAGCGAGCCGTAGCTGATCGACGAGACGTTCAGCTGGCCGACGAGCTGCCCGTCGACCTCGACCACGAACGGCAGCCCGTGCCCGCTGCGCGCGTGCGCGAGGAGATTGCGGATCGACGCTCGCGCATCGATGAACGAGCCGCCGCCCGGATAGGTCGCCTCCCACTGGCGCAGCCAGCTGCGGTTGGCGAGCAGCACGCGCTCGAGCGCCTTCGCATCGCGGACGCGGATGGGCCGGAGCGTGACCTCGCCGTCACGGAGCGTGGGCAGGGCGACCGCGGCCATCGTCAGTCGGTTTCGAGGGTGGCGCTGTAGTCGATGAGCCAGGACCGGAGATCGGCGCCGAGGTCGTCACGATCGACCGCGAGCTGGATCACGGCCTTGATGTAGTCCAGCTTGTCGCCCGTGTCGTACCGGCGACCACGGAACAC
>NZ_JBHVTS010000004.1:0-480373 GCF_042884595.1 Agromyces sp. NPDC058126 | reverse complement strand
TTTTTAACCCACCCCCCGCGGGGGGGCGCCGGCCCCCCCCCCCCCCCCCCCCCCGGGGGGGGGGCCGGCGGCCCCCCCCCCCCCCCCCGGGGGGGGGGGGGGGGGGGGCCCCCCCCCCCCCCCCCCCCCGACCGCACTCAGGCCTCCCGCCGCCGGCGGCGCACGAGCACGAGGGCGATGACCGCGAGCCCGCCACCGACCAGCAGCAGCGCCAGCGTGAGTCGCGTGGCGAGCGCCTCGCCGTCGACGCCCGTCGAGGCGATCGGCGGGTCGAAGCGGTTGTCGACGGTGATCGTCACGACGGCGTCGCCGCCGACGACCACCGGGTTCGCCTCGGTCGCGCTCACCGTCACCGCGACGGCACCGCCGGCCTCGGTCTCCTCAGCCCAGCACTCCGCGCCGATCGGCAGGTCGTCGAACGCCTTCGTCTCGCCCGCGGTGATCGCGACGGTCTCGTCGAGGGCGATGAACTGCTCGTTCCCGCCACGGTCGAACACGCACGTGAGCTCGATCTCGAAGGTCTTCCCGTCGGCCTGGTCGACCGCACCCGACACCGTCTTCTCGAGCTCGAGCGAACCCGACTCGAAGGTGTTGGTCGCCGTCAGCGTGAGTCGCTGGGCTGTGCTCGACTCGACGACGATCGCCGCGTCGTCGTACGAGCCGAAGTCGACGCTCGACGCGGTCGCGCCGCCGTCGTCGGTCTCGACGCCGAAGCAGTGGGTGCCGAGCGGCAGCTGCACCGGATTGCCCTCTGCATCGACGATCTCGACCGTCTCGCCACCCATGATCTCGACCGGTGCGTCGTAGAGCGTCACGATCGCGCCGTCGACCTCGAGCTGGCAGGTGACCTGCACCGTGTACACCTCGTCGACGACCCACTCGGCGTCGGCGGCATCCCCGTCGACCTCCTTCGTGAGCTCGACCGTGCCGAGCGAGAACTCGTTCACGAAGCCGGCGGTGACGATCGTCTCGATGCCCGCCTCCGACTGGTCGGCGATCGTGACCGTCACCGGTGCCGCAGGTTCGTCGGCGTCGCCGGAGTCCGTCTCGGTGACGACGCACTCGGCGTCGACCGGGATGCCGGTGATCGTCTCGCTCGTGAACGGCCCGTCGCCGCCGTCGCTCTCGATGACGAGTTCCTGGTCCACGACCGTCTCGCCCTCGTAGGTGCAGACGACCTGGAAGGTGAACTCGCCCTCCGAGAAGGCAGGAGCGCCGGGGCCGGCGACGTGCTTCAGCACGTTGAGCCCACCGGTGCGGAAGTCGTTCACGATGTCGACCACGACGGGTTCGTCCGTCTCGTCATCGCCGACGACCAGGAATCGCGGTGTCACCGTCGATTCCGTCGCCCCTCCGTCGTCGACCTCGGTCACCATGCAGGTGGCGTTCGTCGGGAGGTTCGGCACGAGCCACACATCGCCGGGGGCGTCCTTCGTGAGGGTATGGGTGTCGTCGTAGACGACGAACTGGGTGGTGCCGGGCAGTACACAGAGCAGCCGCACCTCGAAGTCGCCGAAGGTGCCACCCCATGCGTCAGCACCGGTACCCGTGACCGACTTCACGATCTCGACCGAACCCACCGTGTAGTGGTTCGTGACGGCGACGACGGTGACCTGCTGGTCGTCGACGTCGGGCTCCAGCGTGAACTCCGCGCTCGTCGTCTCGCCGAGCTCGTCGTCGACGCCGTTCTGCGTGACGACGATCGAGGTCGACGCCGACCCGCGGGTCTCGGTCTCCTCGACCGTGCAGACCGCGCCGGCCGGCAGGCCCGTGAACGTCTTCACCTCGCCGTCTCGGAGCTGGAACTCCTCGTCGAGCACGGTCTCGCCCTCGAAGACGCAGCTCGCTGCGAACCGATAGGGCACGAGCGTCTCGATCGGCTCGCCGTCCTGGTTCACCGCACCGCCGTCGTCGACGTCCTTCGTGACCGAGAAGCCCGCGTCGGGGTAGACGTTCGTCACGGTGATCGTGATGGGCGTCTCATCGCCGTCGACCGTCACCGGGTCGTCGGCGGTCGCGCTGATCCGGATCTCCCAAGCGCCCTGCCCGTCGGGCTCCTCCGCGTAGCACTCGGACCCGATCGGAATGTCGGTGAGCGTCGCCTGCTCGCCGCGCTGCAGTTCGACGGGCTCCTGGTCGTAGCTCACGATCGGGTCGTTGCCGGGGCCGCGGTCGAGCGTGCAGGTCACGAGGATCTCGAAGGTCTTGTCCTCCGCGTACGACGCCGCATCGCCGTCGAGCGCCTTCTCGATCACGAGGTCGGCGAGGTCGAAGGTGTTCGTCGCGGTGATCGCGAGCGCCTGCGCCTCGTCGCCGTCGTCGGCGACCACGATGACCGCGTTGTCGAACGAGTCGAAGTCGACGCTCGACGAGGTCGCCCCGGCGTCGTCGGTCTCGTCGCCCCAGCAGTGCGTGCCGACCGGCAGCAGCAGCGGATCGCCCGTCGCCGGG
This sequence comes from Agromyces sp. NPDC058126, assembly GCF_042884595.1. Lineage (NCBI taxonomy): Bacteria > Bacillati > Actinomycetota > Actinomycetes > Micrococcales > Microbacteriaceae > Agromyces > Agromyces sp. NPDC058126. Next base: position 477,922 of record NZ_JBHVTS010000004.1, on the reverse strand, counting down.
TCGGTGACCGTGACCGTCTGGCCGCCGGTCACCACGACGTCGCCGTCGAAGAGCGGGGCCCCACCGTCGGTGAGCGAGCAGGTGACGTGCACCGTGTAGCTCGCGTCGACGAAGTCGGGATCCTCGGATGCCTCGCCCGCGAGCTCCTTCGTGACCGAGACGGTCCCCGCCGAGAAGTGGTTGTCGACCTCGGCGGTCACCACCTGGGCGATGCCGTCGGCCTCGTCGGGGATCGTCACGGTGACCGGGTCGGGCAGCGCATCGGCGCCGCCGTCATCGGTCTCGGTGATGATGCACTGGGTACCGACGGGCAGCCCGGTGACCGTCGCGCTCGTGAGCGGGCCGGCGGTGCCGTCGCCCGTGATCGTGAGCGTGCCCTGCCCGACGATCTCGTCGGCGTAGCTGCACACGTAGCTGAACTCGAAGTCGACGCCCTCGCTGAATCCGGCGCCTGCGCCCGACACCGTCTTCGCGATGTCGAAGCCGCCGAGCCGGTAGTCATTCGTCACGGTGACCTCGATCGGATCGCCCTCCTCGCCGGCGACGCCGATCGTCACCGGCTGGGTCGGCGAGATGATCACCTCAGTCGCACCGCCGTCGTCGGGCTCGGTCACGGTGCACTCGGCACCCGTGGGCAGGTTGTCGACCGTCCACGTCTCGCCGTCGGCGATCGTATGCTCGGCGTCGTACACCGGGTTGGTGGTCGCCTCGTCCCAGGTGCAGACCAGCCGCACCTCGAACGAGTCGGCAGCGCCCTCGGCGCCCGAGCCGGTGACGTCCTTCGTGACCGAGATCGAACCCACCGTGTAGTTGTTGACCGCGGCGACGGTCGTCACGTGCTCGTTGTCGACATCGGGCTTGATCTCGAACTCGACGGTGTCGCCCTCGACGGGCTGAGGGTCGCCGGGGGTCTCGTCGACGATGATGGTCGTGTCGGTGGCGCCGCCCGCGTCGGTCTCGACGACCGTGCACTCTGCGCCGACCGGCAGCCCGTCGAAGATCTTCTGGTCGCCGTCCTTGAGGGTGAACGTCCGGTCGGATGCGGGGAGCACCTCTTCGCCGAGGAAGATGCAGCTCGCCGTGAACTCGAACTCGGGGTCGAACTCGATCGGCTCGCCGTCCTGGTCGACCGCTCCGCCGCCGGTGACCTCCTTGATCAGGTAGAAGCCGCCGAGCTCGTAGGTGTTCGTGACGATGACCCGCTCCAGCTCGCCGTCGGCGGGCGCGCCGTGGTGAACGTTCGGGAGGCCCGAGAGATCGCGCTTCGCCTGAATCGGACCCGACTTCGTCGGGTCACCGGCGTCGGCGGGGTCGTACGTGACCGTCGAACCCTGCGACGGCACCTCCTGCACGGTGCAGTCGGAGTAGATCGGCAGGTCCGTGCCGGTGCCGTAGTCGACGACCGTGCCGTCGGCCGGCACGGTCGCGGGCGGAGCGGGCTGGCCGTCGCCGCCGACGAGGGCCACCGGCTCACCGCCGGAGGTGCACTGCACGTCGAAGTCGTACGAGTCGGGCAGCGGATAGGTGTCGGGCCAGTCGGCCGGCAGGTCGACCACCTTCTCGAGCGCGATCTCGCCGGTCGGCACTGCCACGCCCGAGCGCACCGGCTCGACCGGGCCCTGATAGACCTCGGAGCCGTTGTAGTCGGCGCGGGAACCGCCGGCGACCGCGTTCCAAGCGATCGGCAAGCCGCCGTCGACAGCGGCCGGGTTCGAGAGCGGCGTCCGGGTCTGGAAGGTGAGCGCACCGCTCTGGCCGGGGGCGAACGATGCCTCGCCCGGCCAGGTCACGACGACCTTGATCGCCTTCGCCTGAGCGATCTCGGTGAGCGAAGTGCCGGCGTCGAACTCGATCCAGGCGCGCGTGCTCACGTCGGTGAAGCACGGGTCGGTGGTCGGCATCGGTGTGGTCTTCGCGCTCCACTCGATGTCCTTCGCGTTGCAGGCGCGGTCGGGCACCGTCGTCATGTAGGAGGTGGTCATGACCGCACCCCCGGGGTCGCCCGGGAAGACCACGTTTCCGACGAAGATCGGCGACCACTCCGAGCCACGGGAAGTACCGACAGTCACGCCGGTGTCGCCGACGGCCGGCAGCACGTCGATCCCGGCGATCGACTCGATCGGGATGTTGCCGAGATTCTCGAACCCGACGAGCCAGGTCTCGAGTCCGCCCGGGCGCGTGATCGGCACGCAGTTGTTGCGGTAGAAGCCGGCCACCGGGCCGTTGGGCTCGGCGCAGCCGTCGGCCGTGCCGGTGTTGTTCAGCACGCCGAGGTCGTCGTAGTTCGCGTCACCGGGCTGCGCACCAGGCACCCCGGCGCCGGCACCCTTGACCGCCTTGACGATCGCGACCGGGGCGGCCGCGGTCGGGTTCACGGTCGTGTTCGAGGCGCAGTCGTCGACGACGGTCGTGGTCGGGTTCGTCACCGTGCCGAACGACGTCGACTCGCAGGTGTCGAAGGTGCGATCGCTCGTCGCGCTGATCGTGTTCCCGACCGGAGTGCCCGGAGCGAGCCCCGGCCTGAACTGCAGGGCGGCCGAGATGACGAGCACGTCGCCCGGGTTGAAGACGAATCCGTCGGGAACCGTGATGGCGACGACGCCCGTCTGCTCGTCGAGTGCGCCCGAGAATCCGCTCGCGTCGCGCGGAGTGCCGTCGGCCGCGGTCAGGGTGAACGAGAAGGTGGGGTCGACGTTCGGCCGGGCGATGAGCAGCGAGCCGTTCGCGTCGGTCGCGACCTGGTCGGTGAGCTCGAGGCCGGTCATCGGCCACTGCCCGGTGTTCGTGATCGTCATCTTGTAGGGGATGCCCGCCGACGGCGGGAACTGCTGCGAGGCGGCGCCGTCCTGCCCGTTGCCGGGGGTCTTCACGACCTTGATGCCGTTCTGCAGGTGCAGCAGCTGCGTCGTGTCGGAGGCGTCGTCGTCGGCCGACCACGGCGTGCCGCCCTGGCCCTCCCACGAGCCGTCGCCGTGCACGTCGACCGTGTCGGTGGTCGTGCCGGCGACCGTCTCGCCCGGGGCGAGCGGCTGCCCGGGCTGCGTCGAGGGCACGGGCACGGAGTCGATCTCGCCGTCAGGGCCGTAGTGCAGGTTCTCGAGTTGGTTCGCCGTGAACTTCACGATCACGACCGGGTTGATCGGGTTCTCCCAGTTGGATGCCTCGTCGTCGACCCGCACCTCGAAGCGGAGGCCGCGCACATCGGCCGCGGAGACGCCCGCGGGCAGCTCGGGCTGCACATCGGTGCCGGTGGCCTGCTGCCAGTCACCGGTCGTCCAGCAGCCGTCCAGGGTCGCCGAGCCGTTGCAGGTGTAGGAGAGTTCGCCCGTGCCCGCGTCTTCGACGAACTCGACGCCGGTGAGTGCCGAGACCCGCAGCTGGTGCAGGTTCGGCGGCAGCGTCGTCACCGGGAACCCGGCGAACTCGAAGGCGTTCCAGAACGTCGCCGAGGCGTCGGTCATCGTGAGCACGGTCGTGCGCACGTTGCCCGTCGGCTGGCCCTGCAGGGTGATCGTGTAGCCGTCGGCGCTCTCGTCCTCGACGCGCGAGTCGGAGTTCGCGGAGCCGGCGGGGCTCTCGATGCTCTTCTGCGCCTCGACGTCGTACGTGGCGTCGACGAACGTGACGGTGTCGCTCGCCGTGGCGCCGGCGTGGTCGAGCTCGGGATCGCCGCCGGGGCGGGTCACCGCGGAGCCGGCGACGTTCGTGGCGAAGTCGGCGGTCGTCACGGCGGCGCCAGAGGTGCGCTCCGTCGCCCGCAGCTGGTACGTGAGCACGACGGAGCTCGTCTCGGTCGTACGGATCGCGACGTCGTCGGGATCGGTGTGCAGCACCGAGATGCCGATCACGTCGGCGAGGTCGCCGGGGCTGAGCGCGAGCGCCTCGTCGATGGAGATCGGCGGGTCGACCGCGCCGCCCTCACGGGTCAGCGACACCGTCGACTCCGTCGCGTCGGCGGGCACCGAGATCGAGTCGATGGCGACGAGGTTCAGGTACTCGTAGGCGTCAGTCGCCGAGCCCGGTGCCGGGTCGGTGATCTGGAGCGTCTGGACCGAGGCCTCCGTCTCGTTCTTCGCGGTGATCGTCGCGTTCACGAGCGGGTAACTGCCTGCGGGCGTGCCCGCCGGCGGGATCGGGAGCGAGTCCTGGTCGAAGGTCTTCGACACCGAGGTGTTGACCGTCGTGTCGATGATCGTGATGAGGTCGCTGTCGGTCTCGTCGACCGGCTGAGGGCCGTCGCCGACGACCTCGGCCGTGTTCCTCACGACGCCTGCCTGTCCGGAGTTGAAGGTCTCGTCGTGCAGGGTGCCGGTGACCGGCCCGCCGTCGCTGCGCGTGAAGTCGCGCAGCTCGAAGACGAGGTCGAGGTTGCGGCTGTGGTCGTACGAGGCGGCGACGCCCGACCCCACCGCCGGCCCTGCGCCGGTCCCGCGGTGCGAGCCCTCGGCGTAGGTGAGACGAACGGCGCGGGTCGTCTCCCGCTCATCGGTCGTCAGCGTGTAGCCGGGGAACGCGCCGTCGCACGCGGCGGCGGCGGCGCAGGCCTCGGCTGTGACATCCACCCACTGGCCGGTGCCGCCGGCCTCGTCGAACTCGAACAGCTCGACCTTGGAGACGCGGTCGTACTGCATCGACGGGTCGAGGCTCGAGTCGATCGGGGCGATCTCGACGAGGTCCCAGGCGTCGAACGCCGACTGCGCGATCGCCGCGTCGTCGAATCCGGGCGCCGCCGTGGGGTCGTCGGCGATCGCCACCGTGTCGAACGGGAGCCCCTCGGTCGACCAGGAGATGCGCGCGGTGCGCTGGTCCTCGCTGAACGCGAAGAGCGGGTCGGCCGGGTCGACGAGCCAGTTCTTCTCGATCAGGTCGGGCCCGTCGCCGCGGTCGTCGATCGGCCGGAGGTCGATGTCGTCGCTGTCGGTCGCGGTGTTGTCCTCGGGGCTCTGGTCGTTCGGGTTCACGACCTCGGAGCCGGCGGTGTTGCCGACGTTGAGCGGGTCCTCCGCCGACGCCGCATCGGCGACCGATCCCGAGCCGTCGCGGAACTCGTCGCGCGTCTCGACCGTGATCGTGGGCACGACGTGGAATCCCGGCGGCAGCTGCTCGCCGGGCTTCGGCGTGTAGACGAACTGGATGCCCTGGATCATCTCCCGGGTGACGGGCGCGGTCCCGGAGTCGACCGCGAGCACGAGCGTGCCCTCGCCGTCGAGTTGGCCACCCGGCAGCGGCTCCCACGAGTCGCCGTCCCAGTAGTTGATCTGCAGGTCGGCGTTGGCGGGCACGCCGACGACGATCTGGCTGAGGTCGAAGGTGTTCCAGAAGGGTTCGACCGGGTCGCCCGGCTGCGGGTCGGCGGGGTCGCTCACGATGAGCTCGTCGGCGCCGATGGTCGAGGCGTTCGCGCCCTCGTCGTTCACCTTCGCGTCGAAGCTCACGTCGGTCGTGGTGCCGGGCACCGCCCACACCTCGTCCCGGGCGATGTTCTTGGTGATGACCGTCGACACCCGGCCCGGCTGACGGGTGATGTCGGCCGAGTCCTCGTCGTCGCCCGACTTGCCGGTCTGGTCGGTGACCGTCGAGGTGGTCTCGTTCGTGCTCGTGACGTCGGCGTCGTCGACCGGCAGCGCGGTGACGGTGAAGGGCACCTCGGCGCGGGCGTTCGAGATGATCGGCCCGGTGAAGGTCACGATGAACCCGACGACCTCGCCCAGGTCCTGCTGGGTGGGGTCGGGCAGCGTGTTCGGCGTCGTGGTCGAGATCGTCTCGGGGGTGCCGTCGGCGTAGGTGTACGTGACGCTCGCACCGGTGGCGTTCGGGGGCCACACGACCCCGTCGGTGAACCCGGCGAACTCGAGGCCCTGATCGGCGAGGTTCGGTGCACCGGGCGTCGGTTCCTGGATCACCATCTCGGTCACGGGCCGGAAGCCGTTCGCCGCGGTGATGGTCGCGGTCGTCTGCTCGCCGGCGAGCAGGTTCGGCTTCGCGAAGCTCTTCGTCACGTCGACGAAGGGGCCGGTGTTCGAGATCACGACGTCGCCGGGAGCCGTCTTCGGCGTGCTCGGGGTGTCGTTCACGACGACGTTCGACGACGCGGTGTTCGGCACCTCGACCGACTGCTCGGGCGCGATCGTGTTCACGGTGTCGTTCGTCACGGCGCCGATGCCGATCTCGGCGGGCTGGTCGCCCGACGGCGGCAGCTGGTCGCCGGTCGACGACGAGAAGGTGAACCGCATGCCCTTCACGTCCTCGAACGGCACGCCGTCGGGGATCGTCGACGGATCCGCCGGAATCGGCCCGGGTCCGTAGGCGACCTGCCAGACGCCGTTCTCGTCGAGCCACTCGATCTGCACCTGGTCGGCGCCGGCGGGCGGCGTGATCGAGGTGATGCCGGTGTAGTCGAAGTAGCCGTCGAAGGGGCTCGCGACGCCGTCGGCCGGGTCCTGCACCACGATCTCGTCGACCGAGCGGTTCGAGGCGTTGCCGCCGCCGATCGTGTAGTCGACGGGCTGGCCCGGCAGTGCGGGCACGCCCGGGGCGGTGTCGTCCTGGTGGTCGTCGACCGACTTCGACACGGTCGAGTCGAGGATCTCGGGCACCTCGATCGTGATCGTCGACGAGGCATCCTTCGGCAGCGCATTGTCGCCGGTGGCGTTGACCGTGTTGACGATGTCCTGGTCGTTGACGTCGGCGCTGATGTCCTGCGGAACCGTGACGAACACGGTGACGGTGGCCTTCGACCCGGCCGGCTGGCCCGTACCCGCTGAACCCGTGCTCGTGAAGTCGACGGTGAAGTCCGTGCCGTCGACGGCGACCGAGCTGGTTCCGCCGCCGAGCACGACGACCGGCGGGTTCACCGTCGGGTCGAAGACGAGCGGCGCCGGCAGGGCGTCGGTGAGCTCGGCGTTCACACAGGTGTCGACGAGGTTGCTGTTGCAGGTCAGCTCGATCGTGTAGCTGAACTGGTCGCCGGGGGCGTACGGCGAGTTGTTCGGGTCGACCGTCTTCGTGAGGATGAACTCGGCATCGTCCGGGGCGGCGAATGCCGGCCCGGCGAGGGGCGCGGAGACCCCGATCGCGAGTACTGCGGCGACGATTCCTGCGAAGATCCGGCGAACGATCGGCATCCAACTCCCCCTACCCCGACGACCACCCCAGTCGCCTCGGGTGCGTACCGGAGCACGCACCCGACTTCGACACTATCCGCGGGAGCCGTCGCGTCGGAAGAGGCGGGGCGGCGCGGAGGGCGCGCGGGGAGGGCGGCGAGCCGCCCGGATCAGCCGAGGAGGTCGTGGAGCTGCACGATCTCGTCGCGGCCCGGGCCGACGCCGATCGCGGAGATGCGCGAACCGCTCATCGCCTCGAGCTCGCGCACGTAGGCCTGCGCGTTGGCGGGCAGGTCGGCGAACTCGCGAGCGCCCGAGATGTCCTCGGTCCAGCCGGGGAACTCCTCGTAGATCGGCTTCGCGTGGTGGAAGTCGGACTGCGACACGGGGATCTCGTCGAAGCGCTGGCCGTCGACGTCGTACGCGACCGCGACGGGGATCTTCTCGATGCCGGTGAGCACGTCGAGCTTCGTGAGCACGAAGTCGGTGACGCCGTTGATGCGCGCCGCGTAGCGGGCGATCGGCGCGTCGTACCAGCCGGTGCGGCGCTTGCGGCCGGTGGTGGTGCCGAACTCGTGGCCCTGCTCGGTGAGGAAGTCGCCCCACTCGTCGAACAGCTCGGTCGGGAACGGACCCGCGCCGACGCGCGTCGTGTACGCCTTGACGACGGCGATGACCCGGTCGATCTTGTTGGGGGCGATGCCCGAGCCGGTCACGGCCCCGCCGCTCGTCGCGTTCGACGAGGTCACGAACGGGTAGGTGCCGTGGTCGACGTCGAGCATCGTGGCCTGTCCGCCCTCGAAGAGCACGGTCTCGCCGCGTTCGATCGCCTGGTGCAGCAGCAGCGAGGTGTCGGTCACCATGGGCCGCAGCCGCTCGACGTAGCCGAGCAGCTCGTCGACGACCTCGTCGACGCCGATCGCGCGACGGTTGTACACCTTCACGAGGAGATGGTTCTTCTGGTCGAGGGCGCCCTCGACCTTCTGCCGCAGGATGTTCTCGTCGAAGAGGTCCTGCATGCGGATGCCGACGCGGTTGATCTTGTCGGCGTAGGACGGGCCGATGCCGCGCCCGGTGGTGCCGATCTGGCGCTTGCCGAGGAAGCGCTCGGTCACCTTGTCGAGGGTGCGGTGGTACTGCGTGATGAGGTGGGCGTTCGCCGACACCTTGAGCTTCGAGACGTCGACGCCGCGGGCCTCGAGGCCTTCGAGCTCTTCGAAGAGCACCTCGATGTCGACCACGACGCCGTTCGCGATCACGGGCGTGACCCCGGGCGTCAGGATGCCGGACGGCAGCAGGTGCAGCGCGTACTTCTCGTCGCCGACGACCACGGTGTGACCCGCGTTGTTGCCGCCGTTGAACTTGACGACGTAGTCGAGGCGCGAGCCGAGCAGGTCGGTCGCCTTGCCCTTGCCCTCGTCGCCCCACTGTGCACCGATGAGTACGGCCGCGGGCATGTCAGTCCTCTCCTGTCGCGCCCTGCGCGACGGGTTCTTCGATCGGGTCTGCGGTGGGCGCGGCGGCCTCGGCCGTCGGCGCGAACAGTGCGGCCGCCGAGACGACGGGCATCAGCTGCGTGGGTGTGAACTCGCTCGCGATGCGGGCGGGCGCCTCGGCGTCGGCGCTCGCGAGCTCGTCGGCGAGGCGGTCGGCGCGCTCGTCGAGGCCGAGGCCGCCGGCGGCACGGCGCTGCGTGTCGAGGGCGCGGAGGTACGCGCGGTTGGGCTCGTCGGCCCAGGGCACGGCGGTGCCCGGCTCCCAGCCGGAGGCGGTCAGCTGCTCGCGGGCGAGCTCGGCGGCGACGGAGGCGTAGGCGTACGCCTCGATGGCGCGCCCCTCCGAGTCGGCGAGGTCGGCGAGTTCGGTCCAGGCGAGGGGCGACGACGGATGCTCCGCGACGACCGCCGCGACGGAGGCGCGATCGGCCTCGGCCAGCGCCTGGCGAACCTCTGGTTCGTCGGCCAGCGACGCCTCGGGCCCGGAGGCTGATTCTTCTGGAGTCACACTCCACCTTATCGCGGGGCGTGTTTCGGGCCGGTGAAGCGGGGCTTCCCGCCGGGCAGGGCAGCGGGAACGGCGGGGGAAGTGCGGCCGACGCGCACCGCGGTGAGCGCCGGTAGGCTGGAGTGCATGTCGAAAGTCCTCTCCAGCCTGCCCGTCGGCGAACGCGTCGGCATCGCCTTCTCCGGCGGCCTCGACACCTCCGTCGCGGTCGCGTGGATGCGCGAGAAGGGCGCGGTGCCCTGCACCTACACGGCCGACCTCGGCCAGCCCGACGAGCCCGACGTCGAGGCGGTGCCCGGGCGCGCACTCGAGTACGGCGCCGAGCTCTCGCGACTCGTCGACTGCCGGGCCGCGCTCGTCGAAGAGGGCCTCGTCGCACTGCAGTGCGGCGCCTTCCACATCCGCTCGGGCGGCAAGGCCTACTTCAACACGACACCGCTCGGCCGGGCCGTCACGGGCACGCTGCTCGTGCGCGCCATGCTCGAAGACGGCGTCGACATCTGGGGTGACGGCTCAACCTACAAGGGCAACGACATCGAGCGGTTCTACCGCTACGGCCTCATGGCCAACCCGCGCCTGCGCATCTACAAGCCGTGGCTCGACGCCGAGTTCGTCACCGAGCTCGGCGGTCGCGCCGAGATGAGCGAGTGGCTGCAGCAGCGCGACCTCCCGTATCGCGCCTCCGCCGAGAAGGCCTACTCGACCGACGCGAACATCTGGGGCGCGACGCACGAGGCCAAGGTGCTCGAGGAGCTCGACGCCGGCATCACCACCGTCGAACCCATCATGGGCGTCAAGTTCTGGGACGAGTCGGTCGAGATCCCCACCGAAGACGTCACCGTCACGTTCGAGCAGGGCCGCCCCGTCGCCCTCAACGGCGTGCGCTTCGACGACGCCGTCGCGCTCGTGCTCGAGGCGAACGCCATCGGCGGCCGCCACGGGCTCGGCATGAGCGACCAGATCGAGAACCGCATCATCGAGGCGAAGTCGCGCGGCATCTACGAGGCACCGGGCATGGCGCTGCTGCACATCGCCTACGAACGCCTCGTCAACGCGATCCACAACGAAGACACCATCGCGAACTACCACAACGAGGGCCGCCGCCTCGGTCGGCTCATGTACGAGGGCCGGTGGCTCGACCCGCAGTCGCTCATGCTGCGCGAGTCGATCGTGCGCTGGGTCGCCTCGGCCGTCACGGGCGAGGTCACGCTGCGTCTGCGCCGCGGCGACGACTACACGATCATGAACACGACCGGCCCGGCGCTCAGCTACCAGCCCGAGAAGCTCTCGATGGAGCGGGTCGGCGACCAGGCGTTCGGCCCCGAAGACCGCATCGGGCAGCTCACGATGCGCAACCTCGACATCGCCGACTCGCGCGCCCGCCTCGAGCAGTACGCCCACCTCAACCTGGTCGGAGGCGCGACGGCGGCGCTCGTCGGCGACCTCGCGGCGGGCGGCGGTGCGGCCGAGATCCTCGCGGGTCCGGCCGAGACCGAGCTCGAAGCGGCGACCGACGCCGCGAACGAGGCCTCGGCGTTCGACCTCGGCACCGACTGAGCAGCACCGAAGACCGCACGACGGCCGGCCGGGTCATCCCGGCCGGCCGTCGTCGTCTCACTGCGGCGGGCCTTCGTCCTCGACGCAGCCGTTCTCGGCGAAGTCGGGATCGCCGCGACCCTCGAACCAGGTGGGCGTGCCGTGGTCGTCGTACCAGAAGCCCGGGTACACGTCCTCTCGGTCCTGGTGCTTGGCGTGCGCCTTCACGACCGCGAGCTTGTCGGTCTCGATGTAGACGTACGGGTTCTTCGCGCTGTGCGTGGCGTGGCAGTACGGCACGCGGTGGTCGCCGCCGACCGGCGCGCTCGCGTTCGCCGCAACGCCGGCACCGAGCACGCTCACGGCGAGGAACGGCAGGGCGGCTGCACCGGCGACGAGCCGGCGCGAGAGTGCAGTTGACATGATGAGTCTCCCCTCGGACCCGATACGGGCCCCAGCCAACACCGGCCCGGCCCGAGCGGCAATCCCGAGAACGGGGTACACCGACCCCGTGGCATCCGCGGTTCGCTGCCTCGACGCCCCGCACGCCGACCCCGGAACGGGGGACGACTCAGGCGGGGGTCTGCTGGTGGGCGGCGACGTGCCAGGCGCCGTCGTCGTAGAGGTAGGTGGTCGACATGCGGAGGTTCACCGTGTCGTCGCCGCGGCGGGCGACCGCCCGGTAGACGACGACGCCGGCGCGGTCGCCGAGGCGGATGACGGCCGGCTCGTGCAGCTCGTACCCGTCCCACGGGGGTGCGCTGCGGAACGCCGCGAGGATCTCGTCGCGGCCGAGCACCGCGCCCTCGACGACCATGAGCGCGTCGCGCGTCATCGCACGCTGGTAGTGCTCGCCTCCGCGCCCCTCGACGATCGCACGCCATCCGGCGTGCTCCTCGTGCAGCAGACGGGCGGGCAGATCGTCGGTGATCTCGGTCATGTCCCAACGCTAACCGCGATCGGATGCCTCGGGAAGGGCCGCGTGCGAACCGTCTTCCCCGACTCGGGGACGAACCCGGGACATCCGCCCGATCACAGCCAGTGCTTCGACTTGAAGATGAGGTACAGGATGAAGCCGGAGACGAACATGAGCAGGATGGCGAACGGGTAGCCCGCGCTCCAGCCGAGTTCGGGCATGTTGTGGAAGTTCATGCCGTAGATGCCCGCGACGAGCGACGGCGCGAAGAAGATCGCCGCCCAGCTCGAGATCTTCTTGGTCTGCTCGCTCTGCGCGATGCTCGCCTCGTTCTGGCGCTGCGCGACGAGCGTCGCGTGCACGCTGAGCGCGTTCTGCAGGGTCTGCCGGTACTCCTCGGCGCGCTCGGTAATGCGGATGACGTGGTCGAGCACGTCGCGGAATCCGCGCCGGAGTTCGAGCTCGGGGTCGCCCGCGTCGTCGTGCAGTTCGTCGCGGATCGTCTCGACCATCTCGCGCAGCGGCTTCACCGCACGCTGGAACTCCATCACCTCGCCCGAGAGGTCGTAGATGCGCTTCGCGACCGCGGCGTCGCCGCTGAAGAGCTGCTCCTCGATCTCGTCGATGTCGTTCTCGAGCCCGGCGACGACGGGCGCGTACTCGTCGACGATCTGGTCGACGACGGCGTAGAGCACGCCGACCGGGCCGCGGGCGAGCAGTTCGGGTTCCGCCTCCAGCCGGGCGCGGACCCGCCCGAGGTCGGGCTTCTCCGCGTGGCGGATCGCGACCACGAAGTCGCCGCCGACGAACAGGTGCACCTCGCCGAACTCGACCCGCTCCTCGGCGTCGAGGTACCGGGCGGGGCGCAGCACCACGAAGCGGGTGTCGCCGTAGCGCTCGAGCTTCGCACGCTGATGCCCGCTGAGCGCGTCCTCGACGGCGAGCTCGTGCAGGCCGAACTCCTCGGCGACGACGCCGAGCTCGGCCGGGTCGGGCCGGTACAGGCCGATCCAGGCGAATCCGCCCGCGTGCTGCTCGAGCGCCTCGAAGGTGTCTGCGAGCACGGCGGGCGAGGCGGCCCGCCTGCCGCCGACGTAGATCGCGTTGTCGATGACCGTCACGGGCTCAACCGTAGATGTTCTCGGCGTAGCTCGGCCCGTAGTGCGCGTCGAGCGCCTCGAGCGAGTCGCCCTGCCGCTCGACGGCTTTCGAGATGACGGCGCGGCGGGGCGCGGCGTCGGGGGCCCACGTCTCGGGCTGCCAGGCCTGCGCCCGCAGGAACGCCTTCGAGCAGTGGAAGAAGACCTCGTCGATGTCGACCACGATCGCGAGCAGGGGCCGATTGCCGCGCACGATCCGGTCGTCGAAGAACGGCGCGTCGCGCACGATCGTCGCGCGTCCGTTGATGCGCAGGGTGTCGCCGCGGCCCGGGATCGTGAAGAGCAGCCCGACATGCGGGTTGCCGAGCAGGTTGTGGAACCCGTCGACCCGCCGGTTGCCCGCCCGCTCGGGAATCGCGATCGTGCGCTCGTCGAGCACGACGGCGAAGCCCGCCGGGTCGCCCTTGGGCGAGACGTCGAGGTTGCCCTCCGCATCGCTCGTCGCCACGAAGGCGAGCGGCGCGGCGGCGAGCCACGCGATGTCGACCTCGTGCAGGCGGTCGCGCGTCTTGTTCGCGGCGGTCGGCAGGGGCGCGCCGACGATCGACTCGAGCTCGGCTGCGGAGGTGACGGGGATGCCGCGGGCAGGATCGGTCATGTCGCCACGCTACCCGGCCGACCTTCGACACGCCCGTGTCTCGCGTTGCAGCTTTTGTATGTTATACGCGCAAATGTCGCCCATTGACACCACGACTTTCGACGAAGTAGCGTGCATTCCACGGTCGACTTCGACGAATCCGGGCCGCTTTCGCAGTTCGGATCCGCGATGTTCCGCCCCTGCTCCGACGTGCGTCGGCGCCCGCAACCAGGTCGACGACGACGGAGGTCAGCATGTTCACTGCGCCGACCACCGCTGCCCTGGTGCCGCTCGGCGCACGCGTCGAGCGGCTGCTCGGCGATCCGTCGACGCTCACCTCGGGCGTCTGGGCCGAAGTGGGTGCGCGGCTCGGCGCCGCCGGCCCCGAAGCGGCCGAACTGATCGCCGCCGCCGGAGCCGCCGACGGCGGCAAGCACCTGCGTCCGCGGATCGTGGCGGCGTCGTACCTCGCCCACGGCGGCGACGAGCCCGCGCTGCTGCGTCGGGTGGCCGGAGCCCAGCAGCTCGTGCACCTCGCGCTCTGCATCCACGACGACCTCATCGACGGCGACGTCGTGCGGCACGGCCGGCCCAACGTCGTCGGCCGCACCGCAACCGCAGCGCGCACCCGGGGCCTCGGCGGCACCGAAGCGGCGCGGCTCGCCGAGGCATCCGGTCTGCTCGCGGGCGACCTCGCGCTCAGCGCGGCGCTGATGGCGCTCGTCACGGCTCCCGCACCCGACGCCGTCCGCGTCCGCCTCGCCGCGGCCGCGCTGGCCGCGATCGAGTGGGCCATCGCCGGCGAGCTCCTCGACGTGCGCGGCGAGACCCTTCCCCCCGAGCACAGCACCCCCCTCCGCGTCGCCGCCCTCAAGACCGCCTCGTACAGCGTCACCCTCCCGCTCCTGCTCGGCGCGATCGCCGCCGGCGCCGACGACGAGGCGACCGCCGGAGCGATCGACGAGGTCGGCACCGCCCTCGGCATCGCCTACCAGCTCGGCGACGACGACCTCGGCCTGTTCGGCGATCCGGCGACGACCGGCAAGTCGGCGCTGTCCGACCTGCGCGACGGCAAGCGCACCGAGCACATCCGGCTCGCGCTCGAGCGGGCCGACGACGCCGACCGCGCCCGCATCGCCCAGACGCTCGGCTCCCCCGACGCCACCGACGCCGATGCGCGGCGCGTCCGCGAGATCGTCACCGCGACGGGCGCGCGCGCCGCGGTGCACGAGCTCATCGAGGCCCACCTCGAGCGCGGCCTCGATGCCGCGCGCACCGGGCTGCCCGCGGAGCTCGCCGACCACCTCGACGAGCTCGCGCTCGCACTCCGACACCGCACCCGCTGACCGACCGCCGACCGCGGGCACCCGCCCGCCGAGACCCCGACCGAAGGAGACCGACATGGAGCCGACTCCCGCCCAGCAGCAGACCGCTGCGGCACCGACGTGGAACCGAGGGCGCGTGGGCCTCTGGCTCATCGGAGCACGCGGCTCGGTCGCGACCACGGTCGCGGTCGGCGTGCACGCCATCGCCGCCGGCGTCGCCCCGGCGACCGGCTGCACCACCGCCGGCCCCGCCCTCGCCGGCGCGCCGCTGCCCGGGTTCGGCGAGATCGTGCTCGGCGGGCACGATGTGAGCACGACGCCGCTCGTCGATCGCGCCGAGGCCCTCGCCGCGTCGGGCATGCTGCCGCCGGCGGTCGTCGCCGCGGTGCGCGAGGCGCTGGCCGGCACCGACGCCGAGATCCGCCCCGGGTACGACCCGGTCGCCCAGCCGGGCGGCCAGGGCGACGCGGTGCACCGGCTCGCGAGCGACATCGTCGCCTTCCGCGAGCGGCACGGCCTCGCGCACGTCACGGTCGTGGATGTCTCCTCCACCGAGGCGCTGCCCGACGACCGGCCCGAGTTCCACGACGCCGAGGCACTCGCCGCCGCACTCGCCGACCCCGGCCTCGCGCTGCTGCCGCCCAGCTCGATCGCCGCACTCGCGGCGGTCGAGGCCGGGGCCGCGTACGCCTGCTTCACCCCCTCGGCCGGGCTCGCCCTGCCCGCCCTGCGGTCGATCGCCGAGCCGCGCATCCCGTTCGCCGGGCAGGACGGCAAGACCGGCGAGACGCTGCTCCGCACCGTGCTCGGCCCGATGTTCACCGAACGCGGCATGCGCGTGCTGTCCTGGGCGGGCACGAACCTGCTCGGCGGCGGCGACGGGCAGACCCTCGCCGACCCCGAGGCGGTGCGCAGCAAGCTCGCGTCGAAGACCCGAGGGCTGCGCAGCCTCGTCGGCGAGCACGTCGTCGCGCCGCTGCACATCGACAACGTCCCCGACCTCGGCGACGTCAAGACCGCGTGGGACCACGTGCACGCCGAGGGCTTCCTGTCGTCGCGCATCACGCTCCAGACCACGTGGACGGCGTACGACTCGATGCTCGCCGCGCCGCTCGTCATCGACCTCGCACGGCTGCTGTCGCTCGCCGGCGCCGCCGGCATCCGCGGCGTGGTGCCCGCCCTCGGCGGCTTCTTCAAGGATCCGTGGGGCAGCGAGGTGCACGCGTTCGCCGACCAGGCGGCCGCCCTGCGATCGTGGGTCGACGACGCCACGACCCGGCTGGCCTCAGGCGTCGCCGGCCCGGTCGCCGCACCCGTCCCGGCGGGCGCGCGGCCGTGACGACCGTCCGCGACGTGCTCGAGCTGGTGCGGGCGCCGGCGGCGCTCACCGTGCTCGGCGACTCGGCGGTCGGCGCGCACGCCGCCGCAGGGGGGTTCACTCGGCGCGGCTGGCTGCTCCCGCTCGCCTCGGCGGCGATCTACAGCGGCGGGATGGCGCTCAACGACTGGGCCGACCGCGACCTCGACGGCGTCGAGCGGCCCGAGCGGCCGATCCCGTCGGGGCGCGTCAGCCCGCGCCGGGCTCTCGCGATCGCGGCCGGCCTCGGCGCGGTCGGCCTCGCGCTCGCCGCGGCCGGCGGCGGTCGGCGCTCGCTCGCGGTCGCGGTTCCGCTCGTGGCATCCGTCGTCGCCTACGACGTGGTCGCGAAGCCGACCGCCGCAGGTCCCCTCGCGATGGCGACCTGCCGCGGCCTCGACGTGCTCATGGGGGCGGGCGGCTCGCCGCGCGCATTGCCCGCCGCACTCGCGATCGCCGCGCACACGGCCGGGGTGACCGCCCTGTCGCGGGGCGAGGTGCACGGCGGCAACGGCACCGACACGGGGCTCGCGTTCGCGGCGACCGGAGCCGCCGCCGCCGCGGTCGACGCGACGGCCCCCGAGGTCCGCAGCACGCTCGCGCGCGCCGCGGGCGCGGTGGGGTCCGCCGCCTACCTCGCCGCCGCGGTGCCGGGCCAGCTCGCCGCCGCAGAGGATCCCACGCCCGAGCGGGTGCGCGACGCGACCCGCAGCGGCATCGGCGCGGTGGTGCCGCTCCAGGCCGCGCTCGTCGCCCGCAGCGGCGCGCCCATCGTCGCGCTCGGGCTGATGGCCGTGCACGCCGTGATCCGCCTCCGTGGGCGGGCCGGCCGCCGCCTCCGCGGGGACGTCACGTGAGCGGCGCGCTGCCCGGTGCCGGATTCGCCGTCGGCTACGGCACCAACGGGTTCGCCGACCACCCGCTCGACGACGCCGTCACGGTGCTCGACGGGCTCGGCTACCGCGGCCTCGCGCTCACGCTCGGCCACCCGCACCTCGATCCGTTCGCCCCCGACGCACCGGCTGCAGCCGCCCGACTCCGCGAGCGCCTCGACGACCTCGGCTGGCGGGTCGTCGTCGAGACGGGCACCCGCTACCTGCTCGATCCGTCCCGCAAGCACCGGCCGAACCTCCTCGACGACGATGCCGCGCCCCGCGAGGCGTTCCTGCGCCGCGCGATCGAGCTCGCCGCGGTGCTCGACGCCGACTGCGTCTCGCTCTGGTCAGGGGTCCTGCCCGATGGCGTCGCCGCCGACCGGGCCGGCGATCGGCTGCGCGAGCGCCTCGCCCCGATCGTCGCCGATGCCGCCGCCGCCGGGGTGCCGCTCGCCTTCGAGCCCGAGCCCGGCATGCTCGTCGAGACCGTCGCCGACGCGCTCGCGCTGCACGCCGACCTCGGCGAGCCCGAGGCGCTCGGCCTCACCGTCGACCTCGGCCACTGCGTCGTCGTCGAGCCCGACGGCGTCGTCGGCGCCCTGCGCGCCGCCGGCCCGCTGCTGCGCAACGTGCAGGTCGACGACATGCTCCCCGCCGCGCACGAGCACCTCGAACTCGGGCACGGCGCCCTCGACCTGGCGGCGGCCCTGCGCACGCTCGACGAGCTCGATTACCGCGGACTCGCGGCCCTCGAGCTCCCCCGCCACTCGCACGACGCGCCGGGCGTCGCCGCACGCTCCATGTCCGCACTCCACGACGCCTGGGAGGCACGATGAACGACACCTGGGTCCGAGCCGGCGAGGCGGCGATCACCGCCGACCCCGCGCGCATCGCCGAACTGTTCCCCGCTGCCGGCCGCGAGGCCGGTCGCGGCCCGATCGACCCAGACGCCGACCCGCACGGGTACCGGCACGGCACGGTCGACGACCTCGCACGCGAGCGCTTCGTGGTCGCGCTGGCGCGAACGCTGCCCGCTGACGGCGCGGCCGCCGAGCTCGCCGAGCTGTACCGCTACGGCGACGACGCCGAGCAGCGCGGCGTGCTCCGCGGGCTCGGTGCGGCCGAGCTCACCGGGCTCGTCGGGCTCGCCGGGCTCGCCGCGGACGGGACGGCGCCCGCGACCGCAGGCGCGCCCGGCCCGCTCGTCGAGACCGGCCTGCGCCTCGTCGCCGAGGCACTGCGCACGAACGACCCGCGGCTCGTCGCCGCCGCGCTCGGCCCGTTCGCAGCCGAGCACCTCGACCAGCACACGTGGCGTCACGGCGTGCTCAAGGCCCTGTTCATGGGCATCCCGCTCGACGTCGTCGCCGCCCTCGACCGTCGCGCCGACGCCGAACTCGCCCGCATGGCCGCGGGCCTCGTCGCCGAGCGTCGCGCGGCGGGGCGGGCCGTGACCGACGACATGACCCGGCTCGCCGCGGCGGGCCCCCAGGAGGACTGACATGCGCATCTTCGACCCGCACATCCACATGAGCTCGCGCACCACGACCGACTACCGCGCGATGTACGACGCCGGCGTGCGCGCCCTCGTGGAGCCCTCGTTCTGGCTCGGGCAGCCGCGCACGAACGTCGGCAGCTACACCGACTACTTCGACTCGCTCATCGGCTGGGAGCGATTCCGCGCGGCGCAGTACGGGATCCGCCACCACGCCACAATCGCGCTGAACCCGAAGGAGGCGAACGACCCGCGCTGCCGCGAGGTGCTCGACGTGCTGCCCCGCTACCTCGCGAAGGACGGCGTGGTCGCCGTGGGCGAGACGGGCTACGACTCGATGACACCCGAGGAGGACGAGGTCTTCGCCCGGCACCTCGAGCTCGCGCTGCAGCACCGCCTGCCGGCGCTCGTGCACACCCCGCACCGCGACAAGGCGTCGGGCACGCGGCGCACGCTCGACGTCGTGCGCGAGTCGGGCCTCGCCCCCGAGCTCGTGCTGGTCGACCACCTCAACGAGACGACGGTGGCCGACGTCGCCGACAGCGGCTGCTGGATGGGCTTCTCGATCTACCCCGACACCAAGATGGACGAGCATCGCTTCGTCGCGATCCTGCGCGAGTACGGCACCGAGCGCATGCTCGCCAACAGCGCCGCCGACTGGGGGCACTCCGATCCGCTGAAGACGCTCGCGACGGCGCACGCGATGCTCGACGCCGGGTTCGACGACGACGACGTCGACCTCGTGCTCTGGCGAAATCCGGTCGCGTTCTACGGGCAGAGCGGCCGGCTCAACCTCGAGCCGGTGCCGGGTTTCGAGGGCGAGGCGGATGCCACGGCGCCCGCCGCGCCCGCGTCGCCGCTGTTCGAGGGCAACTCGGTGCTCAGGGGGGTGCCGGCCTGATGGAGCTCTCGTACTGCACGAACGTCCACCCGGCCGAGGACCTCGACGGGGTGATCGAGCAGCTCGCCCGCTACGCCGGACCGGCTCGGCGCGCTGCGGGGCTCGACCGCCTCGGCGTCGGGCTCTGGCTGCCGGCGCCCCTCGCGGGCCGGCTCGCACGCGATCCCGAGGCCCGCGCCAGGCTCGCCGCGGCGCTCGCGGCCGAGGGGCTCGAGGTGCGCACAGTGAACGCCTTCCCGTACACGGCGTTCCACGCCGAGGTCGTGAAGCGCGACGTCTACCGGCCCGACTGGACCGACCCGAGGCGCGCCGACTACACGCTCGACTGCGCCGAGGTGCTCGCCGAGCTCCTGCCCGAGGGCGCCGTGGGCAGCATCTCGACCCTCCCCCTCGGCTGGCGCTCGCCGTGGACGGCCGACGACGACGACCTGGCGACGGCCGCCCTCGCACGCGTCGCGGCCGGCCTGCGCGAGCTGCGGGAGCGCACGGGTCGCACGGTTCGACTGGCGATCGAGCCCGAGCCCGGCTGCGTGCTCGACACCGTCGACGACGTCGTCGACTGGCTGGCGCCCCGCATCGGCGCCCCCATCGACCTCGATCCGGTCGACGGCGATCTCGCCGCGCCGCCGCGCATCGACCCCGAGTTCGTCGGCATCTGCCTCGACACGTGCCATCTGGCCGCCTCCTTCGCCGACCCCGTCGAGGCCGTGCGCCGCATCCGGCGCGCGGGCCTGCGCATCCCGAAGGTCCAGGCTTCGGCCGCCCTGCACGTCGAGGATCCCGCCGACGAGGCCGCCCGGGCGGCGCTCGAGGCGTTCGCCGAGCCGCGCTACCTGCACCAGACCCGTGCCCTCGCCGCCGACGGCGCGGTGCTGCGTGTCGACGACCTGCCCGACGCGCTCGACCGCCTGCGCACCGACGGCCCCTGGCGGGTGCACTTCCACGTGCCGCTGCACCTCGCGCCCGCCGCGCCGCTCGGCTCGACCACCGAGGTGCTGCGCCGGGCGGTCGAGGCGGTCCGCGAGCTGCCCGACGGCGACGAGACGCACCTCGACGTCGAGACGTACACCTGGACCGTGCTGCCCGGCGGGGCCGGCGACCTCGTCGCCGGCATCGCCGCGGAGCTGCGCTGGGCCGTGGCCGAGCTCGCCGGAGTCGCCGCCGAGCGGGTGGCGTCATGACCCGGGTGCTGCTGCTCGACGTCGTCGGCCTCACCTCGCGTGCGCTCGCGCAGATGCCGAGGCTGCGGGCCCTCGCCGCCGGCGGGGCCTCGGCCTCGCTCGGCACGGTGCTGCCGGCCGTCACCTGCAGCGTGCAATCGACGATGCTCACCGGCCTCGCTCCGGCGCAGCACGGCATCGTCGGCAACGGCTGGTACCACCGCGACATCGGCGAGGTGAACCTGTGGCGCCAGCACAACGCGCTCGTCGAGGGCGAGAAGGTGTGGGAGACGGCCCGCCGCCGCGAGCCCGGCTTCACGACGGCGAACGTCTGCTGGTGGTACGCGATGGGGGCGACCACCGACCTCACCGTCACCCCGCGCCCCGTGTACCACGCCGACGGACGGAAGTCGCCCGACTGCTACACCCGGCCGCCCGAACTCCACGACCGCCTGACCGGCGAGCTCGGCGGGTTCCCGCTCTTCACCTACTGGGGGCCGACGGCGTCGATCGCCTCGACGCGGTGGATCGTCGAGGCCACCCGCTCGGTGCTGCGCACGGAGTCGTCGGACCTCGTGATGGCCTACCTGCCGCACCTCGACTACGACCTGCAGCGCTTCGGCCCCGACTCCCCCGAGGCCGATCGCGCCGCGGCGGAGCTCGACGCGGTGCTCGCGCCGCTCCTCGACGACGCGATCGCCGCCGGTGCGACCGTCGTGGCCGTGGCCGAGTACGGCATCGCCCCGGCCGACCGTCCGGTCGACGTGAACCGGGCGCTCCGACGGGCCGGCCTGCTCGAGGTGCACGAGCAGCAGGGCCGCGAACTGCTCGATCCGATGACCTCGCGCGCCTTCGCCGTCGCCGACCACCAGGTCGCGCACGTCTACGTCCGCGACCCCGCCGACGTGCCGCGGGTGCGCGACGTGCTGAGCCTGCTCGAGGGGGTCGACGAAGTGCTCGGACGCGCCGAGCAGGCCCGGTTCGGGCTCGACCACCAGCGGTCGGGCGAACTCGTGCTCGTCGCCGAGCCCGGCGCCTGGTTCACGTACTACTACTGGCTCGACGACCAGCGCGCCCCCGACTTCGCCCGCGGGGTCGAGATCCACCGCAAGCCCGGCTACGACCCCGCCGAGCTGTTCTTCGACCCGGCCGACCCGTCGGCGAAGGTCCGCGCGGCGATGGGGCTCGTGCGCAAGAAGCTCGGGCTGCGCTATGCGATGAACGTCGTGCCGCTCGACCCGTCGCATGTGCGGGGCACACACGGCCGGCTCCCGACCTCGGCCGACGACACCCCGCTCATCATCTGCTCCGACGCCGCGCTGCCGTTCTGGGGCGACGCCCCCGAGCTCGTGCCGGCGGCGAGCGTGCGCGAGCTCGTGCTCGAGGCCGCCGGAGTGCCCGAACCGGCGGCCGCACCGTGACCGGCCCGATCGTCACCGCGGCCGACGAGGTCGTGCTCCTCGACGACGACGGCACCCCCATCGGCACCTTCGACAAGGCGCTCGTCCACGGCCCCGACACGCCGCTGCACCTCGCGTTCTCCTGCTACCTGTTCGACGAACGGGGGCGGATGCTCCTGACCCGACGCGCCCTCTCGAAGGCGACGTGGCCCGGGGTGTGGACGAACGCGTGCTGCGGGCACCCGCGCCCAGGCGAGGATCCGGTCGCGGCGGTCGCCCGGCGGGTCCGTTCGGAGCTCGGCGTCGAGGCCCGGGACATCCGCCCGGTCCTGCCCGACTTCCGCTACCGCGCCGTCGATCCGGGCGGGATGGTCGAGCACGAGCACTGCCCGGTGTACTTCGCCGAGCTGGCGGGCGACCCGCGACCCGACCCCGACGAGGTGCTCTCGTGGGCCTGGGTGGAGCCCGCGGCGTTCCTCGAGACGGCCGAGCGGGCGCCGTTCCTGCTCAGTCCGTGGAGCGTGCTGCAAGCGGAGCAGTTCCGTCGCCTGGGGCTGCCGGGCGGGCGTGCGCCAGGACCCACGAGTGCATCGTGATCGCTGCCGCGGCGGCGGCGTTGAGTGAGCGGGTCGACCCGTACTGGGTGATCTCGACCACGATGTCGCCGGCCGACTGAGCCTCGGCCGAGAGACCAGGGCCCTCCTGGCCGAACAGCAGCACGCAGCGCTCGGGCCAGGCGAACGCGTCGATCGGCACCGCACCCTCGACGTTGTCGACCGCGATCACGGGGAGCTGCTCGGCCCTCGCCCACTCGACGAACCCCGCGACATCCGGGTGGTACTCGACGTGCTGGTAGCGGTCGGTGACCATGGCGCCGCGCTTGTTCCAGCGGCGGCGGCCGATGATGTGCACGGTGTCGGCGGCGAACGCGTTGGCGGTGCGCACGATCGAGCCGATGTTCATGTCGTGCTGCCAGTTCTCGATCGCGACGTGGAAACCGTGCCGGCGCTCGTCGAGGTCGGCGACGATCGCCTCCATGCGCCAGTACCGGTAGCGGTCGATGACGTTGCGGCTGTCGCCCGCGGCGAGCAGCTCGGGGTCGTAGCGCGGGTCGTCGGGCCACTCGGCCTCGCCACCGGGCCACGGGCCGACGCCGTGCTGCGGCAGGGTCGCCTCGGGTTCGGATGCCTCGGGGCCGACCTCGTCACTCACACCCGCAACGCTACCCGTGCACGTCGCGGGCGTGGGGTCGGGCGTCCGCGTCGGCGGCGGCGTCTGCAGCAAGCGGCGGCGTCAGCGCCGGCGGAACGGCCAGAACCCGCGCCGGGGCGGCGTGATCGCTGCGCCGGCACCGGTGGCGTTGACGTGGCCCCCGCTCGGCGTCGCGGCGGCGGTCGGCGTCGTGGCGGCTCGACGCGGCGCGGCCGTGGCCGGGTCGTCGACCGCCTCGTCGTCCATCGCGAGGTCGTCGGGGTCACCTGCGAAGTCGGGTCGCCCAGTCGGCTCAGCCTCCTCGAGCGGCGGGCGGCCGGCCTCGACCCAGCGGAGGTAGAGCGCGTACGGGTCGTCGTCCGCTCCGGGCGACGCCTCTTCGGACCGCGAGCGGGTTCGCCCGATCAATCGACGCAGCATCATGCACTCCCCTGTTCAACGATACGGCGTCGAGCACTTTTCGGTGCGCCGAAATCTTGATAGGTTTTCGGTATGCCGAAAACGCTCGACGACGAGACCGCCACCCCCGACGCCACCGCCGCCGCTCCGAATGCCGCCGCCGGCGGGCGGCGGGCACGCGATGCCTCCGTGCCCCGCGTCGCCTGGCTGATCGGCCCCGCGCTCGTCGCGGGCGTCGCCTACCTCGACCCCGGCAACGTCGCGAGCAACATGACCGCGGGCGCCCAGTACGGCTACCTGCTCGTCTGGGTCGTCGTGCTCGGCAACGTGATGGCCTGGCTCATCCAGTACCTGTCGGCGAAGCTCGGCATCGTCACCGGCCGCAGCCTCCCCGAGGTGCTCGGCGGGCGCATCCGCAACCGCTGGGGCCGCCGCGCCTACTGGCTGCAGGCCGAGCTCGTCGCCATGGCGACCGACCTCGCCGAGGTCATCGGCGGCGCCGTGGCCCTCAACCTGCTGTTCGGCGTGCCGCTGATCTGGGGCGGGCTCATCACCGGCGCCGTCTCGATCGGGCTGCTCGTGCTGCAGTCGCGGCGGGGGCCCCGCACCTTCGAGTTCGTCATCATCGGCCTCCTCGCGATCATCGCGATCGGCTTCACCGTCGGCGTCTTCGTCGCTCCCCCCGACCCCGCCGGTCTCCTCGGGGGGCTCGTGCCGCGCTTCGCCGACGCGAACTCGGTGCTGCTCGCGGCATCCATTCTCGGCGCGACGATCATGCCGCACGCGATCTACGCGCATTCGGCGCTCTCGCGCGACCGTTTCGCGACGCGACGCGGCGAGCAGGCGAAGGCCGTGGGGCAGGGACCCGGCACAGCTGCGGCCCGCCGGACCGCCTGGCACGGCTTCGGCATCCGCCGCGGCACCGACGCCGCGCCCGAGCTCGCGCCCGGCACCGCGACCCACGTGCCGACCGACGTGCTGGTGCGCGCCACCCGCTGGGACGTCTCGATCGCGATGGCGATCGCCGGCACGGTGAACCTCTGCATCCTGCTGCTCGCCGCCGTGAACCTCTCGGGAGTCGAGGGCACCGACAGCCTCGAAGGCGCGTACGCCGCGCTCGGCGTGGCGCTCGGCCCCGCCATCGCGACGCTCTTCGCGGTGGGCCTCCTCGCCTCGGGGCTCGCCTCGACCTCGGTCGGCGCGTACGCCGGCGCCGAGATCATGTACGGCCTGCTGCACGTGCGGGTGCCGCTCATCCTCCGCCGGCTCGTGACGCTCGTGCCGGCCCTCGCGATCCTCTGGCTCGGCTTCGACCCGACCCTCTCGCTCGTGCTCAGCCAGGTCGTGCTGTCGTTCGGCATCCCGTTCGCGCTCATCCCGCTCGTCTCGCTCACCGCGAAGGCCGGGGTGCTCGGCCGCTGGCGCAACCACTGGGCGACGACCGCGGCGGGCATCGCGGCCTCGGTGTTCCTCATCACGCTGAACGGCGTGCTGCTCTGGCTGGTGTTCACCGGGGCGTAGTCGGCGAGGGACTTGCGGCGGGCGCGCGCCACGAGTGGGACCGCTCTGCGCGCCTCCCGCAGAACTGCCGCAGAACTTTCCATCGCGGCAACTCTTGCAAGAGTTTCCGCCGCGGAGGACGTCACACAAGCATCCGCCCTCGGGTCGTCACCTACGCTGCTGGAACCCACGGATGGAGGACATCATGACCGGCTGGCGGCTGCGCGAGTTCCACAACGACGACCTCGACGGCATCCTGCACCTCTGGGAGGAGCAGCGGCAGTCGTCGCACGAGCCCGTCTACGACCTCAGCGAGGTCATCGCCTCCTGCCAGATGGACCACGCCGTCGTCGCGGTGCACGCCGACGAGGTCGTCGGCGCCGCCGTCGGCCGGGCCGCGCACGACCAGGGCTGGGTCGTGTTCTTCGCGATCGCCGACGACTGGCGTCACCGCGGCATCGGCTCGGCGATGCTCGCCGCCCTCGAGAAGCGCATGGCGCCGCACGGCCTCACGAAGCTCTCGGCCCTCATCCCCGAGAACGAGAGCCGCGTCGACGCGTTCGCCAACCAGGGCTTCGAGCTCAAGCACCAGCTCCGCTACTTCGAACGTCGCATCCCCGTGCAGCGGCAGGAGCTGAGCTCGCTCGCCGAGCTCGGCGGGCGCCTGCTGCCCCGCACCCTCTGGGAGTCGGTCGCGGGCATGCGCCGCGAGAAGGAGATCCTCGAGCAGCGCCTCGTGCTGCCGCTGGCCGAACCCGACCTCGCCGAGCGCTACGGCGTGGTGCCGCCGCGGGCGGTCGTGCTGTTCGGTCCGCCCGGCACCGGCAAGACGACCTTCGCGAAGGCGATCGCCTCGCGGCTCGAGTGGTCGTTCGTCGAGGTGTTCCCATCGCGGCTCGCCGCCGAGCCGGGCGGCCTCGCGGGCGCACTGCGCGACACGTTCACGAAGATCGCCGAGCTCGAGCACGCGGTCGTGTTCATCGACGAGGTCGAGGAGATCGCGGCACAGCGCTCGGGCGAGCCGCCGTCGCCGCTGCAGGGCGTCACGAACGAGCTGCTGAAGATCATCCCCGCGTTCCGCGAGCAGCCGGGGCGCCTCCTCGTGTGCGCGACGAACTTCATCCGCGCGCTCGACAGCGCCTTCCTCCGGCACGGCCGGTTCGACTATGTGATCCCGATCGGGCTGCCCGACGAGGCGGCCCGGCACGCGATCTGGCAGCGCTACGTGCCCGAGCAGGTGGCCGACGCCGTCGACCTCGCCCTGCTCGTCGAGCGCACCGCGGGGTTCTCGCCCGCCGACATCGAGTTCGCGGCGCGCAGCGCCTCGCAGCGGGCCTTCGAGGTCGCCGTGCACAACGGTGCGGCGGGTTCGGATGCCTCGGGCCAGGCGTCGGGCGTGGCATCCGACCCGGCCGGCCCGAGCACCGCCGACTACCTCGAGGCCATCGCCGGCACCCGCACGACGGTCTCGCCCGAGACCGCGACCGCGTTCCTCGAGGACATCGATCGGCTCGCCCGCGTCTGACCCGCGCGCGCACCCGGTCGCGCCGGGCCCGCCGCGGCTAGGCTGGGGCCGATGCCAGCCAGCAAGAACCCCGCGATCGAGGACTACCTGAAGACGGTGTACGCGCACACCGAATGGCAGCCCGAGCCGATCACGCCCTCGGCGCTCGCCGGAAAGCTCGGCGTCGCCCCGTCGAGCGTCACCGAGATGGTGAAGAAGATGGCCGCGGCCGGGCTGGTCTCGCACGTGCCCTACGGTCCACTGCGCCTCACCGACGAGGGTCGCGTGCGCGCACTCGCGGTGGTGCGGCGCCATCGCCTGATCGAGACCTGGCTCGTGCACGAGATGGGCTACGCGTGGGACGAGGTGCACGACGAGGCCGAGGTGCTCGAGCACGCCCTCAGCGACCGACTCCTCGAGGCGATCGACGTGCGGCTCGGCCGCCCCACCAGGGATCCGCACGGCGACGCGATCCCCGCCGCCGACGGCTCCCTCGCCGTCGAGCCGTTCGTGCGCCTCGACGAGGCGGCCGCCGGCCACACCGGTCGCGTGCTGCGGATCAGCGACCGCGACCCCGAGGTGCTGCGGTCGCTCGCCGCCGCGGGCGTCGCGCCCGGCATCGCCGTCGCCGTCGAATCGGCGGATGCCTCCGGCGAGCGCGTGCGCATCAGACTCGCGCCGCACGGCGCCGGCGGTGCGAAGGCGGTGCCGGCCGAGGCATCCCCGGTCGAACTCACGACCGCCGCCGCCGCCGAGATCTGGGTCACCGGCTGACGGCAGCCCGCCCGATGCGTCGCTCCGGGCCGACCCGCGTCCACCCCTGAACCAGGAGGTCGAATGACCGAGGTCACCCTGATCCGTTCCGACTCGCTCTTCGCGGACACCCCGTACGCCTACGCTGCGACGGCACCGGCCGATGCGCGGCTCGTGTTCCTCGCCGGAGCATGCCCGCTGAATGAGGACGGCTCCACCGCCGGTCTCGGCGACATCGCCGCCCAGGCGGCGAAATGCATCGAGAACCTTCGGACGGCACTGGCCGACGCGGGTGCGCGCATCGAGGACGTCATCAGCACTCGCGTGCTCGTCGCGTCGAGCGATCGTGCCGACCTGGGCACCGCGTGGGAGGTCGTGCGC
Organism: Agromyces sp. NPDC058126; assembly: GCF_042884595.1. Taxonomy (NCBI): domain Bacteria; kingdom Bacillati; phylum Actinomycetota; class Actinomycetes; order Micrococcales; family Microbacteriaceae; genus Agromyces; species Agromyces sp. NPDC058126. The sequence continues at coordinate 450,364 of NZ_JBHVTS010000004.1, read as the reverse complement.
ACCGCCTTCGGCGAGCACGATGCCCCGAGCACGCTGCTGGGCGTCACGGTGCTCGGCTACGAGGGGCAGCTCGTCGAGGTCGAAGCCGTCGCCGCCGTTCGCGACTGAGAGCTCATCCCCGCGGCCGGCACCGTCGGCGATCGTCGAACGCGCACATCGATCGACCCGTTCCGCCGTGGATTTCCCCAGTTGATGAGTGAAAACGGTTGCGGCGCTGTTAGCATCCCGCGGTGCGCATTCTCCGCAGGACACTGGTCGTCCTCCTCGTCATCGTGCTCGTTCTCGTGGCGGGTGCCGTCGCCGTCTACTGGTGGCAGCGTCCGATGCTGCGCACCGGCACCGGGTACGCGGCGCACAACGCCTGCGCGGTGACCGAGGTCGCGGGCCGCGACGACCCGGCGAGCGACCTGCCGTCGAACCCGCTCGTGCCCTACCTCCAGGTCGACGTCGACCGCGACGAGGCCGTCACGACCGGTTCGCTGCTCGGCCTCCTCGCCGCCCAGAAGGCCTGGTTCACGCCCGGCTTCGGCTGCACGCTCGCGAGCGAGGCCCCCGAGCTCGGCAAGGCGTCGACCGTGACCGCCGAGGGCAACCCGTTCACGGATGCCTCGGTGCCGGCGCCGTCCGACGCGCTCGACGCCGCACTCGCCGCCGCGTTCGGCGATGAGCTCTCCGAAGCCGATGCCGCAGCGCTCGGCACCCGCGGCGTGGTCGTCGCGAAGGGCGGCGAGCTCGTCGCAGAACGGTACGCCCACGGCTTCGACGCCGAGACGCCGCAGCTCGGCTGGTCGATGTCGAAGAGCGCCACGAGCCTCATCACGGGCATGCTCGCGCAGCAGGGCGAGGTCGCCCTCGACGACTCCGGCCTCCGCCCCGAGTGGAGCGACGAGCGCGCCGACATCACCGTCGAGCAGCTGCTCAGGATGACGAGCGGCCTCGAATGGGACGAGACGTACGACCTCGGCACCCCGATCACGCAGATGCTCTACAACGAGGGCGACATGGCCGGCTACGTGGCCGGGCTCCCCCTCGAGAGCACGCCCGGCACGGTGCAGGAGTACTCGAGCGGGTCGACGACGCTGCTCTGCGGGGTCCTCGCGGAGCGCACCGGCCTCGGCGCCGGCCTGCCGCGGCAGACGCTGCTCGGCGCGCTCGGACTCTCGTCGGCGACGTTCGAGCCCGACGCGGCCGGCACGCCCGTCTGCTCCTCGTACCTCTGGGCGACGCCGCGCGACTGGGCCGCGATCGGCCAGTTCGCGCTGCAGAACGGCGAATGGAACGGCGAGCAGCTCCTTCCCGCCGACTGGATGGCGAAGAGCCTCGAGGTCCTGCCGGTCGACGCGACCGACGACCCCGGCTACGGCATGGGTTGGCGGGTCAACGTGCTCGCCGACGGCAGCCTGCGCTGGCCCGAGCTTCCCGAGGACACGTACTACGCGTCCGGCCACGACGGTCAGAAGGTCATCGTCGTGCCGTCGGAGGACCTCGTCGTCGTGCGCATGGGCTTCACGCCCGAGGTCGACGACGAGCCGAGCGAGGTGCAGCTCGTCGCCGACGTGATCGCCGCGCTCGGCGCGGACGCGGCGGGATAGGCGTGGGCTCGCCGCCGCCTCACCCGACGTAGCCGTCGCGGCGGCCCTGCTCCCTGAGCTGCTCCGCCTCGGCCCTCGCCTGGTCGCGCCAGGGCTCCGCCGGGAGTCGCTTCCCTCGCGCCCGCACGATCAGGAGCACCACGACCGAGATGACGGCGATCCCGACGATGCCGCCGAGTCCGATCCAGAACGTTCCGTCCACGGCACGCTCCCTCCTCGATAGGCGTCACGATAGTCCTCCGACCCCGGCGCGGCCAGTGCGGGCGACTCGCACCGGTAACCGCGGCGACGCGGCCCGGTCACGTGTGCGGCCTAGGCTTGACCCATGGGACGACGTGACGAAGTCGAGTGCTGGCTGACCGACATGGACGGCGTGCTCGTGCACGAGAACCACGCCCTGCCGGGCGCCGCCGAGCTGCTGCAGCAGTGGGAGGACGCGGGCACCCCGTACCTCGTGCTCACGAACAACTCCATCTTCACCGCCCGCGACCTCTCGGCGCGGCTGCGGTCGAGCGGGCTCAACGTGCCCGAAGACCGCATCTGGACCTCCGCGCTCGCGACGGCCGACTTCCTCAAGCAGCAGCTGCCGGGCGGCTCGGCGTTCGTGATCGGCGAGGCCGGCATCCTGACGGCGCTGCACGACGCCGGCTACATCATGACCGAGACGAGCCCCGACTTCGTCGTCGTCGGCGAGACGCGCAACTACTCGTTCGAGGCGATCACGAAGGCCATCCGGCTGATCGATGCCGGCGCGCGCTTCATCGTCACGAACCCCGATGCCACGGGGCCCAGCGCCGACGGTCCGCTGCCGGCCACCGGCGCGATCGCCGCACTCATCACGAAGGCGACGGGCAAGGAGCCGTACGTGGTCGGCAAGCCGAACCCGATGATGTTCCGCTCGGCGCTGAACAAGATCGGTGCGCACTCCGAGAACACCGCCATGATCGGCGACCGCATGGACACCGACATCGTCGCGGGCATCGAGGCCGGCCTGCACACCGTGCTCGTGCTCACCGGCATCAGCGATCAGGCCGAGATCGAGAAGTACCCGTTCCGGCCCGACGAGATCCTGTCGGGCGTCTCCGAGCTCGTCGGCGACCCCGCCGAGACCGAACTCTGACCGCAGCAACCCCGAACCGCTTCACCCGAAGGACAGCACCATGATCGAACTCACCGACATCGACCTCGACGAGGACGGCGAGCTCAGCGCCGTCGTCAGCCTCCCCGGCGACCGCCAGGTCGCCGTCCTCTTCGCCCTCGACGAGGGCGAGGAGCTCGAGTCCGCGGTGATGCTCGCCACCGCGCAGCGCGCGCTCACCCCGCTGACGGCCGAGCAGCTCGACCGCCTCGAGCAGGAGATCGTGCGCGAGCTCGTCGACTCGGAGTTCGAGGGCGGCGAGCAGGAGGCGACCGACGACGACTACACCGAGCTCGCCGACGAGGTCGAGCTGCAGGGCGCGATCGTGTCGAGCGACGCGACCCTCGTGCTCGTCTACGAGGCGCCGACGCAGTACGCGGGCCTCGTGATCTACGCGCAGCTCGACGAGGACCTCGAGATCGAGGTGCTGAGCGTCGCCGCGACCGACGAAGACGAGCTCGACGATGCGGACGACGCAGCCGACGCGGAGGAAGAGGTCGAGCAGGGCGACTGACACCGCCCAGCTCGACCCGGCGTGCTCGCGACGCGAGCACGCCGCGCCCTACGCCGCGAGCGGCGCCTCCTCGGGGTCCGCGTCGAGCCGCGCCCGCACCTCGGGGTCGAGGTCGAGCTCGGCCGCGCCGAGCACCTCCTCGAGCTGCGCGACGCTCGACGGCCCCGCCACGGGGATCACGGGCACCTCGCGCCCGAGCAGCCACGCGAGCGCGACCTGGTTCGGCGTCGCGCCGACGTCGCGGGCGACCTCGCGCAGCAGCGCGATGCGCGCGTGCGTGGTCGGGTGGTTCACGCCGCCCCAGAGCTTCTTGTCGTTCCGGGTGAACGCGCCCTGGTGCAGCGGCGAGTAGGCCGTCACGGCGAGCGGCGGGCGGCCGTCGACCCCCGTGGATGCCGCGTACGAGAGCAGCTCGGGCGTCACGAAGTTCTGCCGGCCGAGCTTCGGCGCGGGGTAGACGTAGCTGTACTGCTGCTGCACGAGGCCGTAGGGGGCGATGCCCTGGCGGATCGCCTCCTCGCGCGCCTCGACGATGCGCCAGAGGGCGACGTTCGAGATGCCGGCGACGCCGACGAGTCCCTCCTCCTGCAGCGCGCCGAAGGCGCCGACGGTCTCGGCGAGCGGGGTCTCGAGGTCGTCGACGTGCCCGTAGACGACGTCGAGGTGGTCGACCCCGAGGTGCTTCGCACTCTCGCGCGCCTCCCAGTCGATCGTCGCCGCACCGAGCCCCTGGAAGTTCGTCGGCGGCGTGTTCGAGAGCGGCAGCGCCGGGTCGGCCTTGGCAGCGCCGAGCTTCGTGGCGATGCGCAGCCGGTCGCGCACGCCGCGCGACGTCAGCCAGCGGCCGAGGAGGTCTTCGCTGTCGCGGCCGTAGCCGCCGTCCCAGAAGCTGTAGTTGTTGGCGGTGTCGATGAAGGTGCCGCCGGCCTCGACGAAGCGGTCGAGGATCGCGAACGAGGTCGCCTCGTCGATCTTGGTGCCCATCTGCATGGTGCCGAGGCAGATCGTCGAGACGTCGAAGCTCGTGCGGCCGTTGCCGATCGTGCGGTATCGCATGGGATGTTCCTCCGTTGGTGTGGGTGACGTCGTCCAGCGTAGGAATCGATCGGTTCGGGCATACACTCCAATCACGACAACGTTCACCAGACCAATCGAGAGGCGACCGGATGCCTCGCTCCCGCCCCGCGCCGGGCCCCTCCCTCGCCTGGGAGACCCTCCTCGACCTCGGCCCGGGACCCGAGCCGCTGCGCGATCGGCTCGAGCGCGCCATCCGCGACGCCGTCACGAGCGGGCGAGCCCCCGCCGGGGCGGCGCTGCCGCCGAGCCGGGGCCTCGCCGAGACGCTCGGCGTCTCGCGGTGGGTCGTCACCGAGGCGTACGGGCAGCTCGTCGCTGAGGGCTTCCTCGAGGCGACGGTGGGCTCGAGCACGCGGGTGCCCACCACCGCGATTGCTTCTGCAGGAGATCTGACGCGAGGCACGCCCTCAGCAGACCATGGAGCCCATTCTCCTGCAGGAGCAGCGCGGGATGCTGGGCTGCGCCCCGAGTACCGGCGACCGCCGTACGACCTCGGGCCGGGCGTCGCCGACCTGCGGCACGCGCCTCGCGCGCGATGGGCGGCCGCCGTGCGGCACGCCCTCGAGGTGCTGCCCGATGCCGAGTTGGCGGTCGTCGATCGGCTGGGGCATCCGACCGCGCGTACGGCGGTCGCCGACTACCTCGCCCGGTCGCGCCGTGCCGTCGCCGCGCCCGACGACGTCGTGATCACGCACAGCGCGACCGACGGCATGACCGCGGTGGTGGCCGGGCTCCACGCCGCCGGGCACCGATCGATCATCGTCGAGGATCCGAGCTGGTCGCGCCTTCGCGAGGTCGCCGCCGCGGCCGGCCTCACCCCCGTGCCGGTGCCGGTCGACGGGGACGGGATCGACGTCGACCGGCTCGTCGCGGCCGCGGCCAGAACGGGCGCCCGCGCCGCGCTCATCACGCCTGCGCACCAGTTCCCGCTCGGCGCGGCGCTGTCGCCGGCGCGACGCGACGCGATCGTGCGCTGGGTGCGCGAGGTCGACGGCGTGCTGATCGAAGACGACTACGACGCCGAGTTCCGCTACGACCGGCGCCCGATCGCCGCCCTGCAGAGCCTCGCTCCCGAGCGCATCGTGCTCGTCGGCTCGCTCTCGAAGTCGATGGCGCAGGCGTACGGACTCGGCTGGGCCCTCCTTCCCGCGACGCTCCGCGAGCGGGTGCGGCTCGCGGAGCGCCCGCGGCCCTCGACGCTCGAGCAGGCGGCGCTCGCGCGATTCATCGAATCGGGCGACCTCGAACGACACCTCCGAGCGGCCCGCGGCCGGTTCAAGCGCCGGCGCACGGCGCTGCTCGCCGCGCTCGACCGGGAACTGCCCGCGCTCGAGGTGACCGGCATCGCCGCAGGCATGCACGCGGTGCTCGCGCTGCCGCCGGGGGTGCGCGCCGTCGAGGTCTCGGCCGCCGCGGCCGAGCACGGCATCGCGGTCTCGGACCTCGCGCGCTACCGCGCGACCGGCGCGCAGGCCTCGCCCGAGGCACTCGTCCTCGGCTACGGCAACCTCTCCGACGCGCTCGTCGACGAGGCGGTCGCGCGTCTCGCGCGGGTCATCCGATCGCTCGCCTGAACCGCGCGCGGCGACAGAACCTCAGGACGAGCGCCGCGTGCCGGGCTCAGAAACCGGTCGGCCCGTGCTTCGACTGATCCTTCGCCTGCTCCCTCGCGCGCTCGGCATCGAGAACACCGTCGGCCGCTTCGGGGTTGCGCCCTCGCGCCTTCTCCGAGGTGCGACGCGCTGAGAACGCCCATTTGACGACCACCCAGACCACGACGATCACGCCGAGCCCGACCCAGAATGTCCAGTCCATCTCGACCACCCCTCGCACCGAAGCTACTCCGACTCTCCCACGAAAGGCAATGAGGATTCCTCAGCTAAGACAAGTCCGTCAACCGCCGAACGTCGTCCAGAACCCGCCTCGCGCCTTGTCGCGCTCGACCTCCAGCATGCCGTCGGCGGCCTCGCGGTTGCGCCCCCGGATCTTCTCCGATCCGCGCCGGAGCGAGAACGCCCACTGCGGCAGCACCCACGCCACGAGGATGACCCCGATCAGCAGCCAGCCGGTCCAGTCCATGATGCCGCCTCTCCGTCGAAGTCCCCCGAGTCTACGGTCAGCGCGTCGAGCTCAGGGCGTGAGCTCGAACTCGTGCGCCGGGTCCCACGGCTCGGCCCAGCCGAGCCGGTCGAGCATGCGGTCGAGCACGAGCGCGGTGAAACCCCACACGAGGTGCCGCTGCCCGTCGACCGTCGGCAGGAACCCCGGCCCTCGCCACTCCTGCCCGGCTCGGCGGGCGACCGTCGTGACCCGGTTGCGAGGATCGACGAGGTCGGCGACCGGCGTGCGGAACACCGCCGATGACTCGGCGACATCGACGACCCCGACGGGCGACGGCGCCCGCCACCAGCCGAGCACCGGCGTCACGAGGTGCCCCGAGTACGGCACCGGGATGGACGGCAGCGCACCGAGCACTTCGACCCCGGTGGTGTCGAGCCCGGTCTCCTCGCGCGCCTCGCGGAGCGCGGCGTCGACCGGCCCGCGATCCTCGGGGTCGAGCCGTCCGCCGGGGAAGGCGACCTGCCCGGCGTGCGATCGCAGGGTCTCTGCACGCGCGAGCAGCAGCACGTCGAGGTCGCGGGAGACCGCACGGTCCTGCGCGGCATGATCGCTCGGAAGGTCGTCGAGCACTCCGAAGAGGATCAGCACGGCCGCGTCGCGCAGCTCGACGTCGCCGAACCGTTCGTCAACCGGCCAATCGGCGAAGAGCCGGGCGTCGCGCGCGAGCGCGGCCAGTTCATCGCGGGCGGCTCCGACTCCGTCGAGTGCAGTCACCCTCCCGAGGCTACCCCGCGGCGACCGTCTGCTCAGCTGTCCGATCCGGCCGCGGGCGCACGCTCCTCCGTCTCGCGGTCGACGTCGGGCATGGGGTCGACCGGCGACAGGGCCTCGACCGCCCTCATGATCGCGGTGCGGTCGTAGGCACCGGTCGGCAGCGTGGATCCGAGCGCGTACTGCACGATCCCGGTGCCGTCGATCAGCAGGGTGCCCGATTGCCGCATCACCCCGAAGACGCGGCGCGTGAGCCCGACCTCCTCGTGCGCCGTACCCGACCCGCCGGTCACGACAGGGAACGGGATGCCTCGCCGCAGCCGCCAGGCCTCGGCCTCGTCAGGCCTCTCGGGCACGACGAGGAGCACGCGCACGCCGCGTGCGGCGAGCTCGTCGGCGTGCCGCTCGAGGTCGCGGACGTGCGCGTTGCAGATCGGGCAGCTCGCGGTTCGCATGAAGAAGACGAGCAGGCCGCCCGCCCCGAGTTGGTCGCGGAGGCGCTGCGGCCGGCCCGAGCTGTCGAGCAGGTCGAGGTTCGGAATCGGGGTGCCGACGCTGATCATGTTCGCTCCAGTCAATTAATAAGGGTACCTGATCGACAGGCTACCTGATGAATCTTCGCTCGACTACCGTTGAGGGCATGGCTCAGGAGCACGCAATTCCACTCGGGATGCTCGCCGCGCGCCTGGCCAAGGAGTTCGAGAACGAGGTCTTCGAACAGCTGACCCTCGCCGGGTATCCCGAGCTGCGGGTCCGCCACTCGGTGCTGCTGAGCGCGCTCGACGGCACGGCGCTCCGTCTCGGCCAGCTCGCCGCCCAGGCCGGCATGACGCCGCAGGCGATGGGCGAACTGGTCGACGACCTCGAAGCCGGGGGCTACCTCGCCCGGCACAACGACCCCGCCGACCGCCGGGCGCGACTCATCGTGGCGACCCCCCGGGGCGAACGCGCACTCGCCGAGTGCCTGCGCATCGTGGCGACGATCGAGGAGTCCTACGCGACGGCGCTCGGCGCCGACCGCCTCGACGACGCGAAGCAGGCCATCACCGAGCTCCTCCGCCCCTGACGGCGCACCGGGCGCACCGGGCGCACGGCGGGGTCCGCCGACGCACCGGCCGCTCAGGCGAGGCGGGCGACCGCCGTCTCGACGAGGCCCCAGAACCGCTCGACGTCGAGGTCCACGGCGACGTGCGCATTGGGCTCGCGGCGGAGCATCCCGTCGAAATCGACGCTCGTCGCGCCGAGCGTCTCGGTGCCCGTGAGCTCGATGTCGAGGCGCGTGCGCCGCAGCGTCACGACGTCGGGGGCGACGAGCACCGCGACCGCGACCGGGTCGTGCAGCGGCCCGTCGGGCATGCCGAACACCTCGTCGTTCGTGCGGCAGAAGAACTCGAGCAGCTCGTCACCGAACGCGGCCGTGCGGGTGCCCGTCGCCGAGAGGCGGTCGCGCACCGACTGCGTCACGAGCGCCCGATGAGTGACGTTGAGCCCGACCATCGTGAAGTCGACGCCGCTGCGCACGACGAGGTCGAGCGCGTGGGGGTCGACCCAGGCGTTGAACTCGGCGTAGGGGGTGGCGTTGCCGCGCTCCGTCGAGCCGCCCATCCAGACGATCCGGGCGATGCGCGCCGCCAGCTCGGGACGATCGCGCAGCAGGATCGCCACGTTCGTGAGCGGACCCGTCGCGATGATCGCGACGGGCTCCTCCGCAGCCAGCAGGGTGTCGGCGATGAGCTCGGTCGCCCCGCGCGCCTCGAGCGGCACCGTCGCCTCGGGCAGCTCGGGGCCGCCGAGGCCGTTCTCCCCGTGGATCCACTCGGCCGTCTCGAGCTCGCGCACGAGCGGGGCGGCGGCGCCCGCCGCGACAGGCACCCCCGTGACCCCGGCGATGCTCAGCGCGACGCGGGCGTTGCGGCTCGTGTGCTCGAGCGCGACGTTGCCGCCGACAGTGGTCACCGCGCGAAGGTCGAGGGCCGGATGCCCCGCGGCGAGCCAGAGGGCGAAGACGTCGTCGTGTCCGGGGTCGCAGTCGACGATCACGGGCAGGGTCATGCGGGCGAGGCTCCTTCGTCGTCGAGCTGCGCGGCGGCGAGCACCGCCGCGCGTGGGGCGTACGAGTCGACCGTGCCGCGCGCCTGCACGGCGAGGGCGCCGGCGACCACGGCGATGCGCATCGAATCGGCGAGTCCTCGACCTTCGGCGAGGAACGCCGCGAGGGTGCCCGTGAAGCAGTCGCCCGCCCCCGTCGTGTCGACGGCGACGACCTCGGGCGCGGGCTCCGCCCAGTCGCCCTCGAGCGACGCCCCGACCGCGCCCATCGCACCGAGTGTCACGACCACCGATCGCGCGACCCGGCCGACCGCGGCGGCCGCATGCGAGCGCCACTCCTCCAGCGGTGCGCCGACCGGGACCTCCGAGCCGATGCCGATGGCCCGCGCCTCGTGCTCGTTGAGGACGAGCGGGTCGCACACCGCGAGCGCCTCGGCGGAGACCGCGACGGGCGGTGCGAGGTTCACGACGAGCCGCACGCCGAGCGCCGTGCAGTGCTCGGCGAGGCGCTCGATCGTCGCGATCGGGAGCTCGCCCTGGCTCAGCACGAGCGCGGCCGAGGCGAGGCTTGCGCGCTCGGTGTCGAGCGCTTGCGGATCGAGTGCGAGGTTCGCCCCGCCCGTGACGATGACCGTGTTCTCGCCCGAATCGGCGACCGTGATCTGCGCGACGCCGGTCGGGGCATCCGCGACCCGCCCGACGCCCCCGGTCGCGAGACCGAGACGTTCGAGCACGCCGAACGCGAGCGCGGCGTTCGCGTCGTCGCCGACCCGCGCGACGAGCTCGACCTCGGCGCCGGCCAGGTGGGCGGCCACCGCCTGGTTCGCGCCCTTGCCGCCGAGCGCGGTTCGGAACGTGCGCGACGTCACCGTCTCGCCGGGTTCGGGGAACCGCTCGACGTAGCTCGTGGCGTCGACGTTCAGCGAGCCGACGACGACGACCCGGGCGCCGCGTGCCAACTCAGGCCGCCGGCCCCGGGCCCGCGATGCTCGCCGTCAAGGGCTCGCCGCCCGAACGGTTGGCGAAGCAGTAGTAGTCGCGCGCTCCGGCCTCCCACTGGGCGGCCTCGGCCGGGTACGACGCCTGGACCTGCAGGTCTTCCATGCCCGAGACCGCGGACACGTTGATGACGCCCGACGCCGTGCACAGCAGGTTCATCTGCGTGGCGAGTTCGGCCTCGCCCGGGTAGGGCGCGGCGGCGTCGCCCGGGAGCGTGCCGCGGTAGACGAGCTGCGCGGCATGCGGCGTCGCGCAGTCGACGACCGTGTACTCCTCCTGCCAGGCGTCGGTGAAGGGCTCGAGGCATTCGCCGCCGAAGAGGGTGTTCCAGGCGTGGACGCCCGCGGGCTGCGGAGCGGTCGGCACCGGAGTCGGCGTCTCGCTCGCGCTGGCCGACGGGGAGTTGCTCGGCGTGTCGGCGCCGGCGCCCTTCGTGAGCATCGTGCCGAGGAAGAACAGCCCGGCGAGCACGAGCAGGGCGACGAGCCCGCCCGCGATCCAGACGAGCGGTCGGATGCCGCCCTTGCCGCCGCCGTCCTTGCCGCCGCCGGCGTTGCCACCGTTGCCCGAGGAGCCGTTGCCGAAGCCGCCTGCGCCCGCTCCGGAACCGGAGCCCGACGACCCTCGAGGGCCCTGGCCCCCGCCTGCGAAGCCGCCGCTCGCGCCGCTGCCGCCGGCCGCGAAGCCGCCCGTCGCGCCGGAGCCGCCCGCGAAGAGCTGCGCGGTCGCATCCGTCTGCAGCAGCGCGGTCGCCGGATACGCCTCGGCCGGCCGACCGGCCGACGGATCGACGAGTCGGAGCGGACCGGTCGCGGTGACGCTGCCGAACAGCGCCGCGAGACCGTCGTCGGCATGATCGGCCGGCTCGGCATGCGCGTCGAAGCGGTCGTCGGCCGTGACATCCGCGGCCCACGGGTCGGACTCGGCCTCGAACGGCTGAGCGCCGAACTGCTGCTCCGCGTCGAACGCGTCGAACGTCGCGGTGCGCGGGTCGAGGGCGTCGAAGAACTGCTCGTCCGGCGCGAACTCCGCCGCGTGCTCGGCGGCGAGGTCGGCCGCCGGGTCGAACTCGGGCTCGGGCTCGGGCTGCGGCGCGATCCGCACGAGCGATCCGAGGCCGCTGCTCATGGGCGGCTCGTCGACGACCGCGGTCGCACCGCTCGCCGGGGCACCTCCCGCGAGGATCGCGGACACCGAACCCGGCGACTCGGCACGCGGGTCCTCGGCGGTCGGGTCGGGCTGGAGGTTCCAGAGGTAGCCGGGCTCCTCGGAGGCGTCGTCGAACTCGTCGTCAGCGGAATCGGCGCGGTCGACCTCGTCGAGTCGCCGGTCGGACGAGAACGACCGGCCCCGGCTCCGCGGCTCCTCGACGACCTCGTCGTCGGGACCGTGGTCGTCGTCGGCGTCATCGGCGTCATCGGCTCCGAAGGCGAGACCGAGTCGGTCGAAGGCATCGGTGCCGGTAAGGGCGGACTGGGCTGCCGCCCCGGCCGCGACGCCCGTGAACGCGGCGCCCGCCGCTGCGGCCGTGGGTGCCGCGGGGGTCTCGGCGGCCGCGGCTCCCCCGCCGAGTGCGGCGAGCAGGTCGTCGACCGGCGGGACGGCGCCGAACGAGGTGGGCGCGGGGCGGGAGTCCGCCGCGGCGAAGGCGGGGAACGGCGCTCGCGGTGCCGCGAGCATGCCGTCGGCCGGGTGCTGCTGCTCGTGCAGGGCCGGCAGGGCGACGGTCTGCGGGTCGGATGCCTCGACCCCCCGATCGTCGAACGCCTGCGGCGCCTCGACCTGGTCGAGGGCGGCGCGCCGCTCGGCGCGAGGAGTCCACTCGAGCTCCTCGGCGAACGCGTCGAAACGGCCGGCGCGGCGGGGAGCGGGCTCGACGTCGTCGGAGAACCCAGGAGCCGTCTGCTCAGTGCGGCCGAAGTCCTCCGAGACCGTCTCGACGGGCGTCGAGCCGGGTTCGGGGTACTCGGGTGCGGCGTACTCGGGTGCGGCGAACTCGGCCGCCGGGTATGCGGGCGCGGGATGCTCCGTCGCCGGCGCCGGAGCGCCGTACTCGACCGGCAGGGCCGGCGCCTGCGAGAACTGATCGGGCTCCGCGACCGGTCGAGGCTCGACGGCCGTCTCGGGCTTCGCGGCGGCGAAATCGGTCCAGGCACGACCCGGCGTCCACGACGGCGCCGCTGCTGCGGCCGTCGCGTCGGGCTGAGAGGCACCGGGAACGATCGGATCGGCCTCGTACGTCGGCGCCGGAGCGGGCGCGGGAGCGGGCGTCACGGGCGCCGACGGCGCGAGCGACGGGGCCTGCGCGGACCGACTCGTCGGCTCGGGCTCGTTGAGCGCCGCCCACAGCTCGTCGTCGTAGCTGGCCGCACGCGGCGCTGGGGCCTCGCCCCACCCGGCCGGAGCCTCGGGCGGCGCGGTCGGGTGCGGCTGCTGGACCGGGATGCCGCCCACCGGCGTGAACGAGCTGCGCGCCACCGCGGGCGCGGAGAAGCCCGCGAACGGGCCGTCCTCGATCGGCGCCCTCGGCTCGGCCGGGGCCGGCTCGGGCACGACGGGCTCGGCGACGGGCGCCTGCGGGGCGACCGGCTGGGCGGGGCCGCTCGTCGGCGCCGGGTCGCTCGTCTGCAGCGGGTCGTTCGTCTGCACGCCGAGCGACGCGGTGCTCTCGGAGAGCTGCTGGAACGCCGCCCGGAGCGCGGCCTCGGACTCGAGCTCCTGATCGCCCCAGGTGAGCGCGAAGGATGCGGGCGGCGTCACGGGCCCGGGCGGCGGCGCCTGCGTCGGGGAGGGCGGCGGCGCGACTGGCGCCGTCGACGCGGCGGGCGGCACCGGGCTCGCCTGGGGCGGCTGCCAGGGCGCCGCGGGCGGCTGGGCCGAGGCCATCGGATTCGGATCACCGAACTGCGGAATCGGCGCAGGCGCAGGGGCGGGCGCAGGGGCGGGAGCGGCCGCGGGTGCGGCCGGAGCGGTTCCGACGGGCGGCTCGACCTCGGTCAGACGGACGGTCGGCGCCGGCGGCGCGACGGTGAAGGGCGGGGACCAGGTCGGCAGCCCCGACTGGACGGGCGGCAACGCGGCCGCACCGGGGCCGGTGGCACCGGCTCCCGCGCCGTTCGCGACTCCGGCGGCACCGGCAGCTCCCGCGGCGCCGGCGAATCCGGTCGCACCGGCGGCACCGGCGGCGCCGGCCACGAAGCCGGCATCGCGCCACGGCGCCGGCTGGGCAGACTCGAGCGGTGCCGACGGGTGCGCGGGTGCGGGCGTGTACCCGGGGTCGCCGATGACGGGCAACGCCCGGGTGGCCGAATCGTCACGCGCGGGCGGCTCGGCCAGCGAGAACCAGTCGAGCACCTCCTCGTGGTGCGACCGACGCGGCGGGGTCGCGGGCGCGGCGGGCGGCTGCGGCGTCGGGGCGAGGTGCGGGGAGACCGGGGCGGGAGCGGCGGGCGCGGCTGGGGCTGCGAACGCCGATGGAGCCTGCGGCGGGGACTGCGGCGGGGACGACTGCGGCGCGGAGCCGGAGGCTCCGCCGCCCGCGAGCTGCGCGAGCAGCCAGTCGGCGCCGTCGTCGAATCCCTGCCGCTCGCTCATCAGGCCAGGCCCAGGTCTTCCAGGCCGATCGCGTACAGGTACGGCACGCCCTCGGCTTCGATGATCTCGCGGGCCCCGGTGGCCCGGTCGACGACGACCGCGACCGCGACGACCTCGGCGCCGACCTTGCGCAGCGCCTCGATGGCCTTGATCGGCGAGCCGCCGGTGGTCGAGGTGTCCTCGAGCACGATCACGCGCTTGCCGGCGAGATCGGGACCTTCGACCTGCTTGCCGCGACCGTGGTCCTTCGGCTCCTTGCGCACGACGAAGGCGTCGTACGCGAGGCCACGTGCGGCACCCTGGTGCAGGATCGCGGAGGCGATCGGGTCGGCGCCCATCGTCAGCCCGCCCACGGCGGCGACGTCGGGGATGTCGGCGATCACGTCGAGCATGACCTGGCCGATCAGCGGTGCGACGCGGTGGTCGAGGCTGACCTTGCGGAGGTCGACGTAGTACGTCGCCTTCTTGCCGCTCGTCAGCGTGAAGTCGCCGTGGAACACGGCGTCGGCGGAGATGAAGTCGATGAGCCGGCGGCGTGCGTCGGCGGAGTCGAGGGGCTGGCGATCAGTCACCCGAATACTCTACGACCCGCCTGCCTGAGAAGAAGGGGAGGATTCATCGGCCGACGACTCCTCCGGGGCATCCGTGGGGGTCTTGCCCGACCGGGCGCGGCGCTCGCGCCGGCCGCCCCAGAACGACTGCGGGGTCCCGGGAACGAGGCGCGCCCAGAAGGGCGGCTCCTCCTCCTCGGTGAGCGCGGCGGGCACGTCGACGTGGAAGTCCGCGAGCTCCTCGGCCCCGTGATGCACGACGCGGTAGAGGGCGGTGCCGATGAGCACACCGAGCGCGATCGACATGATCGAGGTGATCGCCTCCGCGAAGTCCTCCAGCCCTCGCGTGGTGCCGACCGCCTCGGTGAGTCCGAGCAGCCCGGCCGCGCCGGGGACGAGGAGCCAGAACGCCGGGAGGAAGGTCAGCTGCGAGGGCGCTCCGTGCCGCAGGGTCGCGATCCAGAGCACCACCGGCGTCATCGCGACGGCGCCGATGAACCCGCCGACCGTCGAGCCGATGAGCACCGTGCCGGCGTACTGCCCCACGTACGCCACGATGAGCACCAGCAGTACCCAGCCGAAGGTACGCCGCGGCGCCGAGAAGTGCAGGTAGTTGCCGATGGCGAAGAGGAGCACGCCGAGCACCGGGATCCACCAGGGCAGCGTCGTGGATGCCTCGAGCGCCTCGTAGCTCGAATCCTCGACGCCGACGACGGTGCCCGCCGCGAGGATGCCGAACGCGAGCAGTGCGAGCTGAACGAGGCCGAACACGAGGCGCGACGCTCCGGCGAGCATCTGCCCGGCCGCGAGCTCCCCCACGCCGGTGGTGAGCACGCCACCGGGGAGGAAGGTCGCGAGCGGCGCGATCAGCAGGCGGATCGGGTCGCCGATCTCGATGTGCGGTGCGATCAGGAAGACGACGATCGCGCAGGCGAACGCCGCGAACACGGGGAAGATGAGCTGCAGCGTGGGCGAGCGGACGAGCTTCGCCAGACCGACGAAGGCGCCGAGCCCGAACGCGATGAGCGCGCCCTGCCAGGTGGGGGCGAGCAGCAGCGAGAGGCCGGTGACGAGCACGGCGTGCCCGAAGGTGCGGACGATCCATCCGTGGCCGGCCTTCATCGCGCCGATCTCGTTGAGGCGCCGGAGGCCCTCGATCGGTTCGAGCTCGGCGCGTTCGGCCTCGCCGATCAGGTTGTAGAGCGCGGCGATCTGGTCGAAGCGGAACGAGGCGTTCACCGCCGAGCGGATCTCGACCCGCCCCTCCTCGCCCTCGCCGGTCTCGACGATGATCACCGTCGGCAGCACGATGAAGTCGGTGTCGTCGCGGCCGTACGCCCGGGACACCGTGACGAGCGTGTCCCTGATGCGGTCGACGGATTCGGCGGCCGCGTTCATGCCCTCCGCGAGCCCCAGGAGAAACTGGCGGAGCAGTGCGCGATCGGCGATCTCGGCCATCAGGGCGCCCGGATCAGACCACCACGAAGGACAGCAGCACGCCGACGATCATCGCCGACACGACGTACACGAGGTTGGGCAGCTGGAACGAGTGGTCGAACACGAACTTGCCGAGCTTGGTCGTGCCCGTCTGGTCGAAGGCGGCCGTCGCGACCTGCGAGCCGTTCGCCGGCAGCGTGTACATGCCCATCGCCGAGGGCCAGAGGCCCACGATGAGCGACGCCGGCAGCCCGATCGCGAGACCGATCGGCACGATGGCGTTCGTCGCGCTCGACTGGCTCGTCGTGAGCATCGCGACGAGGAACAGCGCGAGGGCGAAGAGCAGTGCGCCGACGAAGGCAGTCGACCCCGAGACGAGCGACCCGAGCCCGTCGACGATGAGCTGGTTGTTGTTCGCGACGAAGGTGTTCGCCAGCCACGCGATGCCGAAGAGCGCGAAGGCACCGACCATGCCGGCGGGGAACGTCGACTGCTTGGGCACGTCGGCCGACTTGACCTTGCAGAACACGAAGATGAGCGCCGCGATGACACCCATCGTCACCTCGATGATGATCGTCACCGAGACGCGCACCGGGTCGCCGTTGTCGTCGGTGCCGATGATGGGGCGCAGGCCCTCGAACAGGCCCATGATCACGATGAACGCGACGCCGGCGAGGAAGATCGACGCCGACAGCACCGCGGTCTTCGGCAGCTTGCGTTCGGTCGTGTCCTCGGCCGGCGGCTTCACGAGGTGCTCGGCGAGTCGCCGCTGGTACTCGGGGTCGTCCTCGAGGTTCTTGCCGTGCCGCACCATGACGAGCGCGGCGAGGAAGAGTCCGACGATCGAGGCCGGCCACATGATGAGCAGCACCTGCCCGAGGTCGACGCCGCTCGGGGCGAGGAGCACGACGAGCGACGCCGTCGCCGCCGAGACCGGGCTGCAGAGGATGCCGACCTGCGACGCGACGGCCGAGACCGACAGCGCACGCTCCGGCCGGATCTTCTGGTCGTACGAGACGTCGTAGATGACGGGGAGCAGCGGGTAGAAGATGTTGCCCGTGCCGGCGCCGACCGTGAAGAGGAACGACATCGCGGGCGCCAGGAAGACCACGCTCTTCGGTCTCGACTTGATCGCCTTCGCCGCGACCGACACCATCCAGTCGATGCCGCCGGCGGCCTGCATGACCGAGGCCGCGGTGATGACCGTGAGCACGATGAAGACCGCATCGACCGGCGCGTTGCCTGGGGCGGTCTGGAAGCCGAACACGAGCACCGCGACGCCGACGAGGCCCCAGACGCCCAAGCCGATCCCGCTCGTGCGGGTGCCCATGAAGATCGCCAGGACGACGACGATCAGCTGCGCGACGAGGATCCAGACGTTGTCGTTCACGCGCTCGGTCCCTTCACGATCGGGCCGGTCGCCTCGAGCACCTGCACGGGCAGCGGCGTCTCGACGATCTCGCCGTCGATCGCCTCGACCCGGAGGGCGAGCGCGGGATCGACCGGGCTGATCGCCGTGACGAACTCCTGGTTCTCGAAGTGCAGCGACTGGAGGTTGCCGACGGCGTACCCCGTCGCGAGCTCGCCGCTCCGGAGGGCCGCGTGGAAGAGCGGCTGCCGCTGGTCCTCCGCGTCGTAGTGGGGGCAGAAGCTGCCGTGCAGGAAGCCGAGCCCCTCGGGCAGCACCTGCAGGGTCGGGCCGTAGCTGTCGGTCGTGCCGCCCTCGAACCAGCAGATGCCGCCGGCCGAGCCGCCGGTGAAGACGACGTTGGACGCCGGGTCCTCCCACATCTCGCGCATGATCTCGTCGAGGCCCTGCCGCTTCCATACGTCGAGCATGTTGGCGGTGTTGCCGCCGCCGACGTGGATCACGTCGAAGCCCTTCACGTAGCCAGCGAGGTCGTCGAGGTCGCGGTGGAAGAGCGTGAGGTGGTGCGGCGCGCAGCGGTCCGAGTCGTACGTCTTGTAGAAGCTCAGCGTGTACGGGGCCTCATCGCCCGTCGCCGTGCCCACGAAGAGCACCCGCGGCCGCTCCTTGCCGGTCAGCCCCAGGATGTAGTCGTGCGTCGGATCGGCACGCCGCTCCATCATGGCCTTGCCGGCCCCGGTCGCCACCACGTGCGCCATCGCGCCCCCCTCTTCGATGTACCCCTCGCGTCACGCTATCGGTCGGCGAGGAACGGTGTCGAGAGGCTCGTGGGCCGTGTCGCGGGCGTCAGCGAGCGGGGCGACCACGAGGGGCGCAGCGGCCGGACGGCGGCGCGCCGTGCAGGCGCGCCGGTCGCGCGGCATCGCGATCCCCCCAGCTCATCCCGATGCGCACGGCGACCGGTCGCGACGGCACAGAAGAAGGGCCGCCCCGCGGGGTGTCCCTCCCCCGCGCGGCGGCCCTGCAGTCCCGGAGAACGGACCTCCGGGGATTCGCGGCACTCAGACGGTGCGCGCGAACGTCTCTCGCGGCTGGCGGCGGTAGCCGTCACGAGCGGTGACGACGATCGCGCCGGCGACGGCGGCGACGGAAACGGTGCCGAGAAGCACGATGATGCTGATCACGATGGATCCTTTCGACGAAGACGGTGCAGGCTGGTCGAGCGACTTTGCGCCGTTGCACGTGTTCGACATGCACTATTCTTCCGCGTCGAAACATTCAGCACAAGCTCACGGTTCTACAAGCACGATGTAGAATCGCTACATGGATGTACGCCGCCTCGACCTCCTCCGCGAACTCGCCGAGCGCGGCTCGGTGACTGCGGTCGCCGAGGCCACGGGGCGCACGCCGTCGGCCGTCTCCCAGCAGCTCAAGGTGCTCGAGCGCGAAGCCGGCATGCCGCTCACCGAACGCAGCGGGCGGGGTGTCGTGCTGACGAGCGCGGGGCACGCGCTGGCGCGCAGCGCGACCGACGTCGCGATCGCCCTCGAACGCGCGACCTCCCTGTGGGACGAGTTCCGCAACCACCCGAGCGGCGAGGTCACGCTCATGACCTTTCCGACCATCGGCGCGACGGTGCTGCCCGCAGTACTGGCAGAGCTCGCGCAGATCGCAGGCCTCGTCGTGCACGCCACCGACCTCGACCCCGAGCTCGCCGAGTTCGCCGACCTCACGAGCGACTACGACATCGTCCTCGCCCACACCATGCCCGGCGTGCTGCCGTGGGGCGGCCGCGGGCTCAGGGCCGTGCCGTTGCTCACCGAGCCGCTCGACATCGGCCTGCCGGCCGACCATCGACTCGCGGGCCGCTCGCACCTCACGCCGGGCGACCTCGTCGACGAGACCTGGCTCGGCGTGCCGCCCGGCTTCCCCTTCGAGCGCATCCTGCACGCGATCGAGCAGCAGACCGGCCGCCGGGCGCGGGTGAGCCAGCGCTTCAGCGACATGCGCATCATCGAGGCATTCATCGAGGCGGGGCTCGGCATCGCGTTCGTGCCGCGCTTCACGAGCGGCGCCGTCCCCGAATCGATCGTGCTGAAGCCGCTCCGCGGCGTGGCATCCGCTCGCCAGATCGTCGCCCTCGTGCGCCCCGACGTCGCCGAGCGCCTCGCCGTGCGCACCGTGCTCGACGTGCTCGTGTCGCAGTCGGCTCGGCTCGAGCGGCAGCACACCGAGACGGCGCCCTGACGCGACCACGCGCCAGGGGGCGCCAACGGCCGTCAGGTTCCGGTTCCGCGCTCGAGGTCGTAGGCGAGCACGAGACTTCCGAGCGGGGTGGTGTCGAACCCGGTCAGCCTGAGTGGGCGCGGGCTCTCGAGCTCGCCGAAGAGGCGCTTGCCCGAGCCGATGATGAGCGGGTGGACGAAGAGCCGCAGCCCGTCGACGAGGTCCTGCCGCAGCAGGGCGCGCACGAGCACTCCGCTGCCGAGGATCGCGATGTCGCCATCCCCCGCCTGCTTCAGCGCCCGGACGCCGTCGACGAGATCGCCGGCCAGGGGCTGCGTGTTCCGCCATCCGAACTCGGTCAGCGTGCCGGTGACGACATGCTTCTCGGTGGCGTTCAGGTGGGCCGCGATCGGGTCGTCGTCCGAGACCGACGGCCAGTAGGCGGCCATCTTCTCGTAGGTCTTCCGCCCGAACAGGTATGCGGTGGTGCCGCCCAGGCCGTCCGAACCGCTGGAGGCGTGGATGGCATCGGCGTAGGGTGCTCCCCATCCGCCGTGCTCGAAGCCGCCCTCGCGGTCCTCGTCGGGCGACCCCAGCCCCTGCATGACTCCATCGACCGAGAGGAACTCGATCGCGATCACTCTGCGCATCAGGTACTCCTTCCTCGACTCATGGTCATTCAGGCGGGACGAGCCCGTCTTGAAGGAAATCGACCGGCGGTGACCGACGACACGAGGCACGAGGCCACCGCACCGGGGCCGGTCCTGGTGCGGCATCGGGTGCGCCCCGAGTTCGCGGGGCTCGTCGCGGGGATCGTCGGACACGACGAACACACCGCTGCGCCGGTCGTCCGCCGTCAGGTGGCGGGAAGCCTGATCCCCGTCGTGCTGTCGTTCGGGCCGCCGCTCGACGTCGTCGACCTCTCCGTCGGCGAGGGCGTCGGGCGCCACACCTCGTTCGTCGCGGGCATCATGCCCGGCCACGCGACCACCTCGTTCGAATCCGAGCAGCACTGCCTGCAGATCTACCTCACGCCGCTCGGCGTCACCCGCCTCCTCGGCCTGCCGGGTCGCGAGCTCGCTGCACGGGTGGTCGAACTCGCCGACGCCGTCCCGGCATTCGACGACCGGCTCCTCGAGGTGCTGTGGTCGGCCGGCACGTGGCCGCGCCGCTTCGAACTGATCGACCGGGTGCTGCTCGGCCTGCTCGACGGCGGCCGCACGCCCGAGCCCTTCGTGGGCTGGATGGGGCGGCAGATCGATCGCTCCGGCGGCCGCGTGCGGATCGCCGAGCTGGTCGAGGAGACCGGCTGGAGCCCGCGGTATGCGAGCTCGCACTTCGCGGAGCAGGTCGGGATCGGGCCGAAGGCGGCCGCCGGCCTCGTGCGGTTCGAGCGCGCCGCGATCGCCCTCCGACGCCTGCCCGCCGCAGAGGTGGCGGCCCGCTTCGGCTTCGCCGACCAGAGCCACCTGGTGCGCGAGGTCCGCCGCTACTCGGGCTGGACTCCGTCAGTCCTCGCCGGCACCGTGCCGACCACCGCGCACACGGCCATCGGCTGACGAGGCCGACCGCTGCGGTCTGCGACCCGGTTGGCGATGGCCCACTGCGAAGATGCCCGTGTCGGGGGCACCGCGTGAGGCCGCCGCCAATCCACACGCGACGACGAGCCCGGCCCGGTAGGCTCCCGCACCATGGCCGATGACGCGATCCTGTTCGACGTGACCGACGGGCTCGCCCGCATCACGCTCAACCGCCCCGCCCGCCTCAACGCGGTCGATCCCGAGGCGATCGGCCTCTGGCAGTCGATCGCGCACGAGATCTCCCGCCGCGACGACATCGGCGCGGTGCTCTTCGACGCCGAGGGCCGGGCGTTCTGCGCCGGCGGCGACGTCGTCGCCATGTCCGAGCTGGCCGCGGCGTCGAGCGACGCGGGCGCCGTCATCACCGGGCTCGCCGATCGCATCCACGACGGGCATCGGATGCTCCGTGAGAGCGCGAAGCCGATCGTCGCCGCTGTGCAGGGCCCGGTCGCC
Source organism: Agromyces sp. NPDC058126 (assembly GCF_042884595.1). NCBI lineage: Bacteria > Bacillati > Actinomycetota > Actinomycetes > Micrococcales > Microbacteriaceae > Agromyces > Agromyces sp. NPDC058126. The sequence continues at coordinate 428,953 of NZ_JBHVTS010000004.1, read as the reverse complement.
GGCGGCGGCCTCGGCTTCATGCTCGTCGCCGACCTCGTCGTCGCGAGCGAGCAGGCGAGCTTCGCCAGTCGCTACGCGGATGTCGCGCTGACGCCCGACTGCGGGGTGAGCACGCTCCTCCCCGAGGCGATCGGCACGCGTCGCGCCCTCGAGCTCACCCTCACCTCGCGCCGGCTGACCGCCGCCGAGGCGCTCGACTGGGGCCTCGTCACCGAGGTCGTGCCGCCCGAGGAGGTCGCGGGCCGGGCGCGCGCCATCGCGCAGTCGTGGCTCGACGGCGCGACGGGCGCCTTCGGCCAGGCCAAGCGGCTCGTGCGGTCAGGCCTCGAGCGCCCGTTCCAGGACGCCCTCGACGACGAGGCCCGCACGATCGGCGCCGCCTTCGCGACCCCCGACGCGCAGGCCGCCGTCGCCGCCTTCGCGCGGCGCTGACGTCGGGGGCCTCGCGGCTCAGTCGTGCTGCGGGAAGCCCAGGTTCAGCCCTCCGTGGCTCGGGTCGAGCCAGCGCGAGGTGATCGCCTTCTCCTGCGTGAAGAAGTCGAAGCCGCGAGCGCCGTACGCCTTCGCATTGCCGAACAGCGAGGCCTTCCAACCGCCGAACGAGTGGTAGGCCACCGGCACCGGGATCGGGACGTTGATGCCGACCATGCCGACGGTCACCTCGCGCTGGAACCGCCGCGCGGCCCCACCGTCGTTCGTGAAGATCGCCGTGCCGTTGCCGTAGGGCGAGCCGTTGATGATCTCGAGACCGTCCTCGTACCCGTCGACGCGCACGACCGAGAGCACCGGCCCGAAGATCTCGTCGCGGTACACGGACGACGACGTCGGCACGCGATCGACGAGGGTCGGCCCGAGCCAGAACCCGGCCGCGTCGCCGTCGACGACCGTGTCGCGACCGTCGACCACGACGCTCGCCCCGTCGACGGCGGCGACGTCGAGGTACCCCGCGACCTTGTCGCGGTGCTCGCGCGTGATGAGGGGGCCCATGTCGCACCCCCGGGTCCCGTCGCCGGTCTTCAGCCGCGACATCCGCTCGGCCACCTTCGCGACGAACTCGTCGGCGATCGAGTCGACCGCGAGCACCGCCGAGATCGCCATGCAGCGCTCGCCCGCCGAGCCGAAGCCGGCGTTGACGGCGGCGTCGGCCGCGAGGTCGAGGTCGGCGTCGGGCAGCACGAGCATGTGGTTCTTCGCGCCGCCGAGAGCCTGCACGCGCTTGCCGTTCGCCGTCGCGGTCGCGTAGATGTACTGCGCGATGGGCGTCGAGCCGACGAACGAGATCGCCCGCACGGTCGGGTGGTGCAGCAGCGCGTCGACGGCGACCTTGTCGCCGTGCACGACGTTGAGCACGCCGTCGGGCAGCCCCGCCTCCTGCATGAGCTTCGCGAGCCAGACGGCGGCCGACGGGTCCTTCTCGGACGGCTTCAGCACGACCGTGTTGCCCGTCGCGATCGCGAGCGGGAAGAACCACAGCGGCACCATCGCCGGGAAGTTGAACGGCGAGATGATGCCGACGACGCCGACCGGCTGCCGCAGCGTGTAGACGTCGATGCCGGTCGAGACGTTCTCGCTGTACTCGCCCTTGGTGTAGCCGGGCATCGCGCACGCGAGCTCGACGACCTCGATGCCGCGCGCGATCTCCCCCGCCGCATCGCCGAGCACCTTGCCGTGCTCGCTCGTGAGGATCGCGGCGAGCTCGTCGGTGCGACCGGTGAGCAGCTCGCGGAACTTGAACATCACCTGCTGCCGGCGCGCGATCGACGTGTCGCGCCACCCGGGGAAGGCGCGCGCCGCCGCCTCGACCGCGCCGTCGACGTCGTCGGTCGACGCGAAGTGCACGCGACGCTGCTCGACGCCGAGTGCTGGGTTGTAGACGGGCCCGCTGCGGGCGGGGTCGCCGGCGACGGATGCCCCGTCGATCCAGTGCTCGATGAAGTCGGTCATGATCTCCTCTTTCCTCGTCGGAAGTTCAGTCGCCGGATGCGACGGTCGCCAGCACGTCGTCGTAGATCGGCATCGCCTCGGCGACCTCCTCGGCCGTCACCACGCACGGCGGCACCACGTGGATGCGGTTGTCCTGGATGAACGGCAGCAGCCCGCGGCCGACGAGCGCGGACTTGATGCGGCCCATCGCCGCGGCGGACAGCGGCTCCCGGGTCTTGCGATCGGCGACGAGCTCGATCGCCCAGAAGACGCCCTCGCCGCGCACCTCCCCGATGACGGGGTGCCGCTCGGCGAGCTCCTCGAGCGCGGGCCCGATCGACTCGGCGCCGATCTCGCGCGCGTGCTCGACGATGCCCTCGGCCGCCATGGCGTCGAGCGTCGCGACGATCGAGGCCATCGCGAGCGGATGCCCCGAGTAGGTCAGCCCGCCGGGGAAGACCCGCTCGTCGAACGTCGCCGCGATCTCGTCGGAGATGACGACGCCGCCCGCGGGCACGTAGCCCGAGTTCACGCCCTTCGCGAAGGTGATGAGGTCGGGGCGCACGTCGTAGCCGTCGAAGGCGAACCAGCGCCCGGTGCGGCCGAAGCCCGCCATCACCTCGTCGAGGATGAGCAGGATGCCATGCCTGTCGCACAGCGCACGCACGCCCGCGAGGTATCCGGGTGGGGGCACCAGGATGCCCGCCGTGCCGGGGATCGTCTCGAGCAGCACCGCGGCGATCGAGGCCGGCCCCTCGGACTCGATGACCCGGGAGAGGTGGCGCAGCGCCCGCTCCGACTCCTCCTCGGGGGTCGCCGCCCAGAACTCCGAGCGGTAGAGGTAGGGGCCGAAGAAGTGCACGTGGCCTCGGGCGAACTCGTTCGGCACGCGCCGCCAGTCGCCGGTCGCGACGATCGCCGCGCCGGTGTTGCCGTGATACGAGCGGTAGGTCGAGAGCACTTTGTCGCGCCCCGTGTGCAGTCGCGCCATGCGCACGGCGTTCTCGTTGGCATCCGCGCCGCCGTTCGTGAAGAATACCTTCTTGAAGCCCCCCGGCGCGCGTGCGACGATGCGCTTCGCCGCCTCGCCTCGGGCGAGGTTCACCGTCGACGGGGCGATCGTCGTGAGCAGTTCGGCTTGCTCGCGGATCGCGGCGACGACCGCGGGGTGCTGGTGCCCGATGTTGACGTTGACGAGCTGGCTCGAGAAGTCGAGGTACTCGCGTCCGGCGTGGTCCCAGACGCGCGCGCCGCGCCCGCTCGCGACGACGAGCCCCGAGGACTGCGCCTGCGCCGACCAGGAGTGGAAGACGTGCTCGCGGTCGAGCTGCCGCGCGATGTCGTCGAGGTCTTCGAGGTTCTCGCTCATGGCTTCACTGCCTTTCGCTGGAGGTTCCGGGGATGCTGCGCCGCCGTGGGCCGGCGGCGCAGCATCCGCATTGCTAGTTGCCGCCCTCTTCGAGGGTGACGTCGATGGGCGACCAGTCGGCGCCCGTGAGGTCGAGGTCCTCGCCCTCGAGCTCCGAGAGCGCCTTCTCGATCCACTCGTTCGACCAGGCGGTCGCGGGCGGCTCCTCGGTGATGAGGTGGTCGCCCGCCTCGTTCACCGCGGCGAGCGCGCCGGCCACGGTCTTGTCCCAGGCGGCCTCGTCGATCATGCCGATGCCGTCGTCGGAGGGCCAGATGAGCTTGTTTGTCTCGTTCACCATCCAGAGCTCGTGGCTCGGGCCCCAGCCCGAGCCGGCGGCGATCGTGATGTCGGCGGCATCCTCGGGGTTGGCCGCGGCGAACGCCCAGCCCTTGATGACGGCCTTCAGGAACTTGACCGTCGTCTCCTGGTAGTCGGTGTCGCTCTCGAGGCGCTCGGTGTCGGCCCAGATCGCGTCCTGCAGCATGGCCCCCTCGGTGTCCTCGTACGAGATCACGTTGAAGTCCTCGGGCTGGTACAGCTCACCGGTGTCGGGGTTCGGGGTCTCGAGCAGCTGCGCGTACTCGTTGTAGGTCATCGCCTGGGCCGCATCGATGTCGCCCTGCAGGAACGCGTTCATGTTGAAGTCCTGCGTGATGATCTCCACGGTGGTGGAGTCGAGCCCTTCCGCGGCCATCGCCGCGAAGATCTCCCACTCGTTGCCGAAGCCCCACGAGCCGATCTTCTTGCCCTCGAAGTCGGCGACCGACTCGATGCCCGAATCGGCCCACGAGACCTGCAGGGTGCCCGAGCGCTGGAAGATCTGGGCGATGTCGGTGAGGTTCGCTCCCTGCTCGATCGAGCCGAGCACCTTCGGCACCCACGCGATCGCGTAGTCGACGTCGCCGTTGGCGAGCGCGTCCTGCGGCACGATGTCGCCGCCCGACGGGATGATCTCGACGTCCAGGCCCTCCTCCTCGAAGTAGCCCTGGTCGGCGGCGGCGAAGTACCCGGCGAACTGCCCCTGCGGCAGCCACTGGAGCTGCAGCTTCACGGGGGTGAGCTCGCCGTCGGCGGAGTCGCCGCCCCCGCCCGAGTCTCCGGACGAGCAGGCGGCGAGGATGAGCGCGGCCGTGACGGCGAACGCTCCGGCCGCGAGTCCGCGGCGTGTGCTGTGCTTCATGTCAGTCCTTCCCTGTTCTCAGTGCGAAACGGTGGTGCTGGTCGTGCTGACGGTGCTCGTGCTGGTGGTGCGGGTTCCTGGGCTTCGGTCGGCGGGCCTGCGGCCGCGCAGCACGAGCCGCTCGAGGGCGAGGGTCGCGAGGTAGAAGAGCAGGCCGAGTGCGATGGATGCCACGACGTACGCCCAGGCGCGCGCGTACGCGCTCGACGCGGCCGAGGTCGAGATGAGGCTGCCGAGGCCGCCGCGCGGTCCGCCGAAGTACTCGGCGACGAGCGCGGAGATCACCGCGAGCGAGGAGGCGATGCGGATGCCGGTGAGGATGAACGGTCGCGCGGTCGGCAGTGTCAGCGAGCGCAGCACCTGGCCGGGGGTCGCCGCGTAGGCGCGCATCAGTTCGCGGTGCACCGGCGTCGTCTGCCGGAAGCCGCGCAGCGTGTTGAGGAACACGGGCACGAACGAGGCGATCGCGGCGATCGCCTGGCGCCCGAACTGGCTGTCGGCGCCGAACATCGAGTTCAGCACGGGTGCGAGGGCGACGATCGGCACGACGGCGAGCGCGGCGATGACGGGGGCGCTCATCCGGTCGACGGCACGCCACCTCGCCGCGAGCGCGGCAAGCCCGATGCCGAGCAGCGACCCCACCACGAGGCCGATGAGCGCGTTCGTGCCGGTGATGATCGTGGCCTGCACGATCGAGTCCCATGAGGCGATGAGGGCTTCGACGATCGAGGCGGGGCTCGGCAGCAGGTAGTCCGAGACGCCGACGACGCTCACGAGGAACTGCCAGATGCCGAGCACGATCAGCCCCACCGCCACCGGTGCGACGATGCGCAGGGTCGTCTCGGTGCGGGGGCTCATCATCGCGTCTCCACGCCGCGGGCGCCCGTCGCGACGGGGGCGCCGTGCAGCGCCTCGCGGACGGCGGTCACCATCTCGAAGAACGAGCGGTCCTCGCGGAGGCCCTCGGTGCGGGCGGCCCTGGTCGCGACCCCCTCGGCGGCGGCGCCCGCAGCGCTCGCGGGAGCGGCCGCCCCGGCGAGCCGCATCGGCACGATCTCGCGGATGCGGCCGGGTCGCGGCGACATGACGACGACGCGGTCGGAGAGGAACACCGCCTCGGGGATCGAGTGGGTGACGAAGACGACCGCCGCGCCCGTCTCGCCGGCGATGCGCACGAGATCGGCCTGCATCTTCTCGCGCGTCATCTCGTCGAGGGCGCCGAACGGCTCGTCCATGAGCAGCAGCCGGGGCTGCTCGGCGAGCGAGCGGGCGATCGCGACGCGCTGCTGCATGCCGCCCGAGAGCTGATCGGGGTAGCGCTCGGCGAACTCGGTGAGGCCGACCATGTCGAGCAGTTCGTCGACCTTCGCCCGCCGCGCGGCCTGGGCCACGCCGTGCAGCTCGAGCGGCAGCGCGACGTTCGCGGCGACGGTGCGCCAGGGCAGCAGGCCCGCCTGCTGGAACGCGATGCCGTACTCCTGGTCGAGGCGCGCCTGGGTCGGCGTCTTGCCGAACACGGCGATCGAGCCGGACGTCGGGGCGTCGAGGTCGGCGATGAGCCGCATGAGCGTCGACTTGCCGCACCCGCTGGGGCCGATGAGCGAGACGAACTCGCCGGCCGCGACGGCGAGGTCGATGCCCTCGAGCGCGTGCACCCGGCCGCCCTGCGTCTCGAACACCTTGTCGACGGCGGTCACCTGCACGGCCGTCGCGGGCGAGGTGGTCGCGCCGGGTGCGGCGGTGGTCTCGGGAGCGCTCATGCGGCTTCCTCCGTTCGTCGGTAGTTCTTCAGGATCACGCCGAGCAGCGCCACCGAGCCGGCGGCGACGAGCCCGAGCACCACGGCGCCGAAGATCGGCCCCCATGCCTTGGCCGGGTCGCCCGAGGCCTGCCCGGCGAACTGGATGAGGAGGCGGCCGATGCCGCCTTGCAGACCGGTCGACACCTCGGCGACGACCGCGCCGATGACGGCGTTCGCCGCACCCAGCCGCAGTGCCGGCAGCAGGTACGGCACCGCTGCGGGAAATCGCAGTTTCACGAGCGTGGCCCAGTAGCCCGCGGCGTAGCTCTGCATGAGCTCCTCGTGGATGCGGTCGGGCGACTGGAGCCCCTTCAGGGCGCCGATCGCGATCGGGAAGAAGGCGAGGTAGCTCGCGATGAGCGCGACCGACATCCAGTCCTGCCATTCGAACGAGCCGATCTCGACCCGGGAGCCCCAACTCTTCACGATGGGCGCGAACGCGATGAGCGGCACCGTCTGGCTGAGCACGATCCACGGCAGCAGGCCCCACTCGGCGATCCGCCAGCGCTGCATGACGAGGGCGAGGCCGACGCCCACCACGACGCCGACGACCCAGCCCGCGGCGGCGATGCCGAGAGTCGTGAGCGCACCGAGCAGGATCACGATCCAGAGCGCCTGCGCCGAGGGCGAGCGCGTCACCGGCTCGGCCAGGCGGCCGAACATGTCCCAGACGTGCGGCATGGCGAGGTCGGTGGTACGCGGCAGCACTCTTGTCTCGCCGATGAGCACGCCGTCGGCGGGCGCGAGCAGCTTGTAGCCCTCCCACAGCGCGACGAGCAGCAGCAGGCCGGCGACGCCCCATCCGACGACGGCCGTTCGGCGAGCCGCGGTGGTGGTCATGCCTTCGCCGTGATGTGCTCGGTGAGCGCCGGGATCACGGTCTCGCCGTAGACCCGCAGCGTCTCCTCCTTGTTGTCGTGCTGGAGGTAGCCGGCGAACTGGTCGACCCCGAGGTCGGCGAGCTGCTTCAGCTTCTGGATGTGCTGGTCGGCCGAGCCGAGCACGCAGAAGCGTTCGACGATCTCGTCGGGCACGAAGTCGACGTGGTCGTTGTCGGCCTTGCCGTGGGTGTTGTAGTCGTAGCCCTCGCGACCGCGGATGTAGTCGGTCAGCGCGTCGGGCACGGTGCCGTGCATGCCGTACTTCGCGACGATGTCGGCCACGTGGTTGCCGACCATGCCGCCGAACCACCGGGTCTGGTCGCGCATGTGGGTCCAGTCGTCGCCGATGTACATCGGGGCGGCGACGCAGAACTTGATCGACATGGGGTCGCGCCCCGCGGCCTCGGCCGCGTCGCGGACGGTCTTGATCATCCAGGCGGCGATGTCGGGGTCGGCCAGCTGCAGGATGAAGCCGTCGCCGACCTCGCCCGTGAGCTTCAGCGCCATCGGCCCGTACGCGGCGACCCAGACCTCGAGCTCGGATCCCTTCGACCACGGGAACTGCAGCTGCGAGCCCTTGTACTCGACGCTTCGCGAGTTCGCGAGCTCTCGGATGACGTGGATCGACTCACGCAGCTCGCTCATGCTCACGGGCTTGCCGTTCGTGACCCGCACGGCAGAGTCGCCCCGGCCGATGCCGCAGATCGTACGGTTGCCGTACATCTCGTTGAGGGTGGCGAAGATCGACGCCGTGACCGTCCAGTCCCGGGTGGCCGGGTTCGTGACGAACGGGCCCACCTTGATGCGGTGGGTCTCGGCGAGGATCTTGCTGTAGATGACGTACGGCTCCTGCCAGAGCAGGTGGGAGTCGAATGTCCACGCGGTGCTGAAGCCGTACTGCTCGGCGAGCTTCGCGAGGTGCACGGTGCGTGAGGCGGGCGGGTTGGTCTGGAGGACGACGCCGAAATCCATGGGGGCTCCGTTCAGTGGCGGGCGGTCGGGGTGGCTCTGCTCAGATGAGGTACTGGCTGAGCCCCCGCTTGAGGTACTTCCCGTCGCCCTTGGCGCCGAGGTACTCGTCGCCGTCGACGATGACCTTGCCGCGCGAGAGCACCGTGTCGACGTGCCCGTCGATCTCGTAGCCCTCCCAGGCCGAGTAGTCCATGTTCATGTGGTGGGTGCGCCCTTCGCCGTACCCGATCGAGGTGTGCCCGTTCGGGTCGTAGACGACGATGTCGGCGTCGGCGCCGGGCTGGATGACGCCCTTCCGGCCGTACAGCCCGAACATGCGCGCGGGCGTGGTGCTCGTGAGCTCGACCCAGCGCTCGAGGCTGATCTCGCCGGTGACGACGCCCTGGTACATGAGGTCCATGCGGTGCTCGATCGACCCGATGCCGTTCGGGATCTTGCGGAAGTCGCCGAGCCCGAGCTCCTTCTGGTCCTTCATGCAGAAGGGGCAGTGGTCGGTCGAGACCATCTGCAGGTCGTTCGTGCGCAGCGCCTGCCACATCGAGTGCTGGTGGCCCTCGGCGCGCGAGCGCAGCGGCGTCGAGCACACCCACTTGGCGCCTTCGAAGGCGCCCCATTGGTCGCTGGATGCCCCGAGCTGGTCCTCGAGCGAGAGGTAGAGGTACTGCGGACAGGTCTCGCCGAACACGTTCTGGCCCTTGTCGCGCGCCCAGGCGAGCTGCTCGACGGCCTGCTTCGCCGACACGTGCACGACGTAGAGCGGGGCGCCGGTGAGCTTCGCGAGCATGATCGCGCGGTGCGTCGCCTCCTCCTCCATCTCCCAGGCGCGGGCGATGCCGTGGTAGTACGGGTCGGTGTTGCCCGAGTCGACGAGCTGCTGGGCGAGCACGTCGATGGCGGGGCCGTTCTCGGCGTGCATCATCGTGAGCAGGCCGGTCTCGCGCGACACCTGCATGGCCTTGAGGATCTGCGCGTCATCCGAGTAGAAGACGCCCGGGTAGGCCATGAAGAGCTTGAAGCTCGTGATGCCCTCGTCGGGCAGTCGCTTCATGGCGGCGAGCGAGTCGGCGTTGACGTCGCCGACGATCTGGTGGAACCCGTAGTCGATTGCGCAGTTGCCCGTGGCCTTCTCGTGCCAGGCGGCCAGTCCGTCCTCGATGCGCTGGCCGTAGGTCTGCACCGCGAAGTCGATGATCGAGGTCGTGCCGCCGTGCGCGGCGGCACGGGTGCCGGTCTCGAAGGTGTCGGAGGCCTCGGTGCCGCCGAACGGCAGCTGCATGTGGGTGTGGGCGTCGATGCCGCCGGGGATCACGTACTTGCCGGTGGCGTCGATGACGCGGTCGACGGCGGCCGAGACATCCGTGCCGAGCAGTTCGCTGCCGGGTTCGATGACGGCGACGATGCGCTCGCCGTCGATGAGCACGTCGGCCGCGGCGCGGCCGGTGGCGCCGACGACGGTGCCGCCGGTGATGAGGGTGGTGGTCATGGCGTCGTCTCCCTTACGGCTTCGCGATCTTCGCGTACGAGTCGGGCCGGCGGTCGCGGTAGAACTGCCAGTCGTCGCGCATCTGCTGCACCATGTCGAGGTCGAGGTCGCGCACGAGCAGCTCCTCGTGCTCGCTCGAGCCGCGCTCGCCGACGAAGTTGCCTCGGGGGTCGATGACCTGGCTCGTGCCGTAGAAGTCGACGGCGAGGTCGCCGTACTCGTTGTCTTCCCTGCCGACGCGGTTCGGCTGCAGCACGAAGTAGCCGTTCGCGACGGCGGCGCACGGCCCCTCGACCTCCCACAGTCGGTTCGAGAGCCCGGGCTTCGTGGCGTTCGGGTTGAACACCATGTGGGCGTCGTTCAGGCCGAGCTCGCGCCAGCCCTCGGGGAAGTGCCGGTCGTAGCAGATGTACATGCCCACGCGGCCGACGGCGGTCTCGAAGACGGGGTAGCCGAGGTTGCCGGGGCGGAAGTAGAACTTCTCCCAGAATCGGTCGAGGTGCGGCAGGTGGTGCTTGCGGTACTTGCCGAGGATCGTGCCGTCGGCGTCGACGAGCACGGAGGTGTTGTAGTAGACGCCCGTCTCGGCCTCTTCGTAGATCGGCAGCACCATGACGGTGCCGAGCTCCTTCGCGACCTCGGCGAAGCGCTGCACGATGGGACCTTCGGCAGACTCGGCGAAGCGGTAGTACTTCTGGTCCTGGGTGATGCCGAAGTACGGGCCGTAGAACAGCTCTTGGAAGCAGACGACCTCGGCGCCCTGCGCCTTCGCATCGCGGGCGAACTGCTCGTGCTTGTCGAGCATCGAGGCCTTGTCGCCGGTCCAGGTGGTCTGCGTGATGGCCGCTCTGACGATCGTCATGAATGTCTCCTGAGTCGGGCGGCGCCATTGCCGTTCACTCGAGGATCGCCTGGCGTGGTGCTCGTGTCAGGTGCTCGCCGGGTGCTGCTGCGACGCCGAGATGTACCGATTGAACTGCCGGTGGAACTGCCGAACCAGGGGCTTGTGGCCCGTTCTGTTATTGTTCGGCTTGAACATTTCTCTTCTGTTTCACTCTGTGACGCTGTGGTTACATATCTTGTCCCTTGCGCGGTTCGGAGGCAATGGTGGTGTCAGGTATTCGAATGGATGCCTCGCGATTGATCGAACTCGCCGAGTTCGCCGATGCCTCGCCGCGCACGATCGCCGGCGACGTGGCCCGGCTCGTGAACGGCGGAGAGCTCGCCGCAGGCGACCGGCTGCCCACTGTGCGCGAGCTCGCCGCCGCCCTCGGCGTGAGCCCGGCGACGATCAGCCAGGCCTGGCAGGCCCTCGCCCGCGCCGGCGTCATCGAGAGCCGCGGCCGCGCCGGCAGCTTCGTGCGCGGCGCCGAGGCGCTGCGACTGGCCCCGCGCATGCGCGGCATGGCCGCCCCCGACGACCCCGTGCGGCTCGACCTCTCGCGCGGCACCCCCGACCCGCTGCTGCTGCCCGCCCTCGGCCCGGCGCTCTCGCGCGTCTCGGCGAAGGCCGAGACCGGAAGCTACCAGGCCGAGCCCGTGATCCCCGCGCTCGCACGTGCGCTGCGCGACTCGTGGCCGAGCGACGCCGAGTCGATCATGGTCGTCGACGGCGCCCTCGACGCGATCTCGCGCACACTCGAGGAGCTCGTGCGCTTCGGCGACCGCGTCGTCGTCGAGAGCCCCGGGTTCCCGCCGTTCCTCGACCTGCTCGAGGTGCTCGGCGCGGTCGCGGTGCCGGTGCGGCTCGACGAGCACGGCATGGTGCCCGAGGCGCTCGCCGTCGCCCTGCGCAAGCGGCCCGTGGCCGTGCTGCTGCAGCCGCGCGCACAGAATCCGACCGGGGCATCCATGACGCCCGAGCGCGCCGAAGCGCTCGCCCGGGTCATCGCCACCGCCGAACGCGTCGACGACCTCGTCGTCATCGAGGACGACCACTCGGGCCTCATCTCGATCGAGGGCGATGTCACGCTCGGCACCTGGCTGCCGGGGCGCGTGGTGCACGTGCGCAGCTTCTCGAAGTCGCACGGCCCCGACCTGCGCATCGCCGCCCTCGGCGGTCCGCGCGAGCTCATCGAGCACATCGCCGGGCGACGGATGCTCGGCCCCGGGTGGACCTCGCGCATGGTGCAGACGATCCTGCTCGACCTGCTCACCGACGGCGCCTCGATCGACGCCGTCACCGAGGCGCGCCGCCAGTACTACACGCGCCAGCGCATGCTCGGCGACGCCCTCCGCGAGCGCGGTGTCGCCGTGCAGGAGGCCGACGGCATCAACCTCTGGATGCCGGTGCTCGGCGAACGCTCGGCCCTCGTGCAGCTCGCCGTCGCCGGCATCAGGGTCTCGGCCGGGTCTCCGTTCCTCGCCGCCGCGAACGGCACGGATGCCACGGGCGCCGGCCGCACGCGACGCCCGGGCGAGTTCGTCCGCGTCACCGTCGGCATGGTGCGCGAGGGCACCGAGGAGGTGGCCGACGCGCTCGCCTCGGCGGCGACCCACCTCGTGGCCGGGGGCTACTGACCTCGGCGGTGTCGGTGTCGCGGCCTAGGCTCGCACCATGCCCGAACTCGACGACGTGCGCCGCATCGCCGCCGAGCTGCCCGGCAGCGAAGAGCGCGCGATGACGGGCGGCGCCGCGTGGTTCGTACGCGGAAAGCTGTTCGCGTGGGAGTGCCATCCCTGGCCGAGCATCCCCGAGGACATGCGCGAAGTCATCGCGGCCGAGCTCGTCGTCGGGGTGAAGGTCGCCGACCCCGTCGATGCGTTGGCCCTCCGCGAGATGCAGCCCGAGGTCTTCCTGCGCGCGACGACGCGGTGGGGCGAGCCGAAGATCGCGTTCCGCATGGCCGGCATCGCCGACGACCACCTCGAAGAGCTCGTGACCGAGGCGTGGCGGGTGCAGGCGCCGAAGTACCTGCGACGCGAGTTCTTCGGCGACGACGCGTAGGTCCGCCGCTCCACGATTCCATGCGGCATTCGCCGCCCGGGCGCGGCAGACTGAACCTGTGAGCCAGGCCAGACAGGCATGGGTGCTGCACGTCGACCTCGACCAGTTCATCGCGGCGGTCGAGGTGCTGCGGCGCCCCGAGCTCGCCGGCAAGCTGGTGATCGTCGGCGGTCGGGGCGATCCGAACGAGCGGGCCGTGGTGTCGACGGCGTCGTACGAGGCGCGGGCGTTCGGCGTCGGCTCGGGCATGCCGTTGCGCATCGCTGCCCGCAAGGCGCCCGAGGCGATCATCCTGCCGGTCGATCACGAGGCGTACCTCGCGGCATCCGATGCGGTGATGGCGACGCTGCGCGCGCAGCCGGGCGCGACCGTGCAGGTGCTCGGCTGGGACGAGGCGTTCGTCGGCGTCGAGACCGACGACCCCGAGGGCTATGCTCGCACCCTGCAGGGCGCCGTGCTCGAACGCACCCGGCTGCACTGCAGCGTGGGCATCGGCGACACCCTCGTGCGGGCCAAGGTCGCGACCGGGTTCGGCAAGCCGCAGGGCGTATTCAGGCTGACGGCGGCGAACTGGCTCGAGGTCATGGGCGACCGGTCGACGATCGAGATGTGGGGCATCGGCACGAAGATCTCGCGCCGGCTGGCCGCGCTCGGCATCACGACGATCGGCGAGCTCGCCGCCGCCGACCCCGATACCGGTGGCCTCGTCGCCGAGTTCGGCCCGCGCATGGGGCCCTGGTACGCGCAGCTCGGGCGCGGCGAAGGCGCGCGCGTCGTCGACGACACCCCGTGGGTGGCGCGCGGCCACAGCCGCGAGACCACCTATCAGCACGACCTCACCGAGCCGCCGCAGATCGAGGACGCGATCCGCGAACTGGCCGCGCAGGTGCTCGCGGATGTCGCAGCCGAGGGCCGCCCGGTCGTCGGCCTCGGGCTCAAGGTGCGGTACGCGCCGTTCATCACGAAGACGTTCACCAAGAAGATCCCTGAGACGGCCGACCACGAGCTCGTGCTCGCACGGATGCTCGAGCTCGCGGGCCGCATCGAACCCGATCGTCCCGTGCGCCTGCTCGGCCTGCGCGCCGAGATGCGCATGCCCGACGAGGCCCGCGACGGGCACACGCCCACGCGCAGCGGGTGGTGAGCGGGCACCGCGTGCGAGACTCGCGACATGACGGACCGCGATCGACCGACCGCCCCTGACGCCATCTCGCCCGCCCCCGTCGGGAACGCGCGGCGAGCGATCCACCTGCTCGGGCGCATCCCCGTCACGCTCTCGGTGCTCGTCGTACTGATCGTCGTCGGCATCGTGAGCGGCGGCTTCACGAGCGCGAGCGACCAGGCCCCCTGGTACGAGACCTTCGCCTACGGCGTGCCCTCGTTCGCCGACGGCCGCTGGTACACGGTCGCCACCGGCACCGTGCTCGTGGCGGTGCCGCTCGGGTACCTGCTGATCCTGCCGGTCGCCGCCGCGGGGCTCGGCTGGCTCGAACTGCGGCGCGGCTCGGGGCTCACCGCGGCGACCTTCCTGATCGGGCAGGCGGTCGCCGTCATCGGCACCGCCTTCATCGTCGCCGGGTTCGCGACCTTCGGCTCCCCCTGGGCCGAGGAACTGGCGAAGCAGGTCGACGTCGGCCCCTCGGGCGGGGTGTTCGCCGCCATCACGATGGCGGCGTTCTCGTTGCGCTCGCCGTGGGCGGGCCGCGCTCTGCTGATCGTGTTCGCGGTGGTCGCCATCGGCGTGCTCTTCGTCGGCACCCTCGCCGACATCGAGCACGCCGTCGCCGTCGTCGCGGTGATGCTCGTGCAGGCCCGCGCGTTCAGTCGCCCCTCGCTGCGCGAGCAGCGCTTCATCACGTGGACCGTGCTCCTCGCGATCGGGGCGGCCCAGCTCATCCTCGTGTTCGTTCCGACGTTCGGGCCCTTCGGCGCCAGCGAGCCGGGCGGTGTGCAGTTCGTCGACGTGGCGATCGACGCGGTGATCGTGCTGCTTCTCGCCGACGGGCTCCGCCGGGGCCTCCGCCTCGCCTGGATCGGCGCCGTCGTGCTGGGCGCCCTGAACGTCGCCGGTGGCATCCTCGCATTCCTCCTGCTGACCCTGCTCGACGCACTCGGCTCCGATTCGAGCGCGACCGAGGTCGGCGCCGCCGAAGCGCGCGACGCGCTCACGCTCGCGATCACGACCTCGGTGCTGTGGCTCGCCATGCTCGTCTGGCTCGTGATCACCCGGCGTGCGTACCGCGCCCGCCTGCGCCGACGCCTGCCTGGCGCTCGCGACGCGCAGAGTCCGGGCGCCCTCGCCGAGACCGCCCGCGAACTGATCCGCGAGACCGGCGGCGGCCCGCTGTCGTGGATGGCGACGTGGCCCGACAACCGCATCTTCCTCGGCTCCTCCCCCGAGACCGCGGTGGCGTACCAGACGCACCAAGGGGTGGCGATCGCCCTCTCCGACCCGATCGCGCCCGACGACCGCGTCGGCGAGACGCTCGTCGAGTTCCTCGACACCGTCGTGCGGGCGGGCTTCACGCCGTGCGTGTTCGGTGCGACCGAGCGTGCGCGTGCCGTCATCCCGGCGGGGTGGCGGGCCGTGCAGATCGCCGAGGACACGATCGTCGACCTTCCCGGCCTCGAGTTCACCGGCAAGGCGTGGTCGCCCGCACGGCAGGCGCTCAACCGCGCCGAGCGCGAGGGCGTGATCTTCCGCATGGGCGCCCTCGCCTCCGAGTCGCGGCGGGTGCGGGCGCAGGTCGACGAGATCTCGTCGCAGTGGGTCGGCGAGAAGGAGCTGCCCGAGATGCGCTTCACCCTCGGCACGGTGGACGAGGCGCTCGACCCCGAGGTGCGCATGGCGTTCGCCGAACACGACGGGCAGCTCGAGGGCTTCCTCAGTTGGCTGCCCGTGTACGGGACCGACGGCGAGGTCGCCGGGTGGACGCTCGACCTCATGCGCCGACGTGCGAACGGCACCTTCCCCGCCGTCATGGAGTACCTGATCGCGTCGTCGGCGCTCGCGTTCCGCGACGAGGGCGCCGCGTTCCTCTCACTCTCGGGCGCACCGCTCGCCCGCTCGACGCCGGCGTCGCCCGAGGAGCTGAGCCCGATCGACGGCTGGCTCGACCGGCTCGGCGCGATGCTCGAGCCGGCCTACGGCTTCCGCTCACTGCACCGGTTCAAGCAGAAGTTCCGGCCGCGGGCCGAACCGCTGTACCTGCTCTTCGCCGACGAGGGCGACCTCGCGCGCATCGGCCTCGCGCTCGCGCGCGCCTACCTGCCGGATGCCTCGATGCCCGAGCTCGTCCGGATGGGGGCGTCGCTCACCCGCTGAGCGCACGGCTAGCGTGGAACCGTGAAGATCACGGTGCTCGCCGGCGGAGTCGGCGGTTCGAAGTTCGTGCGGGGCGTCCGCGAGGAGTGCGCGCGGCGGTGGCCGGGTGACGAGGGCGGCACGGAGGCATCCAGCGCCGAGATCACCGTGGTCGTGAACACCGGCGACGACGTCTGGCTCGCGGGCGTGCGGCTCATGCCCGACTTCGACTCCCTGCTCTACGCACTCGCGGGCGTGAACGACACCGAACGCGGCTGGGGTCGCGCCGGCGAGACCGAGCGCGTGGCCGCCGAGCTCCGAGAGTGGGGCGTCGGCTGGCCGTGGTTCACGCTCGGCGACCTCGACCTCGGCACCCACCTCGCCCGCACGTCGTGGCTGCGCGACGGCCTCACCCCGTCGCAGATCGGCGAGCGCCTGCAGCGGCGCTGGCCGCTCGGCGCCCGGCTCATCCCGGCGACCGACACCGAGGTCGACACGTGGGTTCGGGTCGCCGACTCCGAGGCACCCGGCGGCGAGTGCGAGATGCACTTCCAGGAGTGGTGGACCCGCCACCGCGCCACCGTGCCCGCGCTCGCGTTCACGCAGCGCAACCTCGACTCGGCGCGGCCCGCGCCCGGCGTCGGCGAGGCGATCGCCGACGCCGACGTCGTGCTTGTCGCGCCCTCGAACCCGGTCGTCTCGATCGGCACGATCCTCTCGATCCCTGGCATCCGCGAGGCGCTCGCAGCGACCACGGCCCCCGTCGTCGGCGTCTCGCCGATCATCGGTGGCAAGGTCGTGCGCGGCATGGCCGACGCCTGCCTGCCGGTCATCGGCGTCGAGACGAGCGCCGAGGGCGTCGGACGGCACTACGGCGCCCGGGCGGCCGGTGGCCTGCTCGACGCTTGGCTCGTCGACGAGACGGATGCCTCCGCGCTCGCCCCGCTCGCCGAGGCCGGCCTCGTCGCGGCGGCCGCCCCGTTGTGGATGCGCGACCTCGACACCTCGGCCGCCCTCGCGGGCGCCGCGCTCGACCTGGCCGCCTCGGTCGCGTAGTCGCCGCGCGCTCGGACTCGGGGCAGCGAGCGACAGACCAGCCGAGCGCGTCAGGCGACCCACTCCACGAGCTGCCAGATGAGTCCGTTCGGGTCGGCGAACTGGCAGAAGCGCTCGCCCCACGGCTCGGTCTCGGGCGCGGTCACGACGCGGGCACCGGCCGCCTCCATACGCGCGAACTCGTCGTCGAGGTGCTCGACGACGAGGGCGAGCAGGAGCCCCTGGCCCGCGCTCCCGGCGATCTCGGCCGGCTTGAAGGTCGCCAGTCCGGTCGCGAGGAAGATGAGGTTGGTGTTCGACACGGGGTGCGTGAGCGAGACGAATCCGTCGGCCGCCATCGCCTCCTCGTAGCCGAAGTGGGTCTTGGCGAAGCCGGCCGAGGCCTCGACATCGGGCACGTTGAGCGAGACGGCGGTCTGGGTGATGTGCATGGAGTCTCCCGTCGAGTAAATCTCTGTACGTTGTACAGTTTGATGTACAACGTACAGTTATAGCGCAGAAATTCCCGAGGAGGTCCGCATTGCCCGAACCGCTGCTCGACCTCCTCTGGCGCGACCGCGCGGCCGCCCCCGTCGCTCGCCGCCGTGGCCCCAAGGCGCGCCACTCCACGACCGACGTCGTCACGCTCGCCATCGACATCGCCGACAACGGCGGGCTCGGCGCGGTCACGATCCGAGCGCTGGCGCAGAAGCTCGACCTGACGCCGATGTCGGTCTACACGCACGTGAACAGCCGCGACGACCTCCTCGTGCTGATGGCCGACCAGGCGCACGCCCGCATGACGCCGACGCCGTTCGGACGTTCGGCATGGCGCGCCCGAGTGCGCCGCGTTGCCGACGACAACCTCGCGCTCCTGCGGGAGCATCCGTGGCTGCTCGACCTCGACGACGCGAGAACCGCCCTCGGGCCGGGCACCATCGCGAAGTACGACCGCGAACTGCACGCCTTCGACGGCACCTCGCTCGACGACGTCGCACGCGACGCCGCGCTGACCTTCGTGCTCGACTTCACGCGCTCGACCGCCGAGCGCATCGTGGTGCGGCCGGCGACCGCGGAGTTCGGCGCGCTGTGGGAGCAGTCGGTGACTGGGCTCGCCGCGTATCTCGGCGACGACCTCCCGCTCGCGCAGCGGGTCGGCCGCGCCGCCGGCGAGAGCATGGGCGGCCCGTACGACGCCGAACGCGCCTGGGAGTTCGGCCTGGCCCGGGTGCTCGCCGGGCTGGCCGATCTCGACGGTCTCCGCGACGCGCCACCGGCCGCGTAGCCGAACGGCGCCGGGGTCGGGTGGTCACCCGAGCCCGGCGCCGCAGTTCCTCAGCGTGCGACGGCTCAGCGCCCGAGCGTCAGCGACACTGCCGCCCCAGGCTTCGCCGTGATGCGCAGCGTCTGCTTCTTCCGGTCGTAGTGCGCCTTGCCGCCCGTGATCGTCACCTTCGGCGAGCTCGCGTACGCCGACGACGGCACCCAGACCTCGGTCGGTCCGCCGGCCGCGGTGTAGCTCAGCGTGTAGGTGCCGGCCGCCGCGTCGAAGTGCTCGGCGCCGGGCATGCCCGCGATGGCCTTGGCGTAGGGGCCGAACGCGGGCTCGTTGCCCGGTGCGGCCTTGCCCGAGGCATCCATCGCGCAGTAGCCGCCGCCGTCGGCGCGGCACCAGTACCACATGGCCCAGCCGCTCGCGAACCGCTCCATCGACGCGACCTGCGCGGCGACGAGCGCCGCGTTGCCGGGCGTGCGCGAGTTCGGCACACCCCATTCACCGACGATCAGCGGCATGCGGTTCGCCGTCGGGTACGCCGAGATCGCGGCCTCGTAGTTCACGACGAAGTCGTCGCCCGGCCAGTCGCCGCCCTCTTCGACACCCGTGTTGTAGAAGTGCGGGGCGTAGCCGAGCTTGGGGTCGTCGAAGGTGCGCAGCTGCGTGGGAACGCCGTAGCCGACGAGCACGGTCGGCTCGAGGAAGATCCACGACTCGTCGTCGACCGAGCGGATCGCGCCGATGAGCCGCTCGTACATGTCGCTGATCTTCGTCGACTCCATGCGGGCCGAGGCGGACACCCAGTCCTCACCCTCGGCGAACTCGCCGAACGGCTCGTTGAACAGGTCGTAGCCGATGAGGCTGTCGTGGCCGCCGAAGCGGTGGGCGATCTCGACCCAGAGCTGCTGCTGCGCCGCGCGCAGGTCGGCGTCGTCGTAGAGGTGCGTGAAGGCGCGCATGACCGCGGGCTGGAAGTAGTTGTTGAACCAGTTGTCGGGGTCGTCGACGAACGGCAGCCCGTCGGTGCGGGTCGCCCACTCAGGCGCGCCCGAGGCGCCGAAGACAGGCCCGTACACGTCCTGGTGCATGTCGAGCATGACGTGGATGCCCTCGCGGTCGGCCGCGTCGAGCACCGACTCGACGTAGTCGAAGTAGGCCTCGTCGTACTCGCCCTGCTCGGGCTCGAAGTACTGCCACTGGACGACCAGCCGGAGGAACGTGGAACCCTGGTCCGCCATCGCCGCGACCTCGGCCGGCGTCAGGCGGTCGTGAACGTACTTGGCCGCGTTGAACCCGCGCAGCTGCAGCGCGCGACCCTGCTGGTCGGTGATGAAGGTGCGGCCGTCGGGCGTCGTGACACGGTCGGACTTCACCGACTTCGCCGCGGGCGGCGGAGTCGTCGGCGGGGCCGCCACGGCGGCCGTCGGGATGGCGAGCGCCGCGGCCGCCGCGAGGGCGAGACCGGCGGCGGCACGGGGCAGGAATGAAGGCATCGGCGCTCCTTTGCGCGTCCTTGCGACCAGGGGTTGCGAGCGAGCCTAGGGGAAGTGGGTCATTTGTCCAAGTAGTTTCTCGAGGGGTCCGTTCGGGCACCGGCCGGCGCAGTCTCACTCGCGCGAGAGCCGCCCGATGTCCCCGGTTCAGGGCAGCATTGACCCCGTGATCGCGATCGTGGCGCTCGCACTCGGTGCGGCCCTGGCATACGGCATCGCCGACTTCCTCGGCGGGGTCGCCGCCCGGCGCGCCACCGTGTTCGCCTCGACGACCGTGAACTACGTGGTCGCAGCGTTGCTCCTCGTGGTGGCCGTCGCGCTGACCGGCGGCGTCTGGTCGACGCAGGCAGTCATCGGCGGGCTCATCGGCGGGGTGCTCGCCCTCATCGGCTTCCTCGCCTTCTTCGCGGCCCTCGCCGCCGGGCCGATCTCGCTCGTGACGCCCGTCATCGGACTGCTGAGCTCGGCGGTGCCCGTCGCGGCCGCGCTCGTGCTCGGCGACCGGCTGAGTCTGATCGCCTGGGTCGCCATCGCGATCGCCGTGGTCGGCGGGGTGCTCATCGGCATGGAGCACCGGCTGAGCGTCACGGGCCTCAGCACCCGCACCGTGCTCTTCACGGTGAGCGCGGGCCTCGGGTTCGGCTTCGCGACGGTCGCGCTCGACCGGGTCCCCGCCGACGCGGGACTGATCCCGGTGCTCCTCGACTCGGGGCTCGGCGCGGTGGCGCTGCTCGCCGTGGCGGCACTTCGACCGTTCAGCGGGTCGCTGCGGCGGTTGCTCGCACTGCTCGACCCGCCGACGGCGGAGGCTCCCGCGCCTCCACCCGCCCCTGAGGCCGCGACGACCGGCACGGGCATAGCCTCCCCCGCGTTCCTCCTCGCCGCGACCGCGGGCCTCCTGACCGGGGTCGCGAACCTGCTGCTCATGCTGGGCCTCCACGCCGGGTCGGTCGCCGTCGTCGCGGTGCTCACGAACCTGTACCCGCTCGCCACGATGGTGCTCGCGTGGATCGTGCTGCGCGAGCGCCTCTCGCGGATGCAGCTGCTCGGCGCCCTGCTCGCGCTCACCGCCTCGGTGCTGCTCGGCGTCGCCTGAGGCGCTGTCAACCCGTTGCCGCGCCGCCGGGCGCCTGCGAGCGTTGCCGGTACGCAACGACGAGCAGGAGGCAGCCATGACCTCGATGAACGATCCCGAGACGACCGCCCGCACCGAGGCCCGTCGCGCCGGCGACGAGGAGACCGAGCGACTGGCCCGCGACGTCGAGGAGCGCGAGCGCGAACGCGACGCCGACCCCGAGCGGGCCGAGGGCGAGTCGGGCGGCGACGACGTTCCCGGCGCTCCCGGCAACGACGAGCCGATGACCGACTCGACCGACGGCGGGCTCTCGGGCGGCGACCCCGGCGTCGAGGAGTGAGCGCACCGGCGTCGAGGAGTGAGCCGGTCGGCCTCGCCTACGGGATGTAGTCGACCAGCCCCTGCGGCGCGACCGCCGCACGGTAGCGCTCCACGAGTTCGCGCCAACCCGCCTCGGGCGTGAACTCGTGCGCGTGCACGGCCTCGGTGAAGTGCCACAGGAGGTACGGATGAGCACCGAGCGCGTACAGCGCGGCGTAGTCGCGTGCGGCGAAGGCCGCCTGCTCCTCGGCGGTGAGCTCGCGGTCGTCGCTCGCGGCCTCCGCCCCGGCGCCGGCCCCGAGCCATCCCTCGACGTAGCCGGCGGGGTCGCCGACGTACGCGGCGACCCGCTCGTCGCTCAGCTCGACCCATCGCATGAACTTGTCGACCATGTACTTCGTCATCGCTTGCCCTCCCACAGGAAGAACGGGCTCGACGCGAACCGCGACTCCGCCACGTCGACGAAGTCGGCGGGCCGGCCCCCCATCGCGGCGAGCGCGGCGACCGCGTTGAGGTACTGGTAGGTCATGCAGCCGGCGTCGAGGAGGCGCTCGAAGTCGCTGCACACGCTGATGGCGCCCTCGAGGTCGCCGTCGCGCATCCACGCCGCGGCGGCGCGGTCGAACTCGGGGTCGGGCGAGCCGGCGAAGGTGCGCGGCCCGCCGACGTCGTTCGCCATGTGCCCCGAGGTCAGCAGGGCGACGCGGGCGTCCGAGTCCCATGAGGAGATCGCCGTGCGGAGGTGCTCGCCGAGGGCGACGAAGCGGCGCACGCTCGGCACGGGCGGCATCGACGCGTTCGTGTGGATCGGCACGACCGGGAGGTCGAACTCGGGCCTGACGTACTGCAGCGGGATGACGAAGCTGTGGTCGAGACGCCACTCGAGGCTCACCGAGAGGTCGACCGTCTCGGGCAGCACCGTGCGGCCCGTGATCTCGTCGGCGAGCTCGCGGTGCCCGGTGATCTCGACGTGCTCCATGCCGAAGGTGCGCACCTCGTTCTCCCAGGTGCCGTGATACGACTCGGCCTTGCCGACGACGAACGCGGGCGAGTTGTCGTAGAAGAACTGCCGCAGGTGGTCGGTGCCGATCACGACGACCGCGTCGAGCTCGTGCGCGGCGAAGGCCTGCCGGATCCGGGCGAAGCCCGCGGCGACCCCCGCGAGGTCGTCGGGCATCGGGTCGCGCATCGAGCGCCAGAGCAGCGGGTTGTGCGGCGTGGCGGCCGCGAGCACGAGTTCGGCCATGTCGCTCCCTCTCAGATTCCGAACAGCTTGCGGGCGTTGTCGAGCAGGATCTTCTGCCGCGACTCGGGCTTGAACGGCAGCTCGGCGAACTCGTCCATCCATCGGTCGACGGTCATCACGGGCCAGTCCGAGCCGAACAGCACGCGGTCGGTGATGAGCGAGTCGGCGTAGCGCACGACCTCGGGCGGCAGGTACTTCGGGGCCCAGCCCGAGAGATCGAGGTAGACGTTCGACTTGTGCCACACCATCGCGAGGTTCTCGAGGTGCCACGGCCATGCGGGGTGCGCGCTGATGATCTTGAGCTCAGGGAACTCGGCAGCGACGTCGTCGAGGTACGGGATCGGCCGGGCGTTCTCGAGGCGGTACCCGCCGCCGCCGGGAGTCCCGGCCCCCGCACCGGGGAAGCCCGAGTGGAACATCACGACGAGCCCGAGCTCGGCGCACGCCTCCCAGATGGGGAAGAAGCGACGGTCGTTCGGCAGGAACTTCTGGCGAGAGGCGTTGAGCTCGCCGACCCCCTTGATGCCGTACTCGCCGTGCATGCGGCGGATCTCGGCGATCGCCGCCTCGCCCTTCCACGGGTCGATACCGGCGAAGGAGAGGAACACGTCGGGGTGGTCGACCTGGGCGCGACCGAGCAGGTCGTTCGGCGCGCCCTTGATGCCCGAGGTCGTCTCGGAGTCGGAGTTCACGATGACCGCCATCATCCGGCGCTCGCGGTACTGGTCGGCCTGTTCGGCGAACGAGACCGCAGGGCGCTCGCGCCCGAAGTGCTTCGCCATCTGCTGGTGGCGCTTGCCCATCGCGGCGAGGAACTCCTCGGTCTGCGGGTGGGTGTGCACGTCGATCGCGACGAGCTCGTCGGGGCGGGTCATGCGAGGGTCCTCTCCTGAGCGTCGGATGCTTCGCCGAGCAGTTCTCCGTCGTGCTCGCCGAGCCCGGGCGCGGCACGCAGGGCCGGCCGCCCGCTGCGGCTGAACCGAGTGCTCGGCACGGGCACGCGCAGGGGCGCCCCGTCGGGGCCGGTGATCTCCTCGACGAGCTGCATGGCGGCGATCTGCGGGTCGTCGAACAGCTCGGCGACGGTGTTGAGAGGGCCGTGGGGGATGTCGTGGGCGGCGAGCCGGTCGAGCCAGTACTGCCGTGGCATCCGCGCCGTGATCGCCTTCAGCTCGACGTCGAGCGCGTCGTAGTTCGCGACCCTCGCCTCGCGGCTCGCGAAGCGCGGGTCTTCGGCGAGCTCGGGGTGCTCGAGCACGTCGAGCAGCCCCGTCCAGAACTTCTCGGGCACCGACATGTGGATGACGAAGGCGCGCCCGTCGGAGCCGCGGCAGGCGTAGGCCTGCGCCCGGCGGGGACGCGAGTCGGGCCCCGCCACCTGCCCGGTCTCGAGGTAGGTCGACGCCGCCTCGGTGAGGAAGTCGATGAGCGAGCCCACCATCGACACCTCGACGTGCTCGCCGAGACCGGTCGCGTTGCGCGCGTGCAGCGCCGCGAGCACGGCCTGCGCGGCCTGCATGCCCGAGAGCAGGTCGGAGAACGCCGGGCCGAGCGGCCTCAGGATGTGCTCGGGCACGACCTGGCTGTACATGCCGCCGACCGCCGAGATGACGGTGTCGTAGGCGGGCCGGGCAGTGTACGGGCCTTCGGCGCCGAAGCCGGTGATCGCGCAGCTCACGAGGCGCGGGTTGCGCTCGCGGAGCACCGCGGGCCCGAAGCCGAGGCGCTGCGCGACGCCGGGGCGGAAGTTCTCGATGAGCACGTCGGCATCGTCCGCGAAGCGCAGCAGCTCGGCGAGGCCGGCCTCGCTCTTGAGGTCGAGCACGACGGCGCGCTTGCCGCGGTTGTACGCCGCGAACTGCGGGCTCATCGTGCCGTGCCCCTCCCAGCGGCGCATGGGGTCGCCGCCCGGCGACTCGACCTTGACGACGTCGGCGCCGAGGTCGGCGAGCAGCTTCGCGGCATACGGCCCCGAGATGTACTGGCCGAGTTCGACGACGCGGATGCCGGCGAGCGGGCCGGCCTGTTCAGCTGACATCGATGATCACCTTTCCTGGGGGCGAGTCGGCGAAGCCGCGGTAGGCGCGGCCGATCTCGGCGAGGGGATGCCTCGCGCCGATGAGCGGGACGACGGCACCCGCCGCCACGAGCTCGAGGGCGCGCCGCACCTGGGCGTAGTCGGCGCTCGCGACCCCGATGAGTCGCTTGCGGCGCAGGTAGAAGTCGAGGGTGTCGAGCTCGAGCGTGCGATCCGACACGGCGGCGCAGAACACGGCCCGTCCGCCCCAGGCGAGCGCAGCGACCCCGGCGCCGAGCGTCGGCCCGTTGCCGCTCACGTCGATCACGACGTCGAAGCCGGCGGGGTGGCGCTCCGAGAGCTGCGCGCGGAGCGCGGCGGCATCCTTCGCGGCGATGCTCGCGACCCCCTCGGGCAGCTCGGATGCCTCGAGCGCCGAGCGCGATGCGGCGACGACCTCGGCGCCGAGGTGCGCCGCGAGGGCGGTGGCGGCCCGGCCGAGCGTGCCGGCGGCGCCGGTGACGAGCACGCGTTCGCCCGCCGTGACGCCGGCGGTCTCGATCGCGTTGAGCACGATGGGCACGCTGTGCACGGCGGCGGTCGCGACCTCGGCGGGGATGCCTCCGCGGGCGATCGCGTTCTTCGCGGGCACGGCGACGAGCTCGGCTGCTCCCCCGTCGCGATGCACGCCGACGACCGTCTGGGCTGGGCAGTCGGCCTCGCGGCCACGCGCGCAGGCCGCGCAGAACCCGCACGCGATGTTCGGCTTCACGACGACGGCCTCGCCGAGGCGCGCGCGGTCGACACCGTCGCCGACCGCGACGACGACGCCTGCAGGGTCGAGACCGAGCACCCGCGGCAGCTTGGCGGCGGTGCCGGGGCCGCGCCCGGCGATGACGTTGAGGTCGAGCTGGTTGACGCCGACGGTCTCGACGCGCACGAGCACCTCGCCCGGAGCGGGCGTCGGGTCGGGGCGAAGCGCGACGGCGAGTCCGTCGACGCCGTGGCTCGAGAGCACCGCTGCGTGCACCGCCCGCCTCCTTCTCGTCGTCGAGTCGCGGCCGTCTCCGCGAGGTCTTCGGAAACGGTACCCATGCCTTGCGTGAACGAGCCAGCGCTCTGCCATGCCCAATCAGCTCTGGGTCATGCCTCTTCGCGGCCCTGCCTCGCGTGGCTCTGGACAAAACCATAGACAGTTCTGCTCATTTTGGATACCGTATCCAGCAATCGCGATGAGGCGAACGCTCTCCGCGGGAGCCTCAGCGCACCACCCGTCAGGAACGGAGCATCATGCGCAGATCCATCCCCCGATCAGGCCGGGCGGCGATCGCCGCCCTGGCAGCCCTCGCGCTGCTCGCCGGCTGCGCCGCCTCGAGCGGCGCCGACCCCGCCGAGCCCGTCGAACTCGCCGACGGCGAACCCGGCGCGGCCGAGGACACCGACATCACGGTGGCCATCCCCTTCCCCGACATCACGATGTACTCGATGTACGTGCTCGCGACCGACCTCGGCTACTACCAGGAGGAGGGCCTCACGGTCGAGGTCATCACCGCCGACAACGTCACCGCGGCGGTCGCCTCGGGCAGCGCCGACATCGGCGTCGAGTCGACCGGCACCGTCATCGAGGCGATCCGCGGCGGCGTCGAGGTCGACCTCGTCAGCGGCCACTACTGCCGGCAGAACTTCGACTTCGCCGTGCAGCAGGGCATCGAGGATGTCTCCGACCTCGACGGGACCTCGGTCGTGCTCGCCGGCACTCCCGGCGACCCGGCCGAGTTCCAGCGCAAGCGCGTGCTGAAAGAGGAGGGCTGGGACCTCGACACGGTGAACGTCGAAGTGGTCTACCCCGGCCCCGGCTCGGAGTCGTGGACCGAGTTCTTCGTCAACGACAAGATCAGCCTGCAGCCGTTCTACGGCGACGACCGCCCCGCGCTCGAAGAGCACGACGCCGAGTTCCCGGTGGAGGCGCTGCGCAACTGGGCCAACGATGTGATGGTGTCGGGCAGCGCGTACGCCGCCGAGAACCCCAACACGCTCGTGCGGTTCCTGCGTGCGACGCTCAAGGCGACCGACTACATGACGGCGCCCGCGCCCGGCGAGTTCCCCGAGAACGTCGACTCGGTGCTCGACATCTACGAGGCCAACGACTTCGACGTCTCGGCGCTCCGCGGCTCCGACAGCGTCTGGGTGCTCGACGGCCACCTCGCCTGCCAGAACCTGTACTTCGGCACCGAGGCCTGGGACACGACGGTCGAGACGCAGGAGCTCGAACCCATCGAGTTCGACGAGTCGCAGCTCGTGTATCTCGAGAAGGCGCAGGAGCTGCTCGGTCTCGACAACGAGGGGCCCGAGACGCTGCCCTACCCCTGAGGCACGGCGAGCCCTGCTCGCACTCGCCTCGCACCTCGCACCTCGCACCGAGAGCCCCCGCCGCAGCGCATGACGGCGGGGGCTCTCGCGTGCCGTGCGCCGCGATAGGGCGCACACGAATCAGGCCCGCCGCGCCGACGGCCGCCGCGAACTAGGCGGCACGGCGCGCGAGGAGCCCCCGACGGAGCTTGTGCAGGACGGGCATGACCGCGTAGATGACGATCGGAACGGCGATCGTGACGACGACGATCGTGCGCAGCACGAGCGGCAGCACCGCGAGCAGGGGTCCGAGCACGAGGTTGATGACCAGCAGCGTGGGCGTCACGGCGAGCCAGATCATGAGCGCCAGCTCGTGCTGGCTGGGCGGCTTCGGGGCGGATGCGGGAATCGACGTGCTCAAGGGCGCCTCTCGTGGTGGACGGACCGCGTACGAGAGCCAACAGTGCCGAGCTCCGCCGTGCGCGCGCAACGACGCTTGCCGAAACCGCAACGCGCTCATGCTGCCGACCCGAGCACACCTCCGCCGTCGGCAACGCGGAAGCCGACCCCCGTCATCGCGCATGAGACGGGGGCCGGCGGTCTGTGGGTTGGGGTGGGGTGGTCTCGAGACGCTCCTTCGTCGCTACTCGACCGACGGGCGGGGCGCGACCGCGGCGATCGCCTCGATCTCGAAGCGGTAGTCGGGCGAGGCGAACCCCGCGACCTGCACGAGCGTCGAGACCGGGAAGTCGTGCGTGAAGTACCGCGCGCGGATCCCGCGAAGGTCGTCGCGCACGAGCGAGAACGACTCCCCGACGAACACGTTCACCTTCACGACGTCCGCAGGCGTCGCGCCCGAGGCATCCAGCACCTTCGCGAGGTTCTCGAACGCCAGTTCAACCTGCTCGCGCGTGTTGGCCGGCATCGAGCCGTCGGACCGCATGCCGATGATGCCGCTCACGAACACGAGGTCGCCGCCCGAGACGCGGATGGCCTGGCTGAAGTCGGCCGTCGGCGGGTAGACGCCCTCGGGCCGGATCACCTGCTTCACGACGCCCCCGCGATCTTGCGGTCGTCGTACCAGGGCGCGAGCCGCCGCCGCAGCGTCGAGATGAGCAGCAGCGTGAGGTTCGCGATGATCACCATCACGATGACCATGGCGATCGCCTCGGCCATCTCGAACTGGTACGCCGCGTACTCGAGCAGGTGCCCGAGGCCGCCGGTGCCGCCGAGGAACTCGCCCAGCACCTCGCCCGTGAAGGCGAGCGCCGCGCCGCGCTGGATGCCCGAGAGGCTGTACGGCAGCGTCGCCGGGAAGATGACCTTCCACCCGAGCGCGAGGCCGTTCACCCCGTAGACCCGCCCCGCGTTCACGAGCGAGGGGCTCACGGTGACGGCGCCCTCCATCGTGTTGAGGATGATCGGGAACACGGCCAGCAGGAACACCAGCGCGATCTTCGACTCGCTGCCGAGCCCGAGGCCGAGGATGAACAGCGGCGCGAGCGCCACCTTCGGCGTCGAGTACAGCAGCCAGAGGAACGGTGCGACGGTGAACCGCAGCACGGGCGACCAGCCGACGGCGAGGCCGACAACGACGCCCACCACGACGGCGAGCACGAGGCCGATCGCGACGTTGCCGAGGCTGTACGCGAACGCCGACCAGAACTCGGGGTCGACCATCAACTGCGCGAAGGATGCGGCGACCGCGGTGGGCGGCGGAAGGAACGCCTCGGGCACGAGGTGCAGCCAGCTGACCGCGGCCTCCCAGACGAGCAGGATGGCGGCGATGACGCCGATGAGGAGCCAGGTCCACTTCGCCTCGTCGCGGCGCACGACCCGGCGGGGTCGCACAATGCGCATGGTTCCGGTCGCACTGGTGACGCTCATCGCCGGCCCTTCCTCGTCCACGGGGCGACCCATCGTTCGACGAGGGTCACGAGCTGGGCCATACCGACGCTCCACGCGACGATGATCGCGATCGCGGCGAAGGCCTGGTCGGTCTGGTACGTGTTGACCGACTTGATGATGAGGGCGCCCATGCCGATGGCCGAGCCCGAGAGCTCGGCGACGACCATGCCGATCGTCGCGAGCACGACCGCCTGGCGGAGGCCCGCGAAGAGGAACGGCACCGTCGACGGCAGGTACACCGATCGGTAGAGCTGCGTGCGACTCGCGCCGTACACGCGCCCCGCGCGGATGATCGACGGGTTCGTCGTGCGCATGCCCGCCGCCACGTTGAGCAGGATGGGGAACAGCGCGCTGATCGCGACGAGGAAGATGACGGGCCCGATGCCGAAGCCGAACCATGCCTTCGCGAGCGGCTGGTACGCGATCGACGGCGTCGCGTAGATCGTCCACGCGATCGGCCCGACGACGCGGTCGACCGGCAGCGAGGTGCCCATGAGCAGTCCCACCGGGATGGCGATGACCGCGGCGATGACGAAGCCGATCAGCCATGCCTGCAGCGAGATGAGCAGGTTCGGCCAGAGCACCCCGCTCGAGACGAGCTCGACGAAGCCCTGCCAGATCGCCGTGGGCGGCGGCAGGAACACCGGGTTGATCCACCCGAACACCCCGACCACGAGCTGCCAGACGACGAGCATGACGACGACCTCGACGGCGAGCACGCCGGCCTTGCCCGCGGGGCTGAGGCCCGCGAGCCAGGCGCCCACGCCGCCGCTGCGGCCGACGTTCGGCCCGCTCGCGAGGAAGGTGCTCATTTCGAGACCGCCGCAGCCGTCGCCTCGCCCTGCAGCGCCTCCCACAGGTGGTCGCGCAGTTCGAGGAACCGCGGGTCGTGCTGCACGCTCCGCTCGGAGCGCGGCCGCTCGAGCCCGGTCTCGATGACCTCCTTGATCGCGCCCGGGTGGCTCTTGAACACCACGATGCGGTCGCCGAGAAGGATCGCCTCCTCGATCGAGTGGGTGATGAAGAGCACGGTCTTGCCGGTCTTCTGGATGAGCTTGTCGATCTCGTCGCGCATCACCTCTCGAGTGAGGGCGTCGACGGCGCCGAGCGGCTCGTCCATGAGCAGGATGCGCGGCTCCGCGACGAACGCGCGGGCGAGGCCGACGCGCTGCTGCATGCCGCCCGACAGCTCCCGCGGGTACGACGACTCGAAGCCCGCGAGGCCGACCATCTCGATCGCCTCCTGCACCCGGTCGCGCCAACCCTCGCCCTTCAGCCCCTTCTGCATCTCGAGGCCGAACTTCACGTTGTCGAAGACGGTGCGCCACGGCAGCAGCGCGTAGTCCTGGAACACCACGGCGCGATCGGGGCCGGGCCCGGTGACGGGCGAGCCGTCGACGAGCACGGTGCCCGTCGACGGCTTCACGAGGCCCGCGACGACGTTCATGAAGGTCGTCTTGCCGCAGCCCGACGGCCCCAGAACCGTCACGAACTCGCCCTCGTGCACGTCGAGGTCGACGCCCTCGATCGCGATGAGACGTTTGCCGGTGCGGGCCACGTCGTACGTCACCGAGAGGTCTCGCACTGAGATCAACGGTGCAGGTGGGGATGCCTCGGGGCGGCGTGGTTCGGTCGTCGGGGTCGTCATTCGCTCCTCCTCGTTGAGGTGTCGTGTCGATGTCTTCGCCGGTCGAGGAGCGGAGCGTGTCGAGACCCGTGTGATGGTCTCGACACGCTCGCTTCGCTCGTTCCTCGACCGGCAGAGGCAGGGTCAGGCCGCGGCCTGGCCCTGGCGGAACTTCGGCAGCACCTCGGTGCCGAGCAGCTCGATCTGCTCGAAGAACCGGTCGAACTTGAACCGGAAGTCGAACACGAGGTGCTCGACGCCGAGCGCCTCGAACTTCCGGATCTCCTCGACGGCCTGCTCGGGGTCGCCCACGATGAGCTGGCCCTCGAGGTCCTCGACGGTCTGGAAGCTGCCCGACTCGGGCTTCACGGTGAACCGCGCCTTGTTCGCCCAGGCGAGCAGGCCCGGGATGTTCACGTGCTTCAGGGCCTCCTCGCGGGTGTCCTCGATGGAGGTGGGCGGGATCACGGCGACCGTCGGCATGGGGCGGCCCGAGGCATCCGTCATGTCGCGCATCGTGGCGATGCGCTTCTCCATCGTGCGCAGCGAGATGCGTCCGGGCATCCAGCCGTCGGCGTACTCGGCCGCGAGGCGGGCAGAGGCGGGGGTCGCGCCGCAGTACCAGAAGGGGATGCGGCCGCCGACGGGCTTCGGCTCGATCGTGACGTTCTCGAACGAGAAGATGCCGTCGTCGTAGGTGACGTCGTTCTCGGTGAAGACCCGCTTCAGGATCTCGGCGTTCGAGCGCACCATCTCGACGCGGTTGAGGTCGCCCCAGCCGACGGCCTCGAACTCGTGGTCGAAGGTGCCGGCGCCGAAGCCGAGGATGAGGCGCGGCCCGACGAGCTGCGTGATCGTGCCGGCCATGAGCGCCGTCACGAGCGGGTGGCGGAACGGGATGAGCGAGCCCGTGCCGAGCTCGAGCTTCTCGGTGACGGCGCCGATCGCGGTGAGCGTCGTGAGCGCGTCGTAGAAGGTGCGGTTCGGCTTCTCCATCTCGCCGTGCGGCTCGAACACCAGGTGGTCGCGCACCCAGACCGAGTCGAAGCCCTTGTCCTCGGCGAGCTTCGAGCCCTCGAGCAGCTTCTCGCGGCTCGCCTCTTCACCGAAGTGGGGCAGCAGCAGTCCGAACTTCATGTCAGTTTCCTTCCTCTGCGATCGCAGCGATCGCGACGTCGGCCCGAGCGGCCGCGAGCTTCCCGTCGCCGGGCTTGCCGACGACGACGCCGTCGGCGTAGACCTCCCGGCCGCGCACGAGGGTGCGCTCGATCCGGGCGGAGATGGTGCGGCCGTCGTACGGGGTCCAGCCGATCTTCGACAGCACGTCGTCGTTCGTGATGGTCCACTCATGGGCCGGGTCGGCGATCACGATGTCGGCGTCGGCGCCGACCTCGAGCGAGCCCTTGACGCCCGCGAGGCCGAACTTCTCGGCGGGGATGCGGGCGACCATGTCGACCGCGCGCTCGAGCGTCAGCTGGCCGCGGTTGACGGCGTCGAGCATGAGCTCGTAGTAGTACTGGATGCCGGGCGTACCGGTGTGGGCGCTCCACATCTCGGTCCAGCCGATCTCCTTCTCCTCGCGCGTGTGCGGCGCGTGGTCGGAGCTCGCGATGTCGATGGTCCCGTCCCGCATGCCCTCCCAGACGGCGGCGCGGTTGTCGTCGGGCACCCAGTAGCTGAGCGCGTACGGGCCGAGCGTCTCGACGTCGTTCCAGGTGGAGAGGAACGGCGCCCAGTGGTTCACCTCGCACGTCACGTCGACGCCGGCGGCCTTCGCACGGCGCACCGCGTCGATCGAGCGGCGCGTCTGGATGTGCGCGATGTGCACGGGGCATCCGGATGCCTCGGCGAGTCGCAGCACGACGTCGATCGCCGTGTCCCAGATGACGCCCTCGCGAGCCGCGTACGCCGAGGCGTAGCCCTGCGGCGTGTTCTCGCCGCGGGCGAGCACCTCGCCCTCGATGTAGTCCATGAGGGCCTGGTCGTGCGGGTGCACGATGAAGCGCTTGCCGGTGGTGGCGATGCGGTCCATGATCTGCAGCAGGTGGCCGTGGTCGTGGATGCCGGTGCCGGCCGGGTGCGGGTAGGTGCGACCCGTGTCGACGACCATGTAGATCTTGTACGCGCAGATGCCCATCTCGGCCATCGGCACGATGTCGTCGAACTTCGTCGGGGCCGGGTTGTGGTTCCAGTCGACGATCGAGCTCGCGGCGTAGCGGTCGAACACGTCGCGGAGCGTCGTCACGTCGACGGTCGGCGGGTTGAGGTTCGGCATGCCGAACATCGTGGTGACGCCGCCGGCGGCGGCCTGCTGCGAGGTCGTGAGGATGTCGTCCTTGTGCTCGTAGCCGGGCTCGCGGGTGTGCACGTGCACGTCGACCATGCCGGGCAGCACGAGGCGTCCGGATGCGTCGAGCTCGCGTGCCGCCGCGACCTCGACGCCGGGTGCGACGAGGCCGGCGATGCGCCCGTCGTCGCCGACGAGCAGGTCGGCCGCGACCGGGCCGCTCGGGGTGACGACGATGCCGCCCGAGATTCTCAGGTCGATGCTCATCGCACGGCCTCCAGACGCGTTGCTTCCATGGGTGCCTCCAGGCGTTCTGCGGTCTCGCCCTGACCGGGCGAGCGGGTGGTGCGGACCTCGACGTCGCTCGGCCGCACGTAGCGGTCGAGCCAGTCGACGATCAGCGGGGTGGTCTCGGTCCAGTAGCGGTCGTACGCCGCGTAGTGGGTGGTGTGCCGCTGCATGACGAGCTGCTTCGGCCCGCGCGCCACGGCGTAGAGCTGCTCGGCGTGGTCGGTGGGGGTGGTCGCGTCGCCCTCGACCCCGATCACGAGCAGCGGGGTCTCGAGGCGGGCGGCGGCGTCGATCGGCCGGTAGGCGAGGATCTCCTCGGCGCACGAGAGCGGGATGGCGCTCGGGATCTTGTCGTCGACGTCGGCCTTGATGTTCGTCGCGCGGCGCTCGGGGGTCGGCACCATGATCTCCTCGCGGGGGTGCACGAGCCGGCCTGCGCCGGTGGTGACGCGGAGGCGCCGGTCCTCCTCGAGGCCCGCGAGGAACGCGAGCCACTCGTGCTCCTGGCGCATGCGGTGCAGCCAGTCGGTGCCGTCGGCGACGGGCACCTGGCTGACGGCCGCCTTCACGCGCGGGTCTGCGTCCGCGAGCAGCACGGCGTTGCCGCCGCCCGTGCCGCCGGTGCCGAAGACGCCGATCGCGTCGGCGACGACGTCGTCGCGGGTGGTCAGGTAGGTGACGGCGTTCACGAGGTCCTGCAGCTGCCGGTTCGGCGAGAGGATGCCACGGTCGCCGCCCGAGTCGCCGAAGCCGCGGTAGTCGAAGACGAGCACGGCGAAGCCGGCGGCCGTGAGCGCCTCGTGGTAGCGCACGTAGAGCTTGGCGTCCTTCAGTCCCAGCCAGCCGGGGCCCTGCACGATGGCGCGGTACGGGCCGGGGGTGTCGGGAGTGCGCCAGATCGCGGCGATGCGATCGCCCTCGCTGTGGAACTCGACCTCGGTGTGCTTCATTCTGCGGGTCCTCCCGGATCTCGACGCTGCGTTGCGCGCGGGCCCGGTACGGCGGGCGAACCGTCGCCCCGGCCCGTTTCGAATCACTCGGTTCGGGCCCGCGAGGCCATCATCACTCATTTTGGATCCAGAATCCAGTATTGATTCGAAACTCGCTGCGGGGCTATGCTGGCGACGACCACCGGGCTGACTTGCCCGGTCGTGGTGGCCCGGGATTGGGCCGCGAGTCGCCGACTTCGTCGGAGTTGCACCCTGCACCCATTCCCGGAGGAACTCTGCCCATGCGCACCCACGCCACCCGTCCCCTGCTCGCCGTCGCCGCACTCGGCGCCACCGCCGCCGTCGCCCTGCTCGCCGGATGCGCGGGCCCCGCGGGCGCCGACCCCGCCACCGACTCCGCCGCGAACGGCGCCGGCGCCGCGGCATCCTCGTACCCGCTCACGATCGACAACTGCGGCACCGAGGTGACCTTCGACGCCGCCCCCGAGCGCGTCGTCACCGTGAAGTCGTCGACCCTCGAGCTCATGCTCGCGCTCGGCCTGGAGGACAAGGTCGTCGGCACCGCGTTCAGCGACGGACCCGTGCCGCCGGAGGTCGCCGGCGCCGCGGCCGACCTCGAGGTGCTGAGCGACAAGGTGCCGTCGCAGGAGGCGACCCTCGCCGTCGAACCCGACCTCATCTACGCGGGCTGGGAGTCGAACCTCTCGGCCGAGGGCGCCGGCGAGCGCGACTCGCTCGCTGCGCTCGGCGTCGCGAGCTACGTCGCCCCCGCCGCCTGCAAGGGCGAGGGCTACATGCCCGACCCGCTCACCTTCGACGAGGTGTTCCGCGAGTTCGACGAGGCCGGCGCGATCTTCGGCGTGCCCGAGCGGTCGGCCGAGCTCGTCGCATCGCAGCGCGCGGCGCTCGACGCGATCACGCCCTCGGAGGACGGGCTCACCGCGCTCTGGTACTCGTCGGGCGACGACCAGCCCTTCGTCGGCGCCGGCATCGGCGCACCGCAGATGATCATGGAGGCCGCGGGGCTCGACAACGTCGCCGCCGACGTGCACGACACCTGGACGGCGATGTCGTGGGAGGCCGTGGTCGAGGCGAACCCCGACGTGATCGTGCTGGTGGATGCCCCGTGGAACACCGCCGAGGCGAAAATCGCCGCGCTCTCGTCGAACCCCGCGACCGCCGCACTGCCCGCGGTGCAGGGCGAGCGCTACGTGATCGTCGACTTCCCGTCGACCGAGGCGGGCGTGCGCAACGTCGACGCCGTCGCCTCGATCGTCGAGCAGCTGGGCGCGCTGGAGGGCTGATGACCGGTCGAGGAGCGAGCGACACCGGCCCCGCCCCGGCCGGTCGAGTGGCGAGCGACGGCGTGCGTATCGAGACCTCTCCCGAGGGGTCGCTGCGCTCCGCCGTCGCCACTCGATCGCCGGGCGCGGCGCGCACCCTGCTCTGGGGCATCGGCCTCGCCGCGCTGCTCCTCGTCTCGATCGTGGTCGCCGTCACGATCGGCCCGGCCGCCCTCTCCCCCGCCGACGTGCTCGCGAGCGTCGCCGCTCACCTCGGGTTCGGCGAGGCGACGCTCTCGCCGCTCCGCGACGGCATCGTCTGGCAGCTGCGCATGCCACGGGTGCTCACCGCCGCCGCGGTCGGCGCGGGCCTCGCGCTCTGCGGTGCGGTGCTGCAGGCCGTCACCCGCAACCCGCTCGCCGACCCGTACCTGCTCGGCCTCTCGTCGGGCGCCTCGGTCGG
Source organism: Agromyces sp. NPDC058126 (assembly GCF_042884595.1). NCBI lineage: Bacteria > Bacillati > Actinomycetota > Actinomycetes > Micrococcales > Microbacteriaceae > Agromyces > Agromyces sp. NPDC058126. Next base: position 393,430 of record NZ_JBHVTS010000004.1, on the reverse strand, counting down.
GGCCGTCGTCGTGCTCGTGCTCGGATGGTCGCTCGTGCTGCCGCTCGCCGCCTTCACCGGGGCGATCGTCGCGCTGCTCGCCACCCTCGGGCTGGCGCTCGGCGCGGGCCGTGCGGGCGGCGCCGCGGGCGCGACCGGTGCCCGCCTCTCGCCGACGGCGACCGTGCTCGCCGGCATCGCCGTGTCGAGCGTGTTCGGCGCGATCACGAGCCTCGTCATCTTCTGGAGCGCGACGAACGACAGCTACCGGGAGATCCTGAACTGGCTGCTCGGCTCGCTCTCGGGCACCGACTGGGTTTCGGTCGCGATCGTGGGCGGCGCGTTCCTGGTCATCGGGATGCCGCTGCTCGCGAGCGCCCGCACCCTCGACGCCTTTGCGGTCGGCGAATCGGGGGCCGCGGCGCTCGGCGTGAACGTCGCCCGCAGTCGCGTGCTCCTGCTCGGCGGCACCGCGCTGCTCACCGGCGCACTCGTGTCGGTGAGCGGCTCGATCGGATTCGTCGGGCTCGTGCTGCCGCACGCCGTGCGTCTCGTGACGGGGCCCGGCCACCGGGCGCTGCTGCCGCTGTCGGCGCTCGCGGGCGCGATCTTCCTCGTCTGGGCCGACACGGGCGCCCGCACGCTGTTCGACCCGCGCGAGCTCCCCGTCGGCATCCTCACCGCCCTCATCGGCGGCCCGGTGTTCGCCTGGCTGCTGCTGCGCCGAAGGAGCCTCGCATGAGCCTCGATCTCTCGCGGGTGCGGTTCGACCGCGCCGGACGCACGATCATCGACGGAGTCGACGCGACCATGCCGGGCGGCGCCCTCACGGCGCTCGTCGGGCCGAACGGCGCCGGCAAGTCGACGCTGTTGCACCTGATCGCCGCGATCGAGCGGGCCGATGCGGGCGAGCTCGACCTCGACGGCCGCCCGATCGCGCGCATGCGGCGGCGGGATCGCGCCCGCCTCGTCGCCCTCGCCGAGCAGCAGGCCGAGGTCGACCCGCAGCTCAGCGTGCTCGCCGCGGTGCTCATCGGGCGCACCCCGCACCTCGGAGCGTTCGCCGCCGCCGGCGACCACGATCACGCGGTGGCCGAACGCTCGCTCGCCGCGGTCGGCGCACTCGAATTCGCACCGCGGCCCATCGGGTCGCTCTCGGGCGGCGAGCGCCAGCGGGTCACCCTCGCACGTGCCCTCGCGCAGGAGCCCGAGCTACTGCTCGTCGACGAACCCACGAACCACCTCGACCTCGCGGCCCAGCTGACCGCGCTCGAGCTGCTCGCCGGGCTCGCGCGCGAGGGCCTCACCGTCGTCGCCGCCCTGCACGACCTCTCGCACGCGGCGGCGTACGCCGACCACGTGATCGTGCTCGCGGGCGGCCGGGTCGTCGCCGCGGGCGACCCCCGCGAGGTGCTCACGGCGTCGCTCGTCGAGCAGGTCTACGGAGTGCGCGCCGAGGTGATCCCGCACCCGCTGACGGGCCGTCCGCTCATCGCGGTCGCAGCCCCGGCGGCCTCCACGCCCAGGCCGGCCCTCGCCGCCGAATCGGATCGGATCCCCGCCGGCCGACCCTGAGCATGGCCGTCGCGCGTCCATCGCGCCTGCCCCGGTTCCTCCGGGCTGGAATCCGGGTGGACACGCCGGCCGAGGAGGCCGGGAACGGCGAGTCACGACGAACATCAGCCCGGACCGACACGGCTCACGACGACCCAGCCCGGGCGTAGCCTCGAAGCATGAGTCCGATCCAGACCGGGCCGCAGCCGACGATCGAGTGGGTGGCCGAGGAGTTCCTGCACAACGCCCGCCGCGGGCGGCGTCTCGTGGCCGTCGACGGCGGCGACCCCGTGGCATCCGCTCGTGTCGCCGATGAGCTGGCGGCCGCGATCGCCGCGCGCACCGACGGGGCACCGGTGGTGCGTCCCAGCCTGGGGGCGATCGACGAGGCGCGCCTGCGCGCCGAACTCGTCGACCCGGTGCGGGCGGGCGCATTCGCCGGCGCGGAGGACCCCGACGCCGTGCTCGTCGTCGACGGGCAGCACCTGCTCGACGACGCCGTGCGCGGCGTCTGGCACCTCTCGGTGTGGGCCGTCGCGGGCGACGAGCTGCCCCACTCCGGGGCATCCGTGATCGTCGACGTGACCGACCCGGCGGCACCCACGCGCTACTACTACGACTTCTGCGCGATCCCGCCGAGCGTGAACCGGCCCGGCCTGCGCTGACCGCGCCGGCACAAGGGGTTGCCGCTCGCCTGCACCGGGTCTACGTTGAGCCCCAACGTGCGAATGTCACCACTTCGGGGGGTCTTCATGGTCAACGTCGATCGCGGCCGCTTCACCGTCGGCCGCAGCATCATCGCCATCGCCGCAGCCGTCTCGCTCGCGGCGTTCGCCGCTCCGGCGGCGTCGGCCGTCACCGTGACCGGGCGACCCGCGCCGCCGGCTCCGCCCACCTCGACCGGCTTCGGCGGGGCGGTCTCATCGGTGGATGCCTCGGCGAGCGCCGTCGGTCTCGAGGTGCTGCGCGACGGCGGGAACGCGGTCGACGCCGCGGTCGCCACCGCCGCGGCGCTCGGCGTGACCGAGCCGTACAGCGCCGGCATCGGCGGCGGCGGATACCTCGTGTACTTCGACGCCGGCACCGGCGAGGTGTCGACCATCGACGGCCGCGAGACCGCGCCCGCCGCGATGCCGAGCGACGCCTTCATCAACCCGGCGACCGGTGCGCCCTACGCGTTCGCGGACGCGGTGTCGTCGGGCCTGTCGGTCGGCACACCGGGCACCCTCGCGACGTGGGAGGCCGCGCTCGACGAGTTCGGCACCACGTCGCTGCGCGACGCACTGCAGCCGGCGATCCTGCTCGCGACGAAGGGATTCGTCGTCGACCAGACGTTCCGCGACCAGACGCTCGCGAACCAGGCGCGATTCGCTGCCTTCCCCGACACCGCCGAGCTCTTCCTGCCCGACGGCGACGCCCCGAAAGTGGGCACGGTCTTCAAGAACCTCGACCTCGCCCGCACCATGCGGAAGATCGCGCTCGGCGGCACCGACGTGTTCTACGAAGGCGAGCTCGCTGACGAGATCGCCGCGGTCGCGCAAGCGCCGATCGTCGATGCCGATGCGACGCTGCCGGCCTACCCCGGCCACCTCACCGCCGACGATCTCGCCGACTACGAGGTGCTCGACCAGGCGCCGACGCACGTCGAGTACCGAGGCCTCGACGTCTACGGCATGGCCCCGTCGTCATCGGGCGGCACGACCGTCGGCGAGTCGCTCAACATCCTCGAGAACTTCGACCTCGCCGGCGCAGACCCCGTGCAGGCACTGCACCTCTACCTCGAGGCCACCGCGCACGCCTTCGCCGACCGCAACGCCTACGTCGGCGACCCGGCGTTCGTCGACGTGCCGACCGCGACGCTGCTCAGCCAGGAGTTCGCCGACGCGCGCGCCTGCGTGATCGACCCGGACACCGCATCGGTGAAGCCCGTTCCGCCCGCACCGCTCTCCGCGTCCGGTTGCGAGACCGCCGCGCTCGACGAGCCCGCCGACACCGAGAACATCTCGACGACGCACCTCTCGGTCGTCGATCGGTGGGGCAACGCGGTGGCGTACACGCTCACGATCGAGCAGACCGGCGGCTCGGGCATGACGGTGCCGGGGCGCGGGTTCCTGCTCAACAACGAGCTCACCGACTTCAGCTTCGTGCCGAACCCGGCCGATCCGAACATCGTCGAACCCGGCAAGCGCCCGCGCTCGTCGATGTCGCCGACGATCGTGCTCGACGACGGCGCGGTGCGATTCGTGGTCGGCTCCCCCGGCGGCTCGATGATCATCACGACGGTGACGCAGGTCCTCGTGAACCGCATCGACCTGGGAATGACCCTGCCCGAGGCCGTCGCGGCTCCCCGCGCTTCGCAGCGCAACACCGCGGCGGTCGCGGCTGAGCCGGCGTTCCGGGCTGCGTACGAGAGCCCGCTCGCCGCATACGGGCACGCGTTCTCGACGTCGGCCGAGATCGGTGCCGTCGCCGCGATCGAGGTCGGCGCCGACGGGCTGATGACCGCGGTGGCCGAGCCGGTCCGCCGCGGCGGGGGGACCGGGCTGGTGGTCGAGCCGGCGGGGTAGCGCGCCCTACTCCGCGAGCGCACGCCGCCGCGAAGCGCCGCTGGGAGCGCCGCCGCACCTGACCGCCGGTCGGGGATGACCGGCATCCGACTCGACACGCCGATACGAGTCGCCTCGAGACGGCGTGTCGCGCCGGATGTCAGCCCAGAACGACGCGGGTCAGCCGCGCGCCCGCAGCCGCGGCGCCAGGTCGCGCTCGAACAGCTCGAGGAACCGGCGCTGGTCGTGGCCCGGTGCGTGGAACACGAGGTGGTTGAAGCCCCAGTCCATGTACTGCCCGATCTGCTCGACGACCGCGTCGGGGTCGGTGCCGACGATCCAGCGCTTCGCGATCTGCTCGATCGGCAGGGCGTCGGCGGCGCGCTCCATCTCGACGGGGTCGGTGATGTCGTGCTTCTGCTCCTTCGAGAGCGAGAGCGGCGACCAGAACCGGGTGTTGTCGAGCGCGGTGTCGAGGTCCTCCTCGTACGAGAGCTTGATCTCGATCATGCGGTCGTACTCGTCGAAGGTGCGGCCGTCTTCACGGGCGGCGAGCCCCTCCTTGACGGCCGGCATGAGCTGGTCGGCGTAGAGCTCGGCGCCCTTGCCCGAGGTGCAGATGAAGCCGTCGCCGGCACGGCCGGCGTACTTGGCCACCTGCGGGCCGCCGGCTGCGATGTAGACCGGCACCGCGACATGCGGGCGGTCGTAGATCGAGGCGTCGTGGGTCGAGTAGTACTCGCCGTCGAAGCTGACCTGGCCCTCGTCCTTCCAGAGGGCGCGCATGAGCCGCACCGACTCGCGCAGCCGCGCGTAGCGCTCGCGGAACTCGGGCCACTCCTGCTCGCCCGCGCCCTGGAAGCCCGTCGCGATCTCGTTGAGTGCCTCGCCCGAGCCGAAGCCGGCGATGATGCGCTCGGGGTAGAGCACGCCGAGCGAGGCGAACGCCTGCGCGAGCACCGCGGGGTTGTAGCGGAACGTCGGCGTCATCACGCTCGTGCCGATCTTCACGGTCGAGGTCCGCTCGCCGACCGCGGCCATCCAGGCGAGCGAGAACGGCGCGTGCCCGCCCGTGTGGCGCCAGGGCTGGAAGTGGTCGCTCGTGAACACCGACTGCATGCCGTGGCCTTCGGCGGTGACGGCGATCTCGACGAGCTCGCGCGGGTCGAACTGCTCGGCGCTGGCCTTGTATCCGAGGGTGAGGGTCATGCGTGGCTCCTTCTGTGGGGGTCGGTGGAATGAGTCGTGTCGGGCGTCGGGCCTGGCGCGATGTGCGGCAGCGCACCGTCGGCGAGAGCGGCGACGACTTCAGCGGTGTGCGGTCCGACACCGAGCCGCAGCGCGTGCTCGAGCGCTTCGACGGTGTCGACGTCGCGCCGGAGGGTCGCGAACGGGGCGCTACCGGCCAGGTCGGCGAAGCCGGCCTCGCGGTGCCGCGACGCCGACTGCTCACCGAAGGCGGGGCGCATGGTCGCACCTGCGCTCGCGGTCGCGAGGGTCGTGCCGGTGCCGTCGGCATCGGCGATGAAGGCGAGCGGATGCCGCGACGCGGCCTCGAGCGCGAACTCGAGCTCGCTCGTACGGAGCGAGGGCAGGTCGCCGAGCAGCACCGCGACGGGCACGAGATCCCCGGCGCGGGCGGCGCGGATGCCGTCGTCGATCGCGGCGGTGAGCCCGTTGGGAGCGCCACCGCCGACGGCCCCCGCGGCAACGCCGGCCTCCCGCACGAGCTCGACGCCCGCCGGAAGCGGCGACCCGAGATCGACCTCGCCGGTGACGACGATCACGCGCTCGACCCCGCGCGCGGCGCGTGCCGCGGTGATCGTGTCGAGGGCGAACGCGCGGGCGAGTGCGGCCCGCGCCTCAGCGGGCACGGCCGGCCCGAGGCGGGTCTTCGCCGCCGAGAACGCCTTCACCGGCACGACGAGCGTCCAGCCGGCGGGCACCGCGCCGGCCGTCATGCGCGCAGCCCCGGCAGCACCTCACGGCCGAAGACCTCGATCCACTCGGCCTGGTTGCGGCCGACGTTGTGGAGGTAGATGCGGTCGAAGCCGAGGTCGAGGTGCCGCTGGATCTCGGCGCGATGCCGGTCGGGGTCGGCCGAGACGACCATGCGCCCCTCGAAGTCCTCGGGTCGCACGGTGCGCGCGAGCTGCTCGAACTCGAACGGCGAGCGGATGTCGCTGCGCCCGAACCGCATGCCGGCGATGGGCCACTCGGTGAGCGCGTTGCGCATGGCCTCTTCGTCGGTCGCCGCCCACGAGAGGTGCAGCTGCAGGATCTTGGGCATGCGCCGCACGTCGCGGCCGCCGTCGCGAGCCCCGTCGGCGAAGCGGGCGAGCAGTGCGTCGAGGCGCTCGGCGGGCCCGCTCGTCGTGATGAGCCCGTCGGCGACCCGTCCGGCGCGGCGTGCGGTAACGGGGCCGGCGGTGGCGACGTAGACCTCGGGGGCGACGGGCGGCATCGTCCAGAGGCGGGTGGTCTCGAGCTTGAAGCTCGGGCCCGAATGGCGCACATCGCGCCCGGCGATCGAGGCGGCGAAGAGCTTCTTGATGAGTTCGACGGCCTCGAACATGCGGTTGATGCGGTCGGGCGCCTCGGGCCAGTACTGCCCGACGATGTGCTCGTTGACCGCTTCGCCCGAGCCGATGCCGAGCCAGTGGCGCCCGGGGTGCATCGACGCGAGCGTCGCGCTCGCCTGCGCGACGACGGCGGGGTGCGTGCGGAAGGTCGGCGTCGTCACGCCCGGGCCGAAGTCGCCGCGGGTGCGTTCGGCGAGGGCGCCGAGCACGCTCCAGACGTGCGAGGCCTGCCCCATGCGAGGCGTCCACGGCTGGAAGTGGTCGGTCGCCATGACCCCGGTGAAGCCGTGCTGTTCGGCGAGCGCGGCGAGCGCCACCGCCTCGGCGGGCGGGAACTGCTCGAGCATCGCGGCGTAACCGATGTGCACTGACACTCCTCCATCCTCCCTGCTCGGCGGGGCGCCGTCACCTCGACGTGGTCGAGCCTCGGTCGCGCCCGTTCATTATTTCGGATACTGGATCCAGAACGCAAGCGCCGCGCGAAGCCACAGGTCCCACGCCCGGATGCCGCGCGCCTCAGCCGCGCGAGGCCGACACCGTCGGCGCGCCCGCCTCGCCCTCGACGAGCAGCTCGAGCACCGCGTCGCGCACCCGCTCGAGGTGCGAGCGCAGCACGCCGCTCGCGTGCTCGACGTCGCCGCCCTCGACGGCGGCGACGAGCGCCTCGTGCGAGTGGCCGTGCTCGGCCCCGCCCACGAGACGCCAGCCCAGCACGTAGCGTCCGACCTTGAGGCGCAGCTGCTCGATCATCTCCCACAGCACCGGACGGTGGGTCGCGTCGTACAGCTCGGCGTAGAACTCGGTGCGGGCGTCGACGAAGTCGGCCCCCTCCTCCTCGATGTCGGCCGTGCGACCGAGTTCGCGGAGGCGGGCGATGCGCTCGGGGTTCATCTCGGCCATCGAGAGCCGCAGCGCCTCGACCTCGAGGAGCGTGCGGATGTCGTAGACCTCGCGGGCCTGGTCGGCCGAGAGCGACTTCACGACGGCGCCGCGACGCTCGTGGAACTCGACGAGCCCGTCGGCCTCGAGCTGGATGAGCGCCGAACGCACGGGTAGCCTCGAGACGCCGATCGACTCGGCGAGGGTCTCCTGGCGCAGCTTCTGCCCCGGCGGCAGCGTGCCGGTGAGGATGGCGTCCTTCAGGATGTCGTAGACCATCACGCCGACCGACCGGTACCCGGTCTGGTGCTTGCCCGCCAGCTGCTGCAGTGCGTCGGAGTTCAACCCGGATCCGACGGATGCACGGCGCGCGCCCTCGGCGATCTGTTCGCTCATGGCACCCGAATGTACCGGCAAACCCCGCTCAGGGCACGCATTCTGGATCCAAAAATCGGAGCGACTACTCGAAGTCGGGCGTCGCGCGCAGCGGGCCCTCGGCCTGCGCCTCGTCGAATCCGGCGCGGTACCCCTCGTCGTACGCCTCGTCGGCGCCCTGACGGAACAGGTCGCGCTCGCTCGGCCGCTGGATCGACCGCGCACCCGGCAGGTCGAGGTCGCCGACGTAGCGTCCGAGCCCGCGCACGATCGCGAGCGGCACCCCCGACGACTTGCCCTTCACGAGCTCGCCCGCCCCGGCGATCTCGTCGGCCACGCACGGCATCGTCACCGAGAGGGGCTTGCCCGAGGCATCCACCCCGCCGCGCAGGTCGTCGAAGACGTGCACGCCGGCGGCGCCGATCGCGATGTCGGTCTGCCCCTCGCGCCACGGGCGCCCGAGCGTGTCGGAGAGGATGACGCCGACCCGCGCACCGGTCAGGGCGCGCAGCCCCGTCGCGAGGTCGCGCGCCGAGGCGTCGGGGTCGACGGGCAGCAGCAGCACGGTGCCGTCTGGCGTGTTCGAGGCATCCACCCCGGCCGCCGCCCCGACGATGCCCTGCCGGTTCTCGACGATGCGGGTGACCCCGCCCTCGTACTCGCGCGTCGCGATGACGCGCACGGTCTCGTCGGTGATCGCCTGTTCGCGGTCGGCGGCCTGCACGACGCGCCCCTCGGCCTTCGAGACGATCTTCGAGGTCACGACGAGGATGTCGCCGTCGGCGAACTCCGCGGCGCCCGCGATGATCGCGGCGAGATCGTCTCCGGTCGAGATCTCGGGCAGGCCCTCGACGCCTTCGACACTGAATGCTGCGGCCATGATGCTCCCCTGTTGAACACGACGGGCTCCATTCTGACAGCAACGACGGTGCGCGGAGGGTGCGCACCGGGTGCGCGGCCGGTTCGCAAGCCCCCGAGGCGGCGCAGCGCCCGGCGGTACGATCGCGTATGGGCACCGACTCCGCCTCGCAGGCCGCGACCGCCGACGACGAAGACCGCGACGACCGCCGCGACGGCCGCGACGAGACCCGCGTCGAACGGCTCGACCGCAACTGGGGCGACATCCTGCAGGAGCTGCGCGCGGTGCAGACCGGCACGCAGATCATCACCGGGTTCCTGCTCGCCGCGGCGTTCCAGCCCCGCTTCGCCGAGCTCGACGACTACGAACTGACGCTCTACCTCGTGCTCGTCGCCCTCGCGGGCCTCGCGACCGTGCTCGGCTTCGCGCCGGTGATCCTGCACCGGCAGCTGTTCGGGCGGCAGCAGAAGGACCGCCTGGTGCGTGTCGGGAACCGCATGCTGTTCGGGCTGCTCGCCGTCGTCTCCCTGCTCTCCGCGGGAGTGACGAGCCTCATCTTCGACGTCGCCGTCGGCCGCGTCGCCGGCTACATCGCGCTCGGGGCGGCCATCGCGGTCGTCGTCGTCGTGTGGGTCGTCGTGCCCGCGATCGCGCGGCGCCGCCGCTGACGGCATCGATGGCGGATGCCTCGTGGGCGACCACGGGGCATCCGACCTCGCCGTGCTCGGGGTGTCGCCCGGCTGACCTACGCTGGAACCCATGCGCATCGCCACCTGGAACGTCAATTCGATCCGCACCCGCGTCGGCCGCGTCGTCGACTGGATGGTGCGCGAGGACGTCGACGTGCTGGCCATGCAGGAGATCAAGTGCAAGCCCGAGCAGTTCCCGCACGAGGCCTTCGAGGAGGCCGGGTACGAACTGGCGATCCACGGCCTGAACCAGTGGAACGGCGTGGCGATCGCGAGCCGGGCGCCGATCACCGACGTCGAGACCGAGTTCCCCGGCATGCCGGGGTTCCTGAAGGGGCATGACGGCCCCGACCTCCCGAAGGAGGCGCGCGCGATCGGCGCGACCGTCGACGGCGTGCGCGTGTGGAGCCTCTACGTGCCGAACGGCCGCTCCCTCGGCGACCCTCACCTCCACTACAAGCTCGACTTCTACGCCGCACTCACCGACTACGCGCGCGCCGAGACGACCGCCCACCTCGAGCGCCCGTTCGCGCTCATGGGCGACTTCAACGTCGCGCCGCTCGACATCGACAACGGCGACCCGACCGTGGTGGTCGGGCAGACGACCCACGTCTCCCCCGAAGAGCGCGCCGCCTTCTTCGCCCTCGAGAACGCGGGCGTCACCGACGTCGTTCGCGCGCGGGTGCCCGAGGGGCTGTACACCTACTGGGACTACAAGCAGCTGCGGTTCCCCCGCAACGAGGGCCTGCGCATCGACTTCATCCTCGGCTCGGCGACGTTCGCCGAAGCGGTGACCTCGGCGTCGATCCACCGCGACGAGCGCAAGGGCGACGCCCCGAGCGACCACGTACCGGTGCTCGTCGACCTCGCGCTCGGCGACGACGACGACGATCGGCCGATGATCTTCTGATTCCTGGCGACGACGCAACCCCCGGGTCGGTCCCAGCCCGGCGGACTACCCTCGGAGGGGTGACGAGCATCTCCGATCGCGACCGAACCGAGCCCACCACGGGCCGGATCTTCGGCGGCCGCTACCGCCTCGACGCGCTCATCGGGCGCGGCGGCATGGCGAGCGTGTATCGCGGCTTCGACCTGTCGCTCGGACGGCCGGTCGCGGTGAAGGTCTTCAGCGAGGCCGCCGAGGGCATCGACGACGCGGGCCGGCGAGCCTCCGAGATCGCCCTGCTCGCGAGCGTCGAGCATCGGGCGCTCGTACGCCTCTACGACGCGGCGCATGATGAGGGCAGCTCGCGCGAGTACCTCGTGATGGAGCTCGTGGAGGGGCACGACCTTCGTGCCGCGCTGCAACAGGGCCCGCTCGACGCCGCCGACGAGGCCGGCGTCCTCGCCGACCTCGGCGAGGCGCTCCACGTCATCCACTCGCGCGGCATCGTGCACCGCGACGTGAAGCCCGCGAACGTGCTGCTCGAACCCGCGCACCTGCCGAGCCGTCGGTGGAACGCGAAGCTCGCCGACTTCGGCATCGCCCGGCTCATCGACGATGCCCGCATCACCCGCACCGGCCTCCTCGTCGGCACGCCCGGCTACCTGAGCCCCGAGCAGGTGAGCGGCGTCGCCCCCGGAAGCGCTGCCGACGTCTACTCGCTCGGTCTGCTCGTGCTCGAGGCGCGCACCGGGCGACGCGCGTTCCCCGGCCCCGCGGCCGAGGCTGCGAGCGCCAGGCTGGTGCGCGACCCCGAGGTGCCGGGCGAGCTCGGCTCCGACTGGGTCGATCTGCTCACCCGTATGACGGCCCGCGAACCGGCCGCACGGCCTACTGCGCTCGAGGTCGCGGTCGCCGCGACGGCGCTCGCGCCGACGAGCCCGGGCCGTGCGTCGCAACCGGCCGACATCGAGTCGGAGTCGGAGACGTCCTCGCTCGCGCCGACGGTCGTGCTCGGCGCGACGGCACCCGCCGGCGCGCCGCAGACGGCCGAGCGCGGACCCGAGCCCGAGCCCGAGCCGACGGGGCCGACCCGAGTGCTCCCGGCGCAGCCGGGCGCACCGACCGTCCCGAGCGATCTCCACTCCCCCGCCGGCTCTGCCGGCGCGCGCACGGGCGGAGCCGGACGCCCGGCACGCACAAAGCCCTCCCGGCGTCGCCCGGTGCTCATCGTCGTCGTGCTCGCGATCGCGACGGTCGCGATCGTGCTGGCCGTCCACGCCGCGATCACGGCGGCGACCGGCGGCGGCCAGTCCGAGCCCACGCCCCTGCCGCCGATCCCGGCCGAGCTCGATCCGCTCGGCGAGCATCTGCAGCAACTCGACGAGGCGGTGCGAGGATGACCCGGCGCTCCGGACGGCGCCGCCTGCGGGCGGCGGCACTCGCCGCCACCGTCGCGATCGGGCTCGGACTTGCCGGCTGCGCGAGCGAGGCCGATGCCGGCGACGCCCTGCACGCGTCGGTCGTGCGCGTCGCCGAGCGTTCGGCCGACGAGGACTTCGCGGGGGCGCTCGCAGCGCTCCTCCTGCTCGAGCGGGATGTCGACGAGGCGGTCGCCGCCGACGAGGTCCCCGCTGCGCAGGAGGCCGAGATCCGCGAGGCGATCGAGCTCGTACGCGCCGATCTCGAGGCCGCCGAGGAGCGCGCCCGCCAGGCGTCAGAGCCGTCCCCGACACCCACGCCGACCGATGCCGACGACGACGATGACGACAACAGCGGCCCCGGCAACAGCGGGGGCAACCGCAAGGACGACAAGAAGGACAAGGGCAAGGACGAGGACTGACGGGCGTCGGAGCGACCGACGGTCATCGAGCCGGTCCCGGAGTGCGTAGTCTCGTGACGTGCCGCACCTCGACCTGCCCGGAGCCGAGCTCTCCTACGAGACGACCGGCCGCGCCTCGGCGCCGGCCCTGCTGCTGATCCCCGCGGGCATCGCGACCCTCCGCATGTGGGACGAGCACGTCGAGGCGCTCGCCGACGAGCATCTCGTCGTGCGCTACGACCCGCGCGCCTTCGGCGGCACGCGCCACGACGAGGCGGAGCCGTTCTGGAACCACCGCGACGCGATCTCGCTGCTCGACCACCTCGGCATCGCCCAGGCGACCGTCATCGGGGCGAGTCGCGGGGGTGCGATCGCGATCGATGTCGCGCTCCACGCGCCGGATCGCGTCGCCGGGCTCGTCGCCGTCTGCGCGCGCATCGGCGGCCACCCCGAGGTGCCGCTCGACGCGGCCACGCAGGCGCGGTTCGACGAGGTCGAGGCGATCGACCCCGCCGTCGATGCCGCGCGGATGCTGCGCCTCGAGACCGAGCTGTTCGCCACCGGCGTGGGGCGCGGCGCCGACGAGCTCGACCCGGCGTTCCTCGCCCGCGCGCACGAGCTCGCGGTGCCGAACATCGCGCACGCCCTCGACGACGGCGACATGCGGGCGCTCGAGCCCGCCGCGGCCGGGCGGCTCGACACGATCGCGGTGCCGTCGCTCGTGATGGTCGGCGAACACGACCTCGCACCGTTCCTCGCCCAGTTCGAGACCCTCGAAGCGACGCTGCCAGACGCGACCGCGCACCGGCTGCCCGGCACGGCGCACCTGCCGAGCGTCGAGCGGCCCGAGGAGTTCTCGCGGCTCCTGCTCGCGTGGCTCGACGAGCACGGGCTCTGAGGAACGCGCGCCGGGCCCGAGGCATCCCTTCGACGTTCGGGGCGCGCACTCAGGCTCCGGGGCTACGGTCGTCGCATGACCACGGAAATCTGGCTCTCGGCGCTCTGCTTCGCGGGCGTCGTCGGCCCCATCGCCCTCGGCCTGCTGGCGCAGCGTCGCCGGGCTCTGCAGCCCGTGCGAGTTCAGCGCCGCCCGGTGAACCGCTCCATCGAGCGGTAGACGCCGAAGCCGTCGCCGACGACGCGGTCGAACACGCGCGTCGGAAGCAGGGCGCGCAACACCCGCGACAGTCGGACGCTGCCGGGCAGCTCGACGAGCGGTCGCCCCGCGAGCATCGCTTCCCAGACACGGTCGACGACGAACGCGGCCTCGAGCACGGGCGCCAGCGCCGGGCCGCGGGCGCCCGCGAACATGCCCGTGGCGATGTAGCTCGGCGTGACGGTGGTCACCGTGACGTTGCGGTGGCCGGCCTGCTCGAGCTCGAGACGCAGCGAGTCGCTCCAGGCGATGAGCGCCGCCTTGGATGCCGCGTACACGGCCATGCGCGGATTGCCGATCGTGCCCGCCGCCGAGGAGAGGTTCACGATTCGCGCCGGGCGGAACGCGTTCGCGATCATGCCCGGGAGGAACTCGCGCGCGACGTACATCGGGGCGAGCGCGTTGACCTGCATGGTCGGCCGGGTGTCGTCGCCGTTGTCGGTCTGCCAGAAGTAGCCGTTGCCGCGGACGATGCCCGCGTTGTTGACGAGCACGTCGGGGTTGCCGAGTTCGCGCCGTACGCGCTGTGCGGTCTTCGCGATGGCGCCGAGGTCTCCGAGGTCGACGACGAACGACTGCACCCTGGTGCGACCGCGGGAGACGGCGCCGAGCTCGTCGACCGCCCGGGCGAGCGCGGCGGCGTCGACGTCCCAGAGGATCACCGAGGCGGCGCCCTCGGCGACCGCACGATCGGCGAACATGCGCCCCAGGCCGCCGGCCGCTCCTGTGATGAGCACCTTCGCGCCGCGCACCGTTCTCGTCATCGTCCAATCCTCCCCCACCGCGAGGGGCGCGGCCGCCTCACCGGGCGAGGCGGCTCACCGGAGGCCTGTGCCGAGGTTTACCAGGGTTCGTCGGCGGCGGGCAGGAGCGTGCGCACCTGCTCGACCGCCCCCGGGAAGCAGGAGTCGAGCACCTCGGTCGCCGAGACCTCGTCGCCGTAGTCGCCGGTGAGGCGCAGCCCGACCACGGCGTTGATGAGCATGCCGGTCGCGAAGAACTCGCGGGCGGTCTCCGGCGTGAAGCCGGCCTCCTCGCGGAGGAAGCGCCAGATGTCGCTGAACCCGCGGCGGGCCACCCGCCCGATCTCGGGTTCGCCGCCGAGCGACGTGGAGTGGGCGATGACGGGCAGCATGCCCCGCTCCGCGAGGAGGTCGGTGTACGCGGCGCCCATCCGGTCGATCCGAGTCTCGTCGGGACCCGGCATCACGCGTCGGAACTCGTCGATCACCCGGGCGTAGGCCCGCTCGACCACCGCGATGAAGAGCTTCTCCTTGGTGCCGAAGAGGCGCACGACGTACGGCTGGCTGACGCCGGCGGCCCGCGCGACCTCGTCGGTCGTGGTGCCGACGTAGCTCTTCGCACCGAACACGGCCGTCGCCGCGGCGAGGATGAGCTCGCGGCGATCGGCAGCCTTCATGCGAGGTGCGGTCGCGGGTGCGGGAATCTCTTCGGCCGACATGCTTGACATGTTATCAGTCGATTACTACATTACGAAGTAATCATCCGATTACAACCTCTGGAGTTCGCCATGTCGACCACACTCGCCGCATCGGGCGCTCCCGGCGCCACCGCGCGCCGACCGCGCCGCGTCCCGCCGCTCTGGCTCGTGCTCCTCGCGACCGCACTGCCGATGTTCATGGCCACCCTCGACAACCTCGTGATGACGAACGCGCTGCCGGTGCTGCACACGGAGTTCGGGGCATCCGTCGAAGAGCTGCAGTGGTTCATGAACGCCTACACCCTCGCCTTCGCGAGCACGATCCTGATGGCGGTCGCCCTCGGCGATCGCTTCGGCCGCCGCACCGTGTTCCTCGTCGGCATCGCCGTGTTCACCGCGAGCTCGGCCCTCGCCGCACTCGCGAGCGACCCGGGCCAGCTGATCGCCGCACGTGCCGCCCAGGGATTCGGCGCCGCCGCCATCATGCCGCTCTCGCTCACGCTGCTCGCGGGCGCCGTGCCCATCGCACGCCGCCCGCTGGCCATCGGCATCTGGGGCGGCGTCGCCGGGCTCGGCGTCGCAACCGGACCGCTCGTCGGCGGCGCGGTCATCGAGGGCTGGGCATGGCAGGCGATCTTCTGGATCAACATCCCGGTCGGCCTCGCGTCGATCGCGCTCGCGCTGGCCGTCCTCCGCAACGGCTTCGGGGCGCGCCTGCGCGCCGACGTCATCGGCCTGCTGCTCTCGGGCTTCGGCCTGCTGGCCCTCGTGTACGGGATCGTGCGCGGCAACGACGCCGGCTGGTCGAGCACCGAGGTGCTCGCCGGGCTCATCGGCGGCGGCGTGCTGCTCGTCGCCTTCGTCGTCTGGGAGTCGCGCACGAGCGCACCGCTGCTGCCGCTGCGGCTCTTCCGAGATCGCAGCTTCTCGATCGCGAACGTCGTCGGCTTCAGCTTCAGCTTCGGCGCCTTCGGCTCGATCTTCATCCTGATCCAGTTCCTGCAGCTGGTGCAGGGCGCGTCGCCCCTCGAGGCGGCGGTCCAGACGTCGCCGTGGACCCTCGCGCCGATGATCGTGGCGCCGCTCGCCGGCCTCCTCGCACCGCGCGTCGGCACTCGGGCGCTCATCGTCGCGGGGCTCCTCGCCCTCGGTTCGGCGCTCTTCTGGCTGACGCCCCTGCTCGACGCGGGCACCGAGTACTCGGCCTACCTCGCCCCGTTCATCCTCGCCGGAGTCGGCATGGGGCTCGTGTTCGCACCCTCCTCGACCGCGGTGCTCGCCCGTATGGCGCCCGACGACCACGCCAAGGCGAGCGGCACGAACTCGATGCTCCGCGAGGTCGGCGTCGCGCTCGGCATCGCCGTGTCGACCGCCGTCTTCACTGGCGCGGGCGGCACGCTCACGCCGACCGGCTACGTCGAGGGCGCGCAGCCGGCGGTGCTCGTCGGTGCGGCCGTGCTGATCGGGTCGGCGCTCGTCGCACTGCTGCTGCCCGCCGGTCGCGCCCCGCACGCCGTCGAGGCACCGCAGCCCGCCGAGGCACCGCAGCACGCCGAGGCACCGCAGCCTGCCGAGGCACGCGGATGACCCGCACCCTCGTGATCGTCGGGCATCCGCACCGCGGCAGCTTCACGCACGCGCTCGCCGAACGGTACGTCGCCGGGCTCCGGTCCGCGGGCGATTCCGCGGGCGACGCCGCGGCCGGCTCAGCGGGCAGCTCGTCCGACGGCACCGAGGTGCGGGTGATCGACCTCGCGGAACGCGAGTTCACGCTGATCCCCGACGATCGATCCGCGCTCCGCGCCCCGGGCGGCGACACCGGCCATCTCGAACCGAGCATCCGCGGCTTCGTCGACGACGTCGCCTGGGCCGAGCACCTCGTGTTCCTCTTCCCGCAGTGGTGGGGCACCTACCCGGCCGTGCTGAAGGCGTTCCTCGACCGGGTCATGCTCTCGGGCACGGCGTTCGCGTACGGTCGCGGTCATGTCTCGACGCGCCTGCTGAGCGGTCGCACCGCGCGCATCGTGATGACGATGGACTCGCCGCTCGCCTGGAACCGGCTCGTCTACCGCAACGCCGCCGAGACCTCGCTCGCGCGGGCGACGCTCGCGTACTGCGGGATCCGCACGATCGGCATCTCGCGGTTCACGCCGGTGCGGTTCTCGTCGGCCGAGCAGCGGGCCGCGTGGCTCGCCACGGCGCATCGCGTCGGCGAACGCGACGCCTCGCGACGCCCCCGCGGCCGACGGCCCGAGACGGCACGAGCGGCGGGCGGCGGCGGGCGCGCTCAGCGCATCGCGCGGTAGCGCGCCCGATCGGCCGGGTCGAAGTGCTCGGTCGCGTAGCTCAGCATGGTGCGCGGCATCCGCCCCGCGTGCTCGTCGAGGAACCCGGTGAGCACCGAGCGATCGACCCGCTTGCCGACCTCCCGCAGCATCCAGCCGACGGCCTTGTGCAGCAGCGGCTCGGGGTCGTCGAGCAGTTGCTCGGCCAGCGCGAGCGTCGGGCGCTGGTCGCCCGCCTTGATGGCGGCGAAGGTCGAGATGACCGCGACACGGCGCGGCCAGATCGAGTCGGATGCCACGAGCCCGGCCACGACCGGCGGTACGACCTCGGCGACCGGCGCCGCGGGGAACACCACCTCGCCGAGCAGGTACTCGGCCGTGGCGTCGACGAGATCCCAGTTGTCGACGTGCCCCGCGCGCACGGCGTCGAGGTAGCGCTCGTGCTCGGCCGCGCGCACGGCGTCATCGCGGGTGCGCACACGGCCGGCGCGGCGGATTCGCTCGACCATGACGAGCAGGCCCGCGAGCCGCTCCTCATGGATCGGGCTCGCGACGAGCTCGGCGACGTCGGCCGACGGGAGCACCGACGATCTCCGCACGATCGCGCGCGTCGCCGGCACCGTGACGCCGAGGAACACGTCGCGCTCGGCGTAGCCGCCCGGTCCGGTCTTGAAGAAGGCGGCCGCGCCGCTCGCCCTCGCCGGGTCGGACGCCGCGGCGAGCGCGGCCCGCACCGCGGCGGCGGTCTGCAGTTCGGGGTCGCCCATGGCGGCGAGACTACCCCGTCGGCGGTGGGCTGCGGGCACGCCGACCGGCATCAGGAATCGCCCGTGCGCCGGGGCGGGACATCCGCCAACATGGAGGGATGACCGACGACACCGCGACCGCGGAGACCGCGCGCGCCGACGAGCTCGCCTTCGTCCCGATCACAGGCGACGACCTCGTGATGTGGCTGCCTGAGTCGATGGCGTACTACCAGGCGTCGAGGCTGCGCGCCGGCGACACCCCCGAGCAGGCCGAGGCCGCCGTCGAGGCCTCGCGGCAGCGCTTCTTCACCGACGGGCAGCTGCACCCCGAGCACGTGCTGCTCGCGATCGTCGTCGACGGCGAGGACGCGGGGTGGCTGTGGCTCGGCCCCTGGGCCGAGGGCGGCGACGCGTGGTGGGTGTGGGACGTGCATGTGCGCGAACCGTTCCGCCGCCGGGGCCTCGGCCGGGCGGCGATGCGGCACGCCGAGCAGGTCGCCCGCGAACACGGCTCGCCGACGCTCGGCCTCAACGTGTTCGCCTACAACGTGCCGGCGATCGAGCTCTACGAGAGCCTCGGCTTCGAGGCGGCGTCGCTGCACATGGCGAAGTCTCTCTGAATCGTCGCGTCCGTCGGGTTCGGGCGCGCAGATCGAGAGCGGGGCCCGCCGGTCGGCGTGACCCCGCTCTCGCGTGGTGATCATCGGTTGCGCGGTGAGATCGGTCGGGGCTCGGGCGTCGGCGTGGGGACGCCGTCGTCCTGCGACTGGCCGAACTGCTCGGCGTACTCGGCGAGACGCTGGCCCTGCACCTCGGCGGCCGACTGGTCGACGGCCTCCGCCTGCTTGGTGGCGCGCACGGTCTCCTGGACCTGTGCCGAGTTCGAGCGAGCGGCGCGCTGCGCCGACTGCTCGGCCTGCTTGACGGCTCGCATCTGCTCCTGCGCCTTCGCAGAGCGTGCGGCCGACTCGACGCGCTCGGTGCGCTCGGCCTCGCGCAGGATGTCCTGCAGGGTGGTGCCCTGCGGCGCGAACTCCTGTGCGTGAGCCCGGCTGCGTTCCAGCGCGGCCTCACGACGGGCCGAGTCCTGCTGCGACTGCAGCGAGGTCACGCTCTGCGATCCGGATCCGCTCTCGAGCTGGGACTGCACACCGGCGCAGCCGCTGATCGTGACGAGGAGTACGACGGCACCGATCACTGCGGCGCCGGTCCTGTTGGTGTTCATGGCCCTCTCCTGTTCATGTGGGGGTTCGCGGGGATGTGAACAATCCTCAAGTTAGGGTCGGGCGAGACGCCCGTCATCGGGACCGCCCCCGGTGTTCTCCTCGGTGCCCGCGTCGCGTCGAGGCCGGGCAGGCGTGGAGCGGCATCCGGGTGAACGCTGAGGTGTTCTCGACTTCGATGCGAATCGCGGGCGTGCGCGGCATGCGCGATCTCCGGCGCCGTTTCGAAGGCGAACGCAAGATTCCCGCGTTGCAGTGCAATCAATCGCGAGCGGATGCCTCGTAGCCTTGAGCTGTACGGCGATTCCCGCCGCGCGCGGCACTGCCGAGACCCAGCATCTGACCCCTCACTGAGGAACGGAGGTTCACATGTCGAACATCACGATCGACCCCATCGTCGGCGAACCCGAGGTCCTCGAGGACGTCACGCCCGAGCAGATCGCCCTCGCCGACGGCGTCGAGACCGACCCCGCCTGGCTCCGCCTCAAGGAGTCGGCGACGAAGCTCCAGTCGCTCCAGGTGAAGGACGGCTCCGTCCCCGTCGAGGGTGACAAGGCCGAGGCATCCGCCCTCGTCGATGCCATCGTCGAGTCGGTCGCCGCCCTCGCGCCGCGCTTCCCGCACGAGGCCGCGTACCTCACCGCGCTGCAGGCCGACTTCCGCAAGTGGCAGGCCGCAGGCCTCGAGGTCCCCGACTTCCTCGACTCGCTCGTCGAGTTCCAGCCGCAGCGTCACCGCATCGACGGCATCCGCCACCTCGTCGTGTTCCCGATGTACACGCAGAACGGCTCGCTCGACCGCCACGTCGAGGCGCTCGTCGTCGAAACCATCTGGCCCGAGTTCATCGCCGCCCTCGAGGCCGGCGACTACGGCAACAAGCTCTTCGTGTCGCTCCGCCTCGTCGACTTCACGCCCGGCTACGACACGAACTCGGCCGTGCTCTTCCCCGAGACCGTCGCGATGCGCGAGATCCCGACGTTCACGTGGGGCGCGATCTTCCAGGACCGCGAGGCGGCCCGCTACCGCAAGGTGGTGCGCGCGGCGAGCGACATCACGAAGCTCGTGCTGCCCGACGACGCCGCCGAGATGCTCACCGACCAGGAGCTCACCGAGCGCACCTTCGTCATGTGGGACATCATCCACGACCGCACGCACATGCGCGGCGACCTGCCGTTCGACCCGTTCATGATCAAGCAGCGCATGCCGTTCTTCCTCTACTCGCTGGAGGAGCTGCGCTGCGACCTGACCGCATTCCGCGAGTCGGTCAAGATCCAGCGCGCGCTCGACGCCCGCCTCGCGAAGGGCGAAGAGCTCACCGACGTCGAGGAGCAGATGCGCTCGACCGGCAAGCTCGTGCAGTACGCCGTCATCTTCGACCGCATCTTCCGCTTCTCGATCACCGGCTCGCGCGTGCGCAACTACGACGGCCTCGGCGGCCAGCTGCTCTTCGCGTGGCTCCACAAGAAGCACGTGCTCGAGTGGCGCGACGTCGAGCTGAGCTTCGACTGGGACAAGGTGGCCGACGCGGTCGTCGAGCTCGGCGACGCGATCGACCTGCTCTACTGGGAGTCGATCGACCGCCCGAAGACGGTGCACTGGCTCAAGGCCTACGAGCTCGTCTCCTCGGTCGTCACGCCGAACCCCGCGTCGGTGTGGGCCGAGGGCCTGCCGCGCGAGGTGCTCGCGGGCCCGCCCAAGGGCTACACCGACCTCGTGATGGACGACGAGTTCCCGCTCTCGATGTTCTTCGAGGCGCTCGACAAGAAGATGAAGCCCGTCATCGAGTCGACGGTCGGCATCACCGGGCACACCGAGGTCTGACCCACCGTTTCAGGAAGACGTACGCTGCTCAGGACGGAATCGGCGATTTCGTCCTGGGCAGCTTTCGTTCTCCTGAATGACCGCCTGCTTCCACGAAGCTCGAAGAGGAGCCCACCATGACCGACCACCCCACCGGCGCCGCGGGGCGCACCGTGCTCATCGCGGGCGCGACGAGCGCCTCGGGCCGGGCCGTCGCCCGAGCCCTGCTCGAGGCGGGCGCCCGCGTCATCGCGGTGGGCAGCGACCGCGGCCGACTCGTCGAGCTCGCAGCCGAGCTGCCGGGCGTCATCGTCGAGCAGGCCGACCTCACCGACCAGATGCAGGTGTGGCCCCTCGCGATGCGCGTGCACGGCCGGGTCGGCGATGTCGACGGCATCATCCACCTCGTCGGCGGCTGGCGCGGCGGCGGCGGCATCCCCGGTCAGACCGAGGAGGACTATCGCGTGCTCGAACGCTCGTTCTCGGCACTGCGCCACGTCAGCCGCGCCCTCTGGGACGACCTCGTCGCCTCCCCCGCGGGCCGCATCGCGATCGTCTCCTCGACGGCGGTCGAGCGCCCGCTCGCGGGCGGTGCGAACTACGCCGCCGTGAAGGCCGCGAGCGAGGCGTGGATGCAGTCGCTCGCCAACGGCCTCGGCAAGGAGGGCGAGACCGGCGCCGCCGTCACCTTCCGCGTGAAGTCGCTCGCGGGCCTCGAGGAACGACTCGCGAACGAGGTCGTCGCGCTCTGGTCGACGGATGCCTCGGAGCTGAACGGGCGCGTCGAGACGCTCTCGGACTGAGCCGACGCGGCGGGATGCCGGGGCGTTCAGTCGTTCGCGCCGGCTGAACCCTCTGCGTCGGGGGCGATGGCGCCGGGCGCGAGGACTTCGGGTGTGGCCCCCTCGGTCGCGTCCTCGGGGCGCTGCACACCCCCGTCGCCGGGCGCCGGGGGCGCCGGCGGCTCGGGCGACGCCGAGGGCGGCGGAGCCGACTCCTCGCGGTCCTCTTCGGCGGCCTTGCCGAGACATCCCGTGCCGTCGAGACCGGGCCCCTCGAGCGCCGCATGCCATGCGGCCTGCTCGTCGGTGCCGAGCCCTTCGGGCATCGCCGGCGCGGTCGAGTTCGGGTTGCGCGGCTCGGTCGTCCACCACTCCCACTGCCGGTACTCGTACCCGGCGTCGGTCATGCACTCGCGCACCGCCTGCTGGAACGCGAGCCACGCCGCCTGCTCGGCAGCAGTGGGGATCGGATCGGCCGGGGGTGTCGACGGCGACGGCTCGGGCGTCGCGGGCGTCGGGGCGTCGCTCGGCGACGGAGCGACCGGCACCGGCGACGGCGACGGCGTGGGCTGCGGCACCGCATCGTCGCCGTCGTCGGCCCCGTCGGAGGTGCCGGGCGGCGTGGTCGATGCTCCCGCCTCGGCATCGAGTCGATCGTCGGCGGTGCTCGCGGGATGCGGCGAGCGCGCGTCGTAGAAGACCGGGGCGCCCGTGAGGGCCGCGGCGACGCCCAACGACAGCGAGCCGAGGAAGAGGACCGTCGCGGCGGCGACCAGGAGGAGGATCTTGCGCACGCGGCTCCTCCTCGTCTCCCGAGGGGGTCGCTCGGGCGTTCGTCGTGCGGGCGTCCGGCAATGCTACGTGACCCCCGAAGAGGGGGCAACCCCGTGAGCCGGTTGCACCCCGCCGGCGTTCTGACGCCGCGCCGCCCGCGCCGCCGCTCAATCGATCGGCGGCACCCCGTGGGCGTCGTCCGACTCCCGGCTCTCGTCGGCGACGCCCGTCGCCACGTCGGCCGGCGAGTGCTGCCGCCGGCTCAGCCAGAGGAACGGCACCGCGAGCACCTGGAACCCACTGCTCACGACGAGCGAACCCGGATACCCCCAGATGTCGGCCGATCGCCCGAGCACCGGCTGGATCACCGCACCGCCCGTGCTGCCCAGCAAGGAGTCGAACGAGAGCACCGTCGCCCGCTGCGCCGACGGGATCATGTCGTTGAGGTAGGCCTGCTGCACGGGGCCCGCCGCCGCGTCGACGAGGCCCCACAGCACGAGCAGCACGAGCGCGAGCCAGAAGCTGCGGTTGAACCCCAGGGCCAGGAGCACCGCGCTGCTCACCACGAGGCTGAGCAGGATCGTCGTCGTGCGGCGGCGGAACCGGCGGCGCACCCACGGCGCGCAGAGGCCGCCGACGACCTGCGAGCCCGAGAGGATCGCGGCGGCGAGCCCGGCGATCGAGTAGGCCTCGGCGTCGCCCCAGAGTTCGACGAGGTAGGGCTGCAGCGCGTAGAAGACGTAGAACCCGACGCCCGAGGTGAAGAACGACGCGAACATCACGTAGCGCACCGATGGTCGCCCCAGCCCGTACCGCAGCGACGCCTGGAACACCTGCTTCGTCGCCTGCAGGGGGTGCGCGCGTCCGGCGGGCGTGAAGCCGAGGTCGCGCATCAGCACCGCGGCGACGACGAACATGACGATGAGGATCGCAGCACGGACGAGGAACGGTACCCCAAGGTCGCTCGCCTGCGCGATCACGCCGCCCGCGATCGAGCCGATGAACATCGCGGCGCCCGAGAGCGCGAGCCCGCGCCCGAACACGCGCTCGAGGCTGCCCGTGTACCCGGTCGCCGTGAGCGCGTCGACGAGCCACGCCTCGGTCGCCCCCGAGAAGAAGGTGAAGCCGAGCCCGAGCAGCACCGAGACGACCGCCCACCCCCAGAACGGCGCCTCGATCACCCAGAGCCAGTAGTAGAGCAGCGTCGTGACGGCGAGCGTGACCGTGCCGAGGAGGTACGACATGCGGCGGCCGAGGGTGTCGGCGACGACGCCCGTCGGCACCTCGAAGATCACCATGCCCACGGAGAAGAAGGCGTTCGCGGCGAACGCCTCGAGATTCGAGAGCCCGGCGTCGAGCAGGAACAGCGTGTTCACGCCCCAGATGAACGATGCAGCGAGGGTGTTGCCGATGAGCAGCGTGAAGTACACGGACTGCACCCGTCGCGCCGCGTGATTCACCGTCGTCGGCTCGCTCACCCGCCCATCATCCTCCCGACCGGCTGCCGACGGAAGCGCTACGCTCACGCCATGGTGCGCTTCCTCATCCGTCTCGGCGTCTCCCTCGTGCTCGCCGCCCTCGCCCTCGCCGTCGCCGCGCTGCTCGTTCCGGGCATGCACCTGCACTGGTCGGGGTTCATCGTCGCGATCATCGTCTTCGCCGCCGTGCAGGCCCTCATCGAGTGGCTGGTCGAGACCCTGTTCCACCGCGGCGCTCCCGCCGTCGCCGGGGTCGCCGGCCTCATCTCGACCGCGGTCGCCCTGTTCGTCGCCTCGCTCGGCGACGGCATCACCTTCGACGGCATCGCGCCGTGGGTGCTCGCGGCCGTCATCGTCTGGATCATCACCGCCCTGGCCGCTTGGCTCTCGGGCAAGTACCTGCTGCCGCGCATCGCCCCCGAGAAGAAGGGCTGAGCGAACGGATGCCCCGGGGCCGACGCCGGCCCCGGGGCATCCGTCATGCGAGCACGACGTACCAGTTCAGGCAGCTCAGGCCGATCGCGGGGATCGAGAGCAGGACCGCCGTCACCGCACCCCGGCCCGCGTCGCCTCATCGGTCATGTCCGGCCTCCGCGCCGGTCCTCGCCATCGCCGCGGCATGAAGGACGATCACCGCATGTTGTCGCGGCCGGTGACGTGCGTCGCGTAGCCCGAGCACCCGGCGTCCTCCCAGCGGTACGCCGAGCCCGTGCCGGCGTCGCCGCCGAGCGCGAGGGTCCACTCCGCCTCCTGCTCGGGGGTCAGGTCATCGGGCATCGCGTCCTGCGGGTCGACGTCGAAGGGGTCGGGGGTGACGTAGTCGGGATTCCAGAACTCTGAATAGAGGTACTCGAGCCGCTTGTCGCCCATGCACTGACGGATGACGTCGTCGTAGGCGAGCCACTTCTCGCGCGGCGTCGGCAGGTCGGGGTCGTCGGGCGCGACCGACGCCGACAGCGGTGCGCCCGCGGCACGGGCCGCCTCGGCCGCGGTCCGGGCTTCCGTCGCGCACCCGCCTTCGAAGCTGTAGGGGTGGTCCTCGCCGAGCAACGCCTGCCCCCACAGGATCGAGGTCTCGAAGTCCTGGCCGACCGGCTGGGAATCCTCCTCCAGCCACCAGCGGGCGACCAGGTAGTCGAATCCGCGGTCGGCCATGCACCGACGCACGAGCTCCTGCTCGCCCAGGTACTCCGAGCGTTCCTCGGGCGACACGTACTCGGGGTCGCTCGGCTCGAGGTACGGATTGTAGCTCGCCGCCATCACCCCGGTGCCCGGCTTCGGCGGCCCCTTCGGCGGGGGCGCGGTCGGCACTCCGGGTTCCACCTCGGGCAGCGAGGCGAGATACGACGCCATCTCGTCCTCCGACTCACCGCCCTCCGTTCCGCTCGCCGGCTCGGCGATCGGCTCGGGCCCCGGCTGGCTCGCCGCGTACGCGGCGGCGCCCAGGGCGACGACCGACGCACCGCCGAGCACGGCGCCCGAGATCACGACGACCGCCGCGATGCGCTGCAGGTTCATGCGGTCACCTCCACGGCGGGCGCGACGTCGACGGGAGGGTCACTTCGTCGACGGCGCGCCCACAGCCCGCCCGTGGTCGGCACCCACCAGGCGGCCATCGCCACGAAGAACAGCACGCCCGCTGCGGCCATGACCCGGTTCACGAGCATCGCCTGCTCGATCGCCGAGGCGTAGAACGCGCCCAGCGTGGTGCTCGACGCGATGAGCGTGTACATGCCGAACCGGATGAGCAGGTAGCTCGCCGCGGCGAGCCAGAGGGCGCCGAGCCAGCGGAACCGCGGCACGGTCGTCAGCACGGCTCCGAACACCGCCATCGCCAGGCCGAAGACGCCCGCGGCCACGAGATCCCAGGCGCCCGACCAGGAACCGTCCGCCATCCCCGCGACGGTGCGCCACACGACGATCACGCCCCACGCGAGCAGCAGCGCGGTCACGAGGTGGGCGAGCGCGGGCATCGCGAGCGGGAAGGTGCCGCGCGGCGCGGTCAGGGCGAGCCGGCGCAGCTGAGCGCGCCGCCAGCTGAGATCGGCCGGCATGCCTCGGACGAGGCGCCCCACGAACGACCGGGATGCCACGGACTCGCCGAGCTCGGCCGCGAGCTCGCGCTGCTCGTACAGGTCGGAGACGAGCTCGGCCCGTCGAGCCGTCGCGACGGGCTCGGAGAGGTCGCGGGTGTACCAGCGGCACCAGCCGAGCACCAGGGCATCGACTCGGTCGGCGCCGGTTCGGCGTTCGACCACGTGCTCGACGAAGCCCTCGTCGAACGCGTCGTCGAGAGCGTGGCGCTCGAGCACGGGCGAGTCGGCCTCGGCTTGAGGCATCCCCTCGCCGCTCATGCGAACGCCGCCTTCGGCCGGGTCACGGGCGCGGGTTCGCGGGCGGCGAGCTCGGCGCGGTAGGCGAGCTCGCCGGCGCCGGTCACGCGGTAGAGGCGACGGCGTGGGCGGCCGACGGTCTCGGCGAGCGCGGCGTCCTCCCACTCCGACTCGAGCAGTCCCGCCTCGCTCATCCGCGCGAGCGCCTTGTAGAGCGTGCCGTACGCGGTGAGCGCCACCGCCTCGTTGCGCTCGGCGATCCGCTTCGCGAGGGCGAAGCCGTAGAAATCGCCGTCGACCCGCTGCAGCTCCATGCCCGCTGCGAGGATGTCGACCTCGAGGTCGAACAGTCGTCCTTCACGTCTCCGTGCCATGCGGGAAACAATAGGAACATATCTTCCTTTAAGCAAGGGCCATCCCGAAACCGAGTCGGATTCGGCGTCGGCGGGCGGCCGGGTTAGCATGCTCGCACCCCGAACCGGCGCGCGAGTCTCCCCCGGCTGGCCGCCCCCGCGCCCGAGCGAACCCGAGCTCGAGGCATCCGACCCGAAGGCCCCACCCATGCGCAAGCGCACCGTCGCGCTCATCGTCATCGCCGCCGTCCTCCTCGCCGTCGTCGGCGGGCTGTACTGGGCCGGCCGGCACCTCTTCTACGAGCCCACCGCGAAGGGGGTCGACTCGGTCGTCGGCGAGCTCGGCGGCACCCGCGTGCTCGGCGTGTTCGCCCACCCCGACGACGAGCAGACCGTCAACGGGCTGTTCTGGCACGCGCACGAGGACGGCGCCTACACGGCGATGATCACCGCCACGCAGGGCGAGGCCGGGCACCAGACCCCGGTCGTCGCCCGGCAGGAGGACCTCGGAGAGGTCCGCAGGGCCGAGGCGCTGAAGAACAGCTTCAACCTCGGCGTCGATCGCCACGTCGTCTGGGACTACCCCGACGGCGGCGTGCCCGACGCCGACGAGGACGAGCTCGTCGACCGCGTCGTCGACGAGCTGCAGCGCGTGAAGCCCGACGTCGTCGTCGCGTTCTGGCCCGAGTCGGGCGCGACCGGCCACAAGGACCACATGCAGATGGGCCGCGTGACCGAGCTCGCGATCGCGAAGCTCGAGGAGGAGGGCGGCGCCTACGCCGGGCCGAAGCACCTCGTCTACACGATCAGCCCGTCCGGCGCGCTCGCGGCGTTCGGCGGCGACACCGGCGCGTTCGTCGTCGCGAACCAGCCCAAGCCCGAGGTCGCGATGGATGCCGCGGTGCAGAAGAAGCACGAGGGATGGACGATCCACGCGTCGCAGGCGAACTTCATGCAGGAGTCGTACATCCTGCCGACGTGGCTCATCTACCTGCTCTGGGACCAGGAGTTCTACCACGTGCGCGACCTCGAGGCCGAGCCGCTGGCGTAGTCCGGCCGGTCGGGAACGAGCCGCGCGGCGACCGTGGCGGAACCGCGTGTAGCCTCCCCTGATGACCACCACCATCTCCGCCGCCGCGATCCTGCTCGACATGGACGGCACGCTCGTCGACTCGTCGGCCGTCGTCGAACGGGTGTGGACCGACTGGGCCGCGGAGCACGGGCTCGATCCGGCCGAGGTCATGCAGGTGATCCACGGCCGCCAGGGGCACGCGAGCATGGCGATCCTGCTGCCGGGGCGGCCCGTCGAGGAGAACCTCGCCGACAATCGCGCGATGCTCGAGCGCGAGACCGCCGAGACCGAGGGGGTCGTCGCCATCGCCGGCGCGGCCGAACTGCTGCGCTCGCTCGCCGGGGTGCCGCACGCGCTCGTGACCTCGGCGAGCCGCCCGCTCGCGAGCGCCCGCATGACCGCGGCGGGGCTGACGATGCCCCCGGTCGCAGTGACCGCCGAGAGCGTGTCGGCCAGCAAGCCCGACCCCGAGGGATTCCTCGCCGCCGCCGAGGCGCTCGGCGTCCCGTACGGCGACTGCGTGGTCTTCGAGGACTCCGAGGCCGGCATCACGGCGGCCCGCCGGGCCGGCATGCGCGTCGTCGGCGTCGGGCCGCTCGCCGAGCCGTTCCGTCCGGATCATCTGGTCCGCGACCTGTCGAGCGTGCGGGTCGCGGTCGACGGCACCGCCATGACGATCACGCTGGAGCCTAGGCTGACTGGCGGGCCCGAGCAGACTGGGGATGGCGCATGACCGAACCGAGACTCGCCGAGGTGCAGGCCGAGCTCGCCGCACTCGACGAACCGAAGACGCGCGAGGCCAACGAGCGGCGGGGCGACACGCACGGCGTGAACCTCGCGCAGGTGCGCGCCCTCGCGAAGCGGGTGAAGACGGACCACGAGCTCGCACTCGGGCTCTGGGCCACCGGCGACACCGCCTCGAGGCTGCTCGCGATCCTGATCTGCAAGCCGAAGGCGTTCAGCGCCGAGCAGCTCGATGCGATGGTCCGCGAGGAGCCGACGCCCAAGGGCCACGACTGGCTCGTCAACTACGTGGTGAAGAAGAGCCCCCATGCCGAGGAGCTGCGGCTCGCGTGGCTCGACGACGCCGACCCGCTCGCGGCGAGTGCCGCCTGGGCGCTCAACGCCGAACGGGTCTCGAAGCAGCCCGAGCGGCTCGCACCCGACGAGCTCCCCCGCATGCTCGACACGATCGAGGCCGAGATGCGGGGCGCCCCTGCCAAGGTGCAATGGGAGATGAACACCTCGCTCGCGATGATCGGCATCAACCACCCGGCCTTCCGCGCCCGCGCGATCGACATCGGCGAGCGCCTCGAGGTGCTGAAGGACTACCCGACGCCCCCGAACTGCACCTCGCCGTTCGCCCCCATCTGGATCGGCGAGATGGTGCGCCGGCAGGGCGCGAAGTAGCCGGCGCGATCTCAGCCACGCGGCGGATCCCCGCACCGCGCCCGGTCGCTAGCGTGGAGGGATGTCCGAGAACGTGACCACCGCCCCGCCCGTGCTGCCGGGCGTCGAGTGGGTCAGGCCGCGCCCCGGCCGCCGGGGGTACCGCAACGACCTCGTGCTCGCCCTCGTGCTCGCGGTCGGCACCGCCGCGAGCGTGGTGCTGTACCGCGCGACCGGGTGGGGCGAGGGCACCCCCTGGTGGGGCGCCGCGCTCTGGACGGCCGGGATGACCCTGCCCCTCGCCGCGCGGCGTCGCTGGCCCGAGGTCGTGGCGCTCGTGGCATCCGCCGTCTTCATCGTCGGCGCCGTCGTCGGCGTCGGCGAGGCGCTCTTCTCGAACATCGCGCTCTTCGTCGCGATCTACACCGTCGGCGCGTGGGGGCGCAGCCGCCGCGTCGCGACCATCGTGCGCGCCGCCATCGTGATCGTGATGTTCGGGTGGCTGTTCTGGGGGCTCATCTTCTTCTCGACGGTGCAGGATCACCTGCCCGAGCTCTCCCGCGAGGGCCTGCTCTCGCCGTACCTCGCGTACGGATTCATCAACGTGCTCACAAACCTGCTGTACTTCGGCGGTGCCTGGTACTTCGGCGACACCGCCTACCGGTCGGCGCGCGCCCGGGCCGAGCTCGAGCAGCGCACGGCCGAGCTCGCCGCCGAGCGCGAGCGCACGCGGGTGCAGGCGGTCGCGCTCGAGCGGCTGCGCATCGCGCGCGAGCTCCACGACGTCGTCGCCCACCACGTCTCGGTGATCGGGGTGCAGGCGGGTGCCGCGCGGCGAGTGCTCGCCAAGGACCCTGCGGCGGCGACCGCGTCGCTCTCGACGATCGAGTCGAGCGCGCGCGAGGCGGTCGACGAACTGCACGGGCTGCTCGGCACCCTCCGCGGCGACGCCGACACCGGACCGCTCGTGCTCGACGACGCCCCGGCGCCCGCCGCGGTGGAGGCGACCACGAGCACCTCGACCCGCGGGATCGCCCGGCTCGACGAACTCGTTCGCGAGTCGGCCGACGGCGGACTGCCCGTGACCCTCGCGATCGTCGGCGAGCCTCGGCCGGTCTCGCCCGTCGTCGACCTCAGCGCGTACCGCATCACCCAGGAGGCCCTCACGAACGTGCGGAAGCACGCCGGCGCGGCCGCGACCGCCGAGGTGCGCGTGCGGTGGACCGACACGGCCCTCGAGGTCGAGATCACCAACTCGGGCACCGCGACCTCGGTCGCGGGCACGGCGCGACGATCGGATGCCACGGGCGGGGGCCTCGGCCAGCTCGGCATGCGCGAGCGGGTCGCTGCGGCGGGCGGCACGATCGAGCTCCGCCCGCGCGCGAGGGGCGGCTACCTCGTGCGGGCGAGCTTCCCGCTCCGTCGGGAGGTGGACGCGTGAGCATCCGCGTGCTCGTCGTCGACGACCAGAGTCTCGTGCGTGCCGGCTTCCGCACCATCCTCGACTCGGAGGACGGGATCGAGGTCGTCGGCGAGGCGGCCGACGGCCAGGCGGCGATCGACCAGGTCGCGGCCCTCGCCCCCGACGTGGTCTGCATGGACGTGCAGATGCCCGGCATGGACGGGCTCGAGGCCACCCGCCGCATCACGGGCGACGCCGCGACGCAGGCCGCCGTGCTCGTGCTCACGACCTTCAATCGCGAGGACTACCTGTTCGCGGCGCTCGACGCCGGGGCGAGCGGGTTCCTGCTGAAGAACTCGAGCCCAGAACAGCTCATCGAGGCGGTGCAGGTGGTCGCCCGCGGCGACGCCCTGCTCTCACCGGATGTCACGCGCCGCGTCATCGAGGCCGTGGCGGGTCGCTCGGTGTCGAGCGCCGCCGGCGGGCACGGGGCATCCGTCGCCGCGACCGGACCGGCGGGGCCCCCGCCGCCCGCCGAACTCGCGACGCTCACCGAGCGCGAGCGCGAGGTGCTCGAACTGCTCGCGCTCGGCATCTCGAACGCCGAGATCGCCGTGCGGCTCTGGGTCGGCGAGGCCACGGTGAAGACGCACGTGTCGAAGGTGCTCATGAAGCTCGGCCTGCGCGACCGGGTGCACGCGGTCGTCTACGCGTACGAGCACGGGGTCGTGCGGCCGCGCGGCTGACGCCGCCCGTCTCCCCCACCCTGCCCCGCGCTCGTGACGAGTCGTCGGCATGCTCGTCCGACACGCCGTTTCTCTGCCCCGCGCGTGCGGCGTGCTTCCCGCCGACGCTGACGACTCGTCTGCTCCCGACCGTCCGAGCAGGGGGTTGACGCATCCCGGGACGCGACTTATGGTTAAGCAATTCATTAATTAAGGAGTTGCTTAATTTGGGTGGAGCGCAGGACGAGCTCAGCGCGGTGTTCCATGCGCTCGCCGATCCGACCCGCCGCGCGATGCTCTCGCGCCTTCGGGTCGGACCAGCGACCGTCGGCGAACTCGCCGAGCCCTTCGCCATGAGCCGCCCCGCGATCTCGCAGCACCTCGGGGTGCTCGAGCGGGCCGGACTCATCGAGCGCACGGCGACGGCGCAGTGGCGCACCTGCACGCTGCGCACCGAACCCCTCGACGAGGCATCCGCCTGGGTCGAGCTCCACCGCGGCGAGTGGAACGAACGCTTCGACCTGCTCGCCGAGCACCTCCGCACCATGAAGGAGGGTCCGAAATGACCGAGCACCAGACGGCATCGGCCGCGGGAACCGCCGCGGCGAGCCGAGCACCGCAGTTCACCATCACCCGCATCTTCGACGCCCCGCGCGAACTCGTCTGGCGGGCGTGGACCGAGCAGGCCGACGCCGCCGCATGGTGGCATCCGCGCGACATCGTGATCAAGCCCGGCAGCGTCGACCTCGACACGCGCGAGGGCGGGCGCTACCGCTACACGATGGTGGCGCCCGACGACACGGAGTACCCGACCGAGGGCACCTTCCGCGAGCTCCGCGAACCCGAGCGCCTCGTCATGACGTGGGGTTCGCCCGGCGACCCCGACGACCGCGTGCCGGTCATCACCATCACCCTCCGCGAACTCGACGGCGGGCGCACCGAGATGCTGTTCCACCTGCTCGGCGTCGACGGCGCCCCCGGCGACGAGGACGTCTACGACGGCTGGAACTCGGCGTTCGACATGCTCGACGAGCACCTGGCGGCGGCCGGCGCACCCGGCACGCGAGGCGAGACGCGCTGATGGGCCGGCTGATCGTCGAGCAGGTGGTCACCGCCGACGGCTACGCCGCCGACCCCGAGGGCGGCATCGACTTCTTCGAGGCGCTCGTGCGCCCCGACGAGCACGGCGTGGTCGACTTCAACGACGCCGAACAGCTCGACTACGTCTCGCAGGCCGACGCGATCCTGTTCGGCGCGACGACGTACCGGATGTTCGCCGACTACTGGCCGGGCGTCGACCCCGCGGTCGAGCACGTCGCCGAGCTCATCGACCGGGTGCCGAAGTTCGTGGTGTCGAACACGCTGACGGATGCCCCGTGGGGCGACCGGCACATCGAGATCCTCCGCGGCGACGGGGCCGAACATGCGGCCGCGCTGAAGGAGCGGTTCGGCACCGTCATCGTCTGGGGCAGCCTCGTGCTCACCGACGCGTTGTTCACGGCAGGACTCGTCGACGAGCTGCACCTGCGGATGGTGCCGACGCTGCTCGGCGACGGCCGCTCGTTCACCCCCGCACAGCTCGGCGAGGTCGGGCTCGAGCTCGACCGGGTCTCGGCGACGCCCGGCGGGGTCGTGAGCCTGCGGTACCGGGTGGGCTGATCGGCGCCGAGTCGCCCGGCCCCGACCGAGCGCCGATCGACACGGCCGGTCACCGCCGGAAGGTCACGTGGACGACGCCGCTCTCGGCCGTCTCGGTCGAGACCGCGTACTGCTGCTCCAGGCCGCGCAGCTCGTGCCAGAGGGGTTCACCGCGCCCGAGCAGGATCGGCGCGATCGCGACGTGGAGCCGGTCGACCAGCCCCGCCGCGAGGAACGACCGCACCGTGCGAACGCCACCGCCGATGCGCACGTCGGCGCCGCCCGCGGCGACCGTCGCCTCGGCGAGCGCCTCCTCGGGTGAGGCGTCGCGGAAGTGGAAGGTCGTTCCGCCGGCCATCTCGATCGACGGCCGAGGCGCGTGCGTGAGCACGAAGACCGGCACGTGGAACGGCGGCTCGTCGCCCCACCAGCCGCGCCAGTCGGGGTCGTCGGCGTTCTGGTGCAGCCCGAACATGCCGGCACCCATGATCTCGGCGCCGATGTTCTCGAAGTACGCCCGCGCATACGCGTCGTCGACGCCGATCGTGCCGGATCCCGAAGTGTCACCGAACACCCGCTCGCGGAACGTGCGCGTGGCCGAGTAGGAGCCGGTGAGGCGGAACCAGTCCTCGCCCATCGGGTTCTCGGCCGTCTGGTCGGTGGTCGAGGCGTAGCCGTCGAGGGAGATGTTGAGGTCGGCGCGAACGGCCACGGGCGGAGTCCTTCCGGTCATCGATCGCGACCCGCTCGGGCCGCGACGCCCACTCTTCCCGTGCTGGGGTCGACACCGAAGGGTTTCGACGGAGATCGAAACATCGGAGCTTCACGCTCAGTCGGTCGGCCGGCCGCCCTGCCCGCTCGACGCCGATTCGGCCACGGCGTCGTCAGCAGCATCGGGCCCGACGGACCCATCGCTCGCCGCAGGCACACCCTCCCGGAACTCGGTGGAGAGCATCCGGTACGAACGGGTCGTGAAGGCGGCGAGCGCGAGCGCCACCATGATGAGGCCGGAGAACAGGAACACGAGCGCGATGCCGCGCGCCACGCCGTCGCCGAGCGCCCAGCCCCACGTCGCCTGCCCGTCGGCCGACTCCATGTAGGGGATGATCCAGAACTCGGCGAGCGGCGCGATGAGGAACGCGGTGATCGGGGCCGCTGCCGCCTCGAACGCCTGCGCGAAGCCGAAGACGCGGCCCTGCGTCCGGAACGGCACGACCTTCTGGATCACCGTCTGCTCGGCCGCCTCGACGACGGGGATGAGGCACATGTACGCCCAGATGCCGAGCGCGTAGAGCAGCCACCAGTCGCGGATCGTGAAGAGCGCCCCGAGCAGGCCCATGACGATCACGACGAGCAGCATCGTGCGGATGGGGTTCTCGCCGAGGCCCCACTTGGCGATCACGAGACCGCCGATGATGAAGCCCGTCGCGGTGACGCCGAGCACGATGCCCCAGATCTCGACGGGGAACAGCTCGAGGCCGTACGGGTCCATGAGTGCCATGTACACGCCGCCGATGAGGTTGTTGAACGTCGAGAACAGGATGAGTGCGAAGAGCCCGGGGGCGGCGCGCACCGCCGCGACGCTGCCGCGGAGGTCGATCATCGGCGGCCGGTCGGCGTCGACGACGGGCTTCTCCTCGGGGATCTGCACGAAGAGCAGGTGCACGAGCGCGACGAGCGTCAGCACGATCGCGATGACCAGCGTCCACCCCATGCCGACGATCCCGATCGCGAGGCCGCTGAACACGCTCGTGACCATGAAGGCGAGGCCCTGCACCGTGCCGACCATGCCGTTGGCGTTGGCGTGGCGCTCGACGGGCACGAGCAGCGTGACCGTCGTCGAGAGGGCGATGTTGCGCATGTTCTCGACCACGGCACCGAAGAGGATGACGCCCGAGAACACCCAGAACCAGGGGCCGCCGAGATCGACGAGCGCCGCCTCGGGCTGCAGCAGGTAGAGCACCCCCGCGATGCTGAACGCCACCAGGGTCACGATGCTCGACAGCACCATCACCCGGTGCTTTCGGTGCCGGTCGACGAGGGTGCCGAACACCATGCCGAACAGGGCGATGAGCAGCATGTACGCCCCGCCGATGATGCCCGTCGCGAGCACCGAACGGGTCTCGAGGTACACCCAGAACGTGAGCGCGAACCACAGGAAGCTGGTGGTGACGTTCGCGATCATCGTGTTGACGAGCACATGGAGGAAGGTGCGCATGCCGTTCTCAGGGGGCACGACCGAGCCCGCCTGCGGCGCGTTCGCTTCCGCTGCCCCCGGCCCCGTCCGGTCGAGCCCCTCGCTCATGCTGCGAGGGTAACCGCGACCGCCGAGATCCATAACCCCCTTGGCGCAACCCGGCGCACCTCCCCCGCGAGGCGGAGCCGCGATCCCCGTCGCGAGGCGGATGACGCCCGCCGCGGGGCATCCGTACCGTGGGAGCATGCTCGAACTCAACGACGTGACCAAGCGCTACGGCGATCGTCTCGCACTCGACGCGGTCTCCTTCTCGGTCGGCGACGGCCGCCTCACCGGCTTCGTGGGCGGCAACGGCGCCGGCAAGACGACGACGATGCGCATCATCCTCGGCGTGCTCGCGGCCGACGGCGGCCGCGTCGCGCTCGACGGATCGCCCCTCACCGCCGCCGACCGCCGCCGCTTCGGCTACATGCCCGAGGAGCGCGGGCTCTACCCGAAGATGAAGGTGCTCGAGCAGGCGGTCTACCTCGCCCGCCTGCACGGCTGGGCCCCCGCCGCGGCGCGCCGCAACGCGAGCGAGCTGCTCGAGCGCCTCGGCCTCGGCGAGCGCCTCGACGACACCATCGAGTCGCTCTCGCTCGGCAACCAGCAGCGGGCGCAGATCGCCGCGGCGCTCGTCCATCACCCCGAGGTGCTCGTGCTCGACGAGCCGTTCTCCGGCCTCGACCCGATCGCGGTCGAGACCGTGCAAGGCGTGCTCGCCGACGCCGCAGCCGGCGGGGTGCCCGTGCTCTTCTCCTCGCACCAGCTCGACATCGTCGAACGCCTCTGCGACGACCTCGTCATCATCGCGGGCGGCCGCATCGCCGCCTCCGGCGCTCGCGACGCCCTCCGCGCCGAGCACGGCTCGGAGCGCTGGGAACTGCTGACCGACGGCGACACCGGCTGGCTGCGCGATCGCAAGGGCATCACGGTCGCCGAGTTCGACGGCGGCTGGGCGGTCTTCGAAGCCGAATCGGATGCCGCGCGGCAGGCGGTGCTCGCCGAGGCCGTCACCCGCGGCGAGGTCGTCAGCTTCACCCGCGAGCACACCACGCTCGCCCAGATCTTCAAGGAGGTCGTGCGATGAGCACGCAGTCCCAGCAGCGACCGGTCACGGCGACCCGACCGGGCGAGCCGAGCTTCGTCGACAGCGTCTCGCTCATCGCGGGTCGCGAGATCACGATGCGGCTGCGCAGCAAGGCCTTCCTCATCTCCACCGGCATCCTCATGCTCGCCGTGCTCGCCTCGGTCGTGCTCGGCAGCCTCTTCGGCGGCCAGTCCGACCCGGCGAAGGTCGCCGTCGTCGGGTCGGCTGCGACCGCCGTCGAGGGCAATCCGGCGCTCGACCCGGCGCCCGTCGACGACGAGGCCGCCGGCGAGCAGCTGCTGCGCGACGGCGAGGTCGAGGCGATCATCAGCCCCGCGCCATCCGACCCCCTCGGCATCACCGTCACCGGCCTCGACCAGACGCCGTCGGGCGTCGTGTCGGCGCTCGCGGTCCGCCCGACGGTCGAGCTGCTCGAGCCGGCGGCGGTCGACCCCGGCCTCGCGTACCTCGTCGCCTTCGGCTTCGGCATCGTGTTCTTCATGTCGGCCATCACCTTCGGCTCGACGATCGCGCAGTCGGTCGTCGAGGAGAAGCAGACCCGCGTCGTCGAGATCCTGCTCTCGACGGTGTCGGCCCGGGCGCTGCTCACGGGCAAGGTGATCGGCAACAGCGTGCTCGCGTTCGGGCAGATCCTCGCGATCGCGGTGCTCGCGATCGCCGGGCTGCTCGTCACCGGGCAGAAGGTGCTGCTCGGCGGGCTCGGCAGCTCGGTGATCTGGTTCGTCGTGTTCTTCGCGATCGGCTTCGTGATGCTCGCCGCGCTCTTCGCCGCGAGCGCCGCGATGGTGTCGCGCGCCGAGGACATGGGCTCGGTCACGACGCCCGTGACGATGCTCGTGATGATCCCGTACTTCCTCGTGATCTTCTTCTTCGACGACCCGACCGTGCTCGGCATCATGAGCTACGTGCCGTTCTCGGCCCCGGTCGGAATGCCGGTGCGCATCTTCCTCGGCCAGGCCGAGTGGTGGGAGCCGATCCTCTCGCTCGTGATCCTCATCGCGACGACGGCGCTCGCGGTCGTGATCGGCGAGCGGATCTACCGCAACACCCTCCTCAAGACGGGGTCGCGGGTGCCCCTCGCCGAGGCGCTGCGCGGATAGCGGCCTCGGGCGAGTCGAGCTGCGGGCGGATGCCACGGGGTGGGGGCCCCGGCATCCGCCCGCTTCGCGCGTCAGAACTGCGTGCGCGGCGCGAATACGGCGATTCCGTGCGCCCGCCGTCACGATGCCCGCCCGCCCGCGGATGCGAGGATGGTTCGGTGAACTCTCCGCTCCACGACACGACCTTCCGCGGCTTCGCCTCCGACAACTACTCGGGCGTGCACCCCGACGTGCTCGCCGCCATCGCGACCGCCAACGACGGCCACCAGGTCGCCTACGGCGAAGACGTCTACACCGAGCGCCTGCAGCAGGTGTTCGCCCACCACTTCGGCGAGGGCGTCGAGGCGTTCCCCGTGTTCAACGGCACCGGCGCGAACGTGACCGGCCTGCAGTCGATGCTGCCGCGCTGGGGTGCGGTCGTCTCGGCGAAGACGGCGCACATCAACTCCGACGAGGGCGGGGCGCCCGAGCGCGTCGGCGGCATCAAGCTGCTCACCGTCGCCGCGCCCGACGGCAAGCTCACCCCCGAGCTCATCGACGAGGAGGCGTGGGGCTGGGGCGACGAGCACCGTGCGCAGCCGCTCGTCGTGTCGATCACGCAGACGAGCGAGCTCGGCACCGCGTACACCGTCGACGAGGTGCGCGCGATCGCCGATCACGCCCACTCGCTCGGCATGAAGCTGCACATGGACGGCGCGCGCCTCTCGAACGCGGGCGCCTCGCTCGGCGTGCCGCTCCGCGCGTTCACCCGTGACGCGGGCGTCGATGTGCTGAGCGTCGGCGGCACCAAGAACGGATGCCTCGGCGCCGAGGCGATCGTGGTGCTGAACCCCGAGGCATCCGAGGGCCTGAAGTACCTGCGCAAGCTCAACATGCAGCTCGCCTCGAAGATGCGCTTCGTCTCGGCGCAGCTCATCGCGCTCTACGAGGGCGACCTGTGGCTCCGCAACGCGACGCACGCGAACGCGATGGCCTCGCGCCTGCGCGGCGCGCTCGACGCGGGCATCGCGGCGGGCGAGCTGCCGGGTCTCGGCTTCTCGCAGGAGACGCAGTCGAACGGCGTCTTCGCGACCCTGCCGCAGGGCGTCGCCGACAAGCTGCGCGACCGCGGCTTCCGCTTCTACGACTGGGACGCCGCCCGCGGCGAGGTCCGCTGGATGTGCGGATTCGACACGAGCGAAGCCGACATCGACGCGTTCGTCGCCGGCATCCGCGAGGAGCTCGCGGCGGCGTAAGCGGCCGGACACGATGAGGGTGCGGCATCCGTTCGGATGCCGCACCTTCGTCGTTTCTCAGCGACCGGCTCAGCGGGAATCGGCGAGGCTCTGAATCGGGATCGAGGCGCCGAGGATGCGCTCGGCCGCGCGGTGCCCCGAGAGGAGCGCCCCGTTCACGGTCGCCGGGCAGTCGCCCCAGGTCGCCTCGCCGGCGAGGTGCAGTACTCCGCCGACCGGCGTGGCGATCAGGTCGTGGTCGTCGTACGAGGCGCCGCGGGCGACGAAGGAGTACGAGCCGAGGGCGAACGGGTCGGAGCCCCAGCGGGTGATCCAGTGGCCGGTCGGCTCGGGCACGGCGTCGCCGTAGAGACGCTGAAGCCCTTCGAGCACCGAGGCGACGATCTCCTCGTCGGCCATCTGCTCGATCCGCCGCGCCCACTCGCCGCCCGCGAAGGTCAGCAGCATCGGGGTGCCGCTCACGGCCGACACGTCGTACCACGAGTGCCAGGGCACGCTGTCGGCGCCGAGCTGGCGGATCGCGTAGGCGCCGTCCTGCCAGAAGCGCTCGGGGAACTGCAGGAAGACCTTGTCGAACGTGCCCATGCCGACGCGGTCGATCGCCCCGGCCACCGACTCGGGCAGCGCGGGCTCGAAGTCGATCGACCCCGCCTTGAGCACGCCGAGCGGCACCGTGACCACCACCTCGCGGGCCTCGAACGCCTCCGATCCGGTCGTGACGCGCACGCCGGCGTCACCGTCAGACCCCGACCGCTCGACCGCGGTGACGACGTGCCCGAGACGCACGTCCACGCCCTCGGCGAGCGCCGTCGCGAGCGCGTCGTAGCCGCCCGGGAAGACGACCTCGTCGCCATCGATCGCGTCTTCGTCGAGCCCGTGGGCGTCGACGTCGGCGCTGTCGGCACCGCACTGCTCCTCGGTGCGGTGACGGTGGAACGCTCGTGCGCGAGCCGCGCGCTCCCCGCTCCAGCCGAGCTCCGCGATCACGTGCTCGACGACGTCGGCGTAGCTTTCGTCGGGCTCCGATGCGTCTGCCGCTGCCACGAGACGAGCGCCGACCGCCTCGGCATCGGCGAGCCACGCCTCGGTCTCCGCGGCGTCGAGTTCGCGGTGCGCCTCGTCGTAGTTCGCGATCGGGCGCCCGCCCGCTTGGAAGCTGCCGACGGTGAACTCGATGGTCGGCATGCCGAAGGCCTCGACGAGCTCGGTGAGGGGGTTGCCCTCGAGCCCGTGGATCCACGAGGCGCCCCGGTCGACGCTGAAGCCCGAGGAGCGGTCGGTCCAGGTCCGACCCCCGATGCGATCGCGGGCTTCGAGCACGACGACGCTGCGGCCGGCGGCCTGCAACAGACGGGCCGCGGTCAACCCGGCGACGCCGGCTCCGACGATGACGGTGTCGAACATGGGCTTCTCATCCATTCATTCGGGAAGGAGTTCAGGAGGGAGGGTGACGAGACGAGATGCCTCGAGGCATCCGTCATGGCTCATTCGGGCGCGAGCACCTCGGTGTCGCGGTTCAGCGAGCGCTTCTGGAAGTAGTCGCGCGAGCCCGGGAACAGCGCCCACACGAACATGAGCACGACGCCGAGCAGCAGCGAGCCGATGCCCACGATGAAGGCGCCGCCGACCCCCGCGAGCTGCGAGTAGCCGTAGTCGGGATTCAGCATGTCGATCGCCGACTGCACGAACGCCCACGTCATGAACAGCCCGCCGAGCAGCGGGAAGACGAGACGGTAGAACACGTTCCGGCGGCTGGCGAAGAGCGTCCGGCGGAAGTACCAGACGCACGCGAAGCTCGCGATGGCGTAGAAGAAGGCGATGGCGAGACCCATCGAGAGCAGCGAATCGGCGAGCACGTCGGTCGAGACGAGGTTCATTCCCGCGTAGTAGACGATCGCGATGACGCCGACGAGGGTCGTCGAGAAGGTCGGCGTCTTCGACGCCTCGTGCACCTTGGCGAAGCGGGCGGGCAGGGCCTGGTAGACGCCCATGGCGAAGGTGCCGCGCGCGGTCGGGAGGATGGTGGTCTGCGAGGAGGAGAGCGCCGAGATCGCGACGGCGATCACGAGGAACCAGCCCATCGGGCCCATCGCCATGCCGGCGAGCACCGAGAACACGTCGTCGGCGTTCGTCTCGTTCGCGAGGCCCGTGCCGGTGTCGCCGAGGCCGGCGAACATCATGGCGACGACGGTGATGCCGACGTAGGTGATCAGCAGGATGACGGTGGTGAGCGTGGCGGCGCGACCGGGAGTGCGACGCGGGTCCTTCGTCTCCTCGGTGAGGGCGAGGCAGGTGTCCCAGCCCCAGTAGATGAACAGCGCGAGCAGGATCGCCTGCACCATGCCGGTGCCGTCGGCGAGGAACGGGTTGAACCAGTCGAGTGAGACGGGCGTCGCGTCGGGGGCGTTGCCCGAGAAGTAGCCGACGAGGCATCCGATCACGAAGGCCGCCATCGCGAGGTACTGGATCGCGAGCAGCACCTGCTGCATGCGCTCGCCGATCTCGACGCCGCGCAGCGACACCCAGGTCATGGCGGCGATGATGAGGCATCCGAACGCAGTGACGAGCGCGCGGTCCTCGGCCAGCGAGCCGTCGCCGATGAGGCTGAGCAGGTAGACCGAGGCGATCTCGGCGAGGTTCGCCATGACGAGCACGCCCGCCACGGCGATGCTCCAGCCGGCCA
Organism: Agromyces sp. NPDC058126; assembly: GCF_042884595.1. NCBI lineage: Bacteria > Bacillati > Actinomycetota > Actinomycetes > Micrococcales > Microbacteriaceae > Agromyces > Agromyces sp. NPDC058126. Next base: position 352,300 of record NZ_JBHVTS010000004.1, on the reverse strand, counting down.
TCCAGCCGGTGCGCGGACCGAACGCCTTCGCCGCCCACGTGAACACCGTGCCGCAGTCGGGCACGTCGTTGTTGAGCTCGCGGTAGGCGAAGGCGGTGAACAGCATCGGCACGAACGCGAGGATGAACGCGACGGGCGCCTGCGCGCCGACGGCGATGATCACGTAGCCGAGCGTCGCGGCGAGCGAGAACAGCGGCGCGGTCGAGGCGATGCCGATGACGGTCGAGCCCCAGAGCCCGAGCTTGCCGATGGCGAGGCCCTTGGTGGGCGTTTCCGACCGGGATGCGGAGGTGGAGGGGGAAGCGGGGCTTGCCGCGCGGGTGGTGCTCACGGTACCTGCTCGTCGTCGAGGGGTGGGGGGACGTGAACAGCATACGTCACCGACCGACTAGTCGGTCTGTCTCCGGGGAGAGGCCCGCTCAGGCCCGCGCTCGGGGCGCCTGCATCGCCTCGAGCGTCGCGACGAGCTCCTCGACGATCGCCGGCGCGAGCACCTCGTCGCCCTCGGGCGGGCTCATCAGCGCGTTGTGGTTCATGCCATCGCCGGCGAAGAGGACCATCCGCGCGAGCGCCTCGTCGCCCGTCGCCGCGACGAGCGCCTCGAGCCAGTCGTCGCGGCAGGCTCGCAACGCCTCGATCGCCGCCTCGTCGCCCGTCTGCGCGACCCGGTACCCGGCGTCGATGAGCCGCTCGAGCTCGCTGTCGCGGTCGAGCGAGGACACGAGGTAGTACCGCACCGCCGCTTCGGGCGCGGAGCGCATCTCGTCGGCGTCGCGCGCGGCCTGCGCCCGCATCTCGACGAAGAGCGCGGCGCGCAACGCCCCCACCGACCCGAAGTGGTGCAGGGCGCCCGACTTCGACAGCCCCGCCCGGCTCGCGACCGCCTCGAGCGTCGCGCCGCGGATGCCCCTCTCGACCAGCAGGTCGGTGTACGCGGCGAGGACTCGGGCGGCCTGCCCATCGACGGTGATCATCTGCACATCGTACGAGGACGACGGCGAGACATCCGCTCATCGGACGACGAAGGGCGCGGCACCCGTTCGGTGAGAACGGATGCCGCGCCCGATGCCGCGCGTGCGCCGTCACCGGCGCCCGGCGTCGATCAGCGGCCGATGGCCGCCAGCGCGTTCACGATGCCCGAGCCGTAGAAGCCGTTGCTCTTCTTCGCGCTCTCGCACGTGTGGGTCGCCGTCGCGGTCGCCCCGCTCGGCAGGTGACGGGTGTACGTGAAGTCGGCCGGGACCGGGCACGCCTCGTCGACCGCCGTCTTCAGCAGCTTGCTCTCGACCGCGTTCGGGTTCATGCGCAGGCCGCCCTTCAGCGGGTCCTTCGCGCCGTACTGGCTCACGATGAGCGCCGCGACGCCCGCAGCGTGCGGCGAGGCCATCGAGGTGCCCTGGATGAACTGGTAGTACCCGCAGGTGCCCTCGTCGTCGCAGCTCTTCACGATGTTCGAGACGAGCGGGTCGCCGTTCTCGTCGATCTCGCCGTTCGCGATCGCGAGCGACTCGGGGTAGGCCGCGAGGATCGTCTTCGTGACGTCGCGCGTGCCGGCCGGGGTGTCGTACGAGTCGCCGCCGGGTGCCGCCACGTCGATGTACCCGTTGCCGTAGCTCGAGTAGTACGCCTTGCGCTCCGAGATGCCCGTGCTCGAGACCGAGATCACGCCGTCGCCTTCGGCCGGCATCGACACGCACGAGGCGGGGTCGAGCAGGTCGCGCACGTACGCGGCCTCACCGGGCACGCTCGCGAAGTCGGGGCTGCCCGCGTCGGTGACCGCCTTGGTGTAGTCGATCGCCTCGTTGCCGGCTGCGGCGACGAGCGTCACGCCGTGGCCGCGGGCGTAGTCGAGCGCGCGCTGCATCGCCTCGATGATGACGGCCTGCTCGGCCTGGTCCTCGGGCGAGTCGGCCGGGTGGCTCGTGCAGTTGAACAGCCACGGGTCGACGTAGTAGCTCATGTTGACGACGTCGATGCCGTTGTCGCCCGCGTAGGTGAGGGCGTCGATCGACGGCTGGAGGAAGAAGTAGCCCGAGTCCTGACCGGCGCGGAGGTTCACGAGGGTCACGTTCGGCGCGACGCCGGCCATGCCGAGACCGTTGATCGGCGAACCGATCGTCGAGGCGACGTGGGTGCCGTGGCCGTTCTCGTCGACGTCGGCCGCGTCCTCGCAGGAGCCGTCGGGGTCATCGGCGCACGCGCCGTCGACCTCGGCGCCGTTCGCGTCGACGGGGACGTCGACGGTGAAGTTGCGGCTCAGCGCCGCGTCGAAGTTCGGTGCGATGTCGAGGTGGCTGCCGTCGACGCCGGTGTCGATGATGCCGACGCGAACGCCTTTCGAGCCCTGCTGGCGGGCGTACGAGCCGTCGACGGTGGCGTCGATCTGCTCCATGTCCCACTGGAGCCCGGCGAGCGGCTCGGCAACGGGCGTGCCCGGCCGGTGCTTCTTGCCCTTGTCGGCCTTCGCGGCGCCCTTCGCGCTGCGCGGCCCATCGGCCAGCCCCGCCTCGCGGGTCTCCTGCTCGACGGCGTCGGCCTTGCGGGCCTCGCCGTTCGCGGCGCGCGACTCGGGCACGTCGCCGATCACCCGGTTCTCGGCGGTGCCCTCGATGGCCGCCTGCGCGTCGGCCGCGGCGGCGAAGCCGGCCCCGGCGGTGACGGTGGCGACGCCGACGGCCGTGTTCTCGGCGACGACGGTGCCGCCGGCGGCCTCGACCGCGGCGAGCGCATCGGCGCTCGAGACGCCCTCGGCGAAGAGCACGACGTACTCGTGGTCGCCGCTCGAATCCGCGCCGGTGACGGCGCCCGCGGGTGACGCGGCGAGCGCGGTCAACCCGAGCGCGAACACGGAAGCTGCTGCGATGGATCGCATCTTCAGCATGTAGTTTCCTTCCTCGTTGATGGAACTTGCCCGGCAATGCTGTCACAGCTGCTGCCCCTCGAACAGGGGGCGCGCTGAGCGCGCTCGCCGGCGAGTGAACGCGTTCAGCTCGCGCTCGGGGAATGCGGCGTAGCATCCATGCGTTTGCATTTTTCGGGACGACGGCGACCCGGCATATCACTCGATCCAGGAAGCACTGCTCATGACCCTCGTCACCGACCTCACCTCCCGCAAGGCCGACACCGCCGCTCCGCTCATCGACCCGCTCGCCGACCGCTGGAGCCCCCGCGCGTTCGACCCCGCGGCCGTCATCGAGACCGAGACCCTCCGCACGATCCTCGAGGCCGCCCGCTGGGCGCCGTCGGCGAACAACTCGCAGCCGTGGCGCTTCATCGTCGCCCGCCGCGGCACCGCCGCCTTCACGAAGCTGCACGACGCGATGGCCGGGTTCAACCAGGCCTGGGCCGACTCGGCCGCCGTGCTCATCGCGAACGTCGCCGAGACGGTCGACGCCGAGGGCCGCGAGCGCCCGTGGGCGCGCTACGACCTCGGCCAGGCCGTCGCGCACCTCACCGTGCAGGCGCAGCACGAGGGCCTGCACACCCACCAGATGGGCGGCTTCGACGCGAAGGCCATCCACCAGGCCTTCGGCCTCGACGACGCCCTCGAGGTCGTCTCGATCACCACGATCGGCGCGCTCGGCGACGTCGACCGTCTGCCCGAGGTGCTCCGCGAGCGCGAGGTCGCACCGCGTCAGCGCAAGACCCTCGACGAGTTCGTCACCGTCGGCGAGTAGTCGCCGGCTTCAGCACGACACGGATGCCCCGGGGTTCGCCCCGGGGCATCCGTGCATGTCCGCGCTATGCGCGCACGAGGTCGACCGGGGTGGTCGGCGGCTCCTCGCGCACGTTCGCGGGCTCGACCGGTGCGGCCGACTCGTCGACGGCGACCGCGACGGGCTCGCGCTCGAGCGCCTTCTTGATGCGCCACGCGGCGAACACGGCGAGCGCGCTCACGGCGACGTGCATGCCGAGGAAGACGTCGGTGAGTCCCGCGCCGAGCAGCACGCCCGCGACGAGCGGGCCGGCCGCCGAGAACGCCGTCTGCAGCGCGGCGATCGTGCCGAGCGTCTGGCCGACCATGCCCTTCGGCGCGAGCTGCGCGGTGAGGGGGTTCAGCACGGGGCTGTAGATCGTCTCGCCGACGGCGAAGATGCCGTAGGTCGTGACGAACAGCGCCGTGGCGATGCCGGGCGAGAACTGCGCTGCCGAGAGGATGAGCCAGGAGACCACCCAGATCGAGCCGACCGCCATGAGCAGGGCGGGGGCGCTGCGCTTCGCGGTGAGCTTCACCACGATGACCTGCAGCGCCACGATGACGAGGCAGTTGATCGCGGCGGCGAGGCCGATCGCCGAGGGGTCGACGTCGAGCACGGTGATGCCGTAGGCGGGCAGGCCCGACTCGAACTGGGCGTAGAAGCCGAGCGCGAGCGCGATCGTCACGACCGCCGTCCACCGCATGGCGGGCTGGGCGAAGATCACCCGGAGCGCGCCGCGCGAGCGTGCGGCGCCGTCGGCGTGCCCGTCGCCGTCGAGGTCGACCGCGGCGATCGCCCCGGTGGCCGCGTCGATCGCGCCGAACGAGCCGGTCGCGGTCGAGACGGAGGCAGGGCCGCCGACGGCAGCGGCGCGCGCACCGCCCGCGAGCCGGCCGGCGAAGCTCAGCCGCCCGGCGAGTGCGATGATCGCCGACGACAGCACGAAGCCGCCCGCAGCCATCATGAACCCGACATCGAGCCCGTCGGCCCGGTCGAGGTCGACGACGAGTCCCGCGAGGAATGCGCCCGCAGCCATGCCGAGCGCCTCGCCCGTGAACTTGTACGCGAACACCTTGCGGCGGTCGTCGCTCGACGACCAGTTGAGCGCGAGCACCTGCTTCGCCGGCACCGCGGCCGAGAGGCCGAGCCCGAAGACGAGCATGCCCGCGAGGAAGACGGCCGGCACATCGGCGAAGACGAGCGAGGCGACGCCCGCCGCGCCGAGCAGCTGGGCGATGACGGCGACGCGCACGGGGTCGAAGCGGTCGGCGAGACGGCCGGCGAGCGGCGCGGCGACGAGGGCCCCGATCGAGAACAGCGACGAAGCGCCCGCGGCGACGAGGGCACCCCAGTCACGGGTGTCGGCGGCGTAGGCGTACTGGTAGGGCAGCACCGCCCCCCAACCGAGCGAACCGATGGCACTGGCCAGGATGAGCAGTCGTGCGCGCATGATGGTGTCCTCCTCCCGAGGTCTCGACGAGCAGAGGGATGCCTCGCGGCCGGCGTCGGCCCCGAGGCATCCCTCACCCTTCGAATACGAAGTCTTCGATATCGAAATATTAGCAACCGAAAGATGCATGCGAGAATTCCCGTATGGCACAACGCACCCCGAGCGCCCAGGAGCTGCACCGGCGCGCCGTCGCGACCTACGTCAAGGCGGGCGGCGAGGAGTCGGTGCAGCGGGTCATCACCGCGGTGCAGAGCCTCACGAAGAAGCTCGACCAGTGGTACGCGCGCCAGCTCGTCGACCTCGAGGTCACGGCCGGCGAATGGGCCGTCGTCACCTCGCTCGCGAAGGCCGGCGAGGCGCTCACCCCGAGCCAGCTCGCCGAGCTCACGAACGTCGCCCCCTCGTCGATGACGCACCGCCTCGACAAGCTCGCCGAGCGCGGGCTCATCGAGCGCACGCCCGACGCCGAGAACCGCACGCGCATCTACGTGAGCCTCACCGACGCCGGGTGGCAGCTGTTCAGCGTCGCGATCCGCGGGTCCGACGTCGTCGAGTCCGACGTGCTGCAGGACTTGAGCGACGACGAGCGCGGCGAGCTCGCGCGTCTGCTCGAGGTCGTCATCGCGCGCCTCGACGACATCGACGCGTAGGCCGGGTCAGCGCGGGGTGATGACCACGTCGATCGTGTCGGGGTCGATCTCGAACGTGAGCACGCGCGTCGCGGCATCCCACTCGACGACCTCGCCGCCGGCGACCTCGCCGCCATTCGGGAACGCGCCCGACGGCAGGTACGCCTCGCTAACGCGTGCCGCGCCGGAGGAACCGGCTGCGTCGGCGGCGCGGGGCACGACCTCGATCGCGAGGCGCTCGGGCTCCGAGTCCCAGCCCACGAGGGTGCCTGCGATCGCACGCGGGTACGGCCGGTCGAGCGCCCCGATCAGGTTGCGCGGAGTGCCGTCGGCCTCGTACGGCCCCCAGCTGCCCGGGTCGCGCGACCAGTACGCCACGCCCATGCCCGAGGCGTCCGCCGTCTCGTAGACGAGATCGACGTAGTCGAGCGCGCCCGGGAGCGTGGTGTCGAGGCCGAACTCGCCGAGGATGATCGGCACCCCGCCGAGCTTCTCCGCCGTCCGCAGCACGTTCGACCGCCAGGCCGCGACGGTACCCTCGACCAGCTCGCGCGACGTGCCGCTGAAGCCGTCGCCGAGATCCATCGGGAGCGGGTAGAGGTGCGGGCAGAACGCGACGCGCGGGTCGCCCTCGCGCGGGTCGTCGACCGTGCCGAGCCCGCTCGGCAGCCCCCAGTTGAAGCCCATCGCCTGCGGCTCCAGGCAGACCCAGGTGTTCTCGTCGACCTCGCGGATCTCCTTCGTGACCTCCTGGTAGAGCGTCGTCAGCGGGCCAGCCTCGAAGGCGGGCCCCTGCAGGGTGCCGCCATACGGCTCGTTCATGAGGTCGTAGGCGACGACGGTCGGGTCGTCGGCGAAGCGCTCGGCGACGACGCGCCAGGCGCCGGCGTAGTGCTCGGCCAGTTCGGGGTGGGCGCCGGTCGTGTTCCAGAAGTTGTCGAAGGCGCGGATGACGCCGGGCTCGAGGTAGTAGAGCTCCCACATGTCGTGGTCGGCGACCGGCAGACCGTCCATGTACGTGGCCCACGCCGGTGCACCGTTGCCGCTCATGCCCGAGGGGGTGATCGCCGAACCCCACAGGTCTTGATGCATGTCGAGCATGACGTGGTAGCCGCGCTCGGCATACCAGTCGACGCGCTCCTGCACGCCGTCGAGGTACTCCTCGTCGTACACGCCCGGTTCGGGTTCGACCGCGCGCCACGAGATGAGGAACCGCACGAAGTCGGTGCCCATGTCGGAGTACTCGACCTCGAGCTCGTCCTCGGTGAACACCGGGAACCCGTCGGGCGTGGATTTCGCGCTCGACGCCGTCGAGAAGCCGTGCTGCACGAGCGCGCGCCCGTCGTCGTCGGTCATGAAGCCCGCGGCCGTCGCCGGCCCCGGCGTGCGCAGTGCGGCACCGACGCCGCCGGCGATCAGGACGAGGCCGAGTGCGGCCGCGAGACCGGTGCGGGCGGAGATCTTCATGGTCCTCCTTGACTCATGTGGTCGAGAGGCTAGCATCGATCCCATGTCGACTAGGACAGTTGACCCACTTTCGTTCCGACGGGTCCCCCTCACCGTGTTCGTGCTCCTCGTGCTCGCCGCCGTGCTCGCCGGAATCTGGCCGATCGCGGGTCTCCTGGCGACGTGGGTGCCCGCGCTCATCGTCCCCGAGGCCGCGGGGCTGCCCTCCCTCATCCCGCCGCTCCGGCTCTGGCCGCTCGGCGGGACCACGTGGGCGTTCTGGCTCTCCGACACCGTCGGCGCCCTGGTCATGCTCGCGATCGCGGCGGTGCAGCTGCGGGCCGCGACGACCAAGCGGCCCGACCCCGGCCCGGGTCGGGCGTTCGGCACCGCCGTCGGTGCCACAACCCTGGCGATCATCGGCGGCAACCTCGTACGCAGCGTCTTCCTCAGCTTCGCCGTGAACGCCGATCTCGGCACCTACCTCGGGCAGGTCGTCGCGGGCGTCGCGGTGTCGGCGCTCACGGGTGCACTGCTCGGATGCCTCGTCGGCGCCGTCGCGGCGGTCGTCGCCGCGGTGCGGCGCTCACCGGCGGCCGACGCGGCACCCGACGCGGCGCCGGCTCCGGCCGCCGTCCCTGTGATCGAGTAGCGACCTACCAGGCCCGAACGCGCTCCACCTCGACGCGCACCGGCACCGAGTACTCGGCGATGTAGCGCTCGGCCGTGTAGCCGATGCGCACGATCGCTGCGGCGTACTTCTCTGCGTACTGGGCCCACTCGGGCGCATCGCCGATCTCGCCGATGCGCGCGGAGCCCGTGAACACCGCGACGTCGTCGCCCTCGGCGTCGGTGTTGAAGTGCAGCGCGGTGCGCGGGTTGCGCGCGAGGTTCGCGAGCTTGGGGGTGTCGGGCTTCGAGAGCAGCATGAGCTCGCCGTCGTTCCACACGAACCAGACGGGGGTCGGCACGGGCGTGCCGTGCCGGTTCACCGTGGTGAGCCAGATGGTCTCCTCGGTCGCGAGCCGTTCGCGCACACGGTCGCTGAGCTGCAGTTCGATCGTCACGGATGCCTCTCCGATTCCCTCGTCCCGCCCTACGGGCGCAGCAGCACCTTGATCGCCCGGCGTTCGTCCATCGCCGCGTAGGCCTCCGCGGCCTCGGAGAGCGGGAGCTCGAGGTCGAACACGAGCCCCGGCTCGATCGCGCCAGAGAGCACGTCGGGCAGCAGCTCCTCGATGTAGCCGCGCACGGGCGCGACGCCGCCGTTCACGCCGACGTTCGTGTTGAAGAGCTGGCGCACGGGCAGTTCGGGGCCGCCGTTCGGCACGCCGACATAGCCGACCATGCCGCCGGGGCGGGCCGAGCGGATCGCCTGGTCCATCGACTCCTTTGTGCCGACGCACTCGAGCACCCGGTCGGCGCCGATGCCGCCGGTGAGCTCCCGCACCCGCGCGATGCCGTCGGGGCCGCGTTCGGCGACGACCTCGGTCGCCCCGAACCGGCGGGCGAGCGCCTGGCGCTCGGGGTGGCGGCTCATCGCGATGATCGTGCCGGCGCCGAGCCGCTTCGCGGCGATGATCGCGCAGAGGCCCACCGCCCCGTCGCCCACGACGGCGACGGTGTCGCCCGGGCCGACCCCGGCCGAGACGGCGGCGTGGTGGCCGGTGCCCATGACGTCGGAGAGCGTGAGGAGCCCGGGGACCTGCTCGTCGCGCACCGGCCCGGGCACGACGGCGAGCGTGCCGTCGGCGAGCGGCACGCGCACGCGCTCGCCCTGACCGGCATCGGCGAAGGCCCCCTTGCGGTCATCGCCGCCCCACCAGCCGCCGTTCAGGCACGAGGTCGAGACGCCGTTGCGGCAGTTCACGCAGGTGTTGTCGCACACGTAGAAGGGGGCGATCACGAAGTCGCCGACCTGCACCGAGACGACCTCGTCGCCGACGGCTTCGACGACGCCGATGAACTCGTGGCCGATGCGGTGCGGCTCGTGCGTCGGCGTGACGCCGCGGTACGGCCACAGGTCGGAGCCGCACACGCACGCGGCGACGACCTTCACGATGGCGTCGTCGCCCGTCGTGATGACGGGGTCGGGCACGGTCTCGACGCGGATGTCGCGGGCGGCGTGGATCACGGTGGCGAGCATGCCCCGAGCCTATTCCCCGTCGGCGTCGGGCCGGGCGGTGCCGGCCCCTTCCGGAGCTCCGCGCCCGCCGCGCTCCCCTCGCTCGAACAGGCGCGAGACCAGGGCGTGCAGCGGCGAGACGAGCACGAGCAGGAACATGGCCCAGTAGCCGATCACCGGCACGGTGATCGAGATGAGCAGGGCGAGCGAGAACAGCACGACCGAGATCGCATCGGCGAGGATGCCCCGGCGCAGGCGCACCGGCGACTCGCCGTGCAGCCCGGGGTGCCTGAGCAGGTACCAGCGGATCGCGAGCGAGACGAGGCTCGTCACGATGAGGCTGCCGACGTAGACGGCCTTCTGGGCGTCGTCCTCCTCCATCGAACCGAGCATCGCGGTGGGCACGGGCAACCAGACGATCGTGAACATCCACGCGACGCTGAGCCAGAGCAGCGCCGGCGTGGTGCGCTCGAGCCGTGCGAAGACGCGGTGGTTGGTCAGCCAGAACATCGCGATCAGCACGAAGCTGAGCGTGAAGCTCATGAGCTGCCCGCCGTGCCGGTCGAACCATTCGGCGACGCCGCCGCCCTCGCCGCCGAGGTCGGTCACGCTCTCCATGAGCGGCAGCACGAGCACGGTCATGGCGATCGCGACGACGGCGTCGGTGAAGGCCTTGAGTCGCTCGGCCGACGCCCTGACGGGAGCGCGTCCGTCGTCGGGCGCGGGTGCCGTCGAGGGGTGCGAGGTGGACATGCGTGGAAGGCTAGCGAATCGGCCGCCGGGGCCGCGAGGCTCTGAGCCGGCTCGACTCACACGTGCGGCACGAAGCGCTGCCACGCGATCCGGCGATCGCCGCGCGGGTCGGCCTCGATGCGGTCGCGGCCGTCGAGGATCAGGGTGAGCCGCCGCTCCTCGTCGTAGCGGGGCCAGGCGAGGCATCCGGCCGCCTCGGTGCGCGGTTCACCGTGCACGGCGAACCCGGCCCAGTGCGCCTGCATGCGACGCCCGACCGCACGGAACATCCGCCGCCCGCCGAGCACCGTGAGCCCGGCGCCGACCGGGGTGTCGAACTTCTCGAAGAGGGCGAAGAGCTCGAGGCCGTGGGTCGCGTCGAGGCCGAGCAGCCTCGCCATGCGGGGCGCCGCGTCGAAGCGGTAGCACCACGTCGGCGCGAACCGCGAGTGCCGTTCGGCGAGCTTCACGCTCGGGTACCAGAAGGTGAAGTCGCCGGCGAAGTCGGCCGCCGGCCGCCGCTCGGGCAGGCCCGGGTACTGCCGCTTGATCGCCTTGCGCGCGGGCTTGCGCGTGTTCGCGAAGATGGCGCGGATGCGCGGCTTCGTCGTCGGGAGGATGTCGATGCGCCCCTCGAAGAGCGAGCCCTCGCGGTCGTTCGTGCCGATGACGAGCGGCACCCGATGGGCCCGGCCCGCCTTGAACGCGTCGAGCGGCCGCTCGGGCAGGAACTCGCCGTCGATGACGGGGGCGAGGCTGATCGTGCCGGGGTTCTCGTCGGGCGTCCGCACCGCGAGCTCGGTGGTCGCCCTGGCGAGCAGCTCCGGGTCGGCCGTGCGCAGCATGACGGCGGCGTCCTGCGGCGCTTCGCTGTCGAGGTCGTCGTCGTCGACGATGCGGCTGAGCAGCCGCACGTACTCCCCCGCCCACGCCTGCGCCGTCTCGACCGAGTAGACCGCGTTCGCGGGCGACGACTGCGCGATCGCCCGGGCGAACAGCCCCTCGGCCGCGGGCACGGTGAGCAGCGTCGTCACCGAGTTGGCGCCCGCCGACTCGCCGAAGAGGGTCACCCGGTCGGGGTCGCCGCCGAAGGCGCGGATGTTGCGGCGCACCCACTCGAGCGCGGCGAGCTGGTCGTGCAGGCCGAGGTTCGATTCGATGGGATGCCCCGCGCTCGCGTAGCGGCGCAGGTCGAGCCAGCCGAGCGCGCCGAGCCGGTAGTTGCAGCTGACGTAGACCACCCCGTGCCGGCGCACGAGCCGCTCGCCCTGGCGCGGGTACTCGCCAGACGAGCCGACGCTGTAGGCGCCCCCGTGCAGGAACACCATGACGGGGCGCCCCGGCCCCGTGGCATCCGAGTCGTCGGGCGCGATGACGTTGAGGCTCAGGCAGTCCTCGCTGCGCGGCAGGTGCGGGGCCGCCCCGATGAACTGGCCGCGCCGCAGCTGCGGCGCGACGGGGCCGAAGTGTGCGGCGTCGCGGATCCCGTCCCAGCCGGGCGCGGGGCGCGGAGCGCGGAACCGGCCGGCGCCCGCGGTCGAGTCGGCGAACGGGATGCCCCGCCAACGGCGCACCCCGCTGCGGCGGACCCCGCGGACGGCACCGGTGTCGGTCGTGACGACGAGGTCGTCACGGAGGGCGGGCGTCGCACGCAACGTCATGCGCGCATCGTACGACCACCGGGTGAACGCCGCCGATGCTTGACGCCCACCCGCGCCCGGGCTACTCTGGCCGCAGCCATTGTGACAGCGCTGTCATTCCGAGAACCCCAATACGTGACTCCTGTCGATCCGCACGTGGCACCCCGAAGGCCCGCTGAATCCAGGAGACACCATGGCCCCCTCCGGCCCCACCACCGCTCGCTGCGCGAGCTCACCCCGACGGCGCCGCACCATCGCCCTCGCCATCGCGGCGGCCCTCGCCGCGCCGCTCGCCGGCCTCGCGCCGGCCGCCCTCGCACCCGCAGCCCAGGCATCCGCCGCCCCGTTCGCGAAGGCCGTCGCCTTCGGCGCTCCCGACGAGATCGCGGCCGACTACTACGCCGCCCTGCTGCGCCACACGCGCTGGGTGAACACGGTCTGGGATCCGGCGATCAACGCCTACCAGTTCAAGGACTTCAACTTCGCGGTCGTGCTCGGCAACGCCGTGATCGTCACGCACGGCGACTACGACCCCGAGGTCACCGGCATCTCGAAGGACCAGCTCACCCAGCGCACGATCGACACGATCCGCTACTACGCGGCGAAGAACCGCTTCGTCGACCCGAACGGCACCTGGGGCAAGAAGATGTTCTGGGACTCCACGTTCCAGTCGTATTTCCTCGACGCGGGGCGGGTGCTGTGGGATCAGCTCGACGCCACGACGCAGCAGAACCTCGAGACGATTGCCGTCGGGCAGTCGACCTACTCGTCCGACCTCGACCACGGCGACGACCCGCTCTCGGGCTCGTGGACGGCCGACTGGCCGACCGGCAAGCACGAGGGCGACACCGCGCAGGAGGAGGCCGGCGTGTACACGCAGGCGCTCGCGCCGGGTCTCGCCTGGGCACCCGACCACGCGGATGCCTCACGCTGGAACGAGCAGCTCGGCGACTGGGCGCGCAACGCCGCCGGACAGCCCACCGCCGACCTCAACAACCCGGCCGTCGTCGCCGGGAAGCCCGTGTCGACGAACACGCTGCAGACGATCTACGACACCTACCTCGTCGAGAACCACGGATCGTTCGGCCCGCACTACCAGTCCGACATCTGGCGCTCGGGCGGGCGCAACGCGATCCAGTTCATCCTGAACGACCAGCCGGTCCCCGAGTACCTGAAGCACCAGCCGAACTCGGCCGAACTCTGGCGCTCGATCGAGATGGTGATGTCGAACCAGGGCGAGCCGTTCATGCCGATGGTCAACGACCGCGAGTACCTCTACGGCCGCGACGTGATCCCGATGGCGTTCCTCGGGCAGGTGCTGCGCGACCCCGACGCCGTGCGCGCCGAGGCGAACATGGCCGCCTCGCTCGAGGCGTACCAGGCGTACAAGCCGGTCGACCGGCTCGCAAAGTTCTCGGGCGAGCCCAAGTACGAACCCGAGGCGCGCGCCGAGATCGCGATCTCCTACCTGCTGCACGTCGAGGCCGCCGAGTCGGCCGAAGGCGTCGTGCAGCCCACGCCGCAGGACGAGTTCTTCGCCGGGCTCGCGGGTGTGCGCGACTTCGGCGCCGGCCCCGGCCTCACGGTCCAGCAGTCCGCGAATGCGTGGGCGGCGGCATCCAGCAAGAAGGGCTTCCTGAAGTTCCCCTGGGCCCCGGGCCACGACTCGTGGCTGTTCGCACTCTCGGGCGCGACGCCCTACCTGTACCCGAACTCGGCGGCGACCGTCGACGAGCGACGCACGAGCACCTACACCGGGCCGCGCGACGGCTTCGAGGGCACGGCATCCGTCTTCCGCATCGGCGACGGCTACGCGGGCCAGGTGACGCTGCCGAGCGGTGCGGCCCTGTACGCCTCGACCGGCGCCGGCTGGCAGGACGGCACCGTCTCGGTGCGCAACCTCGACCTCGGCGGCTACAACGGCCTCGACGGTTCGCGCACCTACTCCACGGCCGAGGGGTCGGCCACCGACACCCTGCCCGTCGTGACGCCGCCGAACCCGGCCGACGCGAACGCCGCCCGCATCGACGACCTGTCGTTCGACCCGGTGTCGGCGCGTTTCGTACGCATCCAGGGCCAGCAGGGCAACGCCCGCTACGGCTACTCCCTGTACTCGCTGCACGCCTACGGGACGGATGCCGAGGCCACGACCGACCTCGCCGCCGGACGACCCGCGACCGCGTCGAGCGAAGACCCGGCCCGTCGGGCCTCGACGGTCACCGATGCCAATCCCGCCTCCCGCTGGGCCGTGGCCGTCGCCGAGCGCACGCGTGCGGACTCGTGGATCCAGGTCGACCTGGGCGCGGAGCGGACCGTCGGTTCGGTGCGTCTGGCCTGGGAGGCGAGCGCCGGGGAGCGCTATCTCGTGCAGACCTCGTCCGACGGTCAGACCTGGACCACACAGACCGCCTACACGGGCAGCGCCGACGCCAACGTCGCACGCCTCGACACCGTCGACCTGACCCCGGCGGGCTCAACCGACCCGGCTCCGGTCGAGGCGAGGTTCGTGCGCATGCAGGGCGTGCAGGGCGACCCCGCCTACGGCTACTCGCTCTACTCGATGCGCGCGCTGACGGCGACCGGTGTCGACGCCGCGGCGGGCAAGCCTGCGACGGCATCGAGCTCGGACTCGGGACGCGCCCCGTCGAGCGTGACCGACAGCGATCCCGCCTCGCGCTGGGCCGTGTCGCGCGCCGACCGCACCCGGGCCGACTCGTGGATCCAGGTCGACCTCGGCGCCCCCACCGCGATCGCGCAGGTGCAGTTGGGCTGGGAGGTCTCGGCTGGTCGCGAGTACCGCATCCAGGTCTCGGCCGACGGTGAGGCCTGGCAGGATGCCGCGAGCTTCCGCTACACGGGCGACCAGGTCACCACGACCGAGGGGTCGTGGATCAACGTCGAGGGCACGGCCGGCTACGTCGTGCGCGGGGGACAGGCCCCGATCACCGTGTCGAGCGAGAAGGAGGGGATCAACACCGTGCGCCTTGGCGGCGGAGACGACCCGATGCTCGTCGAGATGGTGCCTGGCGATGCCGACGCGACGGCCGCGCAGGACGCCGCGCCGCAGCCGAGCGCCGACGGACTGCTCGTGAGCTCGCTCGACGGCTACCTCACCGCCTTCAACCTCACCGGCGCCGACGTCACGACCGACGTCACGGTCCCCTACGTCGGCGACACCGTGGCGCTGTTCGCCGGCGACCAGGTGCTCGGATCGGATGCCTCGAACCTCACCGTCACGGTGCCCGCGGGCGACGCCGTCGTGCTCGCTCCCCGCGCCACGGTGCCGACCGTGGCCGCCGCCCGGGCGGCCGGCGTCTCGGTGTCGGTGCTCGACGGCCGCACGGTGCGCGTCGTGAGGCCGGACGGCGGGGACGCGGCAGCCGTCCCGCCGACGCTCGACGTGACGAACGTCGAGACCGGCGAGACACGGACGCTGCCCGTGCGAAAGCCGAAGGTCGCGGCCGCGACGTCCTTCTCGGGCGCCACCCCGTTCCCGGTGCCCGACCTGGCGCTGAGCACGCTCACGTTCCCGGCATCCGTGCTGCCCGAGGGCATGACCTCGCCGCAGGCCGCCGTCGACGGCGACACCCGCACCGCGTGGACCCCGGGGGCGGACGGCCGCATGGTCTCGGACCTCGGCTCGGCGCAGCCGATCGGCACCGTCACCACGCAGTGGGACGACGGGGGCGCCCCGGCGGCGACCGTATCGGTGAGCGACGACGGCATCACGTTCCGCGAGGTCGGATCGATCAAGGCCGGTGCGCCGCGCGGGTCAGCGGTCGTCGATGCGACGGCGCGGTACGTGGCGATCACCACCGGGTGGGCCGAGGGCGACCCTGGTCTGATCGCGCTGCGCGTGCTCCCCCCGGGGGTCGACCCGGGTCGCGGCAACCAGTCGGCTCAGTGAGCCGCCGGCGGCGGCGATCCGTCCGGGTGAGAACCTGGGCGGACCGTCACCGCTCGGGCGTCTCGCCCAGCATCGCGCGGAGGTGCTCGACGACGAGTTCGTGGTCGTCGAGCTGCGGGAGCCCCGAGACGCCGACCGCGCCGATCAGCGCGCCCGAGACGAGCCGCAGCGGCACGACCCCGCCGTGCGCGGCGTACTGCTGCGGATCGAGCCGCGCGTGGGTGTCGAAGTCCTCGCCCTTCGCGCGGAACTCCTCGCCGACCCGCAACGACGAGGTGCCGTAGCGCTCGACGACGTGGTGCTTGCGGTCGAGCCAGCCGTCGTTGTCGGCGCTCGCGCCGGGCAGCGCCGCGTGGAAGACGCGCTGCCGGCCGAACCAGATGGCGATCGCGATCGGCAGGCCGCGCTCCGCGGCGGTCGCACGCAGCCGGGTGCCGAGCACCCAGGCGTCGTCGAGGGTGAACGCGGCGAACCGCAACTCGTCGTCTTCGGCCTCGAGGCGGCCGAGCAGTGCGCTCATGCTCGAAGCGTACCGCCGCCCCGGTCCGCCGATGTCGGTGGTTTCCGCCAAGATGTCTGAGTGACCGGCATGAAGACGTTCTGGGCCGCCCTGCCGACCGAGGGGCGCTGGCTGCTGTCGACCGTCGCCATCCAGACGCTCGGGCGCGGTCTCACGCTGCCGTTCACGATCATCTACCTGCACGAGGTGCGTGGCTTCGAGCTCGGGCTGTCGGGCGCGCTCATGAGCCTGATCGCGATCACCGGGCTCGTCGTGACGGGCCCGGGCGGCACCCTCATCGATCGCTTCGGCGCCCGGATCGTGCTGCTCGTCGGCCTCACCGCGATGATCGTGGGCTGCGCGCTCCTCGCCTTCGCGACGACCCCCGCCGTCGCCGCCGTCGCGCTCGTGCTCATCGGCATCAACTTCGGCGTCTCGTGGCCGGGCTTCAACGCGCTCATCGCCTCGATCGTCGAGGGCGAGCTGCGCCAGCAGTACTTCGGCATCAACTTCGCCCTCGTCAACCTGGGCATCGGGGTCGGCGGCATCGTCGGCGGCTTCTTCATCGACGTCGACGACCCGGGCACGTTCACGACCATCTTCCTGGTCGACGCAGCCACGAGCCTCATCCCGATGGCGCTGCTCCTCGGCCCGCTGCGCCACGTGCGCACGCACGCCGAGCACGACGCAGACGCCCCGCCCGTCGGCGGCTACCGCGAGATCATCCGGCAGCCGGTCGTGCTGTGGCTGACGCTGCTCACCTTCATCGCGGTCTTCATCGGCTACGGCCAGATGGAGGCGGGATTCCCGGCCTTCGCGCGCCAGGTCGCCGAAGTCTCCACGCAGGTCATCGGCTTCGCGTTCGCCATCAACACCGCCGTCATCGTGCTGCTGCAGTTCGCCGTGCTGAAACTCATCAGCGGGCACCGCCGCACCCGCGTCATGCAGGTCATGGCGCTCGTGTGGGCCGTCTCCTGGCTGCTGCTCGGCGGCGCGGGCCTCCTGCCCGACACGCTCGCCGCCGCGATCGGCGTGCTCGCCTTCATGGGCGTCTTCGCCTTCGGCGAGACCATGCTGCAGCCGACGGTGCCGGCGGTCTACAACGACCTCGCCTCCGACCGCAATCGCGGGCGCTACAACGCGATCAACTCGGCGGCCTTCCAGGGAGGCGCGATCGCCGGGCCGGTCGCCGCGGGCGTGCTGCTCGAGCACGGCCTCGACGCCTGGTACATCGCGGTGATGGTGATCGGCTGCGTCGGCATCATGCTGCTCGCCCTCGCCGTCGAACGACGGATCCCCGCAGCGGCGAACGGCGTGCCCGAGGCTCAGGCGACGCCCGCGCCGCCCGAGCCCGTCTCCGACTGAGCGGCCGCTACGACGTCTTCGGCAGCGGCGGCACGAGTACGCGGATCGACCAGCCGAACAACAGGAACAGCACCCCGGCACCGGCGGCGAACAGCGCCACGCCGAACGCGACCACCGAGGTGAACAGCGAGGCACGCAGGAACGAGGCGTCCATGACCGTCGCCCGGACCGGGTCGTCCATGTCGAGCTCGGCGTACGTCTGGCCGTCGGCCATCTCGAGGGCGTGCGTGTTGATGACCTCCGCCTGCACGTAGGCGTCGATCGGCCCGTCGACGACCTTGCCGGCGAAGATCGGGGCGTCGTCGGAGATCACGATGTTCTCGGCCCGCAACTGCGCCGACACCGCGAACCAAGCGACGACCGCGACGACGACCAACAAGATGCCGCCGATGATGCCGGCGAGCCCCGTGAGTCGCACCACATTGACCTGGGTGCGGTTGAGCACCGCTCCACCCGTTTCGAACTGCTCCGACATGACTCCCCCTTCGAACCGTCGTTCAGGGCCAAACCTAGCGATTCGGGCGCCGCAGCGACACGGCCACGCGGCATCCGATGCAAAAACGGATGCCGCGTGGCCGCTCGGCGCGAACGCTCAGCCGCTGGTCGTCGCCAGCGAGGCGAGCGTGCCCTTCGCCTGCCGCAGCTGCTGCGGGGTCGAGGCGGGGTTCGTGCGCACCGTCTCGACGTCCAGCATCGCGTCGCCCCATGTCGTCGTCACGCCGCCGACCTTGACCGGCGTCGCGAGGTCGACCGAGCCGTTCGCGAAGTTCAGCCAGGCCGCCAGCAGGAACTGGTCGAACTGCTCGGCCGCGTCGTTCTTCGGCGGCGAGTGGAAGATCGCCACGGCGTCGTCGCGGTCGAGCGGGGTGTCGAACACGGTGCTGAAGAACACCGCGATGTCGAGGTAGCACTCGAGCTCGGCGGTCGTGAAGTCGTTGCCGTTCTTCACGCGCATCTGGTTCAGCCACCACCCGTGCTGCTTCGACTTCGTGCCGTCGCCGACGACCACGATCGCCGCCTCGTCGGCCGCCGAGCCGCCGTCGTCGTCGGTCACCTCGGTGACGAGGTCGTAGAGGCAGGCCTCGATGTAGACGTGATCGGCCGAGAGCTCGACGTCGCGCGGCTGCACGGTCGGCGACTTCGGCGGATCGAGCGCCGGCGGGTTCACGAGCGAGGTCTCGTCGCTCGTGGTGCCGTCGTCCCAGTCCCAGACGACGGTGAGGTCGTCGCTGCCCGGGTCGGTCGCCGTCACCGGGATCGTGACGCTGCCGCCCGCATCGAGCACGAACGCCTCGACCCCGTCGTAGCTCTGCGTGCCAGAGGTGTCGATCGTGATCGACGGGTCGACGTTGGCGACCGCGACGACGACCGACTCGCACACGGTGACGTCGTCGTCCGAGCCGCAGACCTCGACGTCGAACGCCCCGTCGTCACCGTAGTCGTGGCTCGTCTCGAAGGCGAGCGACGCGTCGGGCCGGGCGTTCTCCTCGACCCCCGTCAGCGGCTGCGGGCCGGCGCCGTCGTCGAAGTCGATCGTCGCCGACAGGTCGTCGAGCCAGCCGGGGTCGGTGATCAGGCCCGTGATCGTCGCGGTGCGCGTCGCCTCGTCGAGCGGCGCGACCGGGTCGATCGCCACGGTCGGCTCGACGTTCGCCACGTCGACCTCGGCCGTGTCGGTCGAGGTGTTGCCGTACAGGTCGGTGACCCGCAGCCCGATCGTGAACGTGCCGTCCTGCCCGACCCGGTCGAACGAGGGGTTGAAGCCGAAGGCGTCGTCGTACTGCCCGTCGCCGTCGAAGTCCCACTCCCACGCCGAGATCGCGCCGGCGCTCGGGTCGCTGCCCGCGCTCGAGCCGGAGCCCGACACGGCGACGTCCGTGCCCTCGTCGGTGGCATAGGGGCCACCCGCGTCGGCGGTCGGTGCGCAAGCGGCGGGCAGGGTGTTGTCGTTCACCTGCGCGGCATGGCCGTTCGTGCCCGCTGCGACCGCGCCCTCACCGAGTCCCCGCTGCGCGAACGCCGACCAGATGGCGCAGACGTTGTCGCCGCCGTTGGTCGCGATGTCGGCCGCGAGCAGGCCGTTGCGCGCGTCGACGAAGGTGGGCTTCGCGCCGCCCGCGGTGTTCTTCATGCCGTCGATGACGAGCTGCTCGGTGACGGGCACGCCGAGGAATGCGCGCACGGCGTAGACCATGGTCGCCCAGATCGTGCCGTTGCCGTGCGGCGAGGTGTTCGGCCCCGGCACGTACGCGTTGTAGTCCGAGTAGACGAGCGGCGAGGTGTCGTAGGCGACGTTGCGCACGCCGGTGGTCGCGTCGCCGGTGACGTACTCACCGACCACGGCGTCGTTCCACTTCAGGTACGAGACCACGTCGCTCCAGCCCTCGCCGAGGGCGCCGGTCTGGTCGTCGCCGTAGTCGAAGCTGCCGCCGCCGACGAGCCTCGTGGAGACGCCGTGACCGAACTCGTGCGCGATGACGTCGCCGTCGAGCGAGCCGTCGCGGAACGGCAGCGACCACATGTACATCTGCATGCGCGGGCTCGAGCCGTCACCCGGTGTGCCGAAGTTCGCGTTGTTCATGCAGCGGATCGGGTTCGACGCGTTGTCGACGCAGCCGAAGTCCCAGCCGTCCTGCGCCTCGGCGAGCACGGGGTCGCCGTCGCTGCCGCCGTTGCCGAAGTTGTCGACCTGGAAGTTGCGCCACGCCTCGGTGAAGCCGAGCTCGTAGGTGTAGTCGTGCATCACGTTCGTGTAGTAGAAGAGCTGCGTGATGATCGCGTCGAGGTCGGCGTCGAGACTCGCCTGGCTCGAGTCGGAATTCACCGCCCAGGCGTCGGTGAACGGGTAGTCGAAGACCTGGTAGCCGGGGTCGCCCGAGGCCGGGGTGTCCGGCTGGTACTCGTCGTTCGCGTCGTTGTCGTCGAGGTCGCGATACGCGTTCACGTTGTTGCCGCTCGTGGTCGTGTCGTCGACCCACGTGCCGTTGATGCCCGTGAACGGGTGCAGTTCGCGCGAGGCGCCCGCAGCCTCGGGATGCTCCTCGTCGAAGACGTCGCCCTCGGGGCCGACCTCGGCGTAGCGGCTCGATTCGGCGAGGACCTCGCCGGTGGCGGCGTCGACGACCGACTCGACCCACACCTCGCCCGAGACCTCGACGTCGGTGACCCAGGCGAGCCGCAGGCTGCGCCCGTCGTCGTCCATGTACCAGCGCTGCTCGGCCTTCAACGGCGTCGGATCGACGAGTCCCTCGACGGCGATCGAGTTCGGCACCTCGACGCTGTCGCGTTCGGTCGTCTGCGCGGCGTCCGGCAGGTCCTCGGCGACGACCTCGGCACCGGATGCCACGACCGCGGCCTCGGCGATCGCCTCCGCCGCGGTCACCTCGGCTGCAGCGGGAGTCGCCGGCGCGACGTCGGCGGTGGTGCCGCCGAGATGCACGAGCCTCCCGTCGACGTCGACGCTCGCGGTGATGACGGCCTGGTGCACCGGGATCCCGTCGACGGCCTGCCGCAGCTGCACGTAGCTGACGCCGTTCGGGTCGGTGATGACCTCGTCGACGGTGAGCGATTCGAGCCCGGCGCCGTCGAGCCCGAAGGCGTCGCGATGCTCGGCGAGATAGCCGAGCGCGATGTCCTCGGCGGCCGCGTCCGAGGGTTCGGTGAGCGGCCCGGTCGGGTTCAGCACCGAGCGCACGTCGCCGGCGCCGTCGTACGCCACGAGCGCGGTGCCGAACTCCTCGGCTGGATCGGGTGGCGCTTCCGCGCCGGGTGCCGCGAACGCGGCGACGGGCTGGGCGACGATGAGCGCGGATGCGGCGAGTGCGGCAACCACGGCAGATGAACGGGTCACGACGACCTCCGGAGGGACGCCGGGGATCCGCGGGACGTTCCCCCCGATCGCCCCGCGGCGCGGCCCTCGGACGAGCCGGCCGTCACGTTACCCACGGGGGACATCGACCACGCGGATCGGGGGACGTATGGCGCCCCACTCCCCCGGACTGGGGGCAACCCATCCGCCCGGACACGACGACGGGGCATCCGCCGCCATGCGATCGGATGCCCCGGAGCGAACTCAGTCGTCGAGCAGCTCGGCCTCGACGATCTCGTCGTCGAAGCCCGCGCCGTCGCCGTTCGCGTCGGCCGCCTCGTCCGCGCGAGTCACCGTGAGCGACTCCCCGTCGTCGGCGAGCCCGACCACGACCGTGTCGCCGTCGCGGATGCTGCCGTCGAGCAGCGCCCGGGCGAGCCGGTCGTCGATCTCGCGCTGCATGAGCCGACGCAGCGGCCGTGCCCCGTACAGCGGGTCGTAGCCGCGCTCGGCGAGCCAGGCGCGCGCGTCGGGGGTGACGCCGAGCGCGAGTCGCCGGTCGCGCAGCCGGGCGGTGAGCCGGTCGATGTAGAGGTTCACGATCTCGGCGAGGTCCTGCTCGCTGAGGGCCGAGAACACGACGAGGTCGTCGAGGCGGTTCACGAACTCGGGCTTGAACGACTGCCTGACCGTCTGCATGACGGCCTGCTCCTTCTCGCTCCAACTCAGCGAGGGGTCGATGAGGTAGTGCGAGCCGAGGTTCGAGGTGAGGATGAGGATCGTGTTGCGGAAGTCGACCGTGCGGCCCTGCCCGTCGGTGAGCCGGCCGTCGTCGAGCACCTGCAGCAGCACGTCGAACACCTCGGGGTGCGCCTTCTCGACCTCGTCGAAGAGGATCACCGAGTACGGACGCCGGCGCACGGCCTCGGTGAGCTGCCCGCCCTGGTCGTAGCCGACGTACCCCGGAGGGGCGCCGACGAGTCGCGAGACCGAGTGCTTCTCGCCGTACTCCGACATGTCGATGCGCACCATGGCGCGCTCGTCGTCGAAGAGGAACTCGGCGAGCGCCTTCGCGAGCTCGGTCTTGCCGACGCCGGTCGGGCCGAGGAAGAGGAAGGAGCCGGTCGGCCGGTTGGGGTCGTTGATGCCCGCGCGCGAGCGGCGCACCGCGTCGGCGACGGCCGCCACGGCCCGCTTCTGGCCGATGAGGCGCTTGCCGAGCTCGGCCTCGAGGTGCAGCAGCTTCTCGGTCTCGCCCTGCATGAGCCGCCCGACGGGGATGCCCGTCCATGCGGCGATCACGGCGGCGATGTCCTCATCGGTGACCTGCTCGTTGACCATGCGCGGCTCGCCCCCGGCGTTGCCTGCGGCATCGGCCTGCTCGGCGGCCTCGAGGTCGCGCTGCAGGTTCTTGATGGTCTCGTACTCGAGCTTCGACGCCTTCTGGTAGTCGCCGGCGCGCAGCGCGAGGTCGCGCTGGGTGACCGCCTCGTCGATGCGCTTCTTGAGCTCGCCGACGCGGTTGAGGCCCTGGCGCTCGCGCGCCCAGCGGGCTTCGAGCCCTGCGAGCTCGCGCTCCTGCTCGACGAGCGTCTCGCGCAGCTTCGCGAGGCGCTCCTTGGAGGCGTCGTCCTTCTCCTTCTTGAGGGCGAGCTCCTCGAGCTTCATGCGGTCGACCTGGCGCTTGAGCTGGTCGATCTCGACGGGCGACGAGTCGATCTCCATCTTGAGCCGCGACATGGCCTCGTCGATGAGGTCGATGGCCTTGTCGGGCAGCTGGCGCGCGGTGATGTACCGGTTCGACAGGGATGCCGCGGCCACGAGCGCGGCGTCGGAGATCGTCACCCCGTGGTGGGCCTCGTAGCGGCCCTTGAGACCGCGGAGGATCGCGATCGTGTCCTCGACGCTCGGCTCGCCGACGTACACCTGCTGGAAGCGTCGTTCGAGCGCGGCATCCTTCTCGATGTACTCGCGGTACTCGTCGAGCGTGGTGGCACCGATGAGGTGCAGCTCGCCGCGGGCGAGCATGGGCTTCAGCATGTTGGAGGCCGCGACCGAGCCTTCGCCGCCGCCCGCACCCATCAGCAGGTGGAGCTCGTCGACGAAGGTGATGATGCCGCCCTCGGCCTCGTTGATCTCCTTCAGCACGGCCTTCAGCCGCTCCTCGAACTGGCCACGGTACATCGCGCCCGCGACGAGGGCCGAGATGTCGAGCGAGACGAGCTGCTTGTGCTTCAGTGACTCGGCGACGTCGCCCGCGACGATGCGCTGGGCGAGGCCTTCGACGACGGCGGTCTTGCCGACGCCGGGCTCGCCGATGAGCACGGGGTTGTTCTTCGTGCGGCGCGTCAGCACCTGGCTCACACGCCGGATCTCGGCGTCACGGCCGATCACCGGGTCGAGCTTGCCGGCCTTCGCGAGGTCGGTCAGGTTGACGCCGAACTGTTCGAGCGCCGACTTCTGCTCTTCCTGCGTGTTCGGCGCGCCCTGCATGTTTGCCACTCATTGCTCCCTTCGTTCAAAACTTGAGTCTACTGAACTCAACTTTGCGAAGTGGGCCGGTATTCCGGATTCCGCCCGGAATCTCCCCCGCCTTCACGGTAGACGGATGCCACGGGGCGCGCCAGCGTCGTCGGCGTGGCGCCGGCGCCTCCACATCCCGCGATTCCGCCGCTCACCTGCCATATCTTCGGCATCTCACCTATGCTGACGTCATGGGGGGCAGACGAACGCGCGCTCGAACGACGGCCGGCATCGCCATCATCGCCGGAGCCCTGCTGTGCGGCGCCGCCGCCGGTGCGGTGCCCGCCTTCGCCGCCGCGTCCGGGCCGATCGTCGTCGACGAGGACTTCCGCGGGGCGACGACGATCGACGGCTTCCAGGCGTACGGCTCGGCCTGTCTGACGGGCGCGCCGACCGTGCTCGCGACCCCCGTCGGGCTGCACCCGGTGCTCGGCTGCCCGGCACCGGGCCCCGCGGCCCCGCCGAACGACG
This sequence comes from Agromyces sp. NPDC058126, assembly GCF_042884595.1. Taxonomy (NCBI): domain Bacteria; kingdom Bacillati; phylum Actinomycetota; class Actinomycetes; order Micrococcales; family Microbacteriaceae; genus Agromyces; species Agromyces sp. NPDC058126. The sequence continues at coordinate 328,007 of NZ_JBHVTS010000004.1, read as the reverse complement.
CCGCACCCGACGGCTTCCTCCGATTGACCGACCGCTTGAACGACCAAGCCGGCGCGGTGCTCTACGACGTGCCGATCCCCGCGACGCAGGGCGTCGAGATCACCTTCGAGCAATGGCAGTACGGGTCGAACACGATCGCCGCCGCCGACGGGATCGCCTTCTTCCTCGTCGACGGCGAGACCACGCTCGACGCCCCCGGCGCATTCGGCGGCAGCCTCGGCTACGCCCAGAAGGAACCCGGCTTCGAACCGAACCCGCCGTTCCTGCCCGGCGTCGAGGGCGGCTACCTCGGCATCGGCCTCGACGTGCTCGGCAACTTCTTCGGCGACTGGGAGCGGCGCGGCGACGGCTGCGAGGTGCGCTCCCCCTCCGGCGAGGCGTTCTACAACCCGGCGCCCGGCGAGAACATGGTGACCGTGCGCGGCCCGGGCGACGGCACCCAGGGCTACTGCTTCCTGACGGCGACCGCCGACCAGTTCACGACGACGGGTCCGTGGACCTCGACCCTCCCGGGCGAACTCCACGGACCGGCCCCCGACCTCACCGGGGCGACCCCGGCCGAGGCGGCGGCGCTCCTCGAGCCGACCCGCCGAACGGTGACGGTGCACATCTCGCCGGCTCCCGATCCGCAGGTCACCGTGTCGATCGACTTCAACGACGGCGCCGGCTCCGTCCAAGTCCTCGAGTTCGCCGCCCCGCAACCCGCGCCCGCGAGCTACAAGTTCGGCTTCAGCGCCTCGACCGGGCTGTTCAACGACGTGCACCTCATCCGGAACGTCGTCGTGCAGGCGGTCGATCCGCTCGTGCAGCTGCAGCTCACCAAGACGGTCGACGACTCGCGGAGCTACACCCCGGGCGAGGTCGCCGACTACACCTACGACGTCGCCAACCTCTCGACGATCCCGGTCGCCGACCTCGTCATCGACGACGACCGCATCTCCGGGATCGTCTGCGACGCACAGGAGCTCGCCCCGGCCGGAGAACCCGGCGACACCACCGTGTGCCGGGGCAGCTACACCGTCACCGAGGCCGACGCCGATGCCGGTTCGGTCACGAACGTCGCCACCGCGACCGCCCAGGCGCCCGGCGGACCGGTGATCTCCCCACCCGCGACCGCGACGATCACGGTGATCCCGGGCTCGACCCCGACCCCCACGCCGACACCGACTCCCACCTCGCCCGCCACGGTTCCGCCCGCACCTCCGGGCCCCGCGGGCCTTCCGGCCACGGGTCTCCCACTCGCTCCCGCACTCGCAGGCGGAATCGCCCTGCTCGTGATCGGGGCCGGCCTGCGACGCCGCCGGTCGCGAGCCTGAGGCGAGTCCCACGCGTCGACCGCCCGACCGCGCGTCGGCCGAGGCATCCATGCGTAGGAATAGACGTGCGCGGCACGGCGTTCCGGTTTCACGTGGAACGCTTCGGAACGCTCTCATTCGGACACTACGGACCCCTCGGCGGCGGGCGCGAGCTCTCCGCGGCCGACTCGATGCTGCAGGCGATCGACCTCGCCCAGGGCATGGATGAGCTGGGCGTCAACGGCGTCTACTTCCGCGTGCACCACTTCGCGCGCCAGCAGGCCTCGCCGATGCCGCTGCTCGCAGCGATCGCCGCACGCACCGAGCGCATCGAGATGGGCACCGGCGTCGTCGACATGCGGTACGAGAACCCGCTGCACCTCGCCGAGGACGCCGCGGCCGTCGACCTCATCTCGGGCGGGCGACTCGCCCTCGGCGTGAGCCGGGGATCACCCGAGTCGGTCGTGCGCGGCTACGAGGCATTCGGCTACACGGGCTCGCAGGACCCGCGCGGCGCCGACCTCGCGCGCGAGCACTTCGCCCGGTTCCTCGAGGCGATCGAGGGCAAGGGCATGGCCGAGCTGGATGCCTCCTCGCCGTTCGGCGGCCGCGGCATGCAGCGCATCGAGCCCTACTCGCCCGGCCTGCGCTCACGCATCTGGTGGGGCGCCGGCAACCGCGATTCGGCCGAGTGGGCCGGGCGCGCGGGCGTCAACCTCATGTCGTCGACGCTGCTCACCGAAGACCGGGGGTTGCCGTTCGACGAGCTGCAGGCGCAGCAGATCAGGGCCTTCCGCGACGCGTGGCGCGAGGCGGGGCATCCCGGCGAACCGCGCACCTCGGTGAGCCGTTCGATCTTCCCGATCACGACCGCCGAGGACGAGCTCTACTTCGGCGGACGGCAGGACGGCGATGGCGTCGGCATGATCGACGGCATCCGCTCGACGTTCGGCAAGACCTACGCCGGCACGCCCGACAAGCTCGTCGAGCAGCTGCTGCGCGACGCCGCGATCCGCGAGGCCGACACGCTCATGCTGACCATCCCGAGCCAGCTCGGCGTCGAGTTCAACCTGCGGCTCGTCGCCGCGTTCGCCGAGCACGTCGCGCCGAGCCTCGGTTGGCGGCCGACGGCTTCCATGCCGGTCGAGTAGGGGGCGGAGCGACCGTATCGAGACCCCGCACCCGGCCTCGCAATGCTCCGCTATCCGCCGGGCCGCGGCATGACCTCGATCGCGACGACGGTCGTGCGCACGACCCCTGACGGCATCGGGATCTCGTAGCGGACGGGCATGCCCGGGTGTGCGAGCGCGAACCAGAACCGAGAGACGTTCTGCCGGTTCTCCCCGTGCTCGACCTCGTACCGCACGCACTCGACGCGGCCGATCGGCAGTTCGAGCACCTCGGCGCCGCGCGTCGTGTGCTCGGCGGGGAACGCCGCGTGCTCCTGCAGCTCGAGCCACGTCACCCGCTCGCTCGTCACCGGCCCGTCGACGGCGCCGTCGCCGTCGAGGCGCCACTGCGACAGCGTGGCGCCTTCGTCGTCGAGCTCGGTGAAGCGGTTCACGCGCTCGAAGCGATCGCCGTCGGGAAGCTCGACCTCGAGGCGGATGGTCTTGCCCGAGCCGCTCGCCGCGTGGATCTCCGCGGCGGTGAAGGGCGTCGGCAGCAGGCCAGGCCCGAGAACGTGCGGATCGGGGCCGGGCGGATCGGACTCCCCCGTGGCGTCGCGCACGGACCCCGCCCCCGAAGCTTCATCGCTCATGGCGCCAGTCTGCGCCATCCGCCGTCATCTGTGAACCTTCGTCGGCGATTCAATGCGTTCTCATACGTTCGTGCGCCATGCTCGAACTCCGACGACCCCACGCCCCGAGCAGGAGCCGCATGCAGAAGCGCACGAAGATCATCACCGCCTCGATTCTCGCGGGGGCGCTCGCCCTCGGTGCGACCGCGGCGATCGCGGGCCCGATCATCTATCGCGACGTCATCGTCGGCGAGGCCGACGCCGCCCCGAGCGTCACCGTCTCCCCCACCGACTCGAGCGCGGCGGATGCCTCGGGCGCGACCGGCGACCTCAGCGGCGCCTGGGTCGTGGCCGACGGCTCCTTCGCGGGGTACCGCGTCGACGAGGTGCTGAACGGCACCGACGTGACGGTGACCGGCCGCACCGAGGAGGTCACTGGCGAGCTCACGGTGGACGGGCTCACGCTCACCGACGCCTCGTTCACCGTCGACGTGGCCTCGATCGCGACCGACTCGGGCAACCGCGACGACTACTTCCGTTCGACCGCGATGCGCGCCGACGAGTTCCCGACGGCGGGCTTCGTGCTCACCGAACCGATCACGGTGGCGACGGCCCCGACCGCCGGCGAGGTGCAGCAGGTCACGGCGACGGGCGAGCTCACCCTCGCGGGCGTGACGCGGGCCGTCACCGTGGTGCTCGAGGCGGTGCTGAACGGCGCCGGCGGCCAGGTGGCCGGGAGCATCCCGATCACCTTCGCCGATTTCGGGGTCGAGGCGCCCGACCTCGGCTTCGTCTCGGTCGAACCCGACGGGTTCGTCGAGTTCTCGCTCGAGCTCGAGCACGGCTGACCGGGCCGACGCCCGGTGAACGACGGATGCCTCCCCGCGGGTTCGCGGGGAGGCATCCGTCGTCGTTCGACGAGACTCAGCCGACGCCCTCGAGCGCGTCGGTCTCGGTGTTGCCGATCGCCGCGATGACCGCGGGGCGGTGCTTCGCGAGGTGCAGGTACCAGGCGAGCGCCGCGACCATCGTGATGAGGAACAGGTACGGGATGACGTTCAGCGGCCACGCCGGCACCGGCCAGACGTTCGCGAAGAACACGTAGGCCATCGCGCCGACCGACACGACCGCGCAGAACCAGACGAGGCCGTTGCGCATCTTCTCGCGGCGCGTGTAGGCGACGCAGGCGATCGCGACGAGCGCGTACGCGACCATGTAGCCGTAGGTGCCGTAGGTGTCGACCCACACGACGATGTCCATCGGGTTCACGCCGATGCCGAGGAGCACGAGGTCGAGCGCGATCGCGGCGGGGCCGGCGACGAGCAGCACGCGGTGCGGCGTGAGGTGACGATCGTGGGTGCGGCCGAAGCGCTCGGGCACGACGCCCTCCTTGCCCATCACGTAGACGATGCGGCCGACGACGTTGAGGGGGGCCACGACGACGGCGAAGAACGAGGCGCCGACGCCGAAGGTGAGGACGGGCGCGAACCAGGCCGGCATGCCGATCTGCGTCGCGATCGCCTCGAGCGGGCTCGCGACGGTCGCGAGGTCCTCGCCGAGGATCGCGATCTGCGTGTACGCGGAGAACACGTAGAGGATGCCGACCGTGACCGCGCTCCACATGATCGCTCGCGGGATCGCGGTGTACGGGTTCTTCGCCTCGCGGCCGAGCGCATCGGCCGAGGAGAAGCCGACGAAACCGAGGATGCCGAGCACCATTCCCGCGGCGACCCCCTGGAACGGCACGCCCTCGAGCGAGAACTGCGCCGGGTCCCATGCAGCCGGGCCGGCCCAGACGAGGGCGAGCACGAGCAGCACGAGGATGATCGTGACCGAGACGAGCTCGAGCACGAGCGAGACGCGCGCCGAGAGCCGGATGCCCCGGATGGTGAACAGCGTCGCGAGGCCGCCGAGCACCACGGCGAGCGCCATCGACCAGCCGACGCCCTCGGCCGGGATGCCGATGAGCACGAGGAACTGGTTCATGTACGAGACGGCGCCGCCGAGCGAGCCGGCCGCGATGCCCCAGCAGCCGACGAGCAGGGCGATGCCCGCGAGGTACGCGCCGAACGGGCCGAGGCCCTTCGCGACGTAGGTGTACAGCGAGCCCGCCGAGGCGTGGCGCTTCGCGAACACCGCGACGCAGTAGCCGACGGCGAGGATCACGAGGGTCGCGAGCACGAACGAGAGCATCGTGCCGTTGCCGGCGCCGAGGTAGATGCCGGCGGCCGTGAACGCGATGACGGCGCTCGGCGCGATGTTCGCGATGGCTTGCGCGGCCAGCTCGGGGCCGCTCATGACGCCGCGGCGCAGGCCCGCGTCGACGGGGGCCTGCGCGGGGGCGCCGGCCTGGGTGGGGACGGTCATGTCGAACTCTCCAATGAGTCGGTGGGTCGGTCGGGTGTGCCGGGGGCGGCGGGGATGGCGGGCTACGGGATGAGCAGCGTTCGCAGTGCTTCGCCCGATTCGAGGTCTTCGAACGCCTCGGCAGCCTCGGCGAGGGGCCGGCGGGCGGAGATGAGCGGGTCGAGCTTCAGCTGGCCGTCCATGTAGCGGTCGACGAGCGCGGGGATGTCGATCGAGGGGCGGACCGAACCGTAGTTCGAGCCGAGGATGCGCTGGTCGGCCTCGGCGAGCACGAGCGGCTCGAAGGAGGCCTTCGCACCGGTCGGCGGCAGCCCGACGATCACGGCGGCGCCGCCGAGGCCGAGCATGCGGATCGCCTGCTCGGTCGTCACGGTGCGGCCGATCGCGTCGAAGGCGTAGTCGACGCCGTCGGGGATGAGTTCGAACAGCTGCTCGACCGCGTCGCCCTGCGAGGCGTCGATGCGGTCGGTGGCGCCGAACTGGAGCGCGAGCTTCGTCTTCTCGGGCAGCACGTCGATCGCGACGATGCGCTCGGCGCCCGCGAGCTTGGCGCCCTGCACGACGTTCAGGCCGACACCGCCGCACCCGATCACGACGACCGTCGAACCCGGCTCGACGGCGGCGGTGTTGAGCACCGCGCCGACACCGGTGGCGACGGCGCAGCCGACGACCGCGATCACGTCGAGGGGGGCGTCGTCGCGCACCTTGACCGCGCCCGACGCGGGCACGACGACCTCTTCGGCGAACGACGAGACGCCGAGGTAGTGGTGCACCGGCTCGCCGTCCTGCTCGAGGCGCGAGGTGCCGTCGAAGAGCACGCCCTTCGGCGCGACGACCGTGGCGACCTTCTGGCAACGGGCCTCGTGGCCCGAGAGGCAGTAGCGGCACTCGCCGCACGGCGGCACCCAGCTGAGCACGACGTGGTCGCCGACGGCGAGCGACGTGACGCCCTCGCCGAGCTCGACGACCACGCCCGAGCCCTCATGACCCATGACGAGCGGTGCCGGGGCGTCCCACTCCCCTCGCTTCACGTGCAGGTCGGAGTGGCAGACGCCGGCCGCGGCGATCTTGACGCGCACTTCGCCGGCCTTGGGGGCGGCGAGGTCGACGTCGGCGACCTCGATCGGCGTCTCCGGCTGCCGGAAGACGATGGCTTTCATTGATGCTCCCTTGGATCTGTTGCTGGGCATGCCGATGCTAGGCAGACCGACGGCGGTTCGGCACTGCGAGAAAGTGTGGGTCGGGCCCTCATCCTTCGACATCTCTTACACTCGATTCATGGCCCGTCGACTCGATTCCCTGGCCTCGACGCTCGGCGCCGCGGTGCTGCCGGGTCGCGTCGAACCGTCGAGGCCCGTCGATTCGGTGGTGGCGCTCGACGACTTCTCGGTCGCGGTCCACCCGTCCTTCGCCACCCTCGTCATCGGCGAGCGCGACGAGCTGCTCGAGGCGCTCGCCGCCGGAGACGCCCGAGCCGAGGCCCTCGCAGATGCCGTGCTCGTGACCAGGGCCGACGACCCCGCGCTCCGCACCGCGCTGGCCGGCGCCGGCGTCACCGCCCTCGTCGGCGCGCCCGACCGCGGGTCCGCGATCCTCCCGACGCTCGTCGCCCTCCTCGCGGCCGATCAGGCCGCCGAGGACCGCCTCGTGACGAACGGCACGAAGGTGCTCACGCAGGTCGCCCGCCGCGGCGGCGCGAAGGCGGTCATCGCCGAACTCGCCCACCGCATCGACGGCTGGGCGGTGCTGCTCGACGCGTACGGCCAGGTCATCACGACCGCGGGCGCCGGCGGGCTGCACGTGCAGGACGCGGTCGCCGTCGCGTTCAACCGTCCGGTGCGCGTGCGGCACCCCGGACTTCAGGTGCATCCGGTCGGCCCCGGCGAAGACCTCACCGCCATCCTCGTGATCGCCTCGCGCGAGAGCTCGACGAGCCGGGCGCGCGACCTCGCCTCGCAGGCGGCCGCGCTCCTCGACCTCGTGCTGCGCACGCACGACCACACCGGCACCGAGCGCCTCGGCCGCGCGGTCATGGTCGACACCCTGCTCGCGGGCGGCGCCGAGGCATCCGCCCTGCTTCGCCGGTGGGGCGTGCGCGAACGCAGCCTCACCGCCTTCGCCCTTTCGAGCCGTTCGAAGGGCGTCGACCTCGAACGACTCGTCACGCGCTGGCTCGACGAGCTCGGCGCGGTGCACGTCGTGACCGAGGCGCACGACCGCGTGCTGGGGTTCCTGCGCGACGACCAGGTCGACGCCTTCGCGCGCAAGGCCATGGAGTTCGCGCTCGACGGGAGCGCGGTGCTCCGCCTCGGGCTGGGCTCCTCGGCGCCCGGCGACGCCCTCGCGCGCAGTGCGTCCGAGGCGCGTCAGGCGCACGAGTCCGCCGTCGCCGACGCCAGGACGGTCGTGCGGTACCGGGCGCTGCCGACGGTCGCCCTCGTGCTCGAACGGCTCGACGCCGACGCCACGGCGGGCATCGCCGATCTGCTCGACCCGCTGCGCGGCGCCGACGGCGCGCACGGCGAGCTCCTGCAGACCCTGCGCGTCTACCTCGTCGAGCACGGGGCGCTCGGCGCCACCGCGTCGGCCCTCGGCGTGCACCGGCAGACGCTCGCCTCGCGCCTCCACCGCGTCGAGGAGCTCACCGGACTCTCGATGTCGGACCCCGACGACCGCACCGCCGCGTGGCTCGCGCTCCGCGCGCTCGAACGCTGAGGCGCCGCCTTACCCCCACACGGTGAACACCACGTGCTGCCGCTCGGCCGCGGCCGACGCGAAGAACCCGCGCAGCCCGGCGAGCATCGCGAGCGCGTACGCCTCCTCGTCGTCGCCGAACTCGGGGTTGCGCAGCTCGGGCGGCATCCGCCGGTAGGCGTCGGCGAAGGCGCCGTCGTCGAGCGTCGCGAGGTACCCGGCGACCTCGGCGCACTCCGCCGGGTCGAGGTGCGTGACCCAGCACTCCTCGTCGTCCTCCTGCAGCGCACGGGCGCCGCCGATCACGCCGCGGGCCGGCCACTCGCCATCGTCGCCCTCGGGCGCGAGCGCGCACGCGATGGGATCCCAGGCCTTGTCCGTCTCGCACGCCCGCGCCCAGACCTCGTCGACGGCCTCGAGCTCTCCGATGACCTCGTGCAGCCGTTCGTCCTCGCCCGCCGCGTCGAGCACCCGCCGCGCCTCGTCGTCAGTCAGCCTGAAGTGCACTCCGAGTTCCATGGCCCCCTCGATCGTCGTCGCGATGCGCCGCAACGCACGTCGAACGATATCGCCGATGCGCGACCTGCCGGCGCGCACCGGCCGCTCACCGCCCATCCAGCACCTGTTCCACGAACTCCCGGGCCGCCGGCGGGTCGTCGAGCCACGGCAGGTGGCCGCCGTCGACCATCAGCAGCTCGGAGCCCGCGATCAGCGAGGTCAGCCGTCGGGCCGAACGCTCGCCCCCGAAGGTGTCGCCTCGGCCCCAGAAGAAGTGCATCGGGACGTCGGCGGAGGAGAGCTGCGCCGGGCGCAGCGCATCGCGGGGGCGGATGCGTGCGAACAGGCCCTGATCGTTCGCCCGGGTCGGCGTGAGCGTCATGAGCGCCGTGTACCAGCGGAGGAACGAGGCGAGCGCCGGACGGGACATCGCCTCGCGGTCGTGACCCATCACGGTGAAATTGCGCAGGCTCGAGTCCGCCGTCCACGTGCCGAGCCTGCGGAGCAGCGAGTTCACCCCGGGGATCATGGACGGCACGAACGCGGACGGCACCCGCGACCCGGGCGAGGGCGCCGGGCACCCGAAGTGCAGGTAGCGCGCCACGACACCGGGATGCGCGAGCTCGTGGGCGAGCGAGAGGTAGGAGCCGAACGAGCTCGCCACGACCGCGACCGGCGGTTCGGGCAGGGCGGCGAGCACCTCGGCGAGCAGCGCCGCCCCGTGCTCCCGCACGCCCAGGCGGCCCCGTGCAGGCTCGCTGAGCCCGCAGCCGGGCCGCTCGATCAGGACGCAGCGGAACCCGGGGAGCCGGCCGACGAGCGGCGCCCAGCACGACGCGCTGGTCGGACCGCCGTGCAGGAACAGCAGCGTCGGCCCCTCGCCGAGCTCGAGCAGTCGCACCCGGGTTCGGAGCGTCGGCAGCTCGACCCACCGCGTCTCGGGCTCGCGCCCTGCGTGATCGAGCCAGAGGCGGCGTTCGGCCTCGAGGTAGCGCGCGCGCGCCTGCTGCGCAGATGTCGCCGAGGTGGTCACGTCCACTCCGTTCCGATGCACTCAGCCCGATCCCGTGCGCTCAGGGTACTGCGCGCACGATGCCCGCCATCGCTTTTCCGATGACCTGCGCGGATGCCCCAGGGCGAGACTCGTGGGCGTCGAAAGGAACCCCATGCCCCGCATCCTCATGATCGTCACCGCCGCCGACTCGATCGAGCTCTCCGACGGCACCGTCCACCCCACCGGCTTCTGGGCGGAGGAGCTCGTCGTCGCGCACCGCGCGCTCTCGGCCGCCGGCGCCGAGATCACGCTCGCGACGCCGGGCGGCGCGCCGGCACCGGTCGACCCGGGCTCACTGTCGAGCGACGTCGTCGGCGACGCCGCGAGGGTCGACGAGTTCCGCGCCTACCTCGAGACACTCGCGACCGAGCTCGCCGCCCCGGCCGCGATCGCCGAGGTCGACGCGACGGGCTACGACGCGATCGTGCTCCCCGGCGGCCACGGGCCGATGGTCGACCTCGCGCAGGACCCCTCGGTCGGCGCCGCGCTCGTCGCGGCCGACGCCGCCGGCGTGCTCATCGCGCCGTTCTGCCACGGCCCCGCCGCCCTGCTCAGCGCCACCCGAGCCGATGGCGGGTTCGCGTTCGCCGGCCGCTCCCTGACGGTGTTCACCGACGAGGAGGAGCGTACGGGCGGGCTCGGCGCCGGCACGCCGTGGTTCGTGGCGGCGACGCTCGCCGAGCGCGGCGCCCGGGTCGAGGGCGGCCCTGCGTGGTCGAGCCACGTCGTGCGCGACGGCAACCTCATCACCGGCCAGAACCCGCAGTCGAGCGAGGCGGTTGCCGCAGCCCTGCTCGACGCGCTCGACGAGCGCGCAGCCTGAGCCGGCGGCGGCCGTCAGCGCGCGACGATCCCATGGAGCGCGGCGACGACCCGCCGCAGCGCCTCGCGGCGCTCGAGCTCGCCCGTGCGCGTCACGACGTAGAGCGTGTTGAGCGGCGCGACCTCGGGCTCGTGCAGCACGACGAGCTCGCCCGTCGCGAGCTCGCGCGACACGAGGTAGCCCGGCAGCACCGACATGCCCGCACCGCCGACGAGCGCCGCCCGGATCGCGCGCAGGTCGGGGAGCACGGCGCGCACCTCGAGCGCATCGGGGCGGCGCCCGAAGACCGTCCGCCAGTACCGGCGGACGATCGGCAGCTCGTCGCCGTACGCGAGCAGCGGGATCGCGGTGAGCGCGGACTCGTCGAGCGCCCGCTCGGCGGGGCGGAAGCCCGGCGCCGCCACGAGCACGAACTCCTCGTCGACGAGGGGGGCGGCACTGAGCCCGCGCCGGGTGGGCCGCAGCGAACTCACGACGATGTCGAGTCCGCCCGCGCGCAGTTCGTCGAGCAGCGGCTCGGCCAGGCCGAACCGCATCCGGACGCGAACCGCAGGATCGTACGTCAGGCGATCGATCCCCGGGGCGACCACCTCGCCGAGGAACTCGGCCGCACCGCCGAGCTCGATCGTCACGGTGTCACCTGTGGTCGGCGGCGCGAGCGCGTCGTCGAGCGCATCGAGATGACTCGCGATGGTCCGGCCGAGCGCGACCGCCCGCGGCGTGGCGACCACGCCGGCCGGGGTGCGTTCGAAGAGCGTCGCGCCGAGCTGCCGTTCGAGGGCCTGCACGTGCGCGCTCGCGCTCGCCTGCGACATGCCCAGCAGGCGCGCGCCTTCGCTCACCGACCCCGCCCGCAGCACGGTGAGGAAGGTGCGGAGATGCTCGAGATCGTGCGCCGCCATCGGCGCGATTCTGCCACACGGGAAGAACCCGGGCCCTCGTCGGGTTGAGGTGGACAGACGACCGTGAAGGAGACCACATGCCGCTCGAGGGCGAGTACGCACCCAGCACCTCCGACTGGGCCCGCAAGCAGGCCGAGAAGTACGAGGCATCCGACGGCGCCGCGGCGAACACGCTGCGCGGCCGCCCGATCATCGTGCTCACGACGCGGGGCGCGAAGAGCGGCAAGCTCCGCAAGACCGCGCTCATGCGGGTCGAGCACGGCGGCGAGTATGCGGTCGTCGCCTCGAAGGGCGGTTCGCCCGAGCAGCCCAAGTGGTACTGGAACCTCAAGGCGCACCCCGCGGTCGAGCTGCAGGACGGCGACGAGCGGCACGACTACGTCGCCCGCGAGGTCGACGGCGAGGAGCGCGAGGCGTGGTGGGCGCGGGCCAACGAGACCTGGCCCGACTACGCGAACTACCAGACGAAGACCGAGCGTCAGATCCCCGTCTTCGTGCTCACGCGCGTCGTGCTCTGAGGCCGGGCCTCACAGCCCGCGCATCGTGAACACCCCGGCGAGCATCGCTCGCATCGGGGGCACCGCGAGCAGGCGCACGGCGGCGTTCCGCAGGGCGAGGCGGATGCCGCGTGCCGGAGCCCCCATCGCCATGTTGAACCGCGCCCGGCGACAGGCCCGGATCGCCGCTCGGCGCCGCTGCCGCTCGTAGCGCGCCAGCGGCGCGGCGAGGTCTCCCCCGGCCGATGACGCGAGCGCGCCCGGCAACGCCTCGGCGAGCGCGAGCGCGTCGAGGAACCCCAGCGTCATGCCCTGCCCGCCGATCGGGCTCACCTCGTGGGCGGCGTCGCCGGCGAGTACGACCCGGCCGGCGACCAGGCGCCCGGCGACGTGCTGGCTCGCGAGGAACTCGCTCGGTTCGGGCACGCCTGCGAGGCGCACCCCGACCCGCTCGGCCACGATCGCGGTGAACCCGGCGGCGTCGAGCGCCTCGCCGGGGTCCCGGTCGGCGAGGTGCACCACCCAGCGCCGCCCATCGGGGAGGGGCAGCGCCTCGACCACCCCGCCCGCCTCGAAGTGCAGCCGGGCGATGCCGTCGCCCGGCCCGGTGAGATCGGCCATCGCGTATCGGGCGACCCCGGGCCGACGCCGCCACGCGATGCCGAGCCGCGTGCGCAGCCGGCTTCGGACACCGTCGGCGACGATCGCCGTGCGCGCGACGAGCTCACCGCCGTCGGCGAACCGCAGCCGCACCCCGTCGGGTCCCTGCGCGAGGTCGACGACCTCGATCCCGCGGCGGAGGGCCGTCGGCGCGAGCTCGCCGAGGCGTCGCTCGAGCGCGGCCTCGACCAGGTGCTGCGGCACCGACAGCACAGCGGACGCCTCGGCGAACCGCAACCGGCCGAGTCGGCGCCCCGCGACGCCGACCTCGCCGCCGGTGATGCGCGTGCCGGCCCGTTCGAGCTCGGCGAGCACCCCGGCCTCTCGAAGCGCCATCACGCCAGGCGCGTGCACGCCGATCGCCTTCGGCCGCGTCGACCGCTCGCGGCGGCGTTCGAGCACGACGACATCGACGCCGCCGTCGGCGAGGAGCACCGCGGAGAGGAGTCCGACCGGCCCGCCGCCGACCACGACGACCTCGTGCGTCACCCGCGGGCCCGCCCCGCGGCATCCGCCTGCCAGACCACTTCGAGCCGTGACGGCGCAGCCCGCCGCACGCGCCAGCCGGGCGGCAGCGCCGCCTCGAGCTCGGGCGCGGTGTGGCTGCGCCGGATCGACGCGAGCCCGTCGGCCCGGATGAACGACCCGGAGAGCAGGTTCGCCGCGAACGGCCAGGTGCCGGCCGCGAAGGCCGCGTAGGCGAGGCGGCTGCGCTCGATGTCGCCGTGCACCACCGTGCCGCCGAGTTCGGCGAGCCGTTCGGAGTCGGCGAGCAGCGCGCCGAACTCGCGGCCGTCGAGATGGTGCAGCACATGGTTCGACATGACGAGGTCGAAGTGACGATCGGCACGGGCCAGCTCGGAGGTCGTCGCGGCCGACAGCTCGAGCCCCGGGACCGGGTCGCGTTCGAGGGCGGCGCTCGCGGCGGTGAGCGCGCGGGGGTCGGGATCGATCGCCGTGACCTCGAGCCGCAGCCCCTCGGCGGCGGCGCGACGTAGCCATCGCCGCGGCAGGTCGGCCCCGCCCGTTCCGACGTCGAGCAGCCGGGTCGTCCACACCGGCGAGAGCCGCGGGCGGATCCACCGCCGGTACACCGAGCCCGCACCCGAGACGACGCCGTTGACCAGCCGGAACTGCTCGTAGGTGCGCGCGAGCGTCGCGGTGTCGCATGCGGGGTCGTCCATGAGCTCGCGCAGCGAGGCGTCGCGCGTGCCGAGCGAGCGCCAGACCCCCACGGATCAGCCCATCACCGTGAGCAGCGCCGACTCGACGGTGAGGCCCGGCCCGAACGCCATCGCCGCGACCCGATCGCCCGGCGCGGCGCTCCCGTCGAGGATCCGGCGCAGCACGAACAGCACGGTCGCGCTCGACATGTTGCCGTAGTCGCGCAGGGTGTCGCGGGCCGGCACGAGCTGCGCCTCGCTGAGGGCGAGGCGGGTCTCCACCTTGTCGAGGATGCTCCGCCCGCCCGGGTGGATCGCCCAGTGCTCGACGGCCCCGCTCGAGGCATCGGTGGCGAGCGCCTCGGCGAGGGCCGGGTCGTGGGCGAAGAGCGGTTCGAGCGCGCCGGTGATGTGCTCGTCGATGATCGCGGGCACCGCGTTCGACAGCACCATCTCGAAGCCGTGGTCGCCGATCTTCCACGCCATGTCGCCCTCGCCGGTCGGCGTGATGCGGGTGGCGAAGCGGTCGAGCGCGAACGCGCGCTCGCCGGGCTCGGGTGCGCGCGCGGTCACGACGGCGGCCCCGGCCCCGTCGGCGAAGAGCGACGACGCGACGATCGTGTCGGGGTCGTTCGACGAGCGGAGGTGCAGCGTGCACAGCTCGACCGAGACGACGAGCACGACCGCCGAGGCATCCGCCTCGCAGAGCTGGGCGGCCAGCCGCAGCGCGGGGATCGAGGCATAGCACCCCATGAAGCCGAGGTGGTAGCGCTGCACCCCCTCGTCGAGGCCGAGTTCGCGGGCGATCATGAAGTCGGGGCCCGGCGCGTAGAAGCCGGTGCAGCTCACGGTGATCACGTGCGTGACGTCGGCGGCCTCGATCCCGGGCGTCGCGGCGACCGCGGCGCGCCCCGCCTCGACGTAGAGTCCGGTCGCGTGCTCGGCGTAGAGCTCGTTGCGGGCCTTCGTGCCCGGCAGCAGCAACTCGCCGGAATCGATGTCGAAGAACACCGGGTCGTCGGGGTGGGCGTCGCGACTCAGCTCGTCGAGCACGGTGTACCGGGTCTCGATGCCCGAGACGTCGAAGCTCGTCTGGATGATGCGCTGGCCGAGCCGGCTCAGGCCGGGCTGGGACGCGAAGACGTCGCGCACCTCGGGCTGGACGAGCACGGTCGGCGGAACGACGGTCGAAAGTCCCCTGAGCGCGACGGTCATGCCCCATCGTAGGGTCGCGGGCGGCATCCGGGGCAAGGGGTTTCGTCGCGTTCCGCGCCGGCAGCGGCGATTGCGGCGCCCCACGCAGGGTCTACCCCGCCGGAGCCCGCAGCCGTATCATGCAGTCAGATTCGTCGCGGTCACCGAGGAGGCTGACGTGCTGATCCAGGAATTCGATCTCCCGTCCGATCCGCGGCTGCTGCCGAGGAAGGGCCGCGAGGAGCTCGGGAAGTCGGCCCGCTCGGCCAGGCCGCTCGAGGACCACGCCGCGCTCGGCCCGGGCGCGCGCGACCCGATCGACACACTCGAGCGTCAGGCGCTCTCACGGGTGCCGGGGCTCGTCGGCCTCCGCTACGCGCGCATGGCCGCCTCGCCCTTCGCCTTCTACCGCGGTGCGGCCGCGATCATGGCCGACGACCTGCGCGAACTGCCCGACTCCGGCGTGCAGACCCAGCTCTGCGGCGACGCGCACCTCTCGAACGTCGGCTTCTACGCCTCACCCGAACGCGCCCTGGTCGTCGACCTCAACGACTTCGACGAGACCGCCCCCGGCCCGTTCGAGTGGGACGTGAAGCGCATGGCCGCGAGCTTCGAGATCGCCGCTCGCGCCCGCGGCTTCGACGACCGCGAACGCATCGCGATCGTCGAGCGGGTCGGCCGCGCCTATGCCGCCGCGATGGACACGGCGGCGCGAACCCCCACGCTCGAGCTGTTCACCGCGCGACTCGACATCGACGCCGTCATGGCCGACATCGGCAGCGAGCTGCCCGAGAAGGTGTCCGAGCGCGCCGAGGAGGCCGTCACGAAGACCTACCGTCGCGACAGCCGCCAGGCTGCCGAGAAGCTCGCGGTGCGCGACGACGACGGAGTCCTGCGGTTCCGGTCCGATCCGCCGCTGCTCACCCCGCTCCGGGACCTGGCCGAGCGCGGCGGGTTGTCCTACGAAGCGGCACAGGCGCGGCTGTTCGGCGTCCTCGAGCAGTACCGCGCGTCGCTCGCGCCCGAGCGGCGACGCCTGCTCGAGCGCTACCGCATGGTCGACGCGGCGATGAAGGTGGTGGGCGTCGGCAGCGTCGGCACCCGGGCCTGGGTCGTGCTCCTCCAGGGCGACGCCAAGCGCGACGTCCTCGTGCTGCAGGCGAAGGAGGCGCAGCGCTCGGTCGTCGAGCCGCCCGATCGTCCGAGCGAGTACGAGCACCAGGGGCAGCGGGTGGTGCACGGCCAGCGCGTGATGCAGACGCTCAGCGACATCCTCCTCGGCTGGACGAGCGGCGAGGGTCTGGACGGCATCACGAGAGACGTGTACCTGCGCCAGTTCCGCGACTGGAAGGGCTCGGCCGAGCCCGAGCGCATGGAGCCCTCGACGATGCGCCTGTACGCGCAGTACTGCGGCATCGTGCTCGCCCGGGCGCACGCGCGGGGCGGCGACCCTGCGACGATCTCGGGATACCTCGGCGGCGGCAAGACCTTCGCCCGGGCACTCGTCGGGTTCGCGACCGCCTACGCCGATCGGACCGAGGCCGACCATGCCGCGCTCCTCGCGGCGATCGCGAGCGGCCGCCTGGAGGCCGCGACCCTGTGACCGCGGCGGTCGCGGCAGCCACGCGCCGCGGTCGCGCCGGCCGAGAACGACGGATGCCTCGGGCGAGAGCCGCCCGAGGCATCCGTGCTGTGCGTTTCGCGTGTCAGGCGAGCAGCTTGGCCTTCGCGGCCGCGAACTCCTCGGCCGAGAGGATGCCCTGCTGCTGCAGCGCCGCGAGCTTCTGCAGCTCGGCGACCACATCGACGCCGGCTGCCGGCGCAGCGGCCGGCTGGGCGGCCGCCTGCTGGGCCGCAGCCTGCTGGGCGAAGGCCTGCTGCTGCTCGTACTGCTGCTGCTGCTCGTACGCCTGCGCGTCGTACTTCTGCTGCGCGCGCTCGTTCTGACGACGAGCGACGTTGCCGGAGACCGCGGTCGCGGTGCCCGCGACGACGGCCGTGCGTGCGGCCATTCCGATGAGGCCGGGACGACCCATACGACCCAGAGGCATGATCAGTTCTCCTCACCGCTCGCGTCGGCGAGCAACTGGTTCACGACCGGCGCCGGAATGCGCTCGGTCGACAGCACCACACCGCCGCCGGCGGCGAAGCGCGATGCGAGCTTCTTGGCCCACAGCAGCTCGAAGGCCGCGAGCGCGGCCGAGGTGCCCGGCGGGATGAGCTCGGCGAAGTCGTCGACGTCCTCGGCGCCGACGAGCCCCGACTGCTCGAGTTCGAGCACGCCGAAGCCGTACGACTCACCCTCGTCCTCGATCTCGACGATGCGGACGGCACCGTCGGGCTCGCGCGACACGATCACGAGGTCGAGCAGGCGAACCTCGCCGCCCTCGACCAGTTCTTCGAGCGCCTCGACAGTGCCCGGGTCGAGCCGATCCCCCTCGAATCCCACCAGATACAGCTCCACCGGGCCGTATTCGAATTCCGCCATGATTCCCCTTGGCTCGAACGATGCCGATCGGCGGTCGCCGACCACACATCCGAAGACTAACCCCGCCCGTCCGTGCCGCGCCAGAGAGCGTCGCTCCGCTGCCCGCGAACTGGGGTCGCGTCGACAATCCCGGCCACGTGATCCTTCCGCCGTGGCCCTCGTCCCGATAGCGTCGGATGGGTGCGGGATGCACCGCAGCAGAGCACGAGGGGAAGCTCCACATGTCCAAGGAATTCACGGGGACGGTCAAGCTCGACGTCCGCGACTCGGTCGCCGACTGGGCGCCGTACGAGACACCGAAGGCGCCCGAGGGCGCACCCAACATCCTGGTGATCCTCTACGACGACACCGGCCAGGCCTCGTGGTCGCCCTACGGCGGCCGCATCGACATGCCGACGATGGACCGCCTCGCGCAGAACGGCCTCACCTACACGCAGTGGCACACGACCGCGCTGTGCTCGCCGACGCGCTCGACGTTCCTCACGGGGCGCAACCACCACGCGAACGGCATGGGCAACATCATGGAGGGCACGAACGGCTTCCCGGGTCTCTCGGGGCACATCCCCGCCGAGTGCGCCACGATCGGGCAGGTGCTGCAGCAGAACGGCTACTCGACGTTCTGGGTCGGCAAGAACCACAACGTCCCCGAAGAGGACGTCTCGGCGGGCGGCTCGAAGTCGCAGTGGCCGCTCGCGATGGGCTTCGACCGCTTCTACGGCTTCCTCGGCGGCGAGACGAACAACTGGTACCCCGACCTCACCGAGGACAACCGCTTCATCGAGCAGCCGTACTCGCCGGAGGAGGGCTACCACCTCTCGAAGGACCTCGCCGACCAGGCGATCCGCATGATCCGCGACCAGAAGGCGTCGAACCCCTCCAAGCCCTGGTACACCTGGTTCTGCCCGGGCGCGAACCACGCGCCGCACCACGCCCCGGCGGAGTACATCGCCAAGTACAAGGGCAAGTTCGACGACGGCTACGACGCCTACCGCACGTGGGTGCTCGAGCGCATGATCGAGCGCGGGGTGCTGCCGGCCGACACCGACCTCACGCCGTTCAACCCGCTGCCCGAGGACCAGGCGAACGCGGCCGACTACGTCAAGCCGTGGGACTCGCTCGCCGACGATGAAAAGCGTCTGTTCAGCCGCATGGCCGAGGTCTTCGCCGGCTTCAGCGAGTACACCGACGCCCAGATCGGTCGCATCGTCGACTACCTCGAGGCCTCGGGCCAGCTCGAGAACACGCTCATCTTCTACTGCGCCGACAACGGCGCATCGGGCGAGGGCTCGCCCGACGGCTCGGTCAACGAGAACAAGTTCTTCAACGGGTTCCCCGACGACCTCGCCGAGAACCTCGCGAAGATCGACGTGCTCGGCGGCCCCGAGACGTACAACCACTACCCCACCGGGTGGGCGGCCGCGTTCTCGACCCCGTACCAGATGTTCAAGCGCTACTCGCAGTTCGCCGGCGGCACCTGCGACCCGATGGTCATCCACTGGCCCGCAGGCATCTCGGCCAAGGGCGAGATCCGCAACCAGTACCACCACTCGACCGACATCGTCGCGACGATCCTCGACGTCATCGGCATCGAGTTCCCCGACGAGTTCCGGGGGGTGAAGCAGCGGCCCCTCGACGGCGTGTCGATGAGGTACTCCTTCGACGCCGCGCCCGACGGCCCGACCGAGAAGCAGGTGCAGTACTACGCGATGCTCGGTACGCGCGGCATCTGGAAGGACGGCTGGAAGGCCGCTGCCATCCACGCCCCGCTCACCGGCCACGGCCGCTTCGACGAGGACCGCTGGGAGCTCTACCACGTCGAGGTCGACCGTTCGGAGTCGAAGGACCTCGCGGCCGAGCACCCCGAGAAGCTCAAGGAGCTCGTCGACGCCTGGTTCGACGAGGCGGAGAAGAACAACGTGCTGCCGCTCGACGACCGCTCGGCCCGCGACCAGCTCACGATCGAGCGCCCGCAGTCGGAGCCGCCGCGCACCCGCTACGTGTACTACCCCGACACGGGCGCGGTGGCCGAGTCGGTCGCCGTCAACGTGCGCGGCCGCTCGTTCAAGATCATCGCCGACGTCGTGCTCGAGGAGGGCGCGCAGGGCGTCCTGTTCGCGCACGGCTCCCGCTTCGGCGGCCACTCGCTGTTCATCAAGGACGGCAGACTCAACTACGTCTACAACTTCCTCGGCATCCCGCCCGAGCAGTCGTACGCGTCGGAGGCGCTCACGCCCGGCAAGCACGCACTCGGCATGGAGTTCATCCGCGATGGCGCCGGCGAGCACGGCGAGTCGGTCGGCACCTGCAGGCTTTACGTCGACGACCAGATCGTCGCCGAGGGCCCGATGCGGGCGCAGATCGGCAAGTTCACCCTGTGCGGCGACGGCCTCTGCGTCGGCTACGACAGCGGCGACGCCGTGAGCAGCCAGTACGCCGACTCGTTCCCGTTCTCGGGCGGCAAGCTCCTGGGCGTCGCGGTCGACGTGAGCGAGGAGCAGTACCTCGACCTCGAGCTCGAGGCCCTCGCGGCGCTGGCACGCGAGTAGCGGTCGACTGCCGCGAACACGGATGCCCCGGTGGGAACCTCCCACCGGGGCATCCGCCGTCTCGGGCCGGTCAGTCGAGCTGGGTTGCGAGCTTGAGCCGCCTCGGACCGTTCACTCGCCGGTCGGTTCGTCGTCGGCGCGGGTTGCGGCCGGCGCGTGCTTCTTCTCCTCGCGGCGCTGCATGCGCACGAGCTTCGCCTCGGCGTCGAGTTGGGTCATCTCGCGCTTCGCGTCGTCGACCTCGCCGAGCGCCGGAAGCACCCACGCGACCGAGGGGTTGGAGTCGACGAGCAGCATGCGCACGAGCAGCGTGAGCGGCACGGCGAGGATCGCCCCCATCGGCCCGAGCACGACGGCCCACACGAGCACCGAGACGAAGGTGAGCGACTGGCTGAGCGAGACCGCGTTGCCGACGATCCTCGGCTGGATGATCGACTGGATCACGGCGTTGATGAGGCCGTAGACGACGATGACGGCGACGACCGTCGGCCAGCCGCCGACGAGCGCACCGAAGACGAGCGGCGGGATGAGCGCGATGAAGTACCCGATGTTCGGGATGAAGCTGCAGAGGAACGAGAGCATGCCCCAGAGGGCGGCGCCGGGGATGCCGAGCAGCGCGAGCGCGAACCAGTTGATGAGGCCCTGGGCGATTCCGAGTCCCGTCGTCGCCACCATGTAACGGCGCACACCGTCGGCGAACCGCAGGAGCCCCGTCGCGACCTCGGGGCGCTTGCGCCCGATCCCCACGACCACCGTGGGCACGTACGACGAGTCGAACGTGATCAGGATGAGCATCGTCAGGAGGATCACGGCGAAGGAGATGAAGCCCGCGGCGCCGCCCAGCAGGCTCGACACCACGCTGCCGATCGCCCCGACGATCTTGCCCGGGTCGAACGAGCTCATGAGCGCGTTGACCTGCTCCTGGCCGACGCCGAGGCTCTCGAGCCACTGCGCGGCAGTCGCCGCCCACGTCTCGAACTCCGGCGCGTACTCGGGCAGCAGGGTCGCGAACTGCGCGAACGAGATGACCAGGGCGAACACGAAGCCGCCGAGCAGCAGCACGACCGTGAGCAGCACGATGAGCGTGGAGATCCCGCGGGGCACGCCGCGCCGCTCGAGTCCGCGCCGCACGGGGTGCACGCAGATGACGAGCACGAGCGCCAGGAACGTCGACGAGAAGACGTCGCGCATCGCCGCGATGCCGAACAACGAGACCACCAGGCCGGCGAGCCCGAGCAGCAGGAAGGCGTTCCGGTGCGGGATCACCGCGCTCCGGGCCGGGTGCTCGGGCTTCGCCGGAGGCGGCGCATCGTCATGCTTCTTCTTCCACCACATCGCGGACCTCCCCGGTTGGGCTTCCAGTATCGGGGACCGGGTGGCCCCCGTCATCCTTCTTCTCGCGTGAATCGCGCGCCGGCAGGCTGCCCTCGCTCTCGCCGGTGAGGCGTCTGAGCGCGACCGCGCCCGGGTCGGGCTCGAGCAGCAGGGCTCGCACGAGCAGCGAGAGCGGCACCGACAGGATGGCGCCGATCGGCCCGATCACGAACGTCCAGAAGACGACGGAGAAGAAGGTGAGCGTGAGGCTCAGTCCGACCGCGTCGCTCACGAACTTGGGCTGCACGAGCACCTGGAGCACGACGTTGATGACGCAGTAGATCGCGATCACGGCGAGCATGAGCGGCCATCCGCCGACCACGAGCGCCAGGATCGCCGGCGGGATGAGCCCGATGATGAAGCCGATGTTCGGGATGAAGTTGGTGACGAACGCGAGGATGGCCCACACGATCGGGATCGGCACGCCGACGGCCCAGAGCAGCAGGCCGTCGAGCACGGCGACGATCGCGCCGAAGGTCGCGTTCACGACGTAGTAGCGACGCACCCCGGTGAAGTACCGGCGCGCGATGCCGTCGGCCGCCGGGCTGCCGAAGATCCGGGCGGATGCCCCGCCCGCGGCCGCGCGGAAGCGGGCGCCGTCGACCGTCATGAAGATCACGTAGGTGAGCACGAAGAAGAACGCGGTCGCGAAGCCGAGCACCTGGTCGGCGATGCCGAGCGCCGCCGATCCGATCGTCGCCGGGTCGAGCCATCCGGCCGCCGTCTCGGCCGAGGGCGCGGTGAAGCCGAGGCCCTGCAACCAGCCGATCACCCCGTCGGCCGTCGACCCCAGCTCCTCCGCGAGCTCGGGCAGCATGGCGACGAACTGGCCGACCGCGTAGACGAGGAGGAACGCGAGCACCGCGAGGATGAGGTAGGCGACCACGATCACGGCGGTCGAGGAGAGCCAGACGGGCCATCCCCGACGTTCGAGGGGGAACCGCACCGGGTACGCGATGATCACGACGACGGCGGCGAGCGCGGCCGTCGCGAGCAGGTCGCGGGCCAGCCACACGCCGCCGAAGAACACCACCGCCGCGGCGAGCGCGACGAGCATCCGACTGCCGTGCCGGTATGCCCGCCCCGACCCCTCGCGGTTCGCCGACGTGCCCTGTTCACTCAACTCAGAAGCTCCCGATCCCCTTGCCGACCATGACGACGCCGATCACGAGGAGCAGCACGGCCATCACGGTCGCGTTGTTGTGCACGAGCCAGCCGCGCAGCGATTCGAGCGGCGCCGCCATCCGCTTCGATGCGAGCAGGTAGCCGATCACGGGGATCGCGACGGAGCATCCGGCGATGACCGTGAACACCACGACGGCGACGGTGGTCTCGCCGGCGCTCAGCCCGGCCGTGCCGATCACCACGCCCGCGCCGGCCGCCATCAGCAGGTTCTTCGGGTTCACCGCGGAGAGCAGGAAGCCGAGCCCGGCCCCCTTGACCGCGTTCAACTGGTCGATCGCCGACATCCACTTCGGCAGCTCGGGCTCCTCGCCGGGCGCGGGCCGCGAACGCCACTGCTTCAGGGCGAGCAGCAGCAGCAGCGCGCCGAGGATGATCTTCACGGTGCCCGCGATCGGCTTGGACGCCTCGGGGTCCGCCGCGGGGATGATCGACGCGAGCAGCACGAACACGACGACCGCGACGACGATGCCGAGGAGCCAGCCGAGCAGGAAGCCGAGGCTCGTGCCCTTCGCCTTCGGCGAGAGCAGCATGAGGATGGCTGAGATGATCGGGATCGGGCTGATCGCGACCCCGAGTGCGAGGGGGAGGATGTCTCCGATGACGGGACCCATGCGCCCTCCCTATGCCTTCACGAGTTCGGGCAGCCGCCAGCTGCCGTCGAACCAGGGCTCGAGCGGGCCGTAGAGGCGCAGCATCGGGAACCAGCTCTTGCCGGGGATGGTGGGGATCCAGTTGGACTCCCGGCCTGCGGGCGCCTCGGGCGAGAACCACAGCACGTACGACCCGTCGGCCTCGGGCTGGACGGTGCCGGTGAGGCTCGAGAGCGCGGGGTAGGCCGTCGACTGCAGCAGCGAGCGGGTCTGGGTGTCGTAGACGTCGATCGACCAGAAGTTCTTCGCCGGCGGGTCGGCCGGGATCGTGAGCGAGTAGGTCGCCGCCCCGTCCAGCACCTCGCCCGAGGCATCCTCGGCGGTGTAGGCGTAGGCCGAGCCGGCCCCGATCTGCGCGTGCGCCATCGCGGGCGTGATCACGGTCGCGAAATAGTGGAACTGGGTGCGCGCATCGAGCAGGCGGGCCCCGTTCCTGAGGAACTCGTAGCTGCCGCCGATGAACGCGTTCTTCCACGAGACGCCCTCCCAGAAGAAGGCGCCGGGATCCCTCGGCTTGTAGACGAGCGCCCGCGAGATGACGGCGCCGAGCTTCGCGCCCTCGTCGAGCAGCCGCCTGCGACGCTCGTCGGGTTCGAAGGGTGCGCCGTGCACGATGCCGAGTGCGGCGAGCTGCCCGGCGCGCTCGACGTCGAGCGCCTCGACCGGCTCCTCCTGGACGAGTTCGTCGATCTCGTGGAAGAACGCGAGGTCGTTCGAGTGGACGGTGTTGATTCGGGCGTCCGCGATGTTGACGAACGTGTTCTCGCGCGGCGAGTCGGCCTCACTGAGGGGGTAGATGCGCGTCTGCTTCATCGCCGGCACGCCACCGAGCGCTCGCAGCACGACCCAGTTCGCGAAGGTCGGGCTCTCGTAGGTGAAGTAGCCCTCGGGCCGCTCGCCCTCGTAGCCCGGCGGCAGGAAGAGGTACTTCCCGCCCGCACCCTTGTCGGGACCGGCGATGCCCATGTCGGCGACGTAGCGGAACCAGAAGTCGTCGACGACGCACAGCGACTGCGGCGGCGCCTCGATGACCGTCGGGCCCCAGGCCTTGAGGTCGAGGAACGTGGTGCCGTAGGTCGTCTCCGTGTTCGGCGTCAGGAAGATCCCGCCCGAGTTCGCGCGCGGGTCGGTGAAGCCGATCACGTCGGGACTGCTCACCCCCGCGGCACGCAGGCCGTTGCGCATCGCGACCAGCGACGCACCCGGCATCGAGTTCAGGAACGCCTCGGCCGCCCGCATCAGGTCGAGCCCGTCGTAGATCGTCGGCACGCTCGCCTCGCGCGGCACCCCGTCGACGAGCTCGAGACGGCCGAACGGCGTCTCGACGACGTCGGGCGTCGAGATGCGGGCGATCTCCGCGGCGAGCTCCTCCGGGCTCAGGCCCCCGGTGGCGGGCGCGACCCCGGCCGTTCCCGTCCTCGATTCGGTCATGCGTCCCCCTTCACGAGTGCGGCGATCGCCGCACGATTGGTCTCGAACGTGGCATGTGCGCCCAGCAGCCCGAGCGCGATGAGCCGCTCGCGGGCATCGGGCCGCACCCGGCTGAACGAGAGGTCGATCTTCTCTCGCTCGAGCCAGACGAGCAACGCCTCGAACGCCTCGGCGCCGGTCACGTCGATGTCGGTGACCGCCTCCATGTCGATCACGAGCTGGCGCACCGGTCCGTTGCCCGCCTCGCTCGCGCGCCGCACCGCCTTCTTCACGGCGTCGGCGAACACCGAGCCGTTGGCGAAGAACAGCGGTGCCGCCAGGCGGATGACGATGACGCCGGGAGCGGTCACGTCTCCCTTCGGCGCACCCTCCAGCAGCGAATCGCCCGGCTCGCCGCTCGCCTCGAGCACGTCGATCGCCGGGTTCGCCGCCCGCTTCGCGAGGTTGATGAGGGCGAGCACGAACGCGACCACGATGCCGGGGATCGACCCGACGAACAGGGTCACGAGGAAGCACACCGCACCGACGGCGAACTCGAAGCGGTCGACCTTCCAGAGCGCCGCGAAGTCCTTGATGCCGAGCAGCGGCAGGATCGCGACGCCGACGATCGCGCCGATCGCCGGGGAGGGGATGTCGGCGAGGAGCGCCGTCCCGAAGAGGAGCAGGAGGAGGGTTCCGGCCGCGAGCACGAGGGAGGGCAGCTGGGTGCGCGAGCCCGCCTGGTCCATGGCGGCGGTGCGCGAGGTCGACGAACCGACGGCGAAGCTGCCGGAGGCGCCCGCGGCGATGTTGCCGAGGCCGAAGGCGAAGAGGTCGCGGTTGGGGCTCGTGGGGTACCCGTGCTTCTCGCCGTACGAACGGGAGACGAGCAGACCCTCGGCCGTGGTCACGAGGGTGAGCGCGATCGCCGACGGGATGAGCGCGAGCCACATGGTCCAGTCGATGACCGGCCAGGTGAGCGCGGGCGGGCCCGCCGGCACCTCGCCGAGCACGTCGACCCCGGCGTCGGCGAGCTGCGCCACGACGACGAGGACCGTCGCGGCCACGAGCACGACGAGCGCCCACGGAACCTGCCCGAGGAACCGCTTGCCGAGGAGCAGCACGGCGACCGAGCCGGCCGAGATGGCGATCGACCAGAGGTTCGCGGTGCCGAGTCCGGTCACGAGCCCGACGACCTTGTCGACGAACTCGCCGCCCGAGTCGATCTTCACTCCGAGCATCTTCGCGATCTGGCTGACGAGGATGTCGAGGGCGAGGCCGCCGACGAAGCCGACGAGGATCGGCTTCGAGAGGAAGTTCGCGAGGAAGCCCAGCTTGAACACCGCGAGCAGCAGGAACATGACGCCGCAGATGATCGCCTGCGCGAGCGCGAGCGTCGCGTAGTCGGCGCTGCCCGCCGCCGCGAGCCCGCCGATCGAGCTCGCGACGAGCGCGGCTGCGGCCGCGTCGGGCGAGGCGACGAGCTGCCGACTCGAGACGGCGAGCGCGTAGACGATCGTCGGCACGATGAGCGCGTAGAGGCCCGCGGTCGGCGGCAGCCCGGCGATCTGCGCGTACCCGATGTTCAGCGGGATCGCGATCGCGAGCAGCGTCACGCCCGCGGTGAGTTCGCGGACGAGGTTCTTGCGGGTCAGCCCGGCGAGCGGCTTCTGCATCTGCTTCCTTCGCGTCCTCGGTCGATCGCTCGGCGTCACGGCCGCGCCGGCCCGGACGGGGAGGCGGGCGCGGTGGGCTCGGCGGGTTCGGGGGCGGCGATCTCGAGCGCCGGGGCCCTGGTCACCATCAGCCAGATCGGCAGGATCACGACGCACATGACGGGCAGCACGAGGGGGTCGCCGACGACGATCGCGGCGACGAAGAGGGCGATCCACCCGTCGCGCGTGGAGACGAGCACGGTGCCGAGCACACCGCAGGCGACCGCCAGCGAGATCGGCATGCCCGGGATCACGGCGTACCCGACGAGTCCGATCGCGACGCCGATGAACACCATCGGGAAGATGCGGCCACCGCGGAACCCGGCGCTCGCGGCGACGAGCAGGGCGATGAGCTTGATCCCGGCGAACGCCGCGAGCTGCAGCGCCGTGTACTCGTCGGGGTCGGCGAGGAGCTCGCCCGTCTCCTCCAGGCCCTTGAACATCGTGATCGGCCCCCCGATCGCGCCGAGGATGCCGAGCACCAGGCCGCCGAGCGTGGTGAAGATGAGCGGATTCTTCATCGAGTGGAATGCGCGGTGCACGTAGGGGAACGCCCACGCGATCGCGATCGCGGCGAGCGCCGCGACTCCGGCGACGAGCGCGCCCGTGAGGAGGTCGATGCCACCGACCTCCGTCATCGGCTCGACCGAGAACGAGATCGTGGGTGCGCCGAGGAGGTGCATGGTGATCGCGCCCGCCCCCGCGGAGGCGAGCGGCAGGAACATGCGGTCCCAGAGCGAGCCGCCGCCCTTGATCGCGGCGAGCGTGCCGGTGAAGGCCAGGGCGGCGCCCACCGGGGTGCCGAAGAGCGCGCCGAGCGTGCCCGAGGCCGCGAGCAGCACGGCGAGGTTCGGCGGCACCGCCTTCGACATGCGGGCGAAGAGGGCGACCGTGAGTGCGCCGTTGATCGCCATGATCGGGTTCTCGGGGCCGAGGCTCACACCGCCGGCGAGGCCGAGCACGACCGCGATGAGGAGGCTCGGCAGCGCGACCAGCGGCGGCGGCGGGCCCTCGAGCCCCCCGACGGCCGAGTCGTTGCCGGCGTGCCCGGGCATGAGCCAGACGACGAGCCCGACGGCGGCGCCGATGACCGTCATCGTGAGGATGATCCACCATGGCGTCGAGCTCGTCGCGCCGACGAGGCCCGGGAGGGTCGTCCAGAGCTGGTCCTGCAGCCAGCCCGCCCCGACGTCGAGCAGCCACAGCACGAGCGCGGAGCCTGCTCCGACCGCGACGGCGGGGATCGAGAGGACGACGAGTTGCTTCACGGTGGGCCCGTCGGCGGTCAGAGGCATCCTGGTTCCTTCCTCAGAGTTCCAGCGCCGGTGTCAGCGGTGCGGACGGGAGGTCGCTCGTGACGACCGCCGCGATCCCGCGGGCGGCGAGCGTCGCCGACACCGCGTCGACGACCGCATCGGTCACGGCGATGCCGTGCATCGGGTGGTGCCAGAAGCGCACCCGGTAGACCGCGCGGTCGGCGGCGAGCGTGATCGGACGGAGTTGCACCGTCTCGCGACGGTGCACGCCCTCGGCGCCGTTCACGGCCTCGACGACGAGCGCCCGGACCGCGTCCTCACCGTCGCCTGTTCCGCCTGCCGCGACCCGCACCTCGACCTCGCTGCGCCGGGCGCCGTGGGTCGAGTTGTTGACGAGCCGCTCCTGCAGGAGCTGGGAGTTCGGGACGTGCACCGTGCGCCCGTCGACCGTGCGGATGACGACGGCCCGGCCGTTGAGCTCGGTGACGACCCCCACGAAGTCGCCGGATTCGATCTCGTCGCCGAGCGAGATGGGATGCCGCGTCTGCAGCACCACGCTCGCGGCGAAGTTGTCGGCGATGCCGCGGAGCACGAGCACGAGCACGACCGCGACGATGAGCGCGATCGCGAGCACCGGTTGCACGGAGGCGCCGAGGAAGCTCAGGGAGATGCCGATGCCGAGCAGCCAGATCGAGTAGACCGCGATGCGCTCGGCCAGCCGCTGCACGCCGACGGTGAGGTTCGGCAGGCGCGAGAGCCCGGCTCGCACGCCTTTGCGGGCGAGCGTGGCCAGCAGCCAGCTCGCGAGCAGCGTGACGACGATCCCCGCGATGCTCCAGCCGTTGATCTGCAACGACGCCCACAGCTCCGCCATGCGCACCTCCCCGTCGCGAGGCTATCGCGCCGCGGGGTGCGGGCGCCTGACCCGCACCGGGCGATTTCCGCGTCGTTCGCCGGATCGGTGCACGGAATGCCGCCGAATGGGCGCGCTCTCACGCTAGTGTCGTGCTCAGGACCGTCTTCGGTCGGGGGGCACGGGGAGACACACACAGTTCTCGCGACTCCTCAGCAGGGGGCGTCTCGGTGCAGCACTCCTGCGGCGCCCCCTCGTATCGAAGAAAGGCTCGTAATGAGTTTCTGGGAGAGTTTCTGGGACCTGATCTGGTGGTTCCTCTGGGCGTTCGCGTTCATCGCCTACCTCTTCGCCCTGTTCGCGATCATCGGCGACCTGTTCCGCGACCAGAAGCTGAACGGCTGGTGGAAGGCGGTGTGGATCATCTTCCTGATCTTCGTGCCGTTCCTCACCGCGCTGGTCTACCTGATCGCCCGCGGCAAGGGCATGGCCGAGCGCTCGGCCCGTGACGCCAAGGCAGCGCAGGCCGCGACCGACGCGTACATCCGTCAGACGGCCGGCGCTGCGGCGAGCCCGTCCGACGAGATCGCGAAGGCCAAGGCACTCCTCGACTCCGGCTCGATCAACCAGCAGGAGTACGAGGCGCTGAAGGCGAAGGCGCTCGCGCACAGCGCCTGATCCCCGCTTCACACGAAGGGCCGGATGCCAGTGGCATCCGGCCCTTCGTCGTCGGTGGGCTATTCGGCGTCGGGAGCCGACCGCTCGACCGCGACGGCGTCCGCCTCGGTCACCCCGGAGGCGCTCGCCGTCCGGAGGAACACGATGATCCAGCTGAAGATGAGGCACGCGGCGACGAGCTCGACCGCGGTGAGGTTGTAGTAGCCGGTGGCGAAGAAGATCGCCACCACGATGATCACCACGACGTACAGGTAGCCGAGGCCGACGAACACCTTCGGCACGCTGCGGATGAACCAGGGCAGCCCGATCACGATCACGGCGAAGCAGACGGCCATGCCGGTCGCGACGGTGTTGTGCACGGCGAAGAACTCGTCGACCGGGAAGATGCCGACGCAGGCGAGGAAGATGCCGATCAGCACGAGGCCGATGCGCACGATGTCGCGCCCGCGCCGATCGGGCGGGGTGCCGACCGGCAGGGTCGCCGTCGCGTAGCGCGCGACGATCGTGACGATCGCGCCGGCGACGATCAGTGTGACGTTGAAGGCCATCGCCGAGATGTCGTTCGTCATGCCGAGCGCCGAGAGGTTCTCCTTCCACCAGTGCGGATCGCTCGCCGAGAGCATGCTCGTGAGCGCGCCGACCACAAGGAAGACCGCGAGCACCAGCGAGAGCAGCATCGGAGTCATCCGCGCCGAGGAGAGGAAGGCGACGTAGCCGGTGAGCGCGATCGCGACGCCCGCAAGGGCGGTCGCGGGCAACGTGAACACGACGGCGTCGCGGAAGCTCTGCTCGAGCACCGTCGACAGCGCCACCCAGCCGAGGAGGGCGATGACGGCGTGCGCGATGGCGAGCGCGGCGACGTCGAACCAGTGCAGCCGCGCACCCGGCACCGAGAGGCCCTGGCCGATCTCGCGTCGCAGCGCCGCGTTCTCGGTGCGCCGAGCGAGCACGCGGCCGAGCACGAAGGCGAGCAAGGCCGTCACGGCCGAGGCGATGGCGACGAACTCGCCGAGCGACCCCTGGCCAGAGATGGGCAGATCGCGTCCCCAGAACGCGATGCCGCTCACGAGGCCGCCGACCACGAAGAACGCGGCGCCGACGAGCAGCGCCGCCGACTCGAGCGATTCGACGTTCTCGGCGGGGTGCCGCAGCGCTGCACCGACGGTGGTGGTGCGCGGTTCGGCGGCTGCGGGCGGCTGGGCCTCGGTACGGGTCTGCGTCACGGTGGCACTCCGATCTCTCTCTCGGGCACCACTCTAGGGGCGTGGTTCACCCATCGGTGGGATCGAGCACCTCGAGCATCGAGCCCTGCACGAACCCCGCCCATTCATAGGCGGCGCGGAGATAGTCGTCGCGGGTCTCGGCGTCGACGTCGGGCTCGTCGTCGACGTCCTCGACGCCGACCCGTTCGGCGAGGATGAGCCTGAGGTCGGTGAGGAAGGTGAGCCAGCCCCAGGCCTCGGACTGGTCGAGCTCGATCTCGACGAGCCCGCTGTCGGACCGCGCGGCAGTCGCGTCGCGCACCCGCTGGGCCGCCTGCCGCTTGCCGTCGACGAGGCTCTCGCGGGTGTAGCGGGCGTACTCGGCGGAGGCCTCGGCGTCGTCGGGATACGCGCTCGGGAGCAACCGCCCGAGCGCGGGATCGTCGGGTTCGCCGAGCAGCAGCACCGAATCGACCTGGTCGGCGAGTTCCGAGAGGAGCATCGCCTCCTCGGTCTCGAGCACGAGGCGCACCCCCTCGCCTCCACCGCCGCGGCCCGCGACGATCACGCCTCGCCCCTCACGACCGTCGCCTGCAGTCCGTACCCGTGCATCGCCTGCACGTGCCGCTCCATCGCCTCGCGGTGGCCCGAGGCGACGACCGCCCGCCCCTCGTTGTGGACGAGCAGCATGAGCCGTTCGGCCTCGTCCCGCGGGTACCCGAAGTAGCTGCGGAAGACGTAGCTGACATAGCTCATCAGGTTGACCGGGTCGTCCCACACGATCGCCTCCCACGGCACCTCGACCGCGGCGCGCAGGGCGTCGTCGGTGTCGGGTCGTTCGAGGGTCGTCGTCATTCCTCCAGCCTGACACGATGTCCGCCCGCCCGCATCCCGCGGGCCCGCATCCCGCTCACGCCGCGCGACGCGACGCCGTGACCGTGAACTTCGCGTTCCGCGCGATCTGCCGGGTCGACCCCACGACGCGCTCGAGGAGCGGCCGGTAGCGGAGGTGCGAGTTCCACACGCACCACAACTCGCCGCCGGGTGCGAGCACGCGCGCGGCGTCGGCGAACAGGTGGGCGGCGATGCCGGTCGAGATCGCCGCGTCGCTGTGGAACGGCGGGTTGAGGACGATCAGCCGTTCGCTCGCGTCGGCGAGCTCCTCCAGTCCGTCGGCTCGGGTCACGTGCACCCGGTCGGCGACGCCGTTCGCCTCGGCGGTCAGCCGGGCGGATGCCGCGGCCGCCGCCGAGCGGTCGGTCGCCGTCACCCGCACTCCGGGCCGCGCCCGGGCGAGCCACGAGGCCACGACGCCCGAGCCGCACGCGAGGTCGACGGCGGTCGCAGCATCGGGGACGGCGTCGGCGAGCTGGGCGAGCAGGAACCGGGTGCCGATGTCGACCCCCGTGCCGGCGAACACGCCGCCGTGCGCGACGACCGTGAGCGACAGCTCCCCGTGGTGCGCGCGGCGGGGCCAGTCGGCGTCGGCCGCGGTCGCGGACGCCGCGCCGCGCGGCTCGCGCGCGATGAGCACGCGGGACTTCTGCCGTGCGTGGCTCACGTCGAGGCGGGCGAAGCGACGGCCGAGCACCTCGTTCATCGCGTGCGACATGTGCTTGATGCGGCCCCCGCCGACGACGACGACCTCGGTATGCGCATGCGCGGCGACGAGCCCGGCCACCTCGTCGAGCCGGTCGAGCGAGCGAGGGAGGCGCAGCAGCACGAGTCGGGCGCCCGCGAAGAGCTCGGGTGCGAGCGGTACGGAGGCGACAGCGTCGGCGAGTCCGAGTCGTGCCGCGTTCCCGGCGAGCGCCCGCTCGCCCGTGACGAGGTCCTGATGCGCTCGGATGCCGCGCGCCCCGGCGTCGGCCGCGGCGAGCGCGAGCGCCCCGTAGGTGTCGTCGACGACCACGAGCTCGCCCGGCGCGGCCGCGTCGATGAGGGCCGCGGCTTCGTCGAGGATCAGCCGGTCCGCGGCATCCGATGCCTCGAGCCCCGGCCCCTCGACGTCGGGGCTGCGCCGCAGGGCGCCGAAGTCGAAGGGCATTCACCCAGCGTACGACGCGTCGTACAGATGTCGACGGCCTCTCCCGCTCGCGGCATCCTCCCGGCTAGCCTGTCGAATGTCGACACGACTTCTGGGGGTTATCAGTGACCATCGAAGCTCAGCACAGCACCGACGACGTCCACGGCGTCGAATGGTGGGCCCTCGCCCCCGATGACGTGATCGCGGAGGCGAAGACCGAGGCGACGCGCGGACTCACCGCGGCCGAGGCCGAACGGCGACTCGCCGAGGCCGGGCCGAACGCCCTGCAGAGCGCCCCGCCGCCGAGCGTGTGGCGCATCGCGCTGAGCCAGGTGCTCGAGCTCATGACCCTGATGCTCATCGCGGTGACAATCGTGTCGCTCCTCATCGGGCAGGTCACGACGGCGATCATCGTGGCGATCCTGGTGCTCTTCAACGTCATCACGGGCACGCAGCAGGAAGTGAAGGCCCGTCGCAGCGTCGACGCGCTCGCCAAGCTGCAGACGCCCAAGGCACGGGTGATCCGCGATGGGACGCTGCTCCAGATCGAGGCGACCGGGCTCGTCCCCGGTGACATCGTCGAGCTGGAGTCGGGCGACCTCGTGCCCGCCGACGGACGGATCCTCCGCTCGGCGAACCTCGAGACGCAGGAGGCCTCGCTCACCGGCGAGTCGCTGCCGATCCCGAAGGGCCCTGCCGAGAACTCGGCGGACACGGCGCTCGCCGACCGCACGTCGATGGTGTTCCAGAACACCTCCGTCACCCGCGGCACCGCCCGCATCGCCGTCGTCGAGACCGGCATGCGCACGCAGATGGGCCGGATCGCCTCGCTGCTCACGCAGGTCGGCGACAAGAAGTCCCCGCTGCAGCTCGAACTCGACGGACTGACGAAGGTGCTCGGCATCATCGCCTGGAGCGCCGTGCTCGTCATCGTCATCATCGGCTTCGTGCGCGGCCAGAGCCTCGACGAGCTGCTGTTCCTCGCCACGGCCGTCGCGATCTCCGCGATCCCGACGGGCCTGCCCGTGTTCGTGCAGAGCCTCCTCGCCTGGGGTGCGTCGAAGCTCGCGAAGGAACGCGCGATCGTCGCGTCGCTGAACGACGTCGAGACGCTCGGCGCGACGAGCGCCATCTGCTCGGACAAGACGGGCACGCTCACCCTCAACAAAATGACGGTGCGCACCGCCTGGTTCGGCGGCAACACCTACCGCGTCACCGGCGAGGGCTACTCGTTCGACGGCAAGGTGCTCGGCACCTCCGACGAGCCGCTCGACGCTCCGACGCTCGGGCTCGCGGTCAGCCTCCCGAACGACGCGACCGTCACAGCCGAGGGCGAGGTGGTGGGCGACCCGACGGAGGCCGCGCTCGTGGTGCTCGGTGCGCGGCTCGGCATCGACGCCGACCAGGCCCGCAAGGACTACCCGCGCCTCGCGGAGGTGCCCTTCGACTCCGACTACAAGTTCATGGCCACCCTGCAGCGGGTTCCGGTGCGCGGCGAGCAGCGGCTCGTGCTCCTCGTGAAGGGCGCGCCCGACGTCGTGCTCGGGCGATGCGCGACGATGCTCGGCGAGTCGAGGGACGTGGAGCCCCTCGCCGCCGGTTCGGCGACCGCCGAGCTCGAGCGCATGTCGGCCACCGGCCTCCGCACGCTCGCGATCGCCGCCAGATTCCTCGACGACGGCGACGAGGGATCGGTGGCCGCGGACCCGATGTCGTGGGTCTCCGAGCTCGTGCTCATCGGCATCGTCGGCATCGTCGACCCGCTGCGCCCCGAGGCGAAGGCCGCGGTCGACATCGCCCACCGCGCCGGCATCGACGTGCGCATGATCACCGGCGACCACGCCGTCACCGCGGGGGCCATCGGCGCCGAGCTCGGGCTGGGCTCGGGGGCCGTGAGCGGAGCCGACCTCAAGCAGATGAACGACGAGGAGCTCCTGCGGCGACTGCCCGACCTGCACGTGTTCGGCCGGGTCACCCCCGACGACAAGCTCCGACTCGTCGGGCTCCTGCAGTCGGAGGGCGCCATCGTGGCCATGACCGGCGATGCCGTCAACGACGCCGCGGCGATCAAGCAGGCGAACATCGGCGTCGCGATGGGCTCGGGCTCCGAGGTGACGAAGCAGGCGGCGAAGCTGGTGCTCACCGACGACAACTTCGCCACGCTCGTGCACGCCGTGGAGCTCGGCCGCATCGTCTACTCGAAGATCACCGCCTACCTGCGCTTCCAGATGACGCAGCTGCTCAGCCTCATCATGCTGTTCCTCGCCGCGAGCGCGTTCTCGATCGCCGAGGGCGTCGCGCTCTTCCCGGCGCAGGTGCTCTTCATCAACTTCTTCGTGGCGCTGTTCGCGGTGATCGCGATCGCCGCCGACGCGAACCCGCCCGGAATCATGAACCACCCGCCGCGCGATCCGAAGGTCGGCGTCGTCAACCGCGTCTCGCTCGTCGAGTGGCTCGTCTACGGCGCGGTCATCTTCCTCATCGCCCTCGTGCCGCTCGTGTGGGGGCCCGATGAGCCGAGCCCGGTGGAGCCGACGGCGTCGATGACCATGGCGTACGTCGTGCTCGGACTCGCCACCGTGCTGAGCGCCCTGCTCATGCGGCGCACGCCCGAGTCGGGCCTGCTGCCCCCCATCGCCGCAGTCGCGAAGATCCTGGTCTGGCCCGTCGTGCTCATCGTGGCGTCGACCGAGCTCGGGCTGTTCCAGCGGATGCTCGGCACGGTGTCGCTGACGGGCTGGCAGTGGCTGCAGTGCATCGGGCTGACCCTGATCCTCCTGGTCGTCGTCGAGGGCGACAAGTGGCTGCGCCGACGCCGGATCGCAAGCCGTCCGGCCGCGGCCCCGGTGGCCGCCGCCGGCGTCCGCTGAGTCCCGACCGCACGCGCGATTCGCCGACCACCGAGCTCGCTGGGTGCGGCTCCCGGCCGCGTTTGCTACCCTCGGTGCCGCATGCAGGACGCACGAACCGGGGGATGGCGGGCGGCGCGGCAGAAGGTCGCGACGCCCGTGACGCGTCCCCAGCGTGACGCGGCGACCCGATCGCGCATGCCCCGGCGATCGCTCAGCGCGGCCGCCGTGGTCTCCGTCTTCGGGCTCCTCGCCGGCCTCGCGCTGGCACCGCTGCCGCAGCCGGGCGGCTCGCTGCCGACCGCCGCGGCGGATGCCGCCCTGCAGGGGGACGGGCAGGCGGTACGGGTCGGTGCCGAGGTCGCGGCTCCGGCCGTCTCGCGCGAGTCCTACGTCGCCACGACCGGCTCGCAGACGCTCGTCGCCGGCGGCACGAACGTCGATTGGGCCAAGCTCGTGCTCGTCGAGGGCGGCTGGCCGCTCAGCGACGAGAACGTGACGTTCATGATGCGGTGGATGCGGCAGGAGAACGGCGCCGACAACTGGTGGAACCGCAACAACCCCCTGAACAACGGACAGGGATCCGGTGGCGGTTCGGGCCTCGGCAGCTACCCCACCCTCGTCGAGGCGGCCTACTTCGCGGCGGAGAACCTGCAGTCGGGTCGCTACCCCGAGGTCGACGCGGCGCTCGCACGCGGCGATTCGGCCGATGCGACCGCGCAGGCGATCTGGGCATCGGCCTGGGCGTCGAGCCACTACGGCTACGGCACCCACTGGAGCTCGCGACCCTACGAGGTCATCGAGGCGCCGCCCTCGGCCTGGGGCCGCTGAGTCGGGCTACCCGCGCTCGAGCGGCCGCCACACGACGACCGCGTTCTCGCGGCGCACCCGCGTGCCGGCCTTGAGGCTGATGACCTCGCCCGCCGAGCCCGCCGCGAAGACGCGGCGACCGGGCCGGTTCAGCATCTCGTCGGCGAGCGCACCCTCGAGTTCGCGCACGCGGGCGCGGAGGATCGCCACCTCTTCTTCGAGGCCGAGCACCCGCCGGATGCCCTCGAGGCTCACCCCCTCGCTCGAGAGCTGGGCGATCTCGCGCAGCTGCGCGACGTCGTGCATCGAGTAGCGACGCGACTTGCCCGCGGTGCGCGTCGGCGAGACCAGCCCGAGCCGGTCGTACTGGCGCAGCGTCTGGGGGTGCATCCCCGCGAGCTCGGCCGCGACGGAGATCACGAAGAGCGGGCTCCGCTCGTGCACCTCCATCACCTAGCCCTTCGCCTTCGCAAGCAGCTCGTCGCGCGGGTTCTCGTCGGGCAGCGCTGCGGCGAGGGCCTCGACGGCGGCCTGCGCGTCCTTCGAGAGGTGCGAGGGCACCGCGATCTGGACCACCGCGAGCAGGTCGCCGGTGCCCTTCTTCGTCTCGACGCCGCGACCCTTCACGCGCAGCACGCGACCGCTCGGCGTGCCGGGGGCGACGCGGAGCTTCACGGGATCGCCGCCGAGGGTGGGCACCTGGATGGTCGCCCCGAGCGCCGCCTCCGCGAAGGTCACCGGCACGGTGACGCGGAGGTTCAGGCCGTCGCGCTCGAAGACGGGGTGTTTGCGAACGTTGACGGTGAGGATGAGATCGCCGGCCTCGCCGCCGTCGGGCGAGGGATGGCCCTTGCCGCGCAGGCGGATCTTCTGGCCGTCCGAGACCCCGGCGGGGATGCGCACCGTGAGCGGCTTGCCCTCGGCCGTCTGCAGGGTGACCTGGTCGCCCTTGGTCGCGGTGATGAAGTCGAGGGTCGTCGTCGCGGTGACGTCGCGGCCGGGGGTCGGCCCGCCGTAGCCGCGGTAGCCGCCCGAGGGCTGGCCGAAGCGGCCCCCGCCGAAGAGCCCGCCGAGCAGGTCGTCGTAGTCGCCGCCCTGCTGGAAGGTGTACGACTGGCTGCGCCCGCCGCCCTGGCCGAACATGCCGCCGAAGACGTCGTCGAATCCGCCGTTGGCGCCGCCGGCGCCCGGCGCGGTGAATCGCGCACCGCCGCCCATCGCGCGGATCGCGTCGTACTCCTTGCGCTGCTCGGGATCGGAGAGCACCGAGTTCGCCTCGCTGATCTCCTTGAACTTCGTCTCGGCTGCGGCGTCGCCCGGGTTCTGGTCGGGGTGGTACTTGCGTGCGAGTTTGCGGTAGACCTTCTTGATCTCCGCGTCGCTCGCGTCTTTGGAGACGCCGAGCACCTGGTAGAAGTCCTTGTCGAACCAGTCCTGACTGGCCATCGGCACCTCCTTCCTCTGAGTCTGTCCGAATGTGGAACGCCGGTCGAGTAGCGGAGCGCATCGAGACCGCTGACGGGTCTCGATCCGCTCCGTCGTCGCTACTCGACCGGCGGTGGGTGACGGCTACGCCGCCGGTGTCTTGACGACGACCTTCGCGACGCGCAGCTGCACGCCGCCGAGGGTGTAGCCGGTCTCGACGACGTCGGCGACGGTGTCGATCTCGACCTCGTCGCTCGGCTGCTGGAAGATCGCCTCGTGGCGCTGCGGGTCGAACGGCTCGCCGACCTCGCCGAACGCGGCGAGCCCGAGCTTCTCGACGGCGCCGCGGAGCTTCGCGGCGATCGTCGCGAACGCGGTGTCGCCCTCGAGGTCGCCGTGCTTCTCGGCCCGGTCGAGGTCGTCGAGCACGGGCAGCAGCACGGCGACGGCCGCGCCGACCGCGCGCTCCCGCTCGACCTCGCGGTTCGCCTCGGTGCGCTTGCGGTAGTTCGCGTACTCGGCGGTGACCCGCTTGAGGTCGGCGAGGTGCTCGTCGCTCGGCTCCTGCACCTCGGCGTTGGCCGCGTTCAGGATGTCGTCGACCGTGAGCTCGGCCTCGTCGTCGAACGAGTCGGATGCCTCGGCCCCCGAGCCGTTCGAACCGCCCGCCTCGGGGGCGCCCTCTTCGGGCGCCCCGTCGGCTGCCGGCTGCCGAACCGCACCGGTCTCGGGGTCGATGCGACGCTTGTCGCGGATCACCGGCTCCTCGTGGTTCTGGTTCTGCTCGTCGGTCATGATTACTTCTTCTCGTCCTCGTCGTCCACGACCTCGGCGTCGACCACGTCCTCGTCCGACGCGGCGTCACCGGCCTGGCCGGTCGCCGAGGCGTCCTCGCCGGCCGCGGCGGAGGCATCCGCCTGCGACTGGGCGTAGATCGCCTCGCCGAGCTTGGTCTGCGACTGCGACAGCTTCTCGAACGCGGTCTTGACCGCGTCGTCGTCGTCGCCCGCGAGGGCCGACTTCAGCGCGTCGACGTCGCCCTGCACCTCGGACTTGACGTCGTCGGGGAGCTTGTCGTCGTTGTCCTTGATGAGCTTCTCGACCGAGTAGGCGAGCTGCTCGGCGGAGTTGCGGGTCTCGGCCGACTCGCGACGCGCCTTGTCTTCCGCGGCGTGCTCCTCGGCTTCGCGGACCATGCGGTCGATGTCGTCCTTCGGGAGGCTCGAGCCGCCCGAGATCGTCATCGACTGCTCCTTGCCGGTGCCCTTGTCCTTCGCGGACACGTGCACGATGCCGTTGGCGTCGATGTCGAAGGTGACCTCGATCTGCGGGATGCCGCGGGGCGCGGGCGCGATGCCGGTCAGCTCGAAGGTGCCGAGCGCCTTGTTGTCGCGCGTGAAGTCGCGCTCGCCCTGGAAGACCTGGATCGCGACCGACGGCTGGTTGTCGTCGGCGGTCGTGAAGGTCTCGCTGCGCTTGGTCGGGATGGCCGTGTTGCGCTCGATGAGCTTCGTCATGATGCCGCCCTTGGTCTCGATGCCGAGGCTGAGGGGGGTGACGTCGATGAGCAGCACGTCCTTGCGCTCGCCCTTGAGGACGCCCGCCTGGAGGGCCGCGCCGACGGCGACGACCTCATCGGGGTTGACGCCCTTGTTGGGCTCCTGGCCGGTCTCCTTCTTGACGAGCTCGGACACCGCGGGCATGCGGGTCGATCCGCCGACGAGCACGACGTGCGCGACGTCGCTCAGCTTGATGCCGGCCTCGCGGATCACGTCTTCGAAGGGCTTCTTCGTGCGGTCGAGCAGGTCGCTCGTCATGTTCTCGAACTCGGCGCGCGTGAGCGTCTCGTCGAGGTTCGCGGGGCCGTTCTCGGTGAGCGAGAGGTAGGGCAGCTGGATGGAGGTCTTTAGGTTCGAGGACAGCTCCTTCTTGGCCTGCTCCGCCGCCTCCTTCAGTCGCTGCTTCGCGATCTTGTCGTTCGCGACGTCGACGCCGGTCGAGTCCTTGAACTTCTTGATGAGCCAGTCGACGATGCGCTGGTCCCAGTCGTCGCCGCCGAGGCGGTTGTCGCCCGAGGTCGCACGGACCTGGATGGTCGAGAAGTCGTCGTCCTTGCCCACTTCGAGGAGCGAGACGTCGAAGGTGCCGCCACCGAGGTCGAAGACGAGGATGAGCTCGTCCTCCTTGCCCTTGTCGAGGCCGTACGCGAGTGCGGCGGCGGTGGGCTCGTTGATGATGCGGAGGACGTTGAGGCCCGCGATCTCGCCGGCCTCCTTCGTGGCCTGGCGCTCGGCGTCGTTGAAGTACGCGGGCACGGTGATGACCGCGTCGGTGACCGTGTCGCCGAGGTACTGCTCGGCGTCGCGCTTGAGCTTCTGCAGGATGCGGGCCGAGATCTCCTGCGGCGTGTACTTCTTGCCGTCGATCTCGTCGGTCTTCCAGTCGGTGCCCATGTGGCGCTTGACCGAGGCGATGGTGCGGTCGACGTTGGTGACGGCCTGGCGCTTCGCGGTCTCACCGACGAGCACCTCGCCGTCCTTGGTGAATGCGACCACCGACGGGGTGGTGCGGAAACCCTCGGCGTTCGCGATGACGACGGGCTCGCCGCCCTCGAGGACCGAGACGACCGAGTTGGTGGTACCGAGGTCGATTCCTACTGCACGTGACATGTGTTTCTCTCCTTCTCCCCTCCCGCAGGCCGAGTGGGCGCGCAGCGCCGCCTCGAGACCCTTGCGAGGGATACCGGTTCGGCCTTCCTGGCCCGCAACCGAAGTCAGATGCGTCAAGACTTGAGCCTTGACGACTCAAGCCTCCCAGCGCCGAATGAACGTGTCAAGTCGAGGCCGTGAAACTTGAGTGTACTTGACTCAACTCACGGCGGACGCTCAGTATTCCACTAACCTGCCGGTGTGGACGCACGCGACCAGGACGAACGACTCGTCGCCGCCGAACTCGGCAGGTACGACCGCGAGCTGCGGCGATACCGCAAGCTGCGCAGCCGCATCGAGGCCGACTTCGCGCGGCGAATCGAGGCCGCCGGGTTCCGCTACTTCCAGGTGACGGCGAGGGTGAAGTCCCGCGAGTCGTTCGAGCGCAAGGTGCGCCGCGCGCCCGATCGCGAAGTGCGCGACATCCTCGGCGTGCGCATCATCGCCCACTTCGAGGGCGACCTGTCCGGCATGGAGCAGGTGGTGCGCGAAGCCCTCATCGTCGACGACGATTCCTGGGTCGACAAGTCGGCGCTGCTGCCGCTCGACGCCTTCGGCTACCGCTCGGTGCAGTTCGTGGGCCTCCTGCCCGACGCCGAGCAGGAGGCGGGCGAGGGCGCCGAACCGACCGGGACCCAGCTCGAGGTGCAGTTGCGCACCGCGCTCTCCGACACGTGGTCCGAGCTCGAGCACGACTTCCGCTACAAGTCGGCTCGCCAGCTCCCGCGCGAGGTCGACCGGCTGTTCGCCATCTCGGCGGCGCTGCTCGAGCAGGCCGACGACAACCTCGAGCTCATCCGCCGCCAGGTCGACGAGGCGCGCACCGCCGCCCCCGCGGCCGACGGCGGAGGCGAGCGCGGCTACATCGGCCGGTTCATCCAGTACGACGGCGACTCGCGCTCCCTCGACCAGATCGTCACCGCGGCGCTCGACGTCCCCTTCGGCGCGGTGACCGGCTCGGGTCGCGAGCTCCGCAGCGTCGTGAGGGCCGCGGGCTGGCTGCAGTACGACGCCCTCACCGACGGCTTCGCCGAGTACTCCGAGCTCGGCCGGCGCCTCGCGATCGCGTGCGCGAGCAGCAGCCACGACATCCTGCTCACCGACGCAGAGCCCCACCGCCCGGCGCGCTCGTTCCGCGGCATCGGCGTGTACTGGACGGCGATGGGCGCGGCTCTGGTCGCCGGTGCCTCGCTGCGCGAGAGCCGGGTGCCCGACGGCAGGCTGGCCGAATACCGGGCCGTCGCGACCTACCTGTTCGAGCATCCGGAGGCCTCGGCCCTCGCGACTCGCAGCCGCTACGAGCAGGTCGCGGCGCCGGTCGGCACCCTCGACGACACGGAGTTCCGGCCGATCGACCTCGGCTGAGCCGCCTCCGCCCGCCCCCTTCCCGGCGTCGGGTGAAGCGAGGAGAATCGAGGCATGGACGAGACCGAAGAGGGCCGCATGCCGACACGATCGCTCACCGAGGCGGACTGCTGGGAGCGACTCTCACGCGCACCGTACGGTCGCATCGCGACCGCCGCGGGCGGCGAGGTCGACATCTTCCCGGTGAACCACGTCGTCGACCCGAGCGGCGCGAACGGGCCCGTCATCGTGTTCCGCACCTCCGCCGGCACGAAGCTGCTGGAACTCACCATCCGGCACGGCGTCGCCTTCCAGATCGACGGGTTCAGCGACACTCAGGCGTTCAGCGTCGTCGTGAAGGGCACTGCCGAGGAGTTCGACCGCGAGAGCGAGATCGAAGCCGCCGAGGCCCTCGGCATCACCCCGTGGGCGCCAGAGGCGAAGGACCGCTGGGTGCGCATCGTCCCGACCGAGGTGCACGGCCGCGAATTCGACCGCGCGGCGACCGGCGGCTGACCGGCCGTACCTCCGTCAGGGATACCCCTGACCCAGGGCGGCTCGCACGGCAGTAGTGTGCCGAGAATGACCCTACGAATCCTGCCGCGCGCGCTGACCGCCGCGACCGGCCTCGCGCTGCTGCTGCTGAGCGGATGCGCCGCCACCCCCGCCGAACCGACCGCGAACGAGTCCTCGCCGAGCGCCGAGGCCGAACCGTCCGCCGAGGCCACGCCGGCGGCGACCGACGCCGGTGCCGAGCCGAGCTGCGACACGGTCTTCACCGAGGAGGAGAACGCCGAGCTCGCGGCCGACGGGCTGACGCTGAACACCGAGTCCCCCTTCCCGCTCGGCCAGGTCATGGTCGACCTCACCGCCGACGGCGCCCTCGACTGCCAGTGGTCGAAGGGTCAGAGCGACGTGGCCGTCTGGTTCTCGCGCCTCGCCGAGGACGACGCCGCGTGGGCCGCCCGCAGCGCCGAGATCGGATCCGCCGGCTGGACGGTCTCGGACGACCCGATCACCGGGACGATGCTCGCGCCGGCCGACTACGACGCGAACTACCAGCCGTCGATCGTGCACGTCGACGGCGTCACGTACTTCGTGAGCTACGCCGACCTGCTCGACTCGGTCGCCGAACTGCAGTAGCACCGGGCGGGCGGCGGGCTCCGATCCGCCGCCGCGCCCGCGGCGCGACAGACCGTCCTCCCCTGCGCTTCATCCCGGACGCCCGGCGCGGAGTACGAGGCATCCGGACTGATTGAATCGTGGGATGCGCCGACTCGCTGTGACCGCCCGATGAGCCCGCTCGAGTTCGCCGCCCTGCTGCTCGGCGGCATCGTCGCCGGCGGCATCAACTCGGTGGTCGGTTCGGGGTCGCTCGTGACCTTCCCGATCCTGCTGGCGTTCGGATACCCGCCAGTGCTCGCGAACGTCACGAACAACGTGGGCGTGCTGCCCGCCTCGCTCGTCGCCACCTTCGCGGGGCGTTCCGAGTTCCGCGGCGAGTGGCGTCGCCTCGGCGTGTTCCTCTGCTTCTCGGCGGCGGGCGGCGCGACCGGAGCGCTCCTGCTGCTGCAGCTGCCGACCGAGGCGTTCGACATGATCGTGCCGGCGCTCATCGTGCTGGCGCTGCTGCTCGTGGTCTTCGGCCCGCAGATCAAGCGGTGGACGACCCGGCTGCACCGTCAGGCCGAGCACCACGACCACCCGATCGCGACGATGGCGGTCGCCGGGCTCACGGCCGTCTACGGCGGCTACTTCGGGGCGGCGCAGGGAGTGCTGCTGCTGGCCCTGCTCTCGATCACCATGGCGGGCTCGCTCGTTCGGGCGAACGCGTACAAGAACGCGATGGCCGCCACCGCGAACCTCGTCGCGGCGCTCGTGTTCGTCGCGGTCACCGAGATCGCCTGGCTCGCCGCGCTCGCGATCGCGATCGGGGCGTTCATCGGCGGGGCGCTGGGCGGGCGCTACGGCCGGCACATCCCGCAGACGGCGTACCGGGCCGTGATCGTCGTGATCGGGCTCGCGGCGCTCGTCTACTTCATGGTGCGGTAGCCGGAGCGTCGGGGCCCTCGGCGGCCGCCGCGACGAGCGCCGCCATCGCGACCGGGATGCGCGCGGCCTCGAGCGCGCCGACGAGGATGGGCGCGAACTGCGCCTTGCGGCCGGCGTGGGTGCCCATGAAACGGCGGAGCTGCGCGTCGAGCGCGCGCCCCCGCTGGAACGGCTGCCGCTGGAAGGTGCGGAACCGCGCCAGTTCGCCCTGGTCGGCGAGCAGCTCCTCGACGCGGCCGGGGCCGAGCGCG
Source organism: Agromyces sp. NPDC058126 (assembly GCF_042884595.1). Lineage (NCBI taxonomy): Bacteria > Bacillati > Actinomycetota > Actinomycetes > Micrococcales > Microbacteriaceae > Agromyces > Agromyces sp. NPDC058126. The sequence goes on along the minus strand of NZ_JBHVTS010000004.1, from coordinate 284,297 downwards.
CGGATCAGCTCGCCCTCGAGGTCGGGCTCGCACGAGTAGAACCCGAGCTCGTCGAGCGGGGCGCCGACGCCTCCGAGGCCGGCGTCGTCGACGGCGCGGCGCACGTACGCGGTCTCGGCCGCGTCGAAGAGGCCGAGCACGCGGCGGCGCGGACGACCTGGGGCCGCAGCCTCCGCCGCGAGCGCGCTGAGGTGGTGGTGCAGGTTGGTCACGCCGTCCATCGGGACGACGACGGCGTCGGCCGCCGCGAGGTCGGCGCCGAGGCGCACGGCGAGCGCCTCGAGGGCCAGCCGGTCGCTCTCGCCCTCGACGAGCACGACGGTGGATGCCTCGGCGATGACCACGTCCCGCATGGTGCGACCCTACTCCGGCCCCCTGGCGTGACCCGTGCGCGGGTCTACCGGCCACGCGCCCGCGCGTCTAGAGTTCAGCACATATGCGGGCCGGACGATGAGGGAGAACTCGTGGACAGGATGCGGGCACGACTGCTCGGCGGTGCGACCGTCGCGGCACTGGCGATCGGGAGTCTGGGCGCGATCGGCGCCGCCGCCGCCCCGAAGGGGCCCGGGCCCCGGTACACGGCCGGCGCCGCGGGGGCGGGCGACGCGTACTTCCCGTTCTCGGGCAACGGCGGCTACGACGTGCAGCACTACGACCTCGACCTCGACTACACCCCGCCCGCCGCTGCGCCGGCGCCCCTCGAGGGAGAGCTCCACGGCATCGCGACGATCGATCTCGTCGCGACCCAGGACCTCGACCGGTTCAACCTCGACCTCCGCGGCATGGAGGTCGAGTCCCTCTCGGTGAACGGCAAGCGCACGACCGCCGTCTCGCCTCCGGCACCCGGAGCCGTCGTCGACGGGTCCGCGTACTGGCACGTGCAGGACGACGGGGCCCGCGTCTGGGAGCTCACGGTGCAGCCCCGACCGAAGCTCAAGGCGGGTCAGCGCGCGCAGGTGGTGATCGAGTACGGCGGCGTCACGACGCGTCCCGAGGACATCGAGGAGGCGCTGTACGGCTGGGTGACGACCCGCGACGGCGCGATCGTCGCCAGTGAGCCCGACGGATCGATGACCTGGTACCCCGTCAGCGACCACCAGACCGACAAGGCGAGCTACAGCTTCGCGATCACGGTGCCCGAGGGCAAGGTGGCCGTCGCGAACGGAACCCAGCCGAAACCCGCAGTGACGGCCGACGGCCTGACCACCTGGTACTGGGATGCGCCCGACCAGCAGGCGAGCTACCTCACGACCGCCTCGGTCGGCGACTTCGAGCTCAGGGCGGCGACCTCCTCGGCGAGCGGCGTGCCGATCATCGACGCGGTCGACCGCGACCTCTCGCCCTCGCGGCTCGCCACCACGAACGCGAGCCTGGCCCGCCAGGCGGCGATGATCGACTTCTTCGAGAGCCGGTTCGGGCCGTACCCGTTCGTCGCGTTCGGCTCGATCGTCGACGACGACTCCGTCGGCTACGCCCTCGAGACGCAGACCCGACCGGTGTACTCGAGCCAGGCGAGTCAGGGAACCGTGGCGCACGAGCTGGCCCACCAGTGGTTCGGCGACGCCGTGAGCCCCGAGCGCTGGCAGGACATCTGGCTCAACGAGGGCTGGGCGACCTACGCGACCTGGATGTGGACCGAGGAGAACGGCGGCGCCACCGCGCAGCAGAGCTACAACGCTTGGTACGCCCCCGCTCGGACACCCGCGTACTGGCAGCTGCAGATCGGCGATCCGGGGCCGCTCGGGCTGTTCGCCACGCAGGTCTACAACCGCGGCGCGGGCACCCTGCACGCGCTCCGGGTCGAGGTGGGCGACGACGCGTTCTTCGAGGGCGCCCGGCTCTGGCTCGAGCGCTACGACGATTCCGCGGCGACCGCCGACGACTTCCAGGCGGTCTACGAGGAGGTCTCCGGCGAGGACCTCGACGAGTTCTTCGAGATCTGGCTCACCGACCAGGTGAAGCCGCCGGCGGACTGGGTCCAGCCGTAGTCATCCCGTCCGTCGGCTCGAGGGGCGTCCGCTCGGCGCCCCTCGAGCCGACGCCGGTCCTACGATGACGGGATGACCCGCGCCTCCGCGCCCGAGCCCGGCAGCGCCGCCGATGTCGTGCGCTCGTGGGACGCCCGCGCCGACCACTACCTCGAGCTCTTCCGCGACGAGCTCGAGGGCAAGCCCCACGACCTCGCGCTGTTCGCCGGGTTCGCCCGCCGCCTCGGCCCGGGCGCGCGCGCGCTCGACGTGGGGTGCGGCCCGTGCGGGCACGTCGCCGCCGTGCTCGCCGCGCACGGGCTCGAGGTCACCGGCATCGACCTCTCGCCGCGGTGCATCGCGCTCGCGCGCCGCGAGCGACCGGGGCTGAGATTCGAACTCGGCGACCAGCGCGCGCTCGACCTCGACCCGCTCGGCGGGCGGTTCGACGGGATCGTCTCGAACTACTCGCTGCACGACCAGCCGAAGTCGCTGCTGCCCGGCACGTTCGCCGCCTGGGCCTCGGCGCTCAAGCCGGGCGGCCACCTGCTCGTCGTGGCGAAGGCGGGCGATGCCGACGGCGTGGTCACCGACCCGCTCGGCTCGGGCATCGACGTCTACTGGGCCGAGTTCACTGCGGCCGAGCTCGCCTCCGCGGCCGAGGCGGCGGGCTTCACGGTCGAGCGGCTCGCCGATCGCGCACCCTACGAGCAGGAGATCGCGTCGCAGCGGCTGTACCTCGAGGCATCCATGCCCGGGGAATCGGGTCTGGACGCGGCTCGCCGCACACCCTAGACTGCCCAAGCTGCGTGCATCACGCGGATTCGGGCCCGGAGCATCCGGCTGGAGGAGAGGAGACGACCATGGCTGTCCTTGTCATGACCCTCGACATCCCTTCATCCTGCGAGGCCCTCAGCCGCTGATCGCGGCCCGGTGGCCTCCGCAACCTTCGGAGAAACCACCTTGCATCTCATCTCGTCTCTCGACGAATCCGCCGTCGTGCGCTCGATCATCACCGGCCGCGACGCATCCACGCCCCTCACGACCCCGCGCTTCGACGCGGGCGACCTCGCCTTCCTCGACGCGGAACCCGGCGAGGGCCAACGCTGGTCGACCTGGCCGGCGACCACCCCCTCCGAGCGCGGCCCGGCGCCGCGCCCCGACTGGCTCGTCACCTCCGCCGCGGCGATCGACACCGAACTCGGCGTCGTGAAGACCGGCAAGGAGGCCGACCTGTCGCTCATCGAACGCGCCGTGCCGGTTGCCGACCCGCTGGTCGCGGGCAACTCCGTGCTGCTCGCCGCGAAGCGGTACCGCAGCACCGAGCACAGCGACTTCCACCGTTCGACGGTCTACACCGAGGGCCGCGGCACACGCCGCAGCCGCGACGCGCGCGCCCTCGCGAAGGGCACGACCTTCGGCCGCGAGGTCGCGCGCGTGCAGTGGGCGTACGCCGAGTTCGAAGCGCTCTCGCGGCTCACCGAGCTGGGCGCGGCGGTGCCCTACCCGGTACAGGTCGCCGGCACCGAGGTGCTCATGGAGTTCATCGGCGACGGCCGCGTCGCGGCACCGCGACTCGCGCAGGTGCGGGCGACGCCCGATGAGCTGCGCGAGCTCTTCCACCAGGTCGTCGACTTCATGCACACGCTCGCCGCCGGCGGGCTCGCCCACGGCGACCTCTCCCCGTACAACCTGCTCGTGCACGAGGGGCGGGTGGTCGCGATCGACCTGCCCCAGGTCGTCGACCTCATCTCGAACCCGCAGGGCTTCGACCTGCTGCACCGCGACTGCGTCAACGTGTGCTCCTGGTTCACGAGGCAGCGGCTCGAATGCGACCCCGAAGAGCTGTTCGGCGAGCTCGTCGGCGTGGTCGCGATGTGAACACCGGGGGGCACGCGGGCGGTCGAGGCAGCGACATGGATGCCTCGCCGCCCCGCCGCGCGGTAGTGTGCAACTCGATCGACGCGGATCGGCCCCCGGCCCGCGCGGTCACCACCCGTTCACCGGCTGCCGGGAGACTGCCCCCATGACCGACCCGACCGAGCACGGCGCCACCCCCGCGTCGCCCTCCACCCGACCCTCCGGCGACGCCGAGGTGCCCGTGCCGCCCGCAACCGCTCAGAGCGGCGCCATCCGCGTGATGGGACTGCAGCGGCAGGAGGGGCGCGAGATCCCGCGGCGCCAGGTCGCCTCGTGGGCGCTGTGGGACTGGGCCACCCAGCCGTTCAACTCGGTCATCCTCACCTTCGTGTTCACGGCGCTCTACCTCACGAGCGACACCTTCCTCGACCCTGCGGTCGCGGCGCTCGGCGAGGGCGACCCGACCTACGAGCGCGGGATCGCCGAGCTCGCCGCGGGCCTCGGTTGGGCGATCACGATCGCCGGCATCCTGATCGCCGTGCTCGCACCCGTGCTCGGCCAGCGAGCCGACGTCGCGGGCCGTCGCAAGGTCTGGCTCGGCGGCGCCACCGCCGCGCTCGTCGCGTGCATGGTGGGGCTGTTCTTCGTGCAGGGCTCGCCCGCCTACTTCCTGCTCGGCATCTCGCTGGTCGCCGCCGGCACCGTGTTCAGCGAGATCGCGGGCGTCAACTACAACGCGATGCTCGTGCAGGTGTCGACGCCGAAGACGGTGGGCAAGGTCTCGGGCCTCGGCTGGGGCCTCGGCTACATCGGCGGCATCATCGCGCTCGTGCTCGTCGTCGTCGCGACGAGCTTCGGCTGGTGGGGCATGCCGACCGACAACGGCCTCGCGTACCGGGTGATCGCGCTCGGCTGCGCCGTGTGGACCCTGCTCTTCGCCTGGCCCGTGCTCGTGTACGTGCCCGAGGCACCGCCCGCGCCGCGCGGGGAGCGGGTGTCGTTCTGGCGCAGTTACGTCGTGCTCGTGAAGGACATCAAGGCGCTGTGGCGCGACTCGCGGCCCACCTTCTGGTTCCTGCTGGCGAGCGCGGTCTTCCGCGACGGCCTCGCCGGGGTGTTCGCCTTCGGCGCGATCATCGCTGCGGTGGCGTTCCACTTCTCGCGTGACGAGGTGCTGATCTTCGGCATCGCGGCGAACCTGCTCGCGGGCGTCTCGACCATCGTCGCCGGGCGGTTCGACGACCGCTTCGGCCCCCGCGCCGTCATCCTCACCGCGCTCGCCGGCATCATCGTCGCCGGATCCCTCGTCTTCTTCATGCACGATGTGGGCAAGGTGATCTTCTGGATCTTCGGCCTCGCGCTCACGCTCTTCGTCGGTCCGGCGCAGGCGGCGTCGCGGTCGTTCCTCGCACGGGTGACCCCGGCTGGGCGCGAGAGCGAGATCTTCGGCCTCTACGCGACGACCGGTCGCGCTGCGAGCTTCCTCTCGCCGATGCTCTGGTCGCTGTTCATCGGGCTGTTCGGCGCCACGTACTGGGGCATCCTCGGCATCATCCTCGTGGTCGCGGCCGGCTTCGTGCTGATGCTGTACGTGAAGGTGCCGGAAGCGCAGCGCTGAGCGGTGTCTCGCCCGGCTGATGCCAGCCTGATCAGTCGCGCGGCCAGGCCGCCACGAAGCGGGTGAGCAGTCGGGCGAACTCGGCCGACTCGTCGGGGGTGAAGCCGGCGAGCGCGGTCTCGACGGCGCCGCGGCGGGTGTCGCGAGCGCCCGCGAGCACGCGCCGGCCGGCGGCGGTGAGCACGATCGCGCTGCGGCGCGCGTCGGCCGCGTCGACCTCGCGACGGGCGTGCCCGGCCTCGACGGCGGCTTGCACGAGCCGGCTCGCGCGGGGCTGATCGACGCCGATCGCCTCGGCGAGCTGCCCGACCGACGGCGGCTGCGGCGCCGCCTCGAGCGCGTCGAGCAGCCGGAAGCGCGCCGCCTGCGCGAGCCCCGGGCCGCCTCGGCCTCGGCGCTGAGGCCGGCCGGCGGCATCCGATTCGTGCTCGTGGTCGTGGTCGTGGTGACCGTGGTGGTCGCCGTGCGGCCCGTGCCCGTGGTGCGGCCCGCCGTGCTCGCTGCGGCGTTGCAGCCGTCGCCGACCCTGGTCGCGTCGCATCGCGACGAGCGCCGCCTCGACGGCGGCGACCGGGTCGGATGCCCCGGCGTCGCCCGCAGCTGGGTGTTCGCCGGGAGGGACTTGACGACCGTCGTTCATGTATGTCATTGTACATATACATGTCATGCGACATGCAATTGAGAAGGCCCCGACCGCCCGCTCCATCGGTGCGGAGGGGCTCGCAGCAACGGCACGCCTCCAGTGCGGCCGACCTCGACGCGCATCGCGTCACGAAAGGAACCACCATGAACTCCCCGGAGACCACCCAGAACCACACCCCCGCCCAGCGCCCCATCGGCTACTGGCTCCGCGTCGTCGACCGCAAGCTCGACGACGCCATGCTCGAGCTCTTCGCCGACGAGGGCATCACCCGTCGCGACTGGCGACGGCTCAACGTCATCGCCGGCACGGTCGACGACACGCGGCTCCGCAGCAAGCTCGCCGCCCACCCCGAGCGCCTCGCCCCGCTGGTCGAGCGCGGCTGGGTCACCGACGAGCCCGGCGCACCGCGCCTCACCGAGGAGGGCGAGTCGTCGTACTCCGCGCTCCTCGAGCGCGTCACCGCACTGCGCTCGCGCGTCGCGGGCGCCGTGACGCCCGAGGCCTTCCGGACCACTCTCGACTCGCTCGAGGCGATCGCCCGCGAGCTCGGGTGGTCCGAAGGCGAGCGGATGCCCCGGCGCCACCGCCGCGTCGAAGGCCGCCACGGCGGCCACGGCCACCGCGAGCACCACGAGCACGGGCACCGCGGGTACGGTCGCCGCGAGTTCCACGGCCACCCGCACGAGCACCACGAGCGCAACGAGCACCCGCGGCACGAGCACCACCGCCCTGCCCGCGGCGACTTCGGCCACGGCACCCCCGGCGCCCACCCCGAGCGCGTCGCCGACCACGGGCTCCCGTGCCGGTGATCCGATCGCGACCACGTTCGGGCAGCCGCCGCGAAAACCCGTTGGCGCACGGTCCGGCGCAGGATAGTATCGCCTGACCCCCTACCCCCAGGACGCAATGATGCCCGAAGCATTCGTCACCTGCACGCCGACGCCCGCCCCCCGTCCGGCAGCGGCACGACGCCGGATCGGCCCCGCACCGCAGCGCGGTGCGCGAGGTCGCCGGTCGTGAGCGCCGACGACGGGCGGCGCCGCGATCGATCGCAACGGCGACAGCGACGGCGCCGGGTGTGGGTAGTCGCCGCCGCGTCGCTCGTGATGGTGCTGCTCGGCGGCGGCGTCGCGACCGCGGTCGTGCTCACCGGCCAGGGCGGTGCGGTCGGTTCGACGCCGACCGCCTCGACCACGGCGGAGCCCGGCATCTTTCCCTCCGACCATCCGTCGGCGCACGACGGAAAGAAGCCGTGCATCGCGCTCAACGTGCTCTCGTCGTACGAGAACGCCGAACTGGTGACGCGCCTCGTCGACGGCTACAACGCGCAGCCGCGCAGCGTCGAGGGTCGCTGTGTCGACGCCGTCGCGACGAAGGCGGTCTCGGGCACGGCCGCGACCGACGCGGCGGCCGGCTTCGCCGGCGTCGCCGCCGACGACAAGCCGACCGTCTGGCTGCCCGACGCGAGCTCCTGGCTCGCCGTCGCGCAGGACGCCGGCGGGGCGGAGAACGTGCCCACCGAAGGGACGAGCATCGGATCCTCGGCGATCGTCCTCGCGATGCCCCAATCACTCGCCGACGCGATCGGCTGGATCGAGACGCGCCCGAGCTGGAGCGACGTGTTCAACGCCGCACGCGACGAGGCCACCTGGAGCTGGATGGACCACCCCGAGTGGGGCACCTTCAAGCTCGGCAAGACGAGCCCGCTCATGGCGAGCTCGGGCCAGGCCGCCATGCTCGCCGAATTCGGCAGCGAGGCGGGGGCGCTGGCCGAGCTCACCACGAGCCAGATCCGCAACACCGAGGTGATGAAGGCCGTCCGGCAGGACGAGCTCGCCACCAGCCACTACATGGCCACGCCCGAACGCTTCCTCGCACAGGCTCGCGCGTCCGAGAAGCAGGGTTCGATCGCCGACTTCCTCTCGGCGGTCATCGTCGACGAGAAGACGGTCTGGGACTACAACCGCGGCATCACGAGCTCCGACGGCGTGAGCCGCGCCGAGTCGACCCCGCCCGGCGAGAAGCTCGTGCCGATCTACCCGAGCGACGGGTATTACGTCGCCGACAACCCGCTCACCGTGCTCGACGGCCCGTGGGTCGACGCCGCCGAGAAGGAGGCCGCCCGCGACCTCCTGCAGTTCGCGGGCACGAAGCAGGGCCAGCAGATCGTGCGCGCTTCGGGCCACCACGACCTGAACGGCGCGCTCGATCCCATCGTCACCGAGGTCGGGGGCCTGCCCGCGCGCCCGTCGGGCGCACTCGCCTTTCCGGGCCGCGAGGTGCTCGCCGCGATCGACAGCACCTTCCCGGCCGTGCGCAAGCGCGCCCAGGTGCTGTTCCTCGTCGACGTCTCGGGCTCCATGGAGGAGAGGATCCCGACCGGCGAGACCAAGCTCGCCGCGGCCAAGCAGGCGATAGAGAAGGCGCTCGGCCACTTCTCGAAGGGCGACAACGTCGGCCTCGCCGCGTTCAGCGCCGTCGACGACGGGCCGGTCACCCCTGGGCTCGTGAGCCCGGTCGCCGACGCACGAACCGATCGCACCAAGTTCCTCGACGCGCTCGGCGCGCTCGAACCGGTCGAGTTCACGCCCCTGTACACGGCGATCGACACGTTCGCGAAGCAGCGCGGCGACGACTGGGACCCCGAGCGCATCAACGCGATCGTGCTCCTGAGCGACGGCACGAACGAGACGCTCGGCCCGAGCCCGACTTCGAAGAAGCAGATGCTCGCGGGTCTCGAGCGCCTGCACGACGACACCCCCGTGCTCGTCTTCACCCTCGCGTACGGCGCAAACGCCGACACCAAGACCCTCCGGGAGATCTCGACGGCCACGGGCGCGCAGTACTACGACGCGACCGACCCGACGAAGCTCACGGCCGTGCTGGGCGACCTCGTCACGAGCTTCTGACCGAGGAGCGGGTCGAACCCGCTGCCGGAGTTCGCCGAGAGGGTAGCCAGCTGTAGTGACCGTCCGTTCCGGGGCGGCGAGACTGGTGACATGACGAGCGACGAGAGCACCACGACGGCACGGTACCGAGAGGTCGGGCCCAGTCTGCGCTACCTGCTGATCGGCCTTCCCAGCGCGATGGTCACGATCGTCCTCGCCATGCTCGGAGTCGTCGCGGCGGTGACGATCGCGGTCTTCGGGCTCGGACTCGTGCTGCTTCCGTGGGCGAACGCCGGACTCAACCGGTGGGCGGCCCTGCATCAGGCGGCCGCCGCCCGGTTGCTCGGCACGAGTGCCGCCCCGCTCCCGCCCGCATCGACCCGCATCGGTCCGAGCGCGACCCTGGCGCTGCTGCGCGCACCGGCGACCCGCCGGGTCGCTGGGTGGCTGCTGTTCCACTTTGCCGCGGGCACGCTGTTCGGCCTCGTCGCGTTCGTGTGCGCCGGACTGGCCGTCATGGTCGTGCTGCTGCCGTTCTGGTGGCTCGTACCCGGCCCGCCGCTCCAGGTGGCGGGGTTCCAGGCCACGGATTGGGGCTCCGCCGGACTCCTGATGGCGGTGTGCACCGTCATCTCGCTCACCCTCGCCCGCTGGGTGGTACCGGCGCTGGCCCGAGCGCACGCTCGTCGCACCCTCTCGGCGCTCGCCCCGTCGAGAACCGAGGCGCTCGAGGGCCGGGTCGAGGCCCTCACGGCAACACGCAGTGACGTGGTCGGCGCCCACGGCGCCGAACTGCGCCGGATCGAGCGCGACCTGCACGACAGCACGCAGGCCAGTCTCGTCACGATCGCGATGAAGCTCGGCATGGCCCGCGAGGCCGGAGACGTCGACCCGGCCGTGGCGAAACTGCTCGACGAAGCCCATGCCGGCACCGAGCAGGCGATGACCGAGCTGCGCAGCGTCATCCGCACGATCTACCCGCCGATCCTCGCCGACCGAGGCCTCGCCGGTGCCCTCGACGCGCTCGGCGGCCGCTCGGGGATCCCCGTCTCGATCGACAGCGGCGACCTCGGCCGGGTGCCGGTCGCGGTCGAGACCGCCGTCTACCACGCGATCAACGAGGCGATCACGAACGCGATGAAGCACAGCGGTGCCAGCTCCATCGAGGTCCGCCTCCGCCGGGAGGTCGACCGGCTGCGGGTCGACGTCGTCGACGACGGCGTCGGCGGCGTCGACGAGCGCCGGGGCACGGGCGTCCGCGGAATCCGCTCACGGATCGCCGCACTCGACGGCGACGTCTCGATCACCAGTCCCGCGGGCGGCCCGACGGCGATCGCGATCGGCATCACGTGCGGGTAGTCCTCGCCGAAGACCACGTGCTCCTCGCGGCCGGGCTCGAGCTGCTGCTCGACGGCGCGGGCTTCGAGGTGGTGGCGGTCGCGGACGACGGCCCCTCCTTCATCGCGGCGGTGGAGGCGAACGCCCCCGACCTCGTCATCGCCGACGTGCGGCTGCCGCCGACGTTCCGCGACGAGGGCGTGCTGGCGGCGCTCGAACTGCGCCGGAGGCATCCCCACCTGCCCGTGCTCGTGCTCTCGCAGTACGTCGAGCGCCAGTACGCCGCCGAGCTGCTGTCGGACGAGCGTGGACACGTCGGCTACCTGCTGAAGGATCGGATCAGCCGGGTGCGCGAGTTCATCGACGCCCTGCACCGGATCATCGCGGGTGGTACCGTCATCGACCCCGAGGTGGTGGCGCAGCTGCTGGGGCCGCGGCCCCACGATCCGCTCGAACGGCTCACGCCGCGCGAGACCGAGGTGCTCCAGGCGATGGCCGAGGGCGACGACAACGCCCAGCTCGCCGCGCGGTTCGTGATCACCGAGAACGCCGTGCACAAGCACATCGGCAACATCTTCGCGAAGCTCGACCTGCCCGCGAACGCGAGCGGCCACCGGCGCGTGCACGCGGTGCTCGCCTACCTCGCCGAGCGCTGACGCTGCGGCCTGCCGGTAGGCGAGGCATCCGACGACGGATGCCTCAGCGCCGCTGCTCCTCCCCCGAGAGCCGCTGCGCGATGTAGATCGGGATGATCGACACCAGCACGAGCACGACCGCGATCACCGACACGATCGGCGCCTGGTTGGGCCGGAACATGTTGTTCAGGATGAAGATGGGCAGGGTCGTCACGCCCGAGCCCGCCGTGAAGGTCGTCACGATGATCTCGTCGAAACTCAGTGCGAAGGCGAGCAGGCCGCCCGCGAGGAGCGCGGAGCGCAGCTGGGGGAAGGTGACGAGCCGGAACGTCGTCCAGACGCCGGCACCGAGGTCGGCCGAGGCCTCCTCGAGGTTGAGGCCGAGGCGGCGGAGTCGCGCGATCACGTTGTTGAACACCGTCACGATGCAGAAGGTCGCGTGCGCGATCACGACCGTCCAGATCGAGAGCGGCACCCCCATGATCGTGCGGAAGAAGTTGTTGAGCGCGATACCGGTGATGATGCCGGGCAGTGCGATCGGCAGGATCACGAGCAGGCTGATCGCCTCGCGCCCGAAGAATGCGAACCGCTGGAGCGCGAGCGAGATGAGGGTGCCGAGCACGAGCGAGACGGCGGTGGCGACGAGCGCGACGACGACGCTCGTGCCGACCGCGTCGAGCGCGCCGGCGCTCTGGAACGCCTTGCCCCACCATTCGAGCGTGAACCCCGGCGGGGGCCAGGTGAGCGACGTCGACGTCGAGAACGAGTTCACGAGCACGACGAACAGGGGCACGTAGACGACGATCAGGATCGCCGTGGTGATGACGCCGAGGGAGATGCGGAAAGGCCGCGACAGTCGCATTCGTTCGCCCCTTAGAGGTTGTCGAGGGCGCCGGTGCGACGCACGAGGAACAGGTAGCCGAAGATGATCACGATCGGGATGAGCGCGATCGCGGCGGCGAGCGGGAGGTTGTTCGCCGCACCCACGTTCGTGTAGACGAGGTTTCCGAGCATCTGGCTCGCCCCGCCCACGATGTTGACCGTGATGTAGTCGCCCAGCGAGAGCGCGAAGCTGAAGATCGTGCCGGCGATGATCGCCGGCAGCACGAGCGGGAAGACGACCAGGCGGATCGTCGGCCACGTCCGTCCGCCGAGGTCGGAGGAGGCTTCGAGCAGCGAGTCGGGCACGCGCTCGAGCCCCGCGTAGATGGGCAGGATCACGTACGGCAGCCACAGGTACGACAGCGTGATGATCGTGGCCGGCAGCCCGTAGCCGATCGTCTCCCCGCCGAACGGTTCGACGAGCCACTGGAGGATGCCGTCCTGCGAGAGCACGGAACGCCACGCGTACGCCTTGACGAGGTAGCTGGCCCACAGCGGGGTCAGCACCATGATGAGCAGCACGCGTCGCATCCGCGGCGTCGCGACCTTCGCCATGAAGAACGCGATCGGCAGCGCGAGCGCCACGTCGATGAGCGTGACGGCGAGCGCGACGCCCACGGTGCGCACCGTGACGGTCTGGTACAGCGACCCCGTCAGGACCTCGATGATGTTGTCGAGCGTGAACTCGGTCGTGATCTCGCCCGTGAAGCTGTCGACCGACCAGAACGCGGTGACGAGCAGCAGCACGAGCGCCACGATGTAGACGACGCCGAGCCAGAACAGCGGTGCGCTGAGCAGCAGGGCGAGCCTGGTTCGCGGGTGGGTGCTGAGGAAGACGGATGCCGCGCGCGCGGGGGTGCTCCGCGGGCGCGGAACCGAGGGGCGCGCCGGTGCGGGCGCGGGAGCCCGGGTGTTCGTCGTCATGCGTGTCCTGTCGTGTCGAGCGGAGTGGGGCGGCCCGGCCGGCGGGCCGCCCCGATGGTCGGGCTGGGTCAGCCCTTGATCTCCTGCCAGGCCTCGGTCCATGCCGAGTAGTCGGTGCACGTCACATCGGTGCGACCGTCCACGCAGTCCTCGATCGGCGTGGTCCAGTACCAGATGTTCTCCGCGTACGAGGCGTCACCGGCGTGGTAGGCCTCGCAGTCCTCGCGGTACTCGCACGCCTCGTCGCTCGACGGCGCCTCACCGAAGTACGAGGTCGCCTGGCCGTTCGCCTCGGGGCTCGCGATGTAGTCGAGCCACGCGTACGAGCAGTTCGGGTTCTCGGTGCCCGACGAGATCATCCACGTGTCCGACCAGCCGGTCACGCCCTCTTCGGGAACCGTGACGTCGGTCGGTGCACCCTCGGCCGCGGCCACGTTCTGGATGACCTGCCACGTCGTGCCGACGACGCTGTCGCCGGTCGTGAACGCCTGGATCTCCTTGAGGTAGTCGGACCAGTACTCGCCGATGTTCTCCCGCTGCGTCTTCAGCAGGTCGACCGCCGCCGCCAGCTGCTCCTCGTCGAGCGCGTAGGGGTTCTCGATGCCGAGGTCGGGCTGGGTGGCCATGAGGTACATGGCCGCGTCGGCGATGTAGATCGGCGAGTCGTAGGCCGTGACCTTGCCGGCGTACGCGTCGGACTCGTCGAAGACGACGCTCCAGCTCGCGGGCGCCTCGCTGAAGACGTCCGTGCTGTACATGAGCAGGTTCGCGCCGTAGCCGTGCGGCATGCCGTAGTTCTCGCCGTCGACCGTGTTCCACGCCTTGTCCTTGAGGAAGTCGTAGACGTTCTCGTAGTTCGGCGTCAGCTCCATGTTCACGGGCTGGACGTCATCGGCGGCGACGAGCCGCAGCGATGCGTCGCCGGAGGCCGACACAACGTCGTAGTCACCGGTCTTCATGAGGTTGACGGCCTCGTCGGAGGTGTTGAACGTCTTGACCGTGACCTCGCAGCCGGTGTCCTCCTCGAAGGGGGTGACCCAGTCGACGGCGGGGTCGTTCGTGCCGTCCTCGGCGTAGCCCGGCCACGCGAGCACCGACAGCTGGCCCTCCATGTCGCCGAGCTCGGTCGCCGCCTCCGTGTCGCCGCCGCCTCCGCCGCCCGAGGTGCCGCAGGCGGTGAGCAGCGCGACCGAGGCGATCGCGAGTCCGACGGTCGCGCCTCGTCGCGCGTTCCGCATTCGCATCATGGTTCTCTCCTGTTTCTCTTGGTGGTGCAGTTGGGGGCGGGGGGATGACTCAGCCGGCGGTGCCGGGAAGCATCGCGCCGATCGACGCGGTCGGGGTCGGGTTCTGCGGTCCGACGGCCGCGCCGTCGATCGCGACGACGTCGCCGTCGTGCCACGAGACGACGACCCGGTCGCCGTGCTCGTCGTCGTGCACGCGGCCGCGCACGTTCTGCTCGAGCACGCTCACGCGAGGGCCGGCGTCGAGGTCGACGACGAGCCGGACGCCGCTGCCGAGGTAGATCGCCTCGACGACGGTGCCGGCGGCGTTCCGCACGCCTTCGCCGCGCTGGCCGTCGGCGCTGACGGTCATCTTCTCCGGGCGCAGCGAGTGGTGGCCCTCGCGTTCGAGCAGCGCGAGCGAGTGCTCGGGGCCGAAGAGGTTCGAGGTGCCGACGAAGTCGGCGACGAAGCGCGAGACGGGCCGCTCGTAGAGTTCGGCTGGGGTGCCGAGCTGCTCGATCCGGCCGGCGTTGAAGACCGCGATGCGGTCGGAGAGCGTGAGGGCCTCCTCCTGGTCGTGGGTGACGAAGATGAAGGTGATGCCGAGTTCGCGCTGGATCTGCTTGAGCTCGACCTGCATCTGCTCGCGGAGCTTCAGGTCGAGGGCGCCGAGCGGCTCGTCGAGCAGCAGCACCTTCGGCTCGACGACGGTGGCGCGTGCGAGGGCGACGCGCTGGCGTTGGCCGCCCGAGAGCTGCGAGGGCTTGCGGTCGGCCATCTGCTCGAGCCGCACGCTCGCGAGTGCGCGGCGCGCGCGCTCATTGCGCTCCTTCTTGCCGAGCCCGCGCACGCGCAGGCCGTAGGCCACGTTGTCGAGCACGCTCATGTGCGGGAAGAGCGCGTAGTCCTGGAACACCGTGTTCACGTCGCGGTCGAACGGGGCGCGCTTCGTGACATCCTCGCCGAAGAGCTCGATCGTGCCGTCCGTCGGCTGCTCGAAACCGGCGATGAGTCGCAGCACCGTGGTCTTGCCCGAGCCCGAGGGGCCGAGCATCGAGAAGAACTCGCCCGCGGCGATCTCGAGGTCGACGTGGTCGACGGCGGTGACGGCGCCGAACTCCTTCGTGAGTCCGGTGAGTCGGATCGCCGGCTGCGCTTGGGTCATGACATCTCCTTCGATGCTGACGAATTCAAACATCTGGTTCCAGATGTTCGTCAGTTCCAAATCATATGACTCCAGATGTAAAAGTCCAGACCCTCGTGTTACGGTCATGTCACAGATCCGCAGCGACACGAGCACAGGAGGTCGGATGCCGCAGGCGACCAGCCGTGCCGACGCCACCCACGCCGTCGTGTTCTCACCGCTCGACGGCGCCGGCCGCGCCGAGCTGGTCGAGCAGCGGATCACCGACGCGATCGTCGCCGGCGTGCTCCGCGACGGCGAGCGGTTGCCGAGCGAATCCGAGCTCGCCAAGCGCCTCGGCGTCGCCGTCGTCACCGCGCGTGAGGCGCTCGTCGCGCTGCGCGACAAGGGGCTCGTGCTCACCCGCCGCGGCCGCGACGGCGGCAGCTTCGTGACGCACGACCGCGATGCCGCGGCGCGCATGCTCGACGAACGGGTGCGCGCGCTCAGCCGGATCGAGCTGCGCGATCTCTCACTGCACTACGCCGCCATCGCCGGCATGGCGGCCGAGGTGGCCGCCGACCGGGCCAGCGACGACGACCTCGCGAGCCTCGCCGACATCGACGCCCGAGCCGACCTCCTGTCGGCGGGCGGCGCGCGGCGCGCGATCGGGCGGTTCCAGCTCGAGATCGCCGCGGTCAGCCAGTCGCCCCGCCTCGTGCACGAGGAGCTGCGGCTGCAGGCCGAAGCCGGGCCGTTGCTCTGGCTGTGCATGCGCGAACAGGCGTATCGTGACCGCAGCAGGAAGGCGAGGCTCGAGGTGATCCAGGCGATCCGCGCAGTCGACCCCGACGAAGCACGCCGGGCGACGACCGTCCACATCGAATCGGCGGTCGAATGGCTCATCGACGAGAAGATCCGCCTCGAGACACCGGCGCCGCTGCCCTAGCGGCGCCGACGGCGACCGAACAGCACAGCGTTCCACACCCCCTTCCCGACGCTCGCCGTCCCCTCATCCCCCTCATCCCCGTCCCCACCCCTCCCCCGCACAGAAAGGACCGAGGCCATGACCGTCACCGTCGACGTCTCCGCGCTGCAGATCGCTACGCGCATCGCCTCGACCATCGACCCCGTCTTCGCGATGATCGACCGTTGGCGCGACCGCATCGAGTCCGAGCTCCTCTCGGTCTCGATGCCGAGCGCCGCACGGCTCGACCCCCGCATCGCCGAGCTCGTGGGCCCCGCGCTCGACGCGCCGGGCAGCCTCATCACCGGTGCCGGGTTCGTCGCCGCACCGGGCTACCTCGCCGACGCGCCCTGGCATCTCGCCTGGTGGCTGAGCGGCGCGAACACCTTCGGTTCGGCCGAGCAGCAGGGCCTGCGCCGCCTCGAAGCGGTGAGCGACCCCGACGCCGAGCAGTTCCGCGACTACACGGTGCTCGAGTGGTGGCGCGTTCCCGCCCGCACCGGCACCCGGCACCTCACCGGCCCCTACGTCGACTACCTCTGCACCGACGACTACACGGTGACCGTCACGACGCCCGTGCGCGCGGCGGGCGAGATGGCCGGCGTCGTCGGCACCGACCTGTACGTCGCCAGCCTCGAACGGGTGCTGCTGCCGGTCGTACGCGAGTCGGGTCATCCGTGCACCCTCGTGAACGCCTCGGGCCGCATCGTCACCTCGACCGATTCGCACCGCGCGACCGGGGCGCTGCTCCGCCTCGACGGGCTCGTCGCGGCGCTGGCCCCCCTTCGCGAGCGCGAAGGGGGCGCACCGGCGGATGCCACGTCGCTGCCCGGCGGCGCGGCGCTCGTGCCGTGCGGCGACACCTCGCTGGCGCTCGTGCTCGAGAGCGCGCGCGACTGACGGCTCGGGGCCGTCGCGATCAGCGACCCGCCGTGACCGCCTGCTCGATCAACCGCGCGGTGGCCGCCGCGCCGTCGGCGCCGCGGTAGGCCTCGCGCACCTCGTCGGCCGCGGTGCGGATCGCGGGGTCGTCGAGCACCCGCCGCACCGCCGCGGTGAACTCGGGCTTCGCGACGTGCTTCGGCGGGACCGCGATCGCGTTGCCGCGTCGCTCGCAGGCGCGCACGTGCCAGGTCTGCTCGGGCTGGAGCCCCATGCCCACGAACGGCACGCCGGTCGCGCACGCCGTCTGCACGGTGCCCTGGCCGCCGTGCAGCACGGCGGCGTCGATGAGCCCGCCCAGCTCGTGCGCCGGCAGCAGCGGCGTCACGTGCACGTTCGCCGGGACCCGATCGCCCGGCTCGAGGTAGTGGCCGATCGGCGCGACCACGTTGATCGGCAGGCCGCCGAGCGCCTCGGCCGCGGCGAGCGCGAGCGCGCGATCGGCCGACGACCCGAGTCCGAGATAGACGAGCGGCTCGGGCGCGGCGGCGAGCTCGCCGACGATCGCGGGCATCGGGGCGTCGAGGTGCGCGAAGATCGGCCCGACGAGCTCGAAGCCGTCGGGCAGTTCGAAGCCGTCCATCTCCCACGGCATCTCGGTGATGAGGTTGCGGTCGGCGGTGAGCAATGAGGAGACGGTGCGCAGCGGCGGCACGCCGTTCGCCTTCGCGATGCTCGTGAACGCCTTCGGGGCGAGGGGCGCCGAGTTGTAGATCCACCGGAACGCGGTCGTCACGACCCGGTCGGCGGCTCGCGCCAGCAGCCCGGTCCCGGTCACGAAGCCCATCCGCTTCGTCTGCGCGACCTGCGGGCGGGTGAGCGGGAACGGCACCGGGTAGAACAGCGGCACGCCCTCGGCCCGCGCCGAGATGAACGACGTGAGATTCGACCCGGTCACGACCGCGGATGCCCCGAGGTCGCGGATCGTGCGGCGCTCGAGCTCCACCCGCGCGGCGACGAGCTCGCGCGTGAACGGGCTCCGGAAGGAGTGCCCCTGGTCGAAGGCGATCGCCTGGTCGCGTTCGGCGCGACCCCAGGCCGGTTCGCCGACGAGGTACTCGAACCCCGCCTCGCGGATGAGGTCGACGAAGTCGGTCTCGTACCCCTGGAACACCACCCGGTGGGCCGGGTCGAGCGCCCGCGCGACCTGGATCATGCGGGTGGTCTCGGCGAGGTTGAAGGTCACCGGGCAGAACAGGATCGTCGCCATGCCGATGTGCGAGCGCGCTGCCGCGCTCACCCCTCCGTCGGCGCGGATGCGCCGGCCGCGGTCATCGTCGCCGTCATGATGTCGAGCCGATGCCCTCGGGCGTCGTGAGACCGGGCACCGCGTCCTTCCTGCCGACGCGCCCGCGCACGAGGAAGACGGCGACGATCGCGAGCAGGAGGTAGAGGTACGTCGACGTCCCCGCGAGGGTCGCGAGCTGGTCGACCGAGCCGTGCGTCTCGTCGAGGCCGCCCACGGCGAGCATCGTCGAGGGGTCGGTGATCGCGTGCAGCAGCATCGGCCAGATCAGGCTGCCGGTGACCCGCAGCGTGAGGTACATCGCGACGCCGAACACGAAGGTGAAGCCCATCGTGGCGAGCACGGTCAACGGCGGCTGCCCGGTCAGCAGGTTCACCGAGTGCAGGAGCGAGAAGATGAGCGACGACAGCAGCATCACCACGCGCTCCGAGTACCCGCCCTTGCGGAGCAGGTTCACCGCGAGGCCACGGGTGAGCAGCTCCTCGGCGAATCCGATGCAGAGCCCTGTGAGGTAGATCGCGAGCACCACGCCGACCGAGTAGCGGCTGTAGTCCGTTCCGAAGATGCGCAGCAGGGCTGCGGCCAGCACGATGGCCGGCGCGATCCACATCCACCAGCGCCCGCCGATCGGCTGGCGTCCGAACAGCTCGCGGAGCCACCCGAGCGAACCGGCGAACAGCAGCAGCAGGACGGAACCGACGATGATCGCCAGCGCGGTGCCGAAGAAGATGGTCGGCACATCGGCGAGGGGGTTCTCGTCGTCGATCTGCGGGCCGAAGATCAGCCCGACCAGTTGACCGGTCGCGAGGTAGAGCGCGAGGTACACGACGGCGAGGAGGACGGCCCGCCACCACCCGCCGCGCTCCCAGAACCGCTTCCAGCCCGACGCGGCGGCCACCTGTTCAGTCATCGACACTCCCCCATGGCAACGGATACGAGAGAACGGTATCGAGAGGGAGCCTTCTCGACCCCGCAACAGGCCGGACGATGCGGCGAATCCGTGCCGGGTCGTCCGGTCATGAATCGGCGTCGATACCGCCCGGCGACCGTGATGTTTGCGACGATAGTGCGATGACGGCACTCGCTCCCGCACTGGTCGGCATCTCGCACGGCACGTCCTCGGCCGAGGGCCGACGGGCGGTGCGCGCGCTGCACGAGGCGGTGGCCGCGGCGCTCGCGACGAGGCATCCGGATGTCACGCCGGCCACCCGGCTCGGGCACGTCGACGTCGAGCAGCCCGACGTGCCGGCGACGCTCGCCTCGCTCGCACCCGGCGAGCCCGCGATCGTGGTGCCGCTGCTGCTCTCGGCCGGCTACCACGTGCACGTCGACCTCACTGAAGCCGTCAGGGCGACCGTCGACCGGCGGGTCGAGCTCGCGGACGCCCTCGGCCCCGACGACCGGCTCGCGGCCGTGCTCGCGCGCCGGCTCGCCGAGGCGGGGGTGCGTGACGACGACACCGTCGTGCTCTCGGTCGCCGGATCGAGCGACGCACGCGCCGTTCGCGATTGCCACGACATGCGCGAGCGCCTCGCCGCCGCGACCGGGCGCGACATCCGACTCGGATTCCTCTCGGCGGCCGAGCCCCTGCTGCCCGAGGCGGTGTCGCAGGCGAGGGCGGATGCGCCCGGCTCCCCCGTGGTCGTCGCGAGCTACCTGCTCGCACCCGGCTACTTCCAGGACCTCGCCGAGGCGGCCGGGGCCGACGTCGTCACCGAGCCGCTGCTCGTGGCCGACGCGGCGACGCCGCCCGAGCTCGTCGAGATCGTGCTCGACCGCTACGACGCGGCGGCGGCGACCCTCGGGTAGCGGCAGATCAGACGTACGTCATGCCGAGGCACGGGCCGAGCACGACGATCCACGCCGCGGCCGCGACGATGAGCACGCCGATCGCGATGCCGCGCGTCTTCGCGAAGAACAGCATCACGATCGCCGCGATCGCGACGACCAGGAACGGCCAGATGAGGCCGATCACGGTCGAGCCGAACATGCCGCCGAGCATGAGCGTCCCGAGCATCAGCAGGATCGCGACGACGTGCGCGCCGCAGCCGATGCCCACCCCGATACCGATTCCCGCGCCGGTGCCGAGTCCCGGTTTCGCGGCAGCCGCGGCCGTCGCCTCCGGTGATCCGTAGGGCGGCGGCGGCGTCGCCGGGCCGTACGGCGAGGTCGCGGGAGGCAGCGAGGGTGGGGGCGGGGGCGGCGGCACCGCCAGGGTGGCCGCCGGCTCGGGCGACGCCCCCGGCTCGCCGAGCGGTGGCTCGACCGGCGCGACCGTGGGCTCCTCGGGCGTGGGCTCCTCGGGTATCCGCTCTTCGGGCTTCGACCCTTCGGGTGTGGGCTCTCCGGGCGTGGGCTCTTCAGGATCGGGCACCATCGACGGCCATCCTCTCTCGGTTCGCAGTCAGCCGGCCGCGCGACGCCTTCCAGGCGAGGCGGCCGAGCACCAGCGGGATCGTGACCAGCAGGAACAACTGGGGGCGGGTCAGCCCCATCCACGCGACCTCGTTGCCGCGCACGAACTCCACGAAGAAGCGGAAGATCGCGTACGCGGCGATGTAGATCGTGAGCGTCTCGCCCGCGGCGATCGGGCGATGCCGCAGCCAGAACCACAGGACGATGAACGCGGCCGCCTGGAAGACGATCTCGTAGACGAAGCTCGGGTGCAGCGGCACCCCGGCGGGCCCGCCGACCCGCGCGGCGGCCGCCTCGTCGAGCACGATGCCCCAGCCCGCCCCCGTCGGGGTTCCGGGCAGCTCGGTGAAGAGGCATCCGAACCGGCCGATGGCCATGGCGAGCGCCACCGCCGGCGCGAAGAGGTCGCCCGTGCGCAGCGGGTACTTCACGATGCGCTTCGCGACGTGCACACCGAGCCACGCGCCGACGAGGGCGCTCAGCACCGAGGCGTTGCCGCGGGTGAGCTGCGTGACGAGGTCGAGGTTCTGCGACGGGTCGAGGTGCTGCGCCCAGGTGCCGAGGCGCGAGAACAGCGCGGCGCCGGCGAGCGCGCCGAGCACGAGCGCCGCGACCCGCGCGTCGGTCTGGCCGCGGCGACGCGACTCGACGACGAAGACGAGCCCGGCCGCGAGCATCGCGAGCGCGACGAACGCCGAGTGCGTGTCGATCGGCGGCCCCCAGCCGAGGAGATCGGGCAGCGTCGGGTACACGGCATCAGCTCCAGACGCCGGCCCAGAGCATCACCCAGAACGGCACCGCGGCGAGCGCGAGCACCTCGAGCACGATGAGGTACGCGAGCACGTTGCGGGTGTCGCCGAGCTTGCACTTCGACCGCAGCAGGCCCGCCCGCCGCGCCTTCGCGTACCCGGCGATCGCGATGCCCGCGAACACGGCGAGCGCGATCGGGCCGATGACGCAGGTGATGAGGGCGATCGTCGCGAAGACGCACAGCCGCAGCGGGTCGTACGGCGCCGGGGTCGGAGGCGCGCCGACCGTCTCGTCGAAGCGGTTCAGCCCCGAGGCATCCCACGTGGCGAACTCGTCACCCGCGCTGCTCATGCGTCCCTCCCCCGCTCGTCGTGCCGTCGGCTACGCCACCGTCACGGGCAGCTGCCGACGACCGCCCGCCGCACCGGCCGCGCCGACACCTGTCGAGCCGGCCGTCGCGGCCGCCCCGCCAGTGGCCGTCGAGGTGCCCGTCGCTGTTGATATGCGCTGCCGCCCGAGCGGCGCCCACGCCTGCACCGCGCAGAACGGCGCGCACTGGTGCGCTGCGGTCTGCTCGTTGACCGTCGCCACGTGCACGCAGCACTGCGTGAGGCGCTCCTCGATCATCGTGTTGATGTCCATGAAGGGCTTCACCGTGATGCGCTTGACGCGTTCGCCGAGGAACCGCCGCAACCGATTGTGCTGCCCCGGCAGCGCCGAGGTCGCGAGCTGGGTGAGCGTGCCGATGCCGAGGTCGCAGCCGGTGCAGATGTCCTTCCACAGCGACCCGATCGACGGGTGCGACAGCGACGACTGCTCGCTCAGGAGATCGAGCAGCGACTGCTTCACGCTGTCTTTCAAGGCCTGGTTGATGTTGCTGTCGGCGATGCGGTTCGCGATGAGGTCGGGGTTGAGATCGAGGAACTCCTTAAGGCGGTCGTGGCCGACGAGCGCCGTGAGCGAGTTCCATGTGCCCGAGTCGTCCTTGAGCAGGTAGCCGACCGAGCAGCAGTGCGGGTGGCTGCAGGGCAGCGCGGTCAGGTCGCGCCAGGTGACCTCACCATCGGTCTGCGCCTCGAGCCGCGCGAGCACGCCCGTGTGCGTCAGCCGGTCGTTCGGGTCGATGCCGGCCGAGCGGCCCGAGCCGAACACGGGCTGGATGGTCACGCCGCCGACGTACGGCGTCGTCATCGCCCGCCGGATCACCGCCCCGATCTCGCCGTCGTTGACACCGAGCGCGGCCGTCATCGTGAGGGTCGTGAAGACGCCCGCCTCCGACAGGCGCTCGAGCGCGCGGTCCTTGAAGCGGCGGATGTCGGCGCCCCGGTGGTAGGCGGACGCCTCGGCGCTCTCGCCGTCGAACTGCAGGTACACCTCGACGCGCTCGCGGTGCTTCTTCAGCGTCTCGACGAGGGCGTCGTCCTGCGCGATGCGCAGACCGTTCGAGTTGAGCAGGATGCGCACCACCGGCCGCGCGACGAGGTGGTCGAGCAGCTGCTCGAGCCACGGGTAGAGCGTCGGCTCGCCGCCCGAGAGCATGAGCACGTCGATGCGGCCGTTCTCGCGCGCGAGCTTCGCGTCGACCGAGGCGAGCACCTCGGCGAGCGGCGCGACCGCGGTCGCCGCCGGGCCCGACTCGGCGAAGCACGTCGGGCAGCGCAGGTTGCAGTGGTCGGTGAGGTCCTCGAGCAGGATGCAGGTGTGCTGCGTCTGCATCTCGGGCAGGCCGTCCTCGTACGCCGACGGCACCGGCTTGAAGTTGCCCGCGAGGTCGGGCACGTGCGCCTTCGTCGGCGCCGTCCACTGCTCGAGGTAGCTCAGGATCTCGGGCGACTCGTCGTACATCGTGCTCACGAGCCCATGCGTGGGGCATCCGCGCTCGAGCCAGACGCGATCGTCGCGGATCGCCAGCCAGCCCGAGAGCCGGGCGACGTCGGCGAGCGGCCGCTCGGGATCCTCCTCGTGGCACCGCGGGCAGAACGCGTTGACGTAACGGTGGATGCGGGAGTCCCGCAGGGGCATTCCGGTACCAGCGGCGGTCGGCATGCGCTCACGATAGCGGGCCGCCCACCGGCGGTCGAGTGGTGATCCGAGCGTCGGGCCGAGGAGGCGCGCTCGCGGCACGTCGCGAGTCGCTACTACTCGCCGACGACGCAGACGCTCTCGCCGTCGAGGGCGACCTGACCCGGGATGATCGTCATCTCCATCCCCTCCACGGGACCGCCACGCCCGGTGAGCCAGATCAGCGTGTCGCCCGGCTTCGAGCGATCATCGACGTCGGTGACGAGCCCCGCCGATTCCCAGTGGGCGCGCACCTGGTCGACGAGCTCCGCCGGGTCGGGGTCGGTCTCGCCGGACCAGTACCGGGCGTCGACGAAGTTGACGCCCGGTTCGTCGTTCGAGAGGTTGCAGGGGTCCGGCTCGAGCTCGTACTCAGCGTCCCAGCCGGCCTCGTCGAGGCCCACGACCGCCCGCGTCGAGGCCATGAGATCGACGAGTGCCTGTCTGGAATGCTCTTGAGTCATCGTCTGCTCGCCATCGGGCGTTCGCTGGGCGCATCCGGCAGTCAGCGCCACGATCAGAAGTGCGACCGAACAGGTTGCGATCGCGGCTGGAATCGTGCGGTTCATCGGGGGCCATCCTGTCCGAGGTCGGTCCATCCGTATCCGGGGCCGGGAGTGAGATATCCGCGTTTCGTCATGGTCAGCCCCGGTGTCACGTACTCGCTGATGTCCGCCTCGCGGCCCGTGGTCACGAGGGCGACGTTCCTGAGCGATTCCGTGCGATCGTCAGGAGAGCAGTTCCTTCTCGATCGAGACGTCGCTCATCCGCCCCCCCCCTCCGGCGTGCACGGAATCCGAGCGTATCCGATCTGCACGGTCCAGCCCGCTGGTTCTCAACAGGGGAAGCGGTGCGGCGCTACCCGACCGACGGGCTCGGATCAACACTGTGACGCAATGCGGCGCCGTGCGACCGCCGGTGACGCACCGTGACGGGCGCGTTCGTCACGAACGTGCCGCACGAGCATCCCTCGCCTAGCGTCGGCTCAGCGACGGGGCCTCCGTCGCGATTCCGACCATCGGGAGGCAGCCGTGACGCTGAGCGAGACGACCCGCGCGCCGCGGGCCGAGGGCCGCGCCGAGCGCCCCGCACGCCCCGAGGGACGCCCCGCACGCCCGGGCGCGAACCGCCCCAACGGGCAGTGGAAGGTCGACGGCACCGAGCCCCTCAACGCCAACGAGCAGTGGAAGCAGGACGACGGCGGCCTCAGCGTGCGCGAGCGCATCGAGACGATCTACGCCAAGGGCGGGTTCGCGTCGATCGACGGCACCGACCTGCACGGCCGCTTCCGCTGGTGGGGCCTCTACACGCAGCGCAAGCCCGGCATCGACGGCGGCAAGACCGCGACCCTCGAGCCCCACGAGCTCGAGGACGAGTTCTTCATGCTGCGGGTGCGCATCGACGGCGGCCAGCTCACGACCGAGCAGTTGCGCGTCATCGGCGAGATCTCGACCGAGTTCGCGCGCGATACGGCCGACCTCACCGACCGCCAGAACATCCAGCTGCACTGGATCCGCGTCGAGGACGTGCCCGAGATCTGGCGCCGACTCGAGGCCGTCGAGCTCTCCACCACCGAGGCGTGCGGCGACGTGCCCCGCGTCATCCTCGGCTCGCCCGTCGCCGGCATCGCGGCCGACGAGCTCATCGACCCGACCCCGCAGATCTTCGAGATCCAGCAGAAGTACATCGGCGATCCCGAGCTCGCGAACCTGCCGCGCAAGTTCAAGTCGGCGATCACCGGCCACCCCAGCCAGGACATCGTGCACGAGATCAACGACGTCGCGTTCGTCGGCGTCGAGCACCCCGAGCTCGGCATCGGCTATGACGTCTGGGTCGGCGGCGGCCTCTCGACGAACGCGCACCTCGCGGTGCGGCTCGGCGCGTGGGTGGCGCCCGAGCGCGTCGCCGACGTCTGGTACGGCGTCACCGCGATCTTCCGCGACTACGGCTACCGGCGCCTCCGCAACCGGGCGCGCCTGAAGTTCCTGGTCGCCGACTGGGGCGCCGAGAAGTTCCGTCTGGTGCTCGAGACCGAGTACCTGGATGCCCCGCTGCCCGACGGCCCCGCCGCGCCCAAGCCGCTCACGCAGGGCGACCACGTCGGCGTGCACCGCCAGCACGACGGACGCTTCTACATCGGCGTGACGCCCTTCGTCGGCCGCATCTCGGGCACGACGCTCACCCGCCTGGCCGAGCTGCTCGAACGCGTCGGATCGGGCCGCCTGCGCACGACGCCGCACCAGAAGCTCGTGCTGCTCGACATCGAGGAGGCGCACGTCGAGCAGGTCGTCGCCGAGCTCGACGAGCTCGGCCTGCAGGCCCGCCCGAGCCTCTTCCGCCGCGGCACGATCGCCTGCACCGGCATCGAGTTCTGCAAGCTCGCGATCGTCGAGACGAAGCAGACCGCGACCGCGGCCGTGATCGCCCTCGAGGAGCGGCTCGCCGGCATCGAGCTGCCGCACCCGATCAGCCTGCACGTCAACGGCTGCCCCAACTCGTGCGCCCGCATCCAGACCGCCGACATCGGCCTGAAGGGACAGCTGCTGCCCGACGGCGACGGCGGCCAGACGCCCGGGTTCCAGGTGCACCTCGGCGGCGGCCTCGCCTCGGCCACGCGCGAGGAGGCCGGCACCGGCCGCACCGTGCGCGGCCTCAAGGTCACCGCCGACGGCCTCGCCGACTACGTCGAGACCGTCGTGCGCCGCTTCATCGCGCAGCGGGATGTCTCGGTCGACGAGACCTTCGCCGAGTGGGCGCACCGCGCCGACGAGGAGGAGCTGCGATGAGCGCCCGCAACCTCGGCACCACGACGTCGAGCTCGTCGCGGGGCGCGAAGCGCTCGACCGACGAGCTGCGCGCCCTCGCCGAGGCCGGCAACGCGGAGCTCCGGAGCCTGGCCGACGGCGAGGCATCCGCCCACGAGGTCGTCGCCTGGGTGGCGCGCAACTTCTCGGTGGATGCCGCGGCCGTCGCCTGCTCGATGGCCGACGCCGTGCTGCCGCACGTGGTCGCGCAATCGCTGCCGGGCGTCGACGTGCTCTTCCTCGACACGGGCTACCACTTCGCGAAGACGGTCGAGACGCGCGACCGCGTCGCCGCCTCGCTCGACGTGCGCATCGTCGACGTGCTGCCCGAGCTCACCGTCGCCGAACAGGATGCGAAGTACGGCAAGGACCTCTTCGCCCGCGACGCCGGTTCGTGCTGCGCGATGCGGAAGGTCGAGCCCCTGCAGCGATCGCTGTCCGGATACGAACTCTGGTTCACGGGCGTGCGCCGCGACGAGGCCCCCACCCGCACGACCACGCCGCTCGTCGCGTGGGACGAGCGCAACGGCCTCGTGAAGGTCAACCCGCTCGCCGCGTGGAGCTTCGACGACCTCATCGACTACGCCGGCGCGTTCGGCGTGACGGTGAACCCGCTGCTCACCGAGGGCTATCCCTCGATCGGCTGCGAACCGTGCACGAAGCCCGTCGCCGCGGGCGAAGACCCCCGATCCGGCCGCTGGTCGGGCCTCGACAAGACGGAATGCGGGTTGCACCTATGACCGACCTCCTCACCGCCCCGGCGCGCTCCCTCGACACGCTCGACCTGCTCGAGGCCGAGGCGATCCACATCATCCGCGAGGTCGTCGCCGAGTTCGAGCGGCCCGTGCTGCTGTTCTCCGGCGGCAAGGACTCGGTCGTCGTGCTGCACCTCGCCGCGAAGGCGTTCTGGCCCGGCCGCGTGCCGTTCCCGGTGCTGCACGTCGACACCGGCCACAACTTCCCCGAGGTGCTCGCGTTCCGCGATGCGACGGTCGAGCGGCTCGGCCTGCGACTCGAGGTCGCCGAGGTGCAGCGCTACCTCGACGACGGCCGCCTGCAGGAGCGCGCCGACGGCACCCGCAACCCGCTGCAGACGCAACCGCTGCTCGACGCGATCGCCGCGGGCCGGCACGACGCCGTCTTCGGCGGCGCCCGCCGCGACGAGGACAAGGCGCGCGCCAAGGAGCGCATCATCTCGCTGCGCGACGAGTTCGGCCAGTGGGACCCGCGCAACCAGCGCCCCGAGCTCTGGAGCCTCTACAACGGCCGGCACACGCCCGGCCAGCACGTGCGCGCCTTCCCGATCTCGAACTGGACCGAGCTCGACGTGTGGAGCTACATCGAGCGCGAGGGCATCGAGCTGCCGCCGCTCTACTACGCGCACGAGCGCGAGGTGTTCCGCCGCGACGGCATGTGGCGCGCGGTCGGCGAGGTCTCGCAGCCTCGGCCCGACGAGCACGTCGAGCTGCGCACCGTGCGCTACCGCACGGTGGGCGACATGAGCTGCACCGGCGCGGTCGAATCGGATGCCGCGGACGTGACGGCCGTCGTGCGCGAGGTCGCGCAGTCGACTCTGACCGAGCGCGGCGCGACCCGCGCCGACGACCGCATCTCGGAGGCCGCCATGGAGGACCGCAAGAAGGACGGGTACTTCTGATGAGCGAGACGACCACCGCCCCCAGCACCCTCTTCCGCTTCGCGACCGCGGGCTCCGTCGACGACGGCAAGTCGACGCTCGTCGGGCGCCTGCTGCACGATTCGAAGGCGATCCTCGCCGACCAGCTCGAGGCCGTCGCGCGTACTTCGGCCGAACGCGGCTTCGGCGCCGGCACGGGCTTCGACTTCGCACTCCTCACCGACGGCCTCCGCGCCGAGCGCGAGCAGGGCATCACGATCGACGTCGCCTACCGCTACTTCTCGACCGGCGCGCGCAGCTTCATCCTCGCCGACTGCCCGGGCCACGTGCAGTACACCCGCAACATGGTCACCGGCGCGACGACCGCCGACGCCGTGGTCGTGCTCATCGACGCCCGAAAGGGCGTGCTCGAGCAGACCCGGCGCCACCTGTCGGTCGTCGCGCTGCTGCGCGTGCCGCACGTCATCGTCGCGGTCAACAAGATCGACCTGCTCGGCTACGACCGCGGCGCGTTCGAGGAGGTCGCGGCCGAGGTGCGTCGCGTCACGGGCGAGCTCGGGCTCGACGAGGTGCACGTGCTGCCCGTCTCGGCCCTCGAGGGCGACAACATCGTCGATCGCTCGCCGAACACGCCCTGGTACGACGGGCCGGCCCTGCTCGAACTGCTCGAGTCGCTGCCCTCGCACGACGAGCTCGACACCGAATACGACCCGTTCCGCCTGCCCGTGCAGCTCGTGCTGCGCCCGCAGGGCGGCTTCGCGCCCGACGTCGCCGACGACCCCGAGCGGGCCGAGGCATTCCGCGACTACCGGGCCTTCGCCGGCCGCATCGGCTCGGGCCGGGTGCGGGTCGGCGACCGGGTCACCGTCTTCCCCGCGGGCATCGAGACCACCGTCACGGGCATCGACCAGGCCGGAGCATCCCTCGACGAGGCCGTCGCCCCGCAGTCGGTGGCGCTGCGCCTCGCCGAGGAGATCGACGCCGCCCGCGGCGCGGTCATCGCGGCGGCGGGCACCCTGCCCGAGGCCCGGCGAGAGTTCGCGGCCGAGCTGTTCCAGCTCGACCCCCGCCCCCTCGCCCCCGGCACCCGCGTGCTCGTGAAGCACGGCACTACGACCGTCCAGGGGCTCGTGGCCTCCATCGACGCGAAGCGCGACCTCGACACCCTCGAGCACGTGCCCGCGACCTCGCTCGAGGTGAACGACATCGGCCGGGCGACGCTCCGCGTCGCCGCCGACCTCCCCCTCGAGCCCTACGGCGAGAACCGGCACGCCGGGTCCTTCCTCGTCATCCATCCGTCCGACGGCCGCACCCTGGCCGCCGGCATCACCGAACAGTAGGCACCAACGATCCGTAAGGAGGCGACAACCGTGAACAGCACCACCCGCACCATCCGCAAGACCCTGACGATCACCGCACTTGGAGTGGCGGCGATGATGCTCGCCGGTTGCTCCGCCGCCGCGGGAGCATCACCGAACGACGACGCGGAGGCGAGCACCTCGCCCGCTGCCGAGCTGCGTCTCGGCTATTTCGCGAACGTCACCCACGCGCCCGCCATCGTCGGCCTCGAGGAGGGCCTGCTGCAGGACGCGCTCGGCGAGACCGAGCTCACCACCTCGGTGTTCAACGCCGGCCCGGCCGCGATCGAGGCCCTCTCGGCCGGTGCGATCGACGCGACCTACATCGGCCCGAACCCGTCGATCAACACCTTCATCCAGTCGGGCGGGCAGTCGGCGCACATCGTCGCGGGTGCCGCGACGGGCGGCGCCGCACTCGTCGTGCGCGACGGCATCGACTCGGTCGACGACCTCGAGGGCACCACCCTCGCGACGCCGCAGCTCGGCAACACGCAGGACGTGGCGCTGCGCGCCTGGCTCGCCGACGAGGGCTTCGAGACCGACACGCAGGGCGGCGGCGACGTGCACATCACGCCGACCGAGAACGCGCAGACGCTCACCCTGTTCCAGCAGGGCGAGCTCGACGGCGCGTGGCTGCCCGAGCCGTGGGTGTCGCGGCTCATCGTCGACGCGGGCGCGCACGTGCTCGTCGACGAGGCCGAGCTGTGGGACGACGGGGCCTTCCCGACGACGGTGCTGCTCGTGCGGGCCGAGTTCCTCGAAGAGCACCCCGAGACGGTGAAGGCGCTCCTCGAGGGGCACGAGGCATCCGTCGCCTGGCTCGCCGACAACGCCGACGAGGCCGCCGGCGTGATCAACGCGGGCATCGAGGCCGAGACGGGCAAGCCGCTCGCCGACGAGGTCATCGACCGCGCGCTCGAGCACGTCGTCTTCTCGGTCGACCCGCACGCCGAGACTTTCGAGGCCCTCGTCGCGAACGGCCTCGAGGCCGGCACCCAGAAGGAGGGCTCGATCGACGGGCTCTTCGACCTCCGCATCCTGAACGAGCTGCGCGAGGAGGCCGGCGAGGAGCCCGTCTCCGCGGGCGGCCTCGGCGAGGAGTAGTCGCATGAGCGGGCAGACGGCCATCCGCATCGAGCACCTCGGCAAGCGCTTCGGCGCAGGCCCGGTCGTGCTCGACGACGTGAACCTCGACGTCGCGGCGGGTGAGTTCGTCTGCCTGCTCGGCGCCTCGGGCTGCGGCAAGTCGACGCTGCTGAACCTCATCGCCGGACTCGACCGGCCGACCACCGGCAGCATCACGACGCCGCCCGAGGGCGCCGCCGTCATGTTCCAGGAGTCGGCGCTCATGCCCTGGCTCACCGCGGCGCAGAACGTGGAGCTCGCGCTGCGGCTCCGCGGGGTCGCGCGCACCGAGCGCAAGGCGCAGGCGCTCGAGCTGCTCGCGACCGTGAATCTCGCGGATGCCTCGGCGAAGCGCCCCCACGAGCTCTCGGGCGGCATGCGCCAGCGCGTCGCCCTCGCCCGGGCGCTCGCGCAGGACCGCCCCGTGCTGCTCATGGACGAGCCCTTCGCGGCACTCGACGCGATCACGCGCGACCTGCTGCACGAGGAGCTCGAACGCGTGTGGCGCCTGACCGGCCGCACCATCGTCTTCGTCACGCACAACGTGCGTGAGGCGGCGCGACTCGGGCAGCGCATCGTGCTGCTGTCGAGCCGGCCCGGCCGGGTCGCCGGCGAATGGCGCATCGACGCCGTCGAGGGACGGCGCATCGAGTCGCCCGAAGTGGCGGCGCTCTCCGTCGAGATCACCGCCGAGCTGCGGAAGGAGATCCGCCGAAATGCCGCATGACACCTCCCTGCTCGATCCGCCCGAGGCGCCCGGAGCGCCCGCTGGAGTTCCCGCCGAGCACGACGAGCTCCGCGCGCTCGAAGCGGGCCTCGACCGCCTCCAGACCGACGCCGACGCGCGCCCCGGCCCCTGGAAGGTCTTCACGCGCAGCGTGCTGCCGCCCATCCTCTTCGTCGTCGTGCTCATCGTCGCCTGGCAGCTCTACGTCGTGATCGCCCAGCCGCGACCCGACATCGTGCCGGGTCCGCTCGACGTCGCCGCGGCGCTCGGCGATGCCTGGGAGTCGGGCCGCCTGCAGCTCGCCGTCGCGACGAGCCTCGAGCGCGGCGTCTTCGGCTTCGTCATCGCCGTCATCGTCGGCACGCCGCTCGGCCTCCTGCTCGCCGAGGTGAAGCCGCTGCGCCGCGCCGTGGGCCCGATCATCTCGGGGCTGCAGGTGCTGCCCTCGGTCGCGTGGGTGCCCGCCGCCATCCTCTGGTTCGGGCTCAGCGACGCGACCGTCTACTTCGTGGTCCTGATGGGCGCCGTGCCGTCGATCGTGAACGGCCTGATCTCGGGCGTCGAGCAGGTGCCGCCGCAACTGCGGCGGGTCGGCACGGTGCTCGGCGCAGGACCGGGACGCCTCGCGACGCTCGTCGTGCTGCCCGCCGCGCTCCCCGGCTACGTCGCCGGCCTCAAGCAGGGCTGGGCGTTCTCGTGGCGCTCGCTGATGGCCGCCGAGATCATCGCGATGGGCGGCACGATCGGCTTCGGGCTCGGGTCGATGCTCGACCAGAGCCGCGAGCTCGCCGACATCTCCGCGGTGCTCGCGACGATCCTCGTGATCCTCGCCATCGGCATCCTCATCGAACTCGTGTTCTTCGCCCCACTCGAGCGCCGGATGCTCCGCCGCCGGGGCCTGCTGCAGGGAGCGTCGCGATGAGCGCCGGGACCGTCACGCTCGTCGGCGCCGGGCCGGGCGACGCCGGGCTCCTCACGATCCGCGGCCTGCGCGCGCTCGAGGCGGCCGACGTGATCGTCGCCGACCGACTCGGCGCCCGCGGCGTGCTCGACGGCCTGGCGGCCGAGGGCGTCGAGTTGCGGGCCGAAGTCGTCGACGTCGGCAAGCTTCCCGGGCATCACGCCGTTCCCCAGGATGCGATCAACGCCCTGCTCGTGACCCTCGCCCGCGACGGCAAGCGGGTCGTGCGGCTGAAGGGCGGCGACCCGTTCATCTTCGGCCGCGGCGGCGAGGAGCTCGCCTTCTGCCGCGACGCGGGCGTCGCCGTCGAGGTCGTGCCGGGCATCACGAGCGCGATCTCGGTGCCGGCGATCGCGGGCATCCCCCTCACCCATCGCGGCCTCGCGACGACGTTCACGGTCGTCACCGGGCACGAGCAGATCCAGTCGCTCGGCGGCGGGCGCGACCACACCGTCGTGCTCCTCATGGGCATCGGCACCCTCGCGAACTCGGCGATCACCCTCGCCCGCGGCGAGCGCGGGGGCGAATGCCCAGTCGCGATCGTCGAAGATGGATACGGCGAGCACCAGCGCGTCACCATCGGCACGCTCGACTCGATCGCGCTGCAGGCGGCGCACCGGGGCGTCCGGTCGCCCGCGGTCGTCGTGGTCGGCGACGTGGTGACCCTGAGCCCGTACACGCCAGAAGCGCTCTCCCCCAGCACAACTCGAAAGGCATCGCAGCAATGACCCGTTCCCTCCGCGTCGCGATCGTGGGCGCCGGCCCCGCCGGCATCTACGCCGGCAATATCCTCCGCCGCCAGGTCGCCGAGCAGGGCGGCGAGGTCGCGATCGACCTGTTCGAGTCGCTGCCGGCGCCCTACGGCCTGATCCGGTACGGCGTCGCCCCCGACCACCCCCGCATCAAGGGCATCGTCAACTCGTTGCACGAGATGCTCGACGCGGGCGACATCCGCCTCATCGGCAACGTCGAGGTGGGTCGCGACGTCGAGGTCGGCGAACTCGCCGAGCGCTACGACGCGGTCATCTTCGCGACCGGCGCGCTGCGCGACGCCCCCCTCGACATCCCCGGCATCGAGCTGCCCGGCTCCTACGGCGCCGCCGACTTCGTCGCCTGGTACGACGGCCACCCCGACGTGCCGCGCACCTGGCCGCTCGAGGCGCAGTCGATCGCGGTCATCGGCAACGGCAACGTCGCGCTCGATGTCGCACGCGTGCTCGCGAAGCACCCGAAGGACCTGCTCTCGACTGACGTCCCGGCGAACGTCGTGGCCGGCCTCGAGGCCTCGCCCGTGACCGACGTGCACGTCTTCGGCCGTCGCGGCCCGGGGCACGTGAAGTTCACCCCGATCGAGCTGCGCGAGCTCGGCGAGGTGCCCGACGTCGACATCGTGGTCTACGACGCCGACTTCGAGCGCGCCGAGGGCGACGCCCACGCCGAGGCCCTGCACGCCTCGAACAACCAGGTCAAGGTCATGACCCGCACCCTGAACGGCTGGCGCACCTCGGCGGGTTCGACCGGCACCGGCACGGCGTCGCGGCGCCTGCACCTGCACTTCCTGCACGCGCCCGTCGAGGTCACCGGCGACGGACGCGTCGAGGGCCTCCGCTTCGAGCTCACCCGCCCCGTCGGCGACGGATCGGTCGAGGGCACCGGCGAGTTCGTCGACTACCCCGTGCAGGCGGTCTATCGCGCCGTCGGCTACGCGAGCTCGCCGATCCGCGACGTGCCCTTCGACGAGAAGGCGGCGGTCATCCCCAACGAGGGCGGCCGGGTGCTGGATGCCTCGGGCACACCCGTTCCCGGAATCTACGCGACCGGCTGGATCAAGCGCGGCCCCGTCGGCCTCATCGGCCACACCAAGGGCGACGCGCTCGAGACGATCACGAACCTCGTCGCCGACGCGAACGAGGGCGTGCTCGCCGCGCCGGCGGTCGACGCCGCCGACGGCGAGGAGATCTTCGAACTGCTCGCCTCGCGCGGGGTCGAGTACACGACCTGGCAGGGATGGCTCGGGCTCGACGCGCACGAGCGCGGCCTGGGCGAGTCGTTCGAGGCACCCGAGCAGTACGCCGGCGTCGTGCGCGAGCGCGTCAAGGTCGTGCCCCGCGAGGAGCAGGTGTCGATCTCGCGCGACGGCGCGCTCGCACTGTCGTGACGTACGTCATCGCGCTGCCGTGCGTCGATGTGAAGGACCGCGCCTGCATCGACGAGTGCCCGGTCGACTGCATCTACGAGGGTGAGCGGTCGCTCTACATCCATCCCGACGAGTGCGTCGACTGCGGTGCGTGCGAGCCGGTGTGCCCGGTCGAGGCGATCTACTACGAGGACGACCTGCCCGACGAGTGGGCCGACTACTACAAGGCCAACGTCGAGTTCTTCGAGGTGACCCCCGGCGGCGTGCCGCCGCTCGGCTCGCCCGGCGGCGCGGCGAAGACGGGCGCGCTCGCGTACGACCACCCGCTCGTGGCGGCGCTCGCGCCGCAGGGCGCGTAGTCGGAATCGCGCTTCCGCGCGTTTCAGGACGAGAGCGTCGATGGGCCCGACACGGGCGGTATCGATGCTCTCGTCCTGAATACCGCGGTGCGTGGAGCTCGTTGACGCACCGAATCGTGCGACCACAGCCTCGCGCGTCGCGTCAGGCGAGCACTCGGTCGTCGACCTCGGCGAGCCGTTCCAGCACGGCGGGGTCGGCGCCGGCCGCGGCGAGCCGGGCGACGAGTGCCCGCCGCGCGAAGACGTACGGTTCGCTCGATCCGCTCATGACCGAGCGGGTGTTGGCCGCGTCGAGCAGTGCGGTGGCCTCGAAGGCGAACTGGGCGGGGTCGCCCTCGAGCTCGCCCTGCGCGACGGCGTAGCCGTACGACGCCCCGAGGTAGCCGCTCCAGCTCGCGAGCGCTCGTGCGAGGGCGTCGCGCACCGGCCCCGGCTTGGCGTCGAACTCGGCCGCGGCGGCGGCGAAGAAGCATCCGCCCGGGAAGACGCGGTCGCGCGAATAGGCGATCCAGCGGTCGACCAGGGCGACGATGCGCCGCACGCCCCTCGGCTCGACGCGCGCGGGCTCGATGACGACGCGGGTGAATCGCTCGACCGCGGCATCGACCGCGGCGAGCTGGAGGCGCTCCTTGCTGCCGAACAGCGTCGCGACCCCGCTCTTCGACACCTCGGCCGCCTCGGCGAGCCGCCCGATCGAGAGCCCGTCGAGCCCCTCGACCGAGGCGAGGTCGACGGCGCGCTCGAGCACGAGGCGTCGCGAGGCGTCGCCCCGTGCGCGTCGGCCGTCGTGCTGTTCCATGTCTTGTATTTTACGCACGATCGTTCGTATAGTGTGAGTACGATCGTTCGTATTGTTTGAGGAGTCGAGATGTCCGCCGCAACCGCCATCGCCGCAGGAGTCCGCCTGACCGGGTCGGTCTCGCCGACCGCAGGCGGCGCGCTCGCCTACCCGCTCTTCATGCGCGTCGGCCCCCGCACCCCCGTCGCGCCGGCCGACCGCGCCACCCACGACTCGGCGCGGCGCAGCACCGTGCGCATCCCCGGCCTGCATCGCCGCGGTGTCGACGTGGTGAGCTACGAGTGGGGCACCGGCGACGAGACCGTGCTGCTCGCCCACGGCTGGCAGTCGCGAGCGAGCGTCTTCGCCCCGCTCATCCGCGAGCTGCGCAGTGAAGGCTTCCGCATCGTCGCGTTCGACGGCCCCGCCAACGGCGACTCGCCTGGCCGCGGCACGTACCTCATCGACCACCTCGACGCGATGGAGCAGCTGCAGCGCCGCCACGGCCGCTTCCACGCGGTCGTCGGCCACTCCTTCGGCGCACTGGCAGCGCTCATGGCCGCGCACGACGGCCTCGACGCCCACCGGGTGGTCGGCATCGCCGGCGCGGCCGATCCGCGCACGTTCATCGAGGGATTCGGCGAGATGCTCCGCCTCGACCGGCCCACCCGCGACGCGCTCGCGGCGCGATTCTCCGCGAAGCTCTTCCCGGGCGGCGGCGACCCCTTCGATCGGTACTCGGCAGCGAGGCATCCCCTTCGACCCGAGACCGCACTGCTGCTCGTGCACGACCGCGGCGACCGCCGCGTTCCCTACGCCGAGTCCGAGCGGCTGCTCGCCGTGAACCCCGGCGCCCGCCTGGTGCCGACGGAGGGTCTCGGCCACAACCGGGTGCTCCGCGCCGACGTGACGCTCGACGCCGTCGTCGACTTCCTCACCGCGTCGGACGCGGCGCTCGCGGCGCCGGCGGCCGCGGGCGACACGGTCGGCGCCGACGCCGCCGAGTCCGAACTCACAACCCGAACCGGCCGATCGGCCTGATCGACGCGGCGGGCATCAGCCGGATCGCGCGCCGTCAGCGCACGCGGCCGTTGCCAGGACCGTTCCCGCCCGAATGACGCGCGAGAGGCTCGCCGGTCGGTCGATCGGCGACCGGTCGGTCGGTGCTCGCTCCGTCCGCGCTCGAGCGTTCGCCGCTCGCGGTCGTGGTCGCATCGGCGTCGCGGTCGCGGTCCGCATCGACGTCGACATCGGGGTCGACGCGGTCGGCCTTCCTGAGGTGGTCGTCCGCCTCGGCGCGGAGCTCCTCGGCGGCGGACTGCCGCTCGGCGCTCTCCCGATCCAGCCGATCGGCTTCGAGACGGGCCTCGGCCGCTGCCGCCTGCGCCTGCTTCGCGTCGGCCGCCGCCCGGGCGGCGTCGGCGTCGCGCTGGCGCGCGGCCGCATCCGTCTCGGCTGCGCTCTGCCGCAATTCGGCGGCCTTGCGCCGACCGGCTTCGGCCTGTGCCTCCTGGCGCCGCCGATTGGTGGCCATCACGATGATGACCACGATCGCGATGACCACGACGATTCCGACGACGATCCAGATGATGGTGCTGGTGTCCACGGTGATCGGCCTCCTCAGCTCGATCACCCCATCGAACCGCGGCTCGACGACAGCGGCAATGCCTTGCGGATCGCGCTGATGTGCGGGATGATCCGGCGGCGCGGGGGCCGGCGCGACCGCCCGTCGGTCGCTACTCGCCCTTCGCGCCGGCGTCGGTGACGCTCACGTCGGAGCGGTGGAAGTTGTGGAACGAGCGCGAGGCCGTCGGCCCCCGCTGGCCCTGGTAGCGGCTCGAGTAGTCGGCCGAGCCGTACGGCTTCTCGGCGGGCGACGACAGGCGGAAGAAGCACATCTGCCCGATCTTCATGCCGGGCCAGAGCTTGATCGGCAGCGTCGCCACGTTGCTGAGCTCGAGCGTGACGTGCCCCGTGAAGCCCGGGTCGATGAAGCCGGCGGTCGAATGCGTGAGCAGGCCGAGACGACCGAGCGAGCTCTTGCCCTCCAGGCGCGCGGCGACGTCGTCGGGCAGGGTGACGGCCTCGAACGTCGAGGCGAGCACGAACTCGCCCGGGTGCAGGATGAACGCCTCGTCGGGCTTCACCTCGATGAGGTGGGTCAGCTCGGGCTGATCTTCAGCAGGGTCGATGAAGGGGTACTTGTGGTTGTCGAACAGCCGGAAGTACCGGTCGAGCCGCACGTCGACGCTCGACGGCTGCAGCATCGACGCGTCGGAGGGTTCGAGCTTGATGCGCTGCAGGTCGAGTTCGGCCCTGATGTCACGATCCGAGAGAAGCACCCGCCCAGCCTACCGAGCGGGCGACGGCGCGCGACGCGGGCGTACCGCTTCGCCGATCGCGACGAGACCGAGCAGCGAGAGTCCGATCGCGAGCGCCGCCATGGGCGGCACGATCGCGATGAGCGGTATGGATGCCGCGATCACGACGATTCCCGCGATGCGCCGGCCACTCGTCCCCGCCTCGAAGAGCCGACCGATGAGGACGGTGGATCCGATGTAGAGCGCGAGCCCGCCGCCGAGCGCGGAGGCGCCGAACCATCCGAGCGCCTCGGTCTCGTGGATGTGCGCCATCGCGTCCTCGACACCGAGCGCGGCGAGGATGACCCCGGCGATGAGCGGTAGGTGCGCGTAGGTGTGCCCACGCATCGCGAGGTCGACCCTGGCGGCATCGGCCCGACGCTCCAGCGCCGCCTCCGCGGCGGCCGGGATCCTCGCGAAGTAGGACCACCACAGCATGATGGAGATGCCGACCGCGAGGACCGTTCCTGCCGTGATCGCCGCGTCGATCGGCTCCTGAGCGACGCCGACGCCGACCGCCACGATCGACTCGCCGAGCGCGAGGATCACGACGAGACTGTGCCGCTCGACCCAGTGCTCGAGCGAGTGGATGCGCCAGGCACCGCCGCCGCGGGAGCTCAGCCACGTCGCGGTCGAGTCCCAGACGACCGCGACGAGCCAGATCCAGGTCTGGGCCTCGCCGCCGACGAGCGCACCGACGATCAGTGCCGTGCAGGCGGGCACGAGCCCTACGGCCTGCGTGCGCAGCACCTGCAGCCGGAGTTCGCGATCATCACCCGCGATGACGACGTAGACGGTGGCGTGGATCAGCCGGACCACCGTGTACGCGAGGGCGAGCACGAGCGGTCCGCTGAACCCGCCCGGCAGGTCGTGGTACGCCTCGGGGATGGCGAGTGCGGCGATGAACATCGTCACCATCGCGAGCGACAACGCGACCTGCACCGGGCCCCGATCGGCCGCGGCCTGGTTGCCGAGCCACGCATAGGCGCACCACGTCCACCACAGCAGCGCGAGCACGATGAGCGCCTGCAGAATGCCCAGCGCGCTGTGCGTCTCGGCCATGAGCCGGCTCACCTGGGTGAACGCGAAGACGAAGACCAGGTCGAAGAACAGCTCGAAGGTCGTGACCCGGGTGGAGGTCGCGCGTGTCGGGTGCGAGGCATCCTGTCGCATGCGACCATCTTGGCGAACGTCGGGCCGCAGCGGAACGGGCCCGATGCGGTGAATCCGGTCGACGTTGTTAGGATGAGTCCCACGTCGCCGAGCGACGTACGCCGATGTAGTTCAATGGTAGAACTTCTGCTTCCCAAGCAGACAGCGCGGGTTCGATTCCCGTCATCGGCTCCGAAACGCCTCCGAGTCCGCACCACCCTCTGTGGTTGGCCAATGAAGTTGGCGTTAACTGGACATTGAATCTGGCGTTAATTGGACGTCAAGTTGGCGTCGACGTAAATCCCCTGATTGATAGCGATTTTCATCCGAGGATCTCGGATGCCATTCGCCTACAACTTGGCCAAGATGTTTTGATGTTGGCCACATGATCACAGAGCCACTCGGGACTGCACTTGGGACGCACTCAAGGACACCCCCAGTGGCAACCCGCGACGCAGGGCCGCGGCTGAATCGCGTTCGCCGCTAGTCTTTCCGCATGTCCCGTACGCCGCGCCCGCAACCAGCCGAGCTCGCGCCTGGCTGGCCGGACGCACCAACGGCGGACCCGGCCGGCGAGGCCGCCCGCCAGTTCGCGACCCGGCTTCGAGTGGCAATGGGCGAACGCAGCATTCGCGCCACTGCCCGCGAGGCGGGGCTCAGCCACGGAGTACTGCTCGGCTACCTGAACGGCACTTCATGGCCGGACTTGTATGCGATGGCGCGGCTTGAGGCCTCGCTTGACGTGCCGCTCTTGGGGCCTTCCTCGGACTGAGTCGCTCCGAATGCGCCAAGTTGAGCGAGACACCTTGACAGCGTCCGCCAGATTGACGCTTCTTGGTATTTTGCGATCGGAGCTGTTCAAGGTTCTGACCAGCAGGTCATCGATGTGGATAGTCGCTTCGATGGGATGCGTCATTGTTGGGCTCGGCTATGCGAGATCGCTGACGAGCTCACCAAGTGAGGTGGGCGGCACCATATCGGAAGCGACCGAGGTGGCGGCTGTCTATGCAATCTCCGGAGGCGTAGCCGTTGCCCAGCTACTTGCCGCCACGCTTGGAGTCCTTGTGAGCGCTTCGGAGTACTCCAGCAGGACCATTGGTTTCACCTTCGCTGCCGCACCCCGACGCAACTCCGTTCTCCTGGCAAAGGCGCTCGTCGTGGCGGGCCTGACCGCCCTAACCGGTGCGGTCGCGCTAGGTCTTGGCGTCGTGGTGTCCTCGCCAGCACTGATTGCGCATGGGTTTACGTCCGAGGGAATCCAGGCTGTGGCACTCGGAGTAGCGTCGCGAAGCACGTTCGTTCTGATGCTCACAGCCATACTCGGAGTCGCAGTCGGCACAATTGTGCGCAGCCCTATCGCAGGGATCG
Source organism: Agromyces sp. NPDC058126 (assembly GCF_042884595.1). Taxonomy (NCBI): domain Bacteria; kingdom Bacillati; phylum Actinomycetota; class Actinomycetes; order Micrococcales; family Microbacteriaceae; genus Agromyces; species Agromyces sp. NPDC058126. Next base: position 244,047 of record NZ_JBHVTS010000004.1, on the reverse strand, counting down.
CTTCAGTCGTCGCGCTGTTCGCTGCGATGCCCGCGGCGTTCAACGCCATATCCAGCTATTCCGCGGGGACGCCAGTTGTGGCGGTAGGAAACATAGGTCGTTTCCTACCGGAGAGCAGCGCGCGCTTCTATACAGAAGTTCCCTGGGTGGCCGCACTCGACCTTCAACAATTCGCAGCTGACGGCACGCTGAACGTGAGCGGGGCCCAAGGGCTCCTGATTCTTGTGGCCTGGACTATTGGAGCGACGCTGCTATCGCTGTTGCTGTTGAATCGACGTGATGTCGGCAGCTAGTCCGACGGAGCCATTCTGCACGGCGACGGCTCACTTCATTGGCCAGCGATCAACCATGCTGTGGTGACCGCGATGATGACGGCGTTGACGACCATCAGCACGATTGGGCCAATCCGGAGTCCGTAGCGCGAGACTGCCTGAACCTGACGAAGCAGGCTGAACACAGCAAGAGCGAGCACGAGGTACGCCCACATCGGCGCCAAAGCTCCAGCGAGAAGGAATGCGACGACTCCACCGGCCAAGACCGCAAGGAGAAATGGTCCCAGGCTCGTTCGCGAGGATGATTCGTTCGATCTTTCCACTGATCTGAACCCTTCCGTCCGGGGGCCGAGGCCGAACCTCGACCCCCAAACGTTATCAATCTAGAACCCGCAAACCCCGTCGCCGTAGGTGGTCGAGGACGTGTGGATGGTGCGGGCGCAGTAGTCCGGTCGCTGGAACTCGACCCCTCCGAGCACCAGCTTGAACGTGTACTTGCCGTACACCTTGCCGGTTCCGCTCGTCAGGTTCTTGGCCGTCGTCTTACCGACGTAGCTCCACCCCACCCCGCTCGTCCGTCCCCCGCCGTCGACATAAGCGACGCTGATCACTACACCGCCTGACCGACACCCTTGACCAGTCGTCCAGAACTCGCCCAGCTTGTCGCCGAGGTTGTTCACGAAGGAGCCGCGCTGCGTGAAGTTGAACCTGCCGCTTCCAGCAGCGCTGAAGATCCCCGACCCGAACGGCAGTCAGGCCGCCGTCATCACCCCACGACGGTGAACGTCGCGCGCAGCAGCCGCTCCTCGCGTGAGCACGGACCGACGCGCAGCTCGAAATCGCCCGGCTCGACCAGGCGCTCACCGCGGGCGTTGACGATCGAGCACTCCGCGACCGGGAGTTCGATCGCGACCGTCGCCGTGGCTCCGGGCTCGAGGTCGACCTGCTGGAACGCCTTCAGCTCCTTGTCGGCCCAGCTCACCGAGGTGACGGTGTCGCTCACGTAGACCTGCACCGTCTCGCGGCTCGGCCGTGAGCCCATGTTGCGCAGCGTGAGGGTGGCGCGCACGACGTCGTCCGCACCGAGCTCGGTCGACTCGAGCGCCAGCCCCGAGTACTCGACCTCGGTGTACGAGCGCCCCTCGCCGAACGCCCACGCGGGCGATTGCGTGAGGTCGGCGTAGCGGGTGCCGTGCTGGCCGCGGATCTGGTTGTAGTACGTCGGCTGCTGGCCGACGTGGCGGGCGAACGAGATCGGCAGGCGCCCGCTCGGCTCGATGAGGCCGAGCGCGAGCTCGGCGATCGCCCGCCCGCCCTCCATGCCCGGCGACGCCGCCCAGACGACGGCCGAGGCGCGGTGCGCCGAGGGCGGCAGCACGAGCGGCTTCGAGGCGAGCAGCACCACCACAAACGGCGTGCCGGTCTCGGCGATCGCGTCGAGCAGCGCGATCTGGCCTCCGATGAGGTCGAGCGTCGCGGTCGAGCGCCCCTCGCCGACGAGCTCGATCACGTCGCCGACGACGACGACGGCCGCCTCGGCTGCGCTCGCCTGCGCGACCGCCTCGGCGATCATCGCCTCGTCGGGCGCCGACGGCACCACGATCTGCGGCCGGGGCTGCCCGTCGGGGAAGGTCGCGCCGGCCGGGTCCTGCTCGAGGGTGAGCACGTCGGCGCCGCGGGCGTGCGTGATCGTCCAGCCCTCCGGCGCGAAGCGGCGGAACCCGTCGAGCACCGTCGTGATCATGTCGCGCGGCTGGCCGTCGAGCCATCCGGCCTGACCCGAGCTGCCCGCCCAGTCGCCGAGCTGTGTCTGCGCGTCGTCGGCGAGGGGGCCAACGACGGCGATCGTCCGAGCCGCGGCCCTCGGGCCGGCGAGCGCCCGCCCCGTGGCATCCGCCTCGAAGCCGCCGGCCAGCGGAAGCAGCCCGTCGTTCTCGAGCAGCACGAGCGAACGGCGGGTGAGCTCGAGGTTGAGCGCACGGTGGTCGGGCGTCGCGATCTCGGTCGCGATGCGCTCGCGGTCGGGGTGCCGCGGGTCCTCGAAGAGGCCGAGCTCGAACTTGAGGGTGAGGATGCGGGCGACCGCCGCGTCGAGCTCCGACTCGGCGAGGAGGCCCTGCTCGATCGCGTCGAGCGCGCCGCGGTAGAACCCGGGGGTGGTCATGACCATGTCGTTGCCGGCCTTGACGGTCGCGGCCGAGGCGTGCGCGTAGTCGGGCTGGATCTGCTGCTCCCACACCATGCGGCCCACGTTGTCCCAGTCGGTGATGAGGGTGCCCGTGTAACCCCACTCCCCGCGCAGCACATCGGTGAGCAGCCACTCGTTGAGGGTGATCGGCACGCCGTCGGTGGTCTGGTAGCCGAGCATGAAGGTGCGGCAGCCCTCGCGGGCCACGCGCTCGAACGGCGGCAGGAACCACGAGCGCAGCTTGCGCGGCGAGAGGTCGGCCTCGCTCGCGTCGCGTCCGCCCTGCGTCTCGGAGTAGCCGGCGAAGTGCTTCGCCGTCGCGAGGATGGCCCGGCGGTCGTCGAGCCCGTCGCCCTGGTAGCCGCGCACCATCGCCGAGGCGAGCTCGCCGATGAGGTGGGGGTCCTCCCCGAAGGTCTCGTCGACGCGGCCCCAGCGCAGGTCGCGGCTGATGCAGAGCACGGGCGAGAAGGTCCAGTGGATGCCGGTGGCGGCGACCTCGACGGCCGTCACCCTGGCGGCGCGCTCGACGAGCTCGGCGTTCCAGCTGCCGGCCATGCCGAGCTGGGTCGGGAAGATCGTGGCGCCCTCCCAGAACGAGTGGCCGTGGATGCAGTCCTCGCCGACGAGCAGCGGGATGCCGAGGCGCGTCTGCGCGACGAGCTCGTGCGCGCGGTCGAGCCGCTCGGGCGAGGTGTGCAGGATCGAGCCGACGTGCTTGCCGAGCACGAGGTCGTCGAGGTCGTCCCGGGCGTCGAGCTGCAGCATCTGCCCGACCTTCTCCTCGACGGTCATGCGGGCGACGAGGTCGGCGACCCGATCGGCGATGGGCAGGGCGGGGTCGCGGAAGGCCGGGGCCCGGTCCTCGAGCGGCAGGGCGGTCACGGTGGTGCTCCTCGGTCGTGCGTCGATGTCGGTCATGAGGTGGTCGCCTTCGCGGCATCCGTCGTCGTGGCGGCGGGTGCGCGCACCGCGGTCACCGCGCTCGTGGCGCTCAGCCCCTGCTTGCGCAGCGCGCGGGCGCGCTCGCCCGCCGAGCGCAGGCGCGGGTTGACGTACTCGTCGATGCCGAAGTTGATGAGCGCGAGGGCCGTGCCGAGCAGCGCGATGCAGAGGCCGGCGGGCACGTACCACCACCAGTAGTCGGGGAAGGCGCCGTTCTGCTGCGCCCAGAACAGGATGGTGCCCCAGTTGAGGTTCGTGATCGGGATGACGCCGATGAACGCGAGCGTCGTGAGGCCGAGCACCGCCGCGGTGACCGTGCCGACGAAGCTCGAGGCGATGATCGCCATGAGGTTCGGCAGCATCTCGACCGCGATCACCCGCCACAACGGCTCGCCGTTGGCCCGGGCCGCTTGCACGAAGTCGCGGCTGCGCAGCGACATCGTCTGCGCGCGGAGCACGCGACCGCCCCACGCCCAGCCGGTGATCGCGAGCACCGCCGAGATGAGCAGCAGGCTCGGGTTCTCGTACTGCGAGGCGATGATGATCATGAGCGGCAGGCCGGGGATGACGAGGAACACGTTCGTCAGCATCGACAGCGACTCGCTGCGCCAGCCGCCGAGCATGCCCGAGGTCACGCCCACGATGATCGCGATGAGCGTCGCGATGACGCCGGCCAGGAACCCGACGACGAGCACGCCGCGGGTGCCGTAGATGATCTGGCTCAGCACGTCCTCGCCCATGTGCGTCGTGCCCAGCCAGTGCGCCGGCGAGGGCGGCTGCTTGAGGGCCGAGTAGTCCTTCTCGAGCGGACCGTACGGGGCGATCAGGTCGCCGAACACGGCGAGCACGGTGAAGAAGCCGAGGATCGCGAGGCCGGTGAGCGACTTGCCGTTCCGGAACATCGAGAACGAGGCGCCCATGCGCTTCCACATGTTGGGGCCCGGGCGCGAGCCCTTTGGGGCGGACTCGCGCAGGGCGGTCGTCGTCGGGATCGTCATGTCAGGCCTCCAGCTGGCGGGCGCGCGGGTCGAGGATCGCGTAGGCGATGTCGGCGAGGATGTTCGCCGCGAGCACCGCGAGCGTGATCACCAGGAACAGGCCCTGCATGAGCGGGTAGTCCTTGGCGTTCGTGGCGTCGAGCAGCAGCTTGCCCACGCCGGGGTAGGAGAAGACGAGCTCCATCACGAGGGTGCCGCCGACGATGAAGCCGAGCGAGAGGGCGAAGCTCGAGAGCTGCGGCAGCATCGCGTTGCGGGCGGCGTAGCCGGTGACGACCTCGCGCTCGGGCAGGCCCTTCGCCTGCGCGACCGTGATGTAGTCCTCGTCGAGCACCGTGATCATCATGTTGCGCATGCCGAGGATCCAGCCGCCGAGCGACGCCACGACGATCGTGAGCGCCGGCAGGGTGCCGTGGTAGATGACGCTGCCGATGAACTCCGCGTTGAAGCCGGGGGTCACGCCCTTGTCGTACGCGTGCGAGGCGGGGAACCAGCCGAGCGTCGTCGAGAAGACGGCGATCGCGATGAGACCCATCCAGAAGTACGGCACGGTCGAGAAGAACGTCGCGATGGGCAGCGCCGCGTCGGCCTTGCTGCCCCGTCGCCAGCCGATGAACGCGCCGGCCGCGGTGCCCAGCAGGAACGAGATGATCGTCGCGAGGCCGACGAGGCCGATCGTCCACGGCAGCGCCACGGCGATGACGTCGGTCACGGGCGACAGGCCGTGCGAGAACGAACGGCCGAGGTCGCCGCTCAGCAGCAGCCGCCAGTAGTCGAGGTACTGCTGCCAGAGCGGGGTCTCGTGGTCGAGGCCGAACAGGGTGCGCAGGGCGTCGGCCGCCTCGGGGCTGATCTTGCCCTGGTTCTTCGCGAGGAAGGCCGACACCGGGTCGCCCTTCATCATGCGCGGCAGGAAGAAGTTGATCGTGATCGCCGCCCACAGGGTGACGAGGTAGAACACGACGCGTCGGACGATGAACCTCACGCGCGGGCTCCTTCGGCGCTCGGGGCCGCGAAATGGCGGTCGGGGTCGGGGGATGCATCGCGCAGCGCGCGGGTGTACTCCTGCGTCGGGCGCAGGATGACGTCGTCGGCGGGGCCCTGCTCGACCACCCGGCCGTGGTGGAGCACCATGATCTCGTCGCTGAAGTGGCGGGCGGTCGCGAGGTCGTGCGTGATGTAGAGCACGCCGAGCTGCGACTCGCGCTGGAGCTCGGCGAGCAGGTTCAGCACGCCGAGGCGGATCGACACGTCGAGCATCGACACCGGCTCGTCGGCGACCAGGAGGCTCGGCCGCGAGGCGAGGGCGCGGGCGATCGCGACCCGCTGGCGCTGGCCGCCCGACAGCTCGTGGGGGCGACGGTCGATGACGCGGGCGGCGTCGAGCCGCACCCGCTCGAGGAGGCGGTGCACCTCGGCGTCGACCTGATCGCGGGGCACCACCTTGTCGAGCCGCAGCGGCCGCTCGAGGTGATGGCGGATCGTGTGGTACGGGTTCAGCGAGGCGAACGGGTCCTGGAAGACCATGCGCACCTGCGCGCGGTACCGGCGCAGCGCGCCGCCCGAGCGCGGGATCGGGCGCTCGTCGAGCAGCACCTGCCCCTCGCTCGGCCGCTCGAGCTGGGTGATGATCTTCGCGATCGTCGACTTGCCGCTGCCCGACTGGCCGACGAGGGCGAGGGTCTGGCCGCTGCGCAGCGTGAAGTCGACGTCGTCGAGGGCGAGCATCTGGCCGGCGCCGCGCACCCGGTAGCGCTTCGTGACGTTGCGGAATTCGAGGACGGTCATGCCGAGAGCTCCTGGGCGACGGTGGAGGTGGTGAGCGGGGCGATCGCCGCGGCGCGCACGAAGTCGCCGCGGTCGCCGGTCAGGCTCGGGAACGAGCTCAGCAGCGTCCGCGTGTACTCGTGCTGCGGGTGCCGGTAGAGGTGTTCGGCGGTGTCGAGCTCGACGATGCGGCCCTCGCGCATGACCGCGATGCGGTCGGAGATCTCGAGGAGCAGCGGCAGGTCGTGCGTGATGAAGACGACCGAGAAGCCGAACTCGTGGCGCAGCTCCGAGATCTTGCGCAGGATGTCCCGTTGCACGAGCACGTCGAGGGCCGTCGTCGGCTCGTCCATGATCATGAGCTGCGGCCGCAGGGCGAGCGCCATCGCGATCATGACGCGCTGGCGCATGCCGCCCGAGAGCTCGTGGGCGAACGACTTCAGCCGTTCGCGGCCGACGCCGACGATCTCGAGCAGCTCGCCGCACTCGCGGGTGCGCTCGGCGCGGCTCATGCCGGGTCGGTGCGTCGTGAACACGTCGGCGAGCTGGCGGCCGATCGGCAGCACCGGGTTGAGCGCGTTCATCGCGCCCTGGAAGACCATCGACGCCTTGTTCCAGCGGAAGCGGCGCATCTCGTCGTCGGTCAGCCCGCCGATCGAGACGTCCTCGCCGGATGCGTCGTGGAAGACGACCTCGCCGCCCGTGATCACGGCCGGCGGCTTCAGCAACCGCTGCACGCCGTAGGCGAGGGTGGTCTTGCCGCACCCGGACTCGCCGGCGAGCCCGAGGATCTCGCCCCGGCGGAGTTCGAGGGTGACCTCGCGCACCGCCTCGACGGGCGGATCGCTCTCGTAGGTGACGCTGAAGTCGGTGATGCTGAGGAGGGCGTCGTCGCTCATGTGTCGTGTCTCTCACGTGGTGCGGGAGCCGGGCCGCCGCCGGCCCGGCTCCCGCTGGGGGTGGATCAGTCGGCCGGCTGCAGCTTGGTCAGGATGTAGACCGAGGTCGGCTGCGTCGGGTCGGCGGGGACGTAGGGGTCGTCCTCGCCGGGCCAGCCCACGTAGTTGCGGGTGTTGTACTGGCCGATGAAGGGGCGCGTGCCGACGGGGATCGTCGGGACCTCGTCGACGAAGATCTTCTGCACGGTCTCGAGGGCGGCGGCGCGGGTGGCGTCGTCGGTCGCGGTCGCGTACTCGGTGAGTGCGGCCGTGACCTCGGGGCTGTCGAAGCGACCGAAGTTGAAGTCGGCGGCCTCGCCGATCGGCTTCAGGAAGCGGCCGTCCATCTGGTCGCTGTAGAGGTCGTACGGCGTGGCGCCCGAGTCCGTCCAGTGCAGGATCGCCTGGAAGTCGCCTTCGCTCTTGGCCGCCCACCAACTGTCGGCGTCGGGGGTGTCGACGGCGGCCTCGACGCCGAGCTCCTTGACGGAGTCGGAGATGAGGCTGATGCCGGTCACGTAGTCGTTCCAGCCCTGCGGCACGGTGAGGGTGAAGGTCACCGGCTCGCCGTCGGGGTCGACGAGCGCCTCGCCGTCCCACGTGTAGCCGGCGTCGGAGAGCACCTTCTTGGCGGCGTCGACGTCGACCGAGTACTCCTCGCCCGTGAACTCGTCGGCGATGTAGGCGTCACCGGCGGGGGTGGGGAGGCCCGTGACGCTCGTGAGCTCGGGCACGCCGCCTTCGCGGGCGATCTCCTGGTGCTTCTGGCGGTCGACCACGAGGTTGACGGCCTTGCGGAAGGCGACGTCGTCGAACGGCTTTGTCGTGGTGTTCACGAACATCGAGTCGGTGCCGAGGCCCGCGGCCGCCCAGTAGACGTTGTGCTCCGGGTCCTTGTCGAGGTAGGCCGACTGCACGTTCGGGATGAACGCCTGCGCCCAGTCGGCATCGCCGTTCGCGAGCGCGGTCGTGAGGGCCGTGTTGTCGGCGTACGAGACGTAGTACAGCGTCGGCACGGCGAGCTCGCCGCCCCAGTAGTCGTCGCGCGAGGTGAGCTCGACGGCCTGGCTGTCGAACTTGCTGAGCACGTAGGGGCCGGTGCCGACCGGCTCCTCGTTGACGAAGGTGGTGGGGTCCTCGACGTCCGCCCAGACGTGCTCGGGCAGGATCAGCGTGTGCAGCACCTTGTCCTGCTTGACGAACATCGGCGTCGCGAAGGTGATCGTCGCGACGTTGCCGTCGACCGCGACATCGGAGATGCCGAGGGCCTTGGTGTCGAGCGCCGGGTTGCCCTTGATCAGCTCGAAGGTGAAGGCGATGTCGTCGGCGGTGAAGTCCTCGCCGTCGTTCCACTTCACGCCGTCGCGCGCGGTCAGCTGGACGGAGGTGTAGTCGTCGGACCACACGATCTCCGAAGCGAGCCACGGCACGACGTCGGCGCTCGGGTCGACGAGGTTCACGATGCCGAGCGGCTCGAAGATCGCGTTCGCGTAGCCGAGGCGCATCGCCGACGAGTCGTTGATCCAGGGGTTGTTGCCCTCGGTCGTGATCGGGCCGTCGGGCTTGGCGATGGTCAGGGCGGCCCCGGCCTCGGGGCTGCCTTCGTTCGAGTTACCGCTCGTGCATCCGGTGAGCACGAGCGCGGCCGCGATACTCGCGGCCACCAATGCGGGCTTCAGCCTCACTGCTGTCTCCTCAGGGGTTCGTCGTCCGGCTCGGCCGGATCGGATGTGATCGTCACTGCGCGGCGCGTACCCCTGGTGCCCTTCGGGCGGAGCGGACGGCGCTGTCGCAGCATGGTTGGTGCTCGCGATTTACCTTACTGACAAGTCAGCAAATTGCAAGCGGCTCCCTCGAAACCCTGCCGCGCCGCCTCTCCCGCGCCCCCGACCGGCATAGACTTACCGGTCGGAAGGTCGTCGAGAGGGGCAGGATGTCGGACAGCGTCAAGCGACCCCGCTCGCGCCCGGAAACGCTTGCGAAGCGCCGCGAGATCCTGCAGGCGGCGACGGAGGTCTTCGGCAACAAGGGTTTCACGAACGGCACGCTCGTCGAGATCGCCGAACACGTCGGAATGACGCACGCGGGAATCCTGCACCACTTCGGCTCGAAGGACCAACTGCTGATGGAGGTCCTCACGTATCGCGATCAGAGCGACGTCGCCGACCTCGAGGAGCAGCACATCCCCGGCGGGCTCGAGCTGTTCCGCCACCTCGTGCGCACCGCGTTCGCCAACGCGCAGCGGGCGGGCATCGTGCAGGCGTTCGTCGTGCTCTCGGGCGAGTCGGTGACCGACGCCCACCCCGCGCAGGCCTACTTCTCCGAGCGCTACCGGGTGCTCCGGGGCCAGGTCGTCGAGGCGTTCGACGTCGTCTGCACCGAGCGCGGCGTCACCGACACCGCGAGCGTCGCGCACGCGGCGAGCGCGATCATCGCCGTCATGGACGGCCTGCAGGTGCAGTGGCTGCACGCACCCGAGGAGGTCGAGCTCGCCGAGGCGACCGAGTTCGCGATCGGGGCGATCGTCTCCGCCGTCCTCGACCCCAGGCCCTCGCCGCTCGCCGACGACTGAGCGGCGGCGCGACCGGCGCGTCATGATCCAGGCCGTCCAGCGTCTCCTCTCGGGGAGGCAGCATGATTTCACGGATCCGATCGGCACTGAGCCGCACTCGTGCGGAGCAGGACGAGGTACGGGCGGCGCCACAGCCGAGCGCCCGTGACCTCGAGTTCTGGAGCATCGTTCACGGCGGCCCGCCCCAACCGGGGCCGCCCCGACACGAGCGGGCGCCCGAGTAGGGACGAGCCGGACGCTCAGTCGCCCGTCGCCCTGAGCGCCGCCTCGATCCCGGCCGCGAGGTCGTCGTAGGCCTCGAGCCGCAGCATCTCGTCATCCACGAAGAAGGTCGGCGTCGACTGCACGCCGAGCGAGATGCCGTCGATGAGGTCCGACTCGACCCGTTCGAGCGTGGCGGGATCGGCGACGGCCGCGTCGTACGCGTCGAGGTCGAGCCCGAGCTCGCCGGCGAACTCGCGGAAGAGCGGCGCCCGCGACTCGCGCTGCTCGCCCCACTCGGCCTGCGTCTCGAAGAGCTTCGCGTACATCGGCTCGAACGCGCCCTGCTGGGCGGCCGCCTCGGCGGCGACGGCGGCGTTGCGCGAGTTCAGGTGGCCGTCGAGGGGAAAGTAGCGCGTGACGAACGTCACCTCGCCCGCGTAGTCCTCGCGCAGCTGCTCGACGAGCGGGTGGAACGCCCCGCACGCCTCGCACTCGAAATCGAGGAACTCGACGACCGTCACCCCGCTCGTCCCGGGTTCGCCGAGCACGTGACTGTCGGCGCGCACGGTCGGGGCCGCGGCATCCGACGACGACGGGCCGCCGGTCTCGGGCGGTGCCGTCTGCGGCCTGAGCAGGGCGAAGGCGAGCGCGACGACGGCGATGAACGCCGCCACGAGGGCGACGTTCACCCAGACGATCCGCTTGCGGCGGGATGCCTCGGCTGCGCTCCCGTTCGTCGGGCGCTTCGGGTCGGTCGGGGTCATGGGTGGTTCTCCAGTTCGATGGGGTCGGGGTCGAGTAGTGTTCCGCGGCGCGCCGCCGCCGGGGTTCCCGGGGCGGCGGCGCGGCGCGAGAGGGTGCGGTGCGGCGGTCCGCTACCCGCGCGGGGTCTCGCCGAGCAGCTCCTGCATCAACGCGATCTCGTCGGACTGGGTGGCGACGATCCGTTCGGCCATCGCGACCGCGTCGGGGTGCTCGCCGTCGGCGAGCTCGGCCTCGGCCATCGCGACGGCGCCCTCGTGGTGCACGATCATCTGCTCGAGGTAGAGCCGTTCGGCCTCGGCGCCCGTCGCGGCCTCGAGCGCGGCGAGGTCATCGCCGGACATCATGCCGTCGCCGTGATCCATGCCGTCCATGTCGGCCTCGTCCTGGCCCCACTCGGCGAGCCACTCGCGCAGCTGGTCGATCTCGGGCTGCTGGGCGGCCATGACGCCCTCGGCGAGCGAGCGCACCGGCGCGCCGAGTTCGGGCTCGGCGAGCAGCAGCTCGCTCATCTCGACGGCCTGCTCGTGGTGCGGGATCATCATCGTCGCGAAGGCGACGTCGGCGCCGTTCGGGCCGGCCGCCGAGGCGGCCGAGTCGGTCGCGGGGACCCCGGCCCCGTCGCCGTGGTCCATGCCGGACATGGAGGTGTCCGCGCAGCCGGCGAGGGCGAGGGCAGTGGCCACCGCGGCGGCCGTGATCAGGAGCTTTCGTGCAGTTCGCATCAGTGTTCTTCCGTTCGTCGGAGTCGATCGAGTGACTCCCTGCGGGCATGGCGGAGCCACGCCCGCAGGGCGGACGCCCGGTTCGGCCTAGGTCCGACTGATCGAGAGAACGGTGAGGTCGGGTCGATGCAGATGCAACGGGATGACCCGGAGGAACGCCGAGAGGCGCACTGCGCCGCGGTCGAGCAGCCGACGGAACACGGCCGGCCCGCCCGCGACGAGCACGAGGGCGACGAGCACGAGCAGCATCGCGCAGCCCATCACCATGAGGGCGCAGTCGCCCAGCGCGCTCATGCACGCCTCATCGCAGGCGACGGCGGCGCGGTCCGAGGCGACGAGGGTCGAGACGGCAGGATGCTCCGCCGGCGAGCCCGGGGCGCCCCCCGGAGTCGCGTGGCCGCCGGCGCCGGCGCCGGGCTCGAGCGATGCGTGCGAGCCGTGCGAGCCCGCCGCGGCAGCGCTGTGCTCGGCGCCCGATCCCGCGGTGTGCATCGCGAGCAGGCCCACGAGCACGGCGGCCACCCCGAGCAGTGCGACGACGACGCGGCGCACGGCGCCGATGCCGGAACGGCCGGATGCGCGGACCGCGCTCGACGACATCGCACCTCCCGGCCGGATCACTCGCAGGTCACCGCGGCGGCACCGCGGACGAATACCCCCCGAGCGTACTCCACGGCCTGGTGCACGGGGCTGGGAATCCACCTGAGGCGCCGCGCTGCGGCGCGGGCTACTCCGCGTTCGCGAGGAACGGTTCGTGCCGGTACTGCCCCTGCTCGAGGATCGCGACCGTCGCCTCGGGCACCTCGACGAAGGCTCCCGGCAGATCGCTGAGCGGCTCCGAGACGATGACCCGTGCGTGCCGGCCGAACCCCCGCAGCCGCTCCTCCTCGGGATACATCTCCTGCAGCGTCGCCATGGCGATCGAGTGGAAGAGGGTGCGCGTCCGCCCCTGCGAGGAGTATCGGAACGCCCACACGATCCCGCCGTCGGAGACCGCGACCGTGCCCTGCATCGGGAACTCGACCCCGTGCTCGTGGCCGATCTCCTCGACCTTGCGGATCGCCGCGGCCATCCCCGCGACGGGGTCGTCGCGGAGGCCGAGGGTGAGCGCGAGGTAGAAGAGCACCTCGGAGTCGGTGGTGCCGCGGATGAGCGGGTAGAACTCGGGCGCGACCGCGAGGGCGAGGTCGCGTCGGACGAGGCTCATGCCGGCGAGGCTGCCGTTGTGCATGAACAGCCAGTTGTCGTGCCGGAACGGGTGGCAGTTGGTCTGCTGGATCGGGGGACCGGCGGCCGCGCGCACGTGCGCGAAGAACAGCGGACTCTCGATCGCGTGGGTGATCTCGCGCAGGTTCTCGTCGTGCCAGGCGGGTTCGATGCTGTGGAAGAACGTGGGAGCGGTGCCGATCTCGGCATCCTTCGGATACCAGCCGACGCCGAAACCGTCACCGTTGACCGTCTCGGCGCCGAGCGGGGAGTTCAACGACTGCGCGACGAGCGAGTTCTGCGTATCGAGGATGAGTTTGGAGAGTTGGATCGGCTCACCCGAGTACGCCAGCCAGCGACACATGATGCTTCCTCCCCAGGGGGTTACGGATGCCTCTGGGTCGAGAGTACGCCGATTCGCCCCCGCGCGGCAGACCCGGCCGTCGGACTGCGGGTTCGCTAGCCTGTCGCCATGGCCGACGGCGACGCTCCCGAGTACTTCCAGCCCGAGTCCCGCGAGGAGTGGCGCGCGTGGCTGCTCGAACACCAGGGGCGCGCCGAGGGCGTCTGGTTCGTCTCGTGGCGCACCACCACCGGACGGGGGCGCATCCCCTACGAGGACGCCGTGATGGAGGCGCTCGCGGTCGGCTGGATCGACGGGCAGGCGAAGACCCTCGACGACGAGCGGCACGGGCAGTGGTTCGCCCCGCGCAAGCCGCGCAGCCCCTGGGCGGCGACCAACAAGGCGCGCGTCGAGCGCATCGAGGCCGAGGGCTACATGCAGCCCGGCGGTCGCGCCGCGATCGAGGCGGCGAAGGCGAACGGCATGTGGACCGTGTTCGACGACGCCGACCGGCTCATCGAGCCCGCGGAACTGTCGGCCCTCCTCGACGCGGACGCTGGCACCCGCGCCAACTGGGAGTCGTTCCCGGCGTCGGTGCGGCGCTGGGCGCTCTCGCAGATCGCCCTCGCGCAGCGGCCGGAGACGAAGGCCAAGCGCATCGCGGAGATCGCCCGCAAGACGGCCGCCGGCGAGCGCCCCGGCCCGCCCTGAGCTCTTCCCGAGCTATCCCTCGGCGGGCTCCTCGCCCGCGGCCTCAGCGGCCTCGGGCGCGGTCGGACAGAGTGCGAGCTCCTGCATCTTCGTCGTCGACTGCTCGAGCGACCACGGCAGCTCCACGAGCGGCTGCTCGCGACCGTCGATCGCGGCCGCCTTCGACCCGATCGAGGCGAGGGCGAACGCCGTCTCGCGCACGAAGGCGGCGCCCGAGGTCGAGTTGTTGAGCGCGATGACGACCGTCAGTCCGGTCGTCGGGTCGGTGAACGCGGCGGTCAGCGAACCGGCCGACTCGCCCGCGGTGCCGCGCAGCGGCCCGTACTGCGCGCCGCCGAGGCCGAACTCCTCCCAGACCGGGGCGTCGCCGCCGAGATGCTCCGTCGTCCAGAGCTCGCGGGCACTGTGCTCGCCCACGAGCACGCCCGTCGCGAAGGCCTCGCTCAGCTTCCGCGTGTCATCGAGGTCGGATACCGCGCCCGCCGCAGCGGCGCCGATCGAACTCGACTGGGCGGAGTCGTCGTGGATCACCGCGCAATCGGCCTTGCCGTCGCCGCCGATGCCCGCCGCATACGCGCCGAGCGTGCCCTGGTGGCCCGTGTCGTCGGGCGCCGGGATCCCGGTGTCGTCGAGGCCCAGCGGCTCGAGCACGTACTCCTCGGCGAGCTGGTCCCAGTCCCGGCCGGTCGCCTCCTCGAGGGCGCGCGCGAGCAGCAGCACACCCGTGCGCGAGTACGACCAGGCCTCGCCGGGCTGTCCCGTGCGCTTCGTCGCGAGACCCCCGGCGAGGAGCTCGTTCGGCGACCAGATGCGCTCGGGGTTCGCGACGACGTGCGCCTCGAGTCCCGGGTAGTAGTCGGCGAGACCGGAGGTGTGACGGCACAGCTGCTCGAGGGTGATCCCGTCGAGTCCTGGAATCCGGTCGACGTACTCGGCGACGGGGTCGTCGAGCGAGACCGTGCCCGCATCGACGAGCCGGAGGAGGATGAGGCACGTGATCTCGGAGGTCACCGTCGTGAGGTGGAAGTCCGTCTCCTCGGTCACCGGTCGCGACTTCTCGCGGAAGTCGACGGTGCCGGACGCCCCGGTCCACCCGCCGGCCCACGGCGCCCACACGCCGGCGACGCCGCCGCTCGATCCGCTGAGCGCCACGGCCTGTTCGAGCACCTGGTCGAGCTGCTCCGCCACCTCGTCCGCATAGGCGGCGTCGACGGGTTCGAAGCGCCCCGCCGGGTCGACGGATCCACCGGTGCATCCGGCGTGCGCGAGTACGGCGATGATCGCCGCGAGTGCCGAAGCCGCTCGCCGCCTGCCCCCAGTACGGTCAGCCACCGTGCCCCCTCAGCCGTGTGTCCGCTGAAATTGTAACCCGCGATGCGGGAATCGCCCGGCGGGCGAGCGGCGAGGGGGCGGCGGAGCATCCCTCTCAGAGGGTTATGTCCGGACGAGCACGGATGGTTCCCGATTCGACGCTCCGCGTCGGCCTCCTCCGGAGACGCCCGTCGGCGCACCCGGGCTCAGGGGGCTGCGGTGCCGATCTCGCGGGCCGCGCCCGCCATGAAACGCTCGACGTTGCGGTCCACGATGATGTCGCTCGGGCGCAGCGGCCGCTGCAGGTAGAGCCCGTCGAGCGAGGTGAGCCGGCTCAGCGCGACGTACGTCTGCCCGGGGCTGAACACGCGCGGCCCGAGGTCGACGATCGCCGTGTCGTAGCTCGCGCCCTGCGACTTGTGGATCGTCACCGCCCAGGCCAGCCGCAACGGGAACTGGGTGAACTCGGCGACGATCTCCTTCTCGAGCTTCTTGCGCGTCGGATCCCAGGTGTAGCGGTACTTCTCCCAGGTGACGGGCTCGATCTCGTGCTCCTCGCCGTCGATCTCGACGCGCACCTCGCGCTTCAGCGAGGTGATCGTGCCGATCGTGCCGTTCACCCATCGCTGCCCCTCGGGCCCGACCGCCGTGTCGTTGCGGAGGAACATCACCTGCGCCCCGACCTTCAGCTCGAGTCGCTCGTCGGCCGGGAACGCCCGCCCGCCGAAGTCGCCGTTCACCTCGGCCGCGTTCGCCTTCGAGGTGCCGGGCAGGCGCTTCAGCGCGGTCGCGTTGATGCGGTTCACCGTGCTGTTCGTCGTCGCCAGGGTGATCGCCCCCTGCTCGGGCAGCGGGCGCCGGGCACCCACCCCGTTCAGCACGCCGGCCATCTCGGCCGTCACCCGCCCGTGCCGCACCGCGTTCAGCAGCTGCTTGAACTGATCGTCGTGCTGCCGGTGGATCTCGCCGAGCTCGAAGATCTTCAGGTCGGCCTCGTGCCACACCTTCGCGTCGAAGAACCACATCGAGTCGTAGGTGTCGGCGAAGTAGGCGCGCTCGTCGGCATCGCCCGGCACGGGCGCGAGCTGGTACGGGTCGCCGAAGAGCACCACCTGGGCACCGCCGAACGGCTCGAGCGGGCGCTGCCTCGCCTGCCGGAGCGACCGGTCCATCGCGTCCATCAGGTCGGCGTTCACCATCGAGACCTCATCGACGACGAGGGTGTCCATCGCGTTCAGGATCTTGCGGACGGCGTCGTTCTGGTCGATGTCGTGGTCGGCGATGACGCCGATCGGCAGGCGGAAGAGCGAGTGGATCGTCTGCCCGCCGACGTTCAGCGCCGCGACGCCGGTCGGCGCGCAGATCACGATCTGCTTCTTCGTCTGCCAGTTCAGGTGGTTCAGCAGGGTCGACTTGCCGGTGCCGGCGCGGCCCGTCACGAAGACGTGCTCGCGGGTGCTCTCGATCGCCTGGAACACCGCGGCCTGTTCGCGGGAGAGGGTCACGTTCTGCACGGCGGTCTTTCGAAGGGGCGGATGTCTCGGGCCGACGCCGAGCCGGGTGGGGCCCGCGCGGCGGCGCTCCCACTGTAACCGCGGACGGGGGCGGCCCGGGGCCGCGGCGCCGACTCCGTGGCATCCGCGACCTTCGCGCCCGGCTGTGGAGACGCTCAGCTTCCCGGCATCGCGAAACATAGACTGTGCGGGTGGGGAACGCAGGCGAGGTGAAGGGCCGGGTCTCGCTGCTGGCCGTCGCCGGGTGGGCCGGGCTCGCCGCCCTCCTCATCGCCGCCTTCCTCGCCGCGCTCGGCGGGCTGAACCAGTCGATCTACGGCGCCTCGAACTTCGTGAAGGGCTACCTCGAGGCCATCGCCGACGACGACATCGCGACCGCGTCGACGACCCCCGGCGTGGCACTCGACGACGCCACCCTCGAGGATCTCGGCCTGCCGACCGACATCTCGAAGGCGATGCTGCGCTCCGGGGTCGTCCAGTCCGCCCCCGAAGACATCAGCATCGTCGACGACGTCACGCACTCCGACGGCAGCCACTCGGTGACCGCGAGCTACCGCCTCGGCACCGAGATCGCCGAATCGACCTTCGAGGTGCGCCCCATCGACGCCCTCTACGGCGTGCTCGCCCGATGGGAGTTCTCCGACAGCCCCCTCGCGGTGATCGACGTGACCGCGGCTCACAACCCGCTCTTCACCGTCGGCACGCTGACGCTCGACACCCGCGCGACGAAGACCGGCGACGAGCTGACCGCGTTCACGCAGGTCGCCCAGTACCTCGCGATCGCCCCTGCGGTGTACGAGTTCTCGTACGACTCGCCGCTGCTCGCGGCCCCGCACGTCACCGTGCCGGCGAGCGCCGGCGAGCAGGTCGCCGTCACCGTCGACGCCCAGCCGACCCCGGCGTTCGTCGAACGCGTGCAGACGAAGGTCGACGAGTACCTCGCCGCGTGCGCCGCCCAGCCCGTGCTGCAGCCGGCCGACTGCCCCTTCGGCATCGAGATCGACGACCGGGTCACGAGCGAACCGGCGTGGAGCATCATCACGACCCCCCAGGTGACGCTGACCGCGGGCGAGGACTCGTTCGACATGCCGCCGACCGAAGGCGTCGCGCACATCTCCGTCGAGGTGCAGGACCTCTTCGACGGCCACTACTACACCCTCGAAGAAGACCGCTCGTTCACGCTGGCGCTCGCGGCGACGATCCGCCCCGACGGGTCGATCGCGATCCAGCTCGAGTAGCGCCCGGCGCCGCCGAGCTCAGCCGGCGGAGCTCTTGTCGTGCTCGGCGATCGCGGCGAGCCGGGCGTTGTACTCCTCGAGCTCGGCGTCGCCCGTGCGGTCGGCGTGCCGATCGCGGCGCTTCGACTCCTTCTCGTCGCTGCGCGACCACTGGAACGCGACCGTGATCGCGAGCGCCACGGTCGGGATCTCGCCGATCGACCACGCGATGCCGCCGCCGAGCTGCTGGTCGGCGAGCGCATCGGTGCCCCAGCCCATCGCGCCGTACCAGTCGGCGAGCAGCAGCCCCGTGCCGGTCATGATCGCGAGGCCGAAGAAGGCGTGGAACGCCATCGTGCCGAGCAGGAGGAGCAGCCGGAACGGGTACGGCAGCCGGTACGGCACCGGGTCGATGCCGATGAGCGACTGCACGAAGAGGTACCCCGTGATGAGGAAGTGCACGATCATCCACTCGTGGCCGATGTGGTCGAACATCGTCCAGCGGAAGAGCGGCGAGTAGTAGAACACCCAGAGCGATCCGGCGAAGAGCACCGCGGCGACGATCGGGTTCGCGATGATCCCGGCGAACTTCGAGTGCACCGCGAGCATGATCCACTCGCGGCCGCCGCGCGAGCCGTCCTTGCGGGGCTTGATCGCGCGCGCCGCGAGCGTGACGGGCGCACCCGGCACGAGCAGCACGGGCACCGCCATGGTCAGCACCATGTGCGCGAGCATGTGCGCGGAGAACAGGTACTGCTCGTAGACGTTCACGCCGCCGTTGGTGACGTAGGCGAGCAGCAGCAGGCCCGAGACCCAGAGCACGGTGCGGTAGACGGGCCACTTGTCGCCGCGCTTGCGCAGCCGACGGGCACCGGCGAGGTAGAAGAAGATGCCGAAGCCGCACGCGAGCAGCCAGATCAGGTCGGGGTTCCACTCGGTGAAGTAGCGGAACGTCTCGGGCCACGGCGGCAGGGGTTCACCCGTGAGGATCTCGGCGGGCGTGCGCGCGAGCTCGCCGGCCTCCTCGGAGACCGGGGTGGCGGTACGCGCGAGCGCCGCTGCGACACCCGAGGCGAGACCCATGAACGCGAGCTCGGCGACGACGAGCCACCAGAACGCGCCCGAGCCCGAACCCGAGCCCCGAGTCATCCGCCCGATCAGGAACCGCCGCTGCGCCGCGCCGAACAGCCCGAGCGCGATCAGCGCCGCGACCTTCACGACGACGAGCGCGCCGTACGGCGTCGCGAGCTGGTCGAGGGTGCCGATGCGCAGCGCCGCGCTCGCGTACCCCGATACCGCGACGACGATGAAGCAGATGAGCGCGACCGTCGAATAGCGCGCGAGCACGACCGGCAGGCGCTTCGCCCCGAGCTCGCGCTGCAGCAGCACGATCGTGACGAGTCCGCCGAGCCAGACGGCCGCGAAGACGAGGTGCAGGCCGAGGCCGGTGACGGCGGCCGCGTGGCCCGCGGCGCCAGCGGCGTGACCCTGCTGCGCCATCGGCACGAGCGAGGCGACCGCGAGCACCGTCACGAACGCGAGCGCCGTGTGGTTGCGCACCGCGAAGCAGAGCACCGTCACGGCGGCCGCGACGAGCGTCGTGATGAGCCACGACTGGCCGAGCTCGATCGTCGTGACGAACTGCCCGAGCTTCTGCCCGAACGCGTCGCTGAAGTCGAACGGCACCGCCGTGACGAGGATGAAGGTGAACAGCCCCGTCGCGGCGCTCGCGACGGTCATCACCGCGGCCGAGGCGGCGGCGACGTCGAGTGCGAGGTCGAACTCGCGGCGCTTCGGGCTCAGCGCCCAGACGGCGAGCACGAGTGCGCCGATCATGCCGGCCGCGCCGAGGTTCACGAAGAGCTTCGCGACGGGCACGCCGTAGCGGGCGAGCGGCCCCGGGTCCTGGATGAGCTGTTCGGCGGCGCCTCCGCCGAACGAGAGTGCGGCGAAGGTCGCCGCGAGGGCGACGGCGGTGAGCACGGCAGGACCGAGCACTCGGACGGAGCGGGGCACCGAACCAGCCTAGACGTCAGAGGCTGGATGCCTCGTGGGCGCCCTCGCACCCGGCGCTCCCCCGTGGCATCCCCATTCGCGGTTCAGGCACTCGCGAGCCCTCACGGAAACGGCGAAGGGGCGCACGGCTCACGCCGCACGCCCCTTCGGAAGGCTCTGGTTACTTGGCAGCAGCCTTGAGCTTCGAACCGGCCGAGACCTTGACCGAGTAGCCGGCCGGGATCTCGATGGTGGCACCCGTCTGCGGGTTGCGGCCGGTGCGCGCAGCGCGGTGCGTGCGCTCGACGGCGAGCCAGCCCGGGATGGAGACCTTGGTGCCCGAGCCCACGGACTCGGCGAGCGCCTCGAACAGACCGCCGAGCACGGCGTCGACGGTGGCCTGGCTCTGGCCGGTCGACGCAGCGATCTTCGCGACGAGCTCGGTCTTGTTCAGCGACTTGTCAGCCATTGAATGTCCTCCTCGGACGTTCGCTGTATGTACAGCACTTTGTTGAAGATTCGGGAACGAGCTTGCGCCGCCCCCGTGGCCGTTGAGGCCGCCTCGAATGTAACAGAGATCCGCGGAATCTCGCGGATTTCCGGGCTTCTTGGGCGATTTCCCACGGCGTGTCGGATGCTCCGGAGGGGGTTTGCGCCCCTCCGGAGCCTCCCGGCTACTTCAAGAACTTGAACTTCGCCGTACGGACGACCCCGTCGTCGAGCCCGAGCTCGAAGGTGCCGCACTTCCCCGCCCAGCTCTTGTCGGTCTTCCAGACGTAGACGTACTGGCCGGCGGTCGCGTCGTAGCTCAGGCTGCTGCCGCCGGCGGTCAGGGTCGATTCGACGGCATCGACCGGGGCGTTCGCGTCGCACGAGGAGAAGGTCACCTTCGGGTATCCGGCCGCGACGATGTCGAGACCCTCATCGCCGCCCAGGCTGAACTTCATCGGCACGGCACTGCCCGCCTTGACCCTGTTCACGACGCCGTTCATGTCGACAGGACGGAAGAACCCGGCGAAGTCGTAGATCACCGAGTACTCGCACGACACCTCGGCCGACTCGTTCCCGGCATTGTCGACCGCAGTGCCCACAGGGGCGGTCGCGGTGTGCGCGCCGACGCTCGAGGTGTCGAGCACGATCGAGCCGCTCGCGGCGGTCGCGAGACCCGAACCGCCGTCCTCGTCGCTCGCCGTCCACGTCGCCTCGGCGACCGAGTCGAGCAGGACCGGTCCGGCCGGGCAGATGAGCGCGACCTCCGGTGGTGTCACGTCCACGACGGTGAAGCTGCAGGAGGCCTCGGCCGAGGCGTTGCCCTCGTTGTCGACGGCGGTGCCAGCCGCCGCCGTCGCCGTGTGCTCGCCGAGCGTCGACGTGTCGAGCGGGATGGTCCCGCTCTCGTACCCCTCGGCGACTCCCGAACCGCCGTCTTCATCGGTCGCGCTCCAGGTGGCGTAGGCCTCCTCCCCGCGCGGGATGGGGTCGGAGGGGCAGACGAGCGTCACGACCGGTCCCGTCTCGTCGACCGGATCGACGACGACGCCGCAGTTCTCGACGCTCCAGCTCACGCTGACCGAGGCGGTGCGGAGCTTGCTGTCGCCGTTGACCACCGTGCCGCTCGCCTGGTAACCGGCGCTGCCCCCGAAGGTGCCGTTGACCTCCCCCGCGGCGACCGTGATGGTCGAGGTGGTCTTCGCACTGTCGACGGTCGAATTCTGGTCGAGCGTGGCCCAGTCGCCCGGGAGCGTGATGGTCGGGGGGCTCGGCTGCGTCGCCGAGACGTTCGTCTGCGAGGTCCGTGAGAAGGTCACGGTGGAGCCGCTCTTGAAGATGGTCGCCGGCCCGTTGCCGCCCCGATCGAGGTTCAGCTTCACCACCACGTCGCGGCTCGTGCCGCAGTCGAGTACCCCGAGATCGACGACCGGTGTCACGACGACGAGATCGTCGACCGTGACCGTCGTCTCGAGGTCGTCGGCGTACGCGATCGCACCACCGCCCAGCACGAGTGCGGCGGCCGCGGCCGCCCCCAGGATCGATCTGCTCCAGCGCTTCATCGCGTTCCTCTCCGTTGACCGGCGCATTCCCATGCGTGCGCATCCACCCGCACGGGTGGGTCAACGGTAGGTGAACCGGTTCGTCCGGCAGCAGGCCCCCGTGGTAGTGCCACCACAACGGGGAGTCCCCCGAAACGACGAAGAAGAGGGGCGCCCCGGATTCCTCCGGGGCGCCCCTCTTCGTGAAGCGTGAAGCTACTGCTTACCAGCTCGACTTGGTGATGCCGGGCAGCTCGCCACGGTGCGCCATGTCGCGGAAGCGGACACGCGAGACACCGAACTTGGTGAGCACGCCACGGGGGCGGCCGTCGATGGCGTCACGCGAACGCACGCGGATGGGCGACGCGTTGCGGGGAAGCTTCTGCAGGCCCACGCGAGCGGCCTCGCGGCTCTCGTCGGTGCCGTTCGGGTCGACGAGCGCCTTCTTCAGCTCGAGACGCTTCTCGGCGTAGCGGTCGACGATCACCTTGCGCTGCTCGTTGCGAGCGATCTTGCTCTTCTTCGCCATGATTTAGCGCTCCTCTCGGAAGTCGACGTGCTTGCGGATCACCGGGTCGTACTTCTTGAGCACGAGACGGTCGGGGTTGTTGCGACGGTTCTTGCGGGTCACGTAGGTGAACCCGGTGCCGGCCGTCGAACGGAGCTTGATGATGGGACGGACGTCCTGCTGCTTCGCCATTAGAACTTCACCCCACGAGCCTGCATGTCACGAACGACCGCCTCGATGCCGCGAGCATCGATGACCTTGATGCCCTTGGCGGACACGTTGATCGTGATGTTGCGACGGAGCGACGGAACGAAGTACGTCTTCTTCTGCACGTTCGGGTCGAAGCGGCGCTTCGTCCGGCGGTGCGAGTGCGAGATGTTGTGTCCGAAGCCGGGAACGGCTCCGGTCACCTGGCACACTGCTGCCATTGGTTTCCTCCAATACCGAGGGGCGGATGCCCCTCCCAAGGTCTCTTGTCTGCTGACGTTCCCACGCCGAATCCCGCGATTTCTCGCGGAGCACGAAGGGGATTGTCGCGGTCTGGGCAGTGGATGTACCCAGCCAACGAGCCAGTTTAGCAGAGTGCCCGGTCGCGGCCGAATCGAGCACGGATGCCCCGGGGCCGACGCCCCTCCCCGACGCGACTCAGGCGGGCGGTGCGGCGTCGCCGTCGATCGCCCGCCGCGACAGCAGCGCCGCCACGAGGAAGCAGAGCGCGCCGATCAACGTGCCGAGATTCGCCCAGAACATGCTCACGAGCGTGCCGCTCTCGGGGTCGACGTAGGCGCCGACGGCCGACACGGCGAACGCGATCGACCCGAGCATGTTGAGCCAGGTGCCATGCCACGAGCGGGCGTCGCGATCCCAGAGCTCGCCGCGATCCCGCGTCGCCACGATCGCGAAGGCGCTCGCGACGAGGAACGCGACCGATCCGTACGCGTCGGGGCGCCACCCGGCCCCGAGGCGCGTCGGATCGGCGACCGCGGCCGCCAGCGCCACCGCCGTGCTCACGTTGAAGCAGAGCGTGCCGGCGAACTGCACGGCGGCGGCCCACCAGTCCCAGAAGTCGGCCCGATTGGTTCCCCGCCTCGGCACCCGTCGCCCGCTGAGGCTCAACTGGATGAACGCGGCGAGCGTGAAGAAGATCGAGCCGACGAAGAAGGTGACGCCGACTCCGACGGCGCCGACCCGTTCCGCGTAGAAGGGAATGGCGCCGGCGAGGAAGCAGAGGGAGCCGATTGCGAAGCCCCACGCCTCGCGGCGCAGGCGGAGCCGGCGCCGCGGTTCGGCCGCCGTCGCCGCGCCGTCGGACGGACTCACGTCGCGTCCCCGCCGGGCGACGGCACCGATCCGCTCGCAGCGCTCGGTGCGACGCCCTCGTCCTCCTCATGCGTGCCGCGCCTGGCCTTGTCGGCGTCGCTGCGCCGATCCCACCCGGGCCGCCGCGCAGCATAGAAGATGAGCGGCGGCACGCCGAGCACGACGATGACCGCGCCCACGATCCACGGGTAGGCCGCCGCCGGGAACGCCGTGAACCCGTCGGGCGGGATGAACGCCAGCAGGAAGGCGGCGAGACAGGCGAGGAACCCGATGCCCGCGATGAGGTTCATGGCGGGCACCCGGTAGGCGCGCTTCACGTCGGGGGCCGTGCGCCTGAGCACGATCGCCGAGGCGAACATCAGCATGTACATGATGAGGTAGAGCGCGGCGGCCATGTCGATCAGTGCGACGAAGGCGGCGCTCACGTCGGGCACGACGATGAAGATCGCGGCGAGCAGCGTGACGATCGAGCCCTGCAGCACGAGGATGCCGGTCTGCACGCCCTCGCGGTTGCGCTTCTGCAGCGCGGGCGGCAGCAGCCCGGTCTCGGCCGCGGCGAGCAGCCCCTTCGACGGGCCCGCGATCCAGGCGACGACCGAGGCGAGCGCGCCGGCCGCGATGAGCGCCGACACGACCGCGGTCGCCCACTCGCCGACGCCCCAGTGCCCGAAGTACTCCTGGAAGGCGAGCATGATGCCGTTCGTCAGGCCGAGCTCCTTCTGCGGCACCGCCACCGCGATCGCGATGGTCGGCAGGATGAACACGAGCAGGATGAGGATCGCCGCGAGGAACACCGAGCGCGGGTAGCCCCGGCCGGGGTCCTTCATCTGGTTCACGTGCACCGCGTTCACCTCCATGCCCGCGTAGGCGAGCACGTTCGAGACGATGAGCACGATCGAGGCCAATCCGGTGAACGGCGGGATGACCGCCGAGGCCTCGAGCGGCACCTCGCTCTTCTCCCCGCCGAACACCCAGATCGCGCCGAACACGACGAGCAGGGCCGCCGGCAGCAGCGTTCCGAGGATGCCGCCCCAGGAGCCGAGCTTCGCGAAGAGGTTGCCGCCGCGCAGCGTGACGAGCGTCGAGCCCCAGTAGAGCACGAGGATCACGATCGCCGTGAAGAAGCCCGAGTTCGAGAGTTTCGGATCGAGGAACACGAACGCGAGCGCCGCCGCGATGAACGAGAGCTGCGTCGGGTACCAGACGACGTTCTGGATCCACTGCAGCCAGACCGCAGTGAACCCCCAGCGGTTGCCGAGCGCCTCGCGGACCCACACGTACACGCCGCCCTTCCACCCGGTGGCGAGCTCGGCCGCCACGAGGGCGGTCGGCACGAGGAAGAAGATCGCCGGGATCAGGTACAGGGTGATGCTGCCGAGGCCGAACACCGCCATCGCGGGCAGCGAGCGCAGGCTCGCCACGACGACGAGCGTGAGCAGGGCGAGCTGGCCCACGCCGAGGAAGTTCGTGACGGCGCTGCGCGGGGCGAGCGGATGGTTCGAGGCGGCCCGCCCCGACGCATCCGTGGAGGCGGTCGCATCTGCGGACATGCCGGCCGCCTCAGTGGTGGAAGCCGGGTCGCTGCCCCTCGACCGGCATCGGCGACTCGAGCGCGTCGAGATACGCGGTCTCGGTCTCGATGTCACGGAGCAGTTCGGCGGCGAGGTCCATGCTGAGGCCGTTGCGCACGACGATGCGCTGCACGGTGCGATCGCTCAGGTCGTCGGGCAGGGGGTACGCGGGCACGAGCCATCCCTTCTGCCGAAGGCGGTCCTGCAGGTGATAGAGGTTCCAGTTGTCGGTGTGGCCGGCCTTCAACCGCCACGCGAACACCGGGATGTCACTGCCGTCGCTGATGAGCTCGAACGCGTCGATCTTGCCGATCCCCTTCGAGAGGTACAGCGCCACGTCCTGCGAGGCCTGCTGCACGGCGGTGTACCCCGTCACGCCGAGACGCAGGAAGAGGAAGTACTGGAGCAGCACCTGCGCGCCCGGTCGCGAGAAGTTGAGCGCGAGCGTCGGCATCTCGCCGCCGAGGTAGCTGACCCGGAAGATGAGGTCGTCGGGCAGCACGTCGGCGGTGCGCCAGACGACCCATCCGAGACCCGGGTAGACGAGACCGTACTTGTGCCCGGAGGTATTGATCGAGTGCACCCGCGGCAGCCGGAAGTCCCACTCCAGATCGTGCTGCAGGAACGGGGCGATCATCGCACCGGAGGCGCCGTCGACGTGGATCGGCACGTCGAGCCCGGTCTTGGCCTGCAGCGCGTCGAGCGCCTCGGAGATCTCCTTGACCGGCTCGTACGCACCCGTGTAGGTGACGCCCATGATCACGACGACGCCGATCGTGTTCTCGTCGATGTACGGTTCGAGCTGCGAACCGTCGAGCATCGGGTGCTCGTCGCTCACCGGCACATAGCGCGGCTCGACGTCGAAGTAGTTGCAGAACTTCTCCCAGCAGACCTGGACGGCACTCGACATCACCATGTTGGGCTTGGAGGCGTCCTTCCCGGCGGCGCGGCGCGCCTGCTGCCAGCGGCGCTTCATCGCGAGGCCGCCGAGCATGGCCGCCTCCGACGAACCGATCGTGGACGTGCCGATCGTGCCTTCGGGGTCGGGCGAGTTCCAGAGGGCGGCCAGCATGCGCCAGCACTTCTCCTCGATCGCCGCGGTCTGCGGGTACTCGTCCTTGTCGATCATGTTCTTGTCGAAGGCCTCGGTGTAGAGCGCCTTGGCCTCGTCGTCCATCCACGTGGTGACGAAGGTCGCGAGGTTCAGCCGAGCGTTGCCGTCGAGCATGACCTCGTCGCGGATGATCTGGTAGGCCGTCTGCGGCAGCGACTCCCCCGGTGGAATCCGATGCCGGTCGATGATCGTCGCCTCACCGGGTCGTGCGAACCTCGGCGTGTACTGGTTGTCGTCCTGCTCGGCCATCGTCATCCCTCCCGGGCGTGGGTGCTCGCGGCACCGAGTCGACGGCACCGCGGACGCGCGACGGGCGGATCCGTTCCCCCCGGAAATCCGCATCCGTTTGCGATCGTAGTCCGCGACCCCGCTCCGGCGATATGGAGATCGCGTGAATCCGCGCCCACGCACGGCGGAACGACGACGGGCGAGGGGATGCTCCGTGGCATCCCCTCGCCCGTTCTGCGCCGTCAGCGCGTGCGGCTCACTCCGTCAGCGAGTCGACGTACTCCCGGTTCTCGTCGATCCACGCCTCGACGACGGGGCCGTAATCGTTGGCGTCGCCCTCGTTGAACATGGCGTTCTCGAGCGAGAACAGCAGCTCGGAGTCCATCTCGAAGTCGGCGAGCCACATCGCGAGCGTCGGGTAGCGCTCGACGAAGGTCTTGCCGCCGAAGGCGTGGATGCCCTCGGCGTCGCCCAGTGCGCCCTCGGGGTCGGCGAGGTCCTTGAGCGGGAACGCGTCGTACGCCCAGTGCGGGCGCCACAGCGTGACGGCGATGTTCTCGCCGGCCTTCGTGGCGGCCGTGAGCTCGGAGAGCATCGCGGGCGTCGAGCTCGTGAGGTACTCCATCTTCTCGAGGCCGTAGCTCGGGATCACCTCATCCTCGGTCACCCGGTTGAGGCCCGACCCGGGCTCGATGCCGACGAGGCGGTTGCCGAAGGCGTCGGCGTTCGCGGCCAGCTCCTCGAGCGAGTCGACCGGGGCGTCGGCGTTCACGGCGATCGTGAGCTTCGCGTCCTCGTTCCAGGCGCCGAGGTCGACGAGCTCGTCGCCGTACTGGTCGATGTAGTCGGCGTGCGTGGTCGGCAGCCAGGTGTCGAGCGTGACGTCGTAGTCGTCGGTGGTGAGGCCCGAGTAGACCGGGGCGGGATCGGCGTACTCGAGGGTGACGTCGTAGCCCTGCTCGGTGAGCACGGCCTTCCAGAGCTCGCTTGCGGCGATGCCCTCGTCCCAGCCGTTGAACACGGCGATGGTGACGTCCTTCTGGTCGCCGTTCTCGAGCGTCTCGGCGTCGGCGCCGGCGGCGCAGCCGCCAAGGGCGAGCACGGAGACCGTGCCGAGCGCGAGTGCTCCGGTGAGTGTGCGCTTCTTCATGTGTTCCTTTCCTCCCGTGTGCTGTGGCACGGGTGTTGGGGAGCGCCGCGCGATTCCGCGCAGCGAGTCGGGTGCCCTGCTCGTACGGTCAGGGGGCGATGGATGCCGCGGGGCTCGCGCCGCTCGCGGCGGGTTCCGGCACGGAAGCGGGCGCCTGCGGGTCGCGCGCCGAGGCATCCGATCGCCTGACCCGCTTCGCTCGGCGGCCGCGCAGGCCGCCGAGCGCGCCGGTGAGGCGGTCGAGGATGATCGCGAGGATCACGACCGAGAGTCCCGCCTCGAAGCCGAGGCCGACGTCGATCCGGGTGAGCGACTGCACGACCTGGCCGCCGAGCCCGCCGGCACCGACCATGCCCGCGATGACGACCATCGAGAGCGAGAGCATGATGACCTGGTTGACCCCGGCCATGATGCTGGGCATCGCGAGCGGCAGCTGGATCTGGCGGAGGATGCGCCACGGCGAGGAGCCGAAGGCGTGGCCGGCCTCGACCACCTCCTTGTCGACGCCGCGGATGCCGAGCTCGGTCAGCCGCACCCCGGGCGCCATGGCGAACACGATCGTCGCGACGATGCCGGGCACGACGCCGACCCGGAACAGGATGAGCGCCGGGATCAGGTAGACGAAGGCGGGCATGGTCTGCATGAAGTCGAGGATCGGGCGGATGATCTTCGACGCCGTGTCGGAGCGTGCGGCGAGGATGCCGATCGGAACGGCGATCGCGATGGCGATCGCGCTGGCCACGAGCACCAGCGCGAGCGTGTCCATGGCGTTCTCCCACTGGTCCACGCCCACGATGACGAGCAGGCCGACGACGGTGCCGACGGCGAGCTTCCACCCGCGAAGGAGGAAGGCCAGGGCCGCGAACACGGCGATGATCGCGCCGAACGGCGGCGCCGAGAGCAGGAGGTCGACGGTGTCGTAGAGGCCCGCGAAGATCGCGCGCACGACGGCGAAGAAGCCGGCGAACACGTCGGTCACGAGGTCGATGACGGATTCGGCGAGTTCGCCGAGGGGAAGGCGGAAGTCGTTCATGCCGGGCTCCTCTCCCCCGCGGCGGGGGCGGGCGGGGCGGACGCGGGCGGGGCGTCGGCCGCCGCGGCTTCGGCCGCCGCCGTGCGGTGCAGCGTCGCCGTGATGACGTCGACCGGGATGGTCGCCGGGGTCGCGATGATCGCCTGCTCGGCGGTGTCGGTCGTCACGTTGCCGAGCGCGGCGAGCAGGGTGACCCTCGGCACGGCGCCGAGGAGCCGGCCCTGGTCGTCGACGACGGCGAGCGGGAGCTGGCTCTCGACGGCGCTCCCGAAGAGCTCGGAGAGGTGCTCGTCGACGCCGACGACGGGGTGGTCGTCGCTGATGACGCCCGCGAGATCGCGCTCCCCCCGCTGTACGAGCCGCAGCACATCGCGGTCGTGGGCGACGCCGAGGAGGCGCCGGCCGTTGCCGACGACGAACACCATGGACGTCTGCAGGTCGCGCATGGACCGCAGCGCGGCGCGCGGACCCGCCGAAGCGGTCACCACGGCGCGCGGCGCCTCCATGACGTTGCCCGCGGTGAGCACCCGCGCACGGTCGACGTCCTGCACGAACTGGGCGACGTAGTCGTCGGCGGGGTCGGTGAGGATCTCCTCGGCGGTGCCGAGCTGCACGATGCGGCCGTCGCGCATGACGGCGATGCGATCACCGAGGAACATGGCCTCGTTGAGGTCGTGGGTGATGAAGACGATCGTCTTGCCGAGCTCCTGCTGCAGCTCGACGAGCTGCTCCTGCATCTCTCGGCGGATCAGGGGGTCGAGGGCCGAGAAGGCCTCGTCCATGAGCAGGATGTCGGTGTCCGAGGCGAGGGCGCGGGCGAGGCCGACGCGCTGCTGCATGCCACCCGAGAGCTCGTCGGGCATCTTGTCGCCCCATCCCCCGAGCCCGACCCGGTCGAGGATCCGGTCGGCGCGGGCTCGCCGCTCGGCGAGCGGGACGCCCTGGATCTCGAGCCCGTAGGCGGCGTTCTCGCGGACGGTCCGGTGCGGCAGCAGCGCGAAGTGCTGGAACACCATGGACACCCGCCGGCGACGGACGGCGCGCAGGCGCTTGGGTGCGACGTCGGAGATCTGCTCCCCCATCACCGTGACGGTGCCGTCGGTCGGCTCGACGAGTCCGTTCAGCATCCGGATCAGCGTCGACTTTCCGGAGCCCGAGAGGCCCATGACGACGAAGATCTCGCCTCGACGAACGTCGAAGTCGGCGTCGATGACGGCGGCGGTGCCGAGCGCCGCGACCTCGTCGCGGCCGGCGCCCTGCTTGAGGCGCTCGAGCGCCTCGCGCGGCTTCCGTCCGAAGAACTTGGTGAGGTGGCGCACCTCGAGTGCAGTGGTCTCCGGCAGCGGTGAGCCGGTGTTCGGGTTGTCTGGCATGGATCGGGCTCCCTGAGGGCGCGCCGAACACCGCGCAGGCAAGGGTTGCGCGGTCGGATCGGTGGTGCGCCGAACTCGTGGGTCACGGCCGGGTTGGCGGTGAATCGGACGCTCTGGACTCAAGCCCGGCGCGAAGTGCGATCGTCGGGCGAAACAGGGCGTCGTCGCGTCCGGCCATCGGGGCCGGATGCCTCACCGCCGAACCATACGCTCCGAGGATTCCCGTTCGGGAATATCGGACCGCGGACTGGGCGATCGGTCTTGCAGGACCGTCGTCCACGCTATCGATGAAACGCGGAAGAACCCAATCGAGCCGCGCTATTCGACGCTGATCGGGGTTTTCGCCTTAGACCTGCTCCCCCGGGCCGGAGACGCCGGGCTCACGGGCGGCGAGCTTCGTGCAGTTCGCGCAGAGCCCGAAGACGTCGACCACGTGGGCCGCCTGGGTGAAGCCGTGCTCGGCCGCGATGCCCTTCGCCCACGCCTCGACCTCGTCGGCCGCGATCTCGACCGTCAGCCCGCAGTTGCGGCAGATGAGGTGGTGGTGGTGACCGGTCGTCGAACACGCCCGGTACAGCGCCTCGCCCTCGGGCGACTGCAGCGAATCGGCCTCCCCGCTCGTCGCGAGGTCGCCGAGCGCCCGGTAGACCGTCGCGAGGCCGATCGGCGAGCCGCTCGCGTGCAGCGCGGAGTGCAGCGCCTGCGCGCTGATGAAGCCCTCGGTCGAATCGAGCGCCTCGCGAACGGCCTCGCGCTGCCAGGTGTTGCGTTTCATGCGATTCGTGCGCCCTCCGCGGTCTCGACGGGGATGTCGGTCCGCCTCCACGCTAGCCCTCGAAGCTTGGAGAGTCCCAGCGCGAGCAGGAAGAAGGCGGTCGCGGCGAGGGCGATCGACGGGCCGGCGGCGATCGCGAAGGCGCGGGAGGCGAGCACGCCGAGCACGCCCGAGGCCGCGCCGATCAGGGGGGCGACGACGAGCACACCCCGGAACGAACCGACCACGAGGCGGGCCGCCGCAGCCGGCGCCGCGATCAGGGCGATCGCGAGGATCGCGCCGACCGCCGGGAGCGAGCTGACGACCGAGGCCGCGGTGAGCCCGAGCACGAGCAGTTCGATCGGCCACTCCCGATAGCCCATCGCCCGGAAGCCCGCGGGATCGAAGGTCGAGAGCGCGATCTCCTTGCCGAACAGCACGACCAGCACCACCGCCACCAGCGCGACGCATGCCGCGAGGAGAATGTCTTCGTCATTGACCGTGAGGATCGAGCCGACCAGCAGGCTCTCGGCCCGCACGGGCAGCCCGGGGATGAGGGCCTGCAGGAGCGCGCCCGCGGCGAAGCCGCCGGTGAGCACGATGCCCGCGGCGACCTGCGCGCCCTGCCGCCGCACCCGCGCGATGCCGGCCATGATCACGACGAGCACGACCGACGCGGCCGCGGCGCCCGCCGGCACGCTCACGCCGAGCGCCGCCGCGGCTACCGCGCCCGGGTACGTGCCGTGGGTGAGCGCCTGTGCGAAGAAGGTGCGCTTGCGCAGCACCACGAGCGCGCCGACGAACCCGGCGCCGACGCCGATCACGATGGCGGCGAACAGGGCGCGTTCGAAGTAGCCCATCAGTGCCCCTCCCCCGCCGCCGCGGTTCCGGTCGCTCGCACGCCTTCCGAAGCCGGCGCACCGGCATCCGGCCGAGCTGCCGCAGTACGCCCGCGCGCCCAGCGCACGAGCCCGAACGCTCCGAGCACCAGTGCGTACCCGAGCACGAACACCGCGACGATCGTCGCACCGGCCGGGACGTCGATCCCCGCCCCCACCGAGATCGCGAAGCCGGCCGACAGCCCGATCCAGGCACTCAGCGCGGCGAACACCGCGGCTGCGGGGAAGAGCCACCACAGCCGTCGCGTCACGAGCCGCGCGACGGCGCCCGGCACGATCAGCAGCGCGAGCACGAGCAGCGTGCCCACCGTGGCCGCCGCCGCGACCACGACGAGCGCGATCGCGGCGTTCAGCACCAGGTCGAGCACGAGCGCCGAGTCGCCGGCCGCACGGCTGCCGCGCGCGTCGAAGGCGCGGAACAACTGCTGCTTGAGCGTGAGCACGACGGCGAGCAGGGCGACGAGGCTCACGACGACCAGTGGCACGACCTGATCGGGCGGAATGGTCAGCACCCGCCCGAAGAGCAGCGCCTCGAGTTCGCCCGCGTAGTCGTCGCTCTTCGACACCACGATGACGCCGACGCTGAAGGTCGCGGTGAGCACGATCGCGATCGCCGCGTCCGAGGTGATGCCGGCCCGGTCGAGCCAGGTCAGCGCGAGCGCGCCGGCGAGGGCCGCGATCGCGGCACCGGGCAGGAGCCCGCTCGTGCCGCCGACGGCGAGGCCGATCGCCAGTCCGGGAAACACGGCGTGCGTGAGCCCGTCGCTGATGAACTCGAGTCCGCGCAGGTTCACAAGTACGCCGACGATACCGGCGACCACCGCGAGGACGAGCATCACGATGAGGGCGCGCGCCATGAACGGAATCGAGAACGCGGTGAAGAGCGCGTCGGTCAGCGACATCCTCGGCCCCTCCCCCGCGATCGGCGACGACTATATGCGTCGTTCGGCATTCAGTGGCCCTCGTGCCCGGGAACAACGAGGGTGTGCTCGTCGATCTCGACCTCGACACCCTCGAAGCACTCCTGCACGTTGCCGAGCGTGAGCACGTCGTCGACCGGGCCGAACGCCAGCTGCGTGCCGTTGACGAGCACGACCGCGTCGCAGACGAGTCGCGCGAGCTCGAGGTCGTGCGTCGAGACCAGCACGGCGACCCCGCGGGTCTTCAGCTCTCGCAGCGTGGCGACGAGCGCGTCGCGGTTGGGCTGGTCGAGGCCGTTGAACGGCTCGTCGAGCAGCAGGAGTGCGGGGTCGGAGGCGAGGGCGCGGGCGAGCAGCCCGCGCTGGCGCTGCCCGCCCGAGAGCTCGCCGAACTGGCGCTTCGCGAGGTCGCCGAGGCCGACCGTCTCGAGGGCCCGAGCGACGGCCGCGCGATCGCCGCGGCCCGGCCACCGGAACAGGCCGAGGCCGCGATAGCGGCCCTGCATGACGACCTGCTCGAGGCTGATCGGGAAGTCGGGGTCGAGGTCTGCCGACTGGGGGAGGAACGCGACCATACCGCTCGCGGCATGTGACGCGCGGCCCGCACCGAGCAGCGCACCGCCGAGTTCGACCTGCCCGGCTGTGCGCGGCACGAGCCCGAGCACGCCCTTCAGCAGCGTCGACTTGCCGGCGCCGTTCGGGCCGATGAGCGCGACCGCCTCACCGGGTGCGATCTCGAGGTCGAGCCCCGAGACGCCCGATCCGCCCGGGTGCGTGAAGGCCGCACCGGAGAGGCGGAGTACGGGGGAGTCGCTCATGCGAGTCATCCTTGCAGGGCGGCGGGGAGCGCGGTAGGCACGACGCCCCACGATTCGAGGATCAGCCGCGCGTTGTGCAGCTGGCTGCCGAGGTACGTCTCGCCCTCGCTGCCTGCCTCGCCCAGCGAGTCGCCGTAGAGCGCATCGGGCCCCGAGTAGACCGCGACGCCCGATTCGGCGGCGATCGTCTCCGCGGCCTTCGGCGACAGGGATGCCTCGGAGAACACCGCGGCGACGCCCGTCGACTCGATCTTCGCGACGAGCTCGTCGATCTCGGCCGCGCTCGGCTCGGCGTTGTCGTCGAAGCTCGGGATGATGCTGCCGACGAAGGTCACGTCGTAGGCGTCGACGAAGTAGGTGAAGGCGTCGTGGTTCGTCACGAGCAGCCGCTCGGTCGCCGGCACCTGCTCGACGTTCTCGGCGATCCAGTCGTCGAGCGCCTCGAGCTTCGCGAGGTAGGCGGTCTCGTTCGCCTCGAGGTTCGCGGCGTCGAGGCCGTCGACCGTCGCGAGGCCGTCGGCGATGTTCTCGACCATGTCCTCGGCGAGCTCGGGGTCCGTCCAGATGTGGGGGTTGCCGTCGCCGTGGTCGTGGCCCTCGTGGTCGTCGGCGTCGGCGTGGTCGTCGGCGTCGGCCGCGTCCGTACCGGCGGCGTCGTCGTCGTCGTGGTCGTGCGCGGCCTCCGAGGCATCCGAGTCGTCGTGGTCGTCGGTGCCGAACAGTTCGATGCCGTTGCTCGCGTCGATGAGCACGCCGTCGAAGCCCGACGCCTCGATGGCGTCGTCGAGCCAGCTCTCGAGGCCCCCGCCGTTGACGACGAGCGCGTCGGCGTTCGTGAGGGCGAGCAGCTGCGCCGCCGAGGGGTCGAAGCCGTGCGCGCTCTGGCCGGGGGAGAGGAGCTGGGTGAGCTCGGCGTCACCGCCGAGGAGTTCGCGGGTGAAGTCACCCACCTGGGTCGTCGTCGCGACGATCTGCGGACCGTCGGCACCGGCGGATGCCCCGGGGCTCGCGCAGCCCGCGAGGGCGATGATCCCGGCCGCCATCACGCCGCCCGCCCCGATCAGGGTCACGGGGCGACGGCTGGAGGTCCGGGTGCACGTTTCCATGCTTCGAACCTACGCTTATTGATAATGATTGTCAAAACCATCTGGGCCGCTCGCGGACTGCGCGAGCCGCCACTCGACGCAACCCGAAGAGTTCACCGGGCATTCCACGTCATCCTGTGAACAACACTTGGCGCCTGTCAGCGGGGCATGCGAGAGTGAAGTACGTGGATACGACGACGGCCCCGATCACGCTGCACCGATTCACCGTCGCCGACGCCGAGCGCGTGCTGTCCGGCGCGGTCGATCCTCACGACGGGTGGGAGGGCGCCTACGCCTTCACCGACGAGCCCGAGCTCCTCGCCGAGTACGTGCGCGCGGTGCGCCTGAACGGCGACCCCATGCCGTTCGGGCCCTACCTGGTGCGCCGCGGCGAAGACGGTCCCGCCATCGGGGGAGTGAACCTGTTCGGCCCTCCTGACGCCGACGGCGCCGTCGAGTTCGACTTCGGCCTCGTCCCGGCGGTGCGCGGCCAGGGGCTCGCGTTCCACACCGTGCTGGCCGCCGTCGAGCTCGCGCGGTCGACCGGTCTCGCCCGCGTCGTGCGCGCCTCGGCCGAGGTCGCGAACCTGCCCGCGCGCCGCACGCTCGAGCGCGTCGGCTTCGTCGAGGCCAGCCGCACGCCCGACACGATCATTTCCGAGTACCGCCTCTAGGCGGAGCCGCCGCTCACCCGAAGGCCGCTCTGCGCCATCAGCAGGCCTTCCGCTCCAGTTGAACGGGCGCAGAGGGCATGGAAGTGGCGCAGCGAGCGTGAGGGCCTGACCGGTGGCGCACGGCTACGCGGCACTGGGGAGAGAGCGCTACTCGAGCAGCAGCGCCGGCTCCTCGATGATGGAGGCGACGTCGGCGACGAAGCGCGAGACGACGTCGCCGTCGACGACGCGGTGGTCGAACGAGCCGCCGATCGTCGTCACGAAGCGCGGACGCACCTCGCCGTCGACGACCCACGGCTTCTGCTTGATCGTGCCGAGCGCGACGATGCCGACCTCGCCGGGGTTGAGGATCGGGGTGCCGGTGTCCATGCCGAAGACGCCGATGTTCGTGATGGTGATCGTGCCGCCCTGCATCTCGGCGGGCTGCGTCTTGCCCTCGCGGGCCGTGAGCGTCAGCTGCTCGAGCGCGGCCGCGAGCTCGACCATCGACATGTCCTGCGCGTTCTTCACGTTCGGCACGATGAGCCCGCGGGGCGTCGCCGCGGCGATGCCGAGGTTCACGTAGTGCTTGACGATGATCTCGTCATCAGTCCACTGCGCGTTGACGGTCGGGTTGCGGCGCACGGCCCAGAGCATCGCCTTCGCCATGATGAGCAGCGGCGAGATCTTGATGCCGGCGTAGTCGGGCGAGGCCTTGAGTCGCTTGAGGTACTCCATCGTGCGCGTGGCGTCGACGTCGACGAACACCGACACATGCGGCGCCGAGTATGCGCTTTGCACCATGGCGTTCGCGATCGCCTTGCGCACGCCCTTCACTGGGATGCGGGTCTCGCGGTCGGCCGGCGCCTCGGGCGTCTGGATGTTGCGGAAGACGCTCGCCTGGCTCGCCTCGCGGATGACATCGTCGCGCGTGACGTCGCCGATCGGGCCCGTCGGGGCGACCCGGGAGAGGTCGACGCCGAGGTCCTTCGCGAGCTTGCGGATCGGCGGCTTCGCGATCACGGGCACGCGCGACTCGGCGCGGGGAGCGGCGGCGGGCGCGACGGCCCCGGCTGCTGCGGATGCCACGACAGGTGCTGCGGGAGGCGCCGGGGGAGCGGCGACCGGGGGAGCGGGCGGGGCGGCGAGCTTCTCGTGCGCACCGCCGGGCGAAGGGTGCCGACGGCGACGCGTCGCCACGGGACCCGAGGAGCCGTGTCCCACGAGCACGGCGCCGCCGCGCTCCTCGGCGACGGCGGGTGCGGTCGCAGCGGCCGGCGCAGGCGCAGGCGCGGCTGCCGCGGCGGACGCCGCGACTCCCGCCGCGTCACCGCTCGGCTCGGCGGCCGGCGCCGCCCCCGCGGCATCCGTCTGGATCACGAGGATGGGCGTGCCGACGTCGACCGTCCGGCCCTCCTCGACGAGCAGTTCGGAGACGACGCCCTCGAACGCGCTCGGCAGCTCGACGAGCGACTTCGCGGTCTCGATCTCGACGAAGACCTGGTCGAGCGCGATGCGATCGCCGGGCGCGACGCGCCACTGCACGATCTCGGCCTCGGTGAGGCCCTCGCCGACATCGGGAAGTGGGAATCGGATCTCGCTCATCTGTCTTACCCTCGCAGTCGAGACATGCCATCAGCGACATGTCTGAGTCGTGTCGTGTCAGTAGGCCAGCGCGCGGTCCACGGCTTCGAGCACCCGGTCGGGGCTCGGCAGGTACTCGGTCTCGAGCGAGGCGGGCGGGAACGGGGTGTCGAAGCCCGACACGCGCAGCACCGGCGCCTCGAGGGAGTAGAACGCCCGCTCGGCGACGGTCGCGGCGATCTCGGAGCCGACCGAGACGTTGCCGTACGCCTCCTGGGCGACGACGAGCCGGCCGGTGCGGTGCACCGACTCGAGCAGCGGGCCGTAGTCGATGGGGGAGAGGGAGCGCAGGTCGACGACCTCGATGCTCGTGCCCTCCTCGGCGGCGACGTCGGCGGCCTGGAGCAGCGTCGACACCATCGCGCCGTGGCCGACGACCGTGACGTCGGTGCCCTGCCGCACCACGCGGCTCGCGTGCAGCGGCAGCCCGGCGTGGTCGAGGTCGACCGGCCCCTTCGGCCAGTAGCGGCTCTTCGGCTCGAAGAACAACACCGGGTCGCGCGACTCGATCGCCTCGCGGATCATCCAGTACGCGTCGTGCGGATTCGACGGGCTGACCACACGCAGGCCCGGGGTGTGCGCGAAGTACGCCTCGGGGCTCTCCTGGTGGTGCTCGATCGAGCCGATATGCCCGCCGTAGGGCACGCGGATGACGATCGGCATCGCCACCGTGCCCTCGTGGCGCAGCGCCTGCCGCGCGAGCTGGGTCGTGATCTGGTCGAAGGCGGGGAAGATGAAGCCGTCGAACTGGATCTCGCACACCGGCCGGTAGCCGCGCATCGCGAGGCCGATGGCCGTGCCGATGATGCCCGACTCGGCGAGCGGCGTGTCGAGCACGCGCTTCTCGCCGAACTCGGCCGAGAGCCCCTCGGTGACGCGGAACACGCCGCCGAGCGGCCCGATGTCCTCGCCCATCAGCAGCACCTTCTCGTCGGCGCGCATGGCGTCGCGGAGGCCCGCGGTGATGGCCTTCGCCATCGACAGGGTCTGCACGCCGCGCACGTCGCCGGCGGGCTCCTCATGGGTGGGTGCAGGGGCAGTGGCGGATGCCTCGGGTGCGTCGGTCACGCGAACCTCCTCGTCGATCCGGCCGGTCATGCCACGTCTCCGTCGAACGAGTTCTCGAACTCGTCGAGCCACGCGTGCTGCTCGACCATGAGCGGGTGCGGCTCGCTGTAGACGTGCTCGAAGATCGCGGCGCGGCTCGGGCCGGTCAGCTCGAGCGCGCGGCGGCGCACATCGGCGGCGACGTCGGATGCCTCCTGGTCGACCTCGTCGAAGAACGCGGCCGAGGCGCCGCGGCCCTCGAGCCAGGTGCGGTAGCGGGCGATCGGGTCGCGCTCGGCCCAGTACGCGACCTCGTCATCGGTGCGGTACTTCGTCGGGTCGTCGGCCGTCGTGTGGGCACCCATGCGGTACGTGAGCGCCTCGATGAGGCTCGGGCCCTGGCCCGCGCGGGCCTCCTCGAGCGACTGCCGGGTGACGGCGTAGCTCGCGAGCACGTCGTTGCCGTCGACGCGCACGCCCGGCATGCCGAAGCCGCCGCCGCGCAGCGCGAGCGGGCTGCGCGACTGCCGCGAGACCGGCACCGAGATCGCCCACTGGTTGTTCTGGATGAAGAAGACCTGCGGCGTCTCGTAGCTCGAGGCGAAGACGAGCGCCTCGCTGGCATCGCCCTGCGAGGTCGAGCCGTCGCCGTAGTAGACGAGCACCGCGGCATCCGTCTCGGGATCGCCCGTCGCGGTCGCGCCGTCGAACTGCAGGCCCATCGCGTAGCCCGTGGCGTGCAGCGTCTGCGAGGCGAGCACGAGCGTGTAGAGGTGGAAGTTGCCGTTCTCCTCGGGGTTCCAGCCGCCCTGGGTGATGCCGCGCAGCAGCGCGAGGATGCGCACGGGGTCGAGGCCGCGGATCATGCCGACGATGTGCTCGCGGTACGAGGGGAACAGGTGGTCCTGCGGGCGGGCGGCGTGCGCGGAGCCGACCTGCGCCGCCTCCTGGCCGGAGCTCGGCACCCACAGCGCCAGCTGACCCTGCCGCTGCAGGTTCGCGCCGGCGACGTCGAGCCGGCGCGAGACCGTCATGTCGCGGTAGAAGCGCTGCAGTGTCGCGTCGTCGAGTGCTTCGACGAGCGGCAGGTACGCCTCGGCTTCGGGGGTCGGGCGCAACTGGCCCTCGGGGGTCAGGAGCTGAACCGTCGGCGCGGTGAAGTCTCTCTCGCGGGCTGCCACCGTTCCACGCTACCCGCTACTCGGGACGCCCTACTTGTGAAGCCGGTACAAGCTCACCGAGAATCCGGAGGAGGATATCGACAGCCTCCTCCTCGCCGATCGACACGCGGATGCCCACAGGCGGGAACGCCCGCGTCACGAGACCGGCGTCGAAGAGCCGCTCGGCGACCTCGGCCGTGGCCTCGTCTGCGGGCAACCAGATGAAGTTGCCCTGCGCGACCGGAATGGGCCATCCCTGCGTGAGCAGCGCCGCGCGCACGCGGTCGCGGCGCTCGGCGATGACCCCGACGCGCTCGAGCAGTTCGGCCTCGGCTGCCGGCTCGAGCGAGGCGAATGCTGCCGCGGTCGAAGCGGCGGTCACGCTGAGCGGGGTGATCGTCGCCCGGGCCGCGTCGAGGATCTCCACGGGGCCGATCGCGTACCCGACCCGGAGGCCGGCGAGGCCGTAGGCCTTCGAGAAGGTGCGGAGCACGACGAGGTTCGGGTACCGGCCGAGCAGGGTCGCCCCGTCGACGGACGCGTCGTCGCGGACGAACTCGATGTAGGCCTCGTCGAGCAGCACGAGCAGGTCGGCGGGGACCTTCGCCATGAACGCCTCGAACTCGGCGGCCGTGACGATGACGCCGGTCGGGTTGTTCGGCGAGCAGACGATGACGACACGGGTGCTGTCGGTGACGGCTGCGGCCATCGCGTCGAGGTCGTGCCCGTGGTCGGCCCGGTTCGGCACCTGCACGCTCGTCGCGCCCGACACGGTCACGAGGCCGGGGTAGGCCTCGAACGAGCGCCACGAGTAGACGACCTCGTCGCCCGGGGCGGCCGCCGCCTGGATGAGTGCGGCCAGCAGCGCCACCGAGCCGGCCCCGACGAGCACCTCGTCGGCGGTGACTCCGTAGCGCCCGGCGAGCCGCTCGCGCAGCGAGAGCGCCGTGGCATCGGGGTAGCGATTGATCGTCGAGGCCGCCGCGGCGACCGCCTCGACGACCGACGGCAGCGGATCGAACGGGTTCTCGTTGCTCGAGAGCTTGAACCCGTCGGCGGGAGCGGGGCGGCCCTGGCGATACGGCGGGAGTGCGGCGATCTCGGGGCGCAGGCGAACGCCTGCCCCTCGCGGTTCCGGTGCGTTCACGCGATCCACCGTACCCCTTCGCCTCCGATGCCCCGTCTGACAGAGTGGAGGCATGCGGTTCATCCTCAAGGTCATCGTCGTCGCCCTCGCACTCTGGCTGACGACGCTCATCGTCTCGGGTGTCAGCGTGGTGCCGTACGACGACACCGAGCTCGCGACCGTGCTCACGTACCTCCTGGTCGCCGCCATCTTCGGCCTGGTGAACGCCATCGTCGGCACCTTCATCAGGATCGTCGCCTTCCCGATCTACGTGCTCACGCTCGGCCTCATCTCGTTCATCGTCAACGGCCTCCTGCTGCTGCTCGTCGACTGGATCAGCGGCCTCATGGGCTTCGGCCTCGTCGTCGAGAGCTTCTGGTGGGGCGTGCTCGGAGCCCTCGTGCTCGGGCTGATCAGCTGGCTCATCGGCCTCGTGGTGCGTCCGTCGAGCGACTGAGCGACGCGGCTCCGGCCGCCTGCACGGGCGCCGGCTCGGGCGACAGCTCAGGTGCGCCCGCCTGGTCGCGCGCGGCGATCCATTCGCTGACCGCGCCGGTGCCGCCGCCCGTGAAGGCGAGCAGCTCGCGGAGCTCGACGAGCTGCGGCGCCTCCGAGGCGTCGATGAGCGCCGCCGTGTCGCGGTAGCTCTCGAGCGAGTGGGCCGGCAGCGTGCCCTCATACGTGTGCCCATCGCCGAGGACGCTGCGCGTGACGGTCGTGCGCTCGGGCGACGGCGCGCCCGACCCGCCGACCGCCGGAACGAGGTCCTCGTCGTGGGCGACGTCGAGCACCGGCACCCCGTCGCGCGTCGGGGCGGAGTCGCCCGGGCCCCCGAGGTTCACCCCGCCGATCGCGTTGATCCCCGGGTCTCTCGCGAGCTCGTGCACGATGATGCCGCCGCCCGAATGACCCGCGAAGTACACGGGGTCGCCCGGCGCCATTCCGGCGGCCTCCATCGCCGCGCGGACGGCCCGCTCACCCGCTCCCGACTCGGCCCCCGCGCCGCGGAGCGCGTCGAGCGGCGAGTCGTCGGCGATGCCGTGGAGGTTCGAGACCATGTCGAAGGGCTGCTCGCCCGCGACGAGCGCGGGATCGACCGTGCCGCTGACGTAGACCACCCAGCGCGGATCTCCGGCTTCGCCGTAGCGTTCGATGCGGATCTGGGGGCCTTCGCCGCCGGGGATGCGCGAGGCGAGCTCGGCGAAACCGCGCGGCGCCCGCACACCGCGCTCGGGCCCGGCGCTCGGGTGCCCGGCCGGCGCGCGGCCGTCGCCCGCACGATCGCCGCCCTCGGCCCGGCGCACCGAGACCGGCCCGTCGACCAGGGCCCTCGAGCCGACGAGTGCCGCGACGCCCAGGAGCATCGATGCGCTCTCGGGTGCGTTCACGAGGTCGCCGAAGACCGCGGCCAGCCCGCTGCCGCCGGGCAGGTGCGCGGCACCGACCGCGAACTCGTCGACCGAGTCGACCGCGGCGCGGACGGCCCGGACGAAGAGCGGATCGGAGAGCAGCTCCCGGTTCGCGGCGAGCAAGTCGCGCAGCGGCGTGCCGCCCCACGCGTTCGCCGCAACCGAGTCGACCCCGGCCGTCAGCGCGATGCCCCCTGCGAAGAGCAGCCCGGCCGGCGTCGTGAGCGCCGAGCCGAGCAGGTGCGCGACGATGCCGCCGCCGAACTGCCAGAGTCCGTCGACGGCGCGCTCCGTCCACCCGTATCGCTCGGCGCTCGCGACGAGCGCGTTGCGGAGCTCCTCGCCATCCGCCTCGCAGCGGCGCAGCTCGACCTCGAGTTCGCGCAGCAGGGCGGCCGGCCGAGGCTCGGCCCAGCCGCCGCCCAGGTCGGCCCCGATCGCGTCGAGCTCGGCTCCGAGCGCCCCGGTCTGCGCCCGCGCCGCGGCCACGGCGGTCGCGGCACCCCCGAGGCGTGCGGCGTCGGTGAGGAGCTCGTCGGTCGCGACGACGGTCGAGCCGCCGCCGGAGACGGTGATGGTGTCGCTCATCGTCGGGCCCCCGATGCGTCGGTGCGCTCCGCCGCACGGCGCGCGAGCCGCGCCTCCTCGACGAGTGCGGCCTCCCGATCGGCCCGAGCACGCTCGTGCGCGTCGCGCTCGGCCTGCTCGTAGGCGGCGAGCTCCGCCTCCATGCGGCGGATGCGCTCGTCGAGCTCGGCGGCGGCGGCATCGAGCCGCTCCACGCCGCCGAGCACCCGCGACCGCAGCTCGCGCAGCCGTTCGGCGTAGCGATCGGCCGCGTCGGAGCGCCAACGCCCGCCGTCGGGCGGCAACATCGCCGCGGCCTGGCCGAGGTCGGTGCGCAGTGCGACGAGGCGCGTGCGCACGGCGACGGCGGAGTCGATGCGCTGCGCGGTGGCGGTGCCGCCCGTCAGGGTGGCGATCAGGGCGTCCGGGGCATCCATTCGGCCAGACTGCCGACCGCGACGGCGGGCGCCGCCGGAGCATGAGCGAGCCGTACGTAGACGAAGCCGGACGCTCGTTGTGGAGGAGCGATCCGCGAGCCGACGTCAGTCGACGAGCACCTGCTCGAGCGCGTTGCGGCCGAGCCGTGCGATCGGACCCGAGCCGTCGAGCGCGTCGACGACCGCGCTGCCCCAGACGACCGCCCACCCGCGGGCGCGACGCCAGGTCACGGCATCGACGGGCCTGCGCCGCTCGAGCTCGCGCACGAAGGCGGCGCGGCCGGTGGCGTCGAAGGTCAGCCACGCCGTCGCGAGGTCGGTCGCGGGGTCGCCGGCGGTGAGGTCGCCGAAGTCGATCACGGCCGCGAGGGCGCCGGATGCCTCGAGCACGAGGTTGCCCGGATGCAGGTCGCCGTGCAGCCAGGTCGGCGCGCCCGTCCAGACCGGTGCGGCGAGGGCGTCCTCCCAGAGCGCGCGAAGGCGCACGGTGCGTGGGCCGAGCACGGCGTCGAGGCGCCCACGGGCGAATCGCTCGCGCACCGAGTCGTCTCGCGCGGCGAGCGGGACGCCGCGGTAGGGGTTGTGCGGCGCGTCCGCGGGGGCCGGCGAGTGCAGGGCGTCGACGAAGGCGGCGAGAACCGGGCCGAGTTTGGCGCGTTCAGCGGGGGAGCGGCTCGCCGCGTTCACCCCGTCGAACCAGGGCACGATGCTCCACGGGGCGTCGTAGCCGAGCTCGGGCGCGGGGCGCCCCGCCCGGATCGGCGCCGGCACCGCGACGGGCAGCCGCTCGGCCAGCACGGGCAGCCAGCGCTGTTCGTGCTCGACGAGCGGCGAGGCGATCCGCCGTCGCGGCAGGCGCACGGCGTACATGGCACCCC
Source organism: Agromyces sp. NPDC058126 (assembly GCF_042884595.1). Taxonomy (NCBI): domain Bacteria; kingdom Bacillati; phylum Actinomycetota; class Actinomycetes; order Micrococcales; family Microbacteriaceae; genus Agromyces; species Agromyces sp. NPDC058126. The sequence continues at coordinate 200,655 of NZ_JBHVTS010000004.1, read as the reverse complement.
CGACCTCGAGGCGGTACATCGCGTTGTCCCAGCCGTTCGCGACGAACTCCAGGGGCCCGGCGAACTCGGGGTGCTGCGTCTCGATCAGCCGCGCGACGAGCTCGACGTCGACGTGCAGCTCGGGCGCAGGAGCATCCGTCATCTCATCGCCTCTCGCTTTCGGGGCGCAACCCGTTCCTGAAAGAGGCATTCTCCTCCACAATGGATGCCATGACGCGAGCGGAACCCGCGGGGGACGCCGCGCAGCCCTTCCGAGTCTCGTTCGTGTGCACCGGCAACATCTGCCGGTCTCCGATGGCGGAGGTGGTGCTGCGCTCCCTCGCCGAGCAGGCGGGCCTCGGCGGCGCGCTGGCGATCGAGTCTGCTGCGACGGGCGACTGGCACGTCGGCGAGCCCGCCGACCAGCGCACGGTCGAGGCGCTCGCGAGGGCCGGCTACGACGGCACCCACCATCGCGCCCGTCAGTTCGATGCCGGCGACTTCCCCGAGCTCGACCTCGTCGTCGCGTTCGACCGCGGCCAGGCGCGGATCCTGCGCAACTGGGCGACCGGTTCGGCCGAGCAGCACAAGGTGCGCCTGCTCCTCGAATTCGAGCCCGAGCTCGCGACCCTGCAGGACGTTCCCGACCCCTATTACTCCGATGCGGGAATGTTCGATCGAGTCCTTGAGATGATTGAACGGTCGACCCAGGCGCTCTTCCGCCAACTCGCACCCGCTCTCAGACAAGGAATCCGATGACTTCGCTGCCTCCCCAGCCGCTCAGCCCCCTCGACGGCCGGTACCGTTCGGCGGTCGGCGAGCTCGGCGAGCACCTCTCCGAGGCGGGCCTCAACCGGGCGCGCGTGCACGTCGAGGTCGAGTGGCTCATCGCCCAGACCGACCGCGGCTTCTTCGGCGCCGCCCCGCTCTCGGAGCACCAGAAGGCGAGCCTGCGCCAGGTCGTCGCCGACTTCGGCCAGGCAGACATCGACGAGCTCGCGACCCTCGAGGCGACGACCCGCCACGACGTGAAGGCCGTCGAGTACTACGTGCGCCGCCGCCTCTCCGACCTCGGCCTCGACGCGATCGCCGAGCTCACGCACTTCGCCTGCACCAGTGAAGACATCAACAACCTCTCGTACGCGGTCACCGTGCGCGACGCCGTGCAGCAGGTCTGGCTGCCGAAGTACCGCGCGGTCATCGCGACCCTGCAGGCGCTCGCGATCGAGCACCGGGATGCCTCGATGCTCAGCCGCACGCACGGCCAGCCCGCGACCCCCTCGACCATGGGCAAGGAGCTCGCGGTCTTCGTGCACCGACTGGGCCGCATCGCGGCGCAGGTCGAGGCGACCGAGTACCTCGGCAAGTTCTCGGGCGCGACGGGCACGTTCTCCGCCCACGTCGTCGCCGCGCCGGATGTCTCGTGGCCGACCGTGTCGCAGGAGTTCGTCGAGTCGCTCGGCCTCACCTGGAACCCGCTCACCACGCAGATCGAGTCGCACGACTGGCAGGCCGAGCTCTACGGCAGGATCTCGCACGCGAACCGCGTGCTGCACAACCTCGCGACCGACATCTGGACCTACATCTCGCTGGGCTACTTCCGGCAGATCCCCGCAGCAGGCGCGACGGGCTCGTCGACGATGCCGCACAAGGTCAACCCGATCCGCTTCGAGAACGCCGAGGCGAACCTCGAGCTCTCGAGCGCCGTGCTCGACTCGCTCGCCGCGACGCTCGTGACCTCGCGCCTCCAGCGCGACCTCACCGACTCGTCGGCGCAGCGCAACATCGGTGTCGGCTTCGGCCACTCGATGCTCGCGCTCGACAACATCCAGCGCGGCCTCGGCGAGATCGACCTCGACCGCGCGCTGCTGCTCGCCGACCTCGACGGCAACTGGGAGGTGCTCGGCGAGGCGATCCAGACCGTGATCCGCGCCGAGGTCGTGGCCGGCCGCTCGACGATCGCCGACCCGTACGCGCTGCTCAAGGAGCTCACGCGCGGCAAGCGCGTCGGCGCCGAGGACCTCGCCGCGTTCGTGTCGGGGCTCGAGATCGGCGACGAGGCCAAAGCGCGCCTGCTCGCACTCACCCCGGCGTCGTACGTCGGCATCGCCGACGAGCTCGTCGACCGGTTGCCGTAGGGACTGCGCGGCCGGCGCGGCGCCACCGGGCGGTCGGCGTCGGCCGTCCAGCGTCGCGCGTCGGGCGCGCCACTTTCACACCCTCTGCGCCAGTTGAAGTGGTGCGGAGGGCTGCGAGCTGGCGCAGAGCGTGGCCCAGTGACAGCGCGGGTCAGTGCCGGGTCGGCCCCTGCGGCGCGGGCGGCTCGCCCGGCCCGGCCTCGCCCTCGGCCTCGCCCTCGGCCTCGCCGAGTTCGGCGCGTTCGTCGGCGTTCGGCTTGATCGCCATCTGCAGGAGCGCGAGCACGACGAGCACGACGATGAACACGCCGCCGGCGCCGATGAGCGTGATCGTCCAGTCGCGCGTCGCGACGAGGCAGATCACGCCGACGAAGACCGCGGCGATCGCGGCGCCGCCCACGTACTCGGCCGGGCGGAGCCTGTCCTGCCGGCTCGGCTGGTACTCACCGGGGGACTGGGTCACGACTGCTGCTCCGCTCCTGCCGCGGCGGGGCCGTCGGCGGTCTGGTTCGCGGCCCACTTCAACGAGAGGCCGCCGATCACGAGGAACACCCCGAGGATCACGAGATAGCCGCCGAGCAGGCCGACCGCGGTGACGGCGTCGGGCGGGAGGAGGAGGAACACGACCGCGAGGATCGCGGTGAAGGCGCCGACGGCGATCCAGTCGCGGGCCGCGGCGGTGCGGCCGCGCGAGCGCAGGCCGGCGTACAGCTCGACGAAGCCGGTGACGGCCGCCCAGACGCTCACGAGGTAGAGCAGGAACGGCAGCCCGCCCGGTACCGAGAGCGCGAGGAGGCCGGCGACGACGGTGACGACGGCGTTGATCGCGAAGAGCGACCGGATGCCGCGACCGACCAGCAGACGCAGGCTCAGCGCTCCGACGACGAGGCCGGAGACGACCGCCCAGATGCCGAACACGAGCAGCCCGAGTTCGGGCGAGTGGTTCGGCGAGAAGGTGATGACCACGGCGGGGACGACCGCGAGGAGTCCGCGGACGACCGGGACGACCCAGTACTGCGGGCGCTCCGGGGATGCATCGCGGGCGGTGGCCACGGCGACCTCTTTCACGTCGGAGGGGGTTACCGATCCATCCTACGCGGGAGCGAACTGAGCGGATGCCGCGTGCGGGTCGCGCACGAGGCATCCGCTCGTGGACTCACAGCACCCGCAGCAGGTCCTCCACGCGCTGCTTCGCGTCGCCGAAGAGCATCTGCGCGTTGTCGCGGGTGAACAGCGGGTTCGCGACACCGGCGTAGCCGGAGGCCATCGAGCGCTTGAAGACGACGACGTTCTTCGCCTCCCACACCTTCAGCACCGGCATGCCGGCGATAGGGCTGCCCGGGTCCTCGGCGGCGGCGGGGTTCACGGTGTCGTTCGCGCCGATCACGAGCACGACCGTCGTCTCGGGGAAGTCGTCGTTGATCTCGTCCATCTCCTCGACGATGTCGTACGGCACCTTCGCCTCCGCGAGCAGCACGTTCATGTGTCCGGGCAGGCGGCCCGCGACGGGGTGGATGCCGAATCGCACCTGCACCCCGCGCTCGCGCAGGCGGCTCGTGAGCTCGGCGACCGGGTACTGCGCCTGCGCCACCGCCATGCCGTAGCCGGGAGTGATGATGACCGACGAGGCGTCGCGGAGCAGCTCCGCGGCATCCTCGACCGTGATCTCGCGCGATTCGCCCTCGACCTCGCCCGACGAGGTGGGCGCGGCGATGCCGAAGCCGCCCGCGATCACCGAGATGAACGAGCGGTTCATCGCCTTGCACATGATGTACGAGAGGTACGCACCCGAGGAGCCGACGAGCGCACCGGTGACGATGAGCAGGTCGTTGTTCAGCAGGAAGCCCGCAGCCGCGGCCGCCCAGCCCGAGTAGCTGTTCAGCATCGAGATGACGACCGGCATGTCGCCGCCGCCGATGGATGCCACGAGGTGCCAGCCGAGCGCCAGTGCGAGCGCCGTGACGACGACGAGCAGCCAGAGCTCGGGGGTGATGACGTACCAGACGGTGAGCACGACGAAGGCGATGAGGGCGCCGAGGTTGAGGGCGTTCTTGCCCGGCAGCATCAGCGGTGCCGACTTCATGCGCGCCGAGAGCTTGAGGAACGCGACGATCGAGCCGGTGAAGGTGACGGCGCCGATGAAGACGCCGATGAAGACCTCGGCGTGGTGGATGTCGAGGAGGGCACCGGTCATGCCGGTTTCCTCGAGGGCGCCGTTCCAGCCGACGAGCACGGCGGCGAGGCCGACGAAGCTGTGCAGCAGCGCGATGAGCTCGGGCATGCCGGTCATGGCGACGATCCGGGCCCGCCAGAGGCCGATCGCGCCGCCGATGAGCACGGCGACGACGAGCAGGATCAGCCCCGTCGTGACGTGCGGCTCACCCCAGGCGCCGGCGAAGGTGGCGTAGACCGTCGCGACGAGCGCGATCACCATTCCGGCGATGCCGTAGCTGACACCGGCCTTGGCGGTTTCGTGCTTGCTGAGCCCGGCGAGGCTCATGATGAACAGCAGGGCCGCGACGATGTAGGCGGCTCCGGCGATCGACGCCGGGGTCAGCAGGGTCGTGGTCTCAGGCACGGTCGGCTCCAGTCTTGGCGGCGGTCGCGGCGGCGCTCGACGTGGCGCCCTTCGGGGCGGCGCCCGCCGAGAACATCGCGAGCATGCGTCGGGTCACGGCGAAGCCGCCGAAGATGTTGATGCTGGCCAGCAGCACGGCGATCGCCGCGAGGATCTGCACGACGAGCACGTCGCTCGTGATCTGCACCATCGCGCCGACCACGATGATGCCCGAGATCGCGTTGGTCACGCTCATGAGCGGCGTGTGCAGCGCGTGCGCCACCTTGCCGATCACGTAGAAGCCGACGACGACCGCGAGCACCAGCACCGTGAAGTGCTGGGGCAGGGGCGGCGGTGCGATCGCGTTCACGGCGAAGAGTGCCGCGATGCCCGCGGCGACGAGCACCACCTTCTTCACGGGCGACATGGGCCGCTTCGGCTCGGGGGCGGGCGCGGCATCCTGCGCGGGGTTCGCAGCGGATGCCGCGGCCGCGGGTGCGGCGGAGACCTGCACCGGCGGCGGCGGCCAGGTGACCGCGCCGTCGCGGGTGACGGTCACCGAGCGCTGCACGATGTCGTCGAAGTCGAGCACGAGCTCGCCGTCCTTGCCGGGCGTGAGCAGCTTCACGAGGTTCACGACGTTCGTGCCGTAGAGCTGCGAAGCCTGCGTGGGCAGGCGCGAGGCGAGGTCGGTGTACCCGAGGATCGTGACGCCGTTCGGCGTGACGATCTTCTCGCCCGCGACCGATCCCTCGACGTTGCCGCCCATGCCTGCGGCCATGTCGACGATGACGCTGCCCGACTTCATGCTCGCGACGTCGGCCGCGGTGATGAGCTTCGGCGCCGGGCGCCCCGGGATCAGCGCGGTCGTGATGATGATGTCGACATCGGCGGCCTGCTCGGAGTAGATCTCGGCGGCGCGGCGGTCGTACGCCTCGCTCGTCGCCTTCGCGTAGCCGTCGGTCGACTGCTCGACCTCCACCTCGACCTTGAGGTACTCGCCGCCGATCGACTTCACCTGGTCGGCGACCTCGGGGCGCGGGTCGGTCGCGCGCACGATGGCGCCGAGGCTCGAGGCCGCTCCGATCGCGGCGAGACCGGCGACGCCGGCGCCCGCGACGAGCACCTTCGCGGGCGGCACCTTGCCCGCGGCCGTGACCTGTCCGGTGAAGAAGCGGCCGAACGAGTGCGCCGCCTCGACGACCGCACGATATCCCGCGATGTTCGTCATCGAGCTCAGCACGTCCATCGACTGGGCCCGCGAGATGCGGGGGACGGCATCCATGGCGAGGGCCGTGACGCCGCGCGCGGCGAGCGCCTCGAGCAGCTCGGGCTTGAACGCGGGAGCGAGGAGGCCCACGACCGTGGCCCCGGGCTCGAGCCCGGCGATCTCGGCCTCGGTGGGGGCGTTGACCTTCAGCACGAGTCCGCTCGCGAGCGCCTCGGCGCCCTCGACGATCGTCGCCCCCGCCTCGCGGTACGCGTCGTCGGCGAACGCCGACGCATGGCCGGCACCGGCCTCGACGACGACCTCGTACCCCAGGGCGATCAACTGCTTCACCGTCGCGGGGGTCGCAGCGACCCTGGTCTCGGGCGGCTGCTCGGTGACGACACCGATGCGCGTCATGCGGCTCTCCTTCTTCGTCGAAGCGTCCGCGTCGGGTGCGCGGACCAGCGTGCAGCACCGTCATCGCGGTGCCGGCTGAGCCGCTGCGGCGACGGTGCTGCATGTCGGCACCACATCGGGGTGGTGCTGGCCTCAGCGTAGAGCGCTCCGGCGAACGTCGGCACGAATATCTCGCCGAATCGCCGCGAAGGAATCGCGGATCTTTCGCCGCGCGGAACTTCGCCGCGGCGGCGATGCGGGGCATCCGGTCGTCGACGACCACCGGATGCCCCGCCCGGCTCACTCGATCGCGTCGTCGGCGCGCTCCCGCACCACGGTGCCACCGTGCTCGGGGATGAGCTTGAAATCGGTCAGCAGCTCGCCGACCTGGGTGCCGTCGAGCCGCGTGAACAGCCGCTCGCGCAGGAACTTCGGCCCGGGCAGTCCGACCTCCGCGCCGTCCCGCAGCCGGCTCGTCGCCTTGAGCAGGTGCCGCACGTCGTAGGTCGAGCCGAACACCTCTGGCACCCCGCGATCGATGCCGAGCAGCCGGTAGGCGGCCTCCATGCCCGTGCGCACCGAGTACTCGGTCGTGAAGATGCAGTCGCGGGTGGTCTCGGCGAACTGGCCGATGAACGCGAAGTTCTGCGCCCCGGTGGGCACCACGTCGGGGCGGTCGCCCGCCTTGCGCGGCATGAAGAAGCTCGTGACGTACGGCATCATCACGGGCACCGCCGTCGCCGCGTTCGCGGCCAGCTCGTCGATCTGGTCGACGGGCACGCCGAGGTGGTAGAGCCATTCGCGGGTGATCTCCTCGCCCGTCGACTCCTGCAGCGTCTTGCCCGTGTAGTCGCCGGGCACGTCGACGAAGAGCCCGTACACCCACACCACGATCTGGTCGGCGGGTTGCTGCTTGAAGTGCGGCTGGCGGTTCACCGTCCAGCTCATCAGCCACGACGAATCACGTGCGGTGACGATGCCGCCCGTGACGACCTTGCCGCTGAACGGGTCGCGCTGCGCGATCTTCTCGATGTACGCGGGGATGCGGGCGTCGAGCGTCGTCACCGTGGCCGACTCCCACTTGGTCTTCTCGATGTCGCCGCAGAAGACCTCGGGCCGGCCGAACGAGGGATGCTTCGCCGCGATGCGCTGCCAGAGCGCCCAGCCCGCCGCGGGCGACTCGTCGAGCTTCGCCGGGGTGTGCTGGTCGCCCTCGTCGGAGTTCTCGGTGAGCCCGCCGATGGTCGCGAGCACGAGGTCGTCGGTTCCGAGATCGACTCCGCCCTCGACCCCGCCCTGCACCCAGTGGATGCGCGTCGCCCGCTTCGTGACATCCGAACCCTGCCCGTTGGCGGCCTCGAACGCGAAGTCGATGTCGATGACCTGCGTGTCGAAGTGGAAGGTCACGCCCTGGTCGAGCAGCCACTTGTACAACGGCAGCACGAGCGACTCGTACTGGTTGTACTTCGTGAACTTGAGTGCCGACAGGTCGGGCAGGCCGCCGATGTGGTGCACGAAGCGGTGGATGTAGAGCTTCATCTCGAGGGCGGAATGCCACTCCTCGAAGGCGAACATCGTGCGCCAGTAGAGCCAGAAGTTGCTCCCGAGGAAGTCCTTCGAGAACACCTCGTCGATGCGCTTGTCCTCCATCTCCTCGCGCGTCGCGAGGAACACCCGCACGATGTCCTTCTGCGCGGCGTCGTTGAGGCCGAACAGATTGTTCGTGTGCGCGTCCTGCCCCTGTTCTTCGGTGACGCGGCAGAGCGAGAAGTTCGGGTCGTCCTTGTTGAGCCAGTAGAACTCGTCGAGCACGCTCGCGCCCTCGATCTCGAGCGAGGGCACGGTGCGGAAGGCGTCCCACAGGCATTCCATGTGGTCCTCCATCTCGCGACCGCCGCGGATGACGAAGCCCTTCTCGGGGCGCTTGATGCCGTCGAGCGCGCCGCCCGGCAGCGGCAACCGCTCGAGGATCGTGATGCGGTCGCCCGGCAACTGCCCGTCGCGGATCATGAAGAGCGCGGACGACATCGACGCGAGCCCCGCGCCGACGAACCACGCCGACTTGCCGTCGACCCCCTCGGGCTTGCGCGGACGCGCGAACGCCTCGTAGTTGCCACTGCTGTAGTACATGCTTCCCCCTTCGTCGCGCTGCGACGATGCGCAGCGCACCGCTTTCGACGCTACCTGCGGATGCCTCGAATGCACCCGCACGGATGTGCAGGACGGGGGAACACGGGCCTTCAGCCGCCCCGGCTCGCTGCATCCCGCCTCCACGGTCCGCACCGCCGTCGTCCGATGATCGAGCGGGGCGTTCTAGTATCGGACGCATGGCGGCAGACACGACGGCGCAGGCGGGCTCGCAGACACTGAGCCGCGGCATCCGCATTCTCGAGATCGTCGCCGACGCCGACCGCGCGCTCTCGATCGACGAGGTCGCCGCGGAACTGGGCGTGCACCGGTCGGTCGCCTATCGACTGCTCCGCACCCTCGAGCACCACGGCCTCGCCTCGCGCGACGCCGCCGGACGGATCGGGCTCGGCGCCGGCCTCGCTGCCCTCGCCGCGGGCGTGCAGCGCGACCTGCAGCAGCTCGCGCTCCCCGAGCTCGCCGAGGTCGCCGAAGAGCTCGGCATGACCTGCCTGCTCGCGGTGCTGCTCGACGGCGACGAGGCCGTGACGCTCGTGAGCGCCTCGCCCCGGCGCACCGCCGCGGTGTCGTACCGGCCCGGCCACCGGCATCCGATCACCCGCGGAGGACCGGGCAAGGCGATCCTCATGGGGCTGCCCGAGTCGCGCTGGCCCGACGACGTCCCCGAGGCGCTGCGCGCCGAGATCACCGAGAGCCGGGCCCGCGGGTACACCGTGAGCCACGACGAGGTCGTGCCCTCGCTGCGGTCGGTCGCCGTGCCCCTCAACCTGCCCGGCCAGCCGCCCGCCGCGATCGCGGTGATCCACGTGTCGTTCCCGAAGCCCGAGGCCGAGCTCGCCGAGCGGCTGCAGCTCGCGGCGTCGAACCTGGGGCGCGCCTCGGGCGCCTGAGCCCGCACCGCCCGGTCAGCGCGCGAGCATCTGCCCCGCGAAGAAGTCGGCGAGCTCGCCGGTCGCCGTGAGCGGCAGCACGTGCGCGACGTACCCGTCGGGGCGCACGACCACGACCGCGCCGTCGCGCGAGATGCCCCGCTCCTCGAAGATGTCGGTGCGGCACCAGTAGCTCGGCCCCGCCGCGAAGACCTTCTCCCAGTCCATCAGCGCGAGCGGCCCGGTCTTCGGCCGGAACACCTCGGGTGCGCGGGTGATGTCGAGCTCCTCGTGACCCTGCTGGAAGATCACCTTGATGTCGAACACGGCGTCGACGTCGGCGCGCGAGGGCGTGTACCGCTCGATCGGCGAGTCGGGCGACGTCGAGATCCACTCGGCCCAGTCGGTCAGGGCGGATGCCTCGCCCGCCGCGGGGGCGTCGGCGAAGGCGTAGACGCGCCAGCGACCATCGGCCTTGGCGTGGTGTCCGAGGTGCACGACGTTGCCGTCGCACACGAACGACACCTCCGCCGACTTGAACCGCTTGCCGATCGGGAATCCGGTGGCGAGTTCCTGGTGCTCCGCCGAACCCGTGATCATCGAGGGGGCGTACTGCGTCATGAAGCCCGACGGGAACTCGGCGGTGCCGAGGTAGAAGGTCGCGAGCTCCTGCGGGTCCGAGATCTCCTCGGGCTTGCGGGCCATGAGCGACGACCACTCGCGGTCGAAGTCGATGAGCTGCTGGGCGACCGGCTGCCGTTCGGCCGAGTAGGTCGAGAGCAGCGACTCGGGTGCGAGGCCCGAGACCACCGAGCCGAGCTTCCAGCCGAGGTTGAAGCCGTCCTGCATCGAGACGTTCATTCCCTGCCCGGCCTTCGCGCTGTGCGTGTGACACGCGTCGCCCGTGAGGAACACGCGGGGCGAGGCATCCGCGCCCTCTTCGCGGTCGTCGAAGTGGTCGGTGACCCGGTGGCCGACCTCGTAGACGCTGAACCAGGCGACGTCGCGCACGTCGAGCGTGTACGGGTGCAGGATGTCGTTGGCCTTCGCGATGATCGCCTCGATGGGCGTCTTGCGCACCTCGTGGTCGTCATCCTCGGCCACTGCACCCAGGTCGATGTACATGCGGCTGAGGTACCCGCCCTCGCGCGGGATGTGCAGGATGTTGCCCGCCTCCGAGTTGATCGCGCACTTCGTGCGCCAGTCGGGGAAGTCGGTGTTCACGACGACGTCCATGACGCCCCAGGCGTGCGCCGAGATGCCGCCGAGGTGCTTGCGGCCGATCGCCTCGCGCACGCCGCTGCGTGCGCCGTCGCAGCCGGCGACGTACTTGGCGCGGACGGTGCGCTCCTCGCCGGCGCGCTCGCCCGCGGTGTACCGCACCCGCACCTCGACCGGGTACTCGCCGGCCTCGGCCGAGCCGTCCTCGTGCACGGTGAGTCCCGTGAACTCGATGCCGTAGTCGGGCGCGATGCGGCCCGGGCCGTGCGCGGCCGCCTCGGCGAAGTAGTCGAGCACGCGCGCCTGGTTCACGATGAGGTGCGGGAACTCGCTGATCTTGTACCCGTAGTCCTCGGTCCGCGAGGTGCGGATGATGTTCTGCGGCTCGGCGGGGTCGGGGCCCCAGAAGTTCATGTAGCCGATGTTGTACGCCTCGGCGATGATGCGCTCGGCGAAGCCGAACGCCTGGAAGGTCTCGACGCTGCGCGGCTGGATGCCGTCGGCCTGGCCCAGCACGAGCCGGCCGTCGCGGCGCTCGATGACCCGGGTGACGACGTCGGGGTACTGCGAGAGCTGCGCCGAGAGCAGCATGCCCGCGGGGCCCGAGCCCACGATGAGCACGTCGACCTCGTCGGGCAGCTCCTCGGGGCGGTCGAGGCCGACGCCTGCTGCGGGCTGCACCCGCGGGTCGCCGGACACGTAGCCGTGGTGGTGGAACTGCACGGGAGGGCTCCTCACATCGTCGTGACGAGGCATCCATCGGTTCCGGATGTCTCGCAATATTCGATAATCGAACGTGCTATTCGTTTATCGCGCGAGCCAATGGTAAATCGCGGCGCGACGCAGCACAAGCCGGGTGGCGACCAGTGCCGGCCGACCGGTGCAGTCGGGTGGGCGTGGGTCGTCACCTCGCTGGAGGAGCGTGGTCGGGCGGGCGGTATCTCGGGCTGGTCGCGCCGGTGTCAGCGGGAGCGGGTGAACCGGCTCGCGCCGATGATCATCGCCAGGCCGGCGCCGATCGCCGACACGAGCGGCACCGCGACCACCGCGAGCGCGATCGCGTTGGGGCGGAATCGCAATCCATCGGGTCCGCCGATGTACGCCCCGATCGGCACGGCGTAGCCGCCGCCACCACCGCCGCTGCCTTCGCCCCGACCGCCCGGGTTCTTTTCGGTCTCCGGCATGTCGCCGGAGCCCTCACCCCCGCCGAACCCGAAGGCCACGAGCGCGACCGGAACGAACTCGCGCCCGTCGATCGTCGACTTCTCGCCGTACGCCACCTTCGCGCCCCACCTGGGCACCGAATCCGCCAGGTTCTCGATGAGCTTCGTCATGCGCTCGACGGTACGCTCGTTGCCCGCCCGCGGCTATACCCATCGCGGGGGCCGGAACGCGCGCTGGTCAGCGGCGCTCGACGTTCGACGCGAGGTCGGGGTCATCCTGATCGTCCTCGGCGGGCCGTTGGACCGGCACGGATCCGGTCACGACCGCATCGACGGTCATCGAGCCGTCGACAGGCCCGATCACCGCGATCGGCGTCGTCGGCGTGGGGGCGAGCGGTTCGACCGGCAGCCGCCCGAGGCGACGATGCTCGCGGACGTAGGCGGGCACGAGCAGCGCGACCGAGCCCAGCCAGGCGAGCGGGTTGCTCAGCACGACGCCGACGAAGCCGAACATCGAACCCAGCACGACCGCAGCCGCGACGCGCATCGCGAGCTCGATCACGCCCGTCACCGTCGGCACGACGGTGTAGCCGAGGCCCTGCAGCACGCCGCGGAGCACGAACAGCACGCCGAGCAACGAGTACGTGAAGCCGTCGATGGAGAGCATGAGCGCGGCGGCGTCGACCACGTCGTTCGACCCCTCGCCGACGAAGAGCCGCACGAGCTGCTCGCCGAACATGATGAGCAGTGCGCCGACCGCGACGGCCGCCCCGATCGCCATCCAGGTCGCCTGCACGACGCCACGACGGACGCGGTCGGGTCGCTTGCCCCCGAGGTTCTGCGCGGCGTACATCGACGCGGCCAGCCCGATCGACGAGAGCAACGCGACCGCGATCGACTCGACCCGCGAACCCAGCGTGAAGGCGGCGACCGCGTCGGCGCCGAGCTCGTTGAGCGCCACCTGCACGGTGAGGGTTCCGATCGCGATGATCGAGGTCTGCACGCCCATGGCCATGCCGATGCGCAGGTGCTCGCGCAGCTCGCCGCGCGACACCCGCCAGTCGGCGCGGCGGAGGTGCAGCACGGGCAGGCGGCGGCGCACGTACACGAGGCACAGTGCGACCGAGACGCCCTGCGCGACGACCGTCGCCCACGCCGCGCCCGCCACGCCCCAGCCGAGCGGGCCGACCATGAGCACGACGAGCCCGACGTTCAGCACGCACGCGATCGTCAGGAAGACGAGCGGCGTTCGCGAGTCGCCGAGCGCCCGGATCACCGCCGAGAGGTAGTTGAAGAACATCACGGCTGATGCCCCGAGGAAGCTGACCTGCGTGAACACGGTCGCCTCGACGAGCAGCTCCTCGGGGGTCTGCAGCAGGCGAAGGGTCGGCTCGGCGAGGAACGGGGCGCCGATCGTGAGGCACGCGCTCATCGCGGCGGTGAGCATCGTGCCCGTCGCCACCGAGCGGCGCACGGCGGCGGCGTCGCCCGCGCCGAAGGCCTGCGCCGTCGGGATGGCGAATCCCGAGGTCACGCCCCACGCGAATCCGAGCAGCAGGAACAGCAGCGACCCGGTCGCACCCACCGCGGCCAGCGAGTCGATGCCGAGGTACCGCCCGACCACGATCGCGTCGGCGACCTGGTAGAGCTGCTGCACGATGTTGCCGATGAGCAACGGGGTCGCGAAGACGAGGATGACGCGCCAAGGGGCGCCGGTCGTGAGGGAGGTGGTCATGTGAACTCTCGGCGGGTCTCTGCGGGGGCTTCAGATGTTTGCGTTGCCAAGAAGCCTATCGAACCGATTCGACACGACGAGCCCGAATTTCGTCCGAATCGCCCGTCGATCACCCCGGGATCGGGACCGGCGCGCGGCGAGGCACCCAGCACCGCACCGCCGCCCGGTACCGGCGGAACTCGTCGCCGAAGCGCGTCTCGAGTTCAGCCTCCTCGAGCGGGCGCACCACGAAGTTCCAGAACAGCCCACCAGCGATCGCATAGACGACGACCAGCCACGAGCCGAGCATGAATCCCACCGCGACCCCCTGTGCGATGCCGGCCACCGCCATCGGGTTGCGCACGAATCGATACGGCCCGGCGATCACCAGGAGGTTCGCCGTCGCCGCGGGCAGCGGGGTGCCGGCGCCCCTGGTCGACATCGCGACCGCCGACCAGATGCCGAGGGCGCTCGCGAGCACGAACACGACGGCACCGAACGGCAGCAGCCAGTCGGGGGCGTCGACCTCCAGCCCCCATCGCCGTTCGAGCCAGGCGATCACGACCGGCACGACCCCGAGCAGGAGTCCCCAGAAGACGACGATCTGCGCCGCGGTCGCCGCGAGATGCGCGCCCGGCTTCGCCGTCGCGACCGCGCGACGGAACCGGAACGGTCCGACGAGCATCCACTCGGTCGGCACACGTCCCAGCACCATCAGGCTGAGCGCCACCACAGATGCCACGGACGCCGCCCCCATCAGCAGCACGCCCCATCCGGCCTCGCCGGCGACGGTCGCGTACACCGCCAGGGCGCCGGTGACGATGAGCGTCCACCCCGTCGCGACGAACGCCGCCGCACGCGCGCCGCAGGCCGCGACGGCCGAGGCGCCGACGAAGAGCGGGATGTCGAGCACGGCGACGACCACCGGATCGAGTCCGCCGAGCGTGGCCTCCCGCACGAACGGAATCGTGAACACCGCAAGCCACCATGCCAGGCCGGCGACGGTCTGCACCGCGAAGTACGCCCGACCGAGCCGTTCAGTCATCGAACACGTGCCAGCAGATGGGGCTCCGACGCAGCTGGTCTTCCAGCACGAGCTCGCGGATCACGGGCGGCAGCTGCGCGCGCTGCCAGTCGCGCTCCGCGAGCCGGGCATGCTCCGCGGCATCCGCACCGCCCTGCTCGACGGTCGCGGCGACCGCCGCCCTGATCGCATAGGCCGCCGACCCGAGCTCGTGCTCGGCGACATGCGCGACCGCCACGGCCTGCCCCACCGACAGCGCGGCGAACTTCACCGACGCCGGCTGGTCGCGACCGGCGGCGTTCGCGTGGAACGCCGCCTGGTGCGCCTCGCGCATCGGCACCTCACCGCGTACCCAGGCGCGGGCGACCTCGAGCACCTCGCGCGGGCGCGGGTCGTCGGGCCGGGCGCGCTCGAAGAGCGGCAGCACATGCTCTGAGCAGGCGATCGCCCACTCGGCGAGCCGACGGTGGTCGTCGTCGCTCAGGGTTCCGCCGCGGCGGATCGTGATGAGCCGCGGATCGCGCTCTTTCGGAAGGATCGGCACCCTGCCATTCCTACCACCGGGCGGATCGCAGCCTCAGGCGCCGCGCAAGTCGGCGATCAGCTTCTCGACGCGGCGCACGCGGGTGTCGGCGCCCTTCGCCTGCTCGATCACGCGCACGTGCTGGCGCCGCTGGCTCAGGGTCAGCGCGTCGAACGCCGCGCGCGCCGCCGGGTCGGCCCCGAGGGCCTCGCTGAGCTCGGTCGGCTCGTCGACCGTGATCGGCTCGGTGTCGAGTTCGAGCCCGATCTCGACCTCGTCGCCGACCTGTGCACCGGTCGCGGCCCGGTTCGCGTTGCTGAAGCCGATGAGGTCGCGCCCGCGCATGATCGCGATGCGGGTGCGCCACGAGTGGTCGCCGATCGTGACGACGACGCGCGGGCGCTTGCCGCCGCCGAGCGCCTCCACGACCTCGGGCGGCACCTCGAGGCCGCGCATCTTCTCGTGCGGTTCGACGATCGCGGTGAACTGCGCTGCCATGGGCCCATCCTGCCGCAGGCGATCCCTCGCGGCATCCGACCCACCCTCGTAGGCTCGACCACGTGAGCGAAGACGTACGCAATCTCAAGACCGCCCTCGCGTCGATCGCCGAGCCCTGGCAGCCGCACCGGCTGGTGAGCGTCGACGAGACCGACGTCAAGGTGGTGAAGCTCCACGGCGAGTTCGTCTGGCACACCCACCCCGACGCCGACGAGCTGTTCCTGGTGCTGAGCGGCGAGCTCACCATCCAGCTGCGCGACCGCGACGTCGTGCTCGGCCCCGACGACGTCTTCGTGGTGCCCAAGGGCGTCGAGCACTGCCCGCGCGCCGACGCCGAGGTGCACGCCGTGCTCATCGAGCGCCGCGGCACCGTCAACACCGGCGATGCCGGGGGCGAGCGCACCTCGCCGCTGCGCGAGCTCGACTGACCGATCTCACCGGTGAAACGACGACGCCGCCCGCACCCCGTGAGGGGCCGGGCGGCGTTCGTGGTGGAGCACCGAGCACGGCGTCAGCTCATCTTGCGCTTGTAGATCGCGATCGCCCAGACGTACGCGACGACGAGGATGCCGACGAGCCAGGCCAGTGCGACCCAGATGTCGCTGCCCACGGGCTGGCCCGCGAACAGGGCCCGGATCGAGTTCACGATCGAGGTGACCGGCTGGTTCTCGGCGAACCAGGCGACCGGGGCGGGCATCGAGTCGGTCGGCACGAAGGCCGAACTGATGAACGGGAGGAAGATCAGCGGGTAGCTGAACGCGCTCGCGCCGTCGACGGTCTTCGCCGAGAGGCCGGCGATCACGGCGAGCCAGGTCAGGGCGAGGGTGAAGAGCACGAGGATGCCCGCCACCGCCAGCCAGACCGCCACGGATGCCCCGGTGCGGAACCCCATGAGCAGTGCGACGCCGATGACGATCGCGACCGAGATCAGGTTCGAGACGAGCGAGGTGAGCACGTGCGCCCACAGCACGCTCGACCGGGCGATCGGCATCGACTGGAACCGCTCGAAGATGCCGCCCTGCATGTCGAGGAACAGCCGGTACGCGGTGTACGCGATGCCCGACGCGATCGTGATGAGCAGGATGCCGGGGAGCATGTAGTCGATGTACGACTCGTCGGACCCCGTGTTGATCGCCCCGCCCAGCACGTAGGTGAAGAGCAGCATCAGCGCGATCGGCGTGACCGCGGTGGTGATGATCGTGTCGGGGCTGCGGAGGATGTGGGTCAGCGAGCGACCCGTGAGAACTCGGGTGTCGCTCAGGACGTGGGTGGTCATCATGAATCCTTTCCGTTGTCGTTGCCGGCGTCGGCGCCGGCGCCGACGAGCGTGAGGAAGACCTCTTCGAGCGTCGGCTGCTTCTCGACGTACTCGACCGTGGCGGCCGGGAGGAGCTGCTTGAGTTCGGCGAGGGTGCCGTTCTGGATGATTCTGCCTTCGTGCAGGATCGCGATGCGGTCGGCGAGCTGCTCGGCCTCGTCGAGGTACTGCGTGGTGAGCAGCACCGTGGTGCCGCGGTCGGCGAGCTCCTTGACGGTCTGCCACACCTCGATGCGCGCCTGCGGGTCGAGGCCGGTGGTCGGCTCGTCGAGGAAGATGATCGGCGGGTTGCCGATCAGGCTCATCGCGATGTCGAGGCGGCGGCGCATGCCGCCCGAGTACGTGGCGGCCTTGCGGCCGCCCGCGTCGGTGAGCGAGAACCGGTCGAGCAGTTCGTCGGCGATCGCACCCGGGTTCTTGAGGTGTCGCAGCTTCGCGATGAGCACGAGGTTCTCACGGCCGCTGAGCACCTCGTCGACCGCGGCGAACTGCCCGGTCAGGCTGATCGACTCGCGCACGTCGCCGGGTGCCCCGGCGACGTCGAAGCCGTGCACGGTCGCGGTGCCGGCGTCGGACTTCAGGAGCGTCGACAGGATGCGCACGAGCGTGGTCTTGCCGGCGCCGTTCGAGCCGAGGAGGGCGAAGATGCTGCCCCGCGCGACCTCGAAGTCGACGCCCTTCAGCACCTGGAGGTCCTTGAAGGCCTTCTCGATGCCCTGGACCCGGATGGCGGGTTCGGTGACGGTGGTCATGACTGCTCCTTCTTCGCCTCGTCGATCGCCGAGTTCAGGCGAGCGCGCTCCTTGTCGATCCACTGCTTGCCGCCGTACGCCTGGGTGAACTCCTCGGCGAAGGCGACGGGGTCGTCGCCGACGATCTCGCTGACGGGCGTGCCGTCGATCGCCGCGCGCTCCCACAGGTCGGCGAAGTCCTCGAGCATCTTCACCATGGTCTCGCCGTCGGTGATGCCGCCGGCGTACATGAAGTACCGGTCGAGCGCCTTGGCGCTGCCGCGGTAGGGCTCGGGGAGGGCCTCGATGCGCGCCTTGTACTGCTTGTACTGCTTCTTCTGCTCGAGCGATCCGGTGAGCGCTTCGATCCACTTCGCGGCCATGATCAGTTCTCCAATTCGTCGGTGTCGTGGAGCTGTTCGATACGTTCTGCGAGGAAGCTCCATGTCCTCCAGAACTCTGCGAGTTCGCCTCGGCCCTGCTCGTTGAGCGTGAAGACCTTGCGCGGCGGGCCCTTCTCGGAAGGCACCTTCTCGACGTCGACGAGACCGCGCTGCTCGACCCGGACCAGGAGGGCGTAGATCGTGCCCTCGGCGATGTCGGTGAACCCGCGCTCTCGCAGCCTCGCCGTGATGTCGTAGCCGTAGGCCGGCTGCTCGGCGAGGATCGCGAGGACGATGCCCTCGAGCGTGCCCTTGAGCATCTCGGTCATCTGCTTGCCCATGGAACGCTCCTTTCACTTTCACTACTTAGTGGTGCTGGTAATCAGTGTTGCTGAGTACCACTAGAAAGTAACACTGAGTACCGGTACTTAGCAATACCGAATAGCAAGATTCTCGAAATCCATCGAGGATGCCTCCGCGGAAGCGGCGAACGGCGACGCGGCGCTCGCGATCGGCATCGATCGCAGTCGCGGGTCGCGGGTCGCGGGTCGCGGGTCGCGACCAAGGCGATCAGGATTCGAGAAGCACCCGCCGGCGAAGCTCCGTAGCGTGGTGTTCACACCGCACGACACACACGAGAAGGAGCAGATCATGGCCACCAAGACCGACGGACTCTCGACCGAGGAACGCGCCGCCGTCAAGCAGCGCGCCGCTGAACTGCGGGCGCAGGCGAAGGCCGGCAAGAACCGCGAAGCCGGCGAGAAGGCGATCCGCGAGGCCATCGCCGAGATGCCCGACGAGGACCGGGAGCTCGCCGAGGGCATCGACCGCATCGTCAAGGAGGTCGCGCCGCACCTCATGCCGAAAACCTGGTACGGGTTCCCGGCCTACACCGACGCTGACGGCAAGGTGGTCGTCTTCTTCAAGGCCGCGTCGAAGTTCACCACGCGGTACGCGACGCTCGGGTTCGAGGAGGCCGCGAACCTCGACGACGGCGACCTCTGGGCCACTTCGTTCGCGCTCCTGAAGTGGACCCCCGAGGTCGAGGCGCGTATCGCCGAGGTCATTCGGAAGGCCGGCTCGGACCGCTGATCGCCTCGGCGGGGCCGGCGCCCCCCCCGGGCGGCGGCGCAGTATGTCGGCGGCCCATGCGACGATCCTCCCGTTGATCGAGGCCGCGATCGGGGCGCGATCGCGCCCCGGCTCCCAGTGATCGGTCGACGTACGAACGGCGGATCGAGCGACGGGAGACGCCATGCGAGGCGAGGCGACCGTGCTGCACGCCGACCTCGACGCGTTCTACGCCTCGGTCGAACAACGCGACGCGCCCGCCCTGCGCGGCCGCCCCGTCATCGTCGGCGGCGGCGTCGTACTGGCCGCGAGCTACGAGGCGAAGGCACGGGGGGTGCGCACCGCGATGGGCGGGCGGCAGGCGCGCGAGCTCTGCCCCGACGCCATCGTGGTGCCGCCCCGCATGGACGCGTACTCGGCGGCGAGCAAGGAGGTCTTCGCGATCTTCCGCGATACGACCCCGCTCGTCGAAGGCATCTCGATCGACGAGGCCTTCCTCGAGGTCGGCGGACTGCGCCGGCTCTCGGGGACGCCCGAGGAGATCGCCGTGCGGCTCCGGGCTCGCGTCCGCGCCGAGGCGGGGCTCGCGATCTCGGTCGGCGTCGCGCGCACCAAGTTCCTCGCGAAGGTCGCGAGCGCCGTGAGCAAGCCCGACGGGCTGCTCATCGTCGAGCCCGAGCGCGAGCAGGAGTTCCTGCTGCCGCTCCCGGTCGAACGTCTCTGGGGCGTGGGTGCCGTCACGGCCGAGAAGCTTCACCGCCTCGGCATCCGAACCGTCGGCGAACTCGCCGAGCTGGAGGCCGCGACGGCCGAGCGGCTGCTGGGTCGCGCGGTCGGCGCGCACCTCCATGCGCTCGCCCGCCTGCGCGACCCCCGACCCGTCGACACGACCCGGCGCCGCGGATCCATCGGGTCGCAACGAGCGCTCGGCTCGCATCCGCGGTCGCCCGAGGAGCTCGACCTCATCCTCACGCAGATCATCGACCGGCTCGCGCGCCGGTTGCGGGACCGAGACCGCGCCTGCCGGTCCGTCGTCCTCCGCCTCCGCTTCGGCGACTTCACGAGGGCGACGCGCTCGCGCAGCCTGCGCACGCCGACCGACCGCACCTCGGTGCTGCTGGGCCTCGCCCGCGGTCTCCTCGACGCTGCGCAGCCGCAGATCGACGCCCGCGGCATCACCCTGATCGGCGTGTCCTTCTCACAGCTGTCCCGCTCCGACGAGATGCCCCCTGAACTCCCGATCGACTGGGGCGACGGGCACCGCCTCGACACCGTACTCGACAGCGTGCGCGACCGCTTCGGTGCGACATCGGTCTCCCGCGCCGCCCAGCTCGGCCGCAACCCCGGCATCGAGGCGCCGCTGCTGCCCGAGCACGAGTAGCGCGCCCTTCATCCCGGGTGGCGGGGCACGCGACCTCGGGCCGACACGGGGACGCTCGAGGGGCCGAGCTGCAGCGCTGCCGCGACGGGAGTGCCTCGCGGCGGTCGTGCGGGGCTGCGGAATCCCGCGGCCCCGCACGGGCGGATCACTCGGCGACGGCCTCGAGGCGGTCGGTGAGCAGCTGCGCCGTCTCGGCGGGGATCTGGCCGGCGGCCATCGTGAGCACGGTCGCGAGCGGCATCGCCTTGATCATCCCGAGCATCGGGTGGGTGGCGAGGTCGGGCACGGTCTGCTCGATCACGGTCCGGGTCACGGGGTGGTCGAGCAGGTCGCCGAGCGTGCTCGCCGCGTTCGGCACCGGGCCGGCCGCGGCATCCCGCCCCGCGTCTGCCTGGGCCGCCGGGACCGCCGGGACCGCCGGGACCGCCGGGACGACCGTGCGCGGCACGAAGTCGCTGCGGATCCCGAAGGCGACGTCATCGGGCCCGGCAATACGCAGCCCCGTCGCCGAGCTCGTGATCTCGACCGGCAGGGCGTCGCCGAGGGCGTCGACACCGGTGCCGAGCCGCACGGCGTAGCCGCCGGGTTCGACCGCCCAATCGTGCGACTCGACCGACCAGTGCGCGAACGCCCGCGGCTCGAGGTCGATGGAGATCTCCGTCACCGTGCCGGGCTCGGCGCGGACGACGGCGTAGCCGGCGAGCCAGAGCTCGGGCCGGTCGACCTCCGTCGCGCCCGTCCGCGACAGGTAGGCCTGCACGACCTGCTTGCCCGCGCGGGCCCCGGTGTTCGCGACCTCAGCGGTGACGCGTGCGCCGCCGTCGGCGAGCGCCTCCGCGCTCGCGTTCCCGGTCGTCCAAGTCGTGTAGCCCAGGCCGGAGCCGAAGGCGAGCAGCGGCGCCGGATGTCCCGGGCGGGTCCACGCCCGGTAGCCGATGTCGCCGCGCTCGGCGTACTCGAGCACGCCCTCGGCGGGGTCGACCGTCCACACCGGGACGTCGGCCTCGGCCCGCGGCCAGGTGGTCGGCATCCGGCCGCCGGGCTCGCGGTCGCCGCGGAGGACGTCGGCGAGGGCGTTGCCGAACTCCTGCCCGGGGAACCAGGAGAGCACCACGGCCGCGACCTCGTCGAACCACGGCATGAGCACGGGGGCGCCGGCGTTGACGACGACGATCGTGCGGTCGTTGACGGCGGCGACCCGGCGGACGAGCTCGTCGTGCCCCTCGGGCAGGGCGAGCGTGGCGCGGTCGTAGCCCTCCGACTCGATCACCTCGGTGGTGCCGACGACGACGATCGCGACGTCGGCCTCCCGTGCGGCGGCCACGGCGCGCTCCAGCTCGACCTCGGGCGCGTCGAAGATCTGCTCCTCGCCCAGGGTGAGGGCGGCGAACGGGATTCCGTTCGGGAGGTAGGGGGTCAGCAGTACCTCGAGCTGCACCTGCTGGCCCTCGGCGAACGTGAACTCGACGCGCTGCACCGGCGGGTGCAGCACCGACTCGACCAGGTCGGCGCCGTCGACGGGGTGGACCGTGCCGGAGAAGACGACGTTCCCGTCGATCTTCCACTCCACGCCGCCGAGACCCGAGACGCCCATCCGTCGCGGGCCGTCGGCCGGGGCGACGTAGGTGGTCCGCATGCGGATCTGCGCGGCCCTGGCGAGGTTCGGGTCGGCGAACCAGGCGAACCGGCCGCTCGGGAAGACCTCCGAGGCGAAGACCGATCCGTCGGCGCCGAGGTAGGAGACCTCGACGCCGGGCTCGCCGGCGTGGCGCAGCGCGGTGCCGGGCAGGCGCGTGAGGTCGCTCGCGGGCGGCACGCCGACGGTCGACGTCACGTTCGCGTACGCGGCCCGGATGCCGTCGAGCGGGCTGACCTGGTAGGGCGGGAACACGCCCGCGGACCCGCCGCCCTGCCCCCGGCCGGCGAGCGCATGGTGCCCGATGACGGCGATGCGCTGCCCCTCGTCGGCGAGCGGGAGCAGGCCGGTGTTGCGGGCGAGGACCATGCCGTCGGCGGCCGCTTCGCGGAGGATGCTCGCGACGTCCTCGTCCACCCACGGCAGCGGGGTCTTCGTGTGCGGTGCGGAGTCGAGGGCTCCGACGCGTTCGGCGAGCCTGAGGAGGCGGACCACCTTGTGGTCGATGGTCCGCTCGTCGACCTCGCCGGCGCGGACCGCGGCGAGCAGGGCGTCGCCCCACGGCCCGTCGGGGCCCGGCATCACGAGGTCCTGTCCGGAGGAGGCCGAGGGGACCGTGTCGGTCACCGCGCCCCAATCGGAGATCACGATGCCGTCGAAGCCCCACTCGTCCTTCAGCGGCGAGGCGAGCAGCTCATTGGCCGTGGCGGGAGCACCGTTGACCTGGTTGTAGGAGGACATGATCATCCAGGCGCCCGATGCCACGGCGCGTTCGAACGGGGCGAGGTAGAGCTCGCGCAGGGTGCGCTCGTCGACGCGGACGTCGACGGTGTGCCGGTCGGTCTCGCTGTCGTTCGCGACGTAATGCTTCGGCGTCGTGCCGACGCCCTCGGCCTGCACGGCTTCCACGTACGCCGACGCGAAGGTGCCGGTGAGCCACGGGTCCTCGCTGAACGCCTCGAAGTGGCGGCCGCCGCGCGGGCTGCGGTGCAGGTTGATCGTCGGCCCGAGCACCACGTCGACGCCCTTCGAGCGCGCCTCGGCGGCGATGAGCCGGCCGAGGGTGCGCAGACGCTCGAGGTCCCAGCTGGCCGCGATGCAGCTCGCCGAGGGCAGGCTCGCCGAGGGGTCACGGTCGTCGAGGGCCTGCCCGCGTACGCCCGTCGGCCCGTCGGAGACCACGATGCTCCGCAGGCCGACGGCCCGTTCTTCGTGGAGCGACCACGCGGAGGCGCCGGTCAGCAGCCGCACCTTCTGCTCGAGGGTGAGGCGTGCGACGGTGCCCGCGTGGCGGGAGGCGCTGCCGTCGACCGGTGACCCCGGCGCGAACGACGCGGCACCGGCGGGGATGTCCGCCGCGTTCGTCCGGGCGACCTCGCCGAGCCAGGCGAGGCTGGGCTTCGGCCGACGCTCGAAGGTCTCGCGGTCGACGGCGATGAGCCCGAAGGTGGGCGTCCAGTGCCCCCACTCGTAGTTGTCGAGGGCCGACCAGTGCAGGTACCCCCGCACGTCGATCCCGTCCTCGACCGCGGCGGCGAGGTGGCGCAGGGCCTCGCGGGTGTACTCGATGCGGCGGGCGTCGTCGGCGGTCGCGATGCCGTTCTCGGTGACGAGCAGCGGCTTGCCGGTCACCTCGTGGGCGTGGCGCAGGGCGATGCCGAGGGCGTCGGGGCGGTACGCCCACCCCATGATCGTGTTGTCGGGGTGCGGCGGGTGCGGAACCGGGCCGTCGGCGCCGACCGGCTGGGTCGTGTACGACTGCACGCCGACGAAGTCGTCGTCGCGGGATGCCTCGAGGAACAGATCCTCCCAGGCCCAGTTGACCTTCTCGAACATCGCCTCGTTGCCCACGGTGGGGGTGAAGGCCTGCTGGGCGATCGTCCAGCCGACCTTCGCGGCGGTGCGCTCGCGGAGGATCCGGGTCGCGGCGCGATGCGCCTCGACGAGCCGCTCGCCGAGCGCGGTGTCGGGCATGAGCGGACCGTCCTGGGCGAAGGTGATGCCGCCCGTCAGCGCATCGGCTTCGGCGCCGAGGAACATCTGCATCAGCGCGACCATGTTCGGCTCGTTGATGGTGCAGACCCACTCCACGTCGCCGAGGATCGCCGACACCTTCTCGATGTAGAGGGCCCAGCGCTCGAGCGCGTCGTCGCCCATCCAGCCTCCGGCCTCGGCGAACCAGTACGGCGAGGTGAAGTGGTGCAGGGTCACGACGGGCTCGAGGCCCTTGGCGCGCGCCGTGTCGATCATGCGGCGGTAGTGCGCGAGCTGCGCGTTCGACCAGCGGCCCTTCTCGGGTTCGATCCGTGCCCATTCGATGCCGAAGCGGTAGGCGTTCAGGCCCGCGTCAGCGAGCAGCCGCATGTCCTCGGGGTAGCGGTGGTAGCTGTCGTCCGCGTCGCCCGAGTACTCGGCCATGATCGGCCCGCTTCCCTCCATCCGCCAGATGTCGCTCGAGACGTTGTTGCCCTCGACCTGGTGAGCCGAGGTGGAGGCACCCCAGAGGAAGCCGTCGGGGACGCGTGACATGGAGTTCTCCTTCTGCGAGTGTTCGCCTCGCCAATCGATGGACGGGGCGTGGTGGAACGGGAGGCCCTCGCGTCGCCAGGCCGGCGCCTGCGCGCCGAGGCGCTCGCGAAGGTCCGACCAGTCGCGCGCGGGCCCGGGTGCCCAGGCCCGCTGCGCGAGCCCGGGGAGTCGCGGGAGCAGCAGGAAGCTGAGGTCGTCGAAGCTCTGCACGGTCTCGCACCAGATGGCCGCCTCGAAGCCGACGACGTCGAGCTCGGTGGGCTCGTCGATGCCCGGGATCGGGGCGGTGGCCGACCCCTCGATCGTGACCGCCGGATACCCCGGCATGCCGACGCGGGAGCGTCGGGCCTCGCCATCCTCGTCGGTCGAGGGCTCGGCGTACGGGGCATCGAGGTAGGCGAGCCCGGTGCGCGACATGATCACGCGGGCCCGCTTCTCGACGATCCGCTCGGGGTCGGCGGCGGAGTCGGCGAAGGCGGCGACGATGAGTTCCGCGAGCTGGGGCGGAAGTGCGGCGAGGAACGGGTTCTCCCCCTCGATGGCGGCGTCACCGTCGATCCAGAGCTGGACGAGCTCACCCGGTGCCGAGTCGGCCCGGATGGCCTCCTGCCACCCGACGGGCTCCTTCCCGTGGCCTCGGACGATCTCGCGGGCGCGCTGCACGAACGCGACATGCTCCTCGTGAGGCATCCCGAAGGGCTCGTCGCCGCCGATGTGCAGGAAGCGGCCGGGGGTGAGCGCGGCGACGGCGGAGACGACGTCGTCGACGAAGGCCCACGCCTCCTCCTTCTCGGGGGCGAGGTACTGCGGTCGGTGTTCGCCCGAGGCCAGCAGGGCGATGGCCTCCATCGGGTCGCTCGGGAACGCCCACGCCGTTCCCGACCGCGTCATCTCGGGGTACGCCATGAGCGCCGCCGACGAGTGCCCGGGCAGGTCGATCTCCGGCACGACGGTGATGAACCGCTCCTGCGCGAACTCGACGATCTCGCGGAACTCCGCCTGCGTGAAGTGCGCGCTGCCGGGCGGGGTCAGCTCGGGCCGCGAGGGGATCTCGATCCGCCAGCCCTGGTCGTCGGTGAGGTGCAGGTGCAGCACATTCATGCGGTACCGGTCGAGCAGCTCGATGACGCGCAGGACCTCCTGCTTCGTGAAGGTCGCGCGCACGACGTCGAACGAGAGGCCGCGCCAGGCCAGGTTCGGGCCGTCGGCGATCACTGCCGCGGGCAGCGCCAGCCCCTCGGCATCCCGCTCGCCCTGCTCGGCGAGCGCGACCAGGGTGGTCGCCGCGCGATGGACGCCAGCGGGCGAGGCGCCCGCGACCCGGATGCCGTCGACGGCGAGGATGAGCGAGGAGCGCTCGTCGCCGAGGTCGGCGCCATCTGCCGTGACGCCGGTGGCCGGCGGCACGGCCGCGACGAGCTCGTCGGCCGGGTCGACGGCGAGATGGATGCCGCCGGGTACCTGGTCGCTGACGACCGGCGGAGCCACGGCGACGCCCGCCCAGGCCTCCAGCCGTTCGGCGAGCAGCCGCGCCGACGGAAGCAGCTCGGCGGCGGCGACGGTGAGCGCGGCGCCGGGCCGGATGCGGGCGAGGCCCGGGCATTCCTCGACGGAGCGGGGCACGGGGAGAATGCGCTGGAGCGCGGTGGTGGAGGTCATCTCGTCCTTTCGGTGGGTGCGACGGTTGTGTCGACGGGTACGACGGTGAGCCGGGTGGGTGCGCGGATGCCTCGGCGTCAGCGCACGGAGCGGATCGGCAGCACGGCGAGGGCGCCGAGGACACCGATCCCGCCGACGATCAGGAACAGCGGCGGGTAGCCGACGGCGACGACGATGGCGCTCGCTGCGACCGGTGCGACGGTGCCGGGCAGGGTCGCCGCGAGGTTCAGCACACCGAGGTCCTTACCGAAGTCCTCGGGGTTGGGGAGCACGGAGGCCATGAGCGCCTGGTCGACGGCGGCGAAGGCGCCGAATCCGATCGTCACGACGATCGTCTGAAGCGCGAGGCCGAGCACTGAGGGCAGGACGAAGGGGATGGCCGCGCCGACCGCGATCAACAGGCCGGAGATGAGGACGAGGGGCTTCCGCCGCCCGAGCCGGTCGGAGAGCGGCCCGGCCACAGCGGTCGCGATGATGAGACCGGGGAGCCCCACGAGGCCGAGCAGCGGCACGATCGACGTCGCTTCCTCGAGGCTGAGGCCGACGTAGTCCTGCGCGATGTAGAGGCTGAAGTTGCTGATCATGTAGAACCCGCCGAACAGCAGCAGCCGCCCGGTGAACCCCCAGAAGAAGTCGGGGTGGCGGATCGGGTTCACCCAGAACGCTGAGAGGAACGTCGTGAGAGAGAACGGCTTGCGAGGTTCGCCGCGGTTGTCTGTGCCGGGCACGACCGCGATGAAGAGCAGGATGAGCAGGATCACTACGCCGGCGAGCGACACGTACCCGAGCGGGATGCGCTGCGCGAATGGTGATGCGAGGATCGGCCCGAGGACCGCGCCCAGCAGCGTTCCGAGCCCGACGCCGGTCGAGTAGCGCCCGCGGAACCGCTCGGGAACACGGTCGGGGAGCAGGGCGGAGAACGGCCCTTGCCAGGCGTTGTAGCCGAACTGGACGAGCATGACGCAGACCGTCAGCATCGCCATGTTCGTCGCGAACCCGGCCGAGACCAGAGCGACCGTGCCGATGGCGGTGCCGATGAGCATCCACGGGTGGCGCGCGCCCCAGCGAGAGCGGGTGCGATCGGAGAGCACGCCGAAGATCGGCTGCGCGAGCATCGCGGCGACGGCCGAGAGCGTGTTGATCAGTGCGAGGTTCTCGACCTTGGTCTCTGCGTCGAACAGCTGCACCTGGATCGCCATGAAGAAGGCGGTGATGGCGTAGGCGAGCGGCGCGGCCGAGGCGGCGAGAGGCGCGACGAAGAACAGTCGTCGCAGCGAGCTGGGGAGCTTCGTCCCGGTCGGATCGGGTTGCACGAGCGTGTCGGCGGCGTGGTCAGACATCGGTGTCTCCAAGCGGATGGGGGTTGTAGACTGACCACCATAGCGGTAACACTTCACGTGACCAAGCGATTCGAGATACTGGTGGGCATGACGAGCAGGCGCGGGACGTATCGGACGGGACGGGATCGGATCGAGTCGATCATCGACGCCGCGCACGTGCTGTTCGTCCGCAACGGCTACCGCGCGACATCCTTGCGCGACATCGCCGCCGAGGCCGGGATCTCACACCCGGCAGTGCTGCGCTACTTCGCGACCCGCGGCGAGATCCTCACCGCGCTGATCACCCGGCTCGACGCGCAGTCGGAGCGCATCTGGGGTCAGGGCGAATGGTCCGATCGGGTCGTCCCGAGCGCGGCTGCGGTCGCCCGGGGCAGCGAGGCCGTCCCAGGCTGGATCGAGCTGTTCACCGCGCTGCTCGGCGAGGCGACGAGCCCTGGCCACCCGGGCCACCCGATGATGCTGGAGCGCCGTCAGGAGGCGCAGCGCCGGGGCCGCGCCTTCTTCGAAATGCACGGACTCTCGGCCGTCGAGGCCGACCTGGCCATGACGGAAGTGGTGGCGGGCTGGGAGGGGCTGCAGATCCTCGCGCTGTACTTCCCGGGCCGGATCGACATCCCGGCGCAGCTCGAGGCGTTCGAACGGCGGGTCCCGCACCTCGTGGCGGCATCCGCCCGTCCGCGAACGGCTGCTGCGCATTCCGACCCGGTCCTCCCGCCCTCGCTCGCCGGTGACGACGCCCGAGCCCGGATCGTCTCGGCAGCCGCGCAGCTCTACGCCGCGCACGGCTACTACGAGACGTCGATGCAGGCGGTCGCCGACAAGGCGGGCATGACCCGCGCGGCGGTGATCCACGTCGCACCCACGAAGCAGGCGCTGCTCGAGCTGGTTGTGGCCGCGCTCTACAGTCGCGTCGTCGACGACCCCTGGGTGCTCCGCCTCGAC
Organism: Agromyces sp. NPDC058126; assembly: GCF_042884595.1. Classification (NCBI taxonomy): domain Bacteria; kingdom Bacillati; phylum Actinomycetota; class Actinomycetes; order Micrococcales; family Microbacteriaceae; genus Agromyces; species Agromyces sp. NPDC058126. The sequence continues at coordinate 172,225 of NZ_JBHVTS010000004.1, read as the reverse complement.
CGCCTGCCTCGTTGGGTGACCGCCGCCGAGATCGTGCTGCTCTGCGAGGCGACGGTGCCGGCCCATCCGTTGCACGACCGGTCCGCCGAACAACTGGAGTCGACTCGCCGGGAGCTCGCAGCGCTGCTCGAGGCGCAGGGAGTCGCCGGAGCCGACGCCGAGGCCGGCGCCGACTGGCAGGTCGCGGTCGGCCTGGGCTGCATGATCGCATGGTTGTACGAGCCCGACCGGATCGACCCCGACGCAGTGCTCGACGCCGTCAAGGCGCGCATCCTGGGGGAAGCGGCCGCGTCGGATCGGGTGGCCCCGGCGATCGCGCCGGGCGAATAGGTGCGACCCGGCTGGTCCGAAACGATTACTGTCGCGCCGACGCGGAACTTGCCGATGCGAGCTACATCGGCGCCATGTCGGCGAACTTGGAGAAGTGGCCCTGGAACGCGACGGTGATCGTTCGAGTCGGACCGTTGCGGTGCTTCGCCACGATGAGGTCGGCCTCGCCGGCGCGAGGGCTGTCACGCTCGTACGCGGCCTCGCGGTGCAGCAGGATCACCATGTCGGCGTCCTGCTCGATCGAGCCCGACTCGCGGAGGTCGCTGATCGCGGGCATCTTGTCGGCGCGCTGCTCGGGGCCACGGTTCAGCTGCGAGAGGGCGATGACGGGCACCTGGAGCTCTTTCGCGAGCAGCTTCAGCGCACGCGAGAACTCCGAGACCTCCTGCTGACGGCTCTCGACGCGCTTGCCGCTCGTCATGAGCTGGAGGTAGTCGATGACCACCATCTTCAGCCCGACCTTCTGCTTGAGGCGGCGGCACTTCGCGCGGATCTCGACAAGGGTCATGTTGGGGGAGTCGTCGATGTAGAGCGGCGAGTCGTTGATGCGGCCGCGGGTCGAGGCGATCGTCGTCCAGTCGCGGGAGTCGACGGTGCCCTTGCGCATGTTCTGAAGCGGCACGTTCGACTCGGCCGAGAGCAGGCGCATGGCGATCTCGCTCTTGCCCATCTCGAGCGAGAAGAAGACCGAGGGCAGTCCGTTCGTGATCGACGCCGCGCGAGCGAAGTCGAGCGCGAGCGTCGACTTTCCCATGGCGGGGCGGGCGGCGACGATGATCATCTGCCCGGGGTGGAACCCGTTCGTCAGGTCGTCGAGGTCGGCGAAGCCGGTCGGGACGCCCGTGAACTTGCCGTCGGTGTGCTTGGCCGCCTCGATCTCGTCGATGGCGACGGTGACCGCTTCGGAGAGCGGCACGTAGTCTTCGGTCTCGACCGAACCGGTGACCGAGTAGATCTCGGCCTGGGCGTTGTTGACGAGGTCGACGACCTCGCCCTCGCCGGCGTAGCCCATCTGCACGATGCGCGTTCCCGCCTCGACGAGACGGCGCAGCAGTGCGCGCTCGGCGACGATCGAGGCGTAGAAGCCGGCGTTCGCAGCGGTCGGCACGAGGCTCGTGAGGGTGTGCAGGTACTCGACCCCGCCCGCGCGCTGCAGGTCGCCGGTCTTCGTCAGCTCATCGGTGACGGCGATGACGTCGGTCGGTTCGCCGTGCGAGTAGAGCGTGAGCACGGCGTTGAAGACGACCTCGTGCTTGGGCACGTAGAAGTCGATGCCGCGGATCGTCTCGATGACGTCGGCCACGGCGTCCTTCGAGAGCATCATGCCGCCGAGGGCGCTCTGCTCGGCGAGCAGGTCGTGGGGAGGAACTCGTTCGCCTCGTCGGGCGTCGGTCTCATCGACCGGTTCGGCGAGCCCGATGTGCGCGATCGACAACTCCATGACCTCCGTTTTCGAGCTCGTGCGGGCGAGCTACCCGCGCCCGCACTCCAGTGTCATCGGAGCCACCGACACCGGCTCATCGACGCGAGGAGATCCACTGTTCGTGGGACGCTGCTTCACGATATGAGCGGCTCGTCCACAGCACAAGCCAGCCTGTGGATAACTCTGGGGATAATCTGGGCGAAACGCCGTTCAACATGTGTACTCCACCTGTGGAGAACTGTGGAAATCGTGTGAATTACACGAGTTGAATTCAGTGCTGATCAGGCATAAATACTTTACACACCTGTGGGGAAAAACTTCTTCAGGAACATTCCCCAGCTGGTTCTCCACCTGTGTACAACAGTCACAGGGAACCCGGATGTGGACTTGCGCGCGTACCCTGCGCGGGTGTAGGTGCTGCGTGGGATTCCACGCACCGGCAGCACCCGTCCGGGGGACCCGCTCGAGCGCGCCGGGCGGCCCGGAACGACGAAGCGGCGGCCGGGAGCCGAAGCTCCCGACCGCCGCTCGCGATCTCTCGGGCGATTACTTCGCCGCGACCACCTGAAGGATGATCGTCGCGGTGAGCTCGTCGTGCAGACGAACCGTCGCCTCGTGGTCGCCGACCGACTTGATCGGCGTGGGGATCTGGATCTTGCGCTTGTCGACCGAGCCGAGGCCTGCGGCCTCGACTGCGTCCGCGACATCCGCCGTCTTCACCGAGCCGAACAGGCGGCCGCCGAGGCCGGCCTTGACGGCCAGCTTGACCTTGCCCGCTTCGAGCTTGGCCTTGAGGGCCTGCGCGTCTTCGAGCGAGTGCAGGGCGCGAGCCGCGCGAGCGGCCTTGATCTGCTCGACCTGCTTCTCGCCACCGCGGGTCCACGGCGTCGCGAAGCCCTGGGGAACCAGGTAGTTGCGCGCGTAGCCGTTCTTGACCTCGACGACGTCGCCGGCCGTGCCGAGGCCGGTGACCTCGTGCGTGAGAATAACCTTTGCCATTGTCGTGCTCCTTAGCGGCCGGAGCCCGAGTAGGGCAGGAGCGCCATCTCGCGCGCGTTCTTCACGGCGCGGGCGATGAGGCGCTGCTCCTGCACGGAGACACCGGTGATGCGACGGGCGCGGATCTTTCCACGCTCCGAGATGAACTTGCGAAGGGTCGCAACGTCCTTGTAGTCGATGATGCCGACCTTGATCGACTTCGCCGGGGCGGCGTTCTTCGCGCCCTTCCCGCGGCTCGGCTTGCGGCGATCGCCGCTGCTCTTTCCAGCCATTGGTTTTCCTGTCTTGAGGATGCGGGCCGCAGGGCCCGCCGAATATTAGAAGGGGGTCTCGTCGCCGTAGCCGGTGCCGGGCGTGTTCCAGACATCCCCGCCGCCCTGCTGCTGCTGGGCTGCGGGAGCGCTGGGCGCCCATGCGTCGTCGGACTGGCCGCCCCCGAAGGAGCCGCCGCCGCCGACCGCACCGCGGTTCGACTGCGCTCGAGTGACGGAAGCGGTGGCGTACCGGAGCGAGGGACCGATCTCGTCGATCTCGAGCTCCATGGTGGTGCGCTTCTCGCCTTCCTTCGTCTCGTAGGAACGCTGCTTGAGACGCCCGGAAGCGATGACCCGGGAACCCTTGGTGAGTGAACCGGCGACGTGCTCGGCGAATTCACGCCAGCAGCTCGCGCGCAGGAACAGCGCTTCACCGTCCTTCCACTCGTTCGCCTGACGGTCGAACGTACGAGGAGTGGAGGCGATGGTGAAGTTGGCAACCGCCAGACCGTTCTGCGTGTAACGCAGCTCGGGATCTGCAGTGAGGTTGCCCACCACGGTGATGATGGTCTCGCCGGCCATGGGGACTAGGCGTCCTTCTTGGCGGGGGCCTTGGCTGCGGCGGCGGCCTTCTTGGCAGCCTTCGCCTCCTGGGCCTTCGCGTGAGCGGCGACCTGGGCGATCGCCTCTTCGGCGCGGAGCACCTTCGTGCGCATGACGGCCTCGCTGAGGTTCAGCTGGCGGTCGAGCTCGTTGGTGGTCGCGGACTCGGCGGTGAAGTCGACGACGGCGTAGATGCCCTCGTTCTTCTTGTTGATCTCGTAAGCCAGGCGACGACGTCCCCAGATGTCGACCTTGTCGACAGTGCCGCCATCGTTACGGATGACGTTGAGGAACTTGTCAAGGCTGGGAGCAACGGTGCGCTCGTCGATCTCGGGATCGAGGATGACCATCAGCTCGTACTGGTGCATGACTAACCCACCTCCTTCGGACTCAGCGGCTGCAGGATCTCTGCAACAGGAGGGTTGTGCATACGTCGCACCGAGGAGGCCTCGCAATCGAGGCGCACGGGCAACCTGTCAATGGTAACGGATGCCCCGCGCTCGCGCCATTCGACAGCGAGGATGCCTCGAACTCCGCCGGGAGACGGCGAAGGCGACCACGACCGCGGCCCGGCCTCGCCTCACTCGCGAGCGGCCCACCAGGCGCGCAGGCGGTCGGCCGCGGCGTCCTCGCCGATGGGGCCCTCGTCGAGCCGCACCTCGAGCAGGTACTTGTAGGCCTCGCCGACGACGGGTCCCGGCTTGATGTCGAGCAGCTTCATGATCTGCTGGCCGTCGAGCTCGGGGCGCACCGCCGCGAGCTCCTCCTCCTCGGCGAGCACGGCGATGCGCTCCTCGAGGTCGTCGTAGGCGAACGCGAGCTGGTCGGCCTTGCGGCGGTTGCGGGTCGTCACGTCGGCGCGGGAGAGGATGTGGAGCCGCTCGAGCTGCTCGGCGTCGCCCGCGTCGCGCACGTAGCGGCGCACGGCCGAGTCCGTCCACGCGCCGTCGGTGTAGCCGAAGAACCGCAGGTGCAGCTCGATGAGGCGCGAGACCGCGGCGACCGTGTCGTTGTCGAAGCGCAGTGCGCGCAGGCGCTTGCGGGCGAGCTTCGCACCGACGACGTCGTGGTGGTAGAAGCTCACGGCCCCGCCCGACTCGTAGCGGCGCGTTGCCGGCTTGCCGATGTCGTGCAGCAGCGCCGCGAGCCGGAGCACGAGGTCGGGGCGCCCGGCTACGTCGCGCTCGCGCTCGTAGTCGATGGCCTGTTCGAGCACGGTGAGGCTGTGCTCGTACACGTCCTTGTGGCGGTGGTGCTCGTCGCGTTCGAGGCGCAGGGCCGGCAGCTCGGGCAGCACCCGTGCGGCGAGCCCCGAGTCGACGAGGAGGCGGAGCCCGGGTCGCGGCGCATCGGTGAGCAGCAGCTTGGCGAGCTCGTCGCGCACGCGCTCGGCCGAGATGCGGTCGATCTCGGGGGCGAGGTCGCTCAGCGCCTGCGTCGTGGCATCCTCGACCTCGAATCCGAGCTGCGAGGCGAAGCGCGCGGCACGGAGCATGCGCAGCGGGTCGTCGCCGAACGACTGCTCGGGGGAGGCCGGGGTGCGCAGCACCTTCGCGACGAGGTCTTCGACGCCGCCCGACGGGTCGACGAGTTCGAGCTGCGGCAGGCGCAACGCGAGCGCGTTCACGGTGAAGTCGCGCCGGGTGAGGTCGGCCTCGAGCGAGTCGCCGAAGACCACCTCGGGCTTGCGCGAGTCGCCGTCGTACGCATCGGCCCGGTAGGTCGTGATCTCGACCGTCTCGCCGGCGACCTTCGCGCCGATCGTGCCGAAGGCGCGGCCGATGTCCCAGTGGGCCTCGGCGATCGGCTTCACGATCGCGAGGATCTCGTCGGGCGTGGCATCCGTCGTGAAATCGAGGTCGTTCATCGCGCGGCCGAGGAACGCGTCGCGGACGGGGCCCCCGACGAGCGCCAGTTCGTGACCCGCCTGCTCGAACGCCGAGGCGAGCTTCGCGACGGTCGGCGAAGCCGCCGCCTCGGCCAGGCGGTCGAGGGCTGCGGCGACACTCTGCATGCCTCCCATGTTAAGCGGGCCATGTTCAGCGGGCGGGTCGGCGACGCGGGGAGCGGTTGCCGGACGGGAACGCATCGAGCGGATGCCCGGCTCGCTCACCGTAGAATCGCCTGCATGGCAGCCGACTCGACTCCTGCGCGCGCGCGCGGCGATCGGCTTCCGGCGACGGCTTCGTCGAGCGATGCGGATGTCACGGGGCTGGCCGCGCGTTCGATCGACACGGCGCACGCATCGGCGCGAACGTCCGGCACCGGACGCCGCCGCGGCGTCGCGCTGGGCATCGCCGCCGCCGCGGTGTGCGCGGTCGTCGCCGCTCCGCTCGGCGCGCTGGCGGTCGCGGGCGTGCCCGACGGCGAACGCCGCGCCGCCCCCGTCCCGATCCAGGCTCCCGCGGAGGATCCCGAGGGGATCGCACTGCACATCGCGCCCGTGAGCGCGACGACCATCACCGCCGGGCAGCCGCTGACCGTGCAGGTCGAGGTCGAGAACGCCACCGCCGAGGCCCTCGCCGCCGGCACCCTGCGTCTCACCCGCGCCGACCGCGACATCGACGACTCCGACGAACTCGACGCCTGGCTCGCGAGTGCCGGCGCGACCGACGAGAGCACCGCCCCCGACGGCGTGACGCTCGGCGAAGCCGAGACCCGACCGGTCCCGGCGGGATCGAGCACCCTCGTCTCCTTCACCGTGCCCGCTTCGGCGATCGCCGAAGCCGGCGACGCACCCGTGCTCGGGCTCGGCGCGGAACTCGTGGTCGACGACATGCTCGTCGCCTCCGGCACCGACGCCTTCGCCACGTCGGCGGCACCGTCGACGAGCGCCACTTCGGTCGCGCTCGTCTACCCGCTCACCGTTCCCGCGAGCTCGACCGGGCTCTTCGACGCCGAGTCGCTCGAGGAGTGGACGTCACCGCTCGGGCTGCTCGACCGGCAGCTCGACGCGGTCGCCGGGCGCCCGGTCGCGATCGGCGTCGACCCCCGCATCATCGCCTCGATCCGCGCGCTCGGCAGCTCTGCACCGGCGTCGGCTGTCGAGTGGCTGGACCGGCTCGGCCAGGCCGGCAACGAGATATTCCCGCTCGCGTATGCAGACGCGGATGTCGCGCTGCAGGCGCAACTCGGCCTCGAGACCCTGCTCGCGCCGACCGGTTTCGCCGACGAGCTCGACCCCGCCGACTTCCCCGAACAGCCCGCGCCCGAGGGTGAGGGCGACCAGACGGACGAGACGGAGGCACCGGTCGACGGCGCCACGGCCACGCCCGCCCCTGGCGAGACCGCGCCTGCAGAGCCCGAACCGACTCCGCCCGCACCCGGCGAGGTGCCGAGCACCGAGATGCTGCTCGAATGGCCCTACACCCGCACCGACATCGCCTGGCCCGCCGACGACACGGTCGCCGCGGGCGACCTGGCGGTGCTCGACGGGGCGGGGCTCACCACTGCCATCCTGTCGCCCGGCAACGTCACCGCTCCGGGCGGGCGCGTCGGCGCCGCCGCGTCGATCGACGGTTCGACCGCCGTCGTCGCCGACGCACGGCTGACCGCGCCGCTGCGCGAGGCATCCGTCGCCGACTCCGACACCGAATGGCGCTCGGCGACCGGACACCTCCTCGCGGAACTCGCACTCGATTCGGGCGATTCGCCCTCGGCGCTGCTCGCGACCTTCGGCCGCGACGCGGGCGACCACTCGACTCGGGTGGCCGCGACGCTCGACGAGCTCGTCAGGGCGTCGTCGGCGAGCACCGCGGGTCTCGCCGAGGCGATCGGCGCGCCGCCCACCTCCCGCGCACTCGTCGACCTCGCCGAGGACGCCTCCCGCGTCGACTCCGCCGAGCGGATGCTCGCCGCCGCGGACTCGGTCGCCGAGTTCTCGACCGTGCTCGACGACCCTGCGCTGCTGAACGATCCGGTCCGGCGCGACCTCCTCGCGATGCTCGACGTCGCCTGGCTCTCCGACCGTGCGGCATGGGAGACCGCGGTCGCCGAATGGCTCGCCGCGCGACGCGCGACGACCGAGTCCGTGTCGGTCGTGCCCTCCTCGAGCGTCAACATCTTCGCGCGCGAGACGCCGCTGCCGGTCACCGTGCTCAACGCCCTCCCGTACCCGGTGACCGTGGTCGTCTCCGCCGACCCGTCGAACGGCCGACTCGTGGTCGAGGAGAGTGTCACCGCGACCATCCCCGCCGAATCCCGGAGCACGGTGCCGGTGCCGATCACCGCGGGCGTCGGCCGCGGCGAGGTGACCATCGCGATCTCCCTCTCGTCGCCGACCGGAGTCTCAGTCGGACGCACCGTCTTCATCACCGGCAACGTGCAGGCCGACTGGGAGGGCCTCGGCGCCGGCATCCTCGCCACCGCACTGGTGCTCTTCTTCGGCTTCGGCATCTGGCGCAACATCCGCCGTCGCCGCAAGCAGCGCGCGGCCGAGGCGAGCGGTGCGGTCGACGCCCCTGTCGTGCAGGTCGCGGATGACACGACTTCCGAGCCGGCGGGCGCGGGCGAGGCCGATGAGCCCGCTGCGACGACCGAACCCGTTGACGAGCCCGTCGACGAGCCCACCGAAGCTTCCGACCCCGAGGATCCCAAGCGTGACTGACGACCGTATCGGCCGAGCCAGCCTGTTCCTCGCCTCCGGCACGATCGTCTCCCGGGTGCTCGGCTTCGTGAAGGCCGCGGTGCTCGTGAGCGCGATCGGCCTGACGAAGTCGCCGAGCGCCGACGCGTTCGCGGTCGCGAACCAGCTGCCGAACACGGTCTACGTCGTCGTGGCGGGCGGCGTGCTGAGCGCGGTGCTCGTGCCGCAGATCGTCCGGGCTGGTCTCCACGCCGACGGCGGCCGGGCCTACATCAACCGCCTGCTGACGCTCGCACTCGTCGTACTCGCCGGCATCACGATCCTGGCGACGATCGCGGCGCCGCTGCTCACGATGCTCTACGGCATCAAGCTCGACGAGTCGACGCGCAACCTCGCGACGCTCTTCGCGTACTGGTGCCTGCCGCAGATCTTCTTCTACGGCCTCTACACACTGCTCGGCGAGGTGCTCAACGCCCGGCGCAGCTTCGGCCCCTTCACCTGGGTGCCCGTGCTCAACAACGTGGTCGCGATCGCGGGCCTCGTCGTCTTCATGGCGATCTGGGGCAGCGACCCCGACGGCCACCGCGCACCCGAGGCATGGGATCCGGCGATGATCGCCGTGCTCGCCGGCTCGGCGACGCTCGGCATCGCGGTGCAGGCGCTCGTGCTGTTCTGGTTCTGGCGCCGGATCGGCCTCAGCTACCGCCCCGACTTCCGCTGGCGCGGCGTCGGGCTGGGCGACGCCGGGCGCATGGCGAGCTGGACCTTCGGCATGCTGCTGCTCACGACCTTCGCGGGACTCGTCGAGACGAACGTGGTCGGTACCGCCTCGGGCCAGGGTGCCTCGGTCGCGGCGCTCGGCAACGCCTGGCTCATCTTCATGCTGCCCCACTCGGTCATCACGGTCTCGATCGCGACCGCGTACTTCACCCGGATGAGCGAGCACGCCTCGCACGGCGACCTCAACCGAGTGCGCGCCGACCTCTCGAGCGCGGCGCGCGGCGTCGGCCTCATCATCGTGCTCGCCGCGATCGTGCTCGTGATGTGCAGCTACCCGTTCGCGACCGCATTCGCGAGCACCGCCTCGTTCGAGACGCACATCGAGTTCGGCAACGTCGTCGTGGCGTACATGCTCGGGCTGCTGCCGTTCAGCCTGCTGTTCATCGTGCAGCGCACCTTCTACGCCCTCGGCGACACGAAGACCCCGTTCTTCTTCACGCTCTTCCAGGTGGTGCTCTTCAGCGCGGGCGCGCTCCTCCTCCTCAACGTGCTGCCCGAGTTCATCGCGATCGGCATCGCCCTGCTCACCTCGCTCGCGTGCTGCGCACAGCTCGTGCTCGCCGCGGTACTGCTGCGACGCCGGCTCGGCACCATCGACGGCTGGCACATCGCATCGAGCTTCGTGCGCTACACGATCGGCGCCATTCCGGCCCTGCTCGTCGGCTTCGTCACCCTCGTGCTGCTCGGCGGCATCTCGCCCGACGGCTTCGCGATGTCGGGCCTCATCCCGTCGCTCATCTCGATGGCCGTCATCGGCGTCGCGATGTCGGCCGTCTACTTCGGTGTGCTCTGGCTCATCCGAACCCCCGAACTCCGCGGCTTCGCCGAGCCGGTGCTGCGCCGCCTGCGCCGCGGCTGAGTCGGGCGGCGAACCGCCCGACCCGAGGCATCCGTCACACTCTGCGCGCGCTCAGGCGGCCGGAATACGCGGCGCCTAGACTGTGTTGACCATGGCGTGACCTCCGGAATCTCCGGAGGCCGCATCACTGACGCACCGCTGAGAGCATCAAGGAGCATCGTTGCGCGACATCATCATCATCGGTTCGGGCCCGGCCGGCTTCACCGCCGCGATCTACGCCGCCCGCGCGCAGCTGAAACCCCTGCTCATCGCGAGCTCGGTCGAGATCGGCGGCGAGCTCATGAACACCACCGAGGTCGAGAACTACCCCGGGTTCCCCGAGGGCATCATGGGTCCCGACCTGATGACGAACTTCCAGCAGCAGGCCGAGCGCTTCGGCACCGAGGTCGTCTACGACGACGTCGTCGAGCTCGAGCTCGACGGCCCGGTCAAGCGCGTCAAGCTCGGCAACGGCGAGACCCACGAGGCCGCTGCCGTCATCTACGCGACGGGCTCGGCCTACCGCAAGCTCGGCCTGCCCGAAGAAGAGGTGCTGTCGGGCCACGGCCTCTCGTGGTGCGCGACCTGCGACGGCTTCTTCTTCCGCCAGAAGACGATCGCGGTCGTCGGCGGCGGCGACTCGGCGATGGAGGAGGCGACCTTCCTCACGCGTTTCGCCGACAAGGTCTACGTGATCCACCGCCGCGACACCCTCAAGGCCTCGAAGATCATGCAGCAGCGCGCCTTCGACAACGAGAAGATCGAGTTCATCTGGAACGCCGAGATCGCGGCGATCCACGGCACCGAGGCCGTCACCGGCGTCACCCTGCGCGACACCGTGAACGGCGAGGAGCGCGGCCTCGACCTCGACGGGCTGTTCGTCGCGATCGGCAACGACCCCCGCACCCACCTCGTGCACGGCAAGCTCGACCTGACCGCCGAGGGCACCATCGCGGTCGACGGGCGCAGCTCCCGCACGAGCGTGACCGGCGTGTTCGCCGCGGGCGACGTCATCGACCCGAGCTACCGCCAGGCGATCACCGCCGCCGGTTCGGGCGCCGCAGCGGCGCTCGACGCCGAGCACTACCTCGCCGCGCTCGAGTCGGGCGACGACGAAGAGGCTGCTCCAGTGGCAGCCCCCGAACTCGCCGGCGTCGCGGCCGAATAGACGCCCGGAACGCGGCATCCCCACGGGGTTCCGTGTCACCGGATCCCACCCAGCTTCCACGCTTCCACTAAGGAGAACGCAATGTCCGCACGTGCAGTGACCGAGGCCACCTTCGAGCAGGAGGTCCTCAACAACGACAAGCCCGTCATCGTCGACTTCTGGGCCGAGTGGTGCGGCCCGTGCCGCGCCGTCAGCCCGATCCTCGACCAGATCGCGACCGAGCATGCCGACAAGATCGACATCGTCAAGCTCAACGTCGACGAGCACCCGAACCTCGCGATGAAGTACCAGATCACCGCGATCCCGGCGTTCAAGGTGTTCAAGGGCGGCGAAGTCGTGCAGAGCTTCGTCGGCGCGAAGCCCAAGCCGGCCCTCGAGGCCGACCTCGCCGCCTACATCGCGTAGTCGGCGGTCGATTCGTACGAAGACCCGTCCGGCGAAAGCCGGGCGGGTCTTTCGCATCCCCACGGCGGATGCCACGTGGCATCCGTCATTTCGCCGGTTCACCGGCAACTAGCATGGAAATCCCGAGCAGAACGGAACTCGCAGTGACCTCTGACGGCGTCCCCCAGCGGACCGGCAACAACCTCGACCCCTGGTACGCGAACTACGCCGAGCGAGCCGCCGGCCTGGCCGCCTCCGAGGTTCGAGCCCTGTTCGCCGTCGCGTCGCGCCCCGAGGTGGTCTCGCTCGCCGGCGGCATGCCGTTCGTCTCCGCCCTCCCGCAGGACCTGATCGTCTCCTCGATGGACAAGGTCATGCGCGAGCAGGGCCCGACGGCCCTGCAATATGGCTCTGGTCAGGGGATTCCCGCACTTCGCGAGCAGATTCTCGAGGTCATGGCCATCGAGGGGATCCGCGGAGCGGTCGACGACGTCGTGACGGCGACGGGCTCGCAGCAGGCGCTCGACCTCGTCGCCAAGCTCTTCCTCGACCCCGGTGACGTGGTGCTCGCCGAGGCGCCGTCGTACGTCGGCGCGATGGGCGTGTTCCGCTCGTACCAGGCGAGCGTGATGCACGTCGCGATGGACGAGAACGGACTCATCCCCGAGGCCCTCCGCCAGACCATCGCGCACCTGCGCGGCCAGGGGCGACGCATCAAGTTCCTCTACACGATCCCGAACTTCCACAACCCCGCCGGTGTGACGCTCTCCGCCGAGCGCCGCCCCGAGATCCTCGAGATCTGTCGCAGCAACGAGATCCTCGTGCTCGAAGACAATCCGTACGGCCTGCTGCACTTCGACGAGCCGGCCCCGAACGCGCTGCGCTCGCTCGACGCCGAAGGCGTCATCTACCTCGGCTCCTTCTCGAAGACCCTCGCGCCGGGCTTCCGGGTCGGCTGGGCACTCGCACCGCACGCGATCCGCGAGAAGCTCATCCTCGCCGCCGAGTCGGCGATCCTCTCGCCGTCGTCGTTCAGCCAGCTCGTCGTCTCCGAATACCTGGCGACCGCCGACTGGCGCGCACAGATCGACACCTTCCGCGGCGTCTACCGCGAACGCAAGGACGCGATGATCGAGGCGCTGGGGGAGTACCTGCCGCAGCTCTCGTGGACGAACCCGAACGGCGGCTTCTACGTCTGGGTCACCATGCCCGACGTGCTCGACTCGAAGCAGATGCTGCCCCGCGCAGTCAAGGAGCTCGTCGCCTACACGCCCGGCACCGCCTTCTTCGCCGACGGCCGCGGCCGCCACGCGATGCGGCTGTCGTTCTGCTATCCGACGCCCGAGGCGATTCGGCTCGGCATCCGGCGCCTCGCGACCGTCGTCAACGGCGAACTCGACCTGCTCGACACCTTCGCCGGCACGGGCACGCTGCAGCTGCCGCCGAGCGTGGGCTTCGAATCCGCTCCGCCGTCCGACCTCAAGTAGCCCTCGATCCCAACCTCGCTGAGCGGAGAATCCCTGATCATGAGCGAATCCAACGGATTGCACGTCGTCGTTCTCGCGGGTGGCATCTCGCATGAACGGGATGTCTCGCTGCGTTCGGGTCGTCGCGTCGCCGACGCCCTGACCGCAGCCGGGCACCGAGTGACGCTGCGCGATCCCGACGCCGGGCTGCTGCCCTACCTCGCTGACGAGCGACCCGACGTCGTGTTCCCCGCGCTGCACGGGTCGAGCGGTGAGGACGGTTCGCTGCTCGACCTGCTCGCGGCGCTCGGCGTCGCGACCGTGGGTTCGTCAGGGCAGGCCGCGCGGCGCGCCTGGTCGAAGCCCGTCGCGAGTTCGCTGCTCGCCGAGGCCGGCGTCGCCGTGCCCGAGTCGATCGTGCTGTCGCACGAGGCATTCCGCGAGCTCGGCGCCTCGAGCGTGCTGCGCGTCGTGCGCGAGAAGCTCGACGGCGAACTCGTCGTGAAACCGGCCTCGGGCGGATCAGCACAGGGCGTGACCATCGTCGAGACGACCGACGAGCTTCCCCGAGCCATGGTGGAGGCGTTCACCTACGCCGACGTCGCCGTCGTCGAACGACGCGTCGTCGGCACCGAGATCGCCGTGACCGTCATCGATACCGGCGACGGCCCCACCACGCTGCCCGCCGTCGAGATCGAGCCGACCACGGGCATCTACGGATTCCAGGCTCGCTACAACGCGGGGGAGACCACCTTCTACGCGCCGTCGCGACTCAGCGAGGCCGAGCTCGCGGCCGTGACTGAGGCGGCGGTCCTCGCGCACCGCACCCTCGGCCTGCGCGATCTCTCTCGCATCGACTTCATCGTGGATGCCTCGGGCACCCCGTGGTTCCTCGAGGCGAACGTGCTGCCGGGTCTCACCGAGACCTCGCTCGTGCCCCTCGCGATCGAGGCATCCGGATCGGACGCGGCGTCGATCTACGGACAGCTCGTGCGCACCGCGCACGCCCGGTCGGTTTCGGTGACGGCGGCCGGCTCAGACTCCGGTTCGGACTCTTCCGAAAGTTGACCTGAACCACGAACGGGGGTGGCCGTGGCCACCCCCGTTCTCGTGTTTCCGGACGCTCGAAATCAACGATTTCAGTTCGTCAGGAGCGATTCTGCGACGGAATCGCGATCAGACGCCGTCGAGTTCCTCGCCGAGCTCGCTCAGGATTCGGCGCAAGTCCTGAACCGTTGCGAAATCAATGCTGATCTGGCCTTTTCGGGCGCCGAGCGCGATCTTCACCCGAGTGTTGAGGCGATCGCCGAGTCGCGTCGCCAGGTCGTCGAGAAAGTCCTGCCGCTTGCCGGCCGACGGCTTGAGGCGCGACGCCTTCGGCTCCTTGGTGGCGATCGATTCGGCCGCGCGAACCGACAGCTCCTCGTTCACGATCTTGTCGGCGAAGCGCTGCATCTCCTCGGTGTCGCCGACCGAGAGGATCGCGCGAGCGTGACCCGCTGTCAGCACACCGGCGGCGACGCGGAGCTGCACCGGCTCGGGCAGCTTCAGCAGTCGGAGCGTGTTCGAGATCTGCGGACGCGAGCGACCGATGCGGGTGGCGAGCTGCTCCTGCGTGATGCCGAAGTCGGAGAGCAGCTGCTGGTAGGCCGACGCCTCTTCGAGGGGATTGAGCTGCGAGCGGTGGAGGTTCTCGAGGAGCGCATCGCGCAGCATGTCCTCGTTCGCGGTGTCCTTGACGACGGCCGGGATCGTGTCGAGGCCGGCGGCCTTCGTCGCACGGAGTCGACGCTCACCCATGACGAGCTCGTACTTGCCGGCCTGGTCGGGGTGCGGACGAACGACGATCGGCTGCAGGACCCCGAACTCGCGGACGCTGTGCACGAGCTCGGCGAGGTCTTCGGGGTCGAACACGCTTCGCGGCTGCACCGCGTTCGGCACGATGTCGTTCGGGTCGAGGCGCGCGAGGCGCGCACCGGGCACCGCGACGAGACCCTCGGTCTCAGCAGCCTGCTCGACGACCGCGACCGCGACGGGGGAGGAGCCCGGAGTCGTGTCGGAGTCGGGGAAGAACACGTCGACCGGGCGGCTCGCCCGCGACGCGTCGTCACCACTCGGAATCAATGCGCCGATGCCACGGCCGAGTCCGGTTCGCTTGCTTGCCATCAGTTCGACTCCTCAGGGGTGGCCGCGCCGCGACGGGCGATCTCGGCGGCGGCTTCTCGGTAAGACAGGGATCCGGTCGACGCGAAGTCGTAGCTGATCACGCTCTGTCCGTAGCTGGGTGCTTCGGAGACGCGCACCGAGCGCGGAATGATCGTCTGCAGCGTCTGTACCGGGAAGTGATCGCGCACCTCCTGGGCGACCTGCTGGGCGAGGTTGGTGCGGGAGTCGTACATCGTCAGCAGGATCGTCGAGAGACGGAGCTCGGGGTTGAGGTGCTTCTCGATCAGCTCGATGTTGCTGAGCAGCTGCGAGAGGCCTTCAAGTGCGTAGTACTCGCACTGGATCGGGATGAGCACCTCGCGCGCCGCGACGAAGGCGTTGATCGTGAGCAGACCCAGCGAAGGCGGGCAGTCGATGAAGACGTAGTCGTACGGGCGCTCCATCGTTGCGAGATGCGTGTCGAGTGCGCGCCGCAGGCGCTGCTCACGGGCCACGAGCGAGACGAGTTCGATCTCGGCGCCGGCGAGGTGAATGGTCGCGGGAACGCAGTCGAGGTGCTCGTGCTCGGTCGATGGGCGAATGACCTCGGCGAGCGGGAGGTCGGCTACGAGCACCTCGTAGACACTCTTCTGCTCGGAACGATGATCGACTCCGAGCGCAGTCGAGGCGTTGCCCTGCGGGTCGAGATCGATGACGAGCACTTTCGCACCGGAACGAGCGAGTGCCGCAGCCAGGTTCACCGCGGTGGTCGTCTTGCCGACGCCGCCCTTCTGGTTCGAGATCGTGAGCACTCGCGTGGCGGGCGGCAGCGGCAGCACCGATTCCTCGAGCGCGATGCGCCGACGTGTTTCATCGGCAAGTTCGTAGGCCAGGGGAGTTCCTCCGTGATCGATCGATGTTTCACGTGAAACATCGGGGGCTGCGGTCGGCTGGACCGGTGCGGGCACCGCCGACTCCATGGTGGTCTCTACCGGCGAAGCCGGAGAAATTTCTGCGGGCTCGACGAGCTCTTCCACTGCGTTGGCAGTGGGCGCTCCTGAAGCGGCTTCTGCGAGCGCCACCGCGGGCTGTTCTGCCGCGGACTGGGTCGGGCTCGGGCTCGGGAGCGAAGGCGTCGACAGCATGGACTGCGCGGGCTGCGGACTGTCGGAGGTCGGCCGTGGGTCGCCGATCGCGCTCTCATCACTGAGGGGAGTCGTTGCACTGCTCGCCTCCGCCGCCGGCACGACCGCATCCACATGCTGCTGCACCACGACCGGCGCGGTCTGCAGGGCAGTCGCGGTATCGACTGCGGCGTCGCCGACGATCTCACGAATGAGATCTTCGAGCAGCCGATCGGGCCCATGCGCGTGCTCGACGGCATGCGCCGTCGATGCGCCAACCTCCACCGGATCATCCGAGAGCGCCGCGGCAGTCGCGGCGTCCCAGTCGATGCCCGCGGAGTAGCCCTGGGTCTGCGGCAGGGTCTGCTCAATCGGCTCGGCGTTCAGTGACGAGGGTGTCGATCCGTTGCTCGCCTGATCAGCCGGAGCGACCGGGGCGTCGACGCCCGCGGCGGGAGTGGCGGCGACGACCGGCTGGGGTACGACCGACGAGTCATCTGCGGTGTTCAGGTCTGCAGCGGCGTCGTTCTGGTGGGGGCGTTTGCGATGAAACCATCCACGTCCCCCGCCAGGTGTCATACCCTCTGCTCCAAACCGATGATGCGCCTGCGTCCCGTTTCGCGGGCGCGACCCGAGAGATAAGCCTAACCGGCCCGACCGACTTGCGCCGGTCGAAAAGGCCGCCATCGGGATGATGAAACAAGCAACTCGTCCGCGCGCTCAAGAATGGGCTGCCGCGGCGCCCGACGAAGGGTGCTCGCGATGTTTCACGTGAAACATCCGCTGCCCGCACACTCGTGCGCCCACGTGTCACTCCGAACGCTCCGCTGCGGCGCTGCAAGAGCCAGGCGACCCGAAACGTTTCGAAGTGCCCGTCGGCCACGAACGGACACTGCGTGCGCGCCCTCGGAAGGGCTCGGCGTTCGCCCCACCTTGGCTCACCGTCCGGTGCACAGGGTGGTGCCGAGTTCGGTACGTCGCGCTTCCCAGTCATGCGTGTCCTCGATGTTTCACGTGAAACACTCACGCGGCCTCGGGGGAGGGCGCACGCACTCCCACGCCGGCGCCCGACGTGATAAATCTCGGAGAACTCGCCCTCATGACCTGCCAACCACCGACTACCGAGGCTCGTCGCCCGGAATCCCGATGGAGTCGATCCTTCGCCGAACGAGCACGCGTATGACTGCTCCGTGTACCAGCGATGCTCCGGAGACTCGATGCGCGACTACCGCCGACGATCACCCGGGGCGATTCCCCCGCGCCCGCCGCGCGCCCCGCGTGAGTGTTTCACGTGAAACACGTCGGTGCCGACGTGCTCGACCGGCCTGACCATGGAGGATCGGGTCGGTCGCGAGCACGCGGGGGAGTACCCATGAGTAACTCAGAAGTCGCCACCAGTGCGACAATCAGGCGCCGCTCGAACTTCTCGGTTTCCCGTGCCCCGGAAGTGGAGCCGGTTCCCACACGGCGAGATCGAGTTGATCAACGCTGGTGCTCCGGCTCCGCGCGACGTCCAATCATCGAGGAACCGCAGCCGCCACGCGCCGCCGACACACACCGCCTCGATCCATCAGCCCGCTCGTCTCTCCGACGCACCGTTCACTTCTCTTCACGCGACCCGACCATCAGTCCCCGGCCTCCCGTGCCTCATTCGCCGGCGACGATCGACTCCAGACGCACCAGTCCCCGCAGGCTGCGGATCGACAGCAAGTCCAGCAGCGAGGCTGCGACCCCTCACACGTCTCGCAGGCCGGTACCTGCTCCGGCAGCCCGACTTGCGGGGGCGCGTCCACGATTCGACTTCGTGCCGAACGCAGGAGGGGGCCGTCTCCTCGGTCCACTTCCACGCCGTGAACCACTCGATCGCCACGCTCGCGGGCACACAGTACGATGCCGGACGACTCGAGCCCGAGCCGAAGTCCTTCCGCCGCGAAGAATCGATCATCGTCGGCGAAGCGGGGAGCTCCCACCCGTCCCAACAGCGCGCAACGAAGCAGCGACTCCAGCACATCGCACCCGAGCATGAAGAAGGTGCGATCTCGTGGCCGGCATCCATTCCGTTGGGCGAGCGGGCGATCCCCTCGGTGAGGCGGGGCGGCGAAACCGATGATCGACCTCTCGTCCACTACGTCGAGCTCCTCGACCGCGCCCCCGACCGCAGGCGTCATTGCCGCAGGTTCATCGCGAGGGACACCCCGCACCGCCGACCGCGAACTCCAGGGGACGATCGTGGTCTCGTCAGAGGCAAGCTGTTCACGCGGTCACGGTCGGTGCGATCGGGCCCGTGCTCTCCCGCAGCCCATCGCGGGCGTCCTCGAGACATGCAGTCCGCGGGCGCCCTGTCGTCGGTGAACTCGGACTACAGCTCCCGCCAGTCAGTCGTGCTGCGCCACACCTGAGGAGGGCCCGCTCAGAATGCCGACGTGGAAGCCCGTATTCGGAACCACGAATGTGTGCGCCATCTCCGCTTGAGCAGGCAATGACCCGCATCTGGGATCCGTCAGTTCTCAACCCTCCAAACCCCCGAACGTCAGCCGCCATCGGCAGCTCCGCTCGCGCTGCCACCCCCGGCGCTCCCAGTGGAGTCGGCGTGCCCCATGGTTTCGGCCCGCAATCGATCCACTCGCCCGTGCGTCGCGAGCTGGCATCGGTTCACCTTCAGAAGCACGCAGCAGGGGATCGCTCGTTCGACAGCTCGCGTCGCGAGGGACGAGGCGAATGGGGGAGTGTACGCACACCGACCGTGAGGCCTTCTTCGCCACGCGTCACACGGAGCGTGGACGCGGTTCAGGGTCCGCGAGGCGGCGATGACGAACGCCATCGAAGAAGGGCGACAGCCACCCGCCGGTCGACGATCAACGCCGACGAGGATCGCCGAACTCACCGCGACAACCCCACCTACGCCACGAATCGCCCAGACGGCAAAGGGCCCGTGGGGTCGGAGTACATCTCCGATCCACGGGCCCAACGCAGTGTTTCACGTGAAACATCGCCCGAGAGGGCGGCGACGACCTGCTGCGGTCAGTCGACCTTCGCGCGGAAGACGCGAGTGACTTCGGAGTCGGGAACGACTCCCTCGCCGAGCACGAGGACCTCGACGTCGCTCAGCTTGTACTTGCGGATGACCTTCTCGGCCGAGCCGATCTCGCCGTCGACGCCGGCGCCCTTCATGAGCACGAGCTCGCCGCCGGCACGAAGCAGGGGAGCGGTGACCGGGATGAGGGTGCGCAACGCGCTCACCGCCCGCGCAGTCACCTGGTCGAGTGAGTCGCCGAGCTTCGATTCCTCAGCGCGTGCGCGAATGACCGTGACGTTCGCGAGCTCGAGCTCCTCGGCCTGACGCTCGAGCCAGGCGACACGGCGCTCCATCGGCTCGATCAGCGTGAACTCGACGTCGGGCCGCATGATCGCGAGCACCAGACCTGGGAGACCTGCGCCCGAGCCGACGTCGCCGACCCGTCCGGGGCGAAGCAGCGGCGCGACGAGCGCACTGTTCAGTACGTGTCGCGTCCACAGCCGCGGGAGTTCGAGCGGACCGATGAGTCCGAGCTCCTCGCCGTGCCGTGCGAGCGCCGTCGTGAAGGCGCGCCCCTTCTCGAGGTGCGGGCCGAAGAGCTCCGCGGCTGCGGCGGGTTCGGGTTCGAGTCCGTCGATCATCGTTGCGTGCGAGACCTCAGGCGCCGCGGGTGATGACGGTGTGCCGATCGGCACCCTCGCCGCGCGACTCCGAGTGGAATCCGTGCTCGCCCACCAGGTCGTGCACGAGCTTGCGCTCGTACGACGACATCGGAGGGAGCGAGGCCTCGGCCGCGCCGGCTTCGATGCGCTCGACCGCACGGGTGACGAGCGAAGCCAGTTCGTCGCGACGCGCGTCGCGCGAGCCGCCGATGTCGAGGATGAGGCGCGAGAAGGCGCCGGTCTTCGTCTGCACGGCGAGGCGGGTCAGCTCCTGCAGCGCGCTGACGGTGTCGGGCTTCGAGAGCAGGTTCAGGTTCGCACCCTCACCGGCGTTCACCGAGATGTAGGCCCGGCCGTTGCGCGCGTCGATGTCGATGTCGCCGTCGAGGTCGGTGATGTCGAGCAGTTCCTCGATGTAGTCGGCGGCGATGTCGCCTTCTTCTTCGAGCTGCGAGGTCGAGCGCTCGGCTGCTGCGTCGTGCTGCACGTCGGTCATGGTTACTTCCCCTGCTTCTTGGCGCGCGTCTTGCCGATGGGCTGCTGACGCTGAGTCTTCTTGGGCTCCTCGACGGCGATCGCACCTTCGGGCTTGTCTTCGACGACGAGCTTGCCCTTCTTCGCGAGGCGGGCCTCGCGGGCCTTCGCAGCGTCACTGCCCGGCGTGGGCATGTTGCGGATGACGACGAACTGCTGGCCCATGGTCCAGAAGTTCGAGACGAGCCAGTAGAACATGACGCCGAGCGGGAAGGCGACACCCGAGAACGCGAAGACGAGGGGGAGCAGGTACAGCAGGATGCGCTGCTGACGGAACATGGGGCTCGCCTTGGTCTCGGGCGACATGTTCTTCGAGACGATCTGCAGCTGCGTGATGAACTGCGACGCGGTCATGAGCACGATCATCGTGAGGGCGATGATCATCACGTTGACGCTGAAGGCGTCGCCGGCGACCATCAGGTTCCACTCGCCGATGAAGGTCGCCTTCAGCGGGGCGCCGAGGAACTCGGCGTTGGCGAACGAGTTCGCGAGCTCCTGCGTGAAGACGCCGACGCCTGCCTTGTCGTGCTGCGCGTCGTTGAGCACCGAGAAGAGACCGAAGAAGATCGGCATCTGCAGCAGCAGAGGCAGGCACGAGGAGAGCGGGTTCGTGCCCGTCTTCTTGTAGAGCTCCATGGTCTCGCGCGACATGGCCTCGCGCGAGTACTGGTCCTTCTTGCCCTTGTACTTGTCCTGGATCTTCTTGAGCTGCGGCGCCACCTCGAGCATGCGGCGCTGGCTCTTGATCTGCCGGACGAAGATCGGGATGAGAGCGGCTCGGACGACGATCACCAGACCGACGATCGAGAGGACCCAGGTGACACCCCCGTCGGGATCCATGCCGATGAAGGTCCACAGCGAGTGGAACGCAACGAGGATCAGCTCGATGACCCACTTGATGGGCCAGAGAATCAGGCTGATGATGTCCATTTGGCGGTGTCAGTCCTTCCGGGACATGGTGGGGGAGGCGGTGACGATCGCCGCATCGTTGCGGGTCGAAGACTGAACCGGGTCGAGACCGGTGGATGCCACGTGGTGGTCGTGGTCGTGGAGGTGCGCGTGCGGCGCGGGCGCCGAGGCATCCGCGTGAACCCAAGCTGCCGGCAGGACCCAGCCGAAGCCGGTGACGCGGTAGCGCTGGTGGCGGGCGGCGCGCACATCGTCGATGCCGCCGGGCGACCAGGGGTTGCAGCGGAGGATCCGCCACGCGGTGAGGGCCGAGCCCACGAGAAGGCCTCGCTGCTGCACGGAGCCGAGTCCGTAGGCGGAGCACGAGGGGTAGTAGCGACAGACATCGCCGTAGAGGGGTGAGATCAGCTTGCGGTAGCCGCGGATCAGGAGGACCCCGGCGTTCCGGGGGAGGAGCGCGACGAAGAGCAGAGCATCACGCATGTCATCCGCCCTTCACCCGGTCTTGGACTCGGCGGTCCGAGACGGCGCCGATCACATCCGAACGGAGCGCCGACCAATCGGCGGCGGCCGCGGACGGCAGCGCTCGCACGACGATGTCGACACCGCCGAAACCGTCGCCGAGCACCTCGTGGCACGCGGCCTTGAGCCGTCGACGGACGAGGTTTCGGCGAACTGCTCCGCCGACCTTCTTCGAAACGATGAAGCCGAAGCGCGCGTCGGTGCCCGACTCCCGTGAGCGCACATAGCTCACGGTGTGGGCACCGGCGACCTTCGCACCACGGCGCACGATGACTCGGTAGTCGTCGGCGTTCGTGATGCGATTGGCTTTGGCGAGCACCGAAGAACTATGCGGAGAGTTCGGTGCGGCCCTTGGCGCGACGTGCCGACAGGATGGCACGGCCCGCGCGGGTGCGCATGCGAAGGCGGAAGCCGTGCTTCTTGGCACGACGACGGTTGTTCGGCTGGAACGTACGCTTGCTCATTCTTCTTCTCCGGCTGGTCGAATCTCCTCGCCGGGAAGTGGCTGCGACAGGTGCTGCAGCTCGGCGGCGGGAAAACTGGGTGCCCGAAAGGGCTGGGTCAACTGATTAAAACTACGGCCTCGCACGCGAACGGTCAAACCGAGACGCCGAGATGGAGGTGGAGTTCGAACCCGACAGTATCCCGTGAACCTCGACATCACCTGTGGAACGACACGCCGACGCCATCGAATCCTCGAATCGGCATTTGTCGGCAGGGCCTTCCTCGGATAGCGTTTGACACCAGTTATCCCCAGCTTCGTGCGCGGAAACACGGGCAAGTCCCCGAATCTCCCCACAGGGGGTGGATAACACTGTGAACACTCGCCTCGCGCCGCTTGCTTTCGTCGATGGGGGATCGATGAGCGGCGCACGAGACCACCAGAACCTGATTGCGGGGAACGATGACAGAACAGCCCATTTCCGACACTTGGGCGACGATCCTCGATCGACTGTCAGACGACGACGCGATCACCCCGATGCTCCAGGGGTTCCTGAACCTGGTGGAGCCGAAGGGCATCGCGGCCGGCACCTTCTACCTCGAGGTGCCGAACGACTTCACCGCGAGCATGCTGAACCAGCGCATGCGGGTGTCCCTCCTCTCCGCGATGAGCGCCGTCGAAGCGCCGTCGCCGGTCACCTCCTTCTACGTAGTGGTGAACCCCGAGCTCGAAGAGGCCGCACGCGCGGCCGACGTGCAGCCCGGCTACGGCAACGAGCCCGATCCCGTCGAGATGCCGGCCTCCCCGCAGTCGGTGTTCGAGAACACGAGCCCGGTCTCCTCGCGCGACACCCGCCTGAACCCGAAGTACGCGTTCGAGAGCTTCGTCATCGGGCAGTCGAACCGGTTCGCGCATGCCGCCGCGGTCGCGGTGGCCGAGGCGCCGGCGAAGGCGTACAACCCCCTCTTCATCTACGGCGACTCGGGCCTGGGCAAGACCCACCTCCTCCACGCCATCGGTCACTACGCGATGAGTCTGTATCCCGGCATCCGCGTGCGATACGTCTCGTCCGAGGAGTTCACGAACGACTTCATCAACTCGATCGCGAACAACCGCGGCTCGCTGTTCCAGCAGCGGTACCGCAACATCGACATCCTGCTCATCGACGACATCCAGTTCCTGCAGGGCAAGGCGGAGACGCAGGAGGCGTTCTTCCACACCTTCAACACGCTGCACGACCACAACAAGCAGGTCGTGATCACCTCGGATGTCCCGCCCAAGCACCTCACCGGCTTCGAGGACCGCATGCGCAGCCGCTTCGAGTGGGGCCTCATCACCGACGTCCAGGCGCCCGACCTCGAGACCCGCATCGCGATCCTCCGGAAGAAGGCGCAGTCCGAGCGCCTCCAGGTGCCCGACGACATCCTCGAGTACATGGCGTCGAAGGTCTCGTCGAACATCCGCGAGCTCGAGGGCACCCTGATCCGCGTGACCGCCTTCGCGAGCCTCAACCGCACGCCGGTCGACATGCCGCTCGTGCAGACGGTACTGAAGGACCTCATCACCGACGACTCCGACAACGTGGTGGCGCCGGTCGACATCATCACGGCGACGGCCGACTACTTCAAGCTCACCGTCGACGACCTGTACGGCTCGAGCCGTTCGCAGGCCGTGGCGACGGCTCGGCAGATCGCGATGTACCTCTGCCGCGAGCTCACGAACCTCTCGCTGCCGAAGATCGGCCAACTGTTCGGTAACCGCGACCACACGACGGTGATGTACGCGAACAAGAAGATCTCGGAGCTCATGAAGGAGCGACGTTCGATCTACAACCAGGTGACCGAGCTCACCGCGCGCATCAAGCAGACCACCCGCTACCGCTGATCCCACTCGGTGGTCGAGTGCCGGCGTCGCAGGTTCGGGATCTCACCGGGGCGCCGACACGCCCGTTCGACGACCCCGAAAAGGCTCTGCAGCACCCGTGCAGACCGATCTCAGCACGCTTCCCACAGTTGTGGAGAACCTGTGGATTGTTAACGAGCAACCGCCTGATGACTGTTGAGACGCGTCGCCGGCCTGTGCAGAACAGTGTGCTGCGTTCGAGTCGACCCCGACGAGACCGCGCTCGAATCCACACACCGTGCACAGATCGAACAGCCCGCGATCGGCGTCGTTCCGCGGGTCTCTGAACACCATCCACAGTTTCCACAACGGTTAACACCGTTAAGAGAGAGTTGTTTAAGGGGGATTCCCACAACCTCGTCGTCGGCGGGCCTCGAGCGGGGGCTCGGTCGGGTCGAAGCGACCCCGCGATCGGCGGATTCTCCGACGCCGTCAACAGTCGTGCGGATAGCATGGGAGCCACCAAGCGACATCCACGACGGGAGAACCGTGAAGTTCCAGGTCAACCGCGACGTCTTCAGTGAGGCCGTGTCCTTCGCCGTGAAGCTGCTTCCGCAGCGCACGACGCTGCCGATCCTCTCCGGCGTCCTCATCAAGGCGACCACCGATGGACTCGTGCTGTCCTCCTTCGACTACGAGGTGTCGTCGCAGACCGAGATCCAGGCCGACGTCGAAGAGCCGGGCACGGTGCTCGTCTCGGGTCGCCTCCTGGCAGAGATCGCGGGCCGGCTTCCGAACGCCCCCGTCCGCATCGCGACCGAAGAGAGCCGCATCTCGGTGAGCTGCGGCTCCGCGAGCTTCACGCTGCTGTCGATGCCGGTCGAGGAGTACCCGTCGATCCCCGAGATCGGCGAGCAGTCCGGGCTCGTGCCCGCCGAGGAGTTCGCGGCCGCGGTCGCCCAGGTCGCCGTCGCCGCGTCGCGCGACGACGTGACCCCCGTCATCACGGGCGTTCAGCTCGAGGTGCGCGAGAACAGCCTCGGCCTCGTCGCGACCGACCGCTACCGCGTCGCCGTACGCGAGATCGACTGGGACGGCGGCAATGTCGCCGCCGGCGACGAGGCGATCACCGCGCTCGTCCCGGCCCGCACCCTGCAGGAGGTCGGCAAGACCCTCGGCAACGCCGGCAACATCTCCGTCGCGATCACCAGTCGCGACGACCGCGAGCTCATCGCCTTCAGCGCCGACAAGAAGACCGTCACGTCGCTGCTCATCAAGGGCAACTTCCCGCCGGTCCGCCGGCTCTTCCCCGAGACGGTCGACAACTACGCGGTCATGAACACGGCCGACCTGATCGAGGCGACGCGTCGTGTCGCCCTCGTCCTCGAGCGCGAGGCGGCGCTGCGCTACAGCTTCACGGCCGACGGTCTCACCCTCGAGGCGATCGGCTCGGAGCAGGCCCAGGCATCCGAGTCGATCGACGCGATCCTCACCGGTGACGACACCGTCGTGTCGCTGAAGCCGCAGTTCCTCCTCGACGGGCTCGGCGCCGTGCACTCGGAGTTCGTTCGCATCTCGTTCACGAAGACCGAGAACCCGAACAAGCCCGGCCCGGTGCTGATCACCAGCCAGACCTCCCGCGAGCAGGCCGGCGCCGACAGCTACCGGTACCTGCTCCAGCCGAACCTGCTGCTGCGCTGACCCGCTCGGCGCGCCGCGCCGGCGCGATCCGGTTCGACCGGGTCGCGTCGGCTCATCGGCGGCGGTCGATGATCGGGTGGATGCCGCGTGCCGCGGTGTCGGCGGACGCCGGTAGCGTAGGCGTGGTCGAACGAGAGGAGCGGTGCCCGTGCACGTCGCCCGACTCTCCCTCACCGACTACCGCAACTACGAACGCGCGGAGCTGGAGCTCGGGCCCGGCGCGACGGTGCTCGTCGGGCGGAACGGCCAGGGCAAGACCAACCTCGTCGAGTCGATCGGCTACCTCGCCACCCTCGGATCGCACCGCGTCTCGGGCGATCAGGCGCTGATCCGGGCCGGTGCCGACGCGGCGATCGTCCGGGCCCTCCTCGCGCACGGCGACCGCGAGCTGCTCGTCGAGCTGCAGCTCAACCGGCAAGGTGCGAACCGGGCCCAGCTGAACCGTTCGCCCGTGAAGACCCGCGAACTTCCGCGCTACGCGCACAGCGTGCTGTTCGCTCCCGAAGACCTGGCGATCGTCCGCGGCGAGCCGGGCGTCCGCCGGCGCATGCTCGACGAGCTGCTCGTGCAGCGGACTCCGCGCCTCGGCGGCGTCATGGCCGACTACGACCGGGTGCTGAAGCAGCGCAACACGCTGCTGAAGAGCGCCCGCGCCCGCGGGCTCGCCGCCGAGAAGCTCACGACGCTCGACATCTGGGACGAACGACTCGTCGCGCTCGGCTCGGAGCTCATCGACCAGCGCCTCGCGCTCATCGCCGAGCTCGGCGATCCCGTGGCGGCGGCCTACCGCTCGATCGTCGACGCAGATCATCGCCCCGAGCTCCGTGCGGTGCTCTCGATCGACGGCGGAGACGCCGAGGGCGACGACGGAGCCGATGCGGGTCCAGCCGCATCGGGCACGCCCCGCTCGACGGCGCCGACCGCCGACCGTTTCGCCGCCGCGCTCGGCGCGTTGCGCGGCAAGGAGCTCGAGCGGGGGGTCACCCTCGTGGGCCCGCACCGCGACGACGTCCTCCTCCTGCTCAACGGGCTGCCGGCGAAGGGCTATGCGAGTCACGGCGAGTCGTGGTCGTTCGCGCTCGCGCTGCGGCTCGCCTCGGCCGAGCTGCTCCGACGCGACTCGAGCACGGGCGATCCGGTGCTCGTCCTCGACGACGTCTTCGCCGAGCTCGACCGGCTCCGCCGGGAGCGGCTCGCGGGCGCGATCGCCGGCTTCGAGCAGGTGCTCGTCACCGCGGCCGTCCTCGAGGACGTGCCGGCGCCGCTCGTCGCGCGTATCGTGCACATCGAGTCGGGGCGCATCGTCGAGGCGCCGCCGCAGAGCGACCTCGCCGCCGCCGCACAGGTCGCCGACGAGGCATCCGATCGAGAGGGAGACCAGGCCGATGGCTGAGGCATCCGAGGCATCGCGGGTGTATCGGCACTTCCGCGAGATCTTCGGCGGCGAGCCCCGGCTGCGGGCCGGGCGCGCGACGCGGGTGCACACTCGCGACGACGGCGAGAACCAGCCGTTCACCCCGGGGCGCGACCCGAAGGCGCTCGGCGCCACGCTCGACGGCCTGAGCGCGCAGCTCGGGTGGACGGGGCCGCTGTCGCAGCACGACGTCCTCGCCTCCTGGGCCGAGATCGTCGGCGAGGAGACGGCGCGTCACTCCGAGGCCATCGCGATCGAGGGCGGCGTGCTGCAGGTGCGGTGCGAGTCGACGGCGTGGGCGACGCAGCTCAGACTGATGCGCACGCAGCTCGTCACCGAGATCGTCTCGAGGTACCCGGGGGCCGGGGTCGAGACCATCCGCTTCCAAGGGCCGGACGCCCCCACCTGGAAAAAGGGCCCCAGATCGGTTCCAGGGCGCGGTCCACGCGATACCTACGGCTGAGAAGACGAAAACGGTCACTGAACCCGATTCATTGCGCGAGAGCGGCCTTTCACGGCCTTTCACGACGGCCTCTTTGATAGGATCGAGAGTCGCCAACGCGACGGTTTGGAGCCTGATTCACCCATGACAGCGGAACCGACGAAGCCCGAGAGCGCGCCCGAATACGGTGCAGACGCGATCCAGGTTCTCGAGGGCCTCGAAGCGGTACGCAAGCGGCCCGGCATGTACATCGGCTCGACCGGGCCACGAGGACTCCATCACCTCGTCTACGAGATCGTCGACAACTCCGTCGATGAGGCGCTCGCGGGGTACGCGAGCGCGATCGACGTGACGATCCTCGCCGACGGCGGCATCCTCGTCGTCGACGACGGTCGCGGCATCCCGGTGGGCGTGCACAAGACCGAGGGTCGCTCGACGGTCGAGGTCGTCCACACGGTGCTGCACGCCGGCGGCAAGTTCGGCGGCGGCGGCTACGCGGTCTCGGGCGGCCTGCACGGCGTCGGCGCCTCCGTCGTCAACGCGCTGTCGTCGCGCTTCGAGGTCGAGGTCCGACGCGAGGGCCACGTCTGGCGGCAGGCGTACGAGATCGGCGTGCCGCTCGCTCCGCTCTCGAAGGACGAGGCGAGCGATCAGACCGGCACGACGACGACGTTCTGGGCGAGCCCCGACATCTTCGAGACGGTCGAGTACGACTACGAGACGCTGCGCGCGCGCCTGCAGCAGATGGCGTTCCTCAACAAGGGCCTGCGCATCACGCTCACCGACCTCCGGCACGCCGCCGATCCGGCAGATCCCGCCGATGTCGAGAACGTGACCGACGCTCCGGTCGAGGGCCCGCGAACCGACACGTTCCACTACGAGCGCGGCCTCGTCGACTACGTCGAGTACATCAATCGCGCGAAGAAGTCCGACGTCGTGAACGACGAGATCATCTCGTTCGAGACCGAGGACACCGAACGCAAGATCGCGCTCGAGGTCGCGATGCAGTGGACGACGGCGTACACCGAATCGGTGCACACCTACGCGAACACGATCAACACGCACGAGGGCGGCACGCACGAAGAGGGCTTCCGTGCGGCACTCACGACCCTGGTCAACAAGTACGCCCGTGAGAAGAGCATCCTCAAGGAGAAGGACGACAACCTCTCCGGTGACGACGTTCGCGAGGGATTGACCGCCGTCATCTCGGTGAAGCTCAGCGAGCCGCAGTTCGAGGGCCAGACGAAGACGAAGCTCGGCAACACCGAGGCGAAGTCGTTCGTGCAGAAGGTCACGGCCGATCAGCTCGGCGACTGGTTCGAGCGCAACCCCACCCAGGCCCGCGAGATCATCCGCAAGGCCATCCAGGCGGCGACCGCGCGCATCGCCGCGCGCAAGGCGCGCGAGGCGACCCGGCGAAAGGGCCTGCTCGAGTCGGGCGGCATGCCCGGCAAGCTGAAGGACTGCTCCTCGAAGGATCCGTCGCTCTCCGAGATCTTCATCGTCGAGGGCGACTCGGCCGGCGGCTCCGCCGTCCAGGGTCGCAACCCCGAGACACAGGCGATCCTGCCGCTGCGCGGAAAGATCCTCAACGTCGAGAAGGCGCGTCTCGACCGAGCGCTCGGCAACGCCGAGGTCCAGGCGATGATCACGGCGTTCGGCGCCGGCATCGGCGAGGACTTCAACACCGAGAAGGCCAGGTACCACAAGATCGTGCTCATGGCCGACGCCGACGTCGACGGCCAGCACATCACGACCCTGCTGCTCACGCTGCTGTTCCGCTACATGCGGCCGCTCATCGAGCTCGGTTACGTGTACCTCGCGCAGCCGCCGCTGTACCGCTTGAAGTGGACGAACGCCGACCACGAGTACGTGTACTCCGACAAGGAGCGCGACGCCCTGCTCGCCGCGGGCGTCGCGGCCGGCAAGCGCATCCCGAAGGACAACGGGGTGCAGCGGTACAAGGGTCTCGGTGAGATGAACCACCAGGAGTTGTGGGAGACCACGATGAACCCCGAGACCCGCACGCTGCTGCAGGTCACCATGGACGACGCGGCCGCCGCCGACGAGATCTTCTCGACCCTGATGGGCGAAGACGTCGAGAGCCGCCGCAACTTCATCCAGAAGAACGCGAAGGACGTGCGTTTCCTTGACATCTGATGTGATCGATCCCGGCGCGAACGGCGCCGACGAGAACGCTCCCGGCATCCACGGCAAGATCGACCAGGTCGACCTGCAGCTCGAGATGCAGCGCTCGTACCTCGACTACGCGATGAGCGTGATCGTGGGCCGTGCGCTGCCCGAGGTGCGCGACGGACTGAAGCCGGTGCACCGCCGCGTCATCTACGCCATGTACGACGGCGGCTACCGCCCCGACAAGGCGTTCTCGAAGTGCGCCCGCGTCGTCGGCGACGTGATGGGCCAGTTCCACCCGCACGGC
The DNA here is from genome assembly GCF_042884595.1 of Agromyces sp. NPDC058126. Lineage (NCBI taxonomy): Bacteria > Bacillati > Actinomycetota > Actinomycetes > Micrococcales > Microbacteriaceae > Agromyces > Agromyces sp. NPDC058126. The sequence goes on along the minus strand of NZ_JBHVTS010000004.1, from coordinate 142,202 downwards.
GACACCGCGATCTACGACGCGCTCGTGCGACTCGTGCAGCCGTGGAGCCTCCGCTATCCGCTCGCGCTCGGGCAGGGCAACTTCGGCTCGCCCGGCAACGACGGCGCGGCCGCCCCCCGATACACCGAGACCAAGATGGCTCCGCTCGCGCTCGAGATGGTGCGCGACATCGACGAGGAGACCGTCGACTTCCAGGACAACTACGACGGTCGCACCCAGGAGCCGTCGATCCTGCCGGCCCGGTTCCCGAACCTGCTCGTCAACGGCTCGGTCGGCATCGCGGTCGGCATGGCGACCAACATCCCGCCGCACAACCTCCGCGAGGTCGCCTCGGGTGCCCAGTGGTACCTCGAGCACCCCGAGGCATCCCGCGAGGAGCTGCAGGAGGCGCTGCTGCAGCGCATCAAGGGACCCGACTTCCCGACCGGGGCGCAGATCCTCGGCGTGAAGGGCATCACCGACGCGTACCGCACCGGTCGCGGCTCGATCACGATGCGCGCGGTCGTCTCGGTGGAGGAGCTGCAGGGTCGCACCTGCCTCGTCGTCACCGAGCTGCCGTACCAGGTCAACCCCGACAACCTCGCGATCAAGATCGCCGACCTCGTGAAGGACGGCAAGATCGGCGGCATCGCCGACATCCGCGACGAGACCTCGGGCCGCACCGGCCAGCGCCTCGTCATCGTGCTGAAGCGCGATGCGGTGGCGAAGGTCGTGCTGAACAACCTCTACAAGCACACGCAGCTGCAGGAGAACTTCGGCGCGAACATGCTCGCGATCGTCGACGGCGTGCCCCGCACGCTCTCGATCGACGGCTTCATCGCGCACTGGGTCGACCACCAGATCGACGTCATCGTCCGCCGCACGCAGTACCGCCTCCGCAAGGCGGAGGAGCGCATGCACATCCTGCGCGGCTACCTCAAGGCGCTCGACGCGCTCGACGAGGTCATCGCGCTCATCCGGGCCTCGGCGACGGTCGACGATGCACGAACGGGCCTGAAGGACCTGCTCGACATCGACGACCTGCAGTCCGACGCGATCCTCGCGATGCAGCTGCGCCGTCTCGCCGCGCTCGAGCGCCAGAAGATCATGGACGAGGCCGAGGCGCTCGAGGCCGAGATCACGGACTTCAAGGACATCCTCGCCCGGCCCGAGCGCCAGCGCACGATCGTCTCCGAAGAGCTCGCCGAGATCGTCGACAAGTACGGCGACGAGCGCCGCACGCACATCATGCCCGGCTTCGACGGCGACATGTCGGTCGAAGACCTCATCCCCGAAGAGGAGATGGTGGTCACCGTCACCCGCGGCGGCTACGTGAAGCGCACGCGCAGCGACAACTACCGCTCGCAGCACCGCGGCGGCAAGGGCGTGAAGGGCGCGCAGCTGCGCGCCGACGACGTGGTCGAGCACTTCTTCGTGACGACGACGCACCACTGGCTCCTGTTCTTCACGAACATGGGCCGCGTGTACCGTGCGAAGGCCTACGAGATCCAGGAGGCCGGCCGCGACGCGAAGGGCCAGCACGTCGCGAACCTGCTCGAGATGCAGCCCGACGAGGAGATCGCCGAGATCCTCGACATCCGCGACTACGAGGTGGCGAAGTACCTCGTGCTCGCGACCCACGACGGGCTCGTGAAGAAGACCGCGCTCGAGGAGTACGACACCAACCGTTCACGCGGCGTCATCGCGATCAAGCTCCGCGAGGGCGACGAGCTCGTCTCGGCGATGCTCGTCGACGAGCACGACGAGATCCTCCTCGTCTCGAAGAAGGGCATGTCCCTGCGCTTCGAGGCGACCGACGAGGCGCTGCGTCCGATGGGTCGATCGACCTCGGGCGTGAAGGGCATGAGCTTCCGCGACGGAGACGCGCTGCTCGAGGCCTCGGTCGTGCCGGGTTCGGGAGCCGCCGGTGAGATCGCTGAGAATGAGCCGGATGTCGCGGCCGACGTCGACGGTGCCCAGTACGTGTTCGTCGTCACCGAGGGCGGCTACGCCAAGCGCACCGCGGTCGACCAGTATCGCCTGCAGAACCGCGGCGGACTCGGCATCAAGGTGGCGAAGCTGAACGAGGATCGCGGCGATCTGGCCGGTGCGCTCATCGTCGGATCCGACGACGAGGTGCTGGTGGTTCTTGCCAGCGGCAAGGTGGTACGCTCCGATGTCGCCGAGGTTCCTGCCAAGGGCAGGGATACGATGGGCGTCGTCTTCGCGAAGTTCGCGGTGGACGACCGCATCATCGCCATCGCGAAGAATTCCGAACGGAATCTCGTGGAGGAGGCCGCAGAGTCCGAAGCGGCCGAATCCACCGGAGAAGGAGTAACCGTCAATGAGTAGCGTCGCCGAGAAGCTGGCCCGCAAGTCGAGCAAACGCGCCCCGGCCAAGCAGGTGCGCCTGCGGCTCGTCTACATCGACTTCTGGTCGGCGGTGAAGCTGTCGTTCCTCGTGGCCGTGTGCCTCGCCGTCGTGTCGATCGTGGCGACGTTCCTCATCTGGACGGTCCTCAACTCGACCGACGTGTTCGCGAAGCTCAACGAGCTCGTGAAGGACGTCGCCGGCACCGGCGGCGACCTGTCGTCGATCCTGTCGCTCGGCAACGTGATGGGCTTCGCGGTCGTCGCCGCGCTGCTGAACCTCGTCGTGACGACCGCGCTCGGCGCGATCGTGGCGGTGCTCTACAACCTCAGTGTGAAGATCACCGGCGGCATCCTGGTCGGGTTCACGAACAACTAGGCGGCCGAGTTCGGCTCGATTCGGATATTCCTGAAGTCTCAGGTAGTCTGTCCTTCGGCCGAAACACGGGGATATAGCTCAGGCGGTTAGAGCGCTTCGCTGATAACGAAGAGGTCCGAGGTTCAAGTCCTCGTATCCCCACTCTGAAAATTCCACAACACAAGCGGATGCCTCGCATCCGGCTCGGGGCCTTAGCTCAGTTGGTAGAGCGCCTGCTTTGCAAGCAGGATGTCAGGAGTTCGAATCTCCTAGGCTCCACACTCCACAATTCCTCCCCCGCCGCGCTCCCGCATTCCGATACTGTGGGCTCAACCCGGCGATCTCGCCCGGTATTGCCTTTCAGGGGGTATTGCCATGGCATTCGACACCAACTTCTGGGACGTCTTCAGCGGCCTGTTCGGTTTCTTCGTCTTCGTCGCCTACCTGGTGGCGCTCTTCTCGGTCATCGCCGATCTGTTCCGCGATCCTGAGCTCGCCGGCTGGGCGAAGGCGGTCTGGCTGCTCTTCCTCATCTTCGTGCCGTTCATCACGGTGCTCGTCTATCTCATCGCACGCGGGAGCAGCTTCGCGGCCCGCGAGAACGCCCGGCGCAGCGCGTACCACGAGTACATCGACGACCGGGGCGAGGTGTCGCAGTACAACCCGAACGACGAGGTCGCGAGGGCGCAGGGCCTCGGAGGCGACCCGACGATCAGCGCGTCGCAGTTCGACGCCGTGCAGAACGACTCGATGCGCGAAGGCTGAGCCGCGTTCCGTGCACTCGGGCTCGACCCCGGCCGCGCGGGTAGGGTGACGGGATGGACATCCGCATCGCCGCGTATGGCGTGATCATCCGCGACGAGCGCATTCTGCTCGCGCACTGGAACGAGCACGGCCGCTCAGGCTGGACGCTTCCCGGAGGCGGCATCGAGGGCAGCGAGCACCCGGTGCAGGCCGCGCGGCGGGAGATCGCGGAGGAGACGGGCTACGAGGCATCCATCGATCGCCTGCTCGGCATCGACACCATGGTGATCCCGGCGTCGAAGCGCCGGACGGGCGCCGAGCCGCTCTACGCGATGCGGGTGATCTACCGTGCGAGCGTCATCGGCGGCGAACTGCGCGACGAGGTCGACGGTTCGAGCGACGAGGCGCGGTGGGTTCCGCTCGGGGAGGTGTCGACGCTGCACCGCGTGAGCCTGCTCGACATCGCGCTCCGCCTGAATGCGGTGGAACCGCCGAACGGGGTGCCGCCGAGCGCGTAGGGCGCGAGGCACTCGACCCCGACGTCGGAGCTCCGGCCGCGATGGCGGCCGAACCGTCGGCGACGGGGTCGAGGGCGATGCGCTGCCGCGCGAACGGCGCCGCCGCGAGGGCGACGGCGCCGTCCGGTGCTGGGATGGTCGTGAGGGTGTTCATACGATCACGACTCAGAAGTTGGGGCCGAGGAGGGCGATCCGCTGGAGATCGCCTGCGCGGACCCGGTGCGCGAGTGCGGTGTTCTGCTGGCGCAGCATCACGGCCTCGTGCGAGGTGCGTTCGCTCTGTCGACGGCTCCACGCGATGAGTGCGAGGCCGGCGCGCAGGGCGATGCGCTCGTTGAGTCGGCGTGCCTGGGCACGCATGGCGATGGCCTGTCCGGAGTCGGACTGGCCGAGGGCGAGAGAACTGGTGTTCACGTCGTGTCCTTCGTTGGGTTGGTTGGGTGCACCGGACGGTGCGGGGCGCCGGTCGGCCGGGTGGCCGAGGGCGTCGTCTGAGAGGTGGTGACTGCCGGCGCGGGTGCCTCGCAATCGGTGCGGGCGGGGCGTGCCGGGGGAGCGCGGCTGGGCCGCGGGCCTTCGAACCGGGCGGCTGACGGGCCGGGCGACCGTTCGACCGATTCGAGCAGTCGATGACGGATGCCGCGGATCGCAGCAGCTCACACCTCGAGGGCGGAATGGCGGTCGCGTACGAGAGACGCGTCGCCGGGGCGGAGAACTAGCAGGCCGGAGCGGCGAGGAGGATCACCGTGCGGCCGGCGGTAAATGCCGGGGTGAAGATGTGCTTCATCATTGGGATCAACTCCTCTCTTGGGCTCTGGCGCGTTCGCACCGGTCACTGACACTAGCGGTGAACTCACGCCGATTGCAAGGCAATTTCTCAGATTGCCTCGAAATCAGTGCAGGCACTGAGACGAGGGCGCTGCTCAGGCGCCGGCGGCGGTCCGTTCGGCGGACTGGATGATCGCCTCGACGCCCAGCACGAAGAGCTCTCGGTCCTCGAGTTCGATCAGGCTCGTGCTGTTCGACGCGATGAGCGGGTAGCGCCGCGGATCGGCCAGGATCGGCCCCTCGAACCAGGCCGAGGACGCCTCGTCGCCTTCGCCGCGCTCGCGACGCTCACCGCGCGCTCGGGCGATGCCCGCCGCGCTCGAGAGGGTGTGCGCCGCGAACAGCGCATAGTGGCGTACGACATCGTCGCCGGAGAGGCCGGCCCGTGTGAAGCACTCGAGCATGAACTCGACGGCATCGAGCTCGCCGGTGCCGTGGGTGGTGAGCACCGTCGCCTCGACGCCGATCGCAGGGTGGCTCGCGAAGTAGTCGAGCGTGGCGACGGCGATCTGACGGAGTCGGCCGCGCCAGTCGGCGGCGTCCGCGGTGATCTCCAGCATGCTGCGCTGGATGAGCTCGTCGAGGAGCGCCTGCATGAGCTGCTCCTTGTTGCGGAAGTGGCGGTAGATCGCAGTCGGGTCGGCGCCGAGCTTCGCGCCGAGTTCGCGCACCGAGAGCGAGGTCGAGGCCGACGTCGCCGCGATCTCGAGCCCGGCCGCGATGATCGAGTCGCGGTCGAGGCGGGCCTTTCCGGGCGTCGCCGTGCTGCGCCGGCGGCTCGTGCTCGTCGTGGCCATCACCCCTCCTGTCGGCGCACGCCCGGTCTCGTGGAGCGATCGAGACGCTCGTCGGTTCGGTCGTGCCTCTTCATGCTGCCACGCCCGCGACCCCTGTGTCGCGATGACCTCGCGGACGTGGCATCCGGGCCAGCATAACGACTGCGTCACCAATGCTGTCAACACTGTTGACATCGCTCGGCGAGTCGGGCTAGCGTCGCCCTCGTTCGACGCATTCGATGAGGAAATGAGGCTGACGTGTCAGTTGCCGACGTGCTGTTCACCGGGGGATCCGTGTTCACGGGCAGCGGCGAGCCGCTCGAGGGTCACGCGGTGGCCGTCACCGGTGGCCGGATCGCGGCGGTCGTGCCCGAGGCGGAGGCCTCCGCGCTCGTCGGCGAGGGAACCCGCGTGGTCGAGCTCGGCGGCGCCCTGCTCAGCCCGGGCTTCCAGGACGCCCACATCCACCCGGTCGGCGGCGGGGTCGAGCTGCTCCAGTGCAATCTCACCGATGCACGCGACGCCGACGAGGCCGTCGCCACGGTCGCGGCGTACGCCGCAGCGAACCCCGACGAGTCGTGGATCCTCGGCGGCGGCTGGTCGATGGACCACTTCCCGGGGGGCGCGCCCGTGCGCGCGCTGCTCGACGCGATCGTGCCCGACCGGCCGGTGCTGCTCTCGAGTCGCGACCACCACAGCACGTGGGCGAACACGGCGGCGATGCGGATCGCCGGAGTCGACGCCACGACCGCCGACCCCGAAGACGGCCGCATCGAACGCGAGAGCGACGGGCACCCTGCCGGCACCTTCCACGAAGGTGCCGCCGAGCTCTTCGCCTCGGTGCGGCCGCCGATCGACCCCGAACTCGTCTACCGCGGACTCCTCCGCGCGCAGGACGAGCTCATCGCGCTCGGCATCACCGGCTGGCAGGACGCCCTCATCGGGACCGCCGCGGGCGTGCCCGACGCGTACGAGGCGTACCTCCGCGCGCTCGACGAGGGCGCACTCAAGGTGCACGTCGTCGGTGCGCAATGGTGGGAGCGTTCGGGCGGCCTCGAGCAGGTCGCCGAGATGGTCCGACGCCGTGAGGAGCTGCGCGCACTCGGCCACGGAGACCGCTTCACCCTCGGCACCACGAAGATCATGGTCGACGGCGTCGCCGAGAACCAGACCGCGGCGATGCTGACGCCGTACCGCGACGCGCACGGCCACGACACGCACAACCACGGGCTCTCGTTCGTCGATCCGGCGCTGCTCGCGGAGGCCGTCACCGCGCTCGACGCGGAGGGGCAGCAGGTGCACATGCACGCGCTCGGCGATCGCGCCGTGCGCGAGGGGCTCGACGCTGTGGCGGCCGCCCGCGCCGCGAACGGCCCGAGCGACGGGCGGCACCACCTCGCCCACCTCCAGATCGTCGCCGAAGCCGAGACGGCCCGCTTCGCGGAGCTCGACGCGGTCGCGAACCTGCAGATGCTGTGGGCCACGCACGAGGACCAGATCGACGAGCTGACCCTGCCGTTCCTGCAGGACGGCCAGGAGGCGCGCCAGTACCCGTTCGGCGACCTCGTCCGCGGCGGCGCACGCCTCGCGGCCGGCAGCGACTGGCCCGTCTCGACGGCCGACCCGATCGCCGCGATCCACATCGCGGTCACCCGTGTCGCACCCGGCGTCGAGGCGGGTCCCCTCGCCGGCGCGCACCAGCGCCTCGACCTCACCACGGCGCTGGCCGCCTACACCTCGGGCACCGCCTACGTGAACCACCGCGACCACGACACCGGATACGTCCGCGAGGGCTACCTCGCGAACCTCGTCGTGCTCGAGCCCAACCCCTTCACCGTTCCCGTCGACGACCTCTACCGCACGACGGTGGCCTCGACGTGGATCGAGGGCGAAGCGGTCCACCACCGCACCGCCCTGCCCAGCACCGCCCAGTCCGCCACCGCCTGACCCCTGAGGAGTACTCCAGCATGTCCATCCTCCGCACCCCCGCCGGCCGGCGCAGCGTCGCGCTCGTCGCCGGAGGCGTCGTCGCGCTCGTCGCGCTCTCCGGATGCGCGTCCGACCCGGCCGCCGAGAAGCCCGCCGCCGGCGAGTGGGAACTCACCGCCCAGACCCCCGAGGCCTCCGGCGGCATCGACTCGTACTCGTGGGTGAGCTACGCCGAGCCGTACTCGCTCGACTACGCCTACGCCTTCGACTACGCCGACAACCAGGTGCTCGCGAACGTCTGCGAGTCCCTGCTCCGGCTCGAGCCCGACTACTCGCTCAGCCCGGGCCTCGCCGAGTCGTACGAGCAGACGAGCCCGACGACGTGGGTCTACACGATCCGCGACGGCGTCACGTTCCACGACGGCACGCCGCTCACGGCGGCCGACGCGGTCGCGTCGATGAGCCGCCACCTCGACCCCGCGGTCGGCTCGTCGTGGTACTCGGTGTACCAGAATGTCGCCTCGATCGAGCAGACGGGCGACCTGGAGGTCACCGTCACCACGACGATCCCCGACTCGCAGTTCAACCAGGGCATGGGCGGGTCGGCCGGCGTCATCGAATCGGCGGCGACGCTCGCCGAGAAGGGGGCCGACTACGGCAACTCGACCGGCCTCGTGAACTGCACCGGTCCGTTCGAGCTCACCGAGTGGAAGTCGGGCGAGTCGGTCACGCTCACCCGCTACGACGACTACTGGGACGAGGACCTCGCCGCCAAGTCGGGCGAGGTGAAGTTCGTCTTCATGGGCGACGCGACCGCGCGCGTCAACGCGCTGAAGTCGGGCGACGTCGACGGCGGCTGGATGCTGCCGGTCGACGGCATCGCCCAGCTCCAGCAGACGAGCGGCGACGTGTACTTCGGCCTCAACACCGCTGTCTCGAGCCTCATCGTGTCGAACCTCGACGGTCCGCTCGGCGATGTCCGCGTCCGCCAGGCGCTCCTCATGGCGCTCGACCGCGACGGCATCCTCGACGCGGCGGCGAAGGGCTTCGGCGAGGTGACGAGCGCACTCACGACCGAGTCGGTCTGGGGCGCGGCGAGCGATGCCACCCGCGAGGAGGCCTTCAGCGGCCTCGACGACTACGCCTACGACGTCGAGGGGGCGAAGCAGCTCGTCGAGGAGGCCGGTGCGACCGGTCAGAAGATCGTCATCAAGACCGCGCCGCTCGGCAACGACTTCGCCGTGATCTCGCAGGCGACGGTCGCCGCCGCGCAGTCGATCGGCCTCGAGGCCGAGATCGAGACCGTCACCCCGAGCGCGTACACGGCGCTCTTCAGCGACCCGAGTGCACGCGAGGGCGTCGATCTCTTCTACACGGTCTGGTACCTGTCGAGCCCCGACCCGCTCGAGATGTACGGGGTGCTGCGCACCGGCGAGTTCAGCAACTACGGCGAATGGTCGAACCCCGAGTTCGACGCGATCGCGAACGAGGCGGTCGGCATCTTCGACCCCGACGAGCGCGCGAAGAAGTCGGCCGAGCTCCAGCACATCGCGAACGAGGAGCTGCCGTGGCTGCCCCTGTTCAACGGTCCGACGACGCTCTACCTCGGTGAGCGCATCACGGGCGTCGCCCCGTCGGTCAACTACCTCTACTACCCGTGGGCGGCCACCATTGGCGCTCGATAGTTCGACCGTCGCGGTCGCCGCTCAGGACGCGGCGGCCGCGAACCCGAGGTCCGGCGGCCGGTTCACGGCCGCCGGGCTCCGGCGGGTCGCCGGCAAGCTCGGCAGCCTCGTCCTCACGCTCTTCCTGGCATCCCTGCTCGTCTTCTTCTCGCGCTTCCTAGTGCCGGGCGATCCCGTCACCTTCCTGCTGCGCGGCCGCAAGCCGAGCCCCGAGGCGATCGCCCAGGTGACCGAGCAGTACGGCCTCGACCTGCCTCCCTGGCAGCAGTACCTGAATTGGCTCACCGGGGCGCTGCAGGGCGACTTCGGTCGCTCCCTGCAGTACCGGCAGGATGTCTCGACGGTGCTCGGCGACCGGCTGCCGGTCACGCTCATGCTCGTCGCGATGGCAGGCCTCCTCATCGCGATCGTCGGCCTCAGCGCCGGCATCGTCGCCGCGCTCAACCGCGGGAAGGCCCTCGACCGCTTCACCCTCATCGGCCTGACGATGCTCAGCGCCATCCCGTCGTTCGTCGGCTCGATCGTGCTCATCGCGATCTTCGCCGTGCAGCTCGGCTGGTTCCCGACCTTCGGATCGGGGGAGGGCTTCGGCGACATGGTCTACCACCTCGTCCTGCCGTCGATCGCGCTCGCGATCGTGTTCGTCGTCCTCGTCGGCAAGGTCACCCGCTCCTCGATGGTCGAACAGCTCGACCGCGAGCACGTCGAGGTCGCGATCAGCCGCGGCCTCAAGCGGGGCACCGTGATCCGCCGCCACGTGTTCCGCAACGCGCTCGGTCCGATCCTCACCGTGAGCGGCATCCTCGTCGCCGGTCTGCTCGTCGCCTCGACGATCGTCGAGGCGGCCTTCGGGCTCGCGGGCATGGGCTCGCTGCTCGTGCAGTCGGTCGACCGGCTCGACTTCCCGGTGGTGCAGGCGATCGTCATGTTCGTGGTCACCGCCTTCGTCGTCGTCAACGCGATCATCGACATCGCCGAACCCTGGATCGATCCCCGATCCGCCGCTGGAGCTGCTGCCAGATGACCACCCCGACCCCCACCCTCGCCGTCGAGGTGATGCGAGCGCCGCGCCTGCGGCCCGCGGGCATCACCTTCGGCATCGCCCTCGGCATCGTCTCGGTGATGACGCTCGCCGCGATCTTCGCCCCGTTCATCGCGCCGTACCCGCCCGACCAGCTCGACTTCGCCGCGGTGAACGCCGGTCCGAGCGCGGCGCACTGGCTCGGCACCGACGCCCTCGGTCGCGACCTGCTGTCTCGGCTGATCTTCGGCGCGCGCACCGCGCTCCTCGGTCCGCTCCTCGTCGTGATCGGTTCGACGATCATCGGCATGCTGCTGGGCCTCCTCGCCGGCTGGCGCGGGGGATGGATCGACTCGGTGCTCGGGCGCGTCTTCGACGTCCTGTTCGCCTTCCCGTCGCTGCTGCTCGCGATCATGGCGGTCGCGCTCTTCGGCAAGGGGCTCGTCGCACCGGTGATCGCCATGAGCATCGCCTACGCCCCGTTCGTCGCCCGGCTGACCCGTGCGCTCGTGAAGGCCGAGCGCACGCGACCGTACGTGTCGGCGTATCGGGTGCAGGGCTTCAGCGGCCCCTGGATCGCCTTGCGACGCGTACTGCCGAACGTGACGCCGATCGTCGGCGCGCAGTCGACACTCAACTTCGGCTACGTGCTCGCCGAGCTCGCCGGCCTCTCGTTCCTCGGCCTCGGCGTGCAGCCCCCGACGCCCGACTGGGGCGCCATGATCAACGAGGCCCAGCCGGGCATCGTCGGCGGCTTCTTCCTGCCGGCCATCGTGCCCGCCGTCGCGGTCGTGCTCGTCGTCGTCGCCGTCAACATCATCGGAGAAGAGCTCTCCGAACGCATCGGAGGGGAGATCCCCGCATGAGCCTGCTCGACATCTCCGAGCTCACGCTCGACCTGCCGAACGGCACGCGCCTGCTCGACGGCATCTCGCTCTCGGTGGAGGCGGGCGAGACCGTCGGCCTGGTCGGCGAATCGGGCTCCGGCAAGTCGCTCACCGCCCGCACGGTGCTCGGCCTCACGCCCGACGATGCCCGGCTCGGCGGCCGGGTCGAGCTCGACGGACGCGACGTGCTCGGTGCGAGCGCGGCCGGGATCCTCGACCTGCGGCGGCACGCGGCATCCATGATCTTCCAGGACCCGAGGGCGGGCATCAACCCGATGCGCACGCTCGGCGACCACATGACCGAGACGCTGCGCCTCTGCGAGGGCCGGTCGAAGGCCGACGCGACGGCCCGCGCCGTCGAGCTGCTCGCCTCGGTGCAGCTGCCGCGCCCCGAGGAGCACCTGACGCAGTACCCGCACGAGTTCTCGGGCGGCATGCTGCAGCGCGTGATGATCGCGGGCGCCCTGACGAGTTCGCCCAAGCTACTGATCTGCGACGAGCCGACCACCGCGCTCGACGTCACCACCCAGGCCGAGATCATCCGGGTGCTCATCGAGCAGCGTTCGAGCCGGGGCATGGGCATGCTCTTCATCACGCACGATCTCAACCTCGCGGCCTCGATCTGCGACCGGGTCGTCGTGATGAGCGCGGGGCGCGTGGAGGAGACGGGCGACGCACGCCGGGTCTTCAGCGCACCGCAGGGCGAGTACACGAAGCGCCTCGTCGCGGCGACGCCGACGATCGGGGCCGCCGTCGGCGGAACGGCGGCCGACGTGGCCGACGTGGTCGAGGTGCCTCCTGCCGAGCCCGACGCCGAGCCGATGCTCGCAGCGAACGGCATCTCGAAGAGCTACCACCTGCGCGGCAGGACCGAGGTCGCCGCGGTCGTCGACGCGTCGATCTCGATCGCACGCGGCGGGGCACTGGGCGTTGTGGGCGAGTCAGGCTCGGGCAAGTCGACGCTCGCCCGCATGATCGTCGGACTCGAGCAGGCCGACGCCGGAGAGATCCGCATCGCGGGCCGCGAGCGCACCGCGATCCCGCGCGGGCGGGCCGCGCGTCTCGCGCACGCCAAGAGCGTCCAGATGGTCTTCCAGGACCCGTACCTGTCGCTCGACCCGCGCATGACGGCGGGCCGCTCGATCGAGGACGCGCTGCGACTGCACACGAAGGTCACGACGGTCGATGCCCGCGCGCGCGTGCTCGCCCTGCTCGACCAGGTCGGTCTCGGCGAGAAGCACGCGCAGGCCCGCCCGCGCACGCTCTCGGGCGGCCAGCGGCAGCGCGTCGCGATCGCTCGGGCGCTCGCCATCGATCCCGACGTGCTCGTGATGGACGAGGCCACGAGTGCACTGGATGTCTCGGTGCAGGCGCAGGTCCTCGACGTGCTCGCCGACATCCGTCGCGAACGCGGCCTGACCGTGCTGTTCATCAGCCACGACCTCGCCGTCGTGCGCCGGGTGTGCGAAGAGACCGTGGTGATGCGACGCGGTCGCATCGTCGAGCGGGGCCGCACCGCCGAGCTGCTCGCAGCCCCGGAGCATCCGTACACGCAGTTGCTCATCGACTCGGTGCCGCGGCCCGACTGGGGCCTCGACACGGTCGCCGACCGGAAGTCCGCCTGACCGAGGCGCACGAAGCGACCGCAAGGACGGGCGAGACCCGTCGCCGGAAACGCGGAACGGCCCCGCATCTGCGGGGCCGTTCCGTGAAGTCCGTGGATCAGACGGTCGTCGTGCCGTTCGGCTCGTCGTCGGCGACCCAGAGCTCGTCGTCGGCGCGGAACGTCTGCCAGACGGCGTAGGCGACTCCGGCCGCGGCGATGATGCCGGCGCCGATCGCGAGGTAGGTGCCCACGCCACGGCCCTGCTTCTTCTCGACCACTGCGACGGCGCGGGGCGAGACGCGCTCGACCGCGCGGCGCACGCGCGCGTCGTTGGCGATGTCGCCGATCGAGAGGATCGAGCCGAGCACGTTGCCGAGCCCCTGCTCGACGTTGTCGCCCGCGACCTTCGCAGCCTGGCCGACGCGTGCGACGTTCGGCCGCACATAGCTCTCGTAGCCCGTGCGCACCCGCGGCACGACCTCTTCACGCGTGAGGTGGCCCAGCTGACGGCTGGCCTCCCGTGCGACGGCATTCGCGTGCTCGAGCACGATCTGCTGGTTCCCCCACAGGTCCTCCGCGCTGCTCTGCAGTCGCTTGAGTTCCTTCCGGCGCTTGCGTGACAGGCTCATCTCGACCTCCATCGTTGTGCAGCGAACTCCTCCATCTTGCCACCGAACCGGCTGGAAGCGAGGTGAGAGTCTCATTCCGGCATGCCGCCCCGCGAATCCGCGCATGTCAGAATATGAAGATGCCGATTCACACCGCAGTCGCGACGCTCAACACCAACCACGGCCCGATCAAGGTCGACCTCTACGGCGACCACGCACCGAAGACCGTCAAGAACTTCGTCGGCCTCGCCACGGGCGAGATCGAGTGGACGCACCCCGCCACCGGGCAGAAGACCACCGACCCGCTGTACGACGGCGTCATCTTCCACCGCATCATCCCCGGCTTCATGATCCAGGGCGGCGACCCGCTCGGCCAGGGCATCGGCGGCCCCGGCTACCAGTTCGACGACGAGATCAACCCCGAGCTCGACTTCACCGAGCCCTACGTGCTCGCGATGGCCAACGCCGGCATCCAGATGGGCCGTGGCACCAACGGCTCGCAGTTCTTCATCACCGTCGGCCCCACCACCTGGCTGCAGGGCAAGCACTCCATCTTCGGCAAGGTGACGGATGCCGCGAGCCAGGCCGTCGTCGACAAGCTCGCCGCCGTGGCGACCGACGGTCGCGACAAGCCGCTCGAGGACATCGTCATCGAGAGCATCACCGTCGAGCAGGTCTGACCGAGAGGTGAGCGACCCAGCGACCGATCGGTCGAACTTCTGCTATCGGCATCCCGATCGGCAGAGCTTCGTGCTGTGCCAGCGCTGTGGTCGCACCATCTGCCCCGAGTGCATGACGCAGGCCGCGGTCGGCGTCGTCTGCCCCGAGTGCATGCGCGAACAGCGCGCGAGCGCCCCCCGCACCAAGCCGGCCGTGCTCACGCGCGTTCGCTCGGCTGCGGGGCGCGGGGCGCCGGTCGTGACGTATTCCCTGATCGGCATCACCCTCGCGGTGTTCGTGCTCCAGCTGATCCCGGGGCTCGGCGTCACGGACTGGTTGTACTTCACGCCGCTCGCGGTGAGTGACATCGCCTTCCAGCCGTGGCGCCTGTTCACGACGATGTTCGTGCACTCCACTGGGTTGATCTTCCACGTCGTCCTGAACATGTACACGTTGTGGATCTTCGGCCAGTTGCTCGAAGGTCTCCTCGGGCGGTGGCGATTCCTGACGCTCTATCTCCTCTCGGGGCTTGCCGGCTCGGTGGGCGTGATCTGGCTCGCCGACCCGAACACCTCGGTCGTCGGTGCGTCCGGCGCCATCTTCGGTCTGATGGGGGCGTTCCTGGTCATCCAGCGTCGGCTGGGAGGTCAGACGACGCAACTCTTCGTGCTGCTCGGAATCAACCTGGTGATCGGATTCGTACCCGGGTTCAACATCGCCTGGCAGGCGCACCTCGGAGGCCTCCTCGGTGGGGCCCTGATCGGCTTCATCTTCGTCGAGACGCGCAAGCGCTCACAGCAGTCGCTGCAGATATGGCTGCTGGTCGCCGTCGGGGTCGTGCTGCTTCTGCTGAGCGCCCGGTATCTCGTGTTCCCGCTCGCAGGGTGAGCAGACTTATCCACAACGCTGTCCACAGCTGTTGAGAGTTACACCGGTGTCATTCCCGAGATCCCAGTGAATACGCGGATTTCGAGTTGTGCACAACTGTGGACAACTGTGGACAATCCTGTGGAAGAGGTCGCGAGACGCGAAAAGGGCGGATGCCGAAGCATCCGCCCTTTCGCGTCTCGAGTGCCGGCGTCAGCGCCAGCGAGTGGTCATGAGGAAGCCGACGAAGGCGATGCCGAAGCCGATGAGGATGTTCCAGGAGCCGAGGTCGGCGATGGGGTAGCGGCCCTGACTGATGTAGAAGACCAGGATCCACGCGAGTCCGAGCAGCATGAAGCCGAACATGACGGGCTTGAACCAGACCGGGTTCGGCGCCTCTTCGCCGCTCGCTGCGACTTCAGCGCGCGCCGGCTTCGATGATTTCGTACGTGCCATGCCCGCGATTCTATCCGAGGCGGCCGTGCACTCACAGCGAAGAGTCGTTTCGGCGGAATAGAATCGCCCCTATGTCCGAGTCGCTGCCCGACGGCCGGCGCGCGCGCCGTGCCTCAGGCGCGACGACGCGCCCGAAGCCGCGGGTGAGCATCGTCGGCGTCCTCGGCGAACTCCTGCTCACCGCGGGCGTGCTCATCCTGCTGTTCCTCGGCTGGCAGTTGTGGTGGAACGACGCGATCATGGCCGGGCAGCAGTCGCAGGCGGCGTCGGAGCTCAGCGGCGAATGGGCCGAGCAGGATCGCGCCGCCCGCGGCGACACCCCGCCGCCCGCCGACCCCGGCGAGCCGGTCGTCGACACCACCGAGTACGCGAACGCCGAGCCGTTCGCCGTCATGTACGTGCCGCGCTTCGACGCACCCGGCACGCACGACTCCGTGCGCAACATCGCCGAGGGCTACGGCCTCGACGTGCTCAACAGCTTCGAGCTCGGCGTGGGCCACTACCCGGGCACGCAGATGCCGGGCGAGGTCGGCAACTTCGCGATCGCCTCCCACCGCAGCGCCTACGGCGGCGGCATGCACGAGATCGAGCAGCTCCAGCTCGGCGACGCGATCTACATCCAGACCAAGGACGGCTGGTACACCTACCGCTTCCGCGACTTCGAGTACGTGACCCCGGCGACTACCGAGGTGCTCTCGCCGGTTCCGCACCATCCCGACCTCCAGCCGACCGACCGCATCATCACGCTCACGAGCTGCAACCCGCTCTACTCGACCGCCGAGCGCATCATCGCGTACGGCGTGCTCGAGTCGTGGCAGCCCGGGGCCGCGAACCCGCCCGCCGAGATCGCCTCGGTCGTCGCCGAATGGGAGAACTGAGATGTACGGCGCACTCTGGCGCATCCTCCCCGGTCCGGTGTGGCTCCGCATCATCCTGCTGCTCGTCCTCATCGTCGCAGCCGTCTTCGTGCTCTTCACCTGGGTGTTCCCGTGGGTCGACGCGCAGCTCAATCCGATCAACGTCACGGTGGAAGAATGACCCGCATCCTCGTCATCGACAATTACGACAGCTTCGTCTACACGCTGAACGGCTACCTGCGCGAACTCGGCGCCGAGACCGACGTCGTGCGCAACGACGACATCCCGGCCGACGAGGTCGCCGAGCGCATCGCGCAGTACGACGCCGTGCTCATCTCACCCGGACCGGGCAAGCCCTCCGACGCCGGCGTCTCCATCCCCGTCGTCGAGGCGGCGCTCGCGAGCGGTCAGCCGATCCTCGGCGTCTGCCTCGGGCACCAGGCCATCGCCGAGGCGTTCGGCGCGGTCGTCACGAACGCCGAGGAGCTGATGCACGGCAAGACCTCGCGCATCGAGCACGACGGCAGCGCGTTCTACGACGGCGTGCCGCAGCCGTTCACGGCCACCCGGTATCACTCGTTGGCGGTGGTGGATGACACGGTGCCGTCGTCGCTCGTCGTGACGAGCCGCACGAGCGGCGGCGTGATCATGGGCCTCCGCCACGAGTCGGCGCCGATCTTCGGCGTGCAGTTCCACCCCGAGTCGGTGCTCACCGAGGGCGGCTACCGCATGCTCGGCAACTGGCTCGCCGTCGCGGGGCTGCCCGAGGCGCGCGAACGCGCCGAGCACCTGAGCCCGCTGGTGCGCGCGAACGCCTGACGCCCGGTCGCGCGGGCGATCCAAGCGTCGCGTCGTCGCCGCAGCGTCGACCCGTCGCCGAGCCGGGCCTGTCCGTTCCGAGGCCCGGGATCAGCCCGCGCAGTACGTCAGCTCGACGTCGGAACGCTGCGGCACGCCGCCGGGAGGAAGCGACTGCTGCGTCACGATGGAGCCGGGCACCGTCGGGCACGAGGGGTCGGGCTTCGGGACCGGGTTCAGCTGCAGCTCGTCCGATGTCAGGAAGTCGGTTGCGGCGGACAGGGTCTGCCCCGTCAGGTCGGGCAGCGTGACCTGACCGTTCGACAGGACGAAGTCGACGGTCGAGCCCTTCTCGACCGAAGCACCGCCCTCGGGCGCGGTCTGCATGACGGTGTCGGCCGCAACGCTCGGAGAGTTCTGGCGCATCTCCTTGCCGGCGACGAGCCCGGCGGCCTCGAGCGCGGCCTTGGCGTCGGTCAGCGTCATGTTCACGGTGTCGGGGACCGCGACGGCTTCGCGCCCGGTCGAGATGTAGACCGAGATCGCCGTGCCCGCGTCGACGATCTCGCCCGAGGCGGGATCGGTGCGGACGACCTGATCGGCCGGGACCGTCTCGCTCGTCTCCTCGAGGCGGGTGGCCGGGAGTCCCAGGGACTGCAGCTCCTCGACGGCCTGCTCGTAGGTCATTCCGGTGAGGACCGGCACCTCGCGCGCGTTCGACGGGAGGTCGTCCTTGGGCTGCAGGTTGAATGCCCAGTACATCACCGCGATCACGATCACGACGACGGCGACGATGCCCGCCCAGATCCAGATGGCCGGGGGGCGCCGCTGGGTCCGGGACATGGTCTCGTCCTCGGTGAGCTGGCGCAGCGCGAGCTCCGAGCTCGACAGCGACGCCGTCGGCGCACCGAACAACATGGTGGCCTGGTCGGGTTCGCGGTGCACGGGCACCCGGCCGGCGGCCGCCGTGTCGACGTCGGCGCGGAACTCAACGGCCGTCTGGTAGCGCTGCTCGCGGTCCTTGGCGAGTGCGTGGAGCACCACTGCGTCGAGCGCGGGCGAGACCTTCGGGTTGATGATGCTCGGCTTGACCGGGCGTTCGCTGACGTGCTGGTAGGCGACGGCGACCGGGGTGTCGCCGCGGAACGGCGGTCGTCCGGTGAGCATCTCGAAGAGCACGACGCCCGTCGAGTAGAGGTCGGTGCGCGCATCGACCGTCTCGCCCTTCGCCTGTTCGGGCGAGAAGTACGAGGCCGTGCCGAGGATCGCGGTCGTCTGGGCGACGGTCGTCGCCGAGTCGGAGACCGCGCGGGCGATGCCGAAGTCCATCACCTTCACCTGGCCGGTGGTGGTGATCATGATGTTGCCGGGCTTGATGTCGCGGTGCACGACGCCGGCGCGGTGCGAGTACTCGAGGGCGGTCAGCACCCCGTCGATGACCCGTACGGCCGCCGCCGGCTCGAGCGGGCCGTCGTGGATGATGTCCTTGAGCAGGCGCCCCTCGACGAACTCCATGACGATGAACGGCAGCTGAACCTCTTGACCGGCCGCGTCGACCACGGTCTCCTCGCCCGCGTCGAAGACGCGGACGATCGTCGGGTGCGCCATGCGCGCGGCGGACTGCGCCTCCTGGCGGAAGCGCATGCGGAATGCCGGGTCGGTCGCGAGCTGCGGCTTCAGCAGCTTGATCGCGACCTGGCGGCCGAGCCGGGTGTCCGTGCCGACGTGCACGTCGGACATGCCTCCGCGACCGATGAGGGCGCCCACGCGATAACGTCCGGCGAGGACGCGTCCTTCATCGCTCACGGGGGCGGATCCTTTCATTCGGTTCGGAGAACGGTCTTCTTCACTGCGGTCGACGGGCGGCGCGCCGGAAGGAGCGCCCGGGCCTCACTCGGTGTCGGGCCCGTCGATGATCGTCACGGTCGCGGCGGGCGACGACGGCGAGTTCAGCTGGCCGCAGAAGTACTGGTACGTCACGTTGACGGCGTCACCGGGTGCGGCGTCGGCGTTCGTCGTGATCGTCACGTTCCTCGCGCCGGCACCGAGCGGCGGTGCGGCGGCGGCCGGGCCGTCGACGTTCACCTGGTAGCCCGACAGCGTCTGCCCGGCGGGGCACTGGGCCGCCGGCCACTTCACCTCGAACGAGGCACCGGGCGCGACGTCGGTGGGCGTCACCGTCGGTGCCGACCCCGGTGCGGCCGGCGTCTCGGGCGAGGCGTAGTACGTGATCGTGACCTCGCTGCCGATCTTCACCGGGCCCGTCGGGTTGACCTCGTACACGATGCCCGCCTGCGACGGGTCGGTCGCGGCGCTGCCCTCGACGGCGTTGGCCACCATGCCGAGGTCGCGGAGCTTGGCGCTCGCGTCACCGCTGGAGAGCCCGATGAAGTCGTCGGGGTTGATCTGCTCCGTGGTCGGGGCCTCGCTCGTCGGCGGCGGCGGGGAGCTCGGCTGCGCCGACGAGCTCTGCGGCGGGGTCGACGGCGTGCTCGACTTCACCGGGTCCTTCGCACCCGAGTTCAGCGCGATGGCGATGATGGTGCCGATCAGCACGATCGCGAGCAGGGCGATGAGCACGATCAGCGGCCACGTCCATGGGCTGCGCTTCTTCTTCTCGGGTTCGCCCTCTTCGCCGAGCTCCTCGCCGTCGGCGGCCGTCGGGAGGATGGTCGTCGCCGCGGTCGCGCCGGCCTGGGGCATCAGCATCGTCGCCGCGGTGAGGCCCGCTGCGCCGAGCACCGCGGGCACCGCGGCCGACGCCGCCTGCACGTCGCCGCGACGGAGCGCGGTCGCCGCACGGGCGAGGTGCGCCGCCGTCTGCGGACGGTCGGCGGGGTTCTTCGCGATGCACGAGTAGACGAGGTTGCGCACCGGCTCGGACACCGTGACCGGGAGGTCGGGCGGCGTCTCGTTGATCTGCGCCATGGCGATGGCCACCTGAGACTCGCCCGTGAACGGGCGGCGGCCGGCGAGGGCCTCGTAGGCGACGATGCCGAGCGAGTAGATGTCGGTCGTCGGCGACGCCGGGTGGCCAGAAGCCTGCTCGGGGGAGAGGTACTGGACCGTGCCCATGACCTGACCGGTCGCGGTCAGGGGCACCTGGTCGGCGATGCGCGCGATGCCGAAGTCGGTGATCTTGACGCGCCCGTCGGGCGTGATCAGCAGGTTGCCGGGCTTGATGTCGCGGTGCACCAGTCCGGCCGCGTGCGCGGCCTGCAGTGCCGCGGCCGTCTGCGCCACGATGTCGAGGACCTTGTCGGTCGACAGGACGTGCTCGCGCTCGAGGATGGTCGAGAGCGCCTCGCCGGGCACGAGCTCCATGACGAGGTAGGCGCTGCCCTCCTCCTCGCCGTAGTCGAAGACGTTCGCGATCCCCTCGTGGTTCACGAGTGCGGCGTGACGGGCCTCGGCGCGGAAGCGCTCGAGGAAGCCCGGGTCGCCGAGGTACTCGTCCTTCAGGATCTTGATCGCGACCTGGCGGCCGATGACGAGGTCGGTGGCTTGCCACACCTCGCCCATCCCGCCGATCGCGATGCGGGATTGCAGCTCGTAGCGCCCTCCGAAGGTGAGCCCTGCGCTCGGTCTCATTTGTTCAGCACCGCCTCTAGTACCTGCTTTGCGATGGGTGCGGCTATGAGATTGCCGTACCCCTCCTGACCAAGTCCCCCGCCATCCTCCACGAGCACCGTGATTGCATACTGAGGGTCGTCCGCGGGGGCGAATCCGGTGAACCACAAGGTATACGGGTCATCCTCGCCGTTCTCCGCTGTTCCGGTCTTCCCGGCCACGCTGACGCCGTCTATTCTTGCATTACTCGCGGCCCCGTTCTCGACGCCGTTGACCATCATCTGCACCATGGTGTCGGCCGTCGACTCACTGATCGCCCGGCCGAACTCGCTCGGCTCGAATTCCTCCAGCGGGCGGAGGTCGGGTGCCGTGATCTGATCGACGAGGTTGGGGTTCATCACGATGCCGTCGTTCGCGATCGCGGCCGACACCATCGCCATCTGCAGCGGGGTCGCCCGCACGTCGCCCTGGCCGAACGCGGTGAGTGCGGTCTGCGCGTCGTCGAGCCCCTGCGGGTAGGTGCTCGGCTCGGTCTCGGTGGGGATGAGGAACTCGCTGTCGAAGCCGAACTTCTGGGCCTGATCGCGGATCGCGTTGTCGCCGAGTTCGATGCCGAGCTCGGCGAACGGGATGTTGCACGACAGGCGCAGCGCGTCGGCGAGCGTCACGGTGTCGCCGCCGCCGCAGGTGCCGCCGCCCGAGTTGCGCACGACCGAACTCGTCCCGGGCAGCGTGAACTCGCCGGGGTTCGGGAACGTCGAATCGGGGGTGTAGCGGCCCGACTCGAGGGCCGCGGCCGTGACGACGAGCTTGAAGACCGAGCCGGGCGGGTTCATGTCTCCGCCGGTCGCCCGGTTGAACAGGGGGTCGCCGGGGTCGGCGAGGAGGCCCTCGTACGTCGCCTGCACCTGCTCGCCGTCGTGCACCGTCAGGGTGTTCGGGTCGAAGGTGGGCTTCGTGACCATCGCGAGGATGCGGCCGGTCTCGGGCTCGGTGACGATGACGGCGCCCGTGTAGTCGCCGAGCGCGTCCCAGGCGGCCTGCTGCGCCACGGGGTCGATCGCGACCTCGACCGAGGCGCCGACCGGGTCCTGGCCGGAGATCAGGCGGTTCAGCTGGTCGAAGAACTGGCTCGACGACTGCCCGCTCAGGTAGTCGTTGAGCGAGCGCTCGAGGCCGGTCGCCTCGCCGTTCACCGGGATGTAGCCGGTCACGGGCGCGTAGAGCGGCCCGTTCGAGTACGTGCGCTGGAAGCGGTAGAAATCGTCGGTCGCCGTCGAGAAGGCGATGGGGTCGCCGTCGACGAGGATCGGCCCGCGTTCGACCGAGTAGCTCTCGTAGAGCGTGCGCGAGTTGCGCGGGTCGGCGGCGAGGTTGTCGGCCTGCACGAATTGGATGATCGTCGACGACACGAGGAGCGTGACGAACATGATGAGGGCGACGATCGAGACGCGCTTGAGTTCGCGGTTCATCCGTCGATCACCAGCCTCGGATGGTTGCGGACGGTGTCGGAGAGCCGCAGCAGCAGGGCCACGATGATCCAGTTGGCCACGAGCGAGGAACCGCCCGCCGCGAGGAACGGCGTCGTGAGGCCGGTCAGCGGGATGACCCGGGTCACGCCGCCGACGACGATGAAGACCTGCAGTGCGACGACGAAGGCGAGGCCGACGCCGAGCAGCTTGCCGAAGTCGTCCTGGCCGGCGAAGCCGATGCGGAAGCCGCGGGCGACGAACAGCAGGTAGAGGGCGAGGATGGCGAAGATGCCGGCGAGGCCGAGCTCCTCGCCGAGGCTCGCGATGATGTAGTCGCTCTGCGGCACCGGGGTGAGGTCGGGACGGCCCTGGCCCCAGCCCGTGCCGATGAGCCCGCCGTTGGCGAGGCCGAAGAGCCCCTGCACGAGCTGATAGCTGCCGCCGGGGTCGGCGTTGAATCGCTCGTCGCTGAAGGGCGTGAGCCAGTTCGCGAAGCGGTTGCCGACGTAGTCGAGCGTCTGGCTCGCGATGATCGCGCCCGCGAGGAACAGCGAGAGGCCGAGCACGACCCAGGAGAGCCGGCTCGTGGCGACGTAGAGCATGACGAGGAACAGGCCGAAGTAGAGCAGGGCGGTGCCGAGGTCGCGCTGGAACACGATGACGGCCATCGACAGCGCCCAGACCACCAGCAGCGGACCGAGGTCGCGCGCGCGGGGGAACTTCATGCCGAGGAACTTCTTGCCCACCATCGAGAGCGAGTCGCGGTTGCGCACGAGGTAGCCCGCGAAGAAGACCGCGAGGGCGATCTTCGCGATCTCACCGGGCTGGAACGTGGCGATGTCGCCGAAGCCGATCCAGACCTGGGCGCCGCCGCGCGACTGCCCCAGCCCGGGGACGAGCGGGAGGATCAGCAGGATGATGGCGACGAGGCCCGCGAGGTACGTGTATCGGAAGAGCACCCGGTGGTTGCGGATGATGAAGATCGTCGCGATGGCGCAGATGATGGCGATCGCGCTCCACGCGATCTGGCGCACTGCCGCGCTCTCCCAGCCGGCGTCGCCCTCGGCGATGTCGATGCGGTAGATCATCGCGATGCCGAGGCCGTTCAGCACCGTCGCGATCGGGAGCAGGAACGGGTCGGCGTCGCGGGCGACGAAGCGCATCGCGATGTGCAGGCCGAACACGAGGATCGAGAGACCTGCGCCGAGCAGGACGAGCTGGGTGTCGATGCGGCCGAGCGCGCCGAGCTGCACGAGCACGATCGCCGAGGCGTTGATGACGCAGGCCACGGCGAGCAGCCAGAACTCGAGGTTGCGGAGCTTCTGGGGGATCCGGATGCGCCGGATGCCGCTCGGCGGCGTCGTCGGGCGCGCGGGGGCGCCGCCGTCGCCGGCGGTGGTCACGCGACCCGTCGCGGCATGGTCAGTCAAGGGACTCCTCCAAGCGCTGCACGATCTGGAAGGCCTCCGTGAACGACCCCGCGCTGATCGTCTGCTCGACCCGCTGCTGGTCGTAGGCGCGCAGCTCGGCGATGTCGATGTCGGTCTCGGTGTGCAGCTCGTGCAGCGAGATCGGGCCGAGGTTCTGCTGGATGCCCTGGTAGATGGCGACCCGTCCGTTCGACTCGCCCACGTAGAAGCGGGTCTGCGTCCACTGGTAGCTGAGCACGATCGCGGCGAAGATCGCCGCGATGAACATCGCGATCCAGAAGCCCCACACCCAGCGGCGGCGGCGACGACGGCGGGCGTCCTCTTCGATGAGCTCGTCGAAGAAGTCGGCCGAGTCGGGTTCGAAGTGCGTCTCCTGCACCGGGTGCGGCCTGAACGGCGTCAGACGGATGCCTCGCGGCCGTACCGGTTCGGAGGCCGCGCCGAAGGCGAGCGGCGCCGCGGCCGAGCCGACGATGAGCGGCGGCGTCGCCGGAGCCGCGGGCTCGCCGATGTCGACGAGCACGACCGTGACGTTGTCGGGGGCGCCGCCGTCGAGCGAGGCCTTCACGAGGCGGTCGGCGACCTGCTTCGCGCCGACGTCGGCCGACATGAACTCGTGGATCTCGTCGAAGGACACGACGCCCGACAGCCCGTCGGAGCACAGCATCCACCGGTCGCCGTCACGGGTGTCGAGCACCATCTGGTCGATCTCGGGGGAGGCCTCGACGTCGCCGAGCACGCGCATGAGCACCGAACGGCGGGGGTGCACCATGGCCTCCTCGGCCGTGATGCGCCCGGCGTCGACGAGACGCTGGACGAAGGTGTGGTCGGTCGAGATCTGGCTCAGCTCGCCCGAGCGCAGCAGGTAGATGCGCGAATCGCCGATGTGCGAGATGACGACGCGGTCGCCGAGGTACAGCATCGAGCTGACCGTCGTGCCCATTCCGGTCAGCTCGGAGTGATCGGCCACCGTCTCGGCGAGCCGTCGGTTCGCGGCGATGAGGGCGCCCTCGAGCGCCGCGGCCGCCTCGGGGGCGCTGTCGTAGTCGGTGTCGGCCTCGGCGATGCGACGGGTCGCGATCGCGCTCGCGACGTCGCCGCCGGCGTGGCCGCCCATGCCGTCGGCGACGAGGAACAACCGGCGCCCGGCGTAGCCGGAGTCCTGATTGTTCGAGCGGACCCGCCCGACGTGCGAGACCGCTGCGCTCGCCTTCACCGTCGGCATGGGCTACCGCCGCAGCTCGAACGTCGTCGCTCCGACCTTCACGGTGGCTCCGAGCGGGATCGGGGTGGGCACGGTCACTCGGGAGCCGTTGAGGAAGGTGCCGTTCGTCGAGTCGAGGTCCTGGATCATCCAGCGGTCGTTCCAGAGCATCAGACGTGCGTGGTGCGTCGAGGTGTAGTCGTCGCGGATGATGATCGCCGAGTCGCTCGAGCGGCCGATCGTGATCTCGTCGCGACCGAGCGGGAACTCGACGCCCGACTTCGCGCCGCTCGTGATCACGAGCCGCGTCGCGTTGGAGCTCGAGGCGATCTCGCCGGCGCCGCCCGAGGCGGACGGCGTCGAGACCGGGGCGGTCGGCGCCGCCGAGGGGACGGGGGAGCTCGGGAACGCGGAGGCCGCTGCGGGGGCCGCGGTCGCCGTCTCGGGCTGGAGCTTGCGCACGCGCTGCCCGAACAGGTCGCTGCGCAGCGCGTAGACGATGGCGAAGATGAACACCCACAGCAGGATCAGGAAGCCCAGCTGCAGGACGACCAGCGTCAGTTCGCTCATTCGGCCGCTCCCCAGAATCCGCCCATGTCGTGGCGCTGCGTCGCCGGTGCGGCCCGGCGGGGCTCGCCGGCGCCGCCCGCGGCCTGCGCGAGCACCCGGAACACGATACGCGAGCGACCGATGGTGATGACCGAGTCGGGCTCGAGGATCGAGTCCTTCACGGCGGCGCCGTTCAGCTGCGTGCCGTTCGTCGAGCCGAGGTCGCGCACCCGGGCGCGCGAGCCGTCCCACTGGACCTCGGCGTGCCGGCGCGAAGCGCCGGAGTCGTCGAGGGTGACGTCGGCCTCGCTGCCGCGACCGATGACGGTGCGGCCCTTGAGGATGGGGTAGCGCTTGCCGTCGACGTCGAGCACCGGGGTCCAGGCGACCTGGCCCTTCACGTTCTGCGAGTCGACCTGCACCATGCCGACGCTGAGCCCCTCGTCGGCGCGCAGGCCGATCGTGATGCCCCCGGCGAACTGGAAGTGCTGGCTCGCCGCGTGCCGCTGCACGAGGTCGACGAGCTCGTCGATGAGCGCCGGCCCGAGCGACGCCATGCGGTCGTGGTCGGCCGGCGACATGCGCACGGTGAAGTTGTTCGGCACGAGCACTCGGTCGCGCGACACGACCGCAGCCTTGGTGTCGATCTCTCGCTTCAGGGCCGAGGTGATCTCGACCGGCTGCAGCCCCGAGCGGAAGGTCTTCGCGAACGCGCCGTTGACGGCGCGCTCGAGACCTTTCTCGAAGTTGTCCAGTAGGCCCACAGGTCTCCCGATTCCGGTGTCTGACTTCGCGTCATGTTAGCGCGAGCGGCTGGCAACACCCCGGATCAGTCGATCGGGATGACCGTTTCGATGTCGTCGGCGTCGAGCGACAGGGTCGGGATCGATGCCGTCAGCAGGGTACCGTCCGCCCGCCTGGTGCCCGTGACATCCCGCATCGTCGGCGAGCCGTGCCTGCGCGGGCCCTGCCCGTCGAGCGGCACGCTCACCGGGGCATCCGCCGTGATGGTCACCTCGGTGCCGCGCACCGAGACCGTCGCGCCGGTGCCTTCCTCGACCGTGAAGGTGATGGCCCCCGGCTCGAGCTCGGCGCGCAGCCGGGTGCCGCGGAGCGTCAGCCGGAAGGTGAGCCGCGACCACCCGTCGGGCAGGCGCGGATCGAAGGTGAACCGCCCGCCGTGGTCGCGGAAGCCGCCGAAGCCCGAGACGAGCGCGCTCCAGACGCCACCGGTGGATGCCACGTGCACGCCGTCGGCCGCGTTGTGGTGCAGATCGGCGAGGTCGACGAACAGCGCCGAACGGAAGTACCGCATCGCGAGCTCGTGGTACCCGACCTCCGCCGCGATGATCGACTGGACCACCGCCGACAGCGTGGAATCGCCCGTCGTCAGCGGGTCGTAGTACTCGAAGTTCGCCCGCTTGGCCTCCGCCGAGAAGCGGTCGCCCTGCAGGTACAGGGCGAGCACCACGTCGGCCTGCTTCAGCACCTGGAAGCGGTAGATCACGAGCGGGTGGTAGTGCAGCAGCAGCGGCCGACGGTCGTCGGGCGTGTTCTCGAGGTCCCACAGCTCCTTCTGGAGGAACGCCGAGTCCTGCGGGTGGATGCCGAGCTGCTCGTCGAAGGGGATGTGCATGTGCGCCGCGGCGCGCCGCCAGCTCGCGACCTCGGCCGGCGTCACGCCGAGCCGCTCGACGAGCCGGTGGTAGCCCGGGGCGTCGTGCACCTGCAGGGTGTCGATCGCCGCGGCCGCGGCGGCGAGGTTCGCCCGCGCCATCACGTTCGTGTACAGGTTGTCGTTCACGACGGTCGTGTACTCGTCGGGGCCGGTGACGCCGTGGATGTGGAACACGTCGTCGGCGTTCGAACGCCAGAAGCCGAGGTCCTCCCACATGCGGGCCGTCTCGACGAGGATGTCGATCGCGCCTCGTGCGAGGAACTCCTCGTCGCCCGTGGCCGCCACGTACTGGCAGAGGGCATAGGAGATGTCGGCGTCGATGTGGTACTGCGCGGTGCCGGCCGCGTAGTACGCGCTCGACTCCTGGCCGTTGATCGTGCGCCAGGGGAACAGGGCCCCGAGCTGGTTGAGCTCGAGCGCCCGCGCACGGGCGGCGTCGAGCATTCGCTGGCGGAACCGCAGCACGTTGCGGGCGACGATCGGCGCCGTGTAGCTGAGGAACGGGAGGACGTAGACCTCGCTGTCCCAGAAGTAGTGCCCGCCGTAGCCCGACCCGCTCACGCCCTTCGCGGCGACACCGCCGCCGTCGGTGCGCGCCGTCGCCTGCGCGAGCTGGAACAGGTTCCACCTGGTCGCCTGCTGCAGCACCGGCTCGCCCTCGATCTCGACGTCGGACCGCGCCCAGTAGTCGTCGAGCCAGGCACGCTGCTGCGCGAACAGCTCGCCCGTGCCGAGCTCGGCGGCACGGTCGAGGGTGCGGTCGCACCGGTCGACGAGCTCGCGCGCCGGCACCTTGCGTGCCGTGTGGTAGCTCACCGTCTTCGTGATGCGGATCGGCATGCCCTGCTTCGCGTGCACCCGGTACACGTGCTTGGCGAGGTCGTCGCCGATCGTGCCCGTCTCGGTGAACGGGTTGTCGGTCGTGATCTGGTGCTCGGCGCCGACCGCGAGGGTCATGCCCGAGTTGGTGCACTGGTAGCCGAGCACGTAGCGACCGCCCTCGGCGCGGTTCACGCGCGGCTGCAGCACCCGCTCGGTGAACTGCTCGGCCTGGCGCGGGTCGAAGGCGCCCGCCGCCGTCTGCATCACGCCGCTGCGGTACTCGTCGCGGCCGTCCTGCCGGTTGAGGATCTGGCTCGAGATCGTCACCGCCGCATCGGCGTCGAGCAGCTCGACCTCGTAGTCGATGACCGCGAGGTGGCGATCGGTGAAGCTCGTCATGCGGCGGCTCGTGATGAGCACGCGCTTGCCGGCCGGCGTCCGCCATTCGATCGACCGGCTGAGGGCGCCCAGGCGGAAGTCGAGCCGGCGCTCGTACGAACGCAGCTCGGCTTCGGTGAGCACGAGCGGCTCGTCGTCGACGTAGAGGCGGATGATCTTGGCATCCGGCACGTTCACGATCGTCTGCCCGACCCGCGCGAAGCCGAACGCCTCCTCGGCGTGGCGGATCGGCCACGTCTCGTGGAACCCGTTCACGAACGTGCCGTGCATGTGGCCGTCGCGGCCCTCCTCGACGTTGCCGCGGAGGCCCAGGTAGCCGTTGCCGACGCCGAAGAGCGTCTCGGTGCGGCCCATGTCGGCATCGCCGAACTCGGTCTCGACGAGCGCCCACTCGTCGACCGGGAAGCGGCTGCGGTTCAGCGGGTCGGTGTCGGCGAACCTCATGCGTCGTCCTCTCGGGTTGCGGGGGTTCGGTCTGCGGGGGCTCCGGCGGTCGGATCTCCGGCGGAGGTCTCGATGCCGGGGATCAGCTCGTCGAGCTCGTCGACGACGACGTCGGCGCCGAGGCGTTCGAGCGTGCCGCGCCCGACCCCGCGGTCGACGCCGACCACGAGCCCGAAGTCGCCGGCAGCTCCGGCCTGCACGCCCGACTCGGCGTCCTCGACGACGGCGCAGGCGGTCGTCGGCAGGCCGAGCAGCTCGGCAGCCCGCTCGAAGGTGTCGGGCGCCGGCTTGCCGGGCAGGCGCTCGGCCGCGGCGTAGCCGCCGTCGACGACGACCTCGAAGCGATCGGCGATGCCCGCTGCAGCGAGCACCGCCGGCGCGTTCTTCGAGCTCGAGACGACGGCCACGTGGCATCCGGCCGCCTGCACCGCGTCGAGGAACGCGACGCTCGCCGGATACGCGGCCACGCCCTCGTCGGCCAGGGTCTCGTTGAACGCGGCGTTCTTTCGGTTGCCGAGGCCGTGCACGGTGTCGAGCTCGGGCGCGTCGCTCACCTCTCCCTCGGCGATCCGGATGCCGCGACTCGCGAGCAGGCTGCGGACCCCGTCGTACCGGGGCTTGCCGTCGATGTGGGCGAAGTAGTCGGCCTCGGTGTAGGGGGCCGCGCCGTGCTGCTCGAGGTACGGGGTGAACAGCCTCGCCCAGGCGTGCATGTGCACGGTCGCCGTGGGCGTCAGCACGCCGTCGAGGTCGAAGAGCCAGCCGCGGATGCGGCTGAGGTCGAGTCGCTCGTCGGGGGAGTGGGTCACGTGGGCGCTCCTTTCGTCGCATCGGTCGTGGGCGCCGGTACCCGGGTTTCGATGCTATTCCCGGGCGGCGGGCCGGCGCGAGGTGTCGGCCCGACTCGGAGCGTTTGCCAAGGGTTTCGTCGGCTCGTGCTCGGCTGCGCGACGAGTCGCCGGCGGGGGTGACCCGGGCCTCGAATGGAGTTGTGGCGCGCGAGATGTTAGGCTCTCGTGGCTGGACGCACTTCGGTGCGACCACACATGCGCGAGTGGCGGAATTGGCAGACGCGCTGGCTTCAGGTGCCAGTACTCGCAAGGGTGTGGGGGTTCAAGTCCCCCCTCGCGCACGACAGGGGTCTTCGCGAAATCGCGGAGATCAATTAGCGAATTAGAGAACGGCTCGGGCCTCGATGAGGTTCCGGGCCGTTTTCGCGTGTTGCGGACGTCGTTTGCACGGTCTCGGCTGTGGTGATTCTGCCGGGGCGGGGCGTACTGGGCTGTTGGCGACCGTTAAACGCCGAATCGCCCTGCTTTCGGGCAGGGCGAAGCCGCTGGTACGCGGTGTCGAGCGGGTGTCAGGCGGGCAGCGAGGCGCCTATGACTGTTGCGGCGGGGGATCCTCGTCGCTTCGCGGGCTGGGGAGTCGCCTACGCATATCCCGGAGATCGTCTTCCGAGTAGTACGTGGTGAAGTCGAGCGCGTTGGCGGAGCCGAGCGCCTTCTTCGCCAGCCGCTCCCGGAAGAATGCGAGGAGCTTCTGGAGGTTGAGCGCGACGAGCGACAGGCCGACTGTCAGTGCAGAGAATGTATTGCCGCGGGGAGCGCGCTTGCGTGCGTTCCCGATGTCGGTGGACTTCTCTCCCTTGAGCATGTTGTTCACGCCTTCGACGGTGTTTCTCAGGCCGTAGTGCGCCTTCCACGCGTCCGAGTCGTACGAGTGCAGCTGGAGACGGCATTCGATCTTGCGGGGTATCACGACGGTCTTCTGCTTCGGGGGATCGACGATCTCGCCGGTCGTTGCGTCGATGAGGAGGCCGTAGTCGTCGGGCGAGGGGTACGAGTACTGCTGGCTGCCGTCACTTCGGCGTGTGCCTCGGCGCCGCAGTCGATACACCTCACGCTCGAGCAGCCGCTGCGCGAGCAGGCTCTTCTCGGCTGCCTTCGCCTTCCGGTAGGCGGCCTTCGGGAGACCACGCGCCTTGAGTTCCTGCTTCGCGGTTGTGTACAGGAGGTGCGCATCCTGGAGGTGCTCTGGCATCTGCGCCAGATACGGGGAGCCGGCAACGATGATCACGTGTTCGTTCTGCTTCAGTCGCTCGACTGCGTTGTCGGCTCGAGCGATAACGGCCGGAGCGCGCCTGCGCGACGAAGTCCCGCGTGGTCGCGGCCCGGGCGCCCGAGCAGCCTCTGCAGAGCCTTTCGTCCCACGGTCCTTCAGCTTGTAGTCGAAGACGGCGTGGTAATTGTGGTCGGCCAGGCACTCCATGAGTTCTTGGCCACCGTAGGGGGCATATGCGCGGTCGGAGATATAGAGCCCGGCCTGATACCCGCGGCGATGCAGGCTCTCGACCATCTTGATGGCGGCGCCCTTGATCTCGCCCGGAACGTGGAAGTCGTAGCCGAGGATCATGAGCGGGAACTCAGCAGGCTTCCCTGGCTCGTTCTTCGCCATGATCGCGATCTCGGCCTCAAGAGCCCATTCGGTCTTGGACTTCTTCGATGTGCTGCCGTCGTGATCGCCGCCGCGCTTGTACCGCCCTGCGTCGAAGTTGATGGATGTTCTGTCGGACTCGAGGTCGTGGTACAGCGGGTTACCGCGCGCGCCGTACATCGCGAATCGGGTCGCGTCTTGGACGATGTTGCCCTTGCTCGCTCGTCGGAGCCACCTGGGCTGCAGATTGAATGTTGCGTCGAGGAGGCCGTCGATGAGTTCGTTGAATCGATTGCGGCGGATTGCCATCTTCTTCTCGTCGCGTGCGGCGACCGTCCGCCGGTATTGAGCGGCATCGGGGACGACTTTGCGCTGGCCTGGGTACGCGTCGATCATCGGTTCGAGTCGTTGATATGCCCGGCGCAGTACGTGATACCAGTTCCCATCCGGATCGGGCTTGGCCCAGATTGCCCGCTGCTGTTCGACAGTGAGCTGGATCATCGTTCGGTTGAGTGATACCCACCGCATGTCGCTGTCGATCCGGGCCTGGATCAGCATGAGCGCGATCACGGTGAGCTCCGCCATCTGGGGCTTCCTGCCCGGGCGCGATCGCGGATGGTCCTCGCGATCCCATTGCTCAATGAGCGACCGCGTGTTCGATCTATCGATCACACGGACAGCGTCATCGACATAGGCCTCCAAAGGCCGATTGCGTTCGATCCGAAGGTAGTGGTGGTGGCTCTTGCCGAAGCCTTCGAACATTGCGTCCGCCGCGTCCAGTGCGGGCCGAATTCGATCGCTGGCCCTCATCGGTCCGACTCCAGCCGGAGGAGCCTTCTGTACTCGTCGCTATCGAGTTCGGGGAGATGCTTGAGGAGGGCGGCGAGGTTCTCGAACTTCGAAATACCTGCGGCTTTCATGAGTGCACGCATGTCGGTCCGAGCCGGGAGGTGCGTGATGAGCCAGGTGTTGCGCAGGCGGTTGGATTGCGGCTTCGGCAAGCCCGGGATGCCTTGGCTCTTCGCAACGAAGGCGTTCACGAGATTCGGGTAGTTTGTCCGCGTTGGTAGCCCGAGGAAGTAGTGCTCGGGGCTCGCGCCGTCAACCGCGGACAGCGCCCATTTGAGGTCGGGTTCCCATTCAGCAAGAAGCTGGACGTCTCGCGGAGTTCCGTCGGTGACGGTGACGAGAACGCCATCGGAGTCGATCGCGATGTCCTGGAACCGAACCCCACCGAGCTCACGTGATTTCAACCCCGCACCAGCGGCGAGAGCGAGAATGATCGTCGCGCTTCGCCTCGAGTGAAGCGTTGGCTGAGCTTTCGCCCATGTACGGAATCGGAGGAGCGTGTCCGACGAGTACGGCGGATAAGTCGCTCGCGTATTTAGCGGCCGCATCGCCTTCGGGCTCGACTCAGGAGTCAGGATCTCGGCGACCCGGAGCACGCCCGACCGGTAGTTGCGAAGGGTTCCAGCTGCGAGCCGGCCCGATTCCGCGTTGTAGTAGCGATTGATCAGTTCGCGACGGAAGATGATCCTTGCGTCGAGCGGAAATCCGGCCTGGTTGTGCGCCCAGTCGACGTAGCCCGAGATCATCGTGAGGAGACGACCTTCTGTGTAGGCGCACTGCGGCGCAGCGATAGCCGCCGCGTCCATGACGAATTCACGGATGCGCTCCCACTGCGCCGTCGGAATGGACGGCTGATACCGGTCCATGACTTCGAAACACTCGAGTGGAAGCTGTCCGTAGATACGGACAGCAACATTCTGCACCTTACCGCCATCGACGAGTCGCCGGAAGGTCCCGAGCTGGCCAGCTAGCTGCTCCGCATCGTTCAAGGTCCAGCCGGATTCGCCGAAGCACATGGTGTTCACGCATTTCGGGCCTGGGCGTGACTCGATGCATCCGAGCGCAGCAACGAGGGCGTCACTGGCTCCATCACCGCGAAAAGCTGCGCTCCGCTGCAGCGGTTGACGCCGCCTGCGAGCGATGGCGGACTGGAGGGCCGGCGAGTCGCGCGGCGATGCGTCGTGTCGCGGGTACGACCGGATGGACATCGGCTCACTGATCCGATCGGCGAACCGGAAGTGGGCGCGCGAAGAACGCAGGGTGGGGGTCATGCTGCATGAGTGCGCGGCGGGAAACGGAATTCGGTCGATGTGGTGCAAAATCAGGCAGATTCCGCTGGGGTAGCCTTCGGACATGGCCCCGCGAACCACCCGTGACGCCCCCAGCGCGAGCTCGAGGAGCTGGCCCGCTGAGCCGTGCACGGATCCAAGTGCCGAACGAGTTCGCGTGCTCGTGCTCGCACTCACCGCGGCGCGCGGCGCTGAATCGTTGCGGATCACGGCGGCGCGGAGCGGCGTCGATCGATCGACGTTGAGTGCAATCTTGGCGGGCAATTCTTGGCCCGACATGCTGACGGTTGCTCGCCTCGAGGCCGCGTATGGCGAGCTTTGGCCGCCGATCGAAGGCTAGCCTCGATCCGTGCCACGCCAGCCGAAGCCCGGAGGCTTCTCCTTCGTTCCCCGCAAGCTCTCGACTGCGCCGAGTCGATTCGGGAAGCAGCAGGAGCCGTTGATTCCGGTCGACGGTGTCGCGCCCGGAGGGCCTCGGTTCCGAGCGGCGCAGATGCAACACCAGATCGCCATCGCTATTCGAGCGGAGCTGAAAGGCCGGGGCGAGACGGTGCATGATCACGCCCCGGAGTTCCCAGACGCGGAAGCGCGGAGCGTAGATCGCGTGCAGCGAGTTCTCCGCGGTGAATCGATGATGACGTTCGCCGACGTGACGTATTGGGCCTCAATCTCGCCGCGGCTCGCTGAGGTGATCGTGGAAGTGTTCGCCGGTGCCGTTTCGCCACCCGGTGCTGAGGAAGATGGGCGCAGCCAGTAGCCTCTGGGACTCAGTACGCCCTTCCAGCGGGATCACGGGGCGCGGACGAACTCAACCTCAGGCTGCTGTGCTCCCAGACTTCGTCATCCGCAACATCATCAAGCCAGGCAACTGGCCCATGCTCGGCCAGGCAGCTCCGCTGCCCGAGCAGGAGAGGAGTTGCCGGATCCTCTCGCACCTGCGGCGGCCACCCTCGGCCAGATACGCAAAGGTGATCAGCCCGGAATCCATTCGATGGTGAATGCGACGGTCTTGGCATTGCTGCGGAGCGCTGCTGACTATTCAACCTCCATCTCGCCAAAGAGCATCGGAGAGGGTGCGATCTGCGGACACTCGGTCTCGAGGCCGTATCGCTCTTCGTTGGTGAGACTGATTGGCACTTGGCTGAAGGGGTAGAACGGATCTGACAGGTAGCTGTCGAGGAACACCTGCCGGCTCGGCACATCCCTGATGTTGAATCCGCGAGCTTCCAGACAGGGGATTACCTCGTCAACCGTCCAATCAAACTGGATGGAGATCTGCCGCTCAGTCCATTCTCCTGTGTACTTCGGCATCGGTGGGTACCGTGCAGTGCACACGTACGACTCGCGCTGGAATGCGGCCCACTGCTCTTCCGGGACCTCCCAGGTTGTGTCCGGCAATCGGCGAAAGCCCAGATCGAGGAGACAAGAATCCACGCTTGCGGTTACTTCCTCCGGGAGCACCCAGCGCTCGACTTCGACAATCGGAGGCGCCTCGATCGCGTAGAACTCGGCCATCTGCGCCAGGTACTGCACGTGCCTTTCTCGCTCGCTCGCGGACAGGCCGGTGGTCGCCTCTGGCTCGGGGGAGCACGCGACCAGCGAACCGCCAAGGCTGAGGACGATTGCGAAAGCCGCCAGGGCTTTGGCAGCGACTGCCTGTGTCACGGTCATTTGGTTCTACGCGGTGCAGCTTGCGCCACCGCTTGAAATCCGCCCAGTCGTGGAGATCTGCCAAGTTCCGCCACCAAGGGGCGACTTCCACACGTAGTAGCCAGGGGAGTTCCATCCCTTCGAATACGACCCGACCCGGTGGCCAACTGCAAAGGGAGTCGACCCAGACGTTGTGCTCGTCACGGCTACGACTCGCGGTGCGTTGCACTCCTGGTAGCCGTTGCGCTCGTCCGTCGCGTTTGCAGGTCCGGAACTGATTAGGGCCGCAGAGAGCGCGACTACGCAACCAATACCTGTCAGGTTGGCGAGCTTCATCCTTTGTACTCCTTCGAACAACTCGAGCAAATGGTCTAGGCGATTCCGTGACGTTGCACGGAATCGCGTAGCCCAGCGTGCAGACACTGCGACAAGCCGGTCAAGCGATCTCCGCTTCGCCTTCGCCCTGTGGGTGATTGGCCGCAGTCGCCGCGACCACGATGGCAACGCGACCCGAATCGGCAGCCAGAGGGGGGAAATCAGCGGCAACTCACGGGAAGCATTGGCCTTGGGGAGGCTGCGCCAATCTGCGCTAAGCGACTTGAACCAAGCGCGCAGCTCGAAGGTCGTTGTGTCGAGTGACACATCCCTTAGGGCTGAATAGCCGCGTCGTGAGCTAGTCCTCTCTGCCGTCCGAATGCTGACGCGAGTGGATCTCGTGTCGGTACACGGTTCCGCCGCTGCTGCTGGTCAGCGGTTGTTTTACGGCACTTGGGTGGAAGGTTGCGTCGCACGGGAAATGGCGACTGGTTCAGATCGTCGCCAGCCCTCACCTGCTACGGACGGGGAGCCTGCTTTCCGGCCGGCGGGGTTCTTGACACCCCGGGACAGCACTCCGGATGCTGTGCAGCACGCGACCTTCGCGGATTCTATGAAAGGGGAAGTATGAAACGACGAAAGCTCTCACTGCTCGCAGCCGCGGGCGTAGTCGTCGC
The DNA here is from genome assembly GCF_042884595.1 of Agromyces sp. NPDC058126. Classification (NCBI taxonomy): domain Bacteria; kingdom Bacillati; phylum Actinomycetota; class Actinomycetes; order Micrococcales; family Microbacteriaceae; genus Agromyces; species Agromyces sp. NPDC058126. The sequence goes on along the minus strand of NZ_JBHVTS010000004.1, from coordinate 106,471 downwards.
GGGCGCTGTTGCGCTCGTTGGCGGACCGGCCTTCGCAACTGGTTCGGGGGCGGATCTATCCCACAACGGAGTCGGGGCGTACACCGACATGACGGTCTACGGGGGCGGCTCAAACATCACCAGCGTCAACATCGGGCACAACGACATGACGCCGGGAGAGTCCCGCTGTGGCCGTCAGGCGAAGTTCACGGGAAAGCTCACGGACGGCACATCGTACTCGTCGACGTATGGGTATACGGCGTCGTGCACGATCCTTCCGTGGGGTCTGTCGCGTTCCGTGAACAAGAACTTCGTAATGGGCACCAACGTCACCGGGCAGATGTACCACGACGGTGCGTGGGCCCCCGGATGGCCGACGGTCCGAATCTCCTAGGAGGGTGAAATGAACAAGAAGAAGATGGCTGCAGTCACCGGAGCGTTGACGGCAGTACTCGGAGTATCGCTGGCCCTTGGCGCAGTTCCGGCCTACGCGGATGGAATCGGGGTGGCGCTCTCCCACGGAACAGGTGGCACGACAGGCCTGGCCGTGCACGGCAGCGGCTCGCAAGTCGACTGGGTGAAAGTAAGCCACGGCGACGGATACCCCCGAAACTACTGCGGATTCCAAGCGAAGTTTGGAGGGACGCTCGCAGGTGGGTCCGCCTACTCGACCACCTACGGGTGGGAGGCGGCGTGCGTCCCGCTCTTTACCGAACGTAGCAAGTCCATCGTCGCGAAGTTCAAGCTCGGCACGAACGTGTGGGGCCAGGCGTACCACGACGGTGAATGGACCGGCGGCAAGCCGACCGTCGCCATCCAATAAGTCAGACCAGAGGGTCGGAGCGCACGTCACGCGCTCCGACCCCATCAAACATTCTGGAGGTCACCATGAGGTTTGTCTCTAATCGCGTGAAGGCGCTGAGCCTGGCGGCTGCAACCATTGCGCTTCTTTCTGCCTGCTCATCCCAAAGTGAACCCGCAGCTCTCAACCTTGAAGGACTGCTGGACCAGACGTCAGAATTCCAACGCGAGATCATCGAGGACGGTGAAGTTTCGAGCACTGAATATGAGCGCGCTGTGATGGCGCAGCGCGATTGCGTGATCGCTGCTGGTGCGAAACCGAGCGAGGTCAGGACCGTGGGTAACAACGAGCTCACATTCGACTACGACGTCACAGCAGCCACAGAAGATGACGTGGAGCAGATCAACGCAAAGGCAGAGGCGTGCCTGCCGGAGTTCCTCTCAGAGGTTGGACAATTGTGGGCCTACCAGGAACTCCTCTCCCCGGAGGAGCGTGAAGATCAGCGAGGCGATGTAATTGACTGCCTAACGACGGCGGGAGTCGAGCTGCCTGAGGACGCAACGTCAACCGAGATCTTCGATACGTTGTCCCAGCTCGAAGACCTCGAAGAAGCGATGGTCTGTGTCGATGAGTACCCAGGCTTCTTCTCCGTGCCTGCCACATCAGAGGATCGGCACGAGCATTGAAGTTGCTTTCGCGTACGCGGGTGACGGCGCGAGCGCCGTGGCTCGTTCTGGGAGTCGCGTTCGCTGTGCCTGCTGCGGGGCTTGTTGCAGCGATTTATGGACTCGCGCTTCCTCGGGAGCAACTCCAGCCCGCGGCGGAGCCAGTGTACGTGCCGGTCAGCGCAAAGGAGTATGACGATGCCCGACCAGCCGCTCTCGAAATGAAGTGGGCGGATGGGGCTTCGCTACTCGCACCGGGCTGGTCCGGAGTGGTGACCGAGGTAGTCCCCGACAAGGACCGCGTGATTCGGGATGGCGAGCCAGTGCTGGCCATCGATGATGTTCGCCGTATTGCTGCCAGCACGCCTCGGCCATTTCATAGGCCTCTGGGTTTTGGTGCAGAGGGCGCCGATGTGGAGATGCTCAATCAGCTTCTCGCCCGCTGGGCGATGCCGGCTGGAACGGGGGATTCCTGGGATTGGGAGACCTCCGAGGGAATCCGACTGTTGGGTGAGAAGGTAGGCGTCGACCTATCCGAGACGCCGTGGAGGGAGATCAGCTTTGATCCTTCATGGTTGATCTGGTTGCCGACGGATGCTTTCCCAATCCAATCAATCGCTGCGTCGGTTGGTGCCATGGCACCCGCGCAAGGCTCCGCGGTCGTGAACGGCCGGGCCATTCTCACGTCGGCGAGCGTCGATGCTGGGGCAGGAGTGACCGCTGAGGAAGGGTTTGTCATCGAGTTGCAAGGCCAGGAGTTTGAGTTCTCAGGCGATGCAACCGCTCCCTTCGCTGACCCCTCTGCTGTGGCGGCTGTTCTCGATGGAAAGCCGGCGCAGGCGAATGGAACGTTGCGTCGGGCCGAGCCGATCTCGGCTTGGTCTGTGCCGCCGAGCGCCGTCATGGCAGCCCGCGATGGGACCTACTGCGTGGGGTTCAGAGCCGAGAAGAGTTCGGGCGCGCCCAGAATCGTCGAAATCACGGTGCTCGGTGGGGCGATTGGCGAAACGCGGGTCGCCGGGGAATTCGGAGAATCGCGTTCGATTCTCGCGAATCCATCGGAGGTACTGGACGCACCATGCGTATCCAACTGAATGACGTTGGCCACCAATTCGCGCGGGATAGTACGTGGCTCTTTCGAGACGTTAACTGCAGCTTCGAAGCCGGCACAATCACTGCCCTGATGGGTCCATCTGGTTCCGGAAAATCCACCCTCCTCGGGATCATTAGTGGCATCGTGCGGCCCGTGGAAGGTTCGGTGACCATGCCGGGACCTCCCGATGCCTTAGAGCCTCGCTTCCGAAACTTCTCTTGGATGCTTCAGGTCAATTCGGTGCTCGCTGGGCGTACCGCGGTGGACAACGCATCGCTCGCAGCCATAGCCAATGGGTATTCACACCGTGACGCCCGCAGACTCGCCTTGCACGCGCTTGACTCACTTGGTCTGGCTGATCGGGCATGGTCCCGCGTCGGCGAGCTGTCTGGTGGAGAGGTGCAGCGTGTGACGGTCGCACGGGCTCTGTTGAGTACAGGGTCGGTCCTGCTGGCCGATGAGCCGACCGCCCAGCTCGATGCTTCGAACACCCAGCATGTAATCGACGCCCTCCGAATAGCTGCAGCGGACGGACGGACTGTGATCGTGGCCACCCACGATGAATCTGTAGCAGCAGCATGTGACCGGACGATTCGGCTCCGGAGCGGGCAGCTCCAACATTCGGAGGCCGCAGCATGAAACCCGGTTCCGTGTTGCGCGAGGCGCTGCTAGGTGTCTGTGCTCGTCCGTGGAGATCGATATTGACCATTGTGTTTCTCACCGCCACTCTCGCCGCTCCTGCTATCGCTGAGGGAATGTCAATGGATCAAGCCCTCACTGCGCTGCGGCTAAACGAGCGATTGGGTGCGAACGTCCTGGTCGTGACCGCCGATGACGGCGCACTCTCGGCGTCGGCGTGTGAGTCGATGAACTTCATCGACGGGATCAATGCGGCAGGTGCCATCATTCGAAAGAACGCCATGAGCACAGAATTCGCTCCAGGCGTCTCATTTCAGCGCGCAGTCGTAAGCCCCAAGTACTTGAGCGTCATCGCACCATGGCAAGCTAGCGGCGATGGTGCGGTGGGAGCCGATATTTCGCGAGAGCTGGGGATCTTCCCGGACTCGCGTGTGCGTCTAAATGACGGGTCGGTGATTGACCATCCAACGATCGTGTCTACCGACGACCGCGCGCCTGATCAGGCGCGATGGTTGTACAGCGTCTCACCCGCGACAGGCGAGGCGCTCGAATGCTGGGTGGAGGCTGCGCCCGGTGCACGGGAGGCCATTAAGGGCTACATTCCTGTAGCGCTCGAAGAATCATCGGCCTTGAAGATCGCTGCGCTCCAGCGCGACCGAGCGCCTTCGCTAATCGAGCAATGGGACAGCCGAGTCGTTCGGTTCGGATGGATCGTCGCCGGTGCAGCAGGCACGCTGTTTCTTGGCTTCGCCATGATGCTTCGGCGAGACGAATACTCCCTTTACGCGCTAAGCGGCCACGCCGCGCCTAACGTCGCACTCGTCACTGCCATCGAAGCAACCGTTTGCGCAATCACCGCCCTCGCATGCAGCCTTTTGTGGACGATCGCTACTCTGGCATTGCTCGGAGCGAATATTGCCGCCACGATGCCTCAGGTGGTCCAAACCGCGGCGATGACGTACCTCTTGATGGCTGCTTCGATCATTCCCATGGCCGTGTTGGCAGTGCCCAAGGATCCGCTCAGAGCAGTCAAGAACCGCGGTTGACTCCGCGGTACGAACTACCCCGGCAGGTTCCACCTCGCTGCATTTGAAGCGGGTTTAGTTCGAGAGGACCCGGAGAAGGCTCTCGGCGGCGAGGTTGAGCCCGCCGACTGCGAAAGTCATAACGATCACCGCCAGTGCAATCAACATGGGTGTTGCACGGCGGGTCCTTCGGACGAGGCTGAGCGCCACGAGCCCAAGTGCTGTGATGACGGCGACGGTGTATGCGGCAACAAGCGCAAATGCCATGCGAACGTATGCTGCGTCGTCGGGGGCGCTCCAACTGTTGAACGCGAGCACGATGGCCCCAGGCACGATCAAGATACCCACGACGCCGATCAGTCCATACTGTCGCCACGGCGAGGCCGCCTTGGGTTCACTTGCCAGCTGAGTCGTGTTCTCCATTGGTTCTCCGTTCGTGGGCCTTGTCGCGATGAGCCTAGAATCTCGGTCCCTCAATAGAGAGACTCTCGTCCTTGCTAACCGCGAGTGGGTGTCGACATGTGAAACGGAATCAAGCCCGCCAATTGTCGACCTGGACTGGGACTAGGCCTGACCGCGACCTTTCGTTGGGGAACCTCGCGTCCCAGCAAAAGTTGTGTCAATCGACACATCTCTCGTGTGCGCATCGAGCGTTTGCGACTCGCAGCCGATCAGCGGAGCAAGATGGCCCCGATGCTTGCACGGGTTAGACGGCGTAGCCCATTGCTCGCGCCCGGTTCACGGCGTCAATGCGCGAATTCGCTGAGAGACGCCGGAAGGCATCGAACAAGTGTCGTTTGACGGTCCCTTCGCTCAGCTCGAGGGCGGAGGCGACTTGAACGTTGGTGAGCCCTCGGGCTGCGAGCTCGAGAACTTGTTCTTGTCGGCTGGTCAACAACGCTGGACGCGGGCGTTTCGAGCGCGGCGGTGATTCGGGTCGATGTTCTCGTATGAGCAAGTTGACCGCACTGACTAGAAGTTCTGGCTCTGCTGAATCAGGCAAGACGAGTCCGGTCCTTGTGCGCTCGATCAGCCGTGCAGACTTGCTCCCTTCGCGCCCTCCGAACCCGAGCATGCGCACGCGAGAACTCGCCCGAACGATGGCGCGGACTACATCCCCATCGTCAATTTCGGGCAAATCTAGGTCGAGGATCAGCACATCTGGGGCGACAGCTTTCACGAGCGGCACCGTCTCGCAGGATTCACACGCCGAAGCAACAACTGTGGCTTCGGAGCGGGAGTTCACTACTCCAGCCAATGCCGCTCGCAGAAGACCGCGGTGGGAGACGACGACGACCCTTGCCCGGCGCGGGATGCCCGCGCGAATGTCAGTTACGGCGAGGGTCATGCTGGCTACCTGCCGCACAGCGTGTCAACGGAAACACCGGGTCCTGTGCCATCCAGGTTCGGTGGTAGGGAACAGTCATCGTTGGCTGCTCAGCTCCTTCTCTGTGCTAGCCGCCCAAATGGCGAACTCGCCTATGAAGTTGCGGGAGGGCGACTGAACCTGACAACTCATTCGGCATTCGTCGAAGGACGAACTCGCCGGCCGACACGTTTCACCCGGCATTGGGGCTGGCGCGCAAGAATTTCGTCCTTATGTCAGGATCGCGTAATCTGCCGCAACTGACACAGTGTCAACAGCTAGTGGGATGAGGGTTCATGGATGAACAGGCGGCGTTCGCTGCGTTCTTCCAAGAGCACTACCCGACTCTCCTGAGGTCCGCGGAGCGCCGACTCTCCAGCCGAGAAGATGCGAGGGACGCAGCCGCGGAGACGTTCATGATCGCGTGGCGCAAGTACGACCCCCAAGAGCCATTCCGAAGAGTGTGGCTCTACAAGACTCTCTGGAATGTGGTCGGGTCGATGTACCGACGGTCGTCTCAGGAACTTGACTTGCTTCGCCAATTGAAGGACCAAGAAGCGCATCACGCCCAAGATTCCACCGCAACCGAAATCATCGGAGAGGCGATGGACCAACTATCGGCGAAGGACCGCGAAGTCTTGCGATTGACGTATTGGGAAGGGCTCTCCGCTAGTGAGATCGCGATCGTCGTCGGCGGCAGCGAGCAAGCTACCTGGAAACGGATCAGTCGTGCGCGGGCGGCTGTTCGGGACTCAATCCTTCGGTCTGGTGTTCGACCTGCGGCGGGGGTGAGGTTCGATGATTGATGATGACTTCATCAAGGATCTGATGGGGCGCGCCGATCCCGCGCCGATGATTGGCTCGGACGCTGTCGAAGTCAGTCACGTGCTCGCGAGGATTGTCGAAACCCCACGTTCTCCTCGTTGGCGCGCGCAAATAGACCTCCGACCGCGCCTTGGCTTTGCCTACATCGCCATAGCACTTCTGATCATCTCGACACTAACCACTTCGGCGTTGACGATGTTCTGGCCTCCTGCACGCGCCGTCGCAGCGACACCGGTTCCGCTGCAAGTCACGCCCATCTCAGAATCCTCGAGGTCTCTCCTCTTGAACATGAGCAAGAAGCTGTCCTCCGAAACTCCTAATAGTCCGGCCGCTGTCTTGCGGTTCCAGACATGGTCGCTGAGCATCATGCCGGAGGAATCCGGCTTGCCCACCACAGTTGTGCCCGAAAGAGTGCAGATAACGCAACGTCCGGACGGATCTCGTGCGATATCCGTTTCCGCTGGCGACCCGTACACGCCGCCCGGATCCGTTGCGGCGAAGGATCTGGTCGCGCCGGGAACCGTTCTCTGGGAGCAGGCGTTCGCCCCGGGCGAGTATCAGTTCCTTTTCAGTGAGCCGCCAAACGAAGCGGGTCGAGTTGCGGACTATCTGAGTGCGCACAACGCTTTGCCGCCAGATCCAAGTGCAGGCGACTACCTCAATAGCCTCCCGGTGCTCATGACGGAAAGGACGCTAACGGCCAAGCAGGAATCCGTACTGCTCGCATTCCTTGCTGAGCTTCCCGACATCGAAACGACAGGAAAAGTAGTCGACAGGCTCGGTCGCCCAGGCATCGCCTTCTCGACGACGTCGCGAGATCCGGGCAACTACGTCGACACGATCATCGTGTCGCCGACGACTGGGCACATCCTGTCGTATGAAACAACATATACAGGCGGTACCCGAACCGACATTGCCGCCCCGGCGGTCGTCGCGTACACCGCCTGGGAAAGAACAGAACCCGAATGAAACTGCGCTCGCTCGCCCTGGTCGGACTTGCTGCCGTCCTCACCCTTGGCTTCGCCCCAGCCGCCTCCGCTGCACCTGTCGATGAGATGCAGTCCCGCATCGACAAGGTGCTCGAGGACTTCCCCGGGGGTGTCCAGATTTCGCCGAATGAGGTTGCGTGGGACGACGGCGCCACCGTTCTTACGCTCGAAGACTCGACTGCGGTCAGCGCCTTCTCTGTGGGAAGCTGCCCCGCGGGTAGCTTCTGTGCCTACAGCTACGCCGGATACGTCGGCAGTCGGCTTACGTTCACCTCATGCACCGCGAGTAACTCGGTGGCGCCCCTCGGAACGGTCAGATCTATCGCGAACTCCCGGGCCAGTGGCACCGTTCGTGGATACAACGGGACCACAGTCACCGTGAGCGTGGCGGCGAACACCGGCGTCAACACGACTGCGGCAATCACGCGACTTGGTTGCTGAGCCTCAATAGGTTCGCACGATCGATTGCGCTCAACGGCACCGCGGTCTTCCACCGCGGTGCCGTTGCAAGAGCGGTAATGGACCGTGCGCCCCGCGAAGCGGACGCACCGGTCAGTACCTCCGCATTCGCACGTTCCCATGCGTGATTTCGATCCAAGCTCTCGGACATCCGTGAAGCGACCACGATTGAGGAGTTGAAGACCGTGAACCCCACCAGCGATGAAACGACTGCCCGCCTCATCAGGGCGCGCCGTTTGGCCGCGCGAGTCGGCGGTTCGATTGGCATTCTCGTCGCAGGCGCGGCCATCGGATGGGCGGGTGCGGCGGTATTCGTGCCGCCGGAGGATGTTCTTGTTAAGACGCAGTACACGTATGTGGAGCTCGTCGATGGCGAGGTCGGGTCCTCGATCTCGTTGAACACGACGGCGGAATGGCCGCAGCGGCCGGTCGGGACGAATCAAGCGGTAGGCACGGTGACATCGGTGTCGGTGGAGCCGGGCGATGAGGTGAAGCCCGGTCAGGTCCTGTATGCCGTGAATCTGCGACCTGTCGTGGTCGCGGAGGGTTCGACCCCGGCATTCCGTGCGCTCACCCGTGGATCCGAGGGTGCGGATGTGCGGCAGCTGCAGCAACTGCTGGCCTCTCTGTCGTTCTACGGCGGCGAGGTCGATGGTGAGTTTGGAGGCGCCACCGAGCAGGCCGTGCGCGACTGGCAGGAATCGCTCGGCATCGACGATGACGGATACGTTCAAGCAGGCGATCTCGTCTTCGTGCCGAAGCTGCCGGGCCGAGTCGCGCTCGACCCGGAGTTCGTTTACCGTGGAGCGATTCTCGCGGGAGGGGAGGCTGCCGTATCCGGCCTCGCGGGCGATCCGTCGTTCACGATCGCCGCGACTCCCGAGCAGGCGGCAATGATGCCGGCCGGTACCCGGGTCGAGTTAAGCATCGGGGACGGAGTGTGGGTGGGCTTCGCCGCCAGTCAGGAGTCCGACCCGGAGTCGCCCGACACAATTCGGGTTGCGCTTGCCGGAAAGGAGGAAGGCCCACTTTGCTCTGCCGACTGCGGGATCGTACCGATCGTTGGGCAGACCCTGCTGGAGTCGACCATCGTTACGCAGGAGCCAGTGTCGGGTGTCGTTGTACCGAGCTCCGCACTGCGCTCGTCGGCCGATGGACGAGTCTCGGTCGTCGACAGAGCCGGCGAAGCGCACCCGGTTAGTGTCGTCGCGTCGGCGCGCGGCATGTCGGTGATCGACGGCGCCACCGCAGGCATGAGGGTGCGAGTGCCGGCAGATACGGCGGCCGTGAAGTGACAGTGGTACTCGCCGCAGAAGATCTGACGTTCCACTATGACCCCGCAGCACCGCTCTTGAGAGGATGGTCGGCCGAATTCCATGCTGGCGAGGTCGTCGCCGTGACCGGTCCGTCAGGGCGGGGCAAATCGACACTTCTGTACTTGCTCGGGCTCATGCTGAAACCTCGCGGTGGAGCGGTTCTCCTCGACGGTGCTCCCGTGCACTCGCTCTCGGACAGGCCGCGATCAGCACTACGGGCAAGCGAATTCGGCTTCGTGTTCCAAGACGCTGCGCTGGACGCTTCGCGAACAGTGCTCGATAACGTCCTTGAGACGGTGCTGTACCGTGGCGGTGACCGAGCGGCTGCGGCTGCGCGCGCCGACGAACTCATGGACCGGTTTGGAGTCAGGATCCGCCGTGGCGCAAAACCCGGGCAAGTGTCGGGCGGTCAGGCGCAGCGCATCGCCCTTTGCCGGGCCTTGCTCGGGGAACCTCGGGTGCTCCTTGCCGACGAACCGACCGGAAACCTTGACCCCACGTCGTCGGATCTTGTCGTCCAAGCCCTGCGCGAGCATGCGAGTGCTGGCGGCACGGCTGTGGTGGTGACTCACGACCCAGCGCTCGTCTCCCGCTGCGACCGACAGATCGTGTTGTGACTCGCTCCTCGAGGCCGGGGCCCGGAATCCGGGCGGTGGTTCGTGAAGCCGCTGCGTCCGCGCTCGCAGCACCTGTGGCGAGTATCCTCATCGCCGTCATGATTGCTGGCATGTGCGCCGCCGTCCTGCTCACGTCGGGTCGCACGGTCGGCGCCGAGCAGGCCGTCATCGGCTCGATAGATTCCGCTGGCACTCGATCGATCGTGATCCGCGCGAGTGCAGAGGCCGGACTCGATTCAGCGGTGTTGAGTCGAATCGCCAACGTCGACGGCATCGAATGGGCCGGCGCCTTCGGTCCGGCCGTTGACGTGCAGAACGCTGCATTCCCTGGCGGCACCAAGGTGGCAATGCGCCTTGCGTACGGCGACGATTGGGGCCGGCTCGGTATTGTAGCTTCGCCGTTCAGCGACGGTGGTCTTTCGTACGCTTCGAGTGAAGCATCATCGCAGCTCGGCATGCCCGATGCCACCGGCCGGGTGAGCATGCCCGGACTGCCCGATCAAACCGTCGGCGGGCCACTTGTGGTGCCCGATTTCCTCTCCTTCCTTCAGCCCGTGCTCATCGCGCCCCAACCCGTCGACGCACCTACCGCGCCCGTGAGCCTGCTCATCGTCATCGCCGAACGTCCCGACCTGGTCGCTCCGGTTAGCGCTGCAGTCGCGAGTGTGCTTGCCGCCGGTGACCCGACCCAAGTCAATGTCGAGACCAGCGAGAAGCTCGCCACCCTCCGTGCACTCATCGAAGGCCAGCTCGGAACCTTCGGTCGGAGCCTAACCCTGGGCATTCTCGCGGTCACCGCGATGCTCGCCGCCACCATCCTCTACGGAACCGTCACTTTGAGACGCAAGGACTTCGGCCGTCGCCGCGCCCTCGGCGCCAGCCAGTCCCTCATCATCGGCCTTCTGCTTGCGCAAACGGCCATGCTCGCTGCGATTGGAGCGTTGATCGGCTCAACAGCCGCGCTCGCCGTGCTTGGCTGGGCTGGCGACCCCTCTCCCGGCTGGGAGTACGCTCTCGGGGTCGCTGTGCTCGCGGTTGCGGTCGCGGTCATTGCCGCGATGCTCCCCGCGTTCGCCGCGGCCCGCCGCGAACCGATCAGCGAATTGCGGGTGCCTTAGGCCGCGGGATGTAGGCAGATCCGGGCTCGTGCGCCTCAACGGTGAGCCCAGCTCGATCACGGCCCAGATCTGTGAATGCTCGTTCGCTGTCGGTGCCCGGTCCTGACTGGCGCGGCACGTAAGTCTTGGAGCTCGCGTCGTCGCGAGCTCTGCTTCAGTCGATGACGGTGTGGGCTGACGGGCATGCCGGCACTTGGTTTTCTCGCCTGGCCGGCCGCTGAAACTTGGTCTCGCCTACCCTCATCAATCATGGTAATTAATATTACCATGATTGATAATGGTAGGCGGACCGAGTTGATTCTGAGCGGTGGCTCAATCGGTGTGCTGGGCCGCGCTGGACCCGATGGGTCGGCCGTGTTGCGCTGGCTGGAGCGGTTCGCCGACCTTGGCATCCGCAACATCGTTCAGCTCGGCAGCTGGACCAGGTTGTGGCAGTCGCCCGATTTGACTCCCCTGATCGAGGACATCACCGCCAGACTTCGCGAGGTGGGGCAGGCGATCTGGGTGGTCGATGGGGACGGTGATGGCGAGCTTCGTCGACTGCCACGCAATGGCTCAGGCTCCGTCCTTGCCGCTGAGGGGATCAGGTACTTGCCCCGTGGAACCCGTGGTTGGTTCGAGACGGGTCGCACCTGGGCAGCCCTCGGGGGCGGCGCCACGATGGGCGCAGCGTCGCACGGTTGGGTCCAACGACAGGAGATCGTGGATGGTCGATGGTGGCCCGATGAGATCGTGTCGGACGAGGACATCGAAGCTCTTGGCGAAGGTCATGCCGACGTCCTCTTCGCTCACGACATGCCCTCGGGCGTGCCGGCGGTGTCGGAGTACCTCAGGACGCAGCTTCCGAGGCGGCAGTTCACGTTCAGTGACCGGATGTACGACATTCGCGCCCGTGGAAGGTTCACAGAGGCGTTCCATCTCGTAAGTCCGCGCGTGCATTTCGGCGCCCATTTCCCGCTGTACGTGAACCAGGTCGTCGGATTCGACGGGGGCCGCGGCGGCTACGCGACACGGATAGTTCTTCTCGATGCCCTCGACAGCCCACTCCCGTGCGCGGCGATCCTCGACGTCGAGACCCTGGATGTCTCAGTCCTCGGTTCCGAAGGTGAGCGTGTGGCACCCGAATCGCAGGTTCTGGACCTGACTGTCCAAACGATGGGGCGATGGCGCGTCCTCAGCCGCGACTCCACCCACCTCTTCGACCTCGACCGCCACCTCTGGCTGCGAAGCCCAGGGCCGCTGGCCGGCGACGGGCTGGATCAGACCACTCGGCGGGTCCGCTCGATCGAACGATGCCGTGTTGGAGAGCGCGGCTACTGGACGATGCCGGGCGCGGGCTACCTCATCGACTACAGCTGGCACGACTCCTCAGTGATCCGGTTCATCGAGCCGTTCGAAGGGCACTGGCCTGACATGGGCGATGGATAGCGTGAGCGCACATCAGGAGCGGCTCGAGGTTGGCTGGCGATGCTGCGGGGCACTCGACTGCTCCGAAGATCGCGGCCGCCAATGCTGCTGGAGGCAGGGCTCGCGTTCTCGTTCTTATACTTCCGCGATGTATAACACGCATTAGCCTTGGGGCTTAATCTTGGCAGTTGTTCGCAGCCTAGGAGCTGTGTGCTCTCGTCGCGCGCGCAAACTGCCGGACATTGGAAGGGCGCCCGGCCATGTCCTGATCCATCCCTGACACGGCAACCGTGCGTTCGAACTGACAGGCCGCCGGCGATCAATGTGATGCGGGGATGTCGAGCCGGCGCTCGAGCTCGTGTTCGAGTGCCGCCATGAGGGTCGACGTCGCCAAATCGAGAACTGAACCCTCCGCATCGAGTATCGGCTCTGCCGAGAGTTCAGAACGCTCGCGCAGAAACATGATCGCGTGGACGAGGTGAGCAGTGCTGAAGCGCCGGCTGCGGATGGAGTGAGCGGCGCCGAACGTGTCTACCCACCACGTCCCCTGACCGAAGACCTCGGGATTCAGGACACCCGGCGCAAGTGCGTCGAATCGGACTCTCCATCGAAAAGAGAGGCGTTCGAACTTGTACGAGCGCTTGTAGCGATCCAGGAGGACGCGCGGCGGGATGCTGCGCCGCTTCGCCTCGGCGATCAGCTCACCGGCATGTGATCCGTAGCCGAATGCCTGGTAGGCCACCCGGCGCCAGAGTTCCTGGAGATCTGGTTGGGCGCGCATCTCTTCAGCTCGCTCGACCGTCCTGCGACGGATCTGGCCGGCGCGCAGTTCGTTGGGATGCCTCGGGTTCGAGGGGGTTCAATCGGGGCCACAGCTCGAGACCGAATGCTGCTTCCAGACGAGAAACGACGTACAGATCGCCGGCGATCGTGTCTCCGAGCAGCCCGGTCACATCCTCCGGATCGAGTCCTGCTGCCTTGGCGACGTCGCTCGGTGACGTATCGCCCATCGCGCGACGAAGATTCGTCTGGAGGTCCGCCAGTCGCCTCTCGAGCTGATGGTCATTATTAAGACCAGGCATGAGAATCACTGTACGCCGACTTGGCGCATTCGGAGCAACTCAGTTCGAGGAGACTCCCATGAGGGGGACGCCGAGCGAGGCCTCAAGCCGTGCCATCGCATACAAGTCCGGCCACGATGTGCCGTTCAGATACCCAAGCAAGACTCCGTGGCTGAGCCCCGCCTCGCGAGCGGCGGAACGGACGCTCTGATCGCCTATGGCAGCGCGAAGCCGAATCGCGAACTGTCGAGCCGCCTCTCCGGCTGGGTCGTCCGTCGGCGCATTCGGCCAGCCTGGCGCGAGCTCCGCTGGCTGAGGGCGCGGCGTACGAGACATGCGGACAGACTAGCGGGGAACCCGATTCAGCCCCTGTCGCTCATCGGCGACAGCGCTAGCCGCGCAGCATCCGATCGCGCTGGTCGCTTGCGATGGGGTCGAGGAAGCGCACGTACCGGGTAAGCGCTTCGAGCGAATCGAGCCCTGAGGCGTCGAGGAGAGCGAGCAACGGCGTCCCCTGGTTCATGTGGTGGAGCAGCCATGTTGCGCGCATGCGTTGAGTGTTGGGGCCCGCGTACTTGAGGTTGCCCCGTGCGACCAGGTTGCTGATGAAGTTCTTCGGGACGCCGGCACGTCCCGGCTTGATCAGATACTCCTCGCTGCCAGGGACCGCCGCTCTCAGCAGTTCGGCCTCCCAGACGCGTCGCACCGGAACAGTTCGCACTCGCCCGGTGCGAACTCGAACCGATGCGCCGGCCACTTCAACGACGATGTCTGTCTCGCGGACCTCACCAATCTCCGCGGCTGAAAGGCCCGCGCCAAGCCCGAGCGCGAGGATCAGCCGGGCGTCAGGCCTTTGAGGCAACTTCTGACTAGAAGCCCACTCGCGAAGTCCCTTGATCTCCGCCTCGGTGAGGTATGGGCGCTGCGGGTCGGCCGGCGCCAGCTTCTCCCGTTCGGCGCGGGGCCGTTGATCACCTCAGTCATCCGTCGCAGCTGAGCTCGGGCGTTCGCGCGAGACGCATCCGAAAGGTCCGGCAGACCGAACTCCACGAACTCGGCGATGACCGACTCAGTGAACACGGTTCGAGCGTCGAGCCGGAGCTCATGTTGGACGCACCAGAACGCGAACTTCTCGGTCACACGAAAGAGATCGACCTCGCGATAGGGGACGAGAGGAAGCGCGGCGGCGACGGATGTCTCGACGAACGTTGTCGGCGAAGTGAGGGCTGCAGCGGCAGAGGTGGGGCGGGCGAGTGACAAGAGGAAGTGTCCAATCCGGAGGGGATGAATGGTCACTTCCTTGGGTGTGCGGCTGAAAACAGGGTTTGAGGTTTCTCCGAAGATTTCTTGAGATCCTTCGATGCCACCAGTTCGGGAGGTATCTCGCGGGCCAGTGCTGTTGCGAGGATTCGACGATGGACCCAACCATCGCGAGCCTCGTGGGAACCCTCGTCATTACGACTGCCGGATCTTTCCTAGGTGCTTTCACATCCCACGCCCTCATCCAGCGCCGAACTGAGTCAGCGTTCCGCAAGAAGCGCCGGCTGGAGGCATCCGGCCAGATGCTGGAGGCCCTCCGCACGCTCGAAGGAATGTTGCGCGACCGTGAGTGCATGACGGCGGGTGACTGGGTCAACCCGATCCGAGCCTTCTATGAAGCAGCAGATGACGCCGCCTACGTTCTCCCAGAGGGGCTGCGGCACGTGAAGCGAAGCGTGCGCGCGGCGCTCGGCGAAGCACTGGGCATCGTCACAGCGATTGATCTGCGCGGAGGCTTTGCCGACGGCGAGCGAGTGACAGATTTCGATGAATGGCGCGGGTACGCGGCGGATTACCTCGCGGGCTGTAGTGGCCAACTGAGGAACTGGCGTGACTCGGGCAGGTCGTCGGTATCGATGCTCACTTACGACGCGTGGCTTCGGCAGGCCGGGTTGCACTCGGAAAGCTTCGTATCTCCTTCCAGGGGTGTCAATCCACGGGCATGGGCAAAGTTTGACGGGTCGCTGTAGCGATTCGCATGATTTAGCCGGACTGGTTTGATTCAGTAGAAGTATGGTCACGCTCACTCTGGCGGTCGGGACCTTGACGCGGGGAGGCGCCAGTTTGCCACGAAGATCAGATCTCATTGGAGAACGCGGAGTGGCGATTCTCCAGGACGCCGTGCTTCAAGAGGGGTGGGCTTTTCGCGAGCAACGAGAGCTCGATTATGGAGTCGACGCCCACGCCGAACTCATCGACGATCAGGGTCCAACGGGTCGACTCTTAGCGATACAGATCAAGTCTGGTCCGAGTCAATTTGACCGCCCAACAGATGGCGGTTGGTTCTATCCGGTCAGCGCCAAGCACGCGAAGTACTGGCTCGACTACTCACTGCCCGTCGTGCTCGTTCTCGTAGATGTCGAGGAACGAGCGGCGTACTGGGTTTCAATTAGCGATGCTGTCCTGCTCAGCACGGGCAAGAACTTCAAAGTGCTCGTCCCGACCAGGAACAGGGTGGATGGCGCGCGTGTCGAGTGGGAGAGGCTCGTGGACCGCGCGGCGCAGGACGCCATGGACTCATACGAGGACAACCTCCAGCTTCTTCCGCCAGTCACGCTGCAAGCAGTCGAGGTCTTACGTCAGACAGACGAAAGCGCAGCGGCGATGCTCGTCACGCTTCTTGCCGGATTACGGAATGAACCCGAGAAAGCAATAGAGCGGGCGTCGGAGATTGTCGGCACCGAACGGTCAGCATCGGCGACCGCATCAACGAGGGTCCTCTGCAATTTCGCACAAGCGCACGAACTTGCTCTCCAAGCCGCAGAACTCATGCTCGATATCGCCCAGCGTGATCCGGTTTCAACCAGCGGACTCTTGGCGAGGGCTGCGCTGCAGCTCAAGGCCGTGGACGAGGAGCGGGGGAGGAATCTGATCACCGATGCTTCGAACGCTGACCCAGTCGACGATCTGGCTGTTGCCGTTGCTCGTGCAAGCTACTCCCCGGGTTTGCTCGATGAGGAAAGCGAACTATTTGAGCCTGCAGTCGCTCGCACTTTGTACACGTATGCGGGGCACGAACTTGTGCAGCGGTATCGAGGGACGGTTGCTGCGATGGCTGGTAGTCCGATCGAAGCGATCGAGCACCTGGAATCCGCTCTAAATCAATCACCAAAGTCAGATGACTTGAAGCTCCTCCTAGCTGACCAGTACATTCACGCAACACATACGGCGGAAGCTCCAACGGACCTGTCGCGTGCTGAAGCGCTTGCACGCGATGCCGGGGCCTCGCACAGAATGTGGAAGCCGTACTCGACTGAATCGGGAAAGACGCTCGTCCGTATCCTCGGGCTGCAATCAAGGTTTGATGAAGCTCTGGTGCGGACGCTCCCCGTTCCACAAGGCATCGCCACTGCGGAGGAGAGCGCCGACGAAGAATTTGCTCGGCTCGGTGCTATCACGGCCGAGCTCCTCGGTCGGCGCGATGAACTCAATGCAATCGTCGAGCGCGTTCAGCCCGCAGAGTCTCGCGACCGGTTGCGACGCCGATTCGCAGATCTTAGTCAGATGGATACCGACGCTCAGCTGGAGTGGAAGCGCTCGACGCTGGCGGAGTTGCCGCCCGACGGTTGGGCCGAACGCGTCGCAATTGCACTCGAACTTGCTGCCGAAGGACTGGATGAGTCGGCATCGCTCCAAGCAGGTGTTGACGCGGGCATCATATTGCCGCACCTCGCGGAACTCAGTCGAACGATCGCTGCGTCTGTCGTGAACCCTCATTCGTTGGAATCGCTCCGAAGGATGAGCCGCACTGACCGCACAGCGGCAGGAGCGCTCGTCAAGGCTGAAATTCGCGTGGGCGAATGGCAAAAGGCGCTCACTGACACCAGACGGGCCTTCGCTGTGTTCGGAGGCGCCGAGTTCGTGAGGCTCGAAGTCGATGCGCTACTGGCAAGTGACCGAGAAGAAGACGCGGAAGCCCGGATGCGAGTCGCCGTTGATCAACGGCACGTCAACGGCGAGCACCGGAAGCAATACCTCTTCGATCTGGGCGGCAGAGCGGCCGACCGTGAGGACTGGGAGGAAGCTTCAGCTCGATACAGGCTGGCGGCGGAAAAATCTAAAGAGTTCGGAAGCTCTGACAGTGCTGCCTGGAACCTGATCGTATGCCACCTGAAGGAAGGCGACTTCGATAGGGCTCGTCGCGCTCTCCGGGACTTCGAGCCCGCAGTTTCGTCGGATGAGCAGGCCGGCGTCTGGCTTGAAGTTCATAACCAGACGGGTTGGGATGCTCCAAGCGCGACAAGAGCGCTCGGGCTCGCCCTTGAGACCGACGATGCCCAGCTCGCAACAGCATTAGTCGCTAGCGTGATTCACTTCACTCGTGGAGTCGGGGGCGGCACCTCGGAGGATGCCGATGCCGTCGAAGACTCCAAAGAGAGTTCGCTCGAGTCTCGTACGTACGACATGCGCCCAGCAGTCCCAGGCGACCTCCACCGACAGGCATTTGAACTGTTGGACAAGTTGATTTCGCGTCACGGAGCGGGTGCAGTGCAACTCAAAGTAATGCACTCGGACAACGACACGGATCTCGTTTCAGAACTGGTCGAGCTTGCTCGGCCAACAGAGCCGCAGCGCGCCCTCGCGCGGGGAATCGAGCTGGGAGTATTCCCGGTTGGGCTCGCCGCGAGCCTTCAACGAAAGTCCTACTCGATGGCTTTGCTGGGCCGGAACGCACGGGTTGCCTCAACGCTTGAACCACACACGCATGAGGCCGAGAACGGAGCTGCACTGGCAGCGTTCGGGTCCACAGTGGTCGCGGACCTTTCGGCAGTCTTCTTGGCCGAGCAGCTCGGAGTTCTGGAGCTCGTGCGCGACCAATTTCTCGACATCGAGATCACTCGTTCCAGTCGCAACGACGCACGCCGCGGCGTCGAGGACGCGCGAACAGCGACCGCGGCGATCGGCCACCTTCGCGTGTTCCGCGGGCAACCAGTGTTTGAGGAAGTAGATCCAGTTGCTCTCCGAGCTCAGTTCTCTAGGGCGAGCAACCTATACGTTGCAGCACGCAGCTTGACCGTCGTACCTGACCCAAATGGGCACTCAGAGTTGACGCGGGTTCGAGAGAACCTCGGCGACGCTCCATGGCTCGATTGCCTCGACTATGCCGAGAATCAGCGAATCGCGGTTTGGAGCGACGACCTAGCGCAGCGAAACGTAGCGAGGGCGCTCGGTCTGGCGGCATTTGGGACCGTCAACCTCCTTGAAGCGCTTGCGCTTGCGGAACTTGGTGATTCGCCAACCGCCGAAGCCACTGCGGTGTTCATTGAGAAGCAGGTACAGCTGCTCGAGAAACTGACCGCTCATCGCGTTGTAGATCAGCCAGTCTCAGTGGGGATGCTCAAAGCGATGATCGCGTCAGGATCCAATGAGGGCGCCATTGTGCTCACGAGGCCGGGATGGTGGATCCTACAAGGCGGAATCGATGCGTGGTTCGAACTGCGCGATGCTCTGGCCGCCGGCGACACCAGCAGAGCACAGGCATGGCTCTACTGCGCAATGCGCGGGGTCGCTTCTATGGGGGCGGCAGACGCGGAGGCTTCGTTGAGACACGTGACAGTTCTCGCGCTCCTCGGCCTTTCAGGCAGTCCGTCGCCAGCGCAAGTCCGATCTGGCATCGAAATTGCTGAGTTCGTATCGGATGAATACGAACTCGGTGACCCGAAGTCGATCCTCGCCGAAGTGATCGCTGCTCTCGCCTCGGATGCAGCGATCGGCGACCCGGCCTCATTCCTCGCGGACGTACTCGGGGAAGCAATTGCGGGAGAGGGTCTTCAGGTGGGCTAGCGTTTTCGCTTCAGGGGACTGCTGTTAGGTGACTCCTGATCTGTGGCGGGGTGTGCCCGCCGCGGGAAGGATGGCCGCTGTGCCGAAACCGTATCCGAGGCAACGCGGACTCGGTCGCCTCACCCACGTCGAGTACGAGACGATCATGACCACACCGGCCGCGGTAGCGGCGTAACCCGACAGTCACCAAGATCTTCAGCAGTCCCGGCGAAGCGATTCCCGACCTGTGGAGGATTCGGCAGACTGGCAGGATGGTTGACGCTCAACAACGGCTCAGAGAACTCGGCGCCTACTGGGCCACAACACGAGACGTGTATGGGTCAGCGGTCTCCGCGGAGCCCGCGCGGAATTCGGATATCGCGGGAGATTTTGCGCTTGTCGGCGACGGGCTTGGGACCTACGCCCAAGCGGTCGCTCTGATCGAGAATGCCGTCGACGCGGCCGACGCGCTATCTACTTTGTGGACGAATCAGCTGTACCACGTACCGGCGGACTACATGCTCATACGCGGCATAGTCGACTACTCGATGAAGGCTATATGGCTCCTTGACCCGGACGATCCGAGTGAACGTACTACGCGGGCTTGGAGGCTTCTCCGCGATTCGCCCAGTCGCGCAAAGAACCGTGCCGAAGCGATGATCCGCGCCAATCCGACTCGTCCAAGTCGGCCACAGTTGATTCGCGAGGCACAGAACGCAGGGGAGTACATCCAAGAACTGGATATTGCCTTCGCGGCGGCGCTCGGCACCCCGCGGAGACCGGTCCTCGTTGAGGCATCCGAGTATATTGAGGTCGCTGAGGCGCAGCCTTTTCACTCTGGACGGGACGGGGACGTCACTCGGTTTTGGGGACAGTTGAGTGAACTCGTGCACGGAGCGAGTGTGCCGATTCAGGCGCGACTGAAAGATGTCGGGATGGAGGGCGTGTTCCGTCTCACCCAACCTGACCTGGACGCTCTCGCCCGCGTCGCAGGGTTGGCGACGGGCGTCTTTGAACGGGCACTTCAGCTCTTCTACCAGCGAGTCGGATGGGAGGTGGATTAGTTCCGTCCTAGTGCTCGACGGCTACGTCGATCTACTTGCCCGCCGAATGGCGTCAAGAAGCGCCGATTTGTCGTCGCCGATCCGCCATTGAGTGACAATCGCTTGAAGTTTGAACTCTTGCCCGGGAGACAGTGGAGATGGGAACGGGGTAATCACGAGGACGCCGTCTCCGGCCGACGCGTGACTCTGCAGGCGATTCAGTGATTGGAAAACCATCGGCCGGAGGTGTTCCTCGCTGCGAGGAGCCTTGGTTTCGACCAGTACGCGCCTGCCATCTAGCTCAACAACGGCATCCGGGCCCCCGTCGTGGCCAACGTTGCGGACGACCTTGATCGTGGGATCTTCCCACGACAGGGCGATGAGGGCCTTAACAACCTCGTTCTCGTACACCAATGCTTCAGCGGCAGCGGAGGCTGCAGCCGTCCCTCGGCTGGACTCAACATAGGAGGCGAGCGCGGCGTACGTAGGGCCTTCGGGCTCTGCCCGCCTCGGAATGGGTTCATCTTCGCTGGGCTCAGTCGTCGTTTCGTCGATGCTCTCCGAGAGCAAATCGATCATGCCACCGCACGCAGCCTCCTGAACATCGGATGTAGCGCTCTCAGCCAATCGTTTGAGCGTGAGGATCGTCACACTTGCTGGTAACGACTGATCACCCGCGCGAACTGGAATTGCTCGATCAGCTGCCCACTGGAACATCGCCCACCATGCGTCCGCCCTGGCCACATCCTTTTGGTGAGCGAGTGACGCCCTTGATACCGCGACCTGCTTAACGATGCCAACAAACGCGATAATGGCCGCGATTAGCGCTGCGAATGCCGCGGCACCGGGGGTTCGGACGAAGTCCCGCAACCAGGGTCCCCAGTTTGAGATGTTCGCGCCAGCGAGGGAAACCGCAAGAAATGCCCCAAGTAGCGCTGCGGCCATGGACGCCGGGATCAGCCAATAGACCGAGATTTGAGACGGTTGTCGCTGTGGCGAGCGCCCCGTGTCCTTTCGGGCCGCCCAGCACCTGTACGGGGACTCATGGGTTGTCTTCAGCGGTCGGCGGAAACGCGATGAGCAAGGACGTTAGCGCAAAGGCTCGAACGTTCTCCGGCCCTGGATCAGTATCGTTCATCTCGGTCGCCCTTCCGAGGCGAGAAACACTCGTCAACGAGGCGCGAGTTAGATCGTCGCTGACGACCTCTCGCCAATGATCTAGTTCGAATTTCAGCTCGGAATCTTCGACTCCGGCCGTTGTCCAGACCTCTACAAACTCCGCAGCGATTATCGCTAGTGATTGCTCATCGACCGCGGTCAGAGATTCGTCGAGTATGCCGAGCAGAGAGCCAGGACCACGGACACGGCGCCGAAGATGGAGATATCTCCCCAGCAAGCCCTGCAGCGATTCAGGGTCCGCGAGCTTTTCCGCAAGTGATGAATCGAGCTGGTCGAGAAGGGATTCACCGATTTGCCTTCGGGCGTCATCATCAAAGTTGGGGTTCTGAAGGATCCGCTGGGCGAGGGCGATTGCGTAGCCATCTCCGAACCATTCGCACGCTTCTGCCGCAGTCAAAGCACCACAGTCGAGGACGTCGAACGCCTCCCTCACAAACCAACGGCCCAATACGGCCCCAGCCGAGAGAAACGAGAGCGTGTCGGTCTTTTTGGTCATGCGGTCGAAGACAAAACGGACGATCGCAATGGATGGTTTGGAGCTGCGCAGCCTAGAAGCCATTGCCTTTTCTGCCGCGAGCGCTGAGCGCTGATCATCACCGTCGTCTAGTACGGCGGTTAGCTCAACAAGAGGTTGACCGTCCGGTTCGCCTCCCTCAAGGCAACTAAGCGCGCGTTCCACCAGCACGTCGGACACATCGTCGTCCGGAATGCCCAGCACGAAATAGCGTTGCACGTACTTCTCGTCGGCTAGGCCTCGCGGATGCTGTTCGTGATAGCTGAGCCCGCCGACATGGACCGTCGGAAACAGGAAGCTCAGAACCTTCATCACGTGATCGACTTGTGAAAACCGAACGTGTCTGGTCACCCAGTCATGCCAATCTTCAGCGGTCAGATCGGCGTCATCAATCAGCTTTCGACGCCATTTGCCAGTCCGCAATCGGGCATGCCACTCGGGTATCGAGAGGTATAGGTCATGGGCAAATATTCGGAGGTATGTCGCGGCGGCAAGGTCGAGCAAATCGATCTCAGATACGTCAACGAGCGTGACGACGCTCAGCAATTGCTCACGGAAGCGAATGTGAGACCGTGGCGTCTCAAGCGAGGGGGCGAGTACGCCGAGGAGTTCGGACGCGCGTGAGATTTCTTCAGCCGAGTTGGAATGGTCTGCTCGGCTATACATGAGCTCAAGCGACTCGGAGAGGAGTCGCCGCTTGGACACTTCCGAAAGTGCGGGCAGCTCGTATGGGTACTGGACGATCTTCTCCATGAAGGCGCTCGCCCGCCCGCCAAATCCACGTTCGGCAAGTAGTGCTTCGACGCTGGCTTGGTCGTATGCAAGTAAGTAGTGCACGTTCGGGAACCGACCCAGCAGGCGGACGACTTTCAGCAGTTCGAGTAGTTCGGTCGAGTCGAGTCGGTCGATGTCATCAGCCACTATCAAGACGCGGTGACCGAGATTCTTCATCGCCTTCGAAAGATCCTGGAAGCTTCGGTCCCATGACGGAATGGAACCGGCGGTCACGTCCAACGCATGGTCGGCCACGCTCGCTAGGGCATCTCCAACCACCGGAACGAACTTGAGCCATGGTGTCGCCGCTCGGCCGTACTTTGCGGTGACCTCTTTGACTTTTGTGATGTTCTCGCTCTGCGGCAACTCGTCGAAGGCGTTCCGTAATGCAGCAAGGAACTGCTGACTCAGCCCCTCCGCGGAGGATGCTGCCCATGGTGAGAACGATACGACTTTCCAGTCGCTCGCCACCGCAGATCTGATCATGTTCAGGATCGACGACTTCCCGGCGCCCCACTCGCCGACTACACCGAAGACCGTGCTCGACTGGTTCGGCGCTGTCTCGTCGACTCGGCGCGCGATCATTCTTGCAAATGAGGCTCGCCCGAATCGATCATCCGTCGGTGCGTCGATGGGCTCGTCGGTCCAGAACCCTCTGGGCTCCGCATCGCTCATGGGCTTCCATCCTCAGGTATAGGTGAGATCAGAATTCGGCTCCTACCGCACTTGAGGCTCAGTCGACGAGGCACAGACGCAGAAGCCGGACTTCCCATGTTCAGCACTCGATGCAGGGACATGGAACAGCGCGGGCTGCCGTTATGGAAACGTGATTCTTCGTTGGCGCAATCCGCCGCCCACTTACTGGGCATGACCGAAATCGCTAACTCCCCACGACACAACTGGAAGAGCCCCCGCAGTCGCGGGGGCTCTTCGTCGTTCCGGGGGCGGGCCCGCGGATTCGGCTACTTCGCGAGGAAGGCGAGCAGCGCCTCGGTGACCTCGTCGCCGTGCGTCCACAGCAGTCCGTGGGGGGCGCCCTCGATCTCGACGTAGTCGGCCGACGGGAGTCGCTTGACGAACTCGCGGGCGGTCGCGTCGATCGGGAGGATGCGGTCGGCGGTGCCGTGCAGGATGAGGCTCGGCACCTCGACCTTCGCGATGTCGTCGCGGAAGTCGGTGAGCCAAGACTGCACGACGGCCGACGAGGCGAACCAGGAGGCGCTCGCCGCCGTGTTCCAGCTCCCGCGCACGGCGGCCTCGCTGATGCGGCTGCCGAGCGTCTCGTCGAGGTTGTAGAAGTCCTGGAAGAAGTCGTCGAACCAGGCGTAGCGGTCGGCCTTCGCCGCGGCTTCGATCCCCGCGAAGACCTCGGCCGGAACGCCGGTCGGGTTGTCGTCGGCCTGCAGCAGGAACGGCTCGAGCGAGGCGAGGAAGGCGGCCTTCGCGATGCGCTCGCCGCCGTACGCGCCGAGGTAGCGACCGAGCTCGCCGGTGCCCATCGAGAAGCCCACGAGCACGACGTCGCGCAGGTCGAGCGTTTCGAGCACCACCTTCAGGTCGTGGGCGAAGGTGTCGTAGTCGTAGCCAGTGGTGGGCTGGCTCGACTTGCCGAAGCCGCGGCGGTCGTAGGTGATCACGCGGTAGCCGGCCTGGAGGAGGGCGGCCGACTGCTTCTCCCATGAGGCGCCGCTGAGCGGGTAGCCGTGGATCAGCACGACGGGCTGGCCCGAGCCGTGGTCCTCGTAGTAGAGGTCGATGTTCTGGGAGTTCTCGGTTCCGACGGTGATGTACGACATGGCGCCCTCCTGGCTTCGCGTTCGCCTCTAACTGGAATATTGATTTAATCCGGTTAGGCTTGGTGGATGCAACGCTATAACCCCATTGCTATTCCACGCAAGTTAGAATCAGGGAAAGAGCGGATGAACCCCGAGGAGACCCGATGAGCGAACCGACCGCGGCCGCAGGGCTGCTGCTCGACCTGGTGAACTCGCGACTCGTCTACGGTGACCGGGTCGACGACGAGCTCGACGACGTGCGCGGGGCGGCCTGGTTGCGCGCGCACGGAGCCCCCGCCGAGGCATCCGACCTCGCCGATGCCCGGGAGGTGCGCGACGCGCTCGTCGGCGTGCTGCGGGGGACCCGCTCACCCGATGTGCTCGGGCCCTGGCTCGACGAGATGGCCCGTCGGCCAGAGCTCGCCGCCGAAGGCGGACTCGTCTGGCGCGATCGTGACGGCGACGGCCGCCGGGTCGGCGGTGCGGCCATCCGGGAGTGGGCGGCGCTGCAGTCGCCGACGGGTTCGCGCATCCGGCCGTGCGCCGCCCCTGACTGCCAGCACTTCTTCATCGACACGAGCCGAGCGAACGCCCGGCGCTGGCACTCGATGGAGACCTGCGGCAACCGTGAGAAGGCACGCCGGCACTATGCGAAGGCGGCCGTCTGAGGCTGAGGCTCCGCCCTTGCTCGTCCGTGGTCGAACGCCGTTCCGCGAAAGTCGATCACGATTCGGGATCGACCGCGTCGCATCGATCCTCGAGGTGTTTGGATGGATCGCCCGACCGTCCCCGGTGCGCCCCCGAAGGCGAGCTCCAGGCCGTGTCGAGCACGGCGCTCTGACGGCGACGGGGGCGGCACGCGGCATCCAGTACCTCGGAACGATTGCGCCGGGGCGTGCGGCCCGACATCCTTGAGCGGAGCCCTGCCCGAACCCACCCGAACGAAGGAACCCCGTGCTCGAGTTCTTCGCCGCTGCCCCGATCATCGGCATCATCACACTGGTCGTCATCGCCGCCATCATCCTGTGGATCTGGGCGAAGGTGCTGTACCGCAACGTCTCGCCCGACGAGGCGATCGTCGTCACCGGCAAGCGCTCGCGCCGCCGCGTCGTCGACGGCGTCGACACCGAGGAGTCGGGCCAGCGCGTCGTGCACGGCCAGGGCGTGTGGATCATGCCCTTCTTCCAGAAGGCGCACAAGATCTCGCTGCGCTCGCGCGCGATCGAGATCCGCGCCGAGGCGCAGACCAACAACGGCATCACCGTGCACGTCGACGCCGTCGCGATCGTGAAGGTCGGCGACAGCGCCGCTTCCATCCGCGCCGCCGCGCAGCGGTTCCTCGGGCAGGACAAGAACATCGACATGTTCGCGCAGGAGGTGCTCTCGGGCTCGCTGCGCGCCTCGATCGGCGCGACCGACGTGCTCACGATCATCAACCGCCGCGACGAGCTCTCGGCCGCGGTGCTCGGCGTCGCCCGTGAGTCGCTCGTCAACCAGGGCCTCGACGTCGACTCGTTCGAGATCAAGGGCATCTCCGACACCAACGGCTACATCGACGACCTCGGCCGCGCCGAGCAGGCGAAGGTGCGCAAGCAGGCCGAGATCGCCGAGGCCGTCGCGCAGCGCGAGGCCCGCGAGGCCGTGATCGCCGCCGAGCAGACCGTCGCCGAGCGCGAGGCCGAGCTCGCCCAGCGCAAGGCCGCGCTGCAGCGCGAGACCGACAAGGCGATGGCCGAGGCCGCTGCGGCCCGCCCGCTCGCCGAGGCGCTCTCGCAGCAGGAGGTCGTGGCCCAGCAGGAGATCACCGCGCAGAAGAAGGCCGCGCTGCGCGCCGCCGAGCTCGACTCCGAGGTCAAGGCCGTCGCCGACGCGCAGGCGTACAAGGTGAAGGTCGAAGCCGAGGCCTCCGCCGAGGCCGTGCGCATCGCCGCCGACGCCGACCGCATCGCCCGCACCGCCTCCGCCGAGGCGCTCAAGGCCGAGGGTCTCGCCGAGGCCGACGCGATTCAGGCGAAGGGTGCGGCCGAGGCTGCCGCCACGAAGGCCGCGGCCGAAGCCGTCGCCCAGCAGTCCGAGGCCCTGCTGCAGATGCGGGTCATCGACGCGCTGCCGCTCATCGCCCGCGAGCTCGCCGCGCCGATGTCGAACATCGACCAGCTCACCGTCGTCTCGACCGACGGCGCCTCGCAGCTCGCGAAGAACGCCGTCTCGGGCATCACCGAGGTCGACGCGATGCTGAGCTCGACCATGGGCGTCGGCCTCCGCGAGCTCCTCGGGTCGATCATCGGCGGCGCCGCCGCCGGTGGTGCGGCCGCGCGCGCCTCCGAGCGCGACGGGTCCGACATCGCCGCCGGAATCGGCGCGAGCGTCGGCGTGGGCGTCTCCGAGGCGATCTCGCCGATCGCCGACCGGCTCGAGGGACTGCAGTCGCAGCTCGACGAGGCTGCCGAGCCCACCCAGTCCTGACCGGTCGCGGTTCAGTCCGCACCGAACGATGCCGAGCGCCCCGTCGGGCGCTCGGCATCGTCGTGTCGGCGCCGGTTCAACCATTCGATCGATGCGGCGCGCGCGGCATCCGGCCATGCTGGGAGGACGGTCGGAAGGAATCGTCATGCTCAAGTTGTTCTACGCCGCATTCGCCTACATGGTCGTCGGGGTGGCGTCGGGGCTGTACTACCGCGAACTCACGAAGTCGCACGACTTCCCCGAGGGGGAGTTCACGCAGCTCGGGCTGGCGCACACGCACCTGCTGACGCTCGGCTTCATCGTGCTGCTCATCGTGCTCGCGCTCGAGAAGGTGTTCGAGCTGTCGAAGAGTCCGCTGTTCGGCTGGTTCTTCTGGGTCTACAACGTGGGCGTCGTGCTGACCTCGGCGATGCTCATCGTCCACGGCACGCTCACCGTGCTCGGCGAGGAGTCGACGGCCGCCATCGCCGGCATCGCGGGCCTCGGGCACATCGTGGTGACGGCGGGCATGGTGCTGCTGTTCCTCGCGCTGCGCGGCCGCGTCGTCGAGGCGAGCGCCGCCGCGAAGGCCGCGAAGGCGGCCGAGGTCTCAGCCGCGTAGCGCGATCGGCAGCACCTCGGCGTTCGCCGAGGCGGCGAGGAACGACCCGCTGACGAGCAGCTTCGCGTCGCGCGTGCCGCTGCCGATGATCAGTCGCTCATGCGAGGCGACCGATTCGTCGACGAGGATCAGCCAGTCGGACGGCAGCCCGACCGGCGTGATGCCGCCCACCTGCATGCCCGTCAGTTCGACCGCCTGCTCCATCGGGGCGAACGACAGCTTGCGGGCGTCGAGGTGCCGGCGCACGGCGCCGTTGACGTCGAGCCGGTCGGCGCCGCGCACGAGGCATGCGGCGTACCAGGTGCGCTCGCCGCGCCGCGCCTGCACGATGACGCAGTTCGCCCCGTCGGCCGGCGAGATCTCGTAGTGAGCGCAGAAGGCGGCGGTGTCGGCGAGGCCCGGGTCGATCGCGGCGACGAGCGCGTCGCTCGGGTCGGCGTCGGCGAGGGCCGTCGCCGTCGGTGCCGCGAGCAGCTCGGGGTGGTCGACGGCGGGGCTGAATTCGAGGGTTCCGAAGCGCATGGTCGTCTCAGGGTACGGCGGATGCCACGGCGATGACCACGATCGCGATCAGGCGTCGAGGGCGCGCCACATCGTGGTGATCGGGGCGCCGTCGAGCGAGCAGGTGAAACCGCCGACCGCGCGGAACCCGGCACGCTCGTAGCGGCGGTCGTTCGCCGGGTTCGTCGACTCGAGGTAGGCCGGGAGGCCGTCGGCGGCGAAGGCCCGCAGGTTCTCGGCGAGCATGCGCTGCGCGAGCCCCTCGCCGCGGCGAGCCGGGTTCGACGCGAGCAGGCTCAGGTACATGTGCGGTTCGTCGTGCGGATGGTTCGCCTCGAACGCCTCCATCAGTCCGTCGAACGCCTGGCGCTGTGCGGCGTCGAGCCGGTCGGCGACGATGGCCTCGACCTCGACGAACTGCTGCTCGGTCATCTCGGGCTCGCCCGACGGCAGCCACACCGCGACCGCGTCGCCGTCGTCGACGACCCACACCGTCCGGTACGGCAGTGCGCCTTCGACGAAGCGCCGCCAGAACGGTTCGAAATGGCTCGTGTCGCCGTCGGGGCGGCGCAGCACCGGGCCCCAGACGGGGTCGTCGGAGAACGCGAGGGCGAGCGTCGTGGCGATGGCGGGGACGTCGGCGTCGTCGGCGAGTCGGAGGTGCACGGGTTCATCGTCGCACGACGGGTGCGCCCCCGTCGCTGTCAGCCGCGTGCGGCACACTGGTGCGGTGATCCCCGACCATGCCCTCGAGTGGCGGCCGCGGCATCCGACCGATCTCAGACAGACCCTCGGAAGCCTGCGCCGGGGCATCGGCGACCCCTCGTTCCAGCTCGACCAGGCGGGCGCCGTGTGGCGCGCGGTTCGCACCGTCGACGGCGATGCGACCGTCAGGCTGCGGCAGCTGCCGGGCGGGCTGCTGCGCTGCGAGGGCTGGGGGGCCGGCGCGGGCGCCGCGGTCGAGCAGGCGCCCGAACTGCTCGGTGAGCGCGACGACCCGAGCGGGTTCGTGCCGCTGCTCCCGGTCCTCGACGACGCCCACCGCCGCAACCCAGGGCTGCGCGTGCCGCGCACGGCGCAGGTCTTCGAGGCGCTCGCCGCGTCGATCCTCGAGCAGAAGGTCATCACCCTGCAGGCGCATGACTCGTGGCGTCGGCTCGTCATCCGGTTCGGCACCCGTGCGCCCGGGCCGACACCCCGGCCGATGCATGTGGCGCCGAGCCCCGAGCAGTGGCGGGCGATCCCGAGCTGGGAGTGGCACAAGGCCGGCGTCGACCCCCGTCGGGCGGCGACGGTGCAGAACGCGGCACGGCACGCACGGCGCCTCGAAGAGGCGGTCGGCATGAGCCAGGCGGATGCCGCGGCGCGCCTCACCCTCATGCAGGGCGTCGGACCGTGGACCGCCGCGGAGGTCGCGCAGCGCGCCCTCGGCGACGCCGACGCCGTCTCGGTCGGCGACTACCACCTCGCGAACTACATCGGCCATGCGCTCGCCGGGCGCGACATGAGCGACGAGGAGATGCTCGAGGCGCTCGCGCCCTGGGCGGGACACCGGTACCGCGTGGTGCGGCTGCTCGGCGCGGCGGGGGTTCGGGGTCGACCGCGTCGCGGCCCGCGGATGCCCTTCGTCGACCATCGGAGCATCTGAGCGGACGCTCCTGCGGCCGATGGGCGCCGCTGTCGGCCCGTCGCCGAGCGGGTCGGGGTCTCCCCGCGAACGCGACCGGTACTTCGGTACTTCGGTACCGGTTGCGCGCGTGAAGTCCTCTTGGCCGGATGCCTCGACGCCTCGATCTCAGGCGTCGAAGTGGCGGCGCAGCAGCGCGGCGGCGGTGCGGGTGAATTCGTCGATGACCGCGGCGACGGGGCGCGACTCGCGCAGGAGGCCCACACCCTGGCCCGCATCGACGGGCACGAGCGCATGGTCGCTGTCGCGGTTCGCCGCCACGATCGCGGCGCGCAGCGCGACGAGGTCGGTGCCCTCGGTCGAGACGACCGCCGTGCGCAGCTCCTCGACGCGGTCGAGCCACTCGTCGACGAGGTCGTTGCGGATGACGCGTTCGGGGAACCGCTCGGGCCAGGGGAGCCCCAGTGCGGCGTCGAGCGCACTCGTGTTCACGGTGTCGTCGCCCGTCGCGGCGAGGAGCACCTCGATCGCCGCGGGCGGTGAGAGCGTCTCGGTCGAGGCGGAGAGGGCGGTGCCGATCCAGGCGCCGGCGGCGCCCGCCGCGATCACGGCGGCGAGGGTGCGCCCCGAGCCGATGCCGCCGGCCGCGAGTACCACCGGACGGTGCGTCGTCGAAAGGCCGGGCGACATCGCGTCGTCGCCCGGTGGTGGAGCGCCGTCCGTGGCGAACCCGCGCGACTCGATCGCGTCGAGCACGGCGTCGAGGAGGGCGAGCGTGCCGAGGCGCGGATCGCCGTGCCCGCCGCCGTCCGATCCGCGGGCGACGATGACGTCGACCCCGGCGTCGGCCGCGATCAGTGCCTCTGCGGCTGTGTAGACCTGTGTCGCCGCGAGCGAACCCGCCGCGTGCACGCGATCGACCCAGTCGAACCGTTCGGCGAAGCTCACCGAGACGAGGGCCGGGCGCGCGTCGAGCGCGACCTCGAGCAAGGAGGGATCGCGCTCGACTCCCCAGTGGACGAGCCCGATGCCGAAGGGCGCGCCGGCGTCGCCGAGCGCGGCGTCGAGCTCGGCGAGCTGCGCCGTGAGCTTCGCCGGCGACCCTGCACTGCCCATGCCGATCATGCCGAGGGCGCCGGCCCGCGACACCGCGCTCGCGAAGCGGCCACCGGCGACGCCGCCCATCGGCGCGCTGACGATCGGGGTGGTGAGCCCGAGCGACGCCGACCACGGCGTCGAGAGCACGGGCGCGGGTTCGACCGGGCGAGCAGCCCCCTGCACGCTCACGGCTGCAGCTCCTGCCGGGCGGCCCACGCGAGGAAGTCGCGATCGTCCGAGACGATGCGCGACACCTCCTCGCCGCCGTCGCAGCGGCAGAGGCTCACGATCGCCCCGTCGGCGTCGAGCTGACGCAGCGCCCAGGTGCCGCCGAAGCCCTCCCACCGGTCGAGCTCGTCGAGGGGAGATGCCGGCGAGCCCGGCGAGGCCGAGGGCCCCTGAGCGGAGGAGACCTCCCGCTCAGGTTCGTCGGTGTTCGGCGGGCCGGGCGCGATGGGCGACTTGCGGGTCCACCCGACGTGGTCGCCGCGGTCGTAGAAATGGCGGAAGCTGTAGATGAGCGGGTGCCAGGCGTGCGGGTCGATGTGGTCCGTGCCGGGCACGACGAGCTCGGGCAGGGCGTGCACGCGCAGCACCTCGACCTCGACCATGAAATAGCCGGGGTCGACGCCGGGGGTCATTCGCCGCACCTCGCCCTCGAACTGCAGCGGTGCCTCGCGCACGCGCGGCGGCGACACCAGATCGGAGGGTGCCGTCGTGAATCCGGCGAGCTCGAACTTGCGCGGCTCGAAGCGGTACTGCCCGGCCTTCGCCTCGGGCACCGGGTCGCGTCCGGTCACCGCCGAGAGCCGCTCGACGCGGCGCCACTGCGCCGCAGCCGGGAAGTTCACGGTCAGCCGGGGACGCTCGGCGAGGTTCGCCGCCGTCTGCCCGTCGGCCTCGAGCCCGAGCACGAGCATGCGGCCGAGCGCCCAGTGCGAGGAGGCGGGTGCGAGGTTCGGCGTGCCGTCGGCGTTCTCGGTGACCACGAGGTAGACCGGCGTGCCGACGTAGAGGACGCTCGGCTCGATCACGAGGTGGTCGGAGGTCTCGGCATCCATCGTGCGCCCTTCTCTGCGGATGCCCTCACGCTACGCCCGCCCGCGGGCGGCCGCGGCTCTGTGACACCCTTCACGGGAGAGGCATAGCCAACGCATACCTTCGTCCCCTACGGTCGTCAGGGCGGCGAGCCGCGCCGCACCCGACCCGAAGGACGACTGTGACCTCGAACACCCCGACCCGCGCCCTGCCCAACCTGCCGCTGATCGGCACCTGGGTCGCCGCCCTCGCACTGCTCGGCGTCGGCCTCTGGCTGCTCAACACGTCGAACGCATCGCAGGTCGAGCTGTACACGGCGCAGTCGCAGGACTACGCGGCCTACCTCGGCGCCCAGACGGGCACGACCGTCGGCGGCCTGCTGATCGCGGTGGGCGCGCTCGCCATCGTCATCGCCGCCGCCACGCAGGCGGTCGCCTGGTCGATCGCGCGTCGTGCGTCGCAGGCGGATGCCGCGGTGCCGGCCGAGTTCGACGAGGACGACTCGTTCGACGACGAGCCCGTCGAAGCCGCGGTCGCGCCGGTCGAGGAGACGCCCGAGGCGCCCGCCGCGGCCGTCGAGCCCGAGGCTGCACCCGAGGCACCCGTCGCCGCGCCCGCGGGCGAGCAGGCCGAGTCCGCCGAGCCCGGGAAGTCCGAGACCAAGTAACCCGCCGAACAGGTGTCACCCGGCCGGGCGCTCGATCGAGCGTCCGGCCGCTGCGTTCCCGGGCCCGTCGGCCTCATTCTCGAGGCCCCACTCGACGAGCGGCTGCAGCAGCTCGATGAGCCGCAGCCCCGCCGCGCTCGGTGTGTAGGCGATCGTCACCGGGGTCGTCGCCTTCACGTGCCGCTCGATCATGCCCTCGGCCTCGAGCTCGCGCAGCCGCGCCGCGAGCAGGCGGTCCGAGATGCCCGTCACCATCGCCCGGTACTCGGAGAACCGCCGTGCGCCGCGGACGCCGGCCAGCAGGATCGCGCCGTTCCACTTGCGGCCCGCGAACTCGATCGTCGACTGGAACCGTCGGCATGCCTCGTCGTCGATGTGCCCCAGCTCGTCGAGGCGCGCGCGATGCGCGGCGAGCTCGTCGCCCCCGGCAACGGGTGCGGGAATGTTCGGTTGCTCGTCATCGCTTACCACAAGTAAGCAGCTTACCCTCGACGAGCGGATGGTGCATCCGTGCAGCATGCTGGGGGAGACGTGGAAAGGGACGCGCACGATGCACTACGGCCATGAACTCGAGTTCGGCACCTTCATCACCCCGACGAACGACCCGCCGCAGGCGCCCGTGCGCCTCGCCGAGCTCAGCGAGGCGGCGGGCTACGACCTCGTCACCTTCCAGGACCACCCGTACCAGCCGCGCTTCCACGACACGCAGACGCTCCTGACCTGGGTCGCGGCCCGCACCGGGCGCATCCGCCTCGCGGCGAACGTCGCGAACGTGCCGCTGCGCCCGCCCGCCGTGCTCGCCCGCTCGGCCGCGAGCATCGACCTGCTCTCAGAGGGGCGCTTCGAACTCGCACTCGGCGCCGGCGGCTTCTGGGACGCGATCGAGGCGATGGGTGGCCGCCGCCTCACGCCCGGGCAGGCGGTCGACGCGCTCTCCGAGGCGATCGACGTCATCCGCGGCGTGTGGGACCAGGGCGAGCGCGCGCGGTTCCAGCTCGACGGCGACTACTACCGCATCGACGGCGCCAAGCGAGGCCCGGCCCCGGCGCACAACATCCCGATCTGGATCGGCGCGCTGAAGCCGCGCATGCTCCGGCTCATCGGGCGCAAGGGAGACGGCTGGCTGCCCTCGCTCGCCTACCTGCAGCCCGGCGACCTCGCCCGGGCGAACACGACGATCGACGAGGCCGCGGCCGCCGCCGGGCGCGACCCGCGTGAGATCCGCCGCCTGCTCAACGTCGGGGGCCACTTCTCCGCGGGAGGTCGCGGGGGAATGCTCGACGGGCCCGCCGAGCAGTGGGTCGAACAGCTGCTGCCCCTCGTCCTCGACGACGGCGTCGGCACCTTCATCCTCGCGAGCGACGATCCCGGCACCATCCGCCACTTCGCTGCCGAGGTCGCGCCTGGGCTCCGCGAGGCGGTCGCACGCGAGCTGGGCACGAGCGGCAGCGGGGCATCGGATGCCACGGCGCCGACCTCGCTCGTCGGCGCCGCGCCGAGCCGCAGCACTACGGTGCGGGCGAAGCGTCGCGACGGCATCGACTACGACGCCCTGCCGGCGCCGCTCGCCGCCCGGGCGGTCGAGCCGGGTGATGCGGGCTATGCCCGGGTCAAGTCGACCTACCTCCGGGGCGGCGCACCCGGGCTCGTGCTGCAGCCGACGACCGCGGCCGAGGTCGCCGACGCCGTGCGCTTCGCAGGGCGCCACCCCGAGGTGCCGTTCGGCGTGCGGAGCGGCGGCCACGGCATCAGCGGCCGCTCGACGAACGACGGCGGCATCGTCGTCGATCTCTCCCGGATGCACGGCATGACCGTGCTCGACGAGGCGAGCCGGCTCGTGCGCATCGAGGCCGGCGCCCGCTGGAAGGACGTCGCCGCGTTCCTCGCCCCGCACGGCTGGGCGCTCAGCTCGGGCGACTACGGCGGCGTCGGTGTCGGCGGTCTCGCGACGGCGGGCGGCATCGGCTACCTCGCCCGCGAGCACGGGCTCACCATCGACCACCTGCGCGCCGCCGAGCTGGTGCTCGCCGACGGCTCGATCGTGCGGGCCGACGCCACGGAGCATCCCGAGCTCTTCTGGGCGGTGCGCGGGGCCGGCGCGAACTTCGGCATCGTCACCGCCTTCGAGTTCGAGGTCGACGAGGTCGGCGTCGTCGGCTTCGCGCAGCTCGCGTTCGACGCGAGCGACCGTGCCGGGTTCCTCGAGGCGTGGGGCCGTTGGGTCGTCGAGTCGCCACGCGATGTGACGAGCTTCCTCATCATGGGCGGGGTCCGCCCCGGCCAGCCGCCCGTCGCGAACGTCATGACGATGATCGACTCCGACGACCCCGACACGGTGCTCGAACGGCTGCAACCGCTCGCCGACGCCGCCCCGCTCATCGGGCAGGACGTGCGGCTCACCACCTACGACGCCGTGATGGCGAACGCGGGCGACGAGAGCCACGGCGCCGAGGGCGAGCCGACCTCGCGCTCGGGCCTCATCGGCCCGGTCACCCCCGAGTTCGCGCGCGACGCGGCACGGTACCTCGACGAGGGGGCGAGCTACTTCTTCCAGCTGCGCGCCGTCGGCGGGGCCGTGCACGACGTGCCCGCCGACGCGACCGCCTTCGCGCACCGAGCCTCGGAGTTCTCGGTCGTCGCGTTCGGCAGTTCGGCCATGCGCACGAGCGAGCGGTGGGACGAGCTCATCGCCCCGCACACCGAGGGCGCCTACCTCAGCTTCGAGACGACGCAGGGCGACGCGACCGTCGCGGCGGCATTCCCGTCGGCGACCCTCGCGCGGCTGCGGGCGCTCAAGGCGGCGGTCGACCCGGGCAACCTCTTCCGCGACAACGCGAACATCGCGCCGGCGGCCGGGTAGCCTCAGGCCCCCAGCAAGGCGTCGAGGCTCGGGTGCAGGTGCCGGGTGACGAGCACGGATGCCGCGTGGCGGGCCCCCGCCTCGAGCGCCTCGTCGAGCCCCGACCCGGCGAGGGTCGCGTCGAGCACGCCCGCCATGAACGCGTCGCCCGCGCCGTTCGTGTCGCGCACTGCCGTCGGCACCGCCGCGACGTCGTGGCGGGTCATCCGCTCGTCGAGTGCGATCGCGCCGTCGGCGCCGAGCGTGCAGACCACGAGCGAGGCACCGCCCTCGATGCACGAGCGCATGAACGGAAGGGGGTCGTCGCCGATGCGGTCGGCGTTCATGAAGATCGCGTCGGCCGCCTCGATGAACGGGCGGTGGAACTCGCTCTCGCCGTCGTAGTCGTGGATGTCGGTCCAGATGGGCCGTCCGCTCGCCTTCGCCGCGGGGATGAGGCGGCGCGAGAGCTCCGAGAGGTCGAGGACCAGCGCCGAGGCATCCGCCATCGCCTGCCGGAGCTCGAGGTCGAGTTCGGCGTCGCTGCCCTCACCGGGGTCGGTCGGCGTCGAGAGGAACAGCGAGACCCGCTCGCCGGCGCGCGTCATGAGGTTGACGTGGCGCTCGGTGACGCCGCCGTCGGCCGCGATGAGCGCGACCCCCGCCTGCATGAGGAGGCGCTTGACCCGGGCGCCGTCGGCGTCCGCGCCGAAGAGCGCGTGCAGGCGCACCCGCCGCCCGAGGCCCACGAGGCCGAGCGCCTTGCCCGCCGAGGTCGCGCCGACGGTCTCGTACTCCTCGAGCGCGAACTGCATGTGCGGCACCGGCTCGGGCAGGCGGTCGAGGACGACGATGCGGTTCCAGGATGCCGGGCCCGAGATGAAGACGTGTTCGCTCACCCGCCCCATTCTGGCGCGTCAGGCTGAGATCGGCTCGCGGTGCTCGCGCCGGACGAACTCTCGGACGAACGCCTCGTCGACGCTCACGCCCAGGCCCGGCCCCGTCGGCACCACGAAGTCGCCGTCGGGCTTCACCTCGAGGGGCGTGGTGAGGATCCGGTTCGCGACCGGCAGGGTGAGCGGCTGGTACTCGAAGGCGAGGAGCGACGGCGAGCTCGCGGCGACGTGCACGCCTGCGGCCATCGCGATGCCGAACGCGGCGGAGTGATGCGGCGCCACCTGCGCGTGGAAGGCGTCGGCGATGGCCGCGATGGCCAGCCCCTCGGTGATTCCCGTGCGTCCGATGTCGGGCTGGGTGAGGCCGACGGCGCGGCGGGTCAGCCAGTCCGTGAACTCGAATCGGCTGCGCATCGCCTCGCCGACCGCGACGGGGGTCTCGATGGACGCAGCGAGGTCGCGATGGCCTTCGACGTCTTCAGGGGCGAGGGGCGCCTCGAAGAACCAGGCGTGGCGGTCGTCGAGTTCGCGCCCGAGCGCCTTCGCCTCGCCGAGGCGGTAGCTCCAGTGCGCGTCGAGCGCGACCTGGAGATCGGGGTGCACGTCGCGCACGGCGTCGTAGGTCGCGAGGTCGGTACGGAGATCGGTGCCGAGGTGCATCTTGAACCGGCGCACTCCGGCTTCGACGAGCACGGCGGTCTTCTCGGCGATCTCGGCGTCGTCGACGCCGCGGACGCCCGACACGTACGTCGGGAGCACCTCGGCGAATCGTCCGCCCGCGAGCTCGGAGACCGAGAGGCCGGTCGCCTTGCCCCAGAGGTCCCACAAGGCGATGTCGACGGCGGCCATCGCATCCGCCTGGTGTCCGGTGAGATGCCCGCGTTCACGCATCGACTCCGACATGCGGTGCCAGAGCGTGCGCACCGACCGCGGGTCCTCGCCGAGGATCAGGGGAGTGAGCAGGTGGTCGACGATCGCCGCTGCGACCTCGGGGGCGACGGGTGCGAGTCCTTCGCCCCAGCCGACGAGGCCGTCGTCGGTCTCGATCTTCACGATGAGCGTCTCGTAGCCGGGTGAGTAGAGGCTCCGCCACGGCGGCCGGATCATGTAGCCGCGGTGCTCGACCGCGGCCTCGCCCGCGTAGGAGTCCTCGGCATCCTCCTTCGAGATGAAGAGGGGGAAGGTCTGGACGCGCGCGATTCTCACAGGGTCTCCGGTGACTTGAGTGATCGGGAAGGCCGTCGACGGATGCCGCGGCGTGGGCTCAGAGGGCCGCGAACGCCGTCGCGGAATGGGAGGGGCTGTAGCCGAGGGCGACCGAGATCTCGTCGGCGGCCTCGATCACCTGCAGCGCGAGCTCCTGGTGGGGGGCCTGCAGGTCGAGGACCGACAGCGGCCCGCTCGCCGAGAGGCCGGCGACGATCTCGCCCGCGCGGTTGCGGATGGGCGCGGCGATGCAGGCCCGCCCGAACGCGAGTTCTTCGATCTCGGTCGCGTAGCCGCGGCTGCGGGTCTCTTCGAGGGCCGCCTCCATGACGTCGCGATCGACGATCGTGTGGGGGGTGTACCGCTGGGGCGTCTTCGCGAAGTACTCGTCGACGCGGTCGGAGCTCATGCCCGACAGCAGCGCCTTGCCGAGGCCGGTGGCGTGGAGGGGCGCCGTGCGGCCCGCCATCGCGAACGACTTGGGGGCGAGCGCGCCCTCGAAGTTGCAGAGGTAGGTGAAGGTGAAGCCGCTGAGCTCGGCGACGTTGACGCCGATGCCGAGTCGATGGGCGAGATTCTGGGCGATCTGGCGCGAGGCGCGGAAGATCGGCGAGCCGTTGATCGCGATCGTGCCGAGCGCGACGGCGGCGGGGCCGAGGCGGTAGAGGCCAGTCCGGTCGTCCTGGACGACGAACCTCATGCGGTCGAGCGCCGACATCATGCGCGAGACGGTCGACTGGCCGAGTCCGGTGAGCGCGCAGAGCTCGGACACGCGGAGCTCGCCGGCCTCCTCGGTGAAGCACGCGAGCAGGGACATAGCCCGTTCGACGGTCTGTGTGCCGCCCACCGATTCCGCTGCCATCGGGACTCCTTCTCCATGCAGTGCCGCGTCGCGAGTGCCCGCTCGGGCTGCGCCGTTGCCGTCAGTGTAGTGAGCGGAATCAGCCGAGGCAATCCAAATATGGGTGAGTCATGCATTTTGTGGATTTCACATCCGCATTGTGGTTTACTGGCCGCACGTCAGCGTTGACGACTGTGACGACGACGCACAGGGGCCCTGAGACAGGGTCGCCACCTCTCGGGAAGTGAACGCAATGCAGCAAGCCATCCTCGACCGGCCCGCGACACGCGAGAAGACCGAGCCGCGATCCGGGCGGCGCACGACACTCGGTGCGAAGGACCGCACCTTCGGATTCATGATCGCACTCCCCGCGGTCCTGCTCTTCCTCGTGATCGCGATCTACCCGCTCGTCTCGAGCATCGGCACGAGTCTCTACGACCAGTCGCTCCTGCGCCCCGAGCGCACCTTCGTCGGCTTCGACAACTACACGGCGATCTTCGGCGAGTTCGTCGCCCGCCTCGGCACGACGCTCACCTTCGCGACACTCGCGACGATCTTCCCCGTGCTCCTGGGCGTGGCGCTCGCGGTGCTCCTCAACGCACGCATCCGCGGCCGCAACATCCTGCGCGGCACCCTCATGCTGCCGTGGCTCCTGCCCGGCGTCGTCGTCTCGTTCCTCTGGGCCTGGATCTTCAACGACAGCTACGGCGTGCTGAACCACCTGCTGACCATGGTGGGCCTCCCCGAGGTGAGCCTGCTCGGCAATCCCACGGGCGCCATGGCCGCCGTGGTCATCGCGAAGACGTGGCACTCGTTCCCCTGGATCATGGTCGTCGCACTCTCGGTGCTGCAGACCCTGCCGAGCGAGCAGCTCGAGGCCGCGACGATCGACGGCGCCACCCGGTCGCAGCGCTTCCGCTACATCTCGCTGCCGCACATCGTCGGCCCCGTCGCCCTCGTCGCGACGCTCGAGTTCATCTACAACTTCGGCAACTTCGACACGATCTTCGTGATGACGGGCGGCGGACCCGGAGATTCGACCACGACGCTCGCCGTCAGCCTCTATCAACTCGCGTTCGGCAGCTACGAGCTCGGCAAGGCCTCCGCAATGGGCGTGCTCTGGCTGATCCTGCTCGCGATCATCTCGAGCGCATACCTGCTGCTCAACCGACGTCTGGAGAAGCGATGAGTCACGGCCGCGACATCGGAGAGGCGATCGTTCGCCCGAGGCTGTCGATCCCGGGGCGCGTCGGGCTGATCCTCCTCGCCCTCTTCGGGCTGCTGCCGGTCTACTGGCTGACGTCCACGGCGTTCATGAAGAAGGAGGCCGTCTTCGCACTCGACCGGCCGCTCTTCCCGATCGACCCGACCCTCGAGAACTTCATCGGGTTCTTCCAGAACGACGCCCTGCTGCAGAACCTCAAGAACAGCTTCATCGTCTCTACCGGCACCGCCGTGCTCGCCGTGATCGTCGGCGCCTTCATGGCCTATTCGCTCTCGAAGTTCCGCTACTCGGGGCGCAACGCGATCATGTTCATGTTCCTCATCGGGCAGCTCATCCCCGGGGCGCTGCTGCTCATCTCGCTCTACCTGATGCTGAGCTCGGTCAACCTGCTCTACACCTACACGGCGCTCATCATCTCGTTCACGACGTTCACGCTGCCGCTGACGGTGTTCCTCCTGAAGGGCATCATCGACGGCCTGCCCGACGACATCCTCGAGGCTGCGAAGGTCGACGGCCTCTCGCGCGTCGCGACGATGTTCAAGATCGTCGCGCCGCTCATCGTGCCGGGCCTCATCACGGCGGCGATGTTCGCCTTCATGCGCGGCTGGAGCGACCTGCTCTTCGCGCTCACGCTCGCGGGCCCCGACAAGCAGACGCTGCCGGCCGGGCTCACCCAGGCGTTCATCCGCGACGGCACGGCCGATTGGCCCGCGCTCATGGCGGCATCCCTCATCACCTCGCTGCCGCTCGCGATCATCTTCATCCTGCTCCAGCGCTACTTCGTCTCCGGCCTCGCGTCGGGGGCGGTCAAGGGCTAGCGAAGATCCACCGAACCGATTCGACCCACACCACGACGAAGGAGCATCCGCAATGAACCTCTCGACCACGCAGCTCAGCCGCCGCGCCTTCCTCGGCGGCGGCACGGCACTCGCCGCGTTCGGCGCGCTCGCCCTCGCCGGCTGCGCTACACCGGCCGCGCCCGGAGCCACTGCCGGCGCGAACGCCGCGACGAAGGCCAAGACCATCAACTTCTACGGCAACTCGCTCGGCGAAGAGGCGCTGAAGCCCGCGTGGGAGGCGGTGCTCAAGGACTTCTCCGCTGCTGAGGGCGTCACGGTCTCGCCCGTCACCTACCCCTACGACCAGGCGGCGACCCAGCTCGCCCTCACCGGTCGCTCCGGCAAGCTGCTGGGCGTCGGCCAGTCGGGCGGATGGCAGGTGCTCACGCCGATGAACGTGCTCGCCGACCTCACCGACCTCGCGAAGGGGCTCGGCATCCCGCAGGGCGTGCTCGACGCGTACACGATGGACGGCAAGCTCCTCGTCATGCCGCTCACGGCCGCCGGCATCGGCATCATCACGAACGGCGAGATCGCCAAGAGCGTCGGCATCGAGTCGGGCATGACGATCGAGCAGTTCGCGACCGCGCTCGAGAAGATCAAGTCGCAGGACTCCTCGCTGATCCCGTACGCGGCGGTCACGAAGAACCCCGACCTGAAGGACGCCACCCACTGGATGTGGGGCTTCGGCAGCCCGGTCGTCACGGACGACTTCGAGTGCACGATCGGCGACAAGGAGAGCGTGAAGGCGATCACCTGGTACAAGTCGCTA
This sequence comes from Agromyces sp. NPDC058126, assembly GCF_042884595.1. Lineage (NCBI taxonomy): Bacteria > Bacillati > Actinomycetota > Actinomycetes > Micrococcales > Microbacteriaceae > Agromyces > Agromyces sp. NPDC058126. Next base: position 65,407 of record NZ_JBHVTS010000004.1, on the reverse strand, counting down.
CAGGACGAGGGCCTGACCCAGGCCAACGTCGCCCGCAGCGACGCGCGCATCCTCTTCGCGAGCGGGCGCGCCGCCCTCTATGACGACGCCCCGCTCGCCTCGACGTTCGTGAAGACGAACGGTGCCGCGCAGAACATCATCGACAACATCGGCGCGATCTCGAGGCCCACCGCCGGCGGCAAGGAGTCGTACAACCGCGCCTGGGGCAGCGGCCTCTTCGCGAGCGCCGGCGAAGGCGAGCTCACGAGCCGCGACTTCATCACGTACGCGGCGACGAACGTCGAGGCCGCGACGGCCTTCTACAAGCAGTCGGCCGTCGCGCCGGCCGCCAAGTCGGTCGCCGACCAGATCCCCGAGCTCGCCGCCGATGAGTTCCAGACCGCGTTCCGCACCGAGGTCTCCGAGCACGCGCGCGGTGCCGCGTGGGACCGCGTGCCCGTGACCGCGCAGATCGACACCGCGATCGGCGCCGGCGTGGCGAACATCCTCGCGGGCCAGGTCGACGTGCAGTCCGGCCTCAACTCCCTGAAGAAGGAAGTGCAGGACCTGCTCGACGCGAACACGTGATGCCGTGAGAGCCGGCGGCCTGCGGAGGGACCCGCAGGTCGCCGGCATTCGGCGCGCCCCGAGGCATCCGCTTCGAGACGGATGCCTCGGCGACCGCCGTTCGCTCAGGCCAGTCGGTCGTCGGGGAGGGCGAAGAAGTCGGCGGCATCGAGCCGCGCCGACCGCTCGGAGGCCGCGGCGATGGGCCCGTCGAGGTGCCCGTTCGCCCGGACGGTGAGTCGTCTCGCGCCCGTGAGCGAGTGGTAGACGGCGAACTGTCCGCGCGGGTCGACTGCGGGGTCGAGCACGGCCGCCGCCACATGAACGGGGATGCGGATGCGCCGCGCCGCCGCTGCGGCGTCGAAGTAGCCGAGCACGGCGCGCGCCTCGGGGTGCCCGTTCAGGTGCCGGCGCACCGCCTCGCCGCTGCCCGTGCAGCGGCGGGTGAGGCGGATCGCGTGGTGCCCGAAGCTCGGCACGTCGAACGAGGCGCGTCGGAAGCGCGCGTCCCACGGGAGGGCCATCGCCCCGATGCCGCCGCCGAAGCTCCCGCCGCTGAAGTCGAGGGCTCCCGCGGCCGCGGGCGCGGCGTCGAGCAGCACGGTCGCGGCGCGCCAGACATCGGCTGCGGCGAAGCGGTGCGAGTAGGTGTCGCGGTGCGCGATGCCGGCGAGCACGTGCTCGTCGGGGAGGGCCGGGAAGCGGCTGGAGGTGTTCGGCGGCGTGCCCGGCGCGGCGGGGAAGATCGCGGCCGTATCCGCGGGCACCTGGTCGAGGTCGGGGGCGGCGCGGCCTCCGTAGCCGTGCCCGATCACGAGGCCGCGCCGTACGACGCCGACGGCCCGCGGCACCATGAGGAACGCGACGGCCTGCTCGCCTGCGGACGACTCGAACCGGATCTCCGTCACGTCATGCGTCTCGGTGCCGGCGAGATGCCGCGCGAACTCCCACCCGACGCGGCCGGTGCCGAACTCGTCGAACGTGCCCCGCCAGAACCCGTCGAAGTCCGCCGGCTCCTCGGGCGGCTCGGGGGCGGTCAGCAGGGCGGTCAGCGAGTACTCGGTCAGTTCTTCGGATCGGTTCTGGGTCACCGCGTGGTCCTCTCAGGGCGAGTGCATGCTCGACGCTAGCGCCACCGCTGACAGCATGGCCATTGACACTCTCGCATAACGCATGCATCATTTGCATCATGGATTCAAGGATGAGCCCAGCGGCCGACGACGACGCAACAGCCGAGGACGGATCACGGGTCCACGACGACTCGGGGTTGTGGAGCCGGCGTTCAGCCCTCCGGTTGCTGCTGGTCGCGGGCGTGCTGCCCGCGGTCTTCGGCGGTCACCCCGAGGCGGCCGCCGCGGATCCCGGGTTCAGCAGCACGAACGGGTCGTATGCCGACGCGCTGCGCCGATTGGACAAGCCGGACCTCTCACTGACCCGGGTCGCGCGCCTGGTCGGGCGCCGCCATCGGATGACCTTCTTCCAGGCGAGGTGGGACGGCGGCGAGACGATCGTCCGCGATCTCGAGATCAAGCACGACGGCCGGTGGCTGTCGCTGACCGACCCCGAGCACCGCTTCGACGAGCAGTGGGTCGTGCTGGCGGGGACGCTGCCCTCGGGCAGCGCACCCGAGCTGTACGGGCCGTTGCAGCCGAGCTGGCTGGGCTTCACCTCGTTCCGGCTCCTCGGCCCGAAGGCGATCGAGCTTCGGACGAGCACCGATGACGTGGAGCTCGTCGTCAACTGGCGGCTCGACGGCGACCAGCCCGAGGCGCACTACGTGCTGACGGCGAAGACGGCGGGCGATTACCTCGTCGGCTACCAGAGCCAGGATGCACGTGGGCTCGACGACCTCGACGAGGTGCTCTGCGGGTCGTACCAGCACGCGCTCTCGGTGCTCGACGGCTCGGCTCCGCTCGGCGCATGGGAGCTGTTCGCGCCCATGGCGCTGACCCAGTACGACGTCGCCGACGTCGCCGTCACCTCGGGGGTCTACCTTCCCGCCGAGGTGGCGGAGTTCGTGCACGAGCGCCAGCTGATGTCCGATCGCCAGCCCTACGGGATGAGCCTGCGCAACGACAGCCTCGATATCGTGCCGAGCATCTACGCGCCGCAGCCGGGCCTGCGAACGGCGATGGAGGCGGGCGAGCGACGCGGCTTCGCCTTCGGCCTCGCGGCACGCGCCGGCTCGCTGTACGAGACGTACACCGCCCTGTGCCGAGGCGAGTACGGCCTGAAGGCCTACCGGCAGAACGTCTACGACCGATCGTTGACCGACGCCGTCCACGCGATCACGGAACTGATCGCCATCGAGCCCGACGGCGACGACTCGGTCGACTACATCCCGTCCTACTCCGGGTGGTGGAACCGGGCCAAGGGGTTCGCGGACGTCGAGAACGAGGACGCCGTCCGGGCTGCGGCCAGCGGCGTGCTGCTCTCGGCGCACTACCTGACCGGCACGTCGGACGGGACCCTCTACGAGCGCCGGGCCCGACCGGCGCTCGAGTTCCAGCTGTCGCGCAAGGGGATCGGGCACTCGCCGGTCATCGGCGGCTCGGTCTACAACGACAAGACGCAGTACCGGATCGGCCGGATCCCGACCGATGCCGTGAACCTGGCGGCGCTCTCGCAACTGACCCACGGCCGCAATGCGGGCATCCAGCGGCTGGCCGTGCAAGCCACCAAGGCGGGGGTCGTCGGGCAGAGCCGGGCACCCTTCGCCACCGCACTGGCCACCTATCAGGTGACCGGGGACCCGGCCTACCTGGCCGAGGCGACGCTGATCGGCAAGCGCTACGTGCAGGAGGAGATCCTCACGCCGTATCGCGGCAACGGGCAGCCTCCGGGCGGCTTCGCCTACAGCTTCTCCAAGTACTGGGTGGACCTGCTGGTGCTGTTCGAGGCGACGGGGGAGGCGGAGTTCCTCGAAGGGGCCCATCGGGAGGCCCAGCGATTCATCACCCAGACCGCGGTCCGGCCGGTGCCGGACCAGACCGTCACCGTGCCCGAGGGGCACGTGGTCATGCAGCAGTACGACTGGGAGACGCGATCCTCCCTGCCCTCCTACCCGGCCACCGGGGTCGCGACCGAGACCGTGCCCGCGTGGGTCGTCTCCCCGACCGGGCTGACGTTCGAGGCACTCTCCTCCTTCAAGCTCGGCGTCAGCTCGCTCACCGATCCGGGCGGCGGGTACGTCTTCAACCCGTGCTGGGCCGGAGCGCTGCTGCGGCTGGCGCATCACACCGGCGACCCGCTGCTGGCCGACGTCGCGCACAACATGGTGATCGGCCGCTTCACCACGTATCCCGGCTACTACAGCCGTCAGTTCCAGGTGGCCCAGATGAAGCCCGACTTCGCCACGAGCGGCCCCGTCGGCATCACCGGGTACTACTTCCACCACGCGCCCGCCCAGCTCGGTCTCGCGATGGACTACCTGATCAGCGAGAGCTTCTACCGGAGTTCGGGCGAGATCGACTTCCCGCATGCGTTCGAGGCCGACTTCGCCTACTTCAAGTACTTCGCCTACGGCCACGCCCCTGGCACCTTCTTCGGCGAGGACGGGGTCTGGCCGTACTTCCCGGCCGGCCTGATCTCCCTCGACAACCCGCTGATCAACTGGATCGCAGGAGTGGGCGACGAGGCGCTGTACGTCAGCCTCACCAACTCCTCGGCCGACGCGCAGTTCGTGGTCGTCGATCTCACCGGTGACCTCACCGGGCTCTCGGCTGGCGACGCTCCGGCGGTCGAGGTGGTGGCCGCCGACGGCACCCGCTCGTCCACGACCGCCACGGCAGGCCGCCTCAAGGTGCGCGTGCCAGGACACGGGCTGGTCGCATTGGTCGTGAGAGGCGTGACGGTCGAGCGCCCGACGCTGCCGGTCGACGACATCGTCGACCACGGCCCCGACAGCTTCCACGAGGTCGACACCGATCCGGGCACCGATTACGGCCTCGCCCGCGGCGTGCTGCTCGTGCGACCCGGCCGACCCGGCTACGACGCCTACGTGCAGATCGACACCGAGCAGCCGGCCTCACTGGGCTACCGGATCGGTGACGGCGCCGTGCAGCAGGCGGCGCCGAAGGGCTACCCCTACGAGTGGACGATCCCCGTCGACGCATCGGCCGACGCGTTCAGCTACACGATCACGGTCGGCTCGGTCGCCACCGAGGAGGTCAGTCTGGCCCTGCCGAGCCGCATCGGCGGCGCCGGTTCCGGCGTGACCGGCGACGTGGTCGCCCAGGCCACGAGCACGGCGGGCGACCGGGTGCCGCTCGTCATCGAGGTGCGCAACGCCACCGACGAGCCGTTCGCCGGAGAGGTCGCCCTGGCCCTCCCCGACGGCTGGCAGCTCGACGGCGGCGCGCCGCCCGTCTCGGTCCCCGCGCAGGGCGTGGCCCGGGTCGAGTCGGCGGCGATCACCCCCGCGGCCGCCGCGCTCGGGGAGGTCCGCATCGAGGCATCCGTGTCGGCCGCCGACGACGAGCCGGTGGAGCTGAGGCCGGCCGCGATCGAGGTGATCGATCGCCGCCGGCTGGTGTCGCTGACCAGCGACACGGCGATCGTCAGCGGTCCGGGCGCGACGGCGCGACTGACCGCCCTGGTGATCAACACCGGCGTCACTCCGCTGCGCGCCACGTTGGCGCTCTTCGGCGTGACCGGGTGGAGCGTCGGGCAGAAGGAGGTCGTGATCGAGGTGCCGCCGCGCTCCGACCTGACCCACACGTGGACGGCCACGGCCGGAGCGGCCGTGGTGCCGGGCTCGACGAGCCGGTTCGAGGCGCGCCTCGACGGCACGCTCCGCCGGGGCGTGCTGGTGCGGGTCGCCGACGAGGGCGTCATCGCCCACACCCAGTCGCCGTGGCCCGGGTATCTCGAGACCGGATTGTGGTTCCCGAGCGGCCTGGCGGGCTGGAACGGCACGCGGACGCGCTACAGCGACACCGGCTCGGTCGGCAGCACGGTGACCTGGCAGGTCGACCTGCCGGAGGCGGGCGAGTACCGGGTCTCCGTCTGGTACCCCACGAATCCGGCGACCACGACCTCCGCCGCCTACATCGTCGAGCATCAGGCCGGCAGCACCGAGGTCGTCGTGAATCAGCTCGAGGGGGCCGCGGCCTGGCGCGCGCTCGGCACCTTCCGGTATGCCGCGGGCGCGGTCGGGGTCGTGCGCCTCGAAGTGCGCAGCCCCGCGATCCACCGCGTCAGCGCCGTGCAGTTCGTCCGCGTCGGGAACTGACGGCGACCCCTGCCGGTCGAGTGCGTCGAGCACTCGACCGGCAGGGGCGGCCGGGGAATTGCAGGCGGTCGGCAGGAGAGTTGCAGCAGCTCGGCTGCGACTCAGATCCAGCGATCGCGCAGCGACGGCTTCAGCCAGGCGGCGGGGGAGGAGATCGACAGGCCGCCGTCGACCGGGATCGTCGTCCCCGTGACGAACGATGCGGCCGGCGAACCGAGGAAGGCCACGACGGCGGCGACCTCCTCGGGCCGGCCGATCCGGCCGAGCGGGTAGCCCTCGCTCTCGCCGGTGTCGGCCGCCGAGATGCTCCCGGGTGCCACGGCGTTGACGCGGATTCCGCGCGGGCCGTACTCGAGCGCGAGCTGCCGGACGAGGCCCTCGACACCGGCCTTCGCCGCCGCATAGGCCGGAACCCCCGGAGCCGCGAGCGACCCGTTCACCGAGGTGACTGCGACGATCGACGAGCCTGCCGCGAGCCGCGGCAGGGCGGCGCGAGACACGAAGAACGCCGAGTCGAGCGTCGCCCCGAGGGCGCCGCGCCAGTCCTCGTCGCTCGTCGCGTCGGCGCGGTCGATCGGCATCCGGGCGGCGGCGAGCACGACGACGTCGAGCCGGCCGAGCACCGCGGCGGCGTCGGCGACGACCTGGTCCGCGGCATCCGCGCGACTGCAGTCGGCGGTGAGGTACCGCTCGAAGGCCGGGTCGGCGGATGCCTCGAGCCCCACTCCGACGACGGCGTCGCCCCGTTCGGCGAAGGCGCGGGCGATCGCGAGCCCGATCTCGGAGGTGCCGCCGATCAGCAGCACGCCACGACGGGTCACACGTGCACCGCGGTCGGCAGCGGCGGGAGCTCGAGCTCGTCGATGACCAGGTCGACGGCGGCCCTGCTGCCGGCGTCGAGGCGGGCGGCCGGGTAGCGCACGGTGGCGTGGTCGATGATGCCGCGCGCCACGAGCACCTCCTTGTGCACCGCCCATGCGATGCCGCCCTGCAGACCCACCAGCACGAGGGGGAGCATACGGCGGAACCCGGCGCGCGCCTCGTCGACGCGCCCGGTGATGAACTGCTCGAGCACCGGGGCCAGCAGGTCGGCGAACTCGCACGCCGGCATCGTGCCGACGGCACCGCGCGCGTACTCCTCGAGGCAGAACTGCGCGTTCTGGCCGCCGAGCACCGCGAAGTCCGCGTCGCCGATCGCGTCGACGACGGCGCCGACCTTCGGTGCGGTCGGCGGTGCCTCGATCTTCACCGAGTCGACCCCGTCGAGACGGGCGAGCTCGGCGATGAGTGCGGGCGGCATCGCGACCCCGGTCACGCCCGGGGCGTCCTGGACCATCACGGAGAGGGTCGTGGAGGCGGCCACCTCGCCGTAGAAATCGATGAGGCTCGCAGCCGGCGGCTTCACCATGAACGGCGGCAGCACCATGAGCGCGTCGGCCCCGCCCTCCTGGGCCATGAGCGACTGCTCGATCGACGTCGCGGTCGAGGTGCCGTTGACGCCGGCGATGACGGGCACGCGGCCGGCGACGAGCTCGACGACGTCGGCGAGGATGATCCGTCGCTCGTCGGCGGTGAGCGCGAAGCCCTCGCTCGCCATGCCGAAGACGGCCACGCCGTCGACGCCCGACGCGAGCTGGAATTCGACCAGTCGTCGCAGGCCCGCGCGGTCGAGTGCGCCTGATTCGTCGAAGGGGGTGGCAAGAATCGGCATCAAGCCATGCAGCGTCGGGGCCATCGGCCAGTTCCTCACTTCAGCGTCGTTGCTTCAGCCAGTCTCGCAACTGACATTCATATTGTGAGATAGCCTGCCACATATCGGGTACCGCCACCACCGAAGGATGACAACGGATGTCGAGTTCCACGCTTTCACGAACCGTCGAGATCCTCTCCGACGAGCGATACGTCCAGGCCGAGTCGCCCCGGTGGGACGGTCGCGACGGCGGCCTCGGCTGGATCGACATGGCGACGGGGTCGTTCCACCGCGGTCGCCTCGAAGCCGGCAGGGTGATGCCCGGGCCGGTCGTGCGCGTCGGCGCCCGGATCGGGGCGCCCGTGCCGCTCGCGGCGCCCGGAGCCGGCTGGGCGGTGGCCGTCGACCGCGGCGTCGTGCACGTGGGCGACGACGGCGCCGTCTCGCCGATCGCCGTCGACGTCGCATCGGGCGACGACTACATGAACGACGGCGGCTGCGACCCCGCCGGCCGATTCTGGGTCGGCAGCCAGTCGATGCCCCGGCAGCCGCACTGCGCGCTCTGGAGCATCGACGCCGAGGGCGTGGCGACCGAACGGCTCGACGGCGTGACGGTCTCGAACGGGCTCGCCTTCGATCGCGCCGGTGAGACGCTCTACTACATCGACACCCTTCCGAACCGCAGCATCGAGGCCTTCGACGTCGCGCCCGACGGCGGGCTCGGCAATCGGCGCACGGTGTGCCGGGTCGAGGGCGGCAACCCCGACGGCCTGACGATCGACCTGGAGGGCATGCTCTGGGTCGCGGTCTGGGATGCCGCCGAAGTGCGCCGTTACTCGCCGAGCGGCGTGCTGCTCGAGACGATCGCGCTGCCCGCGAAGCGGCCCACGGCCGTCGCGCTCGTCGACCGCCTGCTGGTGATCACGACGGCCAGCGTGGGGCTCGACCGCCCGACCCCGGCGGACGGGGCGCTGCTCGGCGTCGAGGTCGAGGTCGGCGGGGCGCCGGCGCTCCCGTGGCGGGGTTCGCCGCCGACGGCCGGCGCCCGATCGTCGCACGACGCGGCTTCGATACGCTGAACTCTCCGCCGAGCGAAGGATGCCACGTGCCACGACTTGATGCGCCGATCGACGAGCTGCGCGACTACCGCCCCGCGGTCGCCGAGCCGGCCGACTTCGACGTGTTCTGGGCGACGACGATCGCCGAGTCGCGCGCCCTCGCGCGTCCGCCGCGGCTCGACCGCGTGGCGTCGCCGCTCACCGCGGTCGAGGTGTACGACATCGAGTTCAGCGGATTCGGGGGAGACCCGGTGCACGGGTGGTTCCTCGTGCCGGCGGGCACCGAGGGTCCGCTCCCGGCGGTGGTCGAGTACCTCGGCTACGGCGGCGGGCGGGGCCTGCCGCACGAGCGGCTCGGGTGGGCGGCATCCGGCTACGCCTACCTGCTCATGGACACCCGCGGGCAGGGCTCGGTGTGGGGCACCGGCGGCGCCACGCCCGACCCCCACGGCACCGGCTCGTCGGCGCCCGGGTTCATGACGCGCGGCATCGACGACCCCGCCGCGTACTACTACCGGCGCGTGTTCACCGACGCGGTGCTCGCGATCGACGCCGTGCGCAGCCTCGACCGCGTCGACCCCTCACGGGTCGCCGTGACGGGCGGCAGCCAGGGCGGCGGCATCTCGATCGCCGCGGCGGCGCTCGCCGAGGGGCTCGTCGGGGCGATGCCCGACGTCCCGTTCCTCTGCCACTTCGAACGCGCGGTCGGGCTCACCGACCGCGACCCGTACCAGGAGATCGTGCGGTACCTCGCCGTGCACCGCGGCGCGGCCGAGCGCGTGTTCGAGACGCTCTCGTACTTCGACGGCGCGAACTTCGCGAAGCGCGCCCGCGTTCCCGCGCTGTTCTCGGTGGCCCTCATGGACCCGGTGTGCCCGCCGTCGACGGTCTACGCCGCGCGCAACCACTGGGGCGCGGACGCCGAGATCGTCGAGTACGCGTTCAACGAGCACGAGGGCGGCCAGGGCGAGCAGTGGCAGCGCCAGGCGGCGTGGCTGGCGGCGACGCTCGCGGGCTGAGTCCCGCTTCAAGGCCAGGGAGTCGATCGACTTCGCGATGTTCACCTTCGCGCAGTCGTCGGGGATCGACGACACGATGATCGGCCGAGCGCATCGGGTCGAGGATGCCCCGGGGTGGTCGAAGCTCAGGAGGCGCCGAGACCGTCCTCGAATCCGTCCCGCCAGCTCGCGTACCGAGGCTGCCATCCCAGCTCGGCCTTGGCCTTCGCGTTCGACGAGCCCCGCGCGGTCGTCATCCACGAGACGCCGAAGTCGCCGATGAGGAGGCGGGCGATCCAGGCCGGTGCGTGCATCGGCGGCTTCGCGCCTACTGCACGGGAGAGCACGGGCATCCACTCGGCGACCTCGGCGGGCTCGTCGTCGACGATGTTGTACACACCGGCGGCCCCCCGCTCGACGGCCGCGAAGGTCGCCGCCGCCGCGTCGTCGATGTGGCAGAACGACCAGACGCCTGCGCCGTCGCCGACGATCGGCACCTGCCGCCTGCGCACCGACTCGAGCATCTCGCCGCCCTCGCCGAGCGACTGCCCGGGGCCGTAGAAGTTGCCGAATCGCAGGGCGAGCCCGCCCGCCGCGACGGTCGCCCGCTCGGCGTGGGCGATGGCCGCGAGGGTGTTGCGCGCCGCCGGCACCGGGCTCGGGTCGATCGGGTCGGTCTCGGTCTTCACCCGGGCGCCGGAGTGCTCGTTGGTCCAGCCGGTGTAACTCTGCACGACGATGCGGCCCGTGCCGGCTTCCTGGGCGGCGGCGATGAGCGCATCGGTGCCGCGGGTGCGCAGCCGGTTCGTGACGGCGAACGTCTCGTCGAAGCGCTTGAAGTCGAACCTGCCCGACAATGAGGTGAGCTGGTGCACGAGCACCTCGGGCCGGGCGTCGAGCACCGCCCGGCGGATCGACGCGTCATCCGTGCCGTCCATGACCACGCCGCGGCCTCCTGCCGCGCGGATGCGGCCGATGCCCTCGTCGGTGCGGGCGGTGCCCGTGACTTCGTGACCGGCCGCGACGAGCATGGGGACGAGGCGCGAACCGACGGCGCCCGAGCCACCTGCGATGAAGATCCTCATGATATTTCCTCTCTCTCACCCCTCCGACGAACGACCCCGCCGCCGTGTGACAGGCCGGTGTGACAATCTGGGGCCATGGTCGATCTCGTCGTCGAGACGCCGCGCCTGCGGCCGCTCATGTTCTCGATCGCGTACCGCATGCTCGGCAGCGTGAGCGAGGCGGAGGACGTCGTGCAGGCCGGCCTCCTGCGCATCCATGAACGGGTGCGGAGCGGCGAACCCATCGAGCGACCCGACGCGTTCGCGTCGACCGTGACGACGAGGCTGTCGATCGACGTGCTCCGCTCGGCCCGCCGCACGCGCGAGGTGTACGTCGGCCCCTGGCTGCCCGAACCGCTGCTCGCCGACGACGCCGACCCGGCCCGCCGCATCGAGCACGACGAGACCCTCTCGATGGGCGTGCTCACGATGCTCGAGCGGCTCGGCCCGGTCGAGCGCGCCGTGTTCGTGCTGCACGAGGCGCTCGGCTTCGACTACGCCGAGATCGGCGAGATGGTCGAGCGGGATCCGGCGGCGTGCCGCCAGATCATGCATCGGGCGCGCAGGCGCCTGGCCGCCGACGGCCCGAGATTCGAGGTGGATGCCTCGGAGGCGGCCCGCGTCGCCGGCGAGTTCCTCGAGGCGCTGCGCGAGGGCGACGTCGACGTCGTCGTCCGGCTGCTCGCCACCGACGTCGTGCTGACGGCCGACGGTGGCGGCAAGGCGCCCGCGATCCAGCACCCGGTCTCGGGCGACGTCGCGGTCGCGCGGTTCCTCGTCGGGCTCATGCGTCGCGGCGAGGCACTCGGCGTCGAGGTCGACGAGACGATGGCGAACGGGGAGCGCACGCTGCTCTTCCGCGGGCGCGACGGCGCCGTGCTCTCGGTGCTCACCCTCCACGTCGACGGCGGCGCCGTGCGGTCGCTCACGAACCAGCTGAATCCCGACAAGCTCGGGCATCTGGGTCCCGTCGGCGACCTGTTCGCGCTGCTGCGCGACGGCGCCGCCGGCGTCGCGGGGTCGGCGGGCGAGTCGCCGATCGACTGAGCCGCTCGGGAGCGCGCCGCCGGGAGGCGAGCGGTCGCGTGTGATGGGATGGCCACGTGGATCCCACGACGGCGACGAACACCGGACTCACGGCGGCGGAGGTCTCCGAGCGTGCGGCCCGGGGCGAGACGAACGCGTTCGAGAGCTCCACGAGCCGCAGCGTGTGGAGCATCGTGCGCGCGAACGTGTTCACGCTCTTCAACGGGATCATCCTCGCCTGCTTCCTCGTGCTGCTCCTGATCGGCCGCTGGCAGGACGCGCTGTTCGGGTTCAGTGCGCTCGCGAACACGATCATCGGCTCGGTGCAGGAGTTCCGCGCGAAGCGCGCGCTCGACCGGCTCGCGCTGCTGCACGCGCCGCACGCGCGGGTCCTGCGCGACGGTACGGAGCAGGAGATCGCCCTCGCCGAGGTGGTGCTCGGCGACCTGCTCGTGCTCCGGGCCGGAGACCAGGTCGCCGCCGACGCCCGGGTCGAGGTGTCCGAGCGCCTCCAGCTCGACGAGTCGATGCTCACGGGGGAGTCCGACCCGGTCGACAAGGGCGTCGACGATGCCGTGCTGTCGGGGTCGATCGTGATCGGCGGCGGCGGCACCGCGGTCGTCGACAAGGTCGGCGCCGACTCGTTCGCCAACACGCTCTCGAGCGAGGCCAAGCAGTTCTCCCTCGTGGCATCCGAGCTGCGCAGCTCGATCAACCGGGTGCTGGGCTGGGTCGCGTGGATCATCGGGCCGGTGAGTCTGCTCGTGCTGAACGCGCAGATGGTGTCGCGCGGCGGGTGGGCCGAGGCGATCGAGAGCGGAGCGTGGCAGGATGCGGCGGTCGCGGCCATCGCGGCGATCGTCGCGATGATCCCGCTCGGCCTCGTGCTCATGACGAGCATCGCCTTCGCCGTCGGCGCCGTGAAGCTCGCGAACCGGAAGGTGCTCGTGCAGGAGCTCGCGGCCGTCGAAGGGCTCGCCCGGGTCGACCTCATCTGCCTCGACAAGACCGGCACGCTGACCGAGGGCGACATCGTGTTCGACGCGGCGCACCCGCTCTCCGTCGCCCCGCCCTCGGCGTGGGAGGACGTGCTCGCCTGGTACGGCGCCGAACCCGAGGCGAACGCGACGGCGCGGTGCCTCGTCGAGCCCTACCCCGTGCAGCGCGTGCTCGATCCCGAGGCCCGGATCGCGTTCTCCTCGGCGCGCAAGTGGAGCGCGGTCGGATTCCCGGGCTCCGGCACGTGGGTGCTGGGCGGACCCGAGATGGTCTTCGCGGCGTCCTCGGACGCGTCGCACCCGGATGCCGGGTCGCACGCCGAGCTCCGCCGGCGGGCGGCCGAGCTCGCCGCCACCGGTCGCCGCACCCTCGTGCTCGCGCACAGCCCCGAGGAGCTCACGCCCGAGCGGGCGGAGGCCGAGCGCCTGCCCGGCGCGCTCACGCCGGTGACCCTCCTGACCTTCCGCGAGAGCGTGCGATCAGACGCGGCCGAGACGCTCGAGTTCTTCGCCGACCAGGGCGTCGCGGTGCGCATCATCTCGGGCGACAACCCGCAGACCGTCGCCGCGATCGCGCGCGAGGTCGGCGTCGAGGCCGCCGAGGGCTTCGACGCCCGCGAGCTCCCGACCGACCCCGACGAGCTCGGCGAGGTGCTCGAGACGCACCTCGTGTTCGGCCGGGTCACGCCGTCGCAGAAGAAGGACATCGTCACCGCGCTGCAGCAGCGCGGCCACACGGTCGCCATGACGGGCGACGGCGTGAACGACGCGCTCGCCATCAAGCAGGCCGACATCGGCATCGCGATGGACTCGGGGTCGGCCGCGACGAAGGCGGTGGCCCGGATCATCCTGCTCGACGGGCGGTTCTCACGGCTGCCCGGCGTCGTCGCCGAGGGCCGGCAGGTCATCGCGAACATCGAGCGCATCTCCATGCTGTTCCTCACGAAGACGGCGTACGCGACGGGGCTCGCGGTGATCTTCGGCGTGATGCTGCTCGAGTTCCCCTTCCTGCCCCGCCAGCTCTCGGTCACCGACGGGCTCACGATCGGCATCCCCGCGTTCTTCCTCGCGCTGATGCCGAACCGGCAGCGCTATCGGCCCGGGTTCCTGCGCCGCTCGCTGAGCTTCGCGATCCCGGCGGGCATCGTCATCGCGCTCGTGCTCGCGCTCTACAGCCGGATGGCCCTCGATGCGGGCATCTCGCAGGCAGAGCTGCGCTCGGGGTCGACCCTCATCCTCGGCATCGTCGGGCTGTGGGTGCTCATCGTGCTCTCGCGACCGATCGACGGTCTGAAGATCGTCATCATCGGCGCGATGATGGTCGGCCTCGTGCTGATCTACGCGATCCCGATCGTGGCCGACTTCCTGGAGTTCGTCGACCTGTCGCTGACCACCGCGCTGCTCGTGATCGGGGCGTCCGCGCTCGCGATCGCCGGCATCGAGGTCGTCCGATTCGTGCATCGCCGCACGGCGGCGTGACGAGGCCGCCCGGGCGCGAGGCGAGCCGTCGTCAGGCGGGCGGAGGTGACGCGCGCCGCGCGTGACGGAAGAACGCCGCACCGCGCCCGGCCCACATCGCGAGGACGACGAGGGCGGCCACCGTCCCGCCGATGACGAACGTCCACAGCGACGAGGCATCGGTGGGATGGAGCACCAGGTCGATCGCGGAGACGACCACCGAGAGCGACACCAGCGCCGTCACGAAGATCCGGGCCGAGTTGCGGCCGCGCGTGAGGCCCGACCCCATCGCGATCGTCAGGAGCCCGATGAGGATCATCAGCGTGCCCCACAGCGTGATGGCGAAGGCGTCGCCCGAGCGACGGATCTCGTCGTCGTAGCGCAGCAGGATCAGCACGAGGCCGGCCAGGATGTCGAGGATGCCCGAGATGTAGGCGAGCACCACGATGGCGATCATCCGCTTCGGCATGCGCGGTCGTCGAACCGGCTCGCTCATCTCGCCTCCCCCCGCGCCGGCGACGGCGCTCGGGTACAGCCTATGAGCGCGGGCCGCGATCACTGCATGCTGTCGAGGATCCCCACCAACTGCTCGAACGTCGTCATCGGGTTGACGATCGCGAATCGCGTGTTCGGCCGGCCGGCGTGGGAGCTCGGGGTCACGAACGCGCGCTGCTCGTCGAGGAGCTTCGCCGACCAGCGCTCGTAGTCGTCCATCGTCCACCCCTCGCGTTCGAAGACGACGATCGAGAGCTGCGGGTCGCGCACGAGCTTCAGCTCGGGGCGCGTGCGGATCTCGTCGGCGATGCGCTGGGCGAGCTCGAGCGAGTTCGTGATCGCGTCACGGTAGGCGGCAGCGCCGTAGGTCGCGAGCGAGAACCAGAACGGCAGCCCGCGGGGGCGGCGGGTGAGCTGCACCGCGTAGTCCGACGGGCTCCACTCGGGCTTGCCGGTGAGGGTGTCGAGGTACTCGGCGTGCTGGGTGTGCGCACGGCGCCCGATCTCGGGGTCGCGGTAGATGAGCGCGCACGCATCGAAGGGGGCGAAGAGCCACTTGTGCGGGTCGACGATGACCGAGTCGGCGCGCTCGACGCCCGCGTAGCGCTCGCGGGCGAGCGGCGAGAGCATGCCGGTCAGGCCGTAGGCGCCGTCGATGTGCAGCCAGAAGTCGAAGTCGTCCTTCAGCGCGGCGATCGAGGCGACGTCGTCGACGATGCCGAAGTTCGTCGAGCCGGTGGTCGCGATGACCGCGAAGACGTCGTCGCCGTGCTCCTCGAGCGCGGCGCGCACGGCGTCGCCGCGGAGCATCCCGTCGTCGCCCGCGGGCACGAGCACGACGTCGACGTCCATGACCTTCGCGGCCGACTTGTTCGAGGAGTGCGCCTCGGTCGAGCAGACGAGCTTCCAGCGCGCGGGCATGGGCTCGCCCGCGGCGGTGCGCTTCTCGCGGGCGACCTCGCGCGCGGCGACGAGCGCCGAGAGGTTGCCGATCGTGCCGCCCTGCACGAAGACCCCGCCGGCGCCGGCTGGCAGGCCGAACTCGTTCGCGAGCCAGGTGAGCACCTCGTTCTCGGCGTGCACCGCGCCCGAGCCCTCCATCCAGCTGCCGCCGTAGAGGCTCGACGCCGAGACGACGAGGTCGAACGCCATGGCGGCCTTCGTCGGCGCGGCGGGGATGAACGAGAGGTACTGCGGGTGGTCGATCGTGATGCACGCGGGCGCGAGCACGTGCTCGAAGATCGAGAGCGCGCGCGTCGCCCCGATGCCGCGCTCGTCGATCGTGCGGCCGGCGAGGCGGGTGAGCTCGGCCTCGGTCTCGGGCTTGTCGAGCGGGGTGTCGGTCGAGAGCAGTCTGCGCCGCGAGTAGTCGAGCACGAGGTCGACGATGGCCTCGGTCTCGCCGGTGACGGCGTGCATGCGGGTCGGGTTCTGGGATGCCTCGGGCCGGCGACGCCCGAGGGCGGCGTCGTTCTCGGGTGCGAGTTCGTGGTCGATGGTCACTGGAGTCTCCGGCGGGTACGTCAGGTGGTGGCGACACAAGTGTGAACACCTGCGCGCCAGAACGCAAACTTTCGGCAGGAATTCACGTTTCGGCGCACGAGTTCGGTGGTCTGTCTCTTGGCTTGCAAGAATCATGCGCTTGGCGAAGGATCCGCGCAGGCGGCCCGGACCGCGTGCTTGCGGAGCGCACGTCGTCGATCTAAACTGACTAGTCAGTACAAAACGAAGGATGCATCGTGCCGATCATCGTGCGGGCGCATGAGCTCGCCCTCCACTCCAAGCGCGGCCCCGTCTACGGCCCCGTCTCGTTTCTCGCCGACTCCGGCCTGACCGTGCTCACCGGCCCCGCCGGAAGCGGTCGCACGAGCCTCCTGCTCACGCTCGCCGGGCGCATGAAGCCCTCGAGCGGCCACCTCGAGACGCTCGGCTACGAACTGCCGCGCCGCGCACGACCAGTCCAGGTCGCGACCGCCATCGCCGGATTCCAGGGCATCGACACCCTCGAGGAGTCGGTCACCGTCGGCGCCGCGATCCGCGAGCGCGCCGCGTGGCTCTCGCCGTGGTGGGCGTTCATCCGCCGCACCGACGAGGCCGAGCTCCGCCGCGTGCTCGCCCCCGTCTTCGGGGAGGTGCCGCTGCCCGGCGTCGACACGCTCATCTGGGACCTCGACGAGGTGCAGACCGTGCTGCTCCGGATCGCGCTGGCGATGATGAGCGAACCCGATGTGCTGTTCTTCGACCAGATCGAGCAGCTGCAGGCCCCCGAGGCTCGTCTGGTCCTCTGGCACCGCCTCGACGCGATCACCCGGGCGGGCACCGCCGTCATCGCGTCGGCGGCGGCACCCGAGCTCGAGCTCTGGGCCGAGCTCGGCCTCCCCCCGCACGTCGTCGACCTCGCCGCGACGGCGGGCGAGGCATCCATCGCGCCGCGCGACGGCGCCTCCGACCTCACCGACCTCATCCTGGAGCACGCCTGATGTTCGCCTTCCTCTCCTCCGGCACCGAGCTGCGCCGCTTCCGCAAGGGCGTGCTGCCCAAGATCGCGCTCGTCGTGCTGCTGTTCATCCCGCTCATCTACGGCGCGCTCTACCTCTGGGCGTTCTGGGCGCCCAACGAAGAGATGAAGAATCTTCCCGTCGCCATCGTCAACGAGGACGCGGGCGCCAGCTCGGGCGGCAAGGACATCACGGCCGGCGACGACCTCGTCGACGAGCTCACGGGCCGCAACGACCTCGACTGGCAGGTGACGGACGCCGCGGACGCCACGGCCGGCGTCACCGACGGCGACTATTACTTCGCCGTCACGATCCCGAGCGACTTCTCGAAGAACGCCGTCTCGGTCGGCACGGACGACCCGCAGCCCGCGATGGTGGAGGTCGACTACAACGACTCCAACAGCTTCCTCGCCTCGACCATGGGCAAGCAGGCCATGGTCCAGCTGCGCGACACGGTCGCCGAGCAGGTCGGCCGGCAGACCGCCGACGCCATGCTCGTCGGGCTCAACGACGCAGGAGACGGCATCCGCTCGGCAGCCGACGGCGCGGAGACCCTCGCCGACGGCCTCGCGACCGCGAACGACGGTGCGGGCCGTCTCGTCGTCGGCCTCGGCGATCTCACGAACGGCGCCGGGGCACTCGATGCCGGCGCGATCCGGCTCGCCGACGGCTCGGGCACCCTCGCCGACGGCCTCGACCAGCTCGCCGACGGTGCGGGCTCGCTCTCGAGCGGAACCTCGACCCTTGCCGGCGGTCTCGGCCAGCTCGCCGACGGTGCGGGCTCGCTCTCGAGCGGCACCTCGACGCTCGCGGGCGGACTCGACCAGCTGGCCACGGGCGCGGGCACTCTCTCGACGGGCGCGACCAAGGTCGCCGACGGGGCGGACGCACTCTCGACGCAGCTCGGCCAGGCCGCCGCCGGCGCGGGCCAGCTCGCGACCGGCTCGCACCAGCTCGCGGACGGCGCGGGCGGGATCTCGGCGCAGACCGCGAAGCTCGCCGACGGCAGTGCGCAGCTCTCCGACTCGCTCGCCCAGCTCCTCGCAGCGATGCAGGCGAACCCCGACGTGCCCGCCTCCGTCTACCTCGACACGCTCCAGCAGGCGGCCGACGGTGCCGCGACGCTCGACGCCGGCGCCCAGGCCGCGGTGCCGCAGGTGCAGGGCTACGCTGCGAGCTCGACGGCGTTCGCCGGCAAGGTCGACCAGCTCTCGGCAGGCCTGAACGCCGGCGCACCGAAGGCGGCCGAGCTCGCCACGGGCGCGGCCCAGCTGCGCGACGGTGCTTCGACCCTCGCCCAGAAGTCGGGCGCGGCGGCATCCGGTGCCCACCAGCTCGCGACCGGAGCGTCGACCCTCGCGGGCAAGTCGGGCGATGCGGCATCCGGTGCGACGACCCTCGCGACCGGGGCGGCGACGCTCGCCGGTAAGTCGGGCGACGCGGCGACCGGCGCGCACACCCTCGCGGGCGGCGCCGCCCAGCTGAGCGCCGGAACCGGCGACCTCGTCGACGGAACCGAGCAGCTCGCCGCCGGCGGCACGACCCTCGCCTCCGGCGCCGGCAAGCTCGCCGACGGCAGCCGCACCCTGGCCGACAAGCTCGGTGAGGGCGCCGACATGGCACCCGTCATGACCGACGCCGACATCGAGTCGCGGGCCGACGTGATGTCCGCGCCCGTCCAGCTCGACGAGCGCTCCCAGAACGAGGCGTCGAGCTTCGGCGAGGGCTTCGCCCCCTTCTTCATCGCGCTCGCGACGTTCGTCGGCGGCCTGATCATGTGGCTCATCCTGCGTGCACTCCCGACGCGTGCGCTCGCCGCCTCGGCGAGCGGCCTCCGCGCCGTGATGACCGGGTTCCTCCCCGCGATGGCGATCGGCCTCGGCCAGGTCGTGATCATGGTGCTGGTGCTCGTCTACGGCATCGGCCTCGAACCCGAGTACTGGCTCGCGACGAGCGCGTTCATCTACCTCGTGACGCTCGCGTTCCTCGCCCTCCAGCAGATGTTCATCATCGTGCTCGGCACGGCCGCCGGCCGCGTCGTCAGCCTCGTGCTGCTCATGCTGCAGCTGAGCTCCTCGGGCGGTACCTACCCCGTCGAGACCACGCCCGAGTTCTTCCAGGTGCTGCACCCGTTCATGCCCGCCACCTACGTGGTGACCGGTCTGCGCGAGCTCATCACCGGCGGCGTGGACTCTAGACTGTGGCTCTCGGTGCTCGTGATGGCCGGCATCCTCGTCGGCTCGCTCGCGATCAGCGCGTGGAGCGCCGGCAAGCAGCGGATGTGGAGCGTCAGCCGCCTGCACCCCGAGCTCGCGATCTGACCGGAGGAGCGACCATGGCCCGCGCGAACACCACCAAGCGCGCCATCCTCGACGCCGCGCTCGAGCTGGCGGCGACGAAGGGCATCACCGGCACGACGATGGACGAGGTCGCTGAGCTCGCCGGGGTCGCGAAGGGCAGCCTGTACTACAACTTCAGCTCGAAGGACCAGCTGTTCGAGGCCATGCTGCAGGAGGGGGTCGGCTCGCTCGCCGACTCCCTCCGCGCGGCCAAGGGCGAGCTGCGCGGCTGGGTGGCGATCGACGCCCTCGTGCGGCAGCTGCTCGATCGGATCGCCGCGAACGCACCGCTCGCTAAGCTCATGGCGTCGGAGATCTTCCGCACCGACCGGGCCTGGCAGGAGACGCTGTTCGCGCTGCGCCACAAGGCGCTCGGCGTGTTCGAGGAGGCGATCGACGAGACGGAGGTCCCGGCGGGACGCGCGGGCATCATGGCGTCGAGCGTGTTCGGGGCGGTACTCCTCGCCGGGCTCGAGTGGTTGGTCTTCGAACCCGAGCGGTCGCGTGACGAGGTCGCCGCCGGCATCCTCGCGACGCTGAACACGTCGGCGCCCGCTCAGGCGGTCGAGTAGCGGGCGCAGCCCACCCCTCGCGACCTGCCAGAATCTCCTCCATGGCCTGGCTCTACCTCGCGTTCGCGATCGCCTTCGAAGTCGCGGCGACCAGTTTCATCGGCAAGACCGAGGGCTTCACGAAGCTGTGGTGGACGATCGGCGTGCTCGGCCTCTACGGCGTCTCGTTCGCGATGCTCGCCCAGGCGGTGCGCGAGCTCGAGATCGGCATGGTCTACGCCATCTGGTCGGGCGTCGGCACGGCGGCCATCGTCGCGATCGGCGTGCTGTTCCTCGGCGAGAGCCTCACGATGCCGAAGCTCTTCGGCATCGGCCTGATCGTCGCCGGGGTGCTCGTGCTGAACCTCTTCGCGGCACCGGCCGCGCACGGCTGAGCGGTCGCCCGCGAGCGCTTACTCGTCGTCCTTCCGGCGACCGAAGCGCGGCGGGTTGTCGACCGCGGGCCGTTCTGCGACCACCGGGAACGCTCCGGTGTGCCCCTCGCGCTCCTTCGCCGCGGCGGCGATGCGACCGCGGAACGCGAACCACCCGATGATGAGCAGCGGGATGAGCCCCAGGCTGCAGAGCAGCACCCAGCGACCCGTCTCCGAGAACGCCATGGTGACGATCACGAACGCGAGGAAGGCGAGCGTGAGGTATCCCGTGTAGGGAGCACCCCACAGGCGGAACGCGGGCCGCTCGATGCGTCCCTGCTTCGCCCATCTCGCGAGCTGCATCTGGCAGAGGATGATCGTCGCCCAACCGCCGATGATGCCGATCGCGGCGACCTCGAGCACGATCTCGAAGGCCTGCGACGGCACGATCGCGTTGAGCCCGACGCCGAGCAGCGTGATGACCGCGGTGAGGAGGATGCCGCCGTACGGCACGCCGTTGCCGCTCATCCGCTCGGTGAAGCGCGGCGCCGAGCCGTTGACCGCCATCGACCGCAGGATGCGTCCGGTCGAGTAGAGGCCGGCGTTGAGCGACGAGAGCGCGGCCGTCAGCACCACGAAGTTCATGATCGACGCGGAGACCGCGGCCGCGTCCTCGGATCCGAGGTGCGAGAAGAACGTCACGAACGGCGACTCGCCCGCCTCGTAGACCGTGTACGGCAGCAGCAGCGAGAGCAGCAAGATCGAGCCGAGGTAGAACACCGCGATGCGGAACACGACCGTGTTGACCGCCTTCGGCATGACCTTGCGCGGCTCGGCCGTCTCGCCGGCCGCGGTGCCGACGAGCTCGATCGCGGCGTAGGCGAACACGACGCCCGAGATCGCGAGGATGGGCGCGACCGCCCCCATGGGGAACCAGCCGCCGTTGTCGGCGATGACGGAGAATCCGGTCGGGCCGACGTCGGTCTGCCCGCCGAACACGATGAACACGACGCCGATGATGAGGAATGCGACGAGCGCCGCGACCTTGATGAGCGCGAACCAGAACTCCATCTCGCCGAACATCTTCACCGAGACGAGGTTCAGCGACAGCACCACGATGAGCGCCACGAGGGCGATCACCCACTGCGGGATCTCCTGCAGGGGCGGCCAGTACTGGGCCCAGAACTTCACGTACAGGGCCGCGGCCGTGACATCCACGATGGAGGTGAACGCCCAGTTGAGGAAGTACAGCCACCCCGCGGTGTACGCCATCTTCTCGCCGTAGAACTCGCGCGCGTACGAGACGAACGAACCCGAGCTCGGCCGGTGCAGCACGAGCTCGCCGAGCGCCCTCAGGATGAGGAACGCGAAGAAGCCGCAGACCGCGTAGACGATGAGCAGCGACGGTCCTGAGCTGTTCAGCCGCCCGCCCGCACCCATGAACAGGCCGGTGCCGATCGCGCCGCCGATGGCGATCATCTGGATCTGCCTGGGCTTCAGCGTCTTGTGATAGCCGTGCTCCTCGTTCGAGAAGTCCTGCACGGCGAGCATCTCGTCGCCGACACGCTCCCGGTAGTTCTCGAAGTCGTCGGCCGGGTCGTGCTCCGGGATGTGGTCGGGCGTCTGCTGCGTCGTCATCGTGCTCCCCCTCCACCAGGGTGGTCACGGTGACGGGAACGTCACGTGCGCGACCTCCGGCTTGGTCACACGATACGCGCGCGAGGGTTTCGTGCGCGAGGGTTTCGCGCGGATGCCGCGGGGTGCTCTGCGGCTGCGCGTCAGGCCGCGCGCCGCATCCGGGACCCGGTGGCCGGCACGAAGGTGAACCGGGCGCGATGCTGCGCCGAGCGGCGCGGGCGCAGCCGCTCGGCCCGGCGCAGGGGGAGCGCCGCTGAGATGAGCGCCTCGTCGAACGCGTCGGCGACGCGGGTCTCGGAGTTCGGCCGCAGGTGGCTGCCCTCGCGCGGGCAGGCGCAGGCCAGGCGGGTCTCCTCGCCGAGCGGTCCGTACACGAACTCCAAGTGGTGGGCCATGGCGCTTTCCCCTTCCTGACGGCAGAACTGATGGCTCTACCTGAGAGATGCGCGCGGGCGCCGATCATGACGCGGGTTGAGAAGACCTTGCTCCGCACAGTTCAGGACGAGACGGGCGATGGCCCCGGTGGAGGGGGTGACGACGCGCTCATCCTGAGAAGTGCGGACGATCGCCGCGCCGTTCAGGGGCCGTCGAGCCCCTTGAGCTCGACGCTGATCTGCTCGGCGTCGAGGTCCTCGAGGGCGGCGCTCAGCGCGGCGGCGCTGAAGCGGCCCTCGTCGCGGGCGTCGAGGAGGGCGGCGCGCTCGGCCTCGATCATGCGCAGGCGCAGGCGGCGCACCTGCTCGGGGTCGACACGGCGAGGGGATGCCGCAGGCGCGGGTGACTCGCCAGCGTCGGGTGCCTCGCCGACGCCGGATGTCTCGCCGACCCCGGCGGCCGCGGCATCCTGCTCGTCCGTGGCATCCGTCTCGCCGGCGCCCTCGTCGTTGGAGACCTGCCAGGCCGCGCGCATGCGCTCCGCGATCGTGCGGAGCTCGGGGTCGTCGGAGCCGGCCAGCTCGTCCATCGCCGCGGTCCGCAGCAGCTCGCGGAGCTCGCGCCGCTCGGCGGCGCCGGCGCCCGGGTCGCGGGCGGGCACGATCGCGCGCACGAGCCACGGCAGCGTGCCGCCCTGCACGAGCAGCGACGCGACCGCGACGAGGAAGGCGATGAACACGAGCAGCGAGCGGTTCGGGGTGTCGGCCGGCAGGGTCTGCGCCGCGACCAGGGTCACGACGCCGCGCATGCCCGCCCACACGATGATCGTGCCGTCGCGCCAGTCGAGCGACTCGTCCACGAAGTAGTCGATGTCGGCCACCCGTCGCCGCAGCATCGAACGAAAGCGCGCCGTCCTGGCGTGGTCGGGCTCGCGGCCCTCGCGCAGCGCGAACATGGCCGTGTCGGTGGGGAGGGACTGCAGCCGCTCCTTCACCCGGGCGCCGCGCTGCGCCCGCCGCCCGAGCGCCCCGATCAGCGGGGCGACGTACGCGGCTCGGATCAAGATCGCGGCGACGAGCGCGATCGCCGCGATGCCGGCCGCGTTCCAGGCGCCCGCGTGCGCCGACTCGACGTCGTCGATGAGCGCCGTCACCTCGAGCCCCATCACGAGGAACACCGTGCCCTCGAGCACGAGTTCGACCGTGCGCCAGTTCTGCACGTCGGAGAGGCGATGCTGCGGACTCAGGTACTTCGCCGCTCCGCGCCCCGTGACGAGGCCCGCGACGACCGCGGCGACGAGTCCGGAGGCGCCGAGGTGCTCGGCCGGGATCGACGCGAGGAACGGCATCGTGAAGGAGATCACGGTGTTCACAGTCGGGTTGGAGACGCGGGCACGCACCCGGAGGTTCACCCAGCCCACGGCGAAGCCGATCAGCGCAGCGACGACGACCGAGTAGACGAAGGTGCCGGCGACCCCCCAGATCGAGACGGATGCCGCGGCTGCGGCGATCGCGGAGCGCAGCAGCACTAGGGCGGTGGCGTCGTTGAGCAGGCTCTCGCCCTCGAGCATCGCGACGACGCGGGGCGAGACGCCCAGACGCTTCACGATCGACGTGGCGACCGCGTCGGTCGGGCTCACGATGGCGCCGAGGGCGATGCCGATCGCCAGGTCGACGCCCGGGATGAGCCAGGTGAACAGGAACCCGAGCAGCACCGAGCTGAGCACGACCAGCACGACCGAGAGGCCCCCGATCGTGCTGAAGTCCCGGCGGAACTCCATCGCCGGCATCGACACCGCCGCCGAGTACAGCAGCGGCGGCAGCACGCCCGCGATGATCCACTCGGGGTCGACCTCGATCGGCGGCACCGAGGGCAGGAAGCTCACCCCGAGGCCCACGAGGACGAGCAGCAGCGGTGCCGCGACGCCGAGCTTCGGCCCGATCGCGGTCGCGGCGGCGATCGCGAGCAGTGCGAGCACCCCGGCCAGCAGCAGGTCCATTCGCCTATTCTGGCCCCCTCCGTGCCGGCGTCGGCACCGGCGTCGGCGGTGTGTGGTGTGCTGGGCCCATGGGTTTCGACGCGCAGTTCCTGGGAGTGACGGCACCGATGCCGCGGCCGAAGCCCGGCCCCGAGGCATCCGAATGCGTCGATCTCGCGTACGTGCACTTCTCGGTCGTGCTCGACCCGGTGCGGCGATTCGCCCGGGTCACCGGCGTCAACGTCGACGGCGCCGCCCTGCTCGATCTCGCCGGCGGCGGCGACGCGTGGCGACTCGACGACCGGGTGCCGGCCGACTGGCAGGCCGGCCCTGCCGTCTACGCGGCCAACGACCTCGATCGGGGCCATCTCGTGCGCCGTCGCGATCCGGTCTGGGGCGAGCCGGCCGTCGCCGCGCGGGCGAACGCCGACACCTTCCACTACACGAACGCCGCCCCGCAGGCCGCCGGGTTCAACCAGTCGAAGGAGCTCTGGCTCGGCCTCGAAGACCACGTGCTGGCCTACGCCGAGGCGACGGCGCAGCGGCTCAGCGTCTTCACCGCCCCCGTGCTCGGCGCCGACGACCCCGGGTACCGCGGCATCCGGGTGCCGCTGCAGTTCTGGAAGGTGGTGGCATGGAACGCGGGCGCCGCGCTCGCCGCGACCGCGTTCGTGCTCGACCAGTCTCCGCTCGTCGACACGAGCGAGGTGCGCCCGCCCGAACCCGGCGCCGTGCCGCCGCTCGGTCCGTTCCGCACCTTCCAGGTGCCGGTCTCGGCCGTCGCCGAGCTCGCGGGGCTCGACATGCCCGAGCTCGTGGCCGCCGACATCCTGCCGCCGACGGTCGCGGCGGCCGGCTGGCGGCGGCTCGACGCGACCACCGGGGTGCTGCTGCCGACCCGCGCGTCCGGCGTATCGTGAGGGCGGACAGCACTTCACGTCGACGAGGTCGGGAGGGCGATGACGATGGCGAGCATCGCGTGGATCGGACTGGGGCACATGGGCGCCCCGATGGCGGCGCGGCTCGTGGCCGCGGGCCACGAGGTGCACGGGGTCGACCCCGTGCCCGAGGCGCGCGCTGCGGCGGCGGCGCGCGGCATCCGCGTGGCCGGTTCGATCGCCGAGGCGGTCGACGGCGCCGACGCCGTCTTCACGAGCCTGCCGCGCAGCGAGCACGTGCGCGAGGTCTACGGCGGCGAAGGGGGCGTCTGGGCGACGGCCCCGACGAGCGCGCTGCTGCTCGACACCTCGACGGTGGATGTCACGACCTCGGCGTTCTGCCACGAGGCCTCGGCCGCACGCGGGTTCGGTTTCGTCGACTCGCCGGTCTCCGGGGGCATCGCCGGCGCCGAGGCGGGCACGCTCACGTTCATGCTCGGCGGCGGTGCCGACGAGGTGGCGCGCGCCCAGGCGCTCGTCGAGCCGATGGCGGGGCACGTGTTCGACCTCGGCGGACCGACGCTCGGCATCGCCGCGAAGCTCGCGAACAACCTCATGCTCTTCGTGTCGCTGCTCGGCGTCTCCGAGGGGGCCGCGCTCGCCGGGTCGCTCGGTCTCGACCCGAAGAAGTTCTTCGAGGTCGCCTCGGTCTCGTCGGGGGAGTCGTGGCCGCTCCGCACCTGGTATCCCGCGCCCGGGGTCGTCGCGACGAGCCCGGCCGACCGCAACTTCGACGCGACATTCGCGACGACGCTCGCCCAGAAGGACCTCGCGTTCGCCGTCGACGCGGGCACGGCCGCCGAGCTTCCGATGCCGGCGGCGCGCATCGCGCTCGAGCAGTTCGACCGGCTCATCGACGAGGGCTACGGCGGAAAGGACTGCAGCCTCATCGCGAAGTTCGCCACGGCCGACGGAGGGGTTCCCGGGTTCGACGCGACCTCGGGGTGAGCGTGCTCAGCCGTGCTGCACGGCCGCGATCACCTCGGTGAGCCGGTCGCGCAGGGCCCCGAGCTCGGCGAGGTCCATGCCGAGGCGGTCGACGACCTGCGGCGGGATCGACAGCGCCTGCTCGCGGAGCGCCCGGCCCGTCTCGGTGAGGGCGACGTCGAGGGCGCGCTCGTCGCGCGCGTTGCGCTCGCGGGTGAGGTAGCCCTGCGCCTCGAGGCGTTTGAGCAACGGCGAGAGGGTCGCCGGTTCGAGCTGCAGGGCTTCGCCGAGGTCGCGCACGGTGCGCGGGCTGCG
Source organism: Agromyces sp. NPDC058126 (assembly GCF_042884595.1). Taxonomy (NCBI): domain Bacteria; kingdom Bacillati; phylum Actinomycetota; class Actinomycetes; order Micrococcales; family Microbacteriaceae; genus Agromyces; species Agromyces sp. NPDC058126. The sequence continues at coordinate 38,908 of NZ_JBHVTS010000004.1, read as the reverse complement.
CTGCCAGAGCGCGAGCATGACGAGGTACTGCGGGTGGGTGAGCCCGAGGGGTTCGAGGATCGGCCGGTAGATGCCGATCACGCCGCGGGCGGCGACCGCCAGCGCGAAGCAGACCTGGTTCTCGAGGGCGAGCAGGTCGGGGGCGTCGTCGACGGGCGGGGCGGATGCCTCGGGGCCCGCGAGTGCTGCGGGAGCTGCGTGCGCGGTCATGGGGCTCCAGTCGGCGTGGTGGCTATCGTTAGTGCCCTAACGATTATGCCATGCAGCGGACCGGGCGTCGAGGATTCGACCGACCCCCGGTCAGGACGCCAGCCGGCGGCGAGCCGCTTGCCGCAGCCGAACGACGAGGAACGTGCCGACGGCCGCCACCGCCACGACGATCACGAGCAACTGGAACGTGTCGGCGTACTGCTCGACCACGTGCCAGTTCTCGCCGAGCAGGAACCCGGCGAGGACGAAGATCGTGTTCCAGATCGCGCTGCCCGCGGTCGTGAGAAGGGTGAAGCGCAGCAGCGGCATCCGCTCGATGCCCGCGGGGATGGAGATGAGGCTGCGGAACAGCGGGATCATGCGGCCGAAGAACACGGCCTTGCTGCCGTGCCGCTCGAACCAGGCTTCCGCACGGTCGACGTCCGACACCTTCACGAGCGGCATGCGGTCGACGATACGGAGCAGCCGGTCGCGGCCGAGCCACGCGCCGAGCCCGTAGAGCGCGAGCGCGCCGACCACCGAGCCGAGCGTCGTCCAGAGCAGCACCTCGACCAGGCCGAAACTGCCGCGGCTCGCCGTGAACCCGGCCATCGGCAGGATGAGCTCGCTCGGCAGCGGCGGGAACAGGTTCTCGGCCGCGATCGCGAGACCGGCCCCGGGGGCGCCGAGCCATTCCATGAGCGAGACCGCCCACTGCGCGACGGCATTCAGGTTCTCGGTCTCGGCTTGCATGCATTCGACGCTACGAGAGCGCGGCTGGGAACTCGGTGCGGGCGTTGCGCCGTGGACGGCGGTTCAGCGGTTCAGGCCGATGACGGCCGCGCCAGTCGGCGACTCACCCAGCGGGCGTACTGCGACCACGGGTCGTCCACCCCGGCCGAGAGCTCCGCGATGTGCTCGAGCAGCGCCTCATGCACCTCGAACCACTCGGTGCCCGCGCCGCGGAAGGCGGCGAACTGCTCGTGCCGGGCGCGTTCGAGCAGACGCCCGCCCTGCTCGAACGCGAGCACCTCCTCGTGCGGCAGGCTCGCGATGCGGCGCCGCGGGTTCGCCGAGGTGCCGATCTTCACCTGGTCGCGATAGCGCAGGTAGTAGACGACCTCGACGGGGTCGTCGTCGAGCGTGCGATCGGGCAGCTCGCCGTAGCGCCACTCGCACTCGGCGCAGATCCAGCCGCTCGGGTAGCGCACGCCGACCCGCGAACCGCACGCCTGGCACGGGCCGGGCAGCAGGTCGGTCGCTCCGACCTCGCGTTCGACCCATTCGTGGGCGACGAGCAGGTGCCCGGCGCAGAGCGGCACGGGCGCGCCCGGCTGCGCCGGGTTCGGGCAGGCGCGGCCGTCGTCGTCGACGAGTCCGCAGCGTCGCCCGTCGCCCGCCGCGTCGCCCGCCCCGCTGCTCCGTCCGCCATCCGTCGCGCCCGCCATTCCGGCAGGCTACGCCCGACCGACGACACCCGCGACGGTCGGCCCGGGCGTCGCGTCGGTCGCCCGCGATAGGCTCGTTCTCCGACGTCGATCGGCGTCGGACATCGACGTTCACGGGGTGTGGCCATGCCGTTCTGGCGCAGGAAGCGGGCGAAGCGGTTCAAGCCGTTCGACCGCAGCGCCCTGCCCGAAGTCACCCCGCCGACCTTCGACGAGATGCTCGCCGAAGGCCTCCTCGTCGCCGAGGCAGCCGGCCGCATGGCCCTCCGCAACCGCTTCGTCATGCACGCACTGCGCGGCGACGAACCGTTCGACAACGAGCGCGCCGCGGCCGCCGCGCGCGAGGTGCTCTACGAGCTCGTGCAGGAGGCCGACGAGGTCGCCGAGCGCACCGCCGAAGACCGCGCTGCCGCCGCACGCCGCGAGGGCCGCGCATCGAACGAGCACGATTACCGGCGGGCGGATGCCGCGAACCTCCGTCGGCGCGAGCAGGTCTACGCCGCGGTGGCCAAAGAGCTGTGGACCCGGCGCAGCGACCCCGAGTATCTCGCCGCCCTGGCCGAACGGGCCCGCTCGGAGGCGTGGGACGACGTCGCCGGGGCGATCGACGCGCGCCTCGCCCGCGAGTGGGGCGGCGGCTGGCCCGAGATCGAGGTCGACGAGGAGTACGAGGCCGAGCGCGAGACGCGGCTGGCCGGCCTGCTGCTCGACCTCGACGACGAACTGCGCGCGGCCGAGCGTGAACGTGAGCGGCGCGCTGAGGAGAACGACCCGTTCCGGGGGTTCGTGGGCTGAGCCGCGGGGGAGCAGCGCGGCATCCTGCGCAGTGAACCGCTCCCATCCCAACGCGCCCGGGGCTGCCATGATGGCTTCATCGACGACCGGGGGGCCGTATGACGAGCGTGGGGTTCAGCGAGCCGGGGCGCATCCGCCCGCTCACCGACCGCGATCGCTTCGGCCGCGTGATCGAGCGGCCCGACGGCGCCGACTTCCCCTTCTACGACGGCGTGCCGATCGAGCTCGCGGTCTGGCGCTGGGTGGTCGTCTGGGCCGCGTGCGTCGCCGGATACCTCGTGCTGACCTTCTTCCCCCAGCCCGGCAACCTCGTCGCGATCGTGCCGCGCACGCTCTTCGTCGCGATTCCGCTCGCCGCGCTCGCACTCGTCGCCGGCCGCCACTGGACGGCGCTGTTCCGCCGGGTGGGCCGGCGCGATCTGCTCGCGATGGCCTACTTCGCCCTGCTGAACATCGTCATCACGTTCACGGTCGGCGCGATCGTCTCGATGCTGTTCCCGGTGCACCCGAACACGACCATCGCGGCCGCCGGCGAGGCCGGGAGCCTCGATGCTGTCGCCCTCTACATCGGCAGCGGAATCCAGCTCGTCGGCGAGGAGGTGTTCACCCTGCTGCCGTTCCTCGCGGTGCTGCACCTGCTCTTCGCGAAAGCCCGTCTCTCGCGGAAGGCGGCGGTGCTGCTGGCGTGGGCCGCCTCCGCGTTGTGGTTCGGGGCGGCGCACCTGCCGACCTATGACTGGAACGTCGCCCAGGCGTTCCTCGTCATCGGCTCGGCGCGCATCGCGTTCACGCTCGCGTTCATCCGCACGAAGAACCTGTGGGTCGCGGCCGGGGCGCACATCCTCAACGACTGGGTGCTGCTCACGGTGGCGGTGGCCGGGCTCGCCGGGGCTTCCGCGCTAACGTGATCCGCATGTCTGCGCGCGCGATGGAGTGGAACGACGGCCGATGGACCCGAGAGCCCGACTTGGCGCGGCCCGATGGCGACGCCCTCGTCGTCACCGCTGCCGAGGGCAGCGACTACTGGCGCACCACCCACTACGGCTTCGTGCACGATGACGGTCACGGGCTGCTCGCCGACTGGCCGGCCGGCAGCGCCGTGGAGGTGAGCTTCGACTGCTCGACCCTCACCGGGCTCTACGACCAGGCCGGCATCCTCCTCTTCGCGGGCGAGGAGCTGTGGGTGAAGGCCGGCCTCGAGGTCTCCGACGGGGTGCTGCATCTCGGCGCGGTCGTCACGAACGGCGTCAGCGACTGGTCGATGGCGCCGGTGCCCGAATGGGCCGGCGAGGTCGTCACCATTCGCGCGAGCCGGGGCGGCGTGGCCGGCGACGCGATCACCGTGCGGGCCCGCACCGCGACGAGCGCGTGGCGCACCCTTCGCGTGGCCCCGTTCACCGCCGGAGCGGCGCAGGCGGGGCCGATGATCTGCGCGCCGTTGCGGGCCGACCTCAGCGTGCGATTCACCCGGTGGGTGCTCACCGACGGCGACGTCGACCTGCACGAGGATCCGCCCCTCGGCTGAGGTGCCGGGCTGCTCCGCTCACTAGGCTGGCCGGCATGACTCCCCGTCGGCTGGCCCCCGAGGCGGCACGGGTGATCGCCTGGGCGAGACTCGCGGCAGGGGTGGGATGCCTCGCGGTGCTCTCGTACGCGTACGGTCTGCGCATCGCGGCAGGCGATGGGAGTCCCGTCGACTTCTTCGGGTACTTCACCAACCAGACCAGCCTGCTCACGAGCCTCGTGCTCGTCGGCACGGGCGCCGTCGTGCTCGCCGGTCGTTCGGCGCCGAGGTGGCTCTCGACGGTGCGCGGCATCGCGGTCGCGTGCCTCGTCGTCGTCGCGCTCGTCTACAACGTGCTCGTGCCCGGCACCGGGTCGGCGCCGCCGTGGGTGAGCGCCCTGCTGCACCTCGTGTTCCCGATCGCCGTCGCGCTCGACTGGGTGCTCGTCGCCGACCGACCGGCACTGGCTTGGCGGCGGCTCTGGCTCGTGCTGCCCTACCCGATCGCCTGGCTCGCCGTCGTGCTGGTGCGCGGCGTCACCGACGGGTGGGTGCCGTACGGATTCCTGCTGCCCGAGCGGGGGCTGTCGTCGCTCGTCGCCCATATCGTCGGGCTGCTCGGCGCACTGCTGGTCGCGGGTGCGCTCGTCTGGGCGGCCAGCCGGCTGACGGTGTTCGTGATCGCAACCGCCCGCGAGCCCGTGCCCGAGTGTGCTGCCGCGCCCGGCTGAACGTCTCGACCCGGGGATGGCCCCGACGATCCCGCCGCCGCGGTGCGAACGCAGCGGCGGGATCGTGGGTGCGGGCCGCCCCGGCCTGGGTTTCAGCCGAGCGGGCTCAGCCGGCGGGCGTGATGTTGTGGTTGCGCCGGAACGAGTTGCCCGGATCGACCTCGGCCTTCACACGCCGCAGCCGTTCGAGCGTCGCCGGCGGGTACATCGATGCCGTGATCTCAGGGCTGCGGTTCGCCTCGAAGCCGCCATAGGGGCCGGTCGTGAATGCGAGCGCCACGTCGCTGCCGGCCTTCACCGCTGCGACGAGTTCGGGCTCGGCGTCGGCCGGCAGCACGCCGTTGACGACGACCAGGGCTTCGGCGTCGCGGTGGGCGATCGCGGTCGCATCGGCCTCGACGCGCGAGTACGCGCCGCCGAGTGCACGCAGCAGCACCATGGTCGGCATGTCGCGTGCGTACGCGGCCGCGACCGCCTCGAGCAGCTCGTCGGTGACCTCGGGTGCGAAGCCGTTGCCGCCGACGAACTGGAACGGCGGCCGGCCGGGCGGGGCGTCCTCGAGCAGGTCGCCGTAGGAGATCGGCGCGAGGTCGACCTTCGTGACCGACGGGAGGGCGAGCAGCGGTGCGAGCAGCTCGCGCAGCTCGGCCTCGGTACCGTGGAGGGCGATTCCCACCTGCGGGCCGCCGGGCATCTCGGGCCCCATCGGCGGCATGAGCATGATCGACGAGTTCAGCTCGTCGCCGCCTGAACGCATGACCTCGCGCCACGCGCGCAGCACGGTCGGCACGTCGGAGCGGTCGAAGTGGATCGACCCGCCCGCGAGTCCTTCGACGGGGCTCGCCTGCACGGTGAAGCGCGTGACGACGCCGAAGTTGCCGCCGCCGCCGCGGATCGCCCAGAACAGCTCGGGGTGCGACTCGGCGTTCACGGTGAGCACCTCGCCCGCCGCGGTCACGAGCTCGACCTCACGCAGCGCGTCGATGGTGAGGCCGTGGGTGCGCACGAGCCAGCCGATCCCGCCGCCGAGCAGCAGCCCGCCGACGCCCACCTGGCGGGTGTCGCCGGAGCTGATGCCGAGGCCGCGCGGCGCGAGTGCGGCCGCGACGTCGCCCCAGTGGGCGGCGGGGCCGAGGGTGACGAGGCCGGCGTCGTCGACCTCGATCGTGTCGAACTCGGCCAGGTCGATGACGAGCCCGTCGTCGACGGGGAGAAGGCCGTGACCGCCGCTGCGGACCGCGATCGAGAGGCCGTCGGCGGCGGCCCGCGCCACCGCGGTCGCGACCTCGTCGACGGTGTGCGGCCGCACCACGGCCTCGGGCTCGCCGGCCCCCGCGAAGACGGTGCGGCCGGTGTCGTATTCGGATGCGCCGGGACCGAAGGCCCGGCCTGGGAGTTGCTCGCTCAGTTCGGTGAGAAGAGACATTTCGTCAGTCTCGCAGCGGCCCGTGACATCCGGAACAGTGCTCGCTCAGCGCGGAATCGATGCGCGCGTATGGGGCACCGCTGGCCGTGGCGAGTGTCGGCGCCTCGGCGTAGGGTGCACCGCATGACGTTCGACGACGGCCTCGTCACGGCCAACCTCTCCCTCTCGCTCGACGGCTTCGTCGCGGGCCCGAACCAGACGCTCGACGACCCGCTCGGCGAGGGCGGCATGGCGGTGCACCGGTGGATGTTCGAGCAGCCCGACGAGGCGCAGCCGATCGTCGAGCAGATCCTCGCGCCGCGCGCCTACATCATGGGCCGCAACATGTTCGGGCCGATCAGGGGCGAATGGCCGGATGAGTCGTGGAAGGGCTGGTGGGGTGACGAACCGCCGTACCACGGGCCTGTCTTCGTGCTGACGCACCATGGCCGCGAGCCCATCGAGATGGAGGGCGGCACGACGTTCCACTTCGTGACGACCGGCATCCACGACGCCCTGGCGCAGGCGCGCGCCGCCGTCGGCGAGACGAGCCGCATCTCGGTCGCGGGCGGCGCGAGCACCGTGCGGCAGTACCTCGCCGCCGGCCTCATCGACCGCATCATCGTGAGCGTCTCGCCGATCACCCTCGGCGCGGGCGAGCGCCTGTTCGAGGGCCTCGACCTCGAGCTGACGCCGATCGACGTGCTGCAGACCGACCTCGTGACGCACATCACCTACGACGTCCCGCGCTGAGACGTCGTTCGGCAGCCCGGCCGGGGCTACTCCCCGCTCGGGTGCGCGCCCGCCGCGTCGATGACCCACGCGTACGAGAACGCACGCTCGCGCCACGCCGCGTACCGCCCCGAGACGCCGCCGTGGCCGGCCGCCATCTCGATCTTGAGCAGCGCGTCGGCGCCGACCTCGCGGAGCCGCGCCACCCACTTGGCGGGCTCGACGTAGAGCACTCGCGTGTCGTTGAGCGAGGTCACGGCGAGGATCGGCGGGTAGTGGCGACCGCCGTGGGCGCCGTCGTGCACGTTCTCGAGGGGCGAGTACGACTTCATGTACGAGTAGACCTCCTCGTCGTCGAGCGGGTTGCCCCACTCGTCCCACTCGATGACCGTGAGCGGCAGCGACGGGTCGAGGATCGAGGTCAGCGGGTCGACGAACGGCACCTCGGCGAGGAAGCCCGAGAAGTACTTCGGCGCGAGGTTCGCCACCGCGCCGATGAGGAGCCCGCCGGCGCTGCCGCCCTGCGCGACGAGCCGGTCGGGCGCCGTGACGTCCTCGTCGATCAGGTGGCGCGCGGCCGCCGCGAAGTCGGTGAAGGTGTTGCGCTTCTCGAGCTTCTTGCCGTGCTCGTACCAGAGCCGCCCCATCTCGCCGCCGCCGCGCACGTGGGCGACCGCGAACACCATGCCGCGGTCGAGCAGCGACAGCCGGGGGATACCGAAGCCCGGGTCGATCGAGTGCTCGTAGGCGCCGTACCCGTAGAGCAGGGTCGGCGCGGGCACGCCGAGGTCGACGAGGTCGTGCCGGTAGACGAGGGAGATCGGGATGCGCGTACCGTCGTCGGCGGTCGCCCACTCGCGGCGCTGCGCGTAGCGGGTGGGGTCGTAGTCGCCGAGCACGGCCTGGCGCTTGCGCAGCTTGCGCTCGCCCGTCGCGACGACGAGGTCGAGCACGGTCGAGGGGGTCACGAAGCTCGTGTAGCCGAGTCGCAGCGTGGGCTGCGTCCAGTCGGGATTGCCGCCGAGGCCGACCGAGAAGAGCTCCTCGTCGAAGGTGAGCTCGTGCAGGGTGTCGTCGACGGTCGCGCCGGCCGGCAGCCCGTTCGCGGGCACCTTCGCGACGGCGACCCGCGGCAGTCCGTCGCGGCGGTACTCGAGCGCCACGAAGTCGCGGAACCCGTCGACGCCCTCGATGCGCACCTCGGGGTTGTGCGGCAGCAGCATGCGCCGCGGCCCCTGCGGGTCGTCGGCCGCGACGGAGACGAGCTCGAAGTTCACCGCCCCGTCGTTGTGGGTGATGAGCAGCCGGTCCTTGCCGCCCGCGACGACGTGCTCGACGTCGTACTCGACGCCGTCCTTGCGCGGCCAGACCACCTCGAACGAACCGGTCGGGTCGGAGGCATCCAGCAGCCGGGTCTCGCTCGTGATGTTCGAGCCCGCCTCGATGACGAGGTACTTGCGGCTGCGGGTGAGCCCGACGCCGAGCCAGAATCGCTCGTCGGGTTCGCTGAAGATCGCGACGTCGGCGGATGACTCGGTGCCGACCTCGTGCCGCCAGATGGTGTCGGGGCGCCACGCCTCGTCGACCGTCGCGTAGAAGAGGTAGCGGCCGCTCGGGTCGAAGACGGCCCCCGCCGCGGTGCCCTCGATCACGTCGGAGTACTCGCGGCCCGAGTCGTCCAGCGATCGCAGCCGGATCGTGTACCGCTCGTCGCCCTCGACGTCGACGGCGTAGAGCAGCGTGCGCCCGTCGGCCGTGAGGTCGAAGCTGCCGAGCGCGTAGAACTCGTGTCCCTCGGCCTCGACGTTGTCGTCGAGGAGGATCTGCTCGCCGGGCAGCGGCGAGCCCGAGTCGTCGGTGACGGGCGGCTCCCAGTCGTCGGGGCCGTTCGCGGGCACCCGGCAGTGGATGCCGTACTGCTGCCCCTCGACGGTGCGGCTGTAGTACCACCAGTCGCCCTCGCGGGCGGGCACCGAGAGGTCGGTCTCCTTGGTGCGGTGCTTGATCTCGTCGAAGATCTGCTCCTGCAGGATCGCGAGGTGCTCCGTCCGCGCCTTGGTGAAGGCGTTCTCCTCGTGGAGGTGGGCGAGCACCTCGGGATCATCCTTGTCGCGCAGCCATTCGTAGTCGTCGACCACGACGTCGCCGTGGTGCTCGCGTTCGATCGGTCGCTTCTTCGGCACGGGAGGAGTCAGCACCTTCTCAACGCTACGTGCTCACCCGCGTTTCGGGAACGGTTCGGCGTTCGGAACGGTTCGGCGTCGCGACCGAGCCGGGAGGAAGGAACCTGAAATATGCTCCGCGGCTGGGTTAGGTTAGCCTTAGCTCAACCCCACCTCATTTCCACCCGGGAGACGCGTGCTCGCCAACTACCTGATCGGCCTCCGCGAGGGCCTCGAAGCAGGGCTCATCGTCGGCATCCTGATCGCGTACCTCGGCAAGATCGGGCGCCGCGACCTGTACGGCCGCCTCTGGGCCGGCATCGCGCTCGCCGTGGCCGTCTCGCTCGGGGTCGGCGCCCTCCTCACGTGGGGGCCGTACGCGCTCACCTTCCAGGCGCAGGAGATCCTCGGGGGAGTGCTCTCGCTCATCGCGGTCGCGATGGTCACCTGGATGATCTTCTGGATGGGCACCCACGGCGCCGGCCTCTCGAAGGAGCTGCGCAGCCAGGTCGACGCCGCCGTCGATCGCTCGTGGTTCGCCATCGTGCTGCTCGGCGCACTCAGCGTCGGCCGCGAGGGCATCGAGACCGCCCTCTTCGTGTGGGCGAACGTCTCGGGCGGCAGCGACCCCGTGCTCGGCACGCTCGGCGCGCTCCTCGGCATCCTCACCGCCGTCGCCGTCTCGTGGGGCATCTCCAAGGGTCTCGTGCGCATCAACCTCTCGGTGTTCTTCACCTGGACGGGACTCTTCCTCATCCTCGTCGCCGCAGGCGTGCTCTCGTACGGCATCGGCGACCTGCAGGAGGCCTCGGTCATCCCCGGGTGGGGCACCCACGCGTACAGCCTCACCGGCATCGTGCCCCCCGGCGGCCCGATCGACACCGTGCTCGGCGGCATCTTCAACTTCACCCCCGAGCCCACGTGGGCGCAGGTGATCGGCTGGGTCGTCTACGTCGCCGTCACCACCACCCTCTACCTGCGGATGCTCCGGCGCCGCTCCCGTCCGTCCACCGCCCCCGCCGCGGTGCCGAGCGTCGCCTCGACGGCGACCACGTCCGCCCACTGACCACACGCACCATCGACCACGACCCAGGAGTCCACATGACCCGTCGTGCCCTCGCGGCCTCAGCTGCCGCGACCGCACTCGCGCTCGCCCTCACCGGCTGCGTGGCCAAGTCCGACCTCGCCTCGGCGATCGGCGTCGACATCACCGACGACGGCTGCGCCGTCGCCGTCGACACCGCGAGCGCCGGCGCCGTGACCTTCGCACTCGCGAACAACGGCAGCGACGTCAACGAGTTCGAGATCCTCGCCGAGGACCAGCTGCGCATCGTCGGCGAGAAGGAGAACGTGACGCCGGGCCAGGAGGTCGACTTCACCGCGCAGCTCGAACCGGGCACGTACTACACGGCGTGCAAGTTCCAGCAGGTCGGGGCGCCCGTCGGGCTCGCCGAGTTCACGGTCACCGGCGAGGCATCCGCCGTCTCGGCCGACGAGCAGGAGCTCGCCGACCAGGCCGTCACCGAGTACCTCGCCTACGTTCGCTCGCAGGCCTCCGAGCTGCTGCCGCTCGTCGAGGAGTTCGCGGCGGCGTACGCCGCCGGCGACGACGAGACCGCCCGCTCGCTGTTCGCCGCGACGCGCGTGCCCTACGAGCGCATCGAGCCGACCGCCGAGGCCTTCGGCGACCTCGACCCGAAGATCGACTTCCGCGAGGTCGACGCCGTCGCCGACGGCCTCGAGTGGACCGGCTTCCACCGCATCGAGAAGGACCTGTGGCCGCCGGCGGCGGGCGCACTCAACTCCGACGGCCAGGACGCGCTGCAGGGCTGGGCACCGTCGACCCACGAGGAGCGGCAGGCGTACGCCGACGGCCTCGTCGCGGATGTCACCCAGCTCCACGAGCTCGTCACCGCCGATGACTTCGCGGTCACCCTCGACGCGATCTCGAACGGCGCGATCGCGCTGCTCGACGAGGTCGCCGCCGGCAAGATCACCGGCGAGGAGGACTGGTGGTCGGGCACCGACCTCTCCGACTTCGCTGCGAACGTGCAGGGCGCCGGTGTCGCATTCGGCGCGGTGCGCGCGCTCGCCGAGTCGAAGGGCGACGAGGGCGCCGAGCTCGCGGCGACCATCGACGAGGAGTTCGCCGCCCTCGAGGCCGAGCTCGCGAAGTACGGCTCGCTCGACGCGGGCTTCGTGGACTACGGCGAACTCACCGACGCCGACAAGAAGGCGCTCAGCGATCGGGTGAACGCCCTCGCCGAGCCGCTCTCGCAGCTCACCGCGACGGTGCTCGGAGCCTGACGTGACCGGATCCGACCCGCAGGGGACCCGTGACGGCGACGCCGAGCCCGGCGTCAGCCGCCGCGGGCTCCTCGGCGCCGGCGCGGCCGGTGCCGCGGTCGGCTTCGCGGGCGGCGCGGCGGCCGTGGGCGTCGCGGTGTCGACCGGCGAGGCCCACGCCTCGGGCTCGAGGTCCGGGGCGTCCTCGTACCCGTACTTCGGTGCGCACCAGGCGGGCATCGTGACGCCGGCGCAGGACCGCCTGCACTTCGCCGCCTTCGACCTGAGCGACGCGCTCGACCGGGAGGGCCTCATCGAGCTGCTCACCGAGTGGACCGCGGCGGCTTCACGCCTCACGCAGGGCCTCGAGGTCGCCGAGGGCGGCGCGGTCGGCGGCTCCGACTACGCGCCGCCGGTCGACACCGGCGAGGCGCTCGGCCTGCCGGCCGCGGGGCTCACGATCACCTTCGGCTTCGGGCCCGGCCTGTTCGAGGATGCCTCGGGCGGCGACCGCTTCGGAATCGCCGACCGCCGCCCCGCCGCGCTCGAGCCGTTGCCGCGCTTCCAGGGCGACGCCCTCGTGCCCGAGCGGAGCGGCGGCGACCTCTGCATCCAGGCGTGCGCCGACGACCCGCAGGTGGCAGTGCACGCGATCCGCAACCTCAGCCGCATCGCGTTCGGTCGGGCGACGCTGCGCTGGTCGCAGCTCGGCTTCGGTCGCACCTCGTCGACCTCGACCTCGCAGGCGACGCCGCGCAACCTCTTCGGCTTCAAGGACGGCACGGCGAACGTCAAGGCCGAGGAGACGGGCGAGGTCGACGAGCAGGTCTGGGTCGGCGACGGCGACGAGCCGGCGTGGCTCGCCGGCGGCTCGTACCTCGTCGCCCGGCGCATCCGCATGATCATCGAGAACTGGGACCGCGTGCAGCTCGGCGAGCAGGAGATGCTCGTCGGCCGCTCGAAGGGCGAGGGCGCCCCGCTCTCGGGCGGCACGGAGTTCACCGAGCCCGACTTCGAGGCGACCGGGGCCGCCGATGCGCCCCTCATCGACGCGAACGCGCACGTGCGCCTCGCGCACTCCTCGAACAACAAGGGCGCGCGGATGCTGCGTCGCGGCTACAACTTCGTCGACGGCAACGACGAGCTCGGCCGCCTCGACGCGGGGCTGTTCTTCCTGTCGTTCCAGCGGTCGCCGCAGCAGTTCATCGACGTGCAGACCTCGCTCGCGACCGACGGGCTCAACGAGTACCTGAAGCACGTCGGCTCGGCGATCTTCGCAGTGCCGGGCGGAATCGCCGAGGGCGAGTTCGTCGGTCAGCGGCTGTTCGACTGACCCGCGTCGTTCAGTACTCGACGAGCTCCCACCGGTCGCCCGAGACGTGACGGAGCTGGCCGAGTTCGCCGCGCTGCCCGTCGAGCACACCGACGAACTCGAGCACCGGCCGGTCACCCGACCGCTCGCCGCCCGTCGTGATCTCGGTCTCGGTGTAGCCGAACCCGCCGAGTGCGCTGCGTTGCGCCTCGGCGTCCCAGGCCTGCGAGAGCCCCCAGGTCAGGAGCGCGCCGGCGATGACGCCGCCGACGGCGACGAACACGCCGAGCTCGATCACGCGGGACCGCTTGCGGCGGACGCCGAGGATGATCACGACGGCGCCGGCGATGAGCACGAGCAGCGGGAACACCAGCGGCCACGGGTTCCACGGCGCGATGGTGACGACCTCGGGCATCCCGGCCTCCTCGCCGCTCCGCTGCCCCGAACGCCGGGGTCGCTCCGACGATAGCGGCACCGCGCGCCGGATGGGGAGTGCTGCCCATTCTCCGGATTTCGGGCTGCCGTTAGTCTCATGGAGGTCGCCCGATCGGGTGGCGGAGGATTCTGATGGATGGGGTTGATGATGGCTGATTTCAAGGCGTCGTACGGTGAGATGGAGTCGATGGCCGGTCGTCTCGACTCGGGCCGTGAGGAGATCGGCGACGTGCTGCGTCGTCTGAAGGACGATGTGGACCGTCTCCTCGGTGACGACTTCAAGACGCAGCACGCGTCGGGCAAGTTCGGTGAGGGCTACACGGAGCTGACGACCGGTCTGGAGAAGGCGATCGAGGGCATCTCCGACATGGGCGAGTCGCTGCGCAAGATGATGCAGGCGATCAAGGACACCGACCAGGCACTCGCCGGCAACTAGTCCTTCGGCGGGGAGGGCAGCCTCCCCGCCGCCGCCCGCGGCGGTCCGACCAGCCGCCGGAGGCAGCCCGATCAGTCGTCGGCTTCGATCTCGGCGATCTCCCACTGCGCATCGCCTTGGTGCCGAAGCACGCCGCGCACGCGGTCGCCGTCGCGCTCGGCTTGGAATGCGACGACGGCGGGCTCACCCGGGCCGACGATCTGCTCGGCCGAGAAGGTCGGCGAGACGTAGCCGACCGCGATGAGCGCCTTCGCGCGCTCGCCCTGATCCCAGGAGCCCGGCATCACGCCGAACATCGCGGCGAAGGCCACGATGGCGATCAGGAAGACCCCGGATCCGAGCTCCCGGACGGGCTTCGATCGCCGCCGGGTGCCGAGGCTCGAGACGACGACTCCGGCCACGGCGATCACGATGGGGATCGCGAGCGGCCATGGGTTCCACGGTGCGATGGTGACGATCTCGTTCACAGCAGGATGCCTCGAACTCAGCCCGTCTTCGTCCAGTCCAGGTTGATGACGTTGCCGATGTAGACGGTCTCACCGTAATCATGCACCTGCGGGTTCATGCGCAGCAACTGCTGCTGCGGGAGATCGAAGCGCTGCGCGATATCGAAGAAGCTGTCGCCCGCGACGACGGTGTAGCTGACGGGCATGCCGCTGTCGTCGAGCACGGGGGTGCCGTTCGCGCCGTCGCGTGCCCCGAGGTCGCTCGCCGGTCCGGGTTCGACGACCGGAGCGGCGGCGTTCGGCACGGGCTCGGGAGCCGGGGCCGGCTCGGCAGCGGGCGGAGGCGTCGTCGAAGGAGCCGGCGGGGGCGTCGGGGTGACGGTCACGGTCGCCGTGACGGTGACGGTCGGCGCGACCGGGGTCTCGGCCGCGGTGCAGCCGCTCAGGAGCGCGCTGAGTGACACGGCGCCGATCACGGCAGCCGGAGCGAATCGCCGCATCGGCGCCTCCGATCGTAGGGTGGCGCGCGCGGCGCCGATCGGCCCCACCCTAGCCCTCGCGCAGGGCGGGGTCGAGGGTGTCGACCAGCGCTGCGCGGATGCGTGCGAGCCCTTCGCCCAGTTGGGCGTCCCCGACGCCGGCGTATCCGAAGACGATTCCGCCCGGCCGCTCGGCGGGGACGGCGGAGTAATCGGCGAGCGGCGCCACGCCGACGCCCTCCTCGGCAAGGCGGGCGACGATCGCCGCGGAGGCCTCGGCGTCGGCCAGCTCGACGACCGCGTGCAACCCGCCGTCGAGTCCGCTGAGCGGTGCGCCGGGCAGCTCACCGAGGGCGGCCTGCACCATGCGGCGCCGGTGGGCGTAGTCGCGTCGGGTGGCGGCGATGTGGCGGCGCAGCGCCCCTGACGCGAGGAACGCGCGCATGGCGTCCTGGGCGGGACCGGGCGCGGGGCACGGCTCGTCGGCACGAATGCGGAGGACGGCGGCGCGCAGCGCCGGGTCGCCCGGCAGCACGAGGTACCCGAGGCGCAGCCAGGGGGTGAGCACCTTCGAGAAGCTGCCGACGAGCACGGTGCGCTCGGCGCTGCGCTCGGTGCTGCGCCCATCGCCGCTGCTCGTCGCGCCGAGCCGGTCGAGCGACGCGAGCGCGGGCAGCGGCGCCCCGAGGTGGCGGAACTCGCTGTCGTAGTCGTCTTCGATGATGAGCGCCCCGGTCGCGCGCGCCCAGTCGATGAGTTCGAGCCGGGATGCCACGGGCAGCCGCCCGCCGAGCGGGTACTGGTGGCTCGGGGTGACCATGACGGCCTGCGGCGGGCGGGGCATCCGTCGCAGCGCGTCGAAGTCGAGGCCGTCGGCGTCGACCGGCAACGGGGCGATCACGAGTCCCCGCCGTTCGAGCAGGCGCCGGGCAGAGGGGTAGCCGGGGTGCTCGACGGCGACGACGGGCGGTGCGCCGCCCGGTGCGCCGTCGCGCGCGAGTTCGAGGAGTGCGGCGCCGAGCAGGCCCAGTGCATCGCTCGTGCCCGCGGTGACGACGACGTCGTCGCTGGTGCAGGCGACCCCGCGCGCCTGGCGGAGATGGTCGGCGATCTCCGCGCGCAGTCCGGCGAGGCCCGCGCGCGGCGGCGACACCCGGGGGATCGGTGCCGCGGCGGCCTGTCGCCAGGCCGAGCGCCAGGCGCGTTCGTCGATGCGCGCGGTCGACGGGCTGCCGGGCAGCAGGTCGATGCGGTGGTGGGCGCGTTCGTCGTCGTGCGCGGCGTCGGGCGATGCGGTCCGGTCGCTCGGCCGCGCGACCGTCATCGGCTCGGACGGTGGCGCGGATGCCTCGGGCTCGACGACGAGCTGGGCGACCCGGGTCGGCGCGCCCTGGCGCAGTTCGAGGTAGCCCTCGCCGGCGAGCTGCTCGTACGCGGCGACGACCGAACTGCGCGAGATGCCGAGCTCGGCGGCGAGCGACCGCGTGGAGGGGACCGGGTCGCCGGGTTCGAGGAGACCGCCGAGGATGCCCCGGCGGATCCCGTCGACGAGTTGGACCCCGAGCGGCAGGCCCTCGCGGCGGTCGAGCACGAGCAGGGGGCCGTCCACGGCTGCTCCTCACTGGACTGGTCGGAACTGCAGCGACTGGACTGCAGACGAGGCCAGTGTACGTCCGAGACTCGACCCATGACCACGATCGAGACCCCCGCCGACCGCCCTGTACGACGCATCCGCCGCATGGCCGAACGCCAGACCGCCGACCGTGGCGCCCTCTTCGAGCTGCTCGACGGCGAACTCGTCGGCCACCTCGCCGCCGTCGCCGACGGCGTGCCGATCGTCGTGCCGATGGGCTACGCCCGCATCGGCGAGGCGATCTACGTGCACGGCTCGACCGGCGGCGGGTTCGCCCTCCGCGCCGCCGCCGAGCGGGCCACGGTCGCCTTCTCGGTCACCGCGCTCGACGGGCTCGTCTACGCGCGCTCGCTCTTCGACAGCTCGATGAACTACCGCAGCGCGGTCGCGTACGGCGTGCTCGACGAGGTCGGTCCCGAGGAGGCGGATGCCGCGTTGCTCGCGCTCTCCGAACGGCTCATGCCGGGGCGCTCCGCCGAGGTGCGCGGCATGCGCCGCAAGGAGGTCGCGGCCACACGGGTGCTCCGGATCGCCCTGGACGACGTCGTCATGAAGTCGCGTGCGCACGGGGCATCCGAGGCCGTCGACGACGGCGAAGACCACTCGCAATGGGCGGGCGTCGTTCCGCTCGAACGCGTGTGGGGCGAACCGCAGCCCTCCGGGCTGACCCCGGCGGGCACGCCCCTGCCCGATTCGGTGCGTGCGCTGACGACGCGCGACGCCCGCTCCCGCAGTGTTTCGTGATGGAAAGGGGGTTTCACCATGCTCGCAACCATGCTCATGCTGGGGCTGATCGGCGCGTCGGCGCTCGTCGCCGCACTCGTGCAGTTCCGCCGCGACGGCCTGCGCCGTCTGCCGACGATGCCCGCCTGACCGGCGAGCGGGCGCCCGTC
Organism: Agromyces sp. NPDC058126; assembly: GCF_042884595.1. NCBI lineage: Bacteria > Bacillati > Actinomycetota > Actinomycetes > Micrococcales > Microbacteriaceae > Agromyces > Agromyces sp. NPDC058126. The sequence continues at coordinate 22,022 of NZ_JBHVTS010000004.1, read as the reverse complement.
TGAGGCGCCCGCAGACGAAATAGGGCGATCGTCCGATGAGACCGGGGTGCCTTAGCGAGCACCATCGAGACATCCGATCGCACCGAAGACTGAAGGAATGACCATGCAGTACTCAGCAGAACTGCTCGCCCTGCACACCCACGAGGCGAACCTGCTGCAGGCCGAGCGTCGCATCGCTCACCGCCTCGCAGCGGAGGAGCGTGCAGTCGCGAGCGAGCCGGCGGACCGGGCCGAGCAGGTCTCCCGCCACCGCGCGTTCGGTCGCCGCGGCCTGCGTCTCGCCGTACGGTGAGCGCCACGGCGGCGGCGTCCGCCGCGGCGGCGCCTGCGGCCCAGGACGCCTCGCGTCCCACCACGCCGCATGTCGGCGGCACGTGGCACGATGAGATCGTGACCATGTCAGCAGCGGCCATGATCGGCCGCGGCGCCGACCTCTCGCGGCTCGACGAGCGCCTCGACGGGGTGCGCGCCGGCGCGCCGTTCACGGTGATCGTCGGCGGTGAGGCCGGCATCGGCAAGACCCGCCTCATCCGCGAGTTCCAGCAGCACCTGCCGAGCGATGTGCGGCTGCTCGCCGGCCAGTGCGTCGACCTCGGCAGCGTGGCTGCGCCGTACGCCCCGGTCAAGACGGCCCTGCGGGCGCTGGTCGCCGATGTGGGCGCGGCACCGGTGCTCGAGGCGGTCGGCCCGGGGCGTGCCGCGCTCGTCGCGCTGCTGCCCGAACTCGCCGCCGAGTCGGGTGAGGTCGGTGCGCCGGGGGCCGGCATCGCCGCGGGGCAGCTGCACGAGGGCATCGCGGTGCTCCTCGAGACTTTCTCGCGCGAGCGGCCGATCGTGTTCGTGATCGAAGACCTCCACTGGATCGATGCGGCGAGCCTCGCACTGCTGCGCTTCCTGCTGCGCGCCCTCGGCTCGAGCCGTGTGCTCACCGTGCTCAGCTATCGCACCGAAGACGTCACCCGGGGGCACCCCGTCCGATCCTTCCTCTCCGAGGCCGAGCGCGACCGCTGGGTCGAGCGCCTCGAGCTCGGGCGGCTGTCGAAGGCGCAGGTCAAGCGACTCGTGAAGTCGCTCATCGTCGACGAGGCGCCGAGCGATCGGGTGCTCGAGACGGTCTTCCGCCGCAGCGACGGCATCCCCTTCTTCGTCGAAGAGCTCGTCGGCATCGACGGATGCCGCGACGAGGGCTTCGTGCCCGACACGCTCCGCGAGCTGCTGCTCGCCAGGTACGAGCGGCTGCCCGAGTCGGCCCAAGAGCTGCTGCGCCTCATCTCGACCGGCGGGGTGCGGGTCTCGCATGCGCTGCTGGCGCAGGTCTTCCAGGGCGACGACGCCGAGCTCGACGCGGCCGCCCGGCAGTGCGTGCACTACGGGGTCATCACGATCGACGGCGACGACTACTCGTTCCGGCACGCGCTCGTGCGCGAGGCGATCCTCGACGATCTGCTGCCGGGCGAGCGCGCCCGGTTCCATGCCCGCTACGCCGAGGCGTACGAGGCCGCCGCCGAGGCCGGCTCCCGCCGCCTCGCCGCCGAGATCTCCTACCACTGGCTCGGGGCGCACGACGCGGTGCGCGCGTTCCCGGCGACGATGCAGGCCATGCGCGAGGCGCGCGCCGCCGCGGCCTACGCGACCGCCGCCCAGCTCGGCGAACGCGCCCTCGAACTGTGGGACGTGGTGCCCGACCCCGAGACCGCTGCTGGCATGGGCAAGCTCGAGCTCATGGGCCGCACCGCCTCGCACCTGCGCAACGCGGGCGAGATCGAACGCGGGCTCGCGCTCGTGAAGGCCGCGCTCGCCGAGTGCCCGCGAGACGAGCCGCAGTACCCGCGGTTCCTCCGCGACAAGGCGCTCTACCTCGCGGCCATCGGCAAGCCCGGCTCCATCCCGCTCCTCGAAGAGGGGCTCGAGGTGCTCGGCGACGACGGCGACCCCGAGATCAAGGCGGGGTCGCTCGCGACCCTCGCCGGACGATTCCTGATCGAGGGGCGCACGGGCGAGGCGGTGGAGACGGCCGAGCAGGGCCTGGCCGTCGCCCTCGAGCACGACCTGCCGCGCTCGGCCTCCATCTCCATGAACATCGCGGCCGCCGGCCGCGCCGTCCGCGGCGAAGTCGAGCGCGGGCTCGAGATGCTCGCCGAGGCCCGCGAGCTGGCCGAGGGCGACGGCGCAGCCCTCCTGCGCTACTGGGTCAACTCCTCAGACCTCGCCTACCTCATCGGCGACTACCCCGAGGCCGTGCGCCTCGCCGAAGACGGGCTGGGGCGCGCACGGGCCCAAGGCGTCGAGCGGAGCACCGGAGTCATCCTCGCCTCAAACGCCGTCGACCCGCTCTTCGCGCTCGGCGAATGGGAGCGCGGTGAAGAGATCATCGAACGAGCGCTGTCGCTCGACCCGCCGGTGCCGTTCACCGTCTACCTCCACCGCGCGCGCATCTCCTCGATGCTGTGGCGCGGCGACCCCGTCGGGGCGGCCGAGGCGCTGCGCCGGGTGCGGCCGATGATGGCCGGGGTGCAGGCGGTCGAGATGCAGACCCGGCTCGCGGTCGGCCAGATGGCCGCCGAGGTCGCACTCGCGAACGACGACCTCGCCGGCGCGTGGGCCGAGATCCGGGGCATCTTCCACGAGGAGCACGCGCTCCACCCCGGCTACGCGCACCCGGGCTTCTGGGTCGCCGCACGCGTGGCCGCTGCGATCGCCGTGCGACCGCATGCGGTGCCCGAGGCCGTCGTCGCCGAGGTCGGCGCATCCGCCGCCGAAATCGACCGGCTCCTCGCGGCGGGGTCGTTCTGGCCGCATCACGAGACCTGGGTCGCGCTGATCGAAGCCGAACTCGCCGAGGCGGCCGAAGGCGCCGGCGCCCAGGTTCCGGGTACCGATCCGGTCGCCTGGCGCCGAGCGGTCGACGCCACCGAACGCGGGGGCGTGCCAGGCTTCCTCCACCCGTACTCCCTGCTGCGGCTCGGCGAGGCCGAGCTGGCTGCGGCCGACCGCACGGCCGCCCGGGCGACGTTGCAACTCGCCCTCGACCGCGCCGAGGCCGGCGGGGTCACGGCGGTACGCGAGCGCGTCGAACGCGTCGCGGCGACGGCGGCGCTCGTGCTCGACGGGGCGCACCGCCCGGTCGGCGGCGAGGTCGCGGGCATCGCCGGGGCCGCGGCATCCGACGCCGATGCCGCCGCGACCGCCGAACTCACCGCGCGTGAACGTCAGGTGCTCGAGCTCATCGCCGAGGGCCTCAGCAACCGCCAGATCGGCGAGCGGCTCTTCATCAGCGGCAAGACGGCCTCCGTGCACGTCTCGGCGATCCTGCGCAAGCTGGGCGCCGCGACTCGCACCGAAGCCGCCTACCGCGCGGGCGCGCTGCGCTGAGCGGAGCATCGCCACAGTGAACCTGTAGCGGATCCTGCTTCCTGCTTCCTGCTTCTTGCTCCGGGAACGGTTCCGGTGGGGCGGGCGGGGCCGCCTCCGGTAGCGTCGAGCGCATGACGCGTCGCATGAGCTGGGCCGGGCTTCCGAACACGTGGGATCTCGGAGGCCTCGACGGCGCACTCGGCACGACCCTGCATGGTCGGATCTACCGCTCGGCGCAGCTCGACCACCTCGACGACACCGGGCGCGCCGAGCTCTACGACGACGGCGTGCGCACGATCATCGACCTGCGCAACGGCGACGAGGTCGGCGCCGCGATCGATGCGCCATTCACTCGGCATCATCGCCCGGTCGAAGACCAGTCCGATGCCGAGTTCATGGCCAGATGGGCTCGGCTCGATACGCCCGGCTACTACCCGGAGGTGCTCGAGCGGTGGCCCGAGCTCGTGACGGCCGTGTTCCGCGAGCTCGCCGATGCCGGCGCGGGCACCGGTGCCGGAGAACCGGCTGACGGCGGTGCCGTGCTCGTCCATTGCGCCCACGGGCGGGACCGCACGGGCATGATCACCGCGATGCTGCTGCAGCTGTGCGAGGTCGATCGGGGTGCGATCGTCGCCGACTACCTCGCCGCGGTCGCTGCGATCGCCGAGCACACCGTCGCCAACGGTGGGGAGATCGCGTCAGACGAATCCGGCGATCTCGACGCGCGCCGCGTGCGCGAGCTCGAGGAGTTCCTCGACGGCCTCGACGTCGCCGAGTTCCTCCTCGGCAACGGGCTCACCGAACCCGATCTCGAGCGCGTCCGTGCTCGCCTCCTCGACTGAGATTCGCGACCGATGACGCACCCCGATGAGGCGACCACTCCCGCCGCACCGATCATCCGCGCGGCTCACGCCGACGACGCACCTGGCATCGCCCGCATGCACTGGGAGAGCCACCAGTCGACCTACATCGACCCGGGGTTCGTCACACGCGAGCGCATCGAGGCGTGGACACTCGAACAGCGCCTCGAGGGATGGCGACAGGTGCTCGACGTCGCCGGGGGCCCCGAGCGAACCGTCGTCGTCGCCGTCGACGGCGATCTGATCGTCGGCTTCGCCGACGCGTGCACGGTCGATCTCGCCGACGAGCCCGATGCGCCGCGCGATCTCGAACTCAAGGGCCTGTACCTGCTCGACGCCCACCAGGGCACCGGGCTCGGCCAGGAGCTGCTCGACGCTGCGATCGGCGACCGGCCCGCCTACCTGTGGGCGATGGCGGGCGAGACGAGAGCACGGGCGTTCTACCGTCGGAACGGCTTCGAACCCGACGGCGCCGAAGCGCCGTTCGAGCCCTGGGACATCATGACCGTGCGGCTCGTTCGCTGACGCGAGTCGGTTGCACGGTTCGACGCAGTTCGAGATCAACTGCCCCGATCGGTGAGCGCGTTCGGCGATCGCGATCCGACGGCTCGTCCGGGCCATGGTGCGGCGGCGAGGGCCGCCAGTGGCGCCTCGAGCGCGTCGTCCCATGCCTCGTCCCGAGCGTCGGGAGGGCCGGGCCGAGCGCCGTGCGCGAGGAGATGCGCGACCGCGGCGACGGTACCGTCCGGCCGCCGCGGTGGAGCGCCCCCGCCCGTCGTCGCGAACGCCGCCGAGCGTGCGAGCCGGTCGAGCCCCGCGGAGGAGCCGGTGGGACTGCGAGGCATCCCCGCCGGTGCTTCGCGGTCGACGACGAGCCGAACCTCCGGGTGCTCGACCGCGGCGAGGAACTCATCGAGCCGCGCCTCGTCGGTGAAGGTGACCCCGCTCACGACGACGAGGTCGGCGTCGGCGATCGCCCCGCGAGCCTCCTCGTCGATCGGGATATCGCGCAGGGCGATCGCGGGCTCGTCGGGGCCGGTGCGTCCGCCTCCGTCACGTCGATCGACGGCCACCCGTGCGGTGGCGCCGTCCGGCCGGCCCGCGATGAGGCGTACGCCGTAGTCGCGGAGCACGGAACGGATGCGATCCCCGTCCTCATCGTCGCCGACCGCTGAGACGAGCGTCGCCTCGTCGCCGAGGATCGAGAGCCCGATCGCCGCGTCGACACCCCGGCCGCCCACGAACTCGCGCGACCCGCCGGCATCGCGGTGCACCTCGACATGCGCGTCGCCGATGACCGTCACTCGCGCCCGGGCGCGTGGCCGGGCGTTCGCCGACGTGTCCAGGTGTCGGCTCATCCGTTGGCCCGGAACCCCCGTGCCACCTCGATGAGGATGCGCGTGCCGAACCCGGTCGCGCCCTTCGAGCGCCACGAGTCGTCAGCGTCGGACTGCATCGTGCCGGCGATGTCGAGATGGGCCCACGGGGTCTCGCCGACGAAGTGCGCAAGGAACAGCGCGGCCGTCGTCGCCCCGGCGTAGGGGCCGCCCAGGTTCGAGAGGTCGGCGATCTCCGAGTCGAGCTGCTTGCGGTACCGCCGTTCAAGGGGAAGCCGCCAGACCTGTTCGTCGGTCGCGGCGGCGGCCCGTTCGACCTCGCCGAGCATCGTCTCGTCGTTGCCGAGGAGTGCCGCCGTGATCTGCCCGAGCGACATGAGCGCCGAGCCCGTGAGCGTCGCGATGTCGACGATCGCGTCGACGCCGTCCTCGTTCGCGAGCACGATGCCGTCCATCATCACGAGGCGGCCCTCGGCGTCGGTGTTCTTCACCTCGACGGTCGTGCCGCCGCGCGCGGTCAGCACATCGCCGAGCTTGTAGGCCGAGCCAGAGGGCATGTTGTCGGTGCACATGAGCCAGCCGCTCACCTTCGCGGTGGCGCCGAAGTCGCGGAGCGCCGTGAAAGCCGCGAGCACCGAGGCAGCCCCGCCCATGTCCATCTTCATGAGCAGGTGCATCGGGTCGGAGGGCTTCAGGCTGATGCCACCCGAGTCGTACATGATGCCCTTGCCGACGAGGCCGAGATGCCCGGTCGACTCGCCGTCGGGGGTGTAGCGCAGCTTGACCATGCGGGGCTCCTCGGCTGAGCCCCGGTTCACGCCGAGCAGCCCGCCGCAGCCGAGCTCGATGAGCTGCTGCCGGTCGAACACCTCGACGTCGAAGCCGAAGCGCTCGCCGAGCGCGACCGCGACGTCGGCCATGCCGGTCGCAGTCAGGTGCCCAGGCGGAGAGTTCGCGAGATCTCGGGCGAGGTTCGCGGCGCGCGCCGTGACGAGGCCGACGTCGACGCCCGAGGTCGCCTGCGAGGCATCCGCACCGTCGATGCGCAGCTCGACACGCTCGAGCGCGACGTCCTTCGGCTCGCGCTTCAGGGTGTCGAATCGGTAGCGCGCGAGCAGCGCGCCCTCGGTGAGCGCCTGTGCGGCGCCGGCGGCGTCGGCGCTGCCCGTCGACGGCACCCGGATCCCGATGCGTGCGGACTTCGAGCCGGCGCGGGCGAACGCGGCGGCGGCGTCGCGCAGCTCGTTCGCGCCCAGCTCGCCGCCGGGGCCGACGCCGACGAGCACGAGCAGCGGGCCCGAGCCGTACGGCAGTGCGAGCGTCGTGCCCGGCTTCGCTTCGAACCCGGATCGGGCGAGCGCCGCACGGTCGAGGTCGACGCCGGCGGGCAGTTCGCCGTCGCTCGTGACCAGTACGCCGATCGCGCCGAGCGACGATTCGTCGAGCTCGTCGACGACGGCGACCGTCGCCGCGTCGGACCGCGCGAGCGAGGGCGTCGCCGTGAAGTCGTCGGGGATGAGTGAGTTCGGATCGCGGGTCATGCGCGCGCCTCCTTCTGTGCCTGGTCGATGCGCGGGCCCCGGTCGGTTCGCGCGGGCGCCTCGTCGTCGACGACGGGATCGATGGCGTCGTCATCGTCGGGCTCGAGTTTCTCGGGCAGGTCGCCGTCGCGGCGCCCCGGCATGCGCGTGGCCGGCACGATCGCGAGCAGCGAGAACGCTGCGAGCCCCAGCAACGAGATCTGGAGGGCCTGGAGGCGGGCCTCGGCATTCACCGCGATCGCCGCATCGAGCTCGGGACCGGTCGCCCGCGACTCCAGCACGGCGGCGAGCTGTTCGTTCGTGAGGAAGTTCGCCTCGTTGAAGTTCACCTGCGCGATGAGTTCGTCGCTGATCTCGGGGTGCTCCTGCGCGCCCGCGAGCAGCAGCGACGAGAGCATGCCGACCGCGAAGGCGCTCGCGACGGCGATGCCGACCGAGCCCGAGAGGTTGTGCACCAGGCCGCGCCATGCGCCCACGTCGCCGGCCAGCTGCTTCGGGGCCGCCGACAACAGGGTGTTGAACACCAGGGCGACGATCGCGCCCTGCCCGAGACCGAGCAGGATGAGGCCGGCGATCACGAACCCCTGGCTCCACTCGCCGCGCACGGTGAAGCCGAGCAGGGTGAGCGCGGATGCCACGACGATGAAGCCGCCGGTGGCGAGCACCCGGGGCGTGAAGCGCCCGTAGAGGTACGCGACGAACGTCGAGGCGAGGAAGATCGAGAGCGTGTAGGGGATGATCGAGAACGAGGTCTCGATGCTCGAGCGCCCCTGCACCACCTGGATGTACAGCGGGATCAGGAAGTTCGCCGCGGTGCCGACGAAGAGCATCGTCGCCATGCAGGCGGTGACCGCGCGCTCGGAGCCCGTCGCGAGCACCCGGAGGTCGAAGATGCGCGGCTTGTCCTCCCGTGCTCGCCGTCGCAGCCAGGAGAAGAACACCTGGCCGACCACGAGTCCGGCGATCACGAGCAGCGGTGCGGGCGAGATGCCGAGCACCTCGAACGGCGCCTGCGGCGTCGCGAGCCAGACGCCCCAGGTCGCGAGTCCGCTGAACCCGAAGCTCAGCAGGATCACCGCGACGGCGGCGATGATCGCACCCGTCCAGTCGATCGTGAGGCCGGGCTGGGCCGGCACCTTCTTCACGGCGAAGCTCAGCCCCAGGTTCACGACCGCGAGCGCCACCATCAGGATGAACGACCAGCGCCACCCGATCGTCGTCGCGAACGAGCCCGCGATGAGGAGGGCGAGCACGCCCGCCGCGGGGATGGCCGCGGCCAGCAGGCCGATCGCCTTGCCCTGCTGCTCGCCGTGATAATTCGTCGCGATGAAGACGGTGAGCGCGGGCGCGATGAGGGCGATCACGGCGCCCGAGGACGCCTGTGCGATGAACAGCATCGCCGGGCTCGCGCTGAGCGCCACCCCCAGCATCGCGAGGCCGTGCACGGCGACGGCGATCTGGAACACCCCGCGTGTGCCGAACCGCGACCCCACCTTCGCACCGAGCAGGATGAACGCCGCCATCGCGAAGGTGCCCGCGGTGATCGCGGTGCCGACCGAGGTCGCGGGGGTGTCGAGGTCGCTTGTGATCCCGGCCATCGACACCGTGAGCGCGTTCACCGCGAAGGAGGCCTGGATCTGGGTGAGCACCACCACGATGAGCGGGAGCCATGATGTCTTCGATGTCGGCTCGACCTGCGGTGCTGCGGTCATGCGTCCCCCTCGCATCGGCATTGCACTGGGGATGCGCCTCGTCGCGGCATCCGCTCGCCTTCACTGTATTGCGCCGCTAGCCTGAGCGCCATGGACCCCGTCGTGGTGACGTTCGTGATCCTCGGCGTCGCCGTGGCGGCGTTCATGACGAGCCGGATCCCCGTCGCCGTCACCGCCGTCGGCGTCGCACTCGCGCTCTGGGCCACCGGCATCCTCACCCTCGAGCAGTCGCTCGCCGGCTTCGCCGACCCGACGGTGCTCTTCATCGCCGCACTGTTCGTCGTGAGCGAGGGGCTCGACGCGACGGGCGTGACCGCCCGGCTCGGCCGCATCGTGGCCGCGAGGGGCGGTTCGAACCGGCGGCGGGTGCTCGTGCTCGTGATGGTGCTCGTGGCCCTGCTCACCGCGCTCATCAGCGTCAACGGCGCAGTCGCGGCACTCCTGCCGATGACGGTCGTCGTCGCCGTCCGCATCGGCCTGCCGCCGTCGCAGCTGCTGCTGCCGCTCGCCTTCGCGGCGCACGCGGGTTCGATGCTCGCGCTCACCGGCACGCCGGTCAACGTGATCGTCTCGGAGTTCGCGGCGGAGTCGGCGGGCGGGCCGTTCGGCTTCTTCGAGTTCGCGATCGTCGGCGTCCCGCTCGTGATCGGCACCGTGCTGCTCGCCATGCTCCTCGGCGATCGGATGCTCCCGGCGCGCAGCGCCGCCACCGTTCCGCGCGACCTCAGCGACCACGCCTGCACCCTCCTCGGCGACTACTCGGTGCTCGCGGCCGCCGACGGCGGCGGCCGCGCGGTGACGATCGACGCCGAGAACGGCGTCGCCGAGGTGCTCGTGCCGCCGAGGTCGGAGCTCGTCGGCATGCGCGTGTTCCCGGGCATGACGACGCCGAGTGGCAAGCTCGTGATCCTCGCGGTCTCCCGCAACGGACGCGAGCTCACCGCGCCCGAGCTCGACGTCGAGGTGGGCGACGTCCTGCTCCTGCAGGGCACCTGGGACGACCTCGAGGAGAACACTGCGGGCGACGACGTCCGGGTCGTCGACGCACCGGCGGCGGTGCGCGGGCAGGCGGCGCCCATCGGCCGCCGCGGTGTCGTCGCGATCGTCGTCCTCGCCGCGATGGTGCTGCTGCTCGCGACCGGGCTCGTGCCGCCCGTCGTCGCGGGGCTCGTCGCCGCCGGCGCGATGATCCTCACCGGCGTCGTCTCGCTCGGGCGGGCGTATCGGGCGATCTCGTGGACGACGGTGATCCTCGTCGCGGGGATGATCCCCATGTCGACCGCATTCACGACGACGGGTGCCGCTGAGCTCGTGGGCTCGACCCTCGTCGGCCTCGCGGGCCCGGGCGGCCCGCTCGCCGTGCTGTTCGTCGTGTGCCTGCTCGTCGTCGTGCTCGGCCAGCTCATCAGCAACATGGCGACCGCGCTCATCGTCGCGCCGATCGCCATCTCCGCGGCCGTCGAGCTCGGGGTCTCGGCCCGTCCGTTCCTGATGGCGCTCACGGTCGTGGCGGCGGCGGCGTTCCTGACGCCGATCGCGACGCCGGTCAACCTCATGGTGATGGGGCCGGGCGGCTACCGCTTCGGCGACTACGCCCGCTTCGGGTGGCCGTTCACCCTGCTGTTCCTCGTCGTCGGGGTGCTGCTCGTACCGCTCGTCTGGCCGTTCTGAACGCGGTCGGCGCGCTCGCGCGGCGAACGGGGGAGTGCCGCTGACGGCGTCCGGCGTCGAGTAGCGTTGATCCTCGACCACGAGGAGCAGCACCGCACATGAAGCCCGGCCCCCGGCGCAGCGTCAGCCAGTCAGACATCGTCGACGCCGCCTTCGAGATCCTCGAGGAGAAGGGCGTCGCCGCGGTCTCGGTGCGCGGGGTCGCCGGCGCGCTCGGCCTGACGCCGACCGCCATGTACACCTACTTCGCGTCGAAGAACGCGCTGCTGCAGGCGATGGTCGAGCACCTGCTCACCGGCGTCGCGGATGCCCCGGCGCCCGCCTGGCGCGACCGGGTCGTCGCGGTCGCGCTCGCGTTGCGGGCGAAGCTCGCCGAGCACTCGGGATCGCTGGTGCTCGTCACGAGCGGGCCGCTCGACGGCCCGAACGCGCTCTCGCTCGCGGAACGACTCATCGAGAGCTTCGTCGAGGCCGGCCTCTCGGTCGACGACGCGGCTCGTGCCGGCCACGCCGTGCGCGCCTTCGTCGTCGGTCAGTCGGCGCTCGAGGCGGCCCGCCGCACCGAGCCGGTCGAGGTGTCGGAGGCGCAGCCGCTCTGGTCGGACTCGCGGCATCCGCTCGTCGAGCAGACCACCGGCCTGTCGCTCGACGGCGGCGGCGACGAGGAGTTCGCGGCGATGCTGGGGCACGTGATCGACGGGTTCGTTCGGGCGTAACCGCCGCGGGCACCGACCTCGGCTGCTCGCGCCGCTCGCCCGCTCGACGCGGCGAGGCGCCGACCCCCGGAGGGGCCGACGCCTCGTCGGTACTGCGTGGTTGCGTCGCTGCTCAGCCTGCCGTGGGGGGCGTGATGCTGATGAGCGCTGCGGTGTTGCCCTTGAAGGCCTTCTTCACCGAGATGACGGTGCCGTAGCCCACGCCGGCGTCGGCGGGGTTGCCCGAGCCGAACGGCCCGACCCCGATGTCGAGACCGTCGTAGGCGGGCAGGCGGTTGCCGGCAAGGTCGTACAGCGGGGTGCTGTACTGGCCGTTGTCGACCGAGGGCACGACGGTCGAGGCGTCGCGGTCACGGTAGAAGAGCGCACCGTCGGACTCGCGCAGGGCGAAGCCGGGCACCCAGCCGCGGTCGTCGGTGAAGGTGCTCACCGGGGCCTGGGCCGCGATGTCGGTGCAGTACTCGTTGCCGTTGGCGCCGATGAAGCACTCCGAGAACGGGTACGTCTTGGTGAGACCGAACGACGCGTTCGACGACTGGGCACGCGACGGCATGATGTTCAGCGTCGACGGGTCGGCGTCGGCCGCGGCACCGGTGCGCTGCAGCGGGTTGAAGTGGCTGTCGACGAGCAGGAGCCCGCCCTTCGCACCGTAGCTCGGCAGCGCCGCCTCGTTCGAGAGGATCTGGTTCGAGTTGCCGTACGTGGTGTCGCGGTACCAGACCAGGGCGCCCGGCGCGTTGTACGCGAGCTTCTCGACCTTCCAGGCGCCGTCGCTGTAGACGGAGTTGTAGCCGTACTTCAGGCCCTCGTCGAAGCCGTCGAAGTTGCGCCACTCGACCAGGTAGTACTGGGCCTTCACCGACGAGCCGGTGTCGATGCGCCAGCCCGGGCCCGTGGTGTCGGCGAAGCTGCCGACCTTCGGGGTCCAGCCGTTCTCGCCCGACTCGACGTCGTCGCTCCACGTGGTGGTGGCGCCGCTCGTCAGCGAGAAGTCGTCGGCGAACCAGCCGCGCTCCTGGAAGGCGGCGTCGGTCGCCATGCGCAGGCGCACGCCGATCGTCTGGCCCGCGTACGCCGAGAGGTCGACGTACTGGTGCGCCCAGCCGTGCGAGTCACCGGTGAGGCCGTACTTGCGGTCGCCGAAGCCGTGCAGGTTGCCGTTCGGGTCGGGGTAGCCGTCGGGGGTGGTCGCCTCCGTGCCGTTCTCGTTGAACACCTTCTGGTCGGTCCAGGTGGTGCCGCCGTCGGTCGAGATCTCGACGAAGCCGAAGTCCCAGTCGGACTCGATCACGAAGTTGTTCCACATCCAGAACTTCCCGTCGGCGCCCACGTCGAGCGTGCGCTCGATGCGGATGTCGCCCCAGTCCTGGTCGGAGCCCGTGAACCACATGTTCTCGCCGCCGTGCGGTTCGGCGAGGGTGATGTGCTTGTCGGGGAGGTTGATCTTCACGCCGTCCTCGCTGCCCTTGAGGGGCCGCGAGTTCTGGCCGACCTTGACGGTCGTCTCGTCGTCACCGGGGTTCACGACCTGCGGGTCGGCCCAGCCGAGCACCCACTTGTCCCAGAGGCCCATGTGCGTCGGCATCGACTGGAAGATCGGGCCCGCGTGCGAGCCGGAGCTCATGAGGTCCCAGAAGTCGATGTCGCTGCTGCCGGCGTTCGAGGTGTCGTAGAGGTCGGGCAGACCGAGGTCGTGTCCGTACTCGTGCGCGAACACGCCGACGCCCGAGTCCTCGGGCTGCACGATGTAGTTCGACAGCTGGAGGTCGGTGCCGGGGATCGTGGCGCCGCCGAGGACGGCCGAGGAGTGCGCCCACAGGGCGTAGGTGCCCTGTGCACCGCCGCCGCCGGACTTGTCCTCACCGGCGTGCACGAGCACGACGTGGTCGATCACGCCGTCGGGCTCGTTGACGTTGCCGTCGCCGTCGCGGTCGCCCTGGTCCTCGATGTCGTAGTCGGCCCAGGGGAAATCGGGCTGCGCCGCGGCGAGGGCTGCGACCGCGTCGATCGGCAGCTGGCCGGGACCCTTGGGGTTGGAGGGGTGGCCCTGCTGGTCCTGCATGGGACCGGCCTCGTAGACGCCCTCTTCGTTCTGGTGGCACACCGTCGCGCCGTAGTACGCCTCGGAGTGGGGGACCGTGATCCACGGGGTCGCCTCACCGGTGACGGTGTAGGCGCCGCGCGACATCTCCTCGTACATCGACTTCATCGTGTAGCCCGAGATGTCGAAGCCCGGCTTGCCGTCGGGGCCGGTGAGGTCGGTGCGGACGCGCTCGGTGATGCCTTCGTCGGTGAAGAGCATCTTGTTGAAGTGCTCCGACGAGAAGTCGGGCACCCACATCGAGTTGTTGTCCTCGAGCTCGTAGTCGGCCGGGTTCGGGATGCCGTTGTGGAGGGGCCCGTTCTGGACGTTGCCGGGCTCGCAGGTGGTCGCGCCGAACGACGTCGGTACGTAGCTGCCGGTGAAGTCGTCGTTCGCCGCGTCGTTGAACTCGACGAGGATCGTGAGGAGCTTGGCCTCCTGGGTGACGTCGGCCTGCTTGTAGTTGGGGGACTTCTTCGGCTTCTTCGCCTTCTTGTCGGCCTTGAGCTGCTCCTGCTTGAGCTGCTTGGGGCTCTTGCCCGTCTCGTTCGACTTGTTCTCGAGCTTGGCCAGGCCGCCCGCGGCCTGCGGGTTGCCTGCGGCGAACTTCGCGTCGATCTCCATGGCGGTCTCGAGCGCGGTCTGTGCGCCCTGGTCGACGACCTTGTTGCCGTGGATGTCGAAGGCGGCTTCGTCATCGGCGCCCACGACCGCCTCCGCACGGGGGGCGACATAGTTCATGTAGTACTCCGAGTCGCTGATCACCGGCGGCGACACCGGTGATTCAGCCGCGGCTGCGGTGCTCACTCCGAACGACACCATTCCGGTGGCGGCGAGTGCGAGCACCGGAACAACCGCGACCGCGCGCTTGCGCGCGCGGCTGGTGAATCCAGACATGCTTCTCCCTTCGAGTGACTCGGCGGAGGTGACCGTCGAGGCACGCACGGCGCCCGTCGGTGGACGGACGTAATCGGCATACTGCCGTGCCGTGCCGGGTCTATGGAAGAGCTGTGTCGAAACTGTGGAGAACTTCGCACGGACGTTGCGTGGAACGGCGCGGATCGCCCGACGGGGGCCGATTCCGGCTGTCGTGATCCCGCCACGTGGCGGGATTACGACACCCGCCGACCAGGGTCCCACACGTTCACCTCGCCCGATGGGTCCGACGTATCGGAGCGGGTGCGGGAGCACGAGCTCCGGCCTCGGCGAGTTTGACCGGCGCCCGAACATCGGCTAACGTCGGCGGCAATAGGGTAAGAATGGAGACCTCCTGTTGGAGGTTTTCGTCTGCCCTTTTTTGGTTTGTGCGCGTCTCTGACAGGGTTTCCCGACAGAGAGGTCGGACACGTGGCACAACATGTTCTGAGAGGCGTCAGCGACGTCATCTCCTTTATCGACGCACGGTCGCGCATCGGCGGCCGAGCGGGAGTGATCTGGTGGCTCGCGCTCAGCGGGCTGTTCCTCGACGCGTTCTCGAACTCGGCGCTCTCCGCCGGTCTCGGCCCGATGACCCGGGACATGGAACTCAGCGCCACGCAGGTCGCGATCCTCACGTCGATGGCCTCGTGGGTCGCGATCGCGTTCAACCCGATCGGCGGATGGCTCGCCGACAAGTGGGGCCGCATCCCCCCGCTGCTCATCGCCAAGGTGCTCGCGCTCGCCGGAGCGATGCTCGCCGCGTTCGCCCCGAGCTTCGAGATGGTGCTCGCCGGCCGCTTCTTCGTCGGCGCCGCCTACGGCATCGACTTCGCGATCGCGATGGCGCTGCTCGCGGAGTTCACCCCAGCCCGCTTCAAGGCCCGCCTGAACACCTGGCAGGGCATCTGGTACGTCGCGGTCTGCTCGAACCTCGTGCTCGCGATCCTCTTCTACAACCTGAACGTCGGCGACTCGATCTGGCGCTACTCGGTCGGCACCGCCGGTCTCGTGGCACTCGTGCTCTTCGTGCTGCAGGCGACCTTCATGGTCGAGAGCCCCACCTGGCTCGCCCGGAAGGAGAAGCTCGGCCGCGCTGCGTCGTCGATGACGAAGATCTACGGCGAGCCGTTCAGCGCCGCACCCGTCGAGGACCGGATCCCCGTCACGAACCAGGCCACGAAGGGCTTCGCGAACGTCGCCCTCATCTTCCGCGGCATCTACCTCCCGCGCACCGTGCTCGCGGCGACCGTGCAGATGGCCCAGTCGATCCAGTACTTCGCCGTCGGGTGGTACCTGCCGATCATCAGCATCGCCCTGTTCGGCGAGGATTTCGTCGTCGCGACGCTCGGCGCCCTCGTGTTCAACGTGTTCGGCATCGTCGGCGGCTTCATGTCGCCCGTCATCGGCAAGCGCTTCGGCCTGCGCCGGGCGTCGGCGATCGGCTTCGGCGCGGTCTTCGTGATGCTCGTCGTGCTCGGCTTCTTCTACGAGTCGATGCCGCTCTGGCTCGCCTTC
The DNA here is from genome assembly GCF_042884595.1 of Agromyces sp. NPDC058126. NCBI lineage: Bacteria > Bacillati > Actinomycetota > Actinomycetes > Micrococcales > Microbacteriaceae > Agromyces > Agromyces sp. NPDC058126. The sequence goes on along the minus strand of NZ_JBHVTS010000004.1, from coordinate 6,315 downwards.
GTGGTGCCGTCGCTGTTCATCCTGTTCCACTCGGGCGGCCCGGGCGCCAACGGCAAGAGCCTCTCGACGCTCTCGTTCCGCAGTGAACTGCGTGCGGGTGCCAACGGCATCATCGGCGCGATCGGCAGTGCGGGCGCGGCTCTCGGCCTGCTCGTCTTCCCGCTGCTGAAGGAGGGCATCGGCCTCGGCCCGACGTTCCTCATCCTCTCGGTCGTGCCGCTCCTCGCCTTCATCATCTGCTCCGTCATCAAGTGGGACCCGACGCGCACCGCGATCAGCCCCGACGAGGAGCAGAACGCGCCGCAGTTCAAGAGCGACGCCGTGGCGCAGGCGGCCGCCGCCGAGGCATCCGTCCTGGCCGCCAAGTAACGCGAAACGGCATCCGACATGACGACACCCGCGATCCTCGCGATCGATGAAGGAACGACCGGCACGCGTGCGGCGTGGGTCACGGCCGACGGCCTCGTGCACGCGCTCGAGTACCGTCCGCTCCGTGTCAGCACTCCCGTCGCGGGCGTGGTCGAACAGGATGCGAACGCAATCCTCGACAAGACCATCGACGCCTGCCGCGCGGTCATCGCGCGCGCGGCAGGCGACGGGGTCACCCTCGTCGGACTCGCCATCGCCACCCAGCGCGCGACGACCGTGCTCTGGGACACGTCCACAGGGCGGGCGCTCGTGCCCGCCATGGTGTGGCAGGACAGCCGCTACGCCGATGAGCTCGCGGCCCTCGGGCCCGAGTGGAACGAACGCCTGATCCGCACCGTCGGGCGCCCGACGGGGGTGCGCTCGCCCTACCTCTGGGCGGCGCACCACCTGCGCGAGACCCCCGAGGTCGCCGCCGCGCACCGGGCCGGACGTCTCGGCTTCGGCACGATCGAGACGTGGCTCCTCTGGAGCCTCTCCCGCGATCGCACCTACGCCGCGACCTCGACGAACGCGACCTCGGCGGGCGCCTACGTGCTCGCCCGCCACGAGTACGAGCGCGAGTGGATCGAGGCGCTCGGCTTCCCGGGCGAGCTCCTTCCGGAGCTGCGCCAGGACGCCGACGACTTCGGGGTCACGGATGCCTCGGTGCTCGGCATCGAGGTGCCGATCCTCTCGGCGGCGGGCGACCAGCACGCCGGTACCGTCGGGCTCGGCTGCCTCCGCAAGGGGCAGGCGATGTGCGTGCACGGCACCGGCAGCTTCGTCGACCTCGTCATCGGCAGCGAGGCGCCGGCGAACCCCGGGCTCTACGACGGGGCGCTCACCCTCACGGCCTGGCGGCGGCACGAGACATCCGTCTTCGCCATCGAGACGTTCACGGCGACGACCGGCTCGGCCCTCGACTGGGTGTGCGACACGCTCGGCTGGTTCGAGTCGTCCAAGCGCATCAGCGAACTGGCTGCGACCGTCTCGTCGGCGAAGGGCGTCATGTTCGTGCCCGCCCTCACGGGCCTGCGGATGCCCGTCATGGAGCCCAGGGCGAAGGCCTCCCTCACGGGCTTCTCGATGTCGACGACGCTGCCCGAGATCGCCTACGCGGTGCTCGAGGGCATCGCGCACTCGGTCGCCTCGAGCGCCGAGGCCGACGAGCAGGTCGCCGGCACGGCGATCACCGAGATCGTCGTGGGCGGCGGGATGTCGGCGAGCGACCCCCTGATCCAGATGCAGGCCGACCTCGTCGGGGTGCCGATGCGGCGCCTGCCCGCCTCGGAGGGGGCGAGCCTGCGAGGTGCCGCGTTCCTCGCCGGCTCCGACGGGCTCCTCTGGAACTCGCTCGAGGAGGCCGCCGCGTCGATGGGCGACGGCGACGTCTTCGAGCCCCTGATCAGCGGCGACGAGCGCGCCGAGCGCCGAGCGGCGTGGAACGAACGCATCGACAACGAACTCCGGCTCACGCAGAGCCGTGCAACACGGAAGTAGAGAGCCACACGATGGTAGGACTGCCAGCCCGCAAGACCGACACCGCGCGCGAGCGCATGACCAGGGTCGAGCCCCTGCAGCTCAGCCGAGCCGAGCAGGTGGCGAATGTCGAGGGCGGTCGCTTCGACATGATCATCGTCGGCGGCGGCGTGACCGGCGCGTACGCCGCGATGGACGCGGCGCTGCGCGGCTACCGGGTCGCGCTGCTCGAGAAGGACGACTTCGCGTCGGGCACCTCCTCGAAGTCGTCGAAGATGATCCACGGCGGACTCCGCTACATCGAGCAGGGCAACCTGCCGCTCGTGCGCCACTCGCTGCTCGAGCGCCAGCGCCTGCGGAAGAACGCCAGGCACCTCGTGCAGCGGCTGCCGTTCCTGTTCCCCGTGCTCTCGCACGACGGCGTCTTCGACCGCCGCCTCGCGGCCGGCTTCGAGAGCCTGCTCTGGACCTACGACCTCGCGGGCGGCTGGCGCGAGGGCGTGCTGCATCAGAAGCTCTCGAAGAACGAGGTGCTCGCGCACTGCTCGACCTTCAAGGCCGAGAACCTCGACGGCGGCTTCATGTACTACGACGCTCGGGCCGACGACGCCCGTCTCACCCTCACCCTCGCCCGCACCGCGGCGCACCACGGTGCCACGATCCTGAACGGGGCGAAGGTCACCGGGATCACCCGCAGTCGCGGCAAGGTCAACGGCGTCGTCGCCGAGGTCGACGGTCGCGAGATCGCCGCGCTCGCCGGCGTCGTCGTCATCGCGACGGGCGCATGGCTGCGCGACTGGAACGGCGCGGGCGCCGACGCGGACGCCCCGAACATCCGCCCGGCCAAGGGCGTGCACATCGCGGTGCCGTGGCACAAGATCCGCAACGACTGCACCGTCACGATCCCGATCCCCGGTCGCAACCGTCGCGCGACGATCACCCGCTGGGGCGACACCGCCTACCTCGGCACGACCGACGAGGACTACACGGGCGACCTCGACGATGTGAACTGCACCCGCGAGGAAATGGAGTTCCTCATCTCGGGGGCGCGCACCGCGCTGAACACCGACCTCGAGGCCTCCGACGTCGTCGGCAGCATCGGCGGATGCCGCCCGCTCGTCGCGCCGCCCGGCGGCAAGACCATCGACGTCAAGCGCAAGCACGAGATCCGCACCGACCGCGACGGCCTCGTGACCGTCGTCGGCGGCAAGCTCACCACCTCGCGCCACATGGCCCAGCAGACGATCGATGCCGCGCAGAAGGTGCTCGGCGAACGCCGCCGATGCGTCACGAAGGACGCCTACCTGCTCGGCGCCGCGGGCTACGACCCCGAGGCCGTCACCGCCTCGGGCGGCCTCGCCGCCCACCTCGGGGAGCGCTACGGCAACGAGGCGCCGTTCATCACCGACATCCTCGGCAGCGACCCGTCGCTCGCGAAGCCGATCGTCGAGGGCCTGCCCTACCTCGAGGCCGAGGTCGTCTACTCGGCGCGCCACGAGATGGCCCGCAGCGTCGACGACGTGCTGAGCCGCCGCACCCGTGCGCGCCTCATGGCCCGCGACGCCTCCGCGGCCGCCGCACCGCGCGTGGGGCAGCTGCTGCAGGCCGAGCTCGGCCTCAGCGACGCCGCGGTCACCGCGCAGGTGACCGCCTACCAGACCGCCACGGCGCACGAACGCGCCATCCTGATGGGAGAGTCCGAATGATCAGCAAGGAAGCCGTCAAGCGCGGTTACAACCGCGGCAACTACGTGGTGGGCGCACCCACCCAGCCGCACTACGCCGCGAGCATCGAGACCATCGGCGAGGAGGCGTCCTTCCAGGATGGCGTCGTCGCCGTGCCGGCGACTGCGGTCGCCGAACTCGAGGCGGCGGCCGACGAGGTGATCACCGACGCGGCATCCGTCGTCGAGGGCACCCGCGACTGGTGGGCCGGCACCATGATCGGCGAGACCGGGGGCCGGCCCGCGACGCCCGACGCCGTGATCGTCAAGGTCTCGACGACCGAGCAGGTGCAGGCCGTCATGCGCATCGCCGACGCGAACGACCTCCCGGTCACCGTCTCGGCCGGCCGCAGCAACGTGACGGGCGCCGCCCTGCCCGTGCGCGGCGGCATCGTGCTCGACGTGTGCGAGCTCAACCGCTTCGTGAGCTTCGACGAGGAGAGCCAGATCGTCGAGGTCGAGGCCGGCATGTTCGGCGACGTCTTCGAGGAGCTCATCCAGTCGGAGTACGGCATGACGATGGGCCACTGGCCGTCGTCGTACGGCATCTCGACGGTCGGCGGCTGGGTCGCGTGCCGCGGCGCCGGCCAGCTGTCGACCCGCTACGGGAAGATCGAGGACATGGTCTACGGCATGGATGTCGTGCTGGCCGACGGCTCGCTCATCACCGTGGGCGAGAGCGCCCGCGCCGCGGTCGGACCCGACCTGCTGCAGCTCGTGATCGGCTCGGAGGGCACCCTCGGCGTCATCACGACGATCCGCTTCAAGCTGCACCGCCTGCCGTCGTACGGCCGCGCGATCGCCTACGGCTTCCCGACCTTCGCCGCCGGGCTCGAGGCGTGCCGGCAGATCATGCAGCAGGGGGCCAACCCCGCCGCGCTCCGCCTCTACGACGAGCTCGAGAGCGGCGTGCAGTTCGACCTGCCCGAGCAGAACGTGCTGCTCGTCGCCGACGAGGGCACGCAGGAGCTCGTCGACGCGGGCCTCGCCATCAGCGAGCGCATCTGCGCCGAGGCCGGCGTGAAGCTCGACGACGAGGCGATCTTCGAGCGGTGGCTCGACACCCGCTACCTCACGGGCAAGAGCGCCGAGGGCTTCACGCGCAGCCCCGGCTTCGTCGCCGACACGCTCGAGATGATCGGCCGCTGGCGCGACCTGCCCGCGATCTACGACGAGGTCGTCGCCGCGATCGACGCCGTGCCGGGCACGCTCGCCGGCTCGGCCCACCAGTCGCACGCCTACGTCGACGGCGCCTGCCTCTACTTCTCGCTCCGCGGCGACGTCGAGGTCGACCAGCGCGCCGAGTGGTACCGGGCCGCGTGGGATGCCGCGAACGCCGTGATCCTGAAGCACGGCGCGACCCTCAGCCACCACCACGGCGTGGGCCTGCTGCGCGCGCCGTACATGGCCAAGTCGCTCGGCGCGGGCTTCGAGGTGCTGCGCGCGGTGAAGGCGGCGCTCGACCCGAAGAACCTGCTGAACCCGGGTAAGCTCGGGCTCGACGCCTGATGCTGCGATGAACGAGTCCGCAGACGAGGGCAGGAATGCGGTGAACGTGCTGGAGTTTCCCCGCTCGCTCGACGAGCGGCTCTACCGGAACCCCGTCGTCGCCTCGCTCTACGGCACCGAGTCGGTCGAGGCGTTCCTCGCCGGCCCGTGCCAGGTCGCGATCGCCGCGAACGTGGCGCTCCCCGACCTCGAGGGCATCGTGTCGACGCTCTCGTCTGCGGGCAAGTTCGTCTTCGTGAACATCGACAACAGCGACGGTCTCGCACAGGACCGCGGCGGCGTCGAGTACCTGCGCAAGATCGGCACGCAGGGGCTCATCACCACCCGCACGATGCTCATCCAGAAGGCCAACCAGCTCGGCATGGTGACCATGCAGAAGGTCTTCATCACCGACCGTTCCACGCTGCCGCGCAGCACGAACGCGGTGCGGCAGAACCGGCCGCACCTCGTGCAGCTCATGCCGTGGCCGGTCATCCCCTACATCAAGCAGCAGGAGCTCGCCGAGCTCACGCCCTACGTCGCGGCCGGCTTCGTGCAGAGCCGCGACGACGTGATCGCCGCCCTCAAGGGCGGGGCCAAGGCCGTCTCGACGAGCGACGTCGAGCTCTGGTCGATCACCCGGCGCTGACCGGATGCCCCGTGGCCGGTCCTCGGCCGCGGGGCTCCGCTGCCCCGACCTGCCCGCTGCGCCACTTCGACAGGAGACCCACGTGTCCGCACCCCAGTTCCAGGTCATCGCCCGCTACTTCCCGCGGCCCGGCGAGACCGAGGCCGTGCTCGAGCTGCTCGGCGAGCTCGCCGCCGCCAGTCGTACCGAACCGGCCAACCGCGCCTACGACTTCTACCGCGGGGTGGCGAACCCCGACGAGATCGTCATCCTCGAGCGCTACGACGACGAGGCCGGCTTCGCCGCGCACCGCGAGTCCGAGCACTTCCAGCGCATCGGCGTCGGCCGGATCATCCCGCTGCTCGCCGATCGCGTGATCGAGCGCTACCGCGAGGCCGAGGATGCGTAGCGCGGTCCTCAGGGAGCAGGGCGCGGCCCGGCCCTACGCCGTGAGCCGTCCGCTCGAGATCGAGTCGCTCGCCGTCACCGCCCCTCGGGCCGGCGAGGTCGGCGTGCGGATCGAGCGGGCGAGCCTCTGCCACTCCGACCTCTCGGTCGTGAACGGGTCGCGGCCCCGCCCGCTGCCGAT